>JBGQGG010000010.1:0-158179 GCA_041497335.1 Pyrinomonadaceae bacterium | reverse complement strand
ATACCGATCCAGAAGACAAAGTTGGTAATGTCGAAAGCCCAGCCAACCGTCCGGTTCAGGCCCCACGTGCCGATGCCCGTAGTGACAGTATGGACCGTGGCCACGACGCCGATTGCCAGCAACACAAATGAAATGCTGAGACTGATCCACCAACCGCGGCCCGGCTTTGGGTCGAGTAGTTGGCAGATGTCCCGCGTCACCTCGGCGTTCGACTTGTGACCCAGAATGAGCGGACTGCGCAACTTCGAATAGACCGGATGAGCGATCTCGAAGGTAGCGGGTTGTTGCCCGACTTCTTTGATTTCTTTGACCGATACAGCCATCGTCTTCCTTTTGAAACTTGTCGTTAAGTCCCGTAGGGACAGAATGTTTATAGCTCCCGACGCCTTTTGGTTTTTCTCAGCCCCGTAGGGGCGCCACATGTCGCTCCTAAAGGAGCTCGTTAATCAAAACAACTTGGGTTCTATAAATATTCCGCTCCTAACGGAGCTAACGCTCACGCGCGGTTCTTCGAGACTCATCTCAACTCTCTTCATTTCGCACCTTTGCCAGATAGCTCAGTGCCGGCCGCAGATTCAGTTCATCCAGAAGCGTGTAGTTGCGACCGCTCTTCTTCAGTTGAGCCACGCGGCTCTTCAAGTCAGTCAAATCGCCGAAGATGATCGCGTTCGCCGGGCAGCTCTGCTGACAGGCGGGCTGAATTTCGTTGTCCTTGATCGCGCGGCCTTCGTTGCGGGCCTTAATCTTTACTTCCTCAATGCGCTGCACGCAGAAAGTGCACTTCTCCATTACGCCGCGACTGCGCACCGTCACATCCGGATTGAGCGCCAGATTGGCGATCGGATCGCTGTGCGGATACTCAAACCAGTTGAATCGCCGCACCTTGTAGGGGCAGTTGTTCTCGCAATAGCGCGTGCCGACGCAGCGGTTGTAGACCTGCATGTTCAGGCCCTCGCTGCTGTGAACGGTAGCCAGCACCGGACAAACGCTCTCGCACGAAGCGTTGTCACACTGCTGACACATAACCGGCTGGTAAAAGACTTTTGGATCTTCACGGTCGCCTTCAAAGTAGCGATCGATTCTGATCCAATGCATTTCGCGACGGCGACGCACTTCATCTTTTCCCACAACGGGCACGTTGTTTTCGACCTGACAACTCACGACACAGGCCGAACAGCCAACGCAGGCGCTGAGGTCAACGGCCAGGCCCCACTTGTGTTCGGGATAGTCGTGAGGCGACCACAAACTGCCGTACTCCTCTTCAGTTTCCCCTCTGCCCTTGGCGTATTCGGCGAGCGCGAGTTCTCGGACCAGCGGACGATCTTCCATCGAGTCTTTGCTCTGACTTTGCGCGAACTCGATCCTTTGCGAAGTCTTTTCGAGTTTGGCTCCTGTAGTGTTGTAACGGAACGTCGCGTCATTAAAGGCAACGAAAGGGTAAGCGTTGGCGCCGACGTTGTTGCCAGCCTTGCCCGCCTGCGTGCGTCCATAACCAAGCGCAATCGCCACCACGTCGTCATGCTGACCGGGTTGAATGTGCACTGGCAGCTCGATCCAAGCCGGTCCTTTTGAAACGCGAACGATGCGGCCTTCTTCCACACCGGCGGTCTCGGCATAACGCGGCGAGACAGTCGCATAGTTGTCCCACGTGATCTTGGTAATGGGATCCGGCAACTCTTGTAGCCACGGGTTGTTGGCATATTTGCCGTCGCGGATCGAAACCTTCTGATAAAGGACTAGCCCTACACCATCCACCGTTTCGCCCGAAACCGAAATCAGCCTAGAGGTTGCTTCGTTAAGTCCGTCTGGTTTGAACGCGGGTGTTTCCGTGCGGGCCGATTCCGGAGTGAACACACCCTTTTGCAGTGTTTGATCCCAGAACTCATCAAAGTTCGTGTACTGCTTCTGTTGTGGAAAAAGCTTTTCGCGCCACGATAGTCTGAGCACATCGTAGAAACTGCGACCGTCGCCGCTCCAACGCAGCAGACTCTCTTGAAGGGCACGTGTCTGAAACAACGGCGCGATGGTTGGTTGGTTTACACTGAGCGTGCCGCGTACTGGTTCGACATCATCCCACGCTTCCAGGAAGTGGCTTTGCGGGCAGACATAGTCGGCGAGTGAGGATGTCTCGTCGAGAGTGGAATTGAGCGAGACCTTCAGCGACGCCTTCTGCATGCCATTACTGAAGGCCTGACTATCGAAGTAGTCGTAGGCTGGATTCACGCCAGACACAATCAAAGCCGCGATCTCGCCCGCGTTCATTTGGCGCACGAGTTCGACCATGTCCTGATCGCTGCTGAGGTTATTGGCAGAAGATGCGGCGAGGTCAACGGTGTTGCCGTAACTGCCCGCCTCATGGTTGATGAAGTTCACGACGTACTGCATGTCCGGATCGGTGGAGCCGCTAACAATGAGAGCTCCGCCCCGGAGCTTCGCCAGGTCTTTGCTAACTCTATCGACTGCATCTCGTGTCTTTTGATTCAACCGCGCGGGCTCGAAACTCGCGAGTTGCGGAGCGACCGGCAACGCGGATGCGCTGTTAGCCCCATTCGATATCGCCACGAGCTTGGCCAGATAGAGCAGCGCCTGGATTTCTTCCGTTGGTGAAACCTTGACGCGCGTGTCCGCATTGCTGCCCGTCAACGACATGCGCGATTCAAACTGCAAATGCCTCAACATCTCGCGCTCACCGTTCTGTAGACTGCGCGCCTTGGCGTAACCGCGCGTGAACTGCACGGGCGAGATCCACGTCCCCAGAAAGTCTGCGCCAAAGCTGATCACCAGGCGCGCTTTGTCGAACCGATATGAAGGAATAGCGTTCGTGCCATGCGAGCGCAGATGAGCCTGCCTAATGGCATCAGTTGAAACCGGCTGGTAAGTAACGTGCTTGGCGTCGTTGAACTGGATCAGGAATTTCTGAATCGTCTCTAGCGAGGTTGGGCCGGTAATGGGTCCCGTCAGCACGCGGACCTTGCCGCCAGACTGTTTAATCGCCGCCAGCTTCTGAGTAATCTCTTGATCGATTTGTTCCCATGTAGCCGGCTGGGAACCGACCAATGGTTGCCGCAGGCGTTCAGGGTCGTACAGACCGAAGACCATGCCGTGGGCCAACGCGCATAGACCGCCGCTGGAGAGTGGATGATCAGGATTGCCTTCCAGCTTGATCGGCCGGCCATCACGCACTTTCACGAGTACGCCACACGATGCATTGCAACCGCCACAAACCGAAGCAAACCAACTCGATACTCCAGGAGTAAATTCGACTGGCTGCTTGAGATACGGAATGATCTTCTGCTGAGGTGCGCGGCAGCCACTCAGCGTCAGCGCAGCCGTCGAATAGCCCAACACCTCAAGAAATGTGCGACGCGACACTCCGGCGCCGGGACTTTTCGCCGACAGATCAACCGGCTTGCCATCCTGCTCTCGAAATATCTGCCAAAGTTTCTGTCCGTTACTCATCACTCATTACTCATCGCTGTTCTCAGTGATGGCACACGGAGCAATCCGTCGATGCCATTAGTCTCTTGGGCGTGACTTCTTTGGTGACGGTCGGTCGGCCGTTTTCGTCCAGCGTCACTTCTCGGTGTGTGCGATGGCAGCCAACACACATGCCCATTGACAGAATGTCGAACTGTTCAACCCGATCCATCGTTTCCACGGGACCATGACAGAGCTGGCACTTCACTCCAGCAGTGACATGGCGACTGTGATTGAAAGCGACGTGGTCGGGCAGATCATTTACTTTCACCCATTCTACGGGCCTGTTTTGCGCCAACGCCGCCGCGATCTTTTGTATCTCCGGCGAGTCCTTAAGAATCTTCGTGTGGCAATTCATGCACGTGCTCGCCGCCGGGATGCCGGCCACGGTCGACTTGTCCGCCGACGAGTGACAGTACAAACACTGAATCTGGTTATCGCCCGCGTGAACTTTGTGTGAAAAGTTAATCGGCTGCGCCGGTTGATAGCCTTGCTGGTTTCCCAGGCCGCGAAAGTTTGAGCCTTGCCAGACCACGGCCACGCCGATCAGCGTCACTAACAAAGAAATGATCTTTGCGGTTCTCAGACTCATGAAACTATTTGCGGCTCGCGCTCAGCCGCGTAGCGGCGAAATGTTTATAGAACCGATCGTTGACTAAGACAGGCCAGCTCCGTCAGGAGCGAAATGTTTGCTCTGTCACCCATAAATGGGTTTGGAGATGAAAGGGGTCTCATTTCTATAAACATTTCGTGCCTACGGCACTGAAGGCTCACCACGGCTTTTCTCTACCTCACCGTTACGGACTTACTAACCACAACTCCATCTGCGCCTGTCGGCGCTATTGCGGACTCTGGTTGTTTCTTCGGCCGTGGTGCTTGTCCGCGAAGCTTGCGCCGGTCCCCGTTCCAGATCACAAGTTGATAGGGACGCCACAAGTACTGAACAGGAACGACGAGCATGTGGACTAGACGCGAGAACGGCAGAATCGCCAGAAAGATGAAGGCATTAATAATGTGCGCCTTTACCGCCATCGGCAGTGGCGCGATCATTTTCAAATCTGGTTGCAGGGTGAATAGCGAACGCAGATAGGGCACTGCCGATGTCGCGTACCATGACGAGCCCCAGCGATAGAACAGTGCCGTGTAAACGCCGAGGATTACCTGCACCAACAACACCAACAGCACGACCACGTCCATCCATGACGTGACGGCGCGGATCCGAGCCGAAGTGAAGCGTCGAACGATCAGGCTGACAATTCCGACCAGAGCCAGGAGCCCAAACAGCAGCCCAGTGGTCTCAAGAATGTAAAGACGCGCTGGTACTCCATTGAACCAGAGCACTTGCCGCGGAATTGCAAAGCCAATGACGTGGCCCAGAAGAACTACCAGAATGCCGATGTGCCAAGGAACTGATCCGTAGAAGAGTTCATCGCTCTCGAGAAACTGTGACGACAGACTGGAGTATGTAAAGCCGCGTTTGAGATAACGCTGCACTGTGATCACGATAGCGAGCGTGATGGCCGCGTAGGGAAGGATGATGTAAAAGAGATTGTCGAGCATGGTCATGACCTCAGAACAGATCAGTGTTTGTCTCGCTGAACGCAGCCGCTTGAAGAATCGGTAAATGCGCCCGCTGAATAGTTGCTGGATAAGCGCCAGCCTCTGACTTCAGTTTGGTATTGACTGCGGCAATCAGATGTCGATACGGGTTCTCGCCTTCGCTCAATGTTTTCAACATCTTTTCCAGCGCCGGAATCATGCAGTCAGCGATTAACGCACTCCGCAGTTCTTCGTCATCGAGCTTAGTCAACAAGCGCAACAGCACCGGCAGGTAATCGGGCAGTTGATGCTCCTGGCCCAAATCGAATGGCGCTTCTGTCTCCCGAAGATTTGCCAGAAACACACCTCGTTTATAGTCTTCGCCAAATAGGTGATAGCCAATGTCGAGCGCGCATACGGGACTCAGATCAAAAGTGCGCGTGTAGAGTTCCTGAAGCTCAGAAAGCGAAAGCCTTTCAGTCTCGCTTGCGAACAAGGAGAATTGGCTCACGAATGATTCGCTCCCGGCAGTCAGCAGTTCTTTGCATTCATCACATCGCGACTGCCAATCCGCGACCGGATAGTCGAGCAAGTCAGCCAGATTCTCGTAGATCGATTTCATTGCCATCTTTTCCTGCCTTCTGCTTACTGCCTACTGCTTACTTCCTACTGTCTTTCTTACGCACCGCGCGCCGGTGCTTCGCGGAAACCGAATCCCGCTTCGCCTGCCGACACATCGTCATTCAGCATCTGCATCGCTTCTTCACGATGCATCGGCGGAATAACGTAGCGATCGTCCACTGTCGGCAAAGACGTCAGACGATAGATCTGTTCCGCCTCAGCTTCAGAACAACCAACCTCAGCCAGCGCCTGCTTTACTACCAATGGATCCATGTCGCCGACCGTCTCCATCCGTTTGAACAGTCGAATCGCGTACTGTTTCTTCAACGCCAGCCGCACGGGATCGACATTTCCGGCGGAGAACAAGCGGGCGAGATATTCCATTGGCAGGCGCGCCTTCTCGATCGGGCTGAACAGCTCTTCATTCGAAGAGTCGTACACGCCGTCATCAGTCTTGGCCATTACCGGCAGGAGCGGCGGCACATAGAAGAGCATCGGCAGAGTGCGAAATTCGGCGTGCAGCGGCAGGGCCAGCTTCCACTCCTTCACGTACTTGTAAACGGGCGAGCGCTCGCAAGCTTCGAGCGTGCGCTCGTCGATTCCGTTGCGCAGGGCCGCTGCACGCACCTCAGGATCAAACGGATCGAGAATCATCTCGCGTTGCGCATCTACGAGTTGGTCGTCGGGCACGCTCATCGCTTCAACGATGCGATCAGCGTCGTAGAGCAGCCCGCCCAGATAGCGAATGCGGCCTACGCAAGAATGGAAACAAGCGGGAGCCTGGCCGGTTTCAAGGCGCGGAAAGCAGAGAATGCACTTCTCGGATTTGCCGGTGGACCAGTTATAGAAAGTCTTCTTATAAGGACAGGCCGTGACGCACATGCGCCAGCCACGGCAGCGCTCCTGGTTGATGAGCACGATGCCGTCTTCGCCACGCTTGTAAATTGCGCCCGAAGGACACGCCGCGACACAGCAGGCGTTCAAGCAGTGATTGCAGATGCGCGGAAGATAGAAGAAGACGAGACGCTCGATATCGAAAAGCTCTTCCCGCTGTTCTGGCGTTAAGGCTTCGAGGTTCGGATCGTTTGCCGCGTAAACCGGCGAGCCACTCAGATCGTCATCCCAATTCGGCCCGGCCTTGATATCGATGGGCTTGTTCGTGACCATCGAGATCGGGCGCGCGGTTGGCTGGTCTGCGCCTTCAGGTGAGTTGAAGAGATCCTCATATTTGTAGGTCCAGGGTTCGTAGTAGTCATCCATGCGCGGCATGTCGGGGTTGTGAAAGATATTCAGCACGCGCAGAGACCGCCCGCCCATCTTCAACTTGGGTTTGCCATTCTTCTGCTCCCATCCACCTTTGTACTTGCTTTGGTCCTCCCACGCCGTCGGATAACCGGTGCCGGGTTTCGTCTCGACGTTGTTCCACCACATGTACTCGGCGCCTTTGCGGTCGGTCCAAACGTTCTTGCAGGCGATCGAGCAGGTGTGACAGCCGATACACTTGTCGAGGTGAAAGACCATCGAGATTTGTAAGCGAACGTCCATTCTTTCTCCTTCGGAGAGTCCCAAGTTTCAAGTTCCAAGTCTCAAGGTTCCGAGGCTTTCAACTTGAGACTTGAAACTCGAAACTTGAGACTTCGTTACCAACTCACCTTCTCCATCTTTCGCACCAGCACAAACGTGTCGCGGTTCACGCCCGTCGGACCCCAGTAATTGAAGTGATATGTAAACTGCCCGTAGCCGCCCATCATCAGCACCGGCTTCAAACGAATGCGGGTGAGACTGTTGTGTCCGCCGGCGCGACGGTTGCCCCGCATTGGCGATTTCGGTATCGACAACGTTCTCTCGGGCGAGTGATATTGAATGCACACGCCCTTGGGAATGCGATGGCTCACCACCGCGCGCGTGCAGACAACGCCGTTGTCGTTGTAAGTCTCAACCCAGTCGTTGTCCTTGATGCCAAGTTCGTCGGCGTCTTCGTCGTTAATCCACAACGGCTCGCACCCGCGTGAGAGCGTCATCATGCGGTGGTTGTCGGAATAGGTTGAGTGGATGTGCCATTTGCCATGCGGTGTCAGGTAATTGAGCGCTTTCACGTTGCCTGCGGTGCTGCTGTGCTTCAGATCGCCGTAGTCCGCCGGCTTCGGGGACGGTTTGTAGGTAGGCAAACTCTCGCCAAACGCGATGTAGCCCTCATGGTCAAGGTAAAACTGTTGCCGGCCGGTGAGCGTGCGCCACGGCACCAGCCGTTCGTAGTTATAGGTGAACGCTGAATAGGCGCGGCCATCACTGGTCAAACCCGACCAGATCGGACTATTGAGCAAGCGACGGGGTTGTGCTTGCAGATCTTTGTACGAAGTGCGCGCGTTGCGATTCTTCTCAGCCAGATCAGCCAGTGGCAGTCCCACTTTCTTCTCGACAAATTGATATGCGCGATACGCCAGTTCACCGTTGGTCTCGGGCGCAAGCAACAGGATCATATCCGCGGCGTCTTCCGCCCTTTTCAAAGACGGATACTTCTGGCCATTCCATTCGACAATCGGATACGACTGCGACTCAACGACCGAATCGTAGAAGTCTTCAATTCCGTACTTCACCCCGTGCGCGCCCATGCCGTTCTTCCTGGCCAACGGCCCGAGCGAGATGAAGCGGTTGTATAGGTTCACATAATCGCGTTCGACGACGGCGAAGTGGCCCATGGTCTTACCCGGCACTGGCTCGCATTCGCCTTTGCCCCAATCCTTGACCTCGCTTTGCGAAATCTCATCAGGCGTATCGTGCGAAAGCGGCATGGCAACCAGATCTTTCACCGGCGCTGGCAGGTGTTTTTCCGAAAGTTCGCTGACCTTCTTTGCCAATCCGCGAAAGATGTCCCAGTCGCTACGCGATTCCCAGCACGGCGGCACCGCTTCAGAAAGCGGATGAATAAACGAATGCATGTCCGTCGAGTTGAGGTCAGCTTTTTCGTACCAGGTGGCTGCCGGCAAAACGATGTCGGAGTAGAGCGCCGAGGTATCCATACGAAAGTTGAGATCAACGATCAGGTCAAGCTTTCCTTCGGGCGCTTTGCCATCCATGACGACATCCTTCACTGAGCCTGCCGCGCATTCTTCAGCGATGTCGTTGTGATGTGTGCCCAGGTAATGCTTCAGGAAAAACTCATGGCCCTTGGCGCTGGCCATCAATGCGTTACCGCGCCAGATGAACCACACGCGCGGCCAGTTTTCCGGCGCACTCGGGTTTTCCATCGACATCGGGAGCTTCTTCTCTTTGAGCTGCCGTACGACGTAGTCAACAATCTCTTGATCGCTCTTTGCGCCGGCGGTTAAGGCATCCTGCACTACTTCCGGATTTGGCTTGTTGAATTGCGGGTAGAAAGGAAGCCAGCCGCAGCGCACCGCTTTCGCTTGCAGGTCGACAGTATGCCCACTGGCCAGGCCATCAGGTTTACCGTTCCGCGGTACGGAGTAGTAGTCGGTAAATCCACGCTCGTAACGCCATTGCTCGCTGTGAACGTAATGCCACGAAGGAGCATTCTGCAGGCGCGAAGGTGGTATCCAGTCTTTCGCAAAGGCGATGTTGGACCAGGCGGCGACGGGCGCGAGTTTTTCCTGCCCGACGTAGTGATTAAGTCCGCCACCGTTCTTCCCCACACAGCCGCAGAGCATCAACGCCGTCATTGCTGAACGGTACATGAGGTTGTTGTGGTACCAGTGGTTGACGCCGGCGCCGATGACCACCGCACACTTGCCTTCGGTCTTTTCCGCGGTCGAGGCCCACTCGCGCGCAAACTTAATCACCGTCTCCTTGCTAACTCCGGTCCACTTCTCCTGCCACGCAGGCGTGTACGATTGTTGCTCATCGTTGTAATCCGCCGGGTAATCACCACCCAGTCCGCGATCGACACCAAACTGGGCCATCAGCAAGTCGTAAACGGTGGTGACGAGTACCTCGCCTTCGTCCGTCTCGATCCATTTAGCCGGCACACCGCGATGAAAGACACGGTCAGAGCCAAACTCGGGAAACGCCACATTAACGTAACGAGAGTGACTGTCGATGAAAGACAATTGCGGCTCGATTAGCGATCCATCGGTCGGATCCTTTGGCTCGAGGTTCCACTTGCCCTCAGTCTTGCCCCAGCGATGACCTGCTGAGCCTCCGGGCATGCGCGGTTCGTTTGATAACGAATCGAAGACCAGGAATTTCCAGTCGCCATTTTCTTCCTGTGCGTAGCGCGAGAATTTGTTTGCGCGCAGCAGACGGCCCGCTGAGTAGACGTCGTTTGGAGTTACGCCTTTAGGCGGCAGATCGTCCTCTGACTCAATTCCGCCTGAAGGCGGGACTCCGAGCTTTTCGAGCCGAACCAGAAATGGTGTATCGGTGTAACGCTTTAGATAGTTCAGGAAGTATGGCGTCTCGCGCTCGTGATGAAACTCTTTGAGGATGACGTGATTCACCGCCATCCAGTAAGCGCCGTCCTGACCGGCGTTGAGCGGAATCCATTGGTCGGCATATTTCGATACCTGGCTAAAGTCCGGGGCCAGCACGACCATCTTCGTCCCGTTGTGACGTGACTCAGCGGCAAAGTGGCAATCAGGCGTGCGCGTCATGTTCAGGTTCGAACCCATGACCGCGAGGAATTTCGAGTTGTACCAGTCGGCGCTCTCCGCCACGTCGGTTTGGTCACCCCAGACTTCCGGGCTGGCTGGAGGAAGATCAGAATACCAGTCGTAAAAGCTGAGATTCACGCCGCCGAGCAATTGCAGGAAGCGCGAGCCGGCGCCGTAACTCAAAAACGACATCGCGGGAATCGGCGAAAAGCCGACGACGCGATCCGAACCGTGTTTTTTGATCGTGTGAATAGTGGCGGCGGCAATCAGCTCGCGCAGCTCTTCCCAACTGCCGCGGCGGAAACCGCCCTTGCCGCGTGCGCGCTGATAGCGGGCCCGAGATTCTTTGTTGCTGACTAAAGATTTCCAGGCTTCAACCGGATCGTCATGGATGGCTTTTGCTTCTCGCCACAAATCGAGTAGCGCGCCGCGAATGTAGGGGTACTTCACGCGGATCGGACTGTAGAGGTACCAGGAGTACGAGATACCGCGCTGGCAGCCGCGCGGTTCATATGGCGGCAGGCCGTCTTCGAGCAGCGGATAATCGAGCGCCTGCATCTCCCAGGTGACGATGCCTTGCTTGACGTAAATGTCCCAACTGCAACCGCCGGTGCAGTTGACGCCGTGAGTGCTGCGAATCACTCTGTCGTGCTGCCAGCGGTTGCGATAGAACTCTTCCCACGAGCGCGTCTCAGGACTGATCAGATCTTTGATCCAGTTCACTACTTTGTCCTCCCGACTAGTTCTTCTCGCACACCTCGCAGCCGGTTTCTCCAGGCCAAATTCAGCAGTGCCAGCACGAGCAACATCGACGCGACACCAATGACGAAGAACCTGGGATCCAAGGTCGTGATCCCCGCCTGATTCGGCGGCATTGGATTCGCTAACCTTGCGCTTTGGAACAGAGCGAATAGTTGGACGATCTCTTCATCGCTAAGTCGATGCGTGCCAAACACTGTCGACATCGTCGGAAAATTTGGATTTTGCAGAATTGAGATCAACTCAGGATCGCGATACTTGATGTTCACTCCCGTCAGGTCAGGCCCAAGCGTGCCGCCACCAAACATTCCCACGCCTTTGATCGAATGGCAGGAGATACAGGCCGTGCCACCGTTCTGTAGCCGCGCCCTTCCGGTGAAAAACTGCCAGCCACCGTTTACATCCGCGGGGACGATGGCCCGACTCAACTTCGCTCCCGCTGGAATGAAGACCTGATTCTTGTTTGTCAGGTCAGTAATCATGGCGAGGATCGAATCAATCTGTTCCGAGGTCAGCGCCTGATCCGGCATCACGGTCGCCGGAAACCTTCGGAAGAGATCGGCGGCCACCGGATCGCCTTTGTCCTTAACGGTGGCAGGAGACTGAATGTACTCGTGCAGCCAATCTTTGGTGCGGCGCGTCGTTACCCCTTTCAAGTCTGGTCCAGTCTTGTCGCCGCCACCGATATTGTGACAACTGAAACACTTCGGGCCGAACAGCGCCTGTCCCTCAGCAGCTGATTGGGCTTGCGCGCCGACAGCAACCACGAACACGACGCCTACCATCGTGGCGATTCGTATCAGCGCGTTTGGCCGGCTATGCGGGATTCCAATTCGCATCTTCCTCGTCCTTCCGGGCCTCGTCATATTCCCCAGCTTCATCGCCGGTTTGCGAACTATTCCCCAATTTCCTGGGCTTCGAGATCTCGGCTGCCGCTTCAGCAATAGTCCTATCTTGCAGGAGTGCCACCAGCTCTTTTTGGATCCTTTGCCAGTCGTCATGAAAGGCGCAGGAAGATTCGGGCGAGCACACTTTATTCCCGAGAATGCACATATCCATGTACGGGTCGGCCTCCAACAAACTGAAAACTTCCCACAGCGTGATCGCTTCAGGAGCGCGCCCCAGCTCATATCCGCCGTGAATTCCCTTGACGGAGCGCAGGAACCGGTGGCGACGAAGCTCGCCCAGGATCTTTCGGAGATAGGCCGGTGGGATGTCTTCGTGCTCAGCAATCTCCTGTAGCCCAAACAAGCCGTGCTCGGGTTGGCTAGCCATGTAAGCCAGCGCCCTTATTCCATAACCTGTGGCCTTGGAGAAGATCATTTCCCGTCAAGAAGACTAAGTTACCTTTTTGTCCGGTATGATGATTGCTAATCAGAGCGCCGACAATAGTCACTTCGCATCATTTATCTGAGTAAGGAGTGCAAATGAGGTCAGTACCCGCCCCGGTAGCGGGCGGGTTCAAAGTTCCATAATGAAGGAGCGCAGATGAGGGCCGAAGAGATCAAGAAAATGACGAACAGCACGTCGGACGCGGCCTTTGCTATCGATGGCGAAGGTTTAGTTGTGGCGTGGAACCAGGCTGCGGAAGCTTTGTTTGCACTTCCGGCCAGCGAGGCAATGGGGCGGCACTGCGGAGCAATCGTGGAGGGGGCAGATGAATGCGGGCCGGTCTGTTCCGAAGGATGCACGGTGCGTCAGGCAATTGAGAAGCGCCACCCGATCAGTAATTTCGATCTGCTCATGAATACCGCGAGCGGCAGGCAATGGTGCAACGCCTCGGTTCTGGTTGCTGAGAACGGCTCTGCGGCCAATCCCTTCGCGGTCCATATCATTCGGCCGGTTGACTTGCGCAAACGACTGGAGATTCTGGTGCGAGACTTTGTGGTCACCAACACGAATGTCCCGCCCGAGGAAGCAGTCGCACTGATTTCATCGACGCGGGCCGCGGCCAGAGAAACAGAGTTAACGGATCGTGAACTTGAGATTCTTCGCCTGTTGGGAAAAGGTGGTACAACGCCGAGCATCGCCGGGCAACTTCACGTCAGCCGCCGTACCGTGAACAATCATGTCCAGCACATCCTGCGAAAGCTCGACTCACACACCCGGCTGGAAGCGATTCGTCGCGCCGAACACGCGGGGCTGATTTAGTTTTCCAGGATCAATGCGAGGGTGCCATTCGAGTGATCGGAACAACTAGCTGCTGCCCTCGTCGTGGCAAGCGGCAATTTGAGTGACGCAAACAGATTCTCCCTCTCTTGCTCGGTCGTGACTTGATCAAGCAGCGGATACAGCATCTTCTTTTCACGCGTGTCGTGATGCACGAGCAGTCGCTTGAAAGTGTGTTGCGAATCCAGCAGCCAGAGCACTTCTCGTTCGAGGTCCTCGGCTGCATCTAATTTTGACAATGCGTCTTTGAATAAGACGAGGTACTGGCGTATCTTGTCGTGCTCGCCAAGAAAGATTTCGGCCGCGCCACCGACGGGAGCTTCGGCCCGCTCGCGATACAGCGGAATCATCACGTCTTCTTCGTCACTCATGTGAGCAAAGAGTTCTATCGTGTAAGCCTCCAGTGCGGTGCTGGCGCCCATAAGATCCAGTCGCAGTAAGGAGCGCTGATGATCGAGGAATAGCTCATCAAGCCGTTTATGAATTTCGAGCAGATCGTTGAAGCTCTTCATCACTCTGATACGCTCCGCTTTTCTTCGTAGAGATGCTCAAGGTAATGCAGAAACGAGACATATGCTTTGACGTACTCGCGTCCTGCCTCGACATCATTTTCATTGAAACTCTTCCTGGCAATGGCATCTCTGAAACGCACTTGAATGTCTGCCGTCGCAGTGGATGGAAAAAGTTTCAGCAGCGGTTCTACCGAGCCATCTTGTAGCGCCTTGTTTCTTGTCGCCAATGCTCTTTGGGCTGCTTTGACGACGGGGCCGTCCATCGTGTCGCAATGCGCCAGAGCTTTGGTCGGGGCAAAAAGCAGAATTGCTAATAAAACAGCCAAAACTATCAGCGAGTGGACGATGTATTTATGTCTCATGGTAGTTACTCTCAATCAGATTGTTTGGTTTGAGAGTTGTCATTGCTATCCACTTCTCTTCATTGAAATCTCAAATCACGCCGATCCACTCATCACCGGCCCTCTCTTCCATCGCAACCGCCCGCGGAAAGAGGATGTTGTTTTCAAGATGAATGTGCTGATGCAGATCACCCTCGAATGCTTCAAGCGCTTGATAGAGCGTCTGGTAGCTGATACAGCCATCTGGAGGCACTGTGTAGTTCGAGCTTAACGCACGCAACTCCCGCAACAGGTCTCCGACTGTCTCGTGCTCCATCATCATCATGCGAATGGGATTTTTGACCGTGCCAAAAGGTGCGAAGGGCGCAGGCCTATTCTGGAGAGCTGAGCTTTCCATTTCGACGATGTACGGAAAGAGGATCTGTTCCTCCTTGAACATGTGGGGTTTCAGATCTGCGCAGAGTTGTTGGAAGAGCCCGCCCAGGCTCCGCAACTCCGAATGGTTCTCACCATGCGCCGCGATGACCTTATCAATCAGGGGTTCAAGTCTGGCCATCTCTTCCTTTGTATAGACGTGATGCTTATCGAGGATGTGGCCGACAAGCGCGCCTAGTGTGGCTTTCGCAAAATCGAGTGAGCCGTTTCCCTGCACTTCAGCCTGGCCAGCCTCTTCCAGCATTCGCTCCAGATTTGCAACTTCTACCCCGGCGGTGGCGCAAGCTTTGCCTAAAGGCGTATCGCCTCCGCAGCAGTAATCAATTTTCAATTTCTCGAATACTCTCGTTGCCTGCGGCAGTTCGAGAACTACATCCCGCACTTTCATGGTCGAGCTAATCGTCATCGTTTGCCTCCAATGTGTCCTTTGAAACTCATCGCCCGATGGGCACACCAAACCGAACGTCTCACGCGAGCAAAGTGTGTGCCTTCACAGGAATAAGCCCCTTTCTATGTTCGGGTAGAGGAATCCTGCGCATTCCGGCTGATGGCCTGCGCAGAATTTCGCAGACCGCAAACAGTTGGAGGACCCCGCAGATACTGAATTTGAAAATGGAGTTGATTGAGAGCGAAACCGAGAAAGAGCCTACTTAGAATCGATTGCTCAATATGCTAAGGTGCCCGTTGCTGTTTCGGCATAAACAAACTGGGAAAAGGTAGAGCCATGAGCACTAAGCTTCCAGAATCGATTGAGAAATTTGAAGACAGCTATCCCGCAGTATGGGACGCTTTCATGCAATTAGGCGATCAGTGCCACAAAGCTGGGCCGCTCGATGAGAAAACGCGGCGGTTGGTGAAGATCGCATTGGCGATCGGCGCCGGTCTCGAAGGCGGAGCACACTCTGCGGTACGCAACGCAAAGGCTGCCGGAGTGACGGTCGATGAAATGAGGCACGTAGCCGTCCTGAGCATCACTACGCAGGCACGGTGGCCTTCACCCAGGAGACTCCACTGCTTTACAAATTATTCTGAGATCGTTTGCAACGTAGGCGAGTTTGCTTCGCCGTCGCTCCTTCTCTGGCAGGTAAGGCACAACGTGGCAGGTGGATCCGCGGCGAGGAGTGCTTTGTCGATGGGCTTGCCGCATTCCGCGCACGCGCCTCTTTTCTTGAACACTTCTCGGGCCCTCTTCAATAACCTGGCGGCCCAGACAAACTCAGTGGCGAGAATGGCCAGCCCCAGCGGAATTACTATGAACGCGGGCCCCGGCAACACGATCATTGCAATCCCAATGAGCAACACAGTAAAGCCAACGACGGCGACGATCGCCCGCCTGAGCCATTTGAGACTGGGTATCCACGTCATTTTCTGCCATGACATATCTTGAAGATGCGAGGAGCGGTTGTCGAGTTGTTCGCGATGCGTTTCGTATCAAACTGTGTGAGCGGTGAGCGGTGAGCGGTGAGCGGTGAGCAGTAGGCAGACGGCAGGAAGTAGTAAGCAGTGAGCAGTAACTAGTCAGTTTGCGCGCAAACTAACAGTTTGCGTTACACGCTCGGGCTACTACTTTTTCGCGACCACGTCTATTTCACTGTAGAAGGTATTACCATATTCGTCGCCGGTTTCGGTCACATAACAATCGAACAGCAGATAGCGGTATTTACCCAAACTCCCGCGCGAATCAGTGATACTTACGCCAAACTGACCGCCATCAGTCCCTTCTCTCGAACGAGTGTCGACCGCCGTAATTAGTTTCCAACCACAGGTGGCCGGATCAATATTACTCTTAGGCGTTGCATTGAATTTGGGGTCAGTACCATCACTGGCCCAGAGCTTGTATACCTGTGGTCCGCGCGTATTCGGATGCCAGGAGTAAGTATTGATCTGCGCGATTTCGATCGCGCTTCCCAAATCCATGCGAAAACGCCCGCCACCGGTGCCGGCGTCCCAGAAGAAGTTTGCCGCCGGCTGGTCTTCTTCAGTAGGCAAGGCGCCATCGATGAGAGCGCTGAGGTCGGCGCCGTTCCCATCAATCTCACCCTCGACCACCAACATCGTGGCCTTTGCCGCCGCGTCATCCTTTGCGGGCGAGGGGACGTTCTTGAACTTGAAGGCACTGGTGGCGGTAGCGTTGGGGTTGTGATCGGCGGTGATCTTTATCTGGGCCTGCGCTGTGAAGATCAGAGTCAACAACGTGCCAGTTGTAAATAAGAATTGGCCTAAAGTACGGATAACGCGCACCTCCTTGCGCCGAATCAGGGAGATCATATTGAACCAGGAAACGGAACGCAGTCGTTCTAGCAGGCGCGCCGCTTTTCCGTTGTCTTGCTCTTCCGCTTTGGACTTGATTTAGTGCCGGCACGGCTCGCTCCGATCAACTCGCGAAGGGCATTGTTAACCGCTTCATCATTAGGAAAGACTCTGGCTACCTGCGGGTCGAGCACAATTACGTTTGTCGATTTCCGAATGCGGCTCGCGTACTTGCCGCGCACCATCTCACCAAAGTCGGATCGTTTGTATTCCGGTCGCGACCAATCGTTAAGTTCTGATTTAGCCTTCTTCATAAATCTTTCTCTCTGGTTTTGTGGCACGTCGCGCACTGATTATTCGAATGGACTCGCCACGCTCAGTATGGGAAACCGTCAACAGTCTGCCTTTCGACGATAGACCGAACGTTACGAATCGGTTTTCGACCGCCGAATGATCGGGATCGGCGCCGGTAGCTGAAAGCGGATCGCGGAATGTTGCTTCACGCATGGCATTAGCAAGCGCGGCTTTGATCTCTTCCGGTAAGTCAACTCTTATTGTGGCGCTCATAGCAATCCCTTCCCAGGCTCAGCACAAAGAATATCACAACCTGGACTGCTCGATACTTGCATTGCAGCTAAGGTCTCACCGGCTCCGCCAGCTCCGACGAATACAACGCCGTCGCAGGCCAGAAGTGATAAGGATCGTGTACCACAGTCATGGCAAAGATCCTGATGCGCGGATCATTTGGTAGCCTGATTTCACGCGCGCCTGGCGGCAGATCGATCGCGTAAGCAAAGATGTAACTTGCGATGTAGGGCTGGTTGCCGTCGGGCCCGTGACGATGAGTACCAACCCACGCAACTTCATCGCGCTTAACGAATCCTGGACGAATTTGATCGATGCCGCTGACAACTCCTGTCGCCGGATCGTAGCTGACCACCATGCCGTTCTGAATAGCCTCAGCCGTCCATGATTGTCCGCGTGTCATCGGTGCGACATAAACCTCGCGCAACTGGCGCGGCTCTTTCAGGCGACTGTCCCATTGTCCGATTGGACCTTGCCACTCGCGCACAATGATCTTTTGCGGCGCCTTTGCTCCAACATCGATCGTCGTCGTGGCGTCACCATCCACCGCCGCCGCAAGCATATAGACTCGATTGTATACGCCGCGCGGAATCGGTATCGAATCTCCCTTCGGCGCCAGCACGTTCAGCGCGCCTGGAGCGCTCGATCCCAACTTGAATGGAAAACCGTCGAGCCAAAGATCTGGCGGCAGCAGTTCGCCCGCCAGTGTCTGCTTCCTTCCATCAAAGTCGCCGTCGGCGCGATTCGCGTCAGTGGACACGCCATCAAGATTGAAAGGTAGATCCAGCGGTGTCGACTGAAATGAAGCAGGCGGTGGGTTAGTTTGCAGTCTCACCGCAAACGTTCGCGGTTGATAAGGCTTGAGGGCAATCCGCAGACCGTCAGGAGTATGTGAAAGTGACCCAACCGCCTTCTCTTCCGCAGCGTTAATCTCCCGCACGGTGCGAAACGGCAGAGCGAACTTGAGGTTCGTTACCACAGGCCGGCCGTGGAGTTCCTGGACCCGGAGCACGATCTCGTCAGAGTCTTCTGCCTTCTTGAGGGCACGCACAGCAATCTGACCGTAGTTGTCGGTGGCTCCTACGGTCCAAAACGTACGACCCAGCTCACCCGCGTGCGCCTCAGTCTGAAACGCTATCAGCGGCTGATTGAGTTCAGCCGCGCGCGCGGGCACCGATACCTCGCGGTCAGCGCGCCAGTCTCCGCGATGACCAGCGATTGAGTAGACAAACCGGTGATGACCAAGATCGTTGCTGCTTTGATAAGGGTAAGCTCGCGCTTTGCCTGTGTGAATCAACGTCAAGCGCAGGACGTTGTCCTCAGGCTTGTCCCACCGTATTTGCTGTCATTGAGCACCGCTACCCCAAACTCACCGCTCGCATCAGTGATGTCCGCCCACTCCTGCGCCGGTACTTCGTAATGATCGGGAGTATTGTTGCCGCGCTGAATCGTGCCCAGGCCGAGATCGTAGGTCGCTTTCGGATTAGAGGCGGTGAAGGGAAACGACACTTTGAGCAGAGAGTTCGGTGACTTCCAATCAACCAGGTTCTCGACATCCACTCGATCGCCACGCTCGCTCAACATCACGCGCTGCACGAAAGTTGAACCGGCGGCCTTCCGCGTAATCTCGATAGCCACGCGCACGGGTCCGCGCTCCACGACGCGAACCTGTGGGGCGCTGGCATACTCACGCGGCGGAGAGTTGACGGTGTCCCAAAGAATCCGCCAGGCCGGCTTATCAGGTGAAGGGTCGTTGCGCAGCTCGAGCCGGATCGGCGCCTTCAATAACTCACGGCTTAGGAGCTTATCAAAAATAGATGCGAGATCGCCGTTCGCGTCGATCTGAACCTTGTAATACCTGTTCTCAAGTGACGACTCCGTTACTTTCAGCGAAGATGCATCAGGTGAAGCCGAAGCGCCGGTCGCCACCCGAAAGACTTTGAAGGTGATAGGCGTCACATGAGCCAGGAACAGAATGCGAGCTATGCTGCCTTGTCTTTCGAGGATCTGGACCGGCACGCTTTCTTTCCTGAGGGTGTCAACCACATGGATTGTCGCCGGTGCAGGGCCCTTGAATTTCACTGTGGCCTCGACTGGCGCCTGGTTGAACCAGGCCAGCGGGTTGTAAACGATCAGCGGAATGCCTCCACCCCGCGTGTCCAGCATGCCGGCAACCGCAGACGTTGAGCTCGCCAGCACGCCGGCGAATTGGTTTGCCGAAACCAGCTCGTCGTTCCACGAGAATTGGTACGCCTGCGGAATGCTGGTGCCGGTTAAATCGTCATGAAACTGGTGCCACAGTACGCGAATCCACGCTTCGCGCAGGCGCTCTCGCGGATATGGAAGCCCGGTCAGCAACTCCGCCGCGACAGCGGTTTGCTCTGCTGCCTCGGCCAGTAACTCGTTTTCGCGATTGAAGCGCTTCATCGCTGCCTGCGAGGTATAGCAGCCGACGCCATGTGTCTTCATCGTCAGCTCGCCTTCATATTCCGGCAGCGCTGCTTTCTCCTCGTCCGTCAGATCTTTCGAGAGTTGATCCGCCGAGGTGTTGCGGATCGCGACCTGCCCATCTTTGTTGGCCAGCGATTTCTCCAGCCAGCTCACCGACTCGTCATCAGGCGCGCCGCCAATGTCACCGGTGCCAAAAAGACGAAACCCGACCTTGCGACCGTTGCCAAGCGAGGTGAGATCATTCGACCACTTTGGATCGACGGAAATGTCGCTCCTGATCTTCGTCACATAATCGCCAGGATTCAGTGCCGCGACCAAACTGTTTCCATCCACGCCTTTCCAACGACCAATCGGAAATGGAATTCCATATGACGAACCCCACGTCAGCTTCTGCGTGGTAAAAGCTTTCAGGCCGCAATGCGCAGCAATCGAGGGCAGGGCAAATCCGAAACCAAAACAATCCGGCAGGTAAACGTCCTGACTTACCTTGCCGAACTCATGGCGGAAAAACCATTTTCCATAGAGCGCCTGGCGCATCAGAGATTCCGACGACGGCACGTTCACGTCGACGGCATTGATCCATGAGCCCGAGATTCGCCAGCGCCCATCGGCGACATACTTCTGAAGAGTCGGCCAGGCTTCCGGGTGATACTCCTTGAACCACATGTAGTGGATCACGCCTTCGTAGTTGAACGTGTAATCGGGGTATTGCTCGAAGCGTTTGAAATTTTCAAAGAAGGTGTTGGGAACGAACTGGCGAATCGAATCCTGCACGGTCCAGTTCCATTGCGAGTCAAGATGAGAAGTGCCGATGACGTAGAGCACCGGCTTAGGATCTTGATTGCGCTGTTGGCTGACGGCAGTTGCGGTGCTCAAACAGAGAATAGCGACTGCTGCCGCGATCCGGCGTCGGAGGCCCGAAGGGCCGTCATTCAATAGCCACGCCCGTGAGGGCGTGGACGAGATAATCCGGAGAAGTCTTGCGGCCCGAAGGGCCGACACTTCATACCATGCGATTTCGTCAATCATTACATCGTGCCGCACCTTCGGTGCTCATTCGTCGTGCGGTGCCCTGACGGGCGTGGCTATTGAATGACGGCCCTTCGGGCCTGGGCTCCGCGAACAATCCCGGTTGCGATCGACAAACTGAAGTTTGTCGGACAGTTGGATCAATCGCTCCACTTCGCCGGCTGTCGATCCCACCTATGCTCGGTCAGTCCCGCCAGGAGGTCGCCAGAGAGCCGCCCGATGTCACTCGTCGCGATATTGGCATCGACGTGCGATCGCATGCGCATGCCGGGAATGATCGTGCTGACGACTGGATGGCCGAGAATAAAGCGCAGAGCCATCTCAGACATGCTGATTCCGTTGCGCTCCGCTATCGGTTTGAGGGCGTCGACGCGTTCGATGGTGGGCAGCAAATTGTCAGCCACGAAGTAGATGTTGCGCCAGTCGCCTTCCGGCCACTTGCTCTCTTTGGTGAGCGTGCCCGTCAAAGAGCCTTCGTCAAACGGCACGCGCGCGATTACCGCGACGTCCATCTCAACACACACCGGGAAAAGATCATCTTCCGGGTTCTGATCGAAGATGTTGTAGATCACCTGCACCGAATCAATCAGCCCGCTCCGCACCGTCCGCACACCGTTCCAGGGCTCCCAGCGATTGATACTGATGCCAGTCGCTTTGATTAATCCTTCACGGCTAAGTTCGTCCATCTTCTTCGCCCAACGATCATCTTCGACCCACGAATCTTCCCAGACGTGAAACTGGACCAGATCAAAGCTGTCCAGACCGGCGTTCTCCAGACTGCTGCGAACGTACTTGTCTATGTGTTCAGGCGGGAAGCAATCGTCAATAGGAGTGCCGCGGCGGCTGGGCCATTGGAGATTCTTAGGCGGAACCTTCGTAGCCGTATAGAGTCTTTTGTCTTTATTAGCGCGAACGATTTGGCCGAGCAGGCGCTCGCTTCTTCCATCGCCGTAGACCCACGCCGTGTCGAAGAAATTGCACCCTAAATCGACGGCGCGCTGGAGGGCCTGGAGCGACTCTTCATCGTCTGAGCCGCTCCAGCCTCCCATGCCCCACATGCCATAACCGATTTCGCTGACTTTCCAGTTTGTGCGTCCAAAGCGACGATATTCCATGATTCGTTTACTCAGCTCATTCAATGAGAGGCCCTATAGGCGATCGTCAATTGGTCGAGGCGGCTTTTGTCCCGTTCCAGGGCGGCGGCGTCACACCGAGCAGATGCTGCGCGAAAAAGTCGAACCGTTTGTGATCTCCGTAGGCGGCGTACTGGTCACCTCGAGCGGCCGGATGGTTCGCTCCCGGAACGACGAGCAGGTCGAAGTTCTTATTATGTTTCATCAGTTGGTGGACGACCTGCATCGTCGACGATGGGTCGACATTCGTATCGAGTTCGCCGACGATCAGCAGAAGGTCACCTTGCAGCCTGTGGGCATTGTCGACGTTGGACGACGCGGAGTACTGCGGGCCGATCGGCCACCCCATCCATTGCTCGTTCCACCAGATCTTGTCCATCCGATTGTCGTGACAGCCCGCGTAGGAAACGGCGGCCTGGTAGAACTCCGGATGGAAAAGCAACCCGCCGAGTGCGCTCTGACCACCTGCTGAGCCGCCGTAGATCCCGACGCGAGTGATGTCGTACCACGCGTATTTGGCGGCCACGGCCTTGTGCCACGGGATCCGATCCGGAAAACCGGCGTCACCGAGGTTTTTCCACGCCACGTCATGAAATGCTTTGGAACGGTTCGACGTGCCCATGCCGTCAATCTGCACCACGATAAAGCCAATCTCTGCCTGCGCCATCATCGACGAGTAGGCAAGAAAAGACTTTGGGACGAACGAGCCTTGCGGTCCCGCGTAAATGTTTTCGATCACCGGATACTTCTTTGCCGGGTCGAAGTTCGTTGGCCGGATGATGATGCCCCAGATATCGGTCTTACCATCGCGACCTGCTGCCGTTAACACTTCAGGCGCCCGCCATCCGGTCCTGGTTAGTTCGCTTATGTCGCCATGCTCAAGGGTTGCGAGAACCGAGTTGTCTGAGGTCCGGCGCAATTCGAGGACCGGCGGCTGATCGAGGCGCGAATAATTGTCTACGAAGAACTGCCCGTCGGACGAGTAGGCGCCGTTGTGATTGGCCTCGACCGTCGTTAGTTGCGTGAGTCCCGAGCCGTCAAAATTAACGCGGTAGTAGTATGCGAAATAAGGATCTTTGCCGCGATACATTCCGCCGGCGCTGAACCATATCTGGCGTTTGGCTTCATCGACGCGCTGCACGCCCCGCACCACCCAATCGCCTTTCGTTATCTGGTTTTTCACTGCGCCGGTCGCGCCGTCGTAGAGGTAGAGGTGATTCCAGCCGTCACGCTCCGACATCCAGATAATCTCTTTGCCGGCGCCGAGGTCGTAGCGGTATTTCTTACCAGAATCAGCCAGGCCGCCGTTCGCGGGGCGATAGTTAAAGAAAGTCCTGGGCTCATCAGAGATTAGCGCTCGGGGTTTGCCGGTCGCGGCGTCAACTTCGATGATGCGGTATACCTGGTGGCCGCGCTGGTTGTATTCGAAGGTGTACCCGCGGCTGTCCTTTCGCCAGACCAGATCGGACAGTTCGTAAGGGTTCGGAAACAACGCGTTGTCAACGCCGATCTCCTTCTTTGCGACCACATCAAACAGGACCGGCTGTTCGAGGTCGAGTGTGTCGCCAGGCTTAGCGTAGGTGATTGAAGAAAATTTTGGCTGGAGCTGGTCCTCAGGTGAAGACTCGACATAGTGGACCTCACGCTTGTAACCCGGCCTGACGCGGTAAGCAGCTAACTTGGTTGAGTCGGGTGACCACGCGATGGATCGGAACTCGTAGTAGTTGCCTTCAGACCCGTCGGTGCTGAGGAATGTCAGATCATGCGATCCTGCCGGCCGGATCACGACATTAAAGTTGTTGACGATCGTTTCCCATTTGCCGTCAGGCGAGACCAGCGGCCCCGGATTTCGCCCTCCGCGCGTGGGCGCGTCAACCTTCAGGCAAACAGAATCCGCCACAGTGCAACGAATCGGCGTGCCGTCGAGCGTGACGAAGAACGACGAAGCCGTGTTGTCAAACCTGAGGCCGACGAGCGGCAGGTCCTGTACCTTGTACGTGTTGCCGGTTAACCGCGACAGCGATGCGGCAATCTTCTGATGATCGAACGCAGGCTGTTTCTGCAGGGTCTGTGCATCGACGATGATGAACTCATTCGCGCCCCTGGATAGCTTGCGGTACCAGAATCGATTCGTGTTGCCGATCCAGGTCGCCGATCCGGCGATGTCAATTGCGGCTGACTCGTACCTGGCCCGCAGGCCATTAGCGCGCTCGTAATCGGCCGGGGTTCCTTGAGCACTCGCCGGCGCCGGCAGGCCAAGCCCAATCAAAAGGACAATCGTGATCCATACTCCTCGTCGCTTCGTCTGCTTCATGCCTTTCCTCAATTCCGTTCCAGCGTGTCATAAAGCGGCTGGACCGCGTTTACGATCGACGGCTCATCGGCAACAGTAATCGCCAGGATGCGAATTCTTTCGTTGTCAGGCAGCACCAAAGTGCGCGCACCCGCCGGCAAATCGATCACATAAGCGAAGAGGTACGAATACGCGTAAGCTTCAGCACTGCCGTCGGCAGCATGCCGATGCGAAGCAAACCAGGCGACGTCAGCACGTTTGATAAAGCCCGGTCGCAGACCCGACATCTCTCCGTAAATATTCGTCCGAGTTCGCGGCGGAGTCCCGGGCGGTGGGGTTGGGGCACCCTGAGGCGGCCGGATTGGTTCTTCCGTGACTTTCCAGATTCGGTTGTCCCACTGTCCTATGAAGCCGGTCCAGTCCTGGATAGTCAGCTCGACCGACTTTTCACCGGCGCGAAATGTACCTTTCTGATCTCCGTTAGCCGCGGCCGCCAGCAGATAAACTCGATTGTACTTTCCCGGCGGCAGAGTAATCGTCTGCCCATGCGCCAGGACTGCGTTGGGTTTGCCAACATCAGCCGGCGCCAACTTAAAACGAATCCCGCTGAAACTTATTTCGCGCGGCAACATCTCGGCCGGAAGAGCTTTGCCCTGTGTCGCGCCCTGACTGTTCGGGGCCCAATCAAAGCTTCCGTCGGCCGGTCGATTCGTTCTTGAAGCAACCGACATTTCGTAATCCAACGCGACGGGTAGCGACTGCGAGGCCGGGGCCTTTGTGTTCGCGGCGGCGACTTTCACGGCGAAGGTTCGCGGCTGATAAGGACCAAACGAAGTTATCAAGGCCCCGTTATCCACACTGGCAGGACCAAGAGGTTGTTCTTGTCCGTTGACCTCACGCGCGGCGACTAAAGCTCCGGCAAAGTTGAGACGAACATTCTGAGCCGGCTTACCATCCATCTCGACCAGTCGCACAATCACTTCATCAGTGAGCTCGGCTTTCTTCAGCGCCAGCACGCGCACGCGATCGTTACTGGTTCTTAAGAGCGAAAAACTCTTGCTCAGTGTGCCTGGATGTTTCGAGCTGGCGAATGCGATCAGCGGTTGATTCAGACGATATGCTTGCCAATCAGTGTTTGCGTCGCGCCAACCATTGCCGTGGCCGGCGAGGCCGAACACGATGTCGTGGCGGCCCAGGTCCTGAGTTCCCTGATCCGCATAACCGCCGCGAGTTCCCGGCGTGCGCACCAGAGTCAGCCGCAGGGTTTTGTCGTCGGGCTTGTCGGAGCCGTTCTTGCAATCGGTGAGCACCGTTACGCCGTAGGCCCCGTCCTGATTCGTCAAATCGATCCACTGATGCGAAGCGACTTCGAATTGCCGCTCTTCGGCATTCGGTCTTTGCACTGTGCCGATGTCCCAGTTGTAGGTCGCCATCCTGTTCGTGGCGGAGAGCGGGAACGTGGCTTTCAGATTCGCTTGTTTGGTTTTCCAGTCAATGGCATTTCGGAATTCGACACGATTCCCCGCGTCACCGGCCGACAGACTGATCGTCTGCACAAACTTTGAATCTTCGGTTTCGCGTTCGACTTCGACGGCCACGCGAACCGGACCCTGTTCGACCACTCTGATTTTTGCCAGCCCGCCAACGAACGCGCGCGGCGCCCGCTGCTCGTCTTCAAAGTCCATATTCCACGCCGGCCATTGCCGGGGATTGTCAGTCGAGATCGCCAAACGAATCGGAGCGGACAGAAGTTCGCGTTTGATCTGCTTGTCGAAAATGCTCGAGACGTCTCCGTTTTGGTCCAGCTTGACTTGATAGCGCGCATTTTCGAGCGAAGATTCCGTAGCCTTAAGTTCGGAAGATGAACTTCCGGTGTCAGCCGGCTCTACGCTGTAAACCGCGAAGCCAACCGAAGGCACAGAGGCGGCGAACAGCACCTTGCCGTTGCTGATCTGCGCCGGCACTTCTTTGCCGTCGGGTCCGTATACGCGCACAGCCTTTGGCATGACGTTAGGGCCATCAGTAAACGCGACGTTGGCTTCGACCACGTCTTCACGCGAGATGTTGAGCGGATTGTAGACGACGATGGCGGTGCCTTTCGTCTGCGTGTCTAATACAGATGAGACACCGTTGGCGGCACTGGTGAGCACGCCGGCAAACTGATTCAAAGCGATCACATCGTCGTTCCAGGCGAACTCGAACGACTTCGGAGTCGCCGTTCCCGGGAGGATATCGTGAAACTGTCCGCCCATTACCAGGGTCCACGCATCGTTCAGACGATCGAGCGGGTAAGGACGAGCACCGAGCCACGCCGCCGCGACTGATGCTTTCTCCGCGGCATCGGCCAACAATTCGTTCTTGCGGATCCAACGCTTTTGATACGCCTGCGAAGTAAGCGACCCGGCTGAGTGATTAATCAACTCGAGGTCGCCTTTATAGCGAGGCAGACGATCCGTGGTGCAGCAGGTCGCGATGTCCTGAAACATTTGATCGGCTTTGGACCAGACTACTTTGATGGGACCGTCACCGACCTGAACTATCGGTCCGGACTGCGACAGGCTCTGCTGACCGAACTGGAACAGGGGCGGCAGAGCTGTCTTGCCTTTGGAAGTAATCGCCTCCATCAGACGCACCGAGTTTTCATTAGGCGAGCCGCCTACGTCGCCGGTGCCGACATAGTGATAGTCGGCGAAGACTCCTGTCAGATCCCCGTTCGTCTGGATGCGCTTGACCCAATCTTCCTGGCCTCGCGAGCGGGTTTGATTCTGTTGCGCCGTCAAATTTGGATCGGGTCCGGGCGGGGGAGGTGGAGTCTTGCTGATGTCGTAGGTGACCTGGCTGCCATAGCCGAGCGGATTCAAAGCGGCAATGATGGTCTTGCCATCCGGCCCTTCCCAGATTCCGACATTGAAGGGAATGCCGACCGGAGTCTTCTCTGGTGATTCAGGCCCACCCACATGGGGGGCCGGCTGCCAGGCGGACGAAAGCTTCTGGGTCGAAAAACCTTTGATACCGGAATGCGCCAGGATGCTGGGCAGCGATGCCGGGAATCCGAAACAGTCAGGCAGCATGTATTCGTCGCTGGCCATTCCGAATTCTTTGCGAAACCAATTATTGCCATAGAGGATTTGTCGAATGATCGATTCCGCGTTCGGAGAGTTGACGTCGCCTTCCTCCATCGATGATCCAGCGGGGAACCATCGACCCGTGGCTACGTATTGTTTCAGCCGCTGAAAGTCGGATGGGTAATACTCTTTCATCAGGCGATACCGGTTCGCGCCGGTAAAATTGAAAATGTAGTGCGGATACTTTTCGAACAACGCAAAGTTGTTGCGCATGGTTTTGGTGAGGTACTCAGAAATCACCTGCGGATACTCCCAACGCCATTCGGTGTCCAGGTGCGCGTAGCCGACGACGTAGAGAGTCGGCTCTTTCGCGAGGTTGGGGCCGGCAGTCTTCTTGTTCGTCCGGTTACCGCGAGAGCCGGCTTCAGGAGAGCTTTTTCGTGACGCCGATCCGGCTGTCCCTGGGTTGACGCTTGTCCGAGGGGTTTGCGAGCCGGTCGAGTGTGCGGCGACGAAGAGCGTCAGGGCCGTGGTCAAAGTGACTATGATGCGATTGTTCATGAGCAGGCCTAAAGTTGCCGCTCGTAGTAGCGAGCGGGGTAGTTAACTTAATTGGAATCCGAACATGTGCGAGCGGCGCTACTTCTAAACGATCTGCGCCGAGAAAGCAATAGCATAAGGTCGGTGGGTCCCCAGACATGACAAGCCGAGCGCAAACGAGTTGTCCGGTTCGTCGCACTTTGGCCCGCAGACTGCGCATGATTGTGGTAAACTTCGGCTCGCTCGGTTTGATTCAAGATAGTGGGAATCTCGCGACGTTCACGTTTAAGGATCGGAATAGCGATTGTGCTGGCTCTGGTGGGCGCGGTGCTGATGATTCTGGTGGACAACGGTGGCACCGTGTGGCTGAAGTTCGCTCTTTACGCTGTCTTTTTCTCTGCGATTTTCCTGGCCGCTGTACTCTCTCCCGTTAAGAGTTGTGAATGGTCGTTCTTACGCCGGCATCGGAAGACTTAGATGCGGTTCAGTCTTACAAGCACTTCATTGTCCTTTGTCCCTTTGCCATTACCGTCTCTTGTCTTCGCAACCCTTGGGGTTGACGCGGCATCCATTGCAACAGCGCATTGCTCTCCTGAAGGCACGCCTGCGTGCCGGCAAACCAGTCAATCTAATTCTTTGCTTTCCCGGTTGGAGGTCGTCATGAAAAAGTTTTTCTTTCGCTCCCTTTTAATGCTCGCGCTGGCTGTGGGCGTGAGTTTGCCGGTGCTGGCCGACACGATTCGGCTTAAGAACGGCAGCGTCATTCGCGGCCAAATCGTCAGCTTCAAGAACGAACAGTTCACGATTGTCGTGGGCGGTGGGACGCGTGGACGCACGAGCCGCATCACCGTCTATATGGAAGACGTCGATTCAATTGAGTTTGACTCAGCCGGCAACGCGGGCAATTCCAGCGGCCCGAGCGACGACACCACGACGGGCAACACTCAGCCCACCTATCAGCCGCCCGCGAACAATCAGCCGAGCAACACTCAGCCGCCCGCAAACAATCAGCCAAGTAACAATCAGCCGGCCTCGAACAATTCGGGCGCCCCGCCGACCTTCTTCCAAATCAACGTGCGCGTGCGCGCGGATAACACGAGCAATGGCTGGACCAACACTGGGCTGGTGGTGCGACGCGGTCAGCGGCTGCGCATTAGTGCATCAGGGAGAGTAAGCCTGGGCAGTAACCGCTTTGCGACGCCTGACGGGCTGCCGAATATTCCCGACCGCGACAAACTGATGCGTAATCAGCCGACCGGCGGTCTGATTGCGGTCATCGGGGACGACAATGACGATTTCATTTTTGTCGGACGCGCGCGCGACTTTGTGGCCCAGCGCGACGGCGTGCTGTTCCTGGGGGTAAACGAAGGCAATCTGAGCGACAATTCAGGGCTTTTCGATGTAGTCATTGAGGCGGAAGCCGCCAATCCACGATAGCTCATTGATCGTCGCCCAGGGCGATCCAGCGCAATTTGCCAACTTGCGCCACAGATCCCGCATCACAAAGGGCAGGCCGTTATCCCAACAGCTTGACCGCGCCTCGTGAGCGCAATATAGTCGCTGCTAGCTTAAGATTGGCCTGCCTCAACTGTCTGTAAAGGATCGTCATTATGAAGAGCATTTGTCTTTGCCGTCGGCTCCTGGTCCTAATCGTCGGTGTGGCGTTTTCGCTGGGCGCCGTTGAAGGCGTTTCCGTTTTTGCGCAGGCGCGCCGCCAACCGCCATCGTCCGACCAAAAGAAGAACAAGCGCCCGCCTGAGGGCGGCGAGAAAACCGACGAGCAAAAGCAGGAGCCGCTGCCGCCGGACCTCGCGGGCAAACCGCAGGAGGCTGAGAAGCTTACTGTTACTACCAACGTCGTCAACGTTGACGCGGTTGTTTATAACAAGGCAACCGGCCAGCCGTCGCTCAATCTGACGAAGGCCAACTTCGCCATCTTTGTGGACGGTGTCAAGAAAGACATCACCAACTTTGCGACTCCGGAAGCTCCGATCACCGTTACGCTGGTGGTGGAGTATAGCAAGTTGGGAGAGACCCTGGGTTTGTATGGAAGCGGCGGCATGGAACCGGGCTCATACGAAGTCATTCGCCCGACGGCGATGTTTCTTTCGCGGTTTATCACGCGCGAGGATTACGTCTCAGTCATTGCTTACGACCTGCGGCCGACACCGCTGACCGACTTCACCAACGATCCGAATCGCATCCAGCAGGTCATCGCTTTGCTGGTACACAACAGCCCAGCTTTCAGTGACAGCAATCTCTACGATGCGCTTAAGTTGACGTTGATAGGGGGCAAAGGCGATTCCGTCGTGCTCGAGGATTCCAAGTCGCGCACCGCAGAGTATTCAGGAATGGTGGCCGTGCCGGGTGGCCGCCGCAAGGCAGTGCTGCTGGTCGCTTCCGGGATAGATACCTTCAGCAAGATCAACATGGACCAGGCCCGAAAGATTGTGCAGAACGCGGGGATCCCGATTTACATAGTGGGCACCGGACAAATGTTCGTAAAGAAGTACGGCGACAGAATGGATCCCGGCCAGGGAGGGAACATCCGGGGCATTCCAATGGATCGAATGACGTTCCTGCAAGCCGACAATACGATGAAAACCTTTGCCAAAGAAAGCGGCGGCGCTTTTTATCCGGTTACGTTTGAAGGCGAGTTGCCGAACGTGCTCGGCTCGATCAATGCGATGCTGCGCAGCCAGTACAGTCTGGGATTCAAGCCTGACGATGTTCGCGACGGCAAGTCCCACAAGATCGTCGTCAAGGTTGACGTCGATGGTGACGGGCAATACGACGACAAGGCCTATGTCGTGAAGGCCCGCGAGATTTATAACGCGCCCAAGCCGGACGCGGCGGGTGGTAAAGCCGGCGGCGGGAAGCAGTGAGTAGCAGCGGGCAGTGGGCAGTGGGCAGTAAGCAGAAACCGAAAAGCAGAGTTCGAATGATCGAGTCTCTGCTTTTTCTTTCAGGCCTTACTTAACTTGGCTCGGACGGACGGGCCTGGGAAATCGTAGTACTGCCCACTGCTCAACGCTCACTGGCTCTTCCACTCTCCCTTTTCAATGATTGTCTTTCCATCGAGAGTAACGGTGCACCCACCTAAGTGGCCGCCCGCGTCGAAGGAAGCTCTGTTGTCGCCGCCCGCCCAGGTGTTATTGCCCGTCCCCAGGCTGACCATTCCCGCCTGAACCCAATTGCCGATCTTGCTGGCGGGCCAAATTTTCAGGTTTGGATTGATCCCAAAGTCTACATAGCTGAACAGGTCTTTGCCGGGATCAGTTACCGCGTCATAGTCCTTCTTCATAGCGTCAAAGCCCGGCCCCGACCCGGTCATCGAAGTCATCTTGCCACCGGCAAAGACCAGCGTGAGGTTTGTCACTTCTTTGCCGCGATAGAACTGCTGAGCGATGATCACTTTTCCGTCGGCCGTGCCGGTTACCGGCGTGCTGTAAAGCTCACCTGCGGGAAGATAGACCTGAACCGCCGGCCCGCCCTTCTGAACATCTTCGGGTGAGATGATGCCGTCGCTCACAAAGAACGTCCGCGCTTCAATCTTCACCTTCAGATCAGTTCCTTCGGGACTGGTGATATGCAGTTCCTTTCCGGCTGACAGGGTGGTCTTTAGTTTCTCACCGGTCGCTTGCAGGCCGGTGTAGTCCGTGTTTACGGCTGCCCAGAAGGTCTTTGCCAATTCATCCTGCGAGATTCCGAAGTGCCTGGCGCGCCACTCAGTCGGATACAAATCATTGCCGACTGCGACCTGCCTGACGTTACGCTTCTGAAAAAGGTCGCCCACAGGTTGGCCCGTCTTGGCCGTGTTTGCCAGGCGAATTGGCGAAACGTCGGCGAGATTACCTTCGACCTCGTTGGCGTCGATACTGATCGCGACTGTCGGCAGGGTTGCCAGCTTCAAGTCGAAATCAGGAGATTGCGTGTCGTACTTTTCCGGGACCTCTTCAAAATATTTCTTCGCCATGCGGTCGCTACTGATTGTCAGCAGCGGAAACGCACCCACTTTTCGCGAATCCGTTGCCAGATCTTCAAGTAGTTCCAAATCTCGCACGCCGCCACTGATGAAGACCGCATCGCCCTCTTTTACGCCGGCCACTTGTGTTACCAGTCGATTGGAAATCGCCGCAGGATCAGGCGCTCCGGCCTTCTTTGGCGCTGCGGGGCTGGCCGCAGGTTTGTTTTCATTGGCGCCCGGCTGCGGCGGCATCGGTTGGCACGAAAGCAAAGCAACACCCGCGATTGCACAGAGAGTTAGCAACAGAATTCGATTCATGATAGCGACTCCTTTTCTGGTCTTGGCTGGAAAGCTGAACCGGGTTGTATGCCAAATCCCGCGGCAAGTCAACAGGGGACGAGCGGAAGGCCGTAGGCAGTAGGCAGGCGGCAGAATGCGGTAGGCAGAAAGCGCGAGGCAGGAACCACCTGCTGCCGTCCGCTTACTGCCTACTATCGAATGCTTGCCCTTGTACCGCGGCCACGTGTAAAGTACCGTTCGTCATACCCCTGCATTCTCCCCGTTTTGCCAAACTAGTCGGAGGTCAAACAACTGATGCCCAGCGATAGCGCTCAGGAGTTCCCGGATCAGATCGGATTCAAACCAGATAATCCGTATCTGGCGAGCTTTCGATCATACATTCCCGCCGGTGTCAGGCTGCGTGAGTTGACGCCGTTGCCGCTGATTATGGGGACGTTTCTCGGAATGGTGTTTGGCGCGTCTTCTCTCTATTTGGTTCTGAAAGTAGGACTGACTGTCAGCGCTTCGATTCCGGTAGCCGTAATCTCGATAACTCTGTTCCGGTTGCTTTCGAAGGTTGGCCTTCGTGACGCGACGATTCTCGAGAACAACATCGTGCAGACGGCGGGTTCCGCCGGAGAGTCCATCGCCTTTGGTGTCGGCGTGACCATGCCGGCGATCATGATCCTGGGGCTGGACCTCGAGGTTACCCGGGTAATGCTGGTGGCGCTGCTCGGCGGTCTCCTGGGCATCCTGATGATGATTCCGCTACGTCGCGCGCTCATCGTTGCGCAGCATGGTTTGTTGAAATATCCCGAAGGCACGGCGTGCGCTGAGGTGTTGAAAGCCGGCGCCTCGGAGGAATCGCGCGCAGCAGCGGCGAAAGAACACGCGGACGCGGCCGGCGAAGCAGATCAAACGGGCGCAAAGACCATCTTTGCGGGTTTGGGCGTCGGCTTCCTTTACCAGGTCCTGATGACGGGCTTCAAAGGTTGGAAGGACACGCCGGAAAAGGTCTTCGGCGCACCTTTCAAGGCCGGTTCGATCTCGGCTGAGATTTCTCCAGCGCTGCTGGGTGTCGGTTACATTATTGGCCCGCGCATAGCTTCGATCATGTGCGCCGGCGGCGTCCTTGCTTATCTGGTTCTGATCCCGGCAATCAAGTTCTTTGGCTCAGGAATGACCACGCCGCTGGCCCCGGGCACGGTTCCGATTAGCGAGATGGGTCCGTCGCAGATCCGCGGCGCTTACGTTTTGTACATCGGCGCCGGAGCGGTCGCCGCCGGTGGAATCATCAGCCTGTTTAGATCGCTCCCGACCATCTGGCATGGACTAAAGGGAGGTCTTGCTGACCTAAGAGGCGGTCAGACGGCGGCTGCCAACGCGCCGCGAACGGATCAAGACCTTTCAATGAAGGTTGTGATTGGCGGGATAGTAGCCTTGATTGGTTTGATCATGGTGTTTCCGCAGTTGAATCTGCAGTGGAACCTCATCGGAGCGGTTCTAATCGTGGCCTTTGGTTTTCTGTTTGTCACGGTCTCGTCCCGTCTGACCGGAGAGATCGGTTCATCTTCGAATCCCATATCCGGAATGACGGTAGCAACGTTGCTGCTCACCTGTTTGATCTTTCTGTTGAGGGGCTGGACCGGCCCTAACTATTACGTCACCGCACTTTCTATCGGCGGCATCGTCTGCATTGCTTCTTCGAATGGCGGAACTACGTCACAGGATCTAAAGACAGGATTCCTGGTTGGTTCTACGCCAAAGTATCAGCAAATCGCGATTCTGGTAGGGGCCTTTGCATCGGCGCTAATCCTGGGGCCAATTCTGTTGGTGCTCAACGATTCGGCCACCGTTTATGTGCCGCGTCTTAGTTTCGAGCCGGCCACGAAGAGCGTAATGCTGGATTCCAGCAAGGCGAGTTCATTGCCCGTTTTCACCGATCAAATCAAGCCATTGACGCCGGGGGATTATCGAATTCTGAAAAATGAAGCCGGCGCGTCGGCCATAGCCGGACTGGATCCTGGAGAGTATCTGGTCGATGGGACGGGTAAGGTTGTTTACAAAGTCGAAGAGAATTTTCCGCCTACGCTGAAGGTCGATCCTGCGCAAGCTGGTCCGGCGGAAAAGCTCAAGGGACCACAAGCAAACCAGGATCCGGGCCTCTACAAGCCATGGCACAAGACGGATACCGAAGGGGGACCTGCCGGTCGTTACCTGGTTAACGATCAGGGCGTGCCGGTCTACCTGGCGGATCCGGGAATCAACGGTATTCACAAAACGAGACCGGACGGATCGCAGGTGACCAAATATGACGCACCCAAGGCGACCCTGATGTCTTACATCATCAAGGGCATTCTGAATCGTCAGTTGCCCTGGGGTCTGGTGCTTTTGGGAGTCATGATCTCCATTGTTCTGGAGATGAGTGGAATTCCTTCGCTGGCATTTGCGGTCGGTGTTTACCTGCCGCTCTCTTCCTCCAGTCCGATCTTTATTGGCGGCATGATTCGCTGGTTGGTCGACAAGTATCTGCGCAAGAAACTGAAGCACAAGAACCTCACTGAGGACCAACTGGTAGCCGAAACCGACAAGAGTCCCGGTGTGCTGATGGCTTCGGGTTACATTGCCGGTGGCGCACTGGCCGCCATCGTCATCGCGATCTTACAGGGCGTGCCCAGGCAGGGATTAGCGAATTTCAACAGGGCTGTCGAGGACTGGTCGACGCACCACAATCCCTTTTTCGGAGGAGGGAATGCAGACTTGCTATCGATGGTCCCGTTTCTGATCCTGATGATCCTGCTCCTGATGGTAGGACGCGAAGTTATTCTTCGTTCGAAGAACTCGGGAACCGGCTAAGTCAAACGTTTTCTCCTGATTTTGAATCTGAGTACCATGAAGTTCGAGGCGCGCTGGCAATCGACCACGGAGCGCGCCTCAAGCGCTTGTCGCTAAATGAAGGACAGACGATCCATGTTTCATTTCAGATTTCGCCGTAGCCACACTTTCTTATCGGTTGCTCTGCTGGCAATAGCGTTGCCTGGGTGTGCGTTCAATGCAGTTGCTCAGACCCAGCGCGCGCCTTCTGATGTAGTGCGCGAATTCTACAAAGCGATGCGCGAGCATCGCTTTAAAGATGCGTTTTCTCTGACCATCTACAAGCCGGCGGTGGAAGGTCTGAACGCGGAAGAGATGGAAGACCTGCGCCCCGGCTTTGAAGACAGGGCCTCGCAGATTCCAGAACAGGTGGAGATCACAGGTGAACAGATCGACGGAAAAACCGCGACGGTTTTTGTTAAGGTTCCCATCAACGAGAGCACACCGCAGATTACATCTGAGCCGGTTAAGCTATTGAACTCAGGTGGAGGCTGGATCATCGGCACCGAAGCTGACCAGGTGGAGGTCAAAAAAAAGGGACGTAGGTTTTTCCTCGACGCGCTGATCACCCAGAATCAAAGCGACATGGAGGATCTCTTGCGCCGCGTGATTGCAGTCCAAATCGTTTATGGCCAGCAGCACGCTGGCGCGTATGGGGATTTGGCGGCGCTCGTCAATGCCGGCCTGGTTCCCAAAGATGCCGGAGATCCGAAAGTGCTCGGCTACAACTTTCGCGTCACGGTTGGAAAGGACGGAAAAACTTACCTTGCGGGCGCCGAACCCACGCGCTACGGGCACACCGGAAAGCTATCCTACTGGATGGACCAAACCGGCACTATCAAGAGCGTGGACAATGGTGGAAAGCCGTTTAGCGGGGCGAAATGATGAGCACTAGCGACGTCAGTCGGGCTCCTGCCGCGAAAGAACCCAACTAGAGTTGATGGTACCTTAAACACCGGGCGGGTCCAGTACAGTTTTGCGATAGACCAAATAAGGCACCAGACGGATAAGTTCGCTATTGCCCTCGCCGCTCCGAGCCGCTAGAATACGAGCGACGCGAGTCGCGTTCCCTTCTTGCCGTTCCCCCTCAATCGATTCAGTTTCCGGTCTGATCCTGCTCGAAAGAGGTTGAAACCATGCCAGAGCTAATCCGTTCGGTAGTTTCCCGGATGCGGGTGTACTTTAGGGATCGACGGCTGTCGCCGCGCCTTAGTGTTCGTCTGTTGTTCTCGGTCTCAGTCTGCCGGAGTTCAAACGGCAATGGCTCGCAACATCGCGAGCGCGTACTAAGAGGGCATACTCGAGACATCGGTCTCGGCGGCCTGGCCCTGAACGTGCCGCAAGTTCATCTCGACGGTCATCACCTCGCGGCCGGCGAGCGCGAGCTCCAGCTCAGACTCGAATTGCCGGGCGGTCCAATTTCGATGCTGGTTATTCCCAGGCATTATGAACGCTTGGAGGAAGCAGAGCTCGGCTGCAATTACCTGATCGGGGCGGAAATCTCTCAGATAGATGACGAAGATCGCCAGCGCTATTTGAGTTTCATCGCGCAAGGCCGTGAGGGAAAGTTATGAGCAGCAACCTGGCGAAAGACTGAGCAGTCACAGATGAACGCAGATAGACACGGATAACACCAAACAATTCAGCCACGAAAATGCACAGAAGGAGCAAAGAGAAATAAAGAAATCCGTTCTGTGCTTCTTGCGCCTTTTCGTGGCTAAGCCTGTTCATTGCTTTGTCTCTGCCTATCCGTGTAAATCTGTGGCCAGTTACCTGAAAACCAGCCAGCCAAAAACCTGCGGTATGTGAAAGTCTGCTTTCGGCGTGCGCGTGGGTTGCCACGCGAGATAGCCGCGCGTTGGATCAGATCCAATACAGCGAAACAGATTGACACGCCAGCGCTCGTTCGTTTGCGGTTCGTGAATCCAATGGTTCCAGGGAATGCGCATCGCGATAGTTATTCGATCCCGCTCGACCTGCGACGCCGTGGTCATGTGCGAGTCAAACTCCCAGTCCGATTCGCGCTTTTCAGGCGTCCAATGAATTGCTACGTCCAGCCATTCGCCATTTGGCGCCGCTTCAAATTCAAAGTATCGCTCGACTACGGCTTCATCAGGCGCGAGGAAAATCTCGCATACGTCACGATCCCAAAGGCCCATCGTCTTCTTTGCTGTTTGAGGCGTCGTGCTGATAAACAGAGGTTCTGACTGATGACAAAGAAAGCGAACGTGAAGGGCTCGGCTTGACCAGAGGATTCGCGCTTCGGCATGACGGCCACGGGGCGCAGGCTCTCCCGACCAGTAGTGATCAATCTTGACTGGCTGCGCTTTATTCCACTCAGGGCTCTTAAAATCGTTAGCGGGCAGATCGGTCGTACTGTGCCGAACCTCAATGGTCTGTGTGATGTTGGCGGTCATGGATCGTCAAGGGCCGTCAACCCATTCCCTCACTGAAACTAAAACTGGGCCCACGCGGCTTGTAGACGACCTGTTCCTCTTCCGCTTCTTTGGTCTGCGCCATGCGCGAAGGATCTGCATACTGTAACTTGTAAAGCTTCCAGTACAAGCCCTGCAAGCTGAGCAAGTCCTGATGCGTTCCCTGTTCCCGGATTTCGCCATGGTGCAGCACGATGATCTTTTCCGCGCGCTGAATCGTCGACAGACGGTGCGCGACCACTAGCGACGTGCGATTACGCATTACCCGACCGATCGCCTGTTGGATGAATTGCTCGGTTTCGGTATCAATCGAGCTGGTCGCTTCGTCTAAAATCAAGAGCGCCGGATCAAACGCCAGCGCGCGCGCGAACGAAATCAACTGCTTCTGACCGACTGAGAGTCCGGCGCCGCGCTCCCTGACTTCCGATTTGTAGTCATGTGGTAAGCGCCGAATGAAATTGTCGGCGCACACTTCAGTGGCGGCCCAGCGGATGCGCTCCTCGGAGATATCTTCACGGCCCAGGCGGATGTTGCTCTCAACCGTGCCGGTGAAAAGAAAGATGTCCTGCAAGACAACGGCGAAGTTTTCTCGCAGCGACTGCAGGTCCCAATCGCGCACGTCAACGCCGTCCAGCAGGATGCGACCTTTCTGCACATCGTAGAAACGCATCAGCAGGTTCGTGATCGTGGTCTTGCCCGAGCCGGTGTGACCGACCAGCGCCACGGATTGCCCGGGCGAGACAGTGAACGAGACATCTTTCAACACCCACTCCTCGTCTTTATAAGCGAACCAGACGTTTTCAAATTCAATGCGGCCTTCGGCTCGTCCTTTCTGGAGCGGCCGGGCCGGAGTCGTGATGGCAATCGGCAGATCCAGCGCTTTGAAAATGCGATGTGAAGCCACCACAGCGCCCTGCAGCACATTGTACTTATCGGAAATGTCGCGAATCGGCTGGAACAAGAATCCCGAGTACTGAATAAAGGCGACCAGCGCGCCGAGACTGAGCGCGTGTTGCATCACCCGATAACCGCCGTACCAGATAATCAGGGCGATGCCTACCGCGCCAATGAAATCGACCAGCGGAAAGAAGACCGCGTAATAAAAAATTGTGTCGATGTTTGCTTTGCGATGATCGTCGTTGATATCGGCAAAGCGGGCCAGGGATTTCGCTTCCGCATTGAAAATCTGCACCGTCTGGGCGCCGGAGATATGCTCTTGCAGAAATGCGTAGATGCGCGCGATCCGCGTGCGGACCATGTCATAACCGCGTCGCGCGCCCTGGCGAAACCAGGTGGTCGCGGCGAAGAGCATCGGCACCGTCAACAGCGTAACCAGCGTCAGCCGCCAGTCCGAATAACTCATCACCGCGATAATGGCTACGATCATCACCAGATCGCCGAGCACATCGGTGACGCCGGAAGTAAACAGCTCGTTCAGCGCATCAACGTCGGCCGTCAGTCGCGTCATGATGCGACCAACCGGATTGCGATCGTAGTACGCGACTTCCTGATGCTGCAGCTTGTGGTAAATCTCGCGGCGCAAATCGAACATCACGTACTGGCCGATGCTGTTCAAGAGCACGACTTGAAAGTAAGAAAAAATAAAGCGGAGAAATTGAACGGCGACATAGATCAGAGCAAACAGCGTGATGCCGTTTGCTGTGCGCGGGATGATGTACCAGTCGATCGCGTACTGAGTGAACTTTGGCTGCAGAATCCCCAGCAGATTCAGCAGCAGCGTGAGAATCAGCGTCGGAATCAGGAGCTTTACATAGGGTTTTAGATAGCGCAACAGCCGCCGCGCCACCTGGAGATCGTACGTTTTGCCGATGGCTTCTTCTTCGTGAAATTGTTTGACCGCGGTGGACAATTCTGTATTCTCAAGACTGCCTGTCTGCCACTGCCCGAAGGTGGTCCTTCTTCGGAAAATGCAACAACATCCCAGTAACCGCCAGGAGGAACGCGAACCAGCAGATCTTCGAGCCAGTCACGAAATGATCCAGGAGTCCGAAGAGCGCGGCCGACTCGCAGAGCGCCAGGCCGATGATATGAGCGCCCTGAAGAGATTGAATGTCGCGCTTTTCGATCGCTTGCTTTACCAGACGGTGTTTCAGCAACACAGATAAGATGACGACGATCAGACCGATACCCAGCAAGGAATAACTGAGCATGGGATTGGCTACGCCCGAACTGGGCACGACCAGCGCGAAGACCAGAAATAGAACTACGCTTATGAGGATCGCCATCCAGAGAAAGAGGAATACGCGATAACGCGCCGCGACTTTTGCTTCCGCTTCCTGTGGGTTGATGAATTGCATTGGATTCCCCCGGTTTAGGTTGCTGCCAGCTCTTCTTCCAGCAATTGTCGCTCGTAAAGATCCGCGTACTCGCCATGAAGGGCCAGCAAATCTTCATGCGTGCCGCGCTCGATTATGCGACCTTCGTTGAGAACGCAAATCACATCGGCGTTGCGCACAGTTGAAATGCGATGCGACACGATTATGCTGGTGCGTTCGCGCATCACGCCGCGCAGTTGGGCCAGAATCTTTTCTTCGGTGAAAGTATCAACCGACGATAATGCATCGTCGAGAATGAGAATCTTCGGCTGGCGCAGAACCGCGCGCGCGATTGCCGTACGCTGTTTCTGCCCACCGGAGAGCGTGATGCCTCGCTCACCGACGAGCGTGTCAAAGCCTTCGGGAAAATCGCGAACGTCGTCGTCCAGGCCGGCGATATCAGCAGCTCGCTCAATCTCCACGCGCTCAGCCTTTTCGACCCCAAAGGCAATGTTCTTTGTGAGTGCGTTGCTGAAGAGAAAAGTCTCCTGCGGCACATATCCAATCGCTGAGCGAAGCTGGGCCAGCGGATAATCGGCAACCGGTACTCCATCAATAAGCACGCTGTTCGACTCGGCTTCGAGCAGGCGCGGAATCAAATTAACCAGGGTTGATTTGCCGCTGCCGGTGCGACCCACGAAAGCGACCGTCTGTCCGGCTTCGATGTTCAGATTGATGTCCTGCAAAACGGGTTCGCTCGTCGGGTGATAGCGAAAAGTCAGATGGTGAAACTCTATGGCGCCCACGATCTGAGGTTGCTGTTTGACTGTGGGCGAGTCGGCAATCGCCGGCTTAATCGTCATGATGGCCCGCATGCGTTTCCAGCTCGCGGAGCCGCGCTGATACACGTTGACTACATAACCGATCGCGATCAGGGGCCATATCAAACGGAACAAATACATGTTGAATTCGGTAAACTGGCCCACAGTCATTTCGCCCCGCGTGGCCAGCAGCACTCCTACCCAGGTGATCAGCACGAATCCCAAACCGATCAAAAAAGTCAGCAGTGGTCGCATCACGGCCTCGATGCGGACGAGGTTCAGACTCTTTTGCGCGTAATCCCGGTTCAACCGGTTGAAGGCTGCTATCTCTGCGCCCTCTTGCGCGTAGGCCCGCACGACGCGCACGCCGGTGAAGTTCTCTTGCGCGCGGGCGGTAATTTGCGCGAAGAAGTCCTGAATCTTCTCGAACCTCATATGAACTTGCTGGCCGAAAATCTTTACCGTCAGTGAAACCAGCGGCATGGTCACAAACAAAAGCAGCGTCAGCTTCCAATTGATGAAGAACATTATCGGCAGAATAACGACGACGGCGAAGACCGTTTGCAGACTGTACATGATTACCGGGCCGGCAAGTTGACGCACCGCGGCGAGATCGTTAGTAGCCCGGGCCATCAAATCGCCGGTGCGATGCTCCTGAAAGAATGACAGCGGCTGATCGACCAGATGCGCGTAAAAATCCTGACGCAGATCATATTCAACATGACGTGACATGCCGATGAGGATGCGGCGTTGCAGGAAAAGACAAAGGCCGCTCATGGCGCTCAGGCTAATGACTTTTGTAGCCGCGATGGTTAGCTTGGCCCAGGTTATTTCGTTCCAATTGGCATCGATAGCTCTGCCCACGATCAGCGGAATGCTGACGTTGAAGATGACGCCCACCATAATGCAGACGATGCCGACAATTAACGAGACCCGATACGGCCGGAAATAACGGGCTAATCTGCGCAGATCATTCATGAAGCAGAGACAAAGAGCTTCGGCCTTCCCAATCACCCAAGCCCGACAGCTCGGCTTTGAGTTTAGCAGGAATCGTTACGAAGCTCTGAATCTGGAAATTCTAGGTGAGATTGATCAGACTGGCAAAGCTGCTACATAACTCACATCAGCGGACCGTCGGTTGGCTCGGCCATTTGACTGTCTTCAAGAGAAACTATGGGGACACTGTTGGCAATATCCGTTGGTGAATTTTCAGCCACGCAGACGCGGTTTCGCCCGGCGCGTTTCGCGCTGTAGAGCGCAGCATCGGCGGCTACTATCAGTTCCGCGCGGGTAGAGCCATGCGAGGGAAAGGTCGCGATGCCGATCGAGGCGCTGAGATTTCCGAAGCCCGGAATCTGAATCTGTTCTATGCGCTCCCGCAAACGTTCCGCCACGATCATCGCTCCTTCGGAATAGGCCTGCGGCAGAATCAAAGCAAACTCGTCGCCGCCAAAACGAGCGGACGAATCGACTCCGCGCAGTTCCTGGCGAAAACAATTAGCCAGCTTGCGTAAAGCAACGTCGCCCATGTCGTGACCCGCCGAGTCATTCAACAGTTTGAATCGATCGAGGTCGAGCATCATCAGTGACAAAGGCTGGTGCTGCCGCCTGGCCATTTGCAACTCGCGATCGAGGTTCATCTCAAAGGAGCGACGGTTAAAGCAGCCGGTTAGCGCGTCGGTCAGAGCCTGCTGTTGAATCTGCGCGAACAGGCTTGCGTGATTGACGGCGACGGCAACCTGATTGGCGACCGTGCGCAACAGAAGAATTTCGTTTTCCTGCCACACCCGCGCCGGGTCCGCCGCTGTCACCTGCAAAGCACCCATTGAACGCTCGTCAAAAATCAGCGGCACGACCGCGCTGGGGAGTTTTTCATCACCCAGCTCGTCATCACCATCCTGAATAATAGTGTCGGTGTGTGTTTCGAAACGAGAACAATGAAGGTCGAGAGCGGCAATGATCTTCTCCTGTTTCGAGGTTGCACCATCCGACTCGTCAAAATGAAAGTAGTTCAAAGCTTGTTCCAGCGTCTTTCCTACGACGCGCAAAGCACAGTTTGCGTTCAGCGCAGTCCCGACTTCATCCACGGTCTTCTGTAAGATGACTCCCAACTCCAGCGATTCGCGAATGGCCGTGGCAATTCGATTGACGGCGATTTCGCGGCTGGCTTGTTCCTGCAGCAGGTGGGCGAGCTTTGTCGTGACGCTTACCGTGAGTTGCAGCGACGTGGCCTTGGGCATTGACGTACGCACGGCTGATCCAAACTCCTCGGCGTGGTAAGGGTGCTCAGCGCCGACGCGCGCCATCAGATACTCGAGCGCCGAATAAACGATGTCCGGCTCAAAGGTCCAGAAAACTTCATCGCCCCCTAAACGTCCTTCATCGGCTCTTCCACGCACAGTGGCCAGCAAAGCGGAAAACCGTGCATCCGCGATCACCACAAAATGCTCGTTGAGGGTGTTGTGCTTGGCCTGCGGCAGGATTACGGGAGCAGCGACGGAGTTGGCCCCGACCCCTTTGACGAGCTCGTTAAGGGCGTCAGCCTGGTCAACAAAGAAGAAAGCATGGCGTCCTCCGCGGGCCAGGTCGCGCACGCGGCCTTTCTCTCGCGCCGGCCGCTTGGTGGAGAGTGGCAGAGTCTCAATGACCAGCGCCTTCAGGTTGTTTTCCAACACTACGTCTTCGAAGTAACGATGGAGCTGGACGATCGTCGAATAGGCACACCGAACCGGAACGAGCTGGCGTGCGTGTTGTGTCAGCAGTACGTCGTAAAGTGAATGCATCTAGGAAGAACCTGACCGGTGAAAGAGGCTTAAAGACTCGCCTGGGAACCGAGCCGAAGCTATTTTTGCATTTTTCAACAGGGTTTGTCTACGGAAAATCCTGGTGATTCCTTGGAATTTTGGCGATTTACTCGAGTTTTATGTAACTTGTGACCGCTGTAGCCAGCAGAATCTGTTGGTCGTTCGTGACTTCCACTGAGAGGACGAACAGACGCCGCCCGCCCCGGACAATGCGGGCAGTGGCGGTGAGGCGGCCCGAGCTTACCGGACGCAGGTAATGAACGGTGAGATCGGTCGTAGTAACTCTCTCGTTAAGTTCAAGCTGAGTGAGGATCGCAAAGGCGGCCGCCGTATCGATCAGCGAAGCGACCGCGCCGCCATGAACTACGCCCTGGTACTGTTTCAGCTCGTCGCGAACCGTCAGGTGGATGGTGACCTCACCCCGGCTTATCTCGCCAAGTTCGAGACCGAGTAACTTCGCGTAAGGAACTGAGGCGAAGGCTGTGCGCGCTCGGGCAACTCGGGCCGGATCCAGTTCGTTTTCACTCATGCGCGATAGCCGGCATCGGTTGGCTCTACGATCACGGCGGTGCCGTAAGCAATCACTTCAGTGACACCGGTCGAAATCTCAGTCGTGTCGTAACGCACTCCAATGATCGCGTTAGCGCCGATTTCCGAAGCATGTTGGATCATGATGTCGAACGCATCGGACCGTGTTTCTTCGCACATCCTTGTCCAGAGCGTGATGTTGCCGCCCACCAGAGTCTGGAGCGACGCCCCGATCGTGGCAAAGACATTGCGCGAGCGCACCACGATACCCCGTACGACGCCGAGACTTTGCGTGACGCGAAAGTTGGGCAACTCAAAAGCGGTGGTTGCCATTTGATGTGACACGGCATAGCGCCGCGGACTTACTTCGTACGGAGCGCGCTGAGGCAGCGGATCAATGTTCATGAGCAGTTCCTTTGTTGGTTAACGTTTATACAACGCTGTACGAGCTTTCGCAGCTTCAGCCTTTTCCTTCTTTTCATGATCGGGATGCCAGATGAAGGTTTCCAGATCGCAGCGTCCACTCGCGTCGAACTTCACTCCTTCGCGTTCTAATAATCGCTGTTGCTTGTCCGCCGGCAATACCACGCGGCCCGTCGAGCAACGTCCCTGGGAATTGATCACGCGATGCCAGGGCGTTTTGTTTTCGTCCGCGCCGTGCATTACGAATCCGACTGTGCGCGGCGTGTACCCTTCACCGAGGATGTAGGCAATCTGCCCGTAAGTCATCACCCGGCCGCGCGGAATACGCCCCACAATTTCGTAAACGCGTTCACGATACTGTGGATCAGGTTTTGATTTGGTATCGGTATAGGTCATATAGTCAAATAGATCCTATACAGTTCTTAATACCACTCGCGCCGGCGCGCCATCACCCGCGCCTTCAGCAATCCGGAGCGGTAAACAAATGAGTTCGTAGTCGCCCGGTGCAATGTCGCTCAGGTTCAGCCCTTCGACGATGACTACATTGTTCGAGAGCAAAGCCAGGTGCGTGCGATGATGACCCGAATGAAACTTCTCAATTGAGAGATAGTCGGTACCGACCAGTTTTACTCCCAGGTCCACCAGTGTCTGTGCCGCTTCTGGCGAAAGGTGCGTGAAGTCTTTGCGGAAACCTTCGTTCCAGAAGGACGAATTACGTGTGTGAAACAAGATGCGTTCGACTTGATCGAGGTCGCAGGCAGCCAGAAAGTCCGGATCGATTTCGGCGAGCTCATCAGGCACGCGGATCACTCGAGCCGGGCCAATCAATGCTTCGAGCGACAGCGCGTCGATCTTGTGTGTTCCCTCGATAAAATGCGCGGGAGCGTCGACATGCGTGCCGGTGTGTGCGCCGAAACGCAGAAACGAAACGTTCGCGGAGTCGCCCTTTGCCAGCGCGGACCAGGGCTGAATATCGACACCCGGGTCGCCTTCGTAAACCGGCATCCCCGATCGGATGGGAACAGTAATGTCGTAAATCGGCATCGCGGATCGTCTCTGGACGCCGACAAATATAGACGCAAAGTGATAACGGGCAAAGGCGGGAGGCAACGGGGCGCTTCGGCGCGCGGCAAGTTTTGCGTTAGGATTTGTGAGACATCCGATGGATAAGAGCCCTACTGATCGTCTGCCGCGGATTGCGGCGTCGAGCTATCTCAACACGGCGCCGCTGATCTGGAGCTTTGTCGACGGTCCAAGAAAGCACACTGTAGAGTTATTCACAGACAAAGCGCCCGCGCGTTGCGCCGAGATGCTTTCGGGCGGCGAAGTGGACGCTGCGCTGGTCCCGGTCATTGAGTACCAACGCATCCCCGACATCGCGATCGTTCCCGAGGTTTGTGTGGGCTCGCGCTCAGCCGTGCGTAGCGTAGTCATCGCGAGCAAACTTAACAACCTGAAGAAGGTTAAGCGCGTAGCTCTCGACGATTCCTCTCGCTCTTCAGTTGCGCTCGTCAAGATTATCTTTCGCGAGTTCCTCGGCTTTGAACCGGAGTGGCAAATCTCGCCACCGGACCTCAGGCCCATGCTTGAGAACAACGACGCGGCGCTGATCATCGGCGATCCGGCGATGAAGATTCCGCGGGACAAGTTCCGCATCTTTGATTTAGCCACGCTGTGGCACGACTACACGGGCTTTGGATTTGTCTTTGCAATGTGGATGGCTGGGACGAACTGTGCGAAGCAGGTTCGGGCCATCGATTTTAAGGCTGCGCGCGAGGAAGGACTTGCGCATCTGGATGAGATCGCTGCCAGCTACCAGGACAAGCCCGCCCTGTCGCCCGATGAGATCAAGGATTACTTGACCCGGAACATCGCGTTTCAGATGGATGACGACATGAAGAAGGGCCTGGAACTTTATTTTGATTTGGCGCGCAAGCACGAACTGATCTATGAGGTAAGACCGCTGGAGTTCCTTAGGATATAGCCGTCTGCCCCCTCTCCCTCTCGGAGAAGAGTTGGGGAAGAGGGGCGCAGCTAGGGGCGGGCACATTACTCAAGCCCTCTCCCTACCCTCTCCCAAAGGGAGAGGGAATTACCTACTTCGCCATCAGCGCTTCGATCTCCTGCGGATCCTTGGGGGCCTTGTGCGTGAGCACGCGCGCGCCGTTCTCCGTAACCAGCACATCGTCTTCAATACGCACGCCTATGCCGAGATACTTTTCCGGCACGTCCTGGTTGAATCCTTCGGGAATGTTCTTCGTATCAGGCGAGATGTAAAGCCCCGGCTCGATCGTCATGACCATACCTGTTTCTGCCGGGCGTGACTCGCCGTTGAAGTAATAGCGACCCGCGTCGTGCACATCGATACCCAGATAATGACCGAGGTTATGCATGTAGAACTGCATGTACTTCTTTTCCTCGATCAATTTCTTTGGATCGCCTTTCAGCAGGCCCAGCCGCACCATTCCCGCCGTGAGCATTTCGATTGAGTGAGTTTTCAGATCCTCGAGCCGCACCCCGGGACGGACCATGTCAACGCAAGACATCTGCGTCTCCAGCACCAGGTCATAAATCTCACGCTGCGCCTGGGTGAACTTTCCGTTGATCGGGAAAGTGCGCGTGATGTCCGAAGCGTAGCCCTTGTACTCTGCACCGGCGTCAACCAGCAGCAGATCACCATTCTGCAAGGTGCCCATGTTGGTAATGTAGTGCAGCACGGTCGCGTTCGCCCCCGAGCCAATGATCGAAGCGTAGGACGGGCCCGCGGAGCCGTGGCGACGAAAGACGGATTCAATCAACGCTTCCACTTCGTACTCTTTCATACCGGGACGCACGGCTTTCATTGCTTCAACATGGGCTTCGGCGGCAATGTCCGCAGCGCGCTGCATGATCTCGACCTCAGCGTCGCTCTTGAGAACGCGCATCTCGTGAGTGATCGTGGTTGGATCCACGATCTTCTGCGGCGGTTCGAGTGGCTTGCGGTTTGTCTCGCGCATCAGGCCAAGTTGCCGGATGACCTTTTCGTCCAGCTCGGGACTGCCATTGCCGAACGCGTAATAGAGGCACGACGGCCCGTCCAGAATCTCCGCGAGCTTGGCATCAAACTCCGCCACCGGAAACGCCTCGTCGGCGCTATAGTCGCGCACTGCGCCTTCGACACCGGCTCGGTAGCCGTCCCAGATTTCGCGCTCGGGGTCGCGCGGCCGCACGAACAACGTGAACTTCTTCTCGTTTGACGGAGAAATGACGGCGATCGCGTCCGGCTCTTCGAATCCCGTCAAATAGAAGAAGTCAGAGTTCTGGCGATAGCGATAGTTCGTGTCGTGCGAGCGCACGGCTTCGCGCGCGGCGGGAATAATGGCGACTGACTTTGGGTCCATGCGTCGCATGAACTCAACAAGCTGCGGTTTGAGCATCGTGTCTCCTCGATAGCTGTAGATTGGAGTCGTATTGTAGCTGAGACTAAGTGCAGGGCGGAAACGGACAGGAGTACTCAAAGAAACTTTGCCTTTCTTTGGTCTTGATTCTGCGCGATAATCGCCGCGATGGCCCAGAGCATTCCAGCCAAATCCCGCGGAGCCGAGCTCGTCTCACGCAATCCCGCGACCGGTGAAGAGATTGGCCGCGCACCTTTGACGATGCCCGAAGAGGTCGCGCGTGCGGTGGGAAGGGCCAGAGAAGCGCAGCGCGAATGGTCCAGGCGGTCGTTTCGCGAACGCCGACGCCTGGTAATGAAAGCCCGCCGGATCATTTTGAACGAGTTGGAAGAGATCGCTTTGCTCATCTCGCGTGAAACAGGCAAACCGGTAGCGGAAGCCATCTCGATGGAACTGGCGCCGACGCTCGATCTGATGCAGTACTTCGCGCGCAAGGCCGGCGGCCTGCTGAGCCCGCGACGAATCGGGGTGGGCCAGTATGCGTTAATGGGCCGTTCGTCTTACGAGATTTACAAACCTCGGGGTGTCGTCGGTATCGTTTCGCCGTGGAACTTTCCCTGGTCTACGCCGCTCGACTCGGTAGTCATGGCGCTGCTGGCCGGGAATGCCGTCGTCCTGAAACCGAGCGAACTGACGCCGCTAACCGGACTCAAGATCAAAGAAGTTTTTGATCGCGCCGGCCTGGCTGATGGAGTATTGCAAGTAGTTACCGGTGATGGCTCGACGGGAGCGGCGCTGGTGGGCGCGGGAGTGGATAAGATCATTTTTACCGGCGGCGTCGCGACGGGCAAACGCGTCGCCGAGGCAGCGGCGAAATATCTGACGCCGGTAGTACTGGAACTCGGCGGCAAAGATCCAATGATCGTTTTGGACGACGCTAACATTCAAAACGCCGCGCGCGGCGCGGTGTGGGGAGCTTTCGCGAACTCAGGTCAATGCTGCGCTTCCGTCGAACGCTGCTATGTTCACGAAAGCGTTGCGGAGCGTTTTATTGCTGAGGTCGTGGCGGAAACGAAGCGACTCCGCCAGAGCATCGGCACCGACAAGACGGCCGACGTGGGATCGATGACCAGCGAGCGCCAGTTGCTTACCGTTCAAAAGCATGTAGACGAAGCCATCGGTAAGGGCGCCACGGCACTTACGGGTGGCGACCGGGTGCCCGATTCCGCTGGATCTTTCTTTGAGCCTACCGTCCTGATCGATGTGAACCATGACATGGACGTTATGCGCGAGGAAACGTTCGGTCCGGTGCTGCCAATCATGACCTTCAAGACAGATGACGAAGCGGTTCGGCTCGCGAACGATAGCATCTATGGCCTGACCGCGAGCGTCTGGACCGGCAACATCGGGCGCGGCAGACGGCTGGCAGAACGAATCGAAGCCGGCACTATCATGGTCAATGAAGTCCTCTATACCCATGGCATCTCGCAAACACCCTGGGGTGGCGTCAAGCAAAGCGGATTCGGCCGCACGCATGGTCGCGCGGGTTTGCTTGAACTCGTCAGCGCCCGGCATATTCATGTGAACCGGCTCTGGCTCATTCCAGACCTCTGGTGGTTTAGCTACACGCCGCAAGCAGGTAGGCTGTTTCGCGGTTTCGCTCGGAGATTGGCCTCAGGTTCGCTCTTCCAAGGTATGACTTTGTTGCCGCAAATGATTCGCCGGCTTCTGGAACGCTCGCGTTGATAAAGATTTTGCTTTTCCGGAAAGATCAAGGGGTGCTATACTGCCCGCCGCCCACTACTCGACTCGGTGCCCCACCGAGTTCGCGGAACAACTAATTGAATGTTACAGGGAGGACTTCCATGAAAAGATTCGTAGGCTTTCTAGTAGTGCTTACTTTGCTGGCTTCGATATGCCTTCTTAGCGTCGCGTTTTCGCAAGAACAATCGGAACTCGCCAACCAGCAGAAGACCAAGCATCGCTTGCGCAATGACCCTGACGAGGACAAAAACAAAGATGAGCATCCGGGTGAAGCCGGTAGGGCTGCCAAGGCCAGGCCTGGCGCCAACGGCATTACGTATCATGGCGGGCCGGTGATGCTGGGAACGACGAACATGTATTACGTCTGGTACGGAAACTGGAGCGGCAACACGGCGAACACGATCCTTACCACTTTTGCACAGAACATCGGCGGATCGCCGTACTTCAACATCAACACCACCTACTACAACGGCAGCAACGCGCATGTGAGTAACTCAGTGAGTTTAGGCGGCAGCACCACTGACAACTACTCGCGGGGCACTTCACTCAGCGATTCAGCCATCCGGGGAGTTGTGACCGACGCACTCGTTAGTGGCCGTCTGCCATACGACACGAGGGGTGTCTACTTCGTTTTGACCTCGGCAGACGTAACTGCGAGCAGTGGGTTCTGCACGCAGTATTGCGGCTGGCACACTCATGGAACAATCAACGGATTCGACATCAAGTATTCCTTTGTCGGCAATCCCGATCGTTGTCCGACAGCGTGCGAAGCGCAGTCGATTGGACCAAACGGCAACGCCGGGGCCGACGGCATGGCGTCGATCATCGCGCACGAGCTGGAAGAAGCCGTGACTGATCCCGACCTGAACGCCTGGTACGATTCGCACGGTGCGGAGAACGCCGACAAATGTGCCTGGACCTTCGGTACTACCTTCACAACGTCTAACGGAGCGAAGGCCAATATGACGATGGGTGGTCTGAATTTTCTGATTCAGCGCAACTGGGTAAATGCGTCGGGTGGCTTTTGCGCGAAGAGTTATCCATGAGTCAGGACTGAGTTTTCTATTTCGGCACGATCCAAAAAAACCACCGGTGGGCTTCGCAGCTTGCCGGTGGTTTTGTTCTCGATAGACGTTAATCGGAGCCTCAGAGTCGGTGGGATCACATGCGGAAACGCATCGCGGTGCCGATGATGTTGAGGTCACCCGGCCGCGCGCGGCCGTCGTTCTGCCGCATACCATAAACGAAGAGAGTGAAATGTTTGTTGAAAGCATGGCTGACGCCTACAGCGAACCTGTTCCGCACCCAGACGTGCAGGCTCCAGTCATAAAACACCTCGTCACCAATCGCGAGTGTCAACTGTGTCTTACCGATCTTAAACGGATGCTCGAGTAGAACGGCGTTACGATATCGCCAGGCATCGACTTGCGGTTGGCGCCAGCGGCGCTCGAACCAGTTGCGTTCGGAGAGCGTAAACTTTCCCAGAGGAAAGCGCACGGTCGCACCTAGAGTCAAACGGTCTTCATACTCCTGCCGGCTGTTGGGCGGTTTGGCTTCGCGGTGAAAATAGAAGGGATTGAAACTGAGGTATTTGTTCGGCTTGAAAACCCAACCAACACCCCAGCGCCCATCGACGGGCTCAGTCAGGTTGTCGCCAATTCGCACAGTTCCCTGAATGACAAAATCCACTTTCTTACTCAGCGGAATGGCAAGCTGCGTGTCGTTCCAGAACTGCAAGTCTTTCTTTGGCGGTCTTGGCGCCTGAGCAGAGACGCCGCCGGCCACGATTATCAGCATCGACGCGAGAAGGAAAGTCCGAAGACAAACCCGTTTCATCTTTGTCTCGCGAGTGTGTAGTTCGGCAGCACGCTGAAAGAGGTAAGACCGACCGCCACGCGATCGCCGGCCTCATACCTGGTTGCATTCGCTTCCGGCTTGGGCCGCGTAACCATAATGGGAACTCCCGTCATTCTTTCGGGGGTGTTGATGGTTACATGATAAAGTGGGGCCTCGTTCTCTGCTTGCTGCCGGTGCGTAAGATCGAGACGAACATTCAAACGTTCGTAAGCACCGACGAAACTGACTTCCTCGATCACGCCGTTAGCCAGCCGGCGGCATCCTTCGGGCAAATTCGCGTCCTGGCTGATACACACATCTTCGGGTCGAAACACCAGCTTAACCGACTGTCCCTCGCTAAATCGTTTTGTTTCTTTAGCAGCGGGCAAGCGCGCGCTGCCGATCTCGACACAGCCCTGAACAACCACGCCCAGCAATAGATTTGCAGCCCCGAGGAACGTGGCGACATATTCGGTGGCCGGCTGATTGTAAACTTCGTGAGGCGTGCCGATCTGTTCCAGATGACCGTCGTTTAGAACGGCAATGCGATCGCCCAACTCCAGTGCTTCTTCCTGATCGTGAGTGATAAAGACAGACGGTACTTTGACCTGTCTCAGTAGCACCCGGATCTCGCGGCGCAGACGCACGCGTGTCTGCGCATCGAGCGCGCCAAAAGGTTCGTCGAATAACAGCACCTGCGGCTTGTAAGCGAGCGTGCGCGCAATGGCCACGCGTTGTTGCTGGCCGCCGGAAAGCTGCCAGGGATATTTCTTGCGATGTTCCTCCAACCGCACGAGCTTGAGCAGTCGATTGACAGTTTCCTTTCTTTCTTTGCGGGGCCGTCTGCGAATCTTCAATCCATAGCCGATATTTTTTTCCACCGTCATGCGCGGAAACAGGGCGTAGGCCTGAAAGATCACACCCACGCCACGCTCGCGCGCCGGAAGATCGGTCACGTCTTTGCCGTGAAGAATGACCCGCCCTTTATCTGGTTGTTCGAGCCCGGCGATGATGCGCAGGATGGTGGTCTTGCCGCTGCCTGAGGCGCCCAGCAGAACCAGCGATTCGCCCTCGGCGACATCGAAGGTAATATCTTCGAGCACGCGCGACTTGAGAAAGCGCTTGCTGACGCCCTGCACACTGGCGGCAACTCCCGTTCGCTGTTCGCGCTCCGGAGCCCAGGACACGTGTTGGTCAGTGTCGGGAGCTAATGCCATTTTTGCAATCATACTTCTTGTGTTTCGAATTCCAGCCAGTCGCGCGCAAAAAAGAGCACGCTGAAAATGACAAACGAAAGCAGCGCCAGCACGATCGCGATAGCGTTGGCGGCTTCGATTTGCCCTTCGTTGAACTTGGCAAATATGTAAAGCGGCGCGGTCTGTGTGCGACTAGCGAGATTACCCGACACGAGGATGGTCGAACCGAATTCTCCAACGGCGCGCGCAAAAGTCAGAAGCGCGCCAGAGACTATAGCGCCGCGCAAACTCGGAAGGGTTACATGCCAGAACGTTTGCCAGCGGGTCGCGCCGATGGTTGCTGAGGCTTCCTCCAATGAACGGCTCATCGTGTCGAACACCGGTTTGATCACACCGAACGCCAGCGGGAACGTAACAAAAATGTTCGCCAGGATGATCGCATACGGCGTGAACATGATCTGGTGATCTTCGGAAAAGAACTTACCGATCATGCCGTACTTTCCCCACAGTAACAGCAACGCAAACCCGGCGACCGCGGTAGGTATTGCGGTCGGCAGAGAGATCGTCACGATGACCGCGTTGCTGCCCCAAAAATCGTAGCGCGAAAGCACGTAGGCCGCGAACAAACCGAAGATCACGTTGAAAACTGTGGCCCAAAAACTGGTGACCATTGAAAGCTTAAGCGCAAAGATAGCGTCTGGCGCGATTAGCGACGACCAGAACACGCCCAGGCCCTTGCTTGTTCCGAAGATGAAGATCGATAGCAAAGGCAGCAGCACCAGCGGCAGCATGATGCCCAGCACGACCCCAATGCTGACGGGCCGCGCCACATCGAAACCGCGCACATGCCTGATCCGAGAAAATTTCACCGGCGCTGTCCTACTTCCGCTTTTGTACCAGGTCGCGAAAGACTCCCTCAATCACTTCGGGATAGGCTTTGTCCCAGCCGCGGAAATACTCCACGGTAAAAGGGTACTTAATGGTTGCGAGTTCCTTGTTTTCCTTATCCAGAGCTTCATTGGTGCTGGAGCGGAAATGAAACCTGACGAACGCGCGTTGCGCCTCTTCGCTCCACAGGTACTGCATAAATGCATCAATCACCGGACGATCTAAGGCCGAGACGTTGCGATCGATGACGACGGCGGGATGCTCGCTGAAAATAGTTGCCTCGGGGATCACGATGTCGGCGTCTACTTTGGGGTTTCCCTGCTTCATCAGCAAAGCGTCAAGTTCATAGGTCACCAGCGCGTCGCCGTATCCGCTTTCAAATTGTGTGCGCGCCTCGCGGGCCGAGCTTGGCGTTGAAATCACATGGCGCCAGATGGCTTGCAGCATCTGGAGCGCGCGGGCGCGATCAGGCTCGCCGGTCTGTTTTTCCGACTTGACGAGTTCCGAGCCATAGATAGCCAGGATAGACCACTGCGCGCCACCGGAACTGACCGGGTCGGGATGAATCAATTTGATTCCCGGCTTGGCCAGGTCGGCAAAGTCATGGATGCCTTTCGGGTTTCCCTTCCGCACCAAAATAACGAAAGGCGTTTTGTTGACGATTCCTTTTTGCGGCAAAGCGCGCCAATCGGAAGTGACGTCGCCGTGGTCCTTCAACCGTTGCGCGTCGCGTTCGATCGAAAGGATCGCGATCTGCGCTTTCACCCCTTGCAGGATCTGATTGGTAACGGTTTCCGATCCTGCAAACGAGGAGGTAAAGCGTACATCCAGGCCATGCTCCCTTTTCACTTTGGCGGCGAACGCCGGATAGATCTCCTTCTCAAGCGACTCTTTCATAATCGAAAAGCCGTAGAGAGTGATATTGATGCCGCCCCTGTCTGAGTTGGATTTGGGCAGGCAGGCGCTTATTGCCAGTAATGAAAGGATTATGAAAGCCAGGATGGCGGTTCGGTTTCTCCTCAGCCACATAATGTCACCTCAATAGCGCAGACAGTGCCACCCGGGCTACGGGGAGGCGGATTCCTCAAAGATAGCGTCCACCCAAAAGGCGCACAGCGCAAAAGCCTAATCTGACCTTGCTTGATTTTACAGTGGGCACAACTTTAGGATGACTCAGTGACGTTCTGCAAGAGTTTTTCTCGATTTTCAGATGATGGAGGGTGATTTGTTCGGAAGATGGATGCGCGCCCGAGAAATTGCGCATACAAAACGAGATGCCAATCGGGTCGTCCGCCCGTTTGCGTGGGGTCTGGAATTCATCCGCGATCGCGCCAACGGCGCCGATCCGCGCTCCGTCTTTCGCGCACATACTGCGCAGGCGATGGCCGCCAGCGAGAGTTTTTACGCGCTGCCGGAAATTAACGACTGGCGCCTTACGGGTGATCAATTAACCTGGACCAGCGCCATCAAAACGCCTTCGCCGGAAAATAACATTGCGCGCGCGCGTCTGTTTCCGGCCCGCCGTGAGCGCAAGGGAAAACCTCGCGCGGCCGTCGTGGTCGTACCGCAGTGGAACGCACAACCTGATAGCCACGTCGAAGCGTGCCGCATCTTCAACGGGCTGGGGATGACTGCTCTGCGGCTGACTGTGCCGTATCACGAAGAGCGCCGGCCGCCGGAGCTGGAGCGCGCTGAACATCTCGTCAGTTCCAACATCGGTCGCACGATCCAATCGATGCGCCAGGCAGTTCTGGACACGCGGGCCGCCGTGCGTTGGCTGCAATGTCAGGGATTCGAACGTATCGGCCTTCTGGGTACCAGCATCGGCTCATGTATCGGTTTTCTCACGTTCACGCATGATGCGGCGATCGATGTCGGCGTTTTCAATCATGTCTCCGGATATGTTGCCGATGTTGTCTGGCAGGGAATCTCGACACAGCACGTGCGCGAGGGGATCGAAACCGACTTGACGGTCGACGAGCTGCGCGAGTTTTGGACGCCGATTAGCCCGGTGCCGTTCATTCCGCGACTACTTGACATGAAGCAGCGGCCGATGCGTTTCATCGCCGCGCGTTACGACCTGACCTTTCCTCTCGATCTGTCACGCCAGGTAATCGCTGAGGTAAAGTCTCGCGGAATCGATCTCGACGTAGTGTGGCTGCCGTGCGGCCATTACACGACTGCCGAGTTGCCCTGGAAGGCAATCGACGCCTGGAAGATCGCGACGTTCTTCAGGAAACATTTGTAACTTCCGTTCTGCTTTTTCTCACTCTCCCTTTGGGAGTGGGTTGGGGAGAGGGCCTGAGCGGAACCCCAATTATTGATTACCCCGTTGCGGTTGAGTAAGCACCAAATCTGGCGAATTCACTTCCCAAACACGCGGTCGTGTACTAAGGGCCAAACCACATTAAGAAAAAGAAAGGCTGGTACCAAGTAGAAAACGAAACGCAGCCACCAGCGCCAAAACCTGATCTTGTCCTCTCCTTTACCTATTCCCAGAATTGTCTTGGGAGCAAACGAAGTGGCAATACACGTAATGAGACCACCAAAGAAGAGTAGTTTCAACCATCCTGGTACACTTCCTTCTCGACTAGGCGGCGAATAGTCAGATTGCAAAGCCAACAATATTTCGATGGCTCTGAGTTGATTCTCCTGGGACACACCTTTCTGGAGCAGCGCCGATGCCTCTTGCTTGTACGCCGTCTTTGCACTGTCGCTTACAACCCCAAAGCTAATGAACAGCACTACCATCCACAAGATCCATTGAAGACCATTGAAAGTTCGCCACAACTGTTGCCACTTCGGCGGACGGTTGGCTTTAGCCCACCCGAGCAGACTAACAAATAGTTCTCTAGCTTCAGATAAATGTTCAGGAGAAACGCGAATATCCAGAGTATTCAGATATTTAGAGAGACCCACATCGCATCTGATTTCGCCGCATTCAATCTTGGCTTCAAACCTGGTGGGTACTTCGTCCATGAGAGTAGACTCCCTCAACGCATCCTCAAACTTCTCGACCTTCATCTTCCTTTTATCTTTGTCAAAGAACATGACCAGCTCACGGCTTTCCGTATAGCGGTGATAGTCTCGCAAGGACTTCTTGATTTGATCCCTTTTTTGCTTAATCTCTTCTTTGGTCCGGTTCTCCCTAGATTCAAACTCCAGATCTCTTCTAAGTTGGTCTTCGACGTCAGCGTCCAAAACCTTTTGATTTCGCTCGATGAGTCGCGCGTACTCATCAGTAAGTATCTTGTCGAGAGCTCGAAGTTGTTCTCCGGGTATTAGCCAGGGTCCGCGGATAGATTCAGAGGTTTGGTAAAAGAATTCCGACATGAGGTTTTCTCCTGTTCAGGTTCTTCGAACGAATCGGGGACTGCTTTAACCTTCGTCCCATTGATATGCCAACTACTTTCGAAAAGGAACTTTACTTGCCAGAATTATACAACTGTTGCAAGAATCCTTTGAGCTTATTGTGAAACCCTTTCGCGCTGTGGACCACTTATGGTAGCTAAGAACTCGATTAGTGCTCTTGCTGAACTGGAAGAATTCAAACGCCGCTACGGCAATGGCGCCGCGAAGATTCTGCGCACGTTAAGAGTTCTTTCGAGATCGAAACTGACCGACGCGGACGACCTGATCCGCTTTCACGAGACCTTATTATTCCTCCGGGCTTACCCGCCCAGCGCGAAAGTTCTGAAACAAGTCGAAGGGATCCTGAAACCGTTCGCCCAGCGAGTCTCGAAACTTCGTGAAGCGGACGTTGATCTCTCGCTGCTTGATGATCCCGAAGTGTCCGGAATCGTGGGAACAAGCGTGAACAGCAACTTTAGTTTCGCGATCGTTCGCTGGCTGGTTGCCAGGTTTCCCAGGCAGATTTCGATCGATTGGGATTGGTTTGAGGAAGAAGAACGATTCGGGGCAGCTATGCCGCGCTTTCTGCCGCTGCTCGAGGAAGACGCGATGGTTGAAGCGCACGTGCCTTATCGCGTCTGGTTGCGCGCCGCCAAAGGCCGCGCAAACGAACTGGTTTGGCTGATCAGGGCATTTGAATCTCTGAAGATTGCGGACAAAGCCAGAGCCGAGCTCTACGACTCGCTAAAGATACACGTCCGCTGGCAGTTTGGTCCTCGCGCCTCGCGAACGAGCATGAAGTTACCGGTGCGGCAGACTTTCTTTCACGATTCGCCGCTGATTTCACGCCGAGAAATTTCGCTCGCCGCGGAACTCGCGTCACCACAGATCCCAATCGAGAGACTATCTCCCGCTTTGGGTGAAAAGATCCTCGATATGGCGCGCGAAACTTCCGCGGTTCGCTATCGCGAGCTACACGGTTTCACCTTTGGCGACTCACGGCGCGTGCTCAAAGCTAACCTGGGACGTGGCACTGAAGCCTTCGTCATGGGAGTACCCACAGAGAACAGACTGCCATTGCGCGCTTACCACGCCGCTTTGATCCTCAAGAACGGAGTTCCGGTCGGCTATTTTGAAGGATTGTCCATTTTTGAGCGGATGGAAAGCGGCTTCAATCTCTACTACACATTTCGCGAAGGTGAGACGGCCTGGCTATACGCGCGCATTTTAAGATTGATGCGCCAACTTCTGGGCGTCTGCGTTATCTCGATCGATCCATATCAGGTGGGACACGAAAACGAAGAAGGGATTGAGTCAGGAGCGTTCTGGTTTTATCGTAAGCTGGGCTTTCGTCCGGTGCGGCCGGAATTGATGAAGTTAACGCTGTCGGAAGAAAGCAAAATGGCCGCAGACCCGCGCCGGCGCACTTCCGCACAAACGCTCAGAAGACTTGCCGCGGGACATATGTTGTTTGAAATGCCTGGAGGGAGGGTGGGCGTCTGGGATCGTTTTCAGGTCCGCAACGTCGGACTTGCGGTGCAAAGACGCATGGCCCGCGAGTTCGACGGCGACGCACAAAAGATTCGCGCGCATTCAGTAGCTTTCGTGGAGCGGGCGCTGGGCGCTAGATTAGCTGACTTCCCGGACAAGGGGCGGATCGTGCTTGAAAACCTGGCGCTCGTGCTGGCCATGATTCCCATAGACAAGTGGAAATCCGCGGACAAGCAACTCGCTGCTCGGATCATCCAGGCGAAAGCCGGTGGAGCTGAAGCCCGTTACTTACAACTCATGCACGGCCATCCAGCCCTGCGGGCAGCGCTAATTCGTTTGGGTTCGTAATGCGGGTCGCAGGTGGCGCGCGCATTTTGCGCGTGTATCCACCGCGGGACGCCCGTGCCACTCTAGATCGGGGCGACGTCCAGCGCGCGACTAAAATCGCGATACAGTTCGTTGTAGTGGCGCAGGGCCACCTCGAGCGCTTCCGGCAGTTGTTCGACATCGGAAGGGTTGATCACGAGATTGACGTTGTGAAGAAAAGCCGCATGCAGGTCCATCGTGCGCACACCTGAAGTCAAATAAACGAAGAACAGCCGGCGACGTTCGGACGGCCGCAACAACCTGACTTCGCGCGTGATGAACGCCACGCCTTGCTCGAGCGGATCGAAGTTCGCGTCGAGCACAACCACATCCATACGCTCTTCGCGCATGCGCCCCAATCCCTGGGCCATGTTCTCTGCTACAAAGACCTGGTAGTCGTTATCAGCCAGCGGGCGCGCGATGACCTCGCGATACGCCGGACTGGCACAAACCAAAACTTTGCGGCGATCCCACGCGGGCCGACTCCGGCCTCGGCCCCCACTGCCGTTACCCTCCGACTGGCGCATCGCATCAGCCAGAAGTGTTACCAGGTCGTTCAGTCGCGGCGGTCCGCCCTGGCTGGCAGAAGTTCCTTCGGATTCTTCAGGGCCTGGTCTGAACAGCGGCGCGGTGACCGGGCGTTCAAAGGGCATCCGAACCAGCACCGGAGAAGCTTCTGATCCAACCGCCGCGTTGAGAGGCGCATGTTCGGCGGACGCAGCAAGTGTCGGCTGCACGTTGACGCTGGTCTGGCACTTGGGACAGCGAACCGTGAAAGGGCGCGATGGGGTCTTCGCTTCGTCCAGTTGCAAACGGGCTTCGCATTTCGAACAGATGAGAACCATGGTTGTCTCTCAATTAACTGGTTGGCTTTGAGTCATTCATTAAGGCTGAACGCAAACGGATGCGGCGATGAATGGTTCGCGAGCACGTTGTCTGACTGGGTGCGAATGTAATCTTCCCCGGAAGTCAGACCCTTGAGCGATAGCAACAGGTTGTTCTGATTGGTCGCGAACCCGAGGCCATCTTCAACCGTAATGACGTTTCGTTCGATCAGGTCTTTGATGACGGTATCAAAGTCCTGCATCCCGTCGAGCTTTCCGTCACGCATGGCAGCAAGCAGCGACTTCCCTTCAGCCTCTCCATTCTCGATGTACTCTCGGGTGCGAGGCGTCGATCTCAGAATCTCGACCGCGGCGATGCGGCCACGAAAGTCCGCGCGAGGAATCAAACGTTGCGACAGGATGTAACGGAAAGTTTGCGCCAGGCGCGTGCGAATAACCGGCTCTTCGTTTTTCGGGTAAAGCCCGATAATGCGGTCAACCGTCTTTGAAGCATCGATCGTGTGCAGCGTCGAAAGCACGAGATGTCCGGTCTCAGCGGCTTCGAGCGCGATCTCAGTTGTTTCATAGTCGCGCATCTCGCCGATCAGGATTACTTTGGGCGCCTGGCGCAGGGCGGCGCGCAGGGCGGACGGAAAGTCTTTCGTGTCGTGACCCACCTCGCGTTGATTGATCGTTGAGTTCTTGTGTGTGTGCAGGTATTCGATCGGATCCTCGATCGCAACTACATGGTAGTGTTTCGATTCGTTGATGATGTCGATGACCGCCGCCAGCGTCGAGCTCTTGCCCGACCCGGTTGGTCCGGTGATCAAAACCAGGCCGTTTCGTAGCTCGGCAATCTCCGCGAGCTGGGAAGGCAAGCCCAGAGATCCGAGGGTCGGGATGTCGGTGGGAATGACGCGCATCACGATCGAATACACACCGCGTTGCTGAAAGATGTTGCAGCGAAAGCGCGCTCGCGAAGGAAGGGAATAGCTGAGGTCGGCAGTGCCGGTTTTGACCAGGCGTTCCGCCGCTTCAGAATTCTCCTGCAGCAGCGTCATGGCTATGATCTCGGTTTGATAGGGAGTTAGCTTTTGCAGACCCAGCGGCTGCACTGGTGTCAGCTTTCCGTTGATCTCGACCTGTGGCAGTTGGCCGACTGAAAAGTTGAGGTCGCTGATCTTGTCAGAGACCATCAGCATGCGTTCGATGATGGGTGGCAGATCGAAGAAGCTCATGCCTGGCAGCGCTCCATTCTGATTTAGAGAGGATTCGAGTTTCCGGGTTAACGAGAGGGTCGCAGAGTCCCGCCGCGCACGATTCGCGGCGAATCCATTTTCGCTGATGGTGGCGATAAACGCAAGTAAAAAATATTCAACGAAGACTTGCTGTGTTGGGCTCAGGCGAGGTCAGGGCCAGGATTTTGGCAGTGTTTTGCTCGATCTTTATGGGATCGGCGAGGAGTTCGGCGATCATCGCGAGGGCGTCAGCTCCGGCTCTGAGCACCTCGACCGCGCTTGCGAACGTAATTCCACCGATGGCCACCAGGGGCAAGGACCCTATGATGGCCCGAACCTCTCGCAGCGCGGACAGGCCGGCCACGGGGTCGGGATTCTCCTTTGTGGAAGTCTGAAAGACGGGGCCGAACGCGATGTAATCGACAGGCATGGCGGTAGCGGACTCTGCCTGTTGAAGATTGTGAGTGGAGAACCCGATAATGGCCTCTTTGCCAAGCAAGCTGCGGGCGGCCTCGACAGGAAGATCGGTTTGGCCGAGATGGACGCCGTCCGCCTTGAGTGCGAGCGCGATGTCCACACGATCGTTGATAATCAGTCTGGCGTTATGATCGCGGGCGATCTGCAAGGCGGCGGCGGCTTCGCGATAGAACTCTTGCGGTGCGGCGTCCTTGTCACGCAGTTGAATCAACGAAGCCCCACCTGCGATTAGCCGCGCGACCTGCTGCGCATGCGACAGTCCCGAAAGATGGGTATCGGTAATCGGATATAGTTTTGGAAGGTCCAGGCTCACGGATTGGGCTATGATTGATCACAATGCGCGATAAGCAAAATCCCAGACTTGATAAGGATGAATCATCGCCGGCGTCAACTGATGGATCCGCGCGAGAGAAGAGCAGGGAAACGCCGAGGAGTTATTACTACGACGATGCAACCGGATATGAGATCTACCAAGATGAATCTGAAGCTGAGACGGACGAACAAGGCGACAGCGCCGAAGATGAATCATAAGCCTGAGTGAAGATGAGTCCGCCGCCTTCTGCTTCTTACTCCTTACAATCCAGAGCCAGGGGAAGCGTTGCGTCCGGCCGCTCTTCCTGCGGCACGTGCCTTTAAGGGCTCGCTGGAAACCGCCCGCGGCTCTGTCGTTCTCACGGTCCGAACCGCCCTCGATACTCGGAGGCGAGAATAAACGCCTTGACCATCTCGGCGTTCGCATAATTGCCGTTGAACTGATTCAGCTTCGTCAGCCAGAAATCGTAGCCCGTGTAGTCCGCGTCAGGAGCGTCGTTCGGGTTACGCCGCAAGTAGCCAAGGAACTGCATCAACACAAACGCGCGGTTGAACTCTTGCTGATTCAAAGTAGAGTTCTCGGCCACGTCGCGCAGTGCGCGCGAACGCGCCGCCACGTCACTCGTCGTCGTCGCCGAGCCAAACTCGTTGATGGCGGCCGTGCGCTCACTCGCTGCCGGCGTCACCCCGGCGTTCAGGAAAAGCCTGTCAACAAACTGCGCCGGCGTCATCGACGTCGCAAAGGCCGTCATGAACCGCGAGCGCTGGACAAACTCGGCCGTGAACGCCTGCTTATTGTTTTCCAGCGCCGTCTCCCAACCGGTTTGGCCTATTATCACTCCCCGGCCAATCTCCTGGGTGTCTGGCAGAAACTCGCTGAGCCGAACGATTGGCACCGGGAGCTGATGCGCGCTGGGAAAATTCGAGGCGCCGGTCGCATCGCCGTAGGACGCTTTGTAAATTCGTTCGACCAGGTAACCCGTGCCCTGGAATTCAATCGAGATAGAGAAAGCCGCTGAAGTGTCGATGCGTTTGACCGCGCGACAGTTGGCGTCCGCGCTGCACGACTCGATGTTGTTCACCCAAAAGTTGAGGCCACTCGTGTCCGGCTCGCGGTTGAGAAAATCGAGGTAGTGCTGCCGCACAAAAAAGCCTGACTGATCGATCGGATCGGGTCCGGTCGTGGTTTCATTGTCCACGATCATTACCGTCGTGGCTGACTGCGCGCCCAGAGATGCGCCGGCGGGATTATTCAGACTGACAGTAAGAGTCTCGTTACCTTCGGCGTAAGAGTCGTCGACAATTGGGATCGAGAAGGTTTTGGAAGTCTCACCAGCAGCGAACTGCACCGGGCCGATGCTGGTGAGGTAATCACACCGCGACGATGCATTGCCGTTGAAGACGTTGCAATTCTGCGAGCCGGCACTGTCGCTGGTGACAAAGCCGACGCTGGATGCTGCAGACGCATCACCGGAACGCGTCACCGTCAGAGTCACTCGCTGATCCCCTTCGCCGACGACGAAGAGTGAAGTGCTGAACTGCACGCTCGCCCCTGGCGTGGGCGTTGGCGTTGGTGTCGAGGTCGGTGTTGGCGTGGGAGTCGGAGTCGCTGTGGGTGTAGGAGTCGGTGTAGGAGTTGGAGTTGGCGTTGGCGTCGGAGTCGGCGTAGGTGTTGGCGTGGGTGTTGGAGTTGGGGTTGGCGTAGAGGTTGTTTGCACCTCGAACGCGCCGATATCGCTGCCATCGCCGCCACTGGCGTTGGCGATTCCGACCGGACGAGTTAGGCCGCGCTGATCCGTGATCGAGCCACTGGAATTGCCCTTGTCTATGGCTGTACTGGCCGGGCTGTTGGTAAGCAGCGCCTGCGTCTGAGTCGGGCCGCCGTTGTCGCCGAGTTGGCCGAGCCTTGGGTCAATCGGTGAGCCAGGGTTACCAATCCGATCTGAGATTTGTACGCCTCCGCTGAAGGGCTGGCCGTCGCTATTGCCGATGAGGTTGAAGTTCTGCGATGTCAGCGCGCCAAAGAAATCTGGGCCGCTTCCCGCAGTTCCCGCCGTGTTCCCGGCAATGATTGTGTTCCTGACACTCACCGTGCCGCCGCCGTTGTTAATGCCGCCGCCGCTCCCGTTTGTAGAATGGTTGTTGGAGATAGTGGAGTTGGTGATACTGACCGTGCCGCCATTATTGAGAATGCCGCCGCCGTCGTTGCCGGTTGCAAAGTTGCCGGAAATAGTGCTGTTGGCTGCAGTCACCGTGCCGTTGTCGTTGAAAATCCCGCCGCCGTAACTGCCTCCAAAGTTGTTGGAGATGGTGGAGTTGATAATATTTACCACGCCAAAAGAGTTGTAAATGCCGGCGCCGTAGGTTCCACCGTTGGAAGAGATAGCGCATCCCAGGACCGTTAAGGCACTGCTGTTGTTATAAATGCCGCCGCCCTGGGTAGAGCTCCCAAGAGTAATGGTCAGGCCGGAGATGGTGACGTTGAAGTTGCCGGCGGCGACGTTGAAGATGCGGAAATTGCCTGCGGTGCGCCGCACGGCCAACCCATTCGCGCCTGGGCCATTGATCGTTAGAGACTTGTTAATCAACAACTCGCCGCTCGTCAGGTCGATCGTACTGTTCGCGGGCAGCGAGAAGTTGATCGTGCTGCCGGCGCAGGCATTGGTGATAACATCGCGCAGCGAGCCTGACCCGCCATCATTGTTGTTATTGACGACCAGGTTAATGTTATTGCAGCCGGGCAGAATATCGGCCTGAATTTCGTATGCGCCGATATCACTGCCGTCACCGCCGCTGGCATTGGAGAGGGCCAGACTGTCAACCGGACGCGCGAAGCCACGCTGATCCGTGTTCGATCCGCTGGAGTGGCCTTTTTCGATGGCCGTACTGCCGGACACCAGGGCAATGGTTTGTGTAGGGCCGCCGTTATAAGCCAGCTTCGGTTTGTTGCTGGCATCGAGTTCGAGCCCCGCAGGAACGTTGAGTTGATTGCCGGTGGTGGTGCCGGTGATGGTCGTGCCGGAGGTGTTGCCGATCAGATTGTAGCCCTGCGACGTTAGCGGGCCACTGAAATCAGGGCCAATCGTGGATGTGTTTCCGGCAATGATGGTATTTCTCGCATTCACCGTGCCTTGGTTGAGGAGAATGCCGCCGCCGCTGCTGCTTGCAGTGTTGCCGGAGATAGTGCTGTTGGTGATATTCACCGCCACTGCTGTTGTAAATGCCGCCGGCGCTGCTTGCACGGTTTCCGGAGATGGTGCTGTTGGTGATATTCACCGCCACTGCTGTTGTAAATGCCGCCGGCGCTGCTTGCACGGTTTCCGGAGATGGTGGAGTTGGTGATAGTAGCCGGACCAGCAGCGTTATAAATGCCGCCGGCTTCGGCGACGCTTGCAGTGTTGCCGGATATAGTACTGTTGGTGAGGATCAGTGTACCCCCGCTGTAAATGCCGCCGGCTCCGCTTCCTCCGGTTCCTGCGGTTGAATGGTTGTCGGAGATGGCGCAGGCCGTGACCGTCAAGACGCCAAAGTTTTCATTGGTAATGCCGCAGCCAACGCCGCCGTTGAAAAACCCGGAGTCGCTTCCATTGGCAATCGTCAGGCCGGAGATGTTGACGTTGAACCTGGGTCCAAAGGCGATAAGGAAGATGGGGAAAAAAGGCGTATTGCTGTCATGGCTGCGCTGCACCGTCAACAGATTCGCGCCGGGGCCGTTGATCGTCAGATTCTTGTCAATCACCAACATACCGCTCGTCAGGTTGATCGTGAATGAACTGCACTGCGCGCAGGCTATTGAGAACGTGATCGTATCCCCGGGCGCCGCGTCAGCGATCGCCTGCCGCAGGGTGCCTGGGCCACTGTCGGCACCGCTGGTCACAATAGTGGTCGCGGCTTTGACCACCGGCGGACGGGCGAGCATCAGCGATAGACCCACTAGGCTCAATCCCAACAGCAGCGACAGAGTAATTACGCGATAGTTTCTTACTTTAATGCTTTTCATAACGGTCTCCTGAAATCAGCCTCGCATCCGGTCGAGTAACAAATCGAGGCAGAGGAGCAGCGATCCTTCGGGCATTTCCCTGAAGTGAACCCAATGTCCTTCCACCGATCGATAGCTTTCCATATTCGTTATTGATTAAGAGGCAAGCAGGCCCGTATGTCACCGTGAAGGTTCACAGTGCCGTGCGGGACGTAAAGAAGTGTTTGTTGACTAAATCAGCCGGTGGCGGAGGGCTTTGGCAACAGCTTCGGTCTTGGAGTGGACTTGCAGCTTTGTGTAGATGTTTTGCAGATGAAAGTTGATGGTGCTGGCGGTGACGGGCAACTCAGCCGCGGCAGTCGTGTAGTTGTGTCCCTCTTCCAGCAGTTTCAGAATCCGCAGTTCGTGCGGCGTCAAATGATAGTCGGCATGTGCGGGCGGACGAATTTCGTGGAAGAGCTTCATCACGCGCCGCGCCACTTCCGGAGATAGAGGCGCGCCGCCCGCGACAGCCTCGTGCAAACCTTCGAGTAGCCGCGCGGGTGCGGTCTTTTTCAGCAGATAACCGGAAGCTCCCGCGCAAAGCGCCGCAAAGATGCGTTCGTCGTCCTCGTAAGCCGTCAGCATCAGCAAAGTCATTTCCGGATACCTGACAGCTCTGCTTAACGGTTCTGAGGGTTTTCACTGCACGGGCAATTTTCGATCGATGGAGGAGGCGCTGGCCGGCAATCAAAAACCCCGCGCGAGCTGTCGGCACAAAGACCCCGCCCATGATGCGGCCAGTGATGCGCTTTCTCTGGAGATCGCCTACGCTCATAAGAAGTTTTCGAAACGAAGAGAACGGATGTTATTCGGCGCGGGCTTTGTCCGAGGGTTGTCAGCGGCGAAACTCCTGCCGGCCCTTCTCACGGGCGGTTATTGTATCCCCGGCGGCAGAAATTGTATAAGGCGGCTGAGAATCAAAAAGACTGACTGGAAGTGGGATCAGCTCCGCGACGACCCGCACTTTGCGAACTTGACGCGCCGTCTTGGTTTCACTCAGTAAGGTTAGCGCCGATGCGTTCAGAGAAGGGGTGGTCTAACGATCAGCTACTTTAGTGCCGCTCACAGGCTCGCCAAAAAATCCAGAACGAGGGGAATCGTTGCTTCCGGCCTCTCTTCCTGTGGCACGTGCCCGCATTGATCGATGCACCTCAAAGTCGAGTTCGGGATAGCTTGATCCAATAACTTACCGACTATGGGGTCGATGATCTTGTCCTGCTGGCCCCAAATGATCAGTGTCGGCACCGTGATGTCCTTGAATCTGGCGACAAGTTCGTCGCTGTTTGGCGGGATGATTTGCTTGCCGGTTTCCAGCAGCGCGTGCTTTCCACCAGGCGTCGCCATGGGCGCCGCGTAAGCCGCGACCTGCTCTGAGGTGATCTTTTTTGGGTCGTAATAAGCCATCTTGAGAATGCTTTTGGCTGCGCACTTCGCTGGTATCAGATAGATCGCTGCCGCGCCGATGATAGGGACACTGAGAATTTTCACGTAACCCGGAACATATTGCTTGTAGGCGCCGGCGTCGATCAGGATCAGTGAGCGCAACCGCCCGGGCTCTTTTTCGATCAGCATGATCGAAACAAACAGCGCCAGCGCGCCGCCAAAAGAGTTTCCGATCAGCGTCAGGTTTTGGAGGTTCTTCTCCTGAATGAATCCGTAAATCAGGTCGGCGTGATTCTGGGTTGAGTAGTCACTGTCATTAGGCTTGGGCGATTTGCCGGCTCCCTTGAGGTCGAGCAGTACCAGCTTATAGTCCTTTGACAGCGGTTTGACGAAGTTCCGCCACGAATACAGGCTGGCTCCAAAACCGTGAATGCACAACAGGGGATTGGGATTGAGTTCGCCGTAAACCTCATAGTAGAGATCTTTCGGGGTGGTCGGGTTACCGTTGCCCATGGCGCGCCTCCTTGTGGGATTTCTCTGAGAATTGCAGCAGAGGATATCCGATCGCGACGAAGGGTGACAAGGATTTTCAGGAATGTAATCACGCCAAGTTAAGTAAGCCCGGTCGTGTGTGAAACACCAACTGGGACTTCTGCCAACTGCAGGCCTGCAGGGCCTTCTCACGTCCGTCAGAATCGAGACCATTCATGAAGCGAAAGCTTGAGATTTTTCTGCCTGTCTGGCGCACAGCGTGTGATATGGTTCTCATCTTTCAACGAGTTCTGAAGCCAACTTCCAGGGTGAAAGGACAATGCCCGTGAATCCTCAAGACAACATGACAACTTTGATGGGGCCATTTGTGGGTAGTATCGCGGCTTCCAGCGTGAAGATCTGGCTGAACGTCGAGGTCGGCGACGCAGACAAGAGTGTCTTTGTAACCCTCAAGCTTCTCGAGCAGGGCCCAAAATCTGAAGCCGACAAAAAGGATCCGAATGAGGTGGTTATCCGAAAGATCGAGGATCCTGTAGTTGTCCAGTCAGGCGAAATCAAATGTCTTCATGCGGATCTGGGGACCGGCATCGTCGCCTTCGAAGATCTTGAGGCCAATGCAAAGTACTCCTATGAACTCTGGCAGGATAAAGACCATTCGATCCCGCTGGATCTGGACGGACTTGCGCCCTCGGACTTGCACTTTTGGACCCTGCCCACAGATGGCTACGGACGCCAGTTGGATTTCCTTTTGATGAGCTGCCACTTTCCCGAAACTAAAGAAGAGGTTGATGGATTTGGAGGGTTCGCTGTGTGGCATCAGATTCCCCAAATCATGAGCGAAAACCGGAACGTTCGGTTTGCCATCCTGTGTGGCGACCAGGTCTATGCTGATGAGGTGGAAACGGAGGTTCTCAAGGAAAAGGATGAAAGCAAGCGAAAAGAGCTTTATCTGAAGGTCTATCGAAAGTTCTGGAATAACATTCACTATCGCCGAGTGTTGTGTTCGTTGCCCGCCGTTCTTATGTGGGACGATCACGACATCACCGACGGCTGGGGCTCGAGGGAAGACTCGTACGACGCGAAAAAACCCCAGGAATTCGCCGACGAGTGGAAGGGCCTTTTCGAAACGGCGAAAGAGATGTTCAGAATCATGCAGGCTTCCCGCAATCCTGAGCGGCCATCAAGTGATTTCTCCGAAGGGTTTGATACCTGCTTTAGGGTCGGCAGGGCCGGCTTTGCGGTCGCGGATTTGCGAAGTAATAGGAAGAGCCGCGCAATTAAGAGAACAGTCGATGGCAAGACAGTCTACGAAGGCCGGATTTGGCTTCCCGAACAAATGGAAGCAATCAGGAACTGGATCGACGCCGAGAGGTTGGAGGACGCCGAGAGGTTGAAGGACGCCGAGAGGTTGGAGGACGCCGAGAAGTTGAAAGAGGCCGAGAGGTCGAAGCTTAACACGCTCTTCTTTGTGAGTAGCGTCGTCTTCTCGCACGACGCCCCTCAGGTCACGGGTTTCATTCTGAGAGTGTGGTTTCGTGTCCTTGATCTTGCTAACCTGCTGGGAAAAATCCGGTTCCTTAGAAAGTATACAAAGGCGTTCAATGACAAAGTGGGTGATCTACGCGATGACATCAATGACTCGTGGGGAGCTGACATTAATGCAAAAGAGACCGATCGGGTTCTCGACTTCCTCTTTGGCCTGCAAAATCCACCTGCGGGAGAGCAGGCCATCAGTGTCGTCATTCTCAGCGGAGACATTCACACTCCCGGACACTCCATCATCTATTCGGCAGATCCCGCTCACGAGAAAAAGGCGGTTATACCTCACGTGGTGGCGTCGCCGGTTGCTTATAAGGAATTCCCCTGGTACGCAGAAGCGATCTTCAGGCATTTGACCAAGGTGGTGACGTTAGGCGAAAGGAAAACTATCACGCCACAGGGCGAGAAACCTACGTACACTGCACAAATCAGCCACCACTTTTGTTATCGGAATGTAGTGGTGCTATCACTCAGAAACTACGAAACTGACGAATCTTACCTCAAGGTAAGATACTATCTGGAAGGCTTTCCAGAGCCGCAAATTGAGCTCTTTGACCTGATTCATAGCTCTCGCAAAGAAAGCATCGACTGGCCCGCCTGAAACGATCATTATCTTAGCGGAACGGTCGTTTCATTCACGCGTTACCGTAAGCACGAGGGCTCGTTAAAAAAGCGCGGCGCAAAGTTAAGCGATCCCGGCACTGTATTTCTTACCGCATGTACAAGTTATTGCCCTATCGGAATTGCAAAGATCACCTAAGTCGGCAGATGGCCATTAGTGTCACTCTTCGAGTCGCACTTCTAGTCACAGTCTGCATCTTTGTGGTAATCGCTCGTCACCAAACATTGGCCCAATCGAAATCCGGCAGGGCCGGCGCTGCTTCGCTTTGCAAGCACGATGATGCGTTAGAGACGATCCGGCAACAGATTGACGTCACCAGGACCTTTGATGATGCTGTCCAGCGCATTACGATTCTGATTCGCGCGGCGGATCTGCTGTGGCCCTTCCAGCAAGATAAAGCGCGCGTCGCTTTCACCGAAGCGTTTGAAATAGCTGTAAGGAATGAAAAAGAAAAAAGCGAGCAGCCAAAAAACAACCGTTCGCTGCTAATGGAAACCCCGGATCAACGATATGTCGTTATTCGTGCCGTTGCCCGACGTGATTCTGCATGGGCGAAAAAGCTGACCGGGCAAATGCTGAAACTGGATCGTCAAAGTGCGGAACAGGCATCAACGCGCGATTCGCTCAACGACGTCTTAACAGCGCAAAGGCTGCTCGACTCTGCAACGCAACTGATATCCACGGACATCAACGCAGCCCTCGATCTTGCCAGGGCCAGTCTCAATTACCCCGCCAGTGTCGAGATAAGCAGATTCCTCTATAAGCTCGCCGAAGTGAATCAGCAAGCGGCCGATCAATTTTACGATCAGGCTTTGGTGGTTTACGCCGAGAGACCGATGCGCGAGTTTCTTTATTTACAAGCATATCCGTTCGCGTTTCGCCAGGGCGGAGACATGCCGGTGTTCGGATTTTATCAGGTGCCGGCCAATTTCGTGACCAACAATTCATTGCAGCGCCGGTTCGTCCAGACTCTGCTGCGACGAGCACAACAAGCACTGGAGGTCCCCTTAGACGAAGGCGATAACTTTCGCAGTGCGAACGGAAATTTGACGCCGGGCACGGGACACATCCTGCAGGCATTGATGCGGATTGAGCCCCAGGTAAGAGAACTTCTGCCCGATTTACTAGAGGCGGTGATCCAGGCAAGAGAGAAGATCCTGGTTTCGCTCCCAGCCGAAACCCAAGAGAAACTTCTGCCGCGCGAGCGCAATGTTTCGGCTTCCCCGACGGAGACCCTTGACGAACTGATAGGGACGGCAGAGAAGACGCCCAATGTAAACCAGCGCGACGACCTCATCGTTATGGCAGTCTTAAGCGACGTATCCGATAAGGAGAGTCTGGCGGACGTGGTTGATGCGATCGACAAGATTTCCGATTCAAACATCCGCGAGCCTTTACTGGAATGGCTCTACTTTCGCCGCGCAAAAGACGCCGCCAAGGGCAAGCGATTTGACGAGGCAGAGAGGCTCACGTCTAAAGTTGAAGGACGGGAGCAACGCGCTTTTCTTCACACTGAGATCGCAAGAGGCCTATTGAACACCAGCGCGACGCAGACTCATGCGCGCGAAGTTCTTGACGAGGCAGTAAGCGAAGCCAACAAAGCCGGGATGACAATCTTTGCAGCGCGTGCGCTGCTGACGGCATCAATTCTCTACTCGAAAATAGATCGCAGCCAGTCAGTCTCAGTTTTGGGAGACGCTATTAATTGCATCAACCATATCGAGGCTCCGGATTTTTCCGCCGGCGATCAAACCCTGGTAAAAGCGATCAAGAGAAGGAGCAACCCTGGGCGCTTCATCATCAATTTTTACATGCCAGGGCTTGATCCGGAAAATGCGTTTCGCGAAATGGCGAAGATAGAATTCGACAATACTCTCTCTCAAACCACCGCTTTCACTGATAAATTTCTGCGCGCGATTACAACCCTCGCCGTGGCGGATGTCTGCCTGCAGCAAGTGCAACGAGAGCCTAAGGAGTCGAAGAAGACAGCGAAGCCTTGAGCCCGATATGAGTTGCGGCCTTTCGCTATACATTGTTCAAGATCGACAATGCAGTACCTTCAAATATCCTCTGCTTTTCTTCGTTAAGAATGTCCAGACTTTCAATCGAGGAAACGGCGCGGTCGATCGAGCCGAGCAGGTGCGGATAATCGCTGCCCATTACCATGTGGTCCGCGCCAAATATGTTCCGCGCCATGCTTAGCATATGCGGATTAAAATTCACTGTGTCGTAATAAAGCCGCTTCAGGTACGTGCTCGGCAGTTCATCAATCTTCGCGCGACACTCCGGAAAATCACGCCAGCCGTTGTCCATGCGCTCCATCAGGTAAGGCACGGCGCCACCCAGGTGCGCCGCGATCCAGCGAATGTCGGGGAACTCGCGCAGCATCCCGTCAAAGCACATGCGGGCGACCGCGAGCGTCGTGTCGAACATGAAACCGACGATCGGACCCAGGACGTACTCGCGAAAGGGTTCAGTGTTCGCCGGCAACATCGGATGAAGCAGAATGCAGAGCTTCATGCGGTTGGCTTCGGCAAAGAACGGATGATACTCAGGCGAGGTGAGCGGCTTACCGCCGATGTTGCTGAGCAGGATAACCCCATTCATCCTCAACTCGTTGATTGCTCGATCAAGCTCTCTCAGCGCGGCGTCGGGATTGTCCATGGGGATTGAGGCAAAGCCTTTGAATCGCGCTGGATGTTGGGCGATCAATTCGGCGTACGCGTCATTAACCATGCGTGCGATTTCTGGTTGATGTTCGGCATCAGTAAAGAAAACGTTCGGCGTCGATAGCGAGACGACTTCCACGTCGATGCCGACGCGATCCATGTCTTCGAGGCGCTGGGCGACATTGGTCATCGCCGGCGTGACGCCAAAGAAGCGCGCGCCGCGATACTTGATAATCGTCTGGCCGGAGGGACTTTGGTCGAAAGAGAATTCGGAAGGAAGCTCGCGAATTCTCTCGAAGTAAACTTCCGGGTAGTAGTGCGTGTGCAGATCGAGTTTGCGTCCAGTTCTCTTAGTTGCGTCAGGCAAGCGGCCCTCCGGTAGTCAAGTCGCGCATCATCTGCCTTACCGTCTTCAAAAGATTGGGTAGGTCTTGATGGACGGCATTCCAGAGAATCTCATAATCAACGTCATCATAACCGTGGCTAAGTCGGTCTCGCATTCCGGCAACAAGCCGCCACGGTACCGTGGGATAGGCTTCGCACAACTCAACCGGAAGGCGCTTGACGGCTTCACCGAGTATCTCCAGCGCCCGCTCCAATGCTAGCAGACTCTTCCAGTCCGCTTCCAACTCTGGCAGAGTCTTGTTCGCGCAGAGATCTTGCGCATGGAACGCATGTTCCGAGATCTGAGATAGAGTCGCAAGGGAATCACGCTTGCTCATAGATAGTTATCGCGTGCCGCAGAACATCGTCCCGAAAGTGTTTACTGAGAAAACCCGGCGTATTCAAGTCGACCTTATGTCCGATGAGGTTCGCCAATTGCCCGCCGTAGCCGAAGAATGCTAGTCCCGGTGTCCGACCGGGCAGAAACTCGACTAACACATCAACGTCGCTATCTGGCCCAAAATCTTCGCGCAAGACTGAGCCGAACAGACTCAACTTTCTAATACCACGCTCGCGACAGAAGGCGGCGAGCTTTTGCTGGTCGATTGATATAGGGAGTTCCGCGATGCTCATGCGATGATTTTCCGATGAAAGCGCTGGAATTGGCAAATCCTTTTGTGTTGCCGACAGAAGACGAGGGTGCTCTGCCTAACTACTCAGCACTCAGTCCTCATCACTCAAATGCTTTTTGTGATCTTGGCTTACGATCCCCCGGAAATAAGATTGACGGGCATTTACGTTTGTAATAACATCCGTCGCCCTAAGGAATTTTTCCGGCGAATCTCATACTACGGTGAGCTTCGTGTCGGACGACGCGACTCTCCACTCCGCGATCACGACCGCCTGCAACGGAACGGTAGGGCCCACGAAAGGCGTTAGACATGTCCACTGACGTGAGCATCGTAGCGCATGAAGACGACGACACCCTTTTCATGCAGCCGGACATCATCAATTCTTACCGCGACGGTATTGCCCAAGTCGTCGTCTTCGTGACCGCCGGCAATCTCTTTTCAAATGATACCGTTTATATGCAGCAGCGTGAGCACGGGGCCATGGACGCCTATGCGCAGATGGGACTGATCGTGCAGGGGGCAAGTGGCGCCGAGTCCGGGTCCATCCACTGGAAAATGGAACGGAAGACCTATGGAGGCATGCCTATCACCGGTGTCGACTGTGACGAGTTCCCGGATCTCCATCTGATCTTCCTTCGCCTCTACGCTTCGAAGACCGAGAACGGAATCGAGGTCGATCACGATATTGGAAACAATCAGGTGACGCCTCGGCCGAATCTGAGCGACCTCTATCGGAATCCCACGACAGACGTTTGTGCGCTCGACGACTCCGCCCGGTACGACAAGGCGAGACTCGAGAAAGTGCTGTCTGACATACTCAAAGTCTGGACGCCCCGCCTGGTCCGCACGCAGGACAGCGACAACCCGCATCCGGTAGACGATCCGAATGTCTACCGCGACCCGAAAACTGGCTATTACTACGACCACTCCGATCACTATTATGCGTCGCTCTTCGCCAGAGACGCCCTCCGCAGCTACGTCAACGAGACAGGCGCAAAGCCCGAGTTCTGGATTTACCGGGGCTACAATATTTCCGAGGATCCGGTCAACTTGGACCCGGATTCGATCTTGGCGAAAGACTGGATGTTTTACTACTACGCCCTCAATGACTATTACTGGTTCTGGAACGGGAGTATCTCCAAATGCGAGGGACCGAGGACAGTTACTGACCCGAATGCGACCGGCACGCTGGACCGTTTCGTGAGGAACTGGCCGGGAACTTCGTATCGCGATTGGATCGAGCGGACGTATGCTACGCAGAAAGCCCTGCCGCAGTGAAGTCGACTTTGACGGTAGTGGCCTAACTTGAGTTCTAGCGTTAACGCTTCGTCAGTTGGTGAAAAACGATCCACGAAGTAACACGAAATTCCACAAAGAGAGCTTAGTGTTGCTTAGTGTGATTTAGTGGATCGTTGCTGGAGTTTGCCGTAGGCGCTGCGACACCCGGACTTTGATGTGGGCCTTTGAGTATTGCCCGCCAGATCAATAGACTATGGGCGTGGGCTACGCGGATATTCAACCAATCCTGGACAAGACGCTGGCCGGAAACCGGCTGAGCGCGGACGAGTGCACGACCCTGCTCGAGTCATACGACGTGGCGCGCATGGGTGCGGCCGCTGACGAGATTCGCCGGCGCCAACACCCGGACAATATCGTCACCTACATCATCGATCGCAACATCAACTACACGAACGTCTGCAACGTCGTGTGCACCTTCTGCGCGTTCTATCGCCGGCCGGGCGCGCCCGATACTTACGTGCGGACCATCGACGAAATCTGCGAGAAGATTGACGAGACCATTGCGCTCGGCGGCACCGGCGTGCTGATGCAGGGCGGACTGCACCCTGACTTTGGCGTCGAATGGTACGAAGATCTGCTGCGCACGTTGAGCGCAAAGTACCCCGGCTTTCAGTTGCACTGCTTCTCGCCGCCGGAGATTCACAACCTTCACCTGATCTCCGGGCTCGATTACGAAACGATAATGGGGCGTCTGAAGGAAGCGGGACTTTACAGTTTGCCGGGCGGCGGCGCGGAGATTCTCGACGACGAAGTGCGCAAGCGGGTAGCGACAAAGTGCACCACCGACGAATGGCTCGCAGTGATGCGCGCCGTTCATCGCGTCGGCTTGCGCTCGAGCGCCACCATGATGTTCGGCATCGGCGATCGGATCGAACATCGCGTGCGTCACCTACAGCGCGTCCGGGACTTACAGGATGAAACCGGCGGCTTTACAGCTTTTATCCCCTGGACCTTTCAACGCGAGAACACGGCTCTCGGCCGCAGGATCAAGGAAGAGCCCACCGGAATCGACTACCTGAAAATGCTCGCCGTGTCGCGCTTGTTCCTGGACAACATTGAGAACTTTCAATCGTCGTGGCTGACGCAGGGATTAAGGTTGGGACAGGTCGCGTTGCGCTTTGGCGCGAATGACATGGGCTCGATCATGATCGAAGAGAATGTGGTCTCAGCGGCGGGCGCGCACAATCGCTCGGACGAAAAGACGCTGCGTTATCTGATTAGTGAGGCGGGATTCATTCCCCAGCAGCGCGACATTCTGTATCGATACGTCAACCGCCCGAAAGTGGAAGAGATAACACCCGTTCCGGCTGCCGTTGGGGCGTTAGGCTGATTTCATGTCCCGCTTTCTCTCCCGCCGCTTTAGCTCTCTCTCTGATTCAGTCTTTGGTACCCGTTCCGGAACCTCAACCAATAGGGGCTCAAATTTTGAAGCATTCACCAACAGGCCGGTGCCCTCGGCGGTGGGTTTGACTCTGGACAGCAAGACGCGACTAATTCGGCGGGGAATTAACAGCGGAGCAACCGTGGCGACTGATTCAGCGAGTTGGATGATGTCGCCGCCGCCGCGCCAGTGCTCGCGCACGACACTGGCGTCCGTGCGATCGACCAAGCGCAGCACGGTCATCGAAATCAGCAGCACGTCATCTATCTGACCCACGAATGGAATCATGTCGGGGATGAAATCGAACGGGATTATTGCGTAGATGACCGCGGCAGCAAAAAGCGCGCGTTCAGTTCGGGGCACGCGCGAGTCCACCATCAACCTGACGCTAAGAATAACCATGTTCGGAAGGAACATGAGCAGGTTCTTCATTCGGCTTTTGAGTTCAGCTTTGGCCATGGCAGTTAGTTGTCAGTTGTCAGTAGTTAGTAGTTAGTTGTCCGCTCACGAAATCCCTGACCCTTTTGCTAATTCGAGAGTCTAGCCGACCAGCGGTTAGCCTAGCAAGCTTTCGGGCAGACGCGTCTCATGATAAATTTGCCCGGCTATATTGACGAACAACTGACCACTAACAACTGACCACTAACAACTGACCATTGACAACTGACTTGAGTATTCTCGATCAAATCCGCCAGCGTGCCGCTTCGAACCCGCAACACATAGTTCTGCCGGAGGGCGAAGACCCGCGCACCGTGGCTGCCGCCAGCACCGCCGCGCGCAAGCGTCTTGCCCGCATCACGATTCTCGGCGATGAAGAGAAAGTTCGTGCGGCGGCGCGCCAGGCCGGCGCGGATCTCGGCGGAGTTGAACTAATCGATCACGTCCGCGCCAACGATTTCGACAAAATGGTGTCTCTGCTTTATGAGGCCCGCCGCGCGAAGGGCATGACGCTCGACGAGGCCCGGACTGCGCTGCGTGATCCGCTTTACTATGGCAACCTGATGGTCCGCGCCGGTCGCGCCGATGGTTCAGTAGCGGGCGCCACGAACACCACGTCGCATACGGTGCGCGCGGCGCTGCACTGCATCGGCGTGCGTGCGGGATTCAAACTGGTGTCCAGCTTCTTCCTGATGGCCCTGGGCGATCAAAGTCTCGGTCATAACGGCGCCATGATCTTTGCCGATTGCGGCGTGGTGATTGAACCCAGCGCCGCGGAGTTGGCAGAGATCGCCATCGCCTCAGCCGACTCCTGCCGCGCCTTGCTCGGCGCTGAACCGCGCGTGGCGATGCTGTCCTTTTCGACGAAAGGCAGCGCACATCATCGGCTGGTGGATAAGGTAGTCGAAGCGACGCGTACTGTCCGGGCTCGGGCGCCAGAAATCGAGATCGACGGCGAGTTACAAGCCGACGCCGCGCTGGTCCCTGCCATCGCACAATCCAAAGCCCCGGGATCGAGCGTTGCGGGCCGCGCCAACGTGCTAATTTTTCCCGATCTGCAATCCGGCAATATCGCTTACAAGTTGACCGAACGTCTTGCTGGAGCGACGGCGATCGGCCCAATCCTGCAAGGTCTGGACGCCGCGGCGAACGACCTTTCACGTGGCTGCAAAGCTGAAGATATCGTCGACGCAATCGCGATCACAGCCGTCCAGGCACAGGCCCGAAAGGCAGCCAGGTAAGGGAGCGAGCGAGAGGCTCGTCGAATATCTCAGAGGTCCGGTTCACAGCAGGCAACTAATCCTTGGCACAGTAGGCATCGAACATGCGCGCGCCTTAGGTTACTGTAACGAACTGCCGAGTCCCGAGGTGAATCAAGCTTTGCACCGATCGCCAAAGTAGAAGTTGCTTCGCGGCGCGTGGGTTTGTATTTGCGGAGCCGGCGAGGCTACATCGCGACTAATCCTCAATAGTGAACACCCAGAGTCTAGATCGCTTAGGTGGGTTGAGCTTGCGACACATACTATTTTCAATCATCCTATTGGCTCCTCTCTTATCGGCGGCCAATTTGTATGCCCAGGACAGGCCACAGCTCAAGCCAGCACCTTCGCCAACTCCGAAGGTCGAACCTAAAATCGAGGGCCAGGAGCCGGTGAAAGTGTTCACCGAAGAAGTGCGGCTTCCCGTGCTGGCAACCGATCAATACGGCCATTACGATCCGACCCTCGAAGTCGACGACGTCCTGGTACTGGAAGACGGCAAGGCCCAGCAGATCAAGAGCGTGCGTCACATTCCCGGAAACATTCTGTTGATCTTGGATACGGGTGGTGACGGGACCGGACTCGGAGGCATGTCGAAAAAGACGAGTACGACCCGACAGGTCGCTAACAGCTTGATCGCGCGCCTGCCGAAAGGCGACCGGGTTGCCGTCCTGCAGTCGTCGGATCGACCCGAGTTACTTCAGTCGTGGACCGATGATGTAGCTCAAATCGCAGGGGTGCTGAAGTGGAAGATGTATGCCGGAAAGCGCTCGCGCATTTTCGAAGCGATGACCAGGGCGGCGCAACTGCTATCTGAACAACCCGAGGGCAGCCGTCATGTCGTGCTCATAAGTGATGGTGTCGAAACACCCGGTGGCAAGGTCAATCTCGAAGAAGCGCTGGATCAGGTAAGAGCGGCGCGGGCCACCGTGCATGTAATCAGTTACACCGAGTATGTGCGCCAAAAGAGCGACAAGCAGTCGTCCAGCGTTACGGCCGGACAGCGCCCGGCCTCTTCAGATCCGATTACGGCTAACGATCCAACTATGCCTCCCGGCTCGACGCGAAGCCCGTCTTTTGGCGTCGGCATTCGCTTTGATCCGGCCATGAAAAAGGTGCGAAAGACCTATGAAGCAGACACAAAGAAAAGCGAGAAGTGGTTGACGGACCTTGCTGATGAAACCGGCGGCAGGATCTTTCTGCCCAAAACCAGCGAAGAAATGGTAGCGCAGGGTGAAGAAGTCGCGCGCGAGATCGGAGCCGAATACGTGGTCACTTATCGACCGACCCGTCCGCTGGCCTCAGCGAAACCCGGGGAATATAGAAATGTAGAAGTTGCGTCGCGGCGGGTTGGCTTGTACCTACGAAGCCGGCGAGGCTATGTCGTGCCCAATAATCAGTAGCCAACGGGCGACCAACCCTAACTAATCAGCGCGTTCAACTGTGATTCGATGGCGGAAGCGATGGGCTGCCATTCGGACTCAGGTGGCTTACGCATCAGGGATCGACGCCGCAATTCATCCCAATCTTCCCTCGGCACGCGATGAAACGCCTCGACCACCTTCGGATCAAATTGACGGCCGGCCCACTCGTTTAGCTCCTCTGCCGCGGCCTCGTAAGATCGGCCCTGGCGATACACGCGATCGCTGGTGATGGCATCGAACGCATCAGCGACGGAAAAGATGCGGGCGCAGACATCAACCTCGTCAGCCTTCAATCCCAGCGGATAGCCTGAGCCATCCCACTTCTCATGATGTTGGGCAACCACTTGCGCGGCGCCTTCCAGAAATTTGATCCCGCGCAGAATCTGTTGGCCGTGCGTAGGATGTTCCCGCATCCGCACCCATTCCTCTTCCGTTAGTTTGGCGGGCTTGCGCAAAATGGCATCGGGCACGCCGATCTTTCCAATATCATGGAGTAGCGAACCGAACTCCAGGGCTTTCATTTGAGGTCCGGTCAGTCCGTATTCGCGACCCAGTCTCAGGCTGAAAGTTACGACGCGTTCCGAATGGCCATGGGTCTCCGCATCGCGCGTCTCAAGCGCAGCGGTCAGCGCCTGCAGCGTGGAGCGATAAGCGTTCTCGAGTGAATCCAGTGCCTGGTCCAACTCGGCGGTGCGCTGATCGACTAATTCTTCCAGGTGATTCTCGTAACGTCGTTTTGCGACTACCAGCTCGTGATGGTCGAGGGCGCGGGCTACGGCGGCTTCTGCCTGACGCAGATCGAAGGGCTTCATCAGATAATCGAAGGCTCCGAGCCGCAGCGCGTTGATGGCGCTCTCGATCGTCTGCATGCCGCTGATCATCACAATAACCGTATCGGGAGAGATGACCTTGACATGGGGAATCATCTCCAGGCCGGTCATTCCGCTCATGGTTATATCGCTGATTACCAACTCGTAGTCTCGTTCTCGGAGTTGAACCAGCGCTTCTTCCGCTGATGCCGCCTCGGAGCACTCGTACGTGTCGCCCAGAAGGTCGCGGAGCACGCCGCGCACTTCGACTTCGTCGTCAACAATCAGGAGACGTGGTTGGGCTATAGTTTCGGACATTGTTTTAAGTTAGCGGTAGCAATATTGTCGATTCTAACGTTGGCGAGCGTTCAGGCGTGGAGCACTCACCGAGGGGGAACTTGAGGACTGCGGTTGGGGCCAACCTCAACCAGCTTGGCCATTGTATAACAAGAAACATCGTTTGGCAAACAGTCTTTTACGCTGATCGAGGAGCCGTCTTTCGCCTCTTTTTCAGGGGTTTTCAGGCCATCGCCTCTGGGGCGGATGAGCCGGCAGAGTTGACGCTGGCCGTTTGCTCCCCTAATATGGCCTGACAATTTCACGCTTCAATATGCCGGAGTGGCGAAATTGGTATACGCACCAGGCTCAAAATCTGGCGAGGTTCACTCCTCATGTCGGTTCGAGTCCGACCTCCGGCACCAATCCTGGATTTCTGATGTTTTGACGGCTTACCCCATCTGCTATCGTGCGGAGCGTGGCAAGACAAGCGAGGACATTGGCAATCAAAGGTCGTGATCGCGACCTCGACTTGTTGTCACGACCATTAACTCCGCCGCTGAAGTGGGCGGGCGGCAAGCGTTGGTTGGTCCCACACATTGAACCGTTTTGGCGCGAACATGAGAAGCGTCGCTATGTCGAGCCGTTTTGTGGGGGATTGGCAGTGGCCCTCGGTTTGAAGCCAGAGCGCGCCGTGCTGAATGATCTAAATCCTCACCTGATTAATTTCTATGAGCAGCTCAGACGTGGACTGTCGATAACGATCGAAGCACGCTACGACAGGAAGCTGTTCTATGCGCAGAAGTACTGGCAAGGCGAAACCTCTAACGGCGTCAGAAAAAGTTTGAGGGCTGCGTGGTCCCAAAATCACGCAGCCCTCGAATTACGCTTCAAAGAAACAGCCGCTACGGCACGTGCACATCTCCTGCCGGACTGCTCGGCGGCGCGTCGGGATCGGTGACCGCCTGGCCTGCGGGCGAGATGCCGTGCGTCTTGATCTCGTGCTCAAGCGATCCCGGGTGTGAAGGCGGCGGCTTTTTCCCGGCCCTTGAATAGCCTAACAAAGCGACTGCTACTCCAATGATGACCCCGATCAACGCTAAGGCAGAGGTGTACGTCAGGCGCTCTGAGGATGGCGATGTGGACATGAACATGTAGGCCGCAACCCCTCCAACCAGCCCGTCCAACAAGGCAAGACCAATCGCGAGGGTAATCGGTGAGCCCACCGCATCGACAGTCATCACGCTGCGATAGCGACCATAGCCAAAGTAGATGTTAAAGCCAATGACCAGCCAGATGATTAGCCGATACCAGTTTTCTGCGGGTAGAGAAAACATCAGCAGCAAGCACGTCAGAATTCCCAGAATCGGGACCAGCGGGACAAAGGGCGCGCGGAAGGGACGGTTGGCGTTGGGATTCGTCCGCCGCATGACCATTACCGCGCCGCAAACGATTACGAAAGCGAACAACGTCCCGATGCTGGTCATCTCCGCCAAAATGCTCAGGGGAATAAACCCGGCCATTGACGCAACGAAGAGACCGGTCAGGATTGTTGACTTCCAGGGCGTGCGAAACTTCGGGTGAATGTCGCCAAAGAAACCCCGGGGCACCAAGCCATCGCGCGCCAGCGCCAGCATCACGCGTGGTTGGCTGAGCATCATTACCAACAGCACGGAAGTGATTCCAGTCATCGCGCCGGCGGCCACCAGATACTGCATCCAGGTCAGACCGGCTCGTCTGAACGCATCAACGACCGGAGCATCGATGTTGATGTCTTTGGTGGGAACCATTCCCGTCAGCACCCCTGCGACGAGAATGTAGAGGATTGTGCAGATGATCAGAGACGCGATGATGCCAATAGGCACATCCTTGGCCGGCGCGCGCGCTTCCTCTGAGTGGACGGAGACGGAATCAAATCCGATGTACGCGAAGAAGATGATCGCCGCGCCGGCAAACATGCCCAACGGCTCGCCGCCTTTCGCGGTCTCTCCCAATATTGTGTGACCGAAAAAGCTGACGCCGGTGTATCCGAACGGCGCAAACGGATGCCAGTTCGCAGTATGTATGAAGAAGACGCCGATACCAATCACCATCAGCACGATCACGAGCTTGACCGCCACCATGACCGCGTTGAAGCTGGCGCTCTCTCTGATGCCCTTGACCAGAATCACCGTAAGGATGAACGTGATAAGAACCGCGGGCAGATCAAAGTACGATCCCGTGGCGACAAATCCCGTATGGGGGCATCCCGTTCCGACGCTTACACAATAATTGATCGGCGCCGAATGGAAGATGAGAGGTATCTTGGCGGGGATTGCTGAAATCCCCTCGTGAAATATGGGAATAAATTCCTGAAAGTGCGCCGACCACCCATGCGCGACCGTCGCCGATCCGACGGCATATTCGAGGATTAAGTCCCAACCGATAATCCACGCGAATAGTTCGCCGAGTGTGGCATACGCATACGTGTATGCCGAGCCCGCCACCGGCACCATCGATGCAAACTCCGCGTAACAGAGCGCGGCAAAGACACACGCGGTTCCCGCTAACACAAACGAAAGCATCAGCGCGGGCCCGGTGCGATCGTGCGCGGCTACACCGGTCAGAATGAAAATGCCGGTGCCGATGATCGCCCCGACTCCTAAGGCTGTCAATTGCACCGGTCCGAGAATGCGGCGCAGGCGGTTCTCCCCTTTCATCTCTTCGAGCAAAAGGCTGAGGGGTTTTGTCCTAAACAGTTGACTGGCCATTCACGAAACCTCCGCTGATTTAGTGGCACAGACTTTCGGTCTGTGTTCGAACGCGTTTGTCGAGAAGCACAGACTGAAGTCTGTGCCACATCTTTAGTATTCGCCTTTCGATTTGGCGGCCGCTTCAGATATCGATTCCTGCTCAGGCATAGGAGCTCCCACTTTCCGCCAGATGAAATAGACGGGGATTCCTATGGCGACGATCGCGAGTCCGGGCCAGGTTTGCGCCGGTTGATAGACGAACAGGACGATCGTGATCACGGCAGCGCCGATAATGTAGAGCACCGGAACGATCGGATAACCGAAAGCCTTGTACGGTCGTTCGGCGTCAGGCCGCTTTTGTCTGAGCACGATGATTCCGAGAATGGTAAGAATGTAAAAGATCAGCGCCGCCGAGATCACATAGGTAAGCAAATCGTTGTAGAGCGATCCGAATGTTCCGTCCTGGTTGATGGTGCGTGGCAGAACCAGCGCCGCAGCCCAGATTCCCTGTACGATCAACCCCCACGCCGGCACGTGCTTATGATTCAACTGGCCTGACGATTTGAAGAACAGACCGTCGCGGGCCATCGCGTAATACGCGCGTGCTCCCGCGAGAATTAATCCGTTGTTGCAGCCGAAGGTCGAGATCATGATCGCGACCGCCATGATTGCGGCGCCGCGTCCGGGAAAGATCACGTTCATAGTCGCCGAAGCGACGCGATCCGCAGGCACCGTCTTGATAGCTTCGATGGGCAGGGTCACGAGATAAGCAACGTTGGCGAGAAGATACAACGCGATCACCAGAATGGTCCCGAACGCGAGCGAGAGCGGAATGTTTCGCTTCGGGTTTTTGACTTCGCCAGCTGTGAACGTGATGTTGTTCCACGCGTCGGCAGAGAAAAGCGAATTTGTTTGCGCCACGCAAATGCCCACGAACAATCCAAAAGGAGCGGCCGCAGTCAAACCACGACCAACCTCCTGCAACTTGCCGCCCACGTGCCAGAGATTTCCGAAGTTCAAATGAACCGCGTCAGCATTCCAACCCAGGAACACGCCCAACAGAATTAGAGCGATGAGACTTCCCGTTTTCGTAATCGTGAAGACATTCTGTACCAGCTTGCCCAGTTTCAATCCGCGCGTGTTCATGAAGGTGAGCAGTACAATCATCAGCACGCCGACGAGCTGTGCCGTGGAAAGCGAAATCGCGTAACCGGAGGTGATTCGAATCGGCGAGACGATGTAGTTTTCCACCGAAATCCGGGGCCACAGCACCCCCAGGAATTTTGCGAATCCGACAGAGACCGCCGCCACGGTTCCGGTCTGGATAACGAGAAAGAGTGTCCAGCCGTAGAGGAATCCCCACAATGGTGAGAAGGCTTCGCGCAGGTAAACATACTGCCCGCCGGCCTTCGGCATCATCGCGGCCAGTTCGCCATAACTGAGCGCCGCCATCACGGTGAGCAAACCCGTAACAAGCCAAACGACCAGCAACCAACCCGGGGCGCCGACTTCTCTGGCAATGTCCGCTGAGACAATAAAAATGCCGGATCCGATCATGGATCCGGCGACAATCATCGTCGAATCGAGCAAACCCAGTCCGCGAATAAATCCCGTAGACTTACCTTCGGTTCCTACGGTAGCTTCGGCCATTCATGCCTCCAGAGTTAGGCTGACGCTCGGAAAACCTTCTGCTTGCTTCAGACTTCTTCAGGGAGAGACTTGCGCGTGCGAGCCGCAATTATACTGAATTGCGCCCGTCTGTCGAGTATTTTTCCGCCGGGCAGAGCGGGTACAGCACCCTTTGCAGTGTTTGAATTCTTAGTCCTTGACGTATAACGTCGTTATCACCCGCTTACGACCTGTGGCTACGCACCAGGCTTTTTCGTGGGCAGCCGGGTAGTGCGATACTTGTTCGACGAGTCTAATCAGACCCGATGAAGCGCTCCTTTCATTCGATTAGCGTAATCATTGCGCTGAGCCTGTTTCCCGCGTGCCATCGTGAGGCGCAGGCACCGCGGGTTGAGACGGCGGGCCCTGCGCCGACCGCGTCCGAAGCCATTCCGATCACGTTGCCGGTGCTGGACGCGCTGTTTGCCGACGAAGCTTTCAAAACAGAACTGAAGTCGAAGCTGCAATTAACCGACGAACAAATCAATTCGCTGAGAAAGATCTCCAGCGACGAAGTGGCAAAGCTCCGCAAATCAAATGCTGAGAATCAGGTCGGCAGCGCCGAGGCGTCGCGCCAGAACGCGATTGAATCAATTCGCGCCGTAATCGGATCTGAGAAGGCCGATCAACTTTTGGCCCTGGCGCGCGAGCGCTGGACAAGGGGCAGCGAGGAACTGGACGCCGCTGCGGCAAAGGATCCGGAACCGACGATGCTCCAGGGTCCCAATGCTGTGCCGAAAGATACTCGCATCGTCGTCAACATCCCGGCCTTTCGCATGGATGTTTTTGCAAACGGTGCTTTGATCAAGTCTTACAAGGTAGGCATTGGTTATCCACAGTTCCCCTTGCCCCAGGGTTTGCGCAAGGCCCAGGTGATCATCTTCAATCCGACCTGGACGCCTCCGGATGAACCCTGGGTCGCTTCCATGAGGGGTGTTGCGGTCGGTCAAAGTGTGGCCGCCGGAAGCAAGCTCAACCCGCTCGGCCCGATCAAGATTCCCATCGGCGCGCCTTCACTGATCCACGGCGGCAAGCCCCTGGCAAAGATCGGCACGTTTGCATCGCACGGTTGTGTGGGGATGACGAATTCTCAGGTCAGGGATTTCGCCAGAGTATTAACGAAGGCTTCTGAAACAGACCTGTCAGACGAGACCATCGCCGCCTATCTTAGCCGGAGGACCAGAACGCAGGTGGTCAAGCTGAACAAGCTGGTCCCCGTGGAGCTGCGCTACGAGACCATCGTGGTTGAGGACGGCAAACTCCACATCTATCGCGACGTTTACGATCAGAACACGAACACGGAAGAGAACCTGCGCGCGGTGTTACAAGCGAACGGTGTCAGCTTTGACGATCTAAGCACCGAAGATAGAACACAAATGCTGGAAGCCGTGAACGCGATGTCGCGTCATCCGAAGAAACAACCTACGCCTAAGCCAGCCATCACGACGCCTGCGAATTCCGCGGACGCGATCGCCGCTGCGAATGAGAGAAAAGCCGAGGCTGAGCGTCAGAAAAAACTGCGCAGCCAGAAAGAGATTGTGATTGAGATTACGGCTTTGTCAGGCAAAGGCTACCCGGCGCCGGCGAATCTGGATAGTGGAGCAGGGGCGCAGGTCAGTTCTGTTACGACGCCCGCGGCGAACAAGCCTTGATCTGGTACAGGCACTCAACCAGACCCGACCGGATCATTTTCCATTCATCATTTCACATAATTTCACATTTTTCATTTGTCATTCTTTGCCTGGGTGCCTGCTTTGCTGTTGCCCTCGACTTGAGTAACGAATGACCAATGAAAAATGACAATTGGAAAATGATCCGGTCGCTAACCGCGTCGGGTTCTGTACCGCCCTCACTGGGCCGCACTGCCGTCAATCGACGGCCTCATCTGACCGATAAACGCATCGACGTTCGCGATACTGCGCAGCACGATGTTGATGGCCGCATCGGGAAAGCCCGATTCCAGCGTGAAGTTATATGCGGCAAAGATGTCACCTGAACTGTCCGCTCCCCAAAACAGAAAATTCTGATCGCTGAAGCGCAGCATTTGTCGCATTAAGCCAGGCCCGCTCGTCACCTTGTCGACGTTAACATAGGAGTCCCTATAATGCGGGAAGATGCGAAAGTGAATAGTGTCCTGCGCGCTGACTGAAATCACGATTTCAAGAGAGTCAGCATTCTTAAGACCAGTTTTCAGGATGCCGACAAAGTTGTACGGTTGCTTATCGCTTTGTCGAAACGAGATGTTGATCTTCGGTCCCGCCGTCTCAAGCAGCGTGCGCAGCTTTTCCCTGGTGGCGTCGCGAGTGGCCTGTTGCTGCGGCGTCGTTGCGGATTGAGGTCTGGCGGGAGTTTGGGGTTCAGTGCCATGTTGTTGCCCATAGGCAGCCATGCTTGCTGCTAATACGAGCATAAATGTGAATGTTACTCTGATTTGTTTCATCGGGCCTCCGTTGGGAAAGACGTTATTAAACTCCCTCTCCCTGGGAGAGGGTTGGGGAGAGGGCGGTAGCGGTGCACCACCGACCTGTAGTTACGAGGCGACCGCCGAAACTTCACACGAATCCAGCACCGGCGCTTCGATAATTTCACCCGGCCGGCCGGCTTCACCGAAGTACTGACGTCCGGCAGAGATCGTTTCGAAATATTCGGAAATCCGATCCAGGATTTCTGCGACTGAATGCGAGTGGTAAAGCGCGGTGCGGAACAGCGCGCCCCCCTGTAATCCGCGAGTGAATTGCCCGGCCAGTTGTTTCATGCGACCAATGGCGGCGATTTCGCGCATGTCCTCGCGCAGCATCTCAAAATACTCGAGCAGCACTGCCCGCTTGTCTCCAAGCGTGGGCTGAAACGGTTTGCGACCGTGAAGCGTGTCTTCGATCTGGCGAAAGATCCATGGATTCGCCATCGCGCCCCGACCAATCAAAACTCCATCGCAGCCGGTTTCGCGAAAACGATCGAGCGCCTGTTCGATGGCCGTTACGTCGCCGCTGCCCGACACCGGAATACGGACGGTTTCTTTGATTTGCTTCACCAGCTCCCAATTCGCCTGACCGCGGTAACCTTGCTCGCGTGTGCGACCGTGCAGGGCGATGTGTTCCGCGCCGCACGCTTCGGCCAGCTTTGCGGTTTCGATGGCATTGATTGCGTGATCGTAAAAGCCGGCCCGAATCTTTACGGTCATCGGGATCGTGATTGACTTCTTGATCTCTTTCAGGATTTCTTCCAGCCGCGGATAGTCTTTCAACAATCCTGAGCCGCCCCCATGCTTAACAACTTTTGGCGCCGGACAGCCGCAGTTCACGTCCAGTATGTCGGCGCCAACTTCTTCCGCCATCTCTGCCGCCATGCGCATGCGCTCCGGCTGAGCGCCAAAAATCTGCACAGCGAACGGGCGCTCGTTTTCATAGAAGCGCATCTGCCGTTTCGATTTGGGATTGTCTCGCGTCAGACCTTCGACCGAAATAAACTCGGAAACAGTCAGACCAATCCCGCCACGCTGCTTCAGCAAGCGACGGAAAGAGATATCGGTCACTCCCGCCATCGGCGAAAGCACCAGCGGCGGGTTGATCTCGATGTCGCGAATCTTAAATGGCACGATCTCGTTCATAACAAAACCACATGAGATTCTACCTCATGTGGCTTTGATTCATGAGGTAACGATAGGTGCGCACTAGTCTGTCATCCGAGAAAAGAAACAACTGTCGCTGACTTTTCTTGACAACGATCTTTGGCCGGCGCAGCGGCGACGGCGGCGGTTGTTGCTGTTCGATTGGTCTAACTTCTGGTGGTTTCGTAAATGGTTCCGCAACCTCTGTCGGTCGCTCAGCCGACCTTACCTGGTAACCCAGTACGGCCAGAACGAAGCCGAAGGATGCCAGGCTCAATATCAACGGCTTAGGCATGATACTCAAAACAGGTTGAAATTGTATTCCAGCGTCATCCGCGGTGAGACAGGCTTTCCATCCTTCTCCGCGGGGAAGAATCGAATGTTGCGCACGGCCTCGGTTGCGTTTTCGGTAGGGTTATTCGCCGAGTGGCTCAAAACGTTTTTCGCTGACGACTTCAACCAACTGACTCGAATCACGCCGCGAAACATGGCGCGTAGCGGGAACGTTCAGCACGCGTACGACGATCTCATGATCGCGCCGGCGAATGATAATCTCATCTCCTGCTTTGACCGCGTGCGCGGATTTTGCCGTGCGTCCGTTAAGCAAAACAACCCCCGCGTCGCAAAGCTGCTGGGCCAGGTTGCGGCGCGGGCAAAGGCGACTCAGCTTCAAAAAGAGATCAAGACGCATTGAGACAGTGATGAGTGATGAGTAATAAGTGATGAGGTTCGTACGTATTACTCATCACTCTTAACTCATAACTCATTACTTTGCTTTACGGCTTGTTCTTATCTTTCTTGTCTTTCTTTGAGGGCCTCTTGGTCGCCGCGGCGGGTGGCACGATCTTGAGCAGCGGCTCGACGGCGGCGCGATAAGTCTCGGCGATCTTCACGTAAGCATCGTTGCGCAGTTCCTGCAGGTATTCCTCCCTGGCTTTTGGTGAACGCTCGCGGGTAATCGCTTCACGCACCTGGTTCTCGTTGAAGGTCGGCGTGTTGCTGCCCGCGTTGCGCACATCGACCCGCAGAATCTGATAGCCCTCGTCACTCTTCAGCGGGTCGCTCACGCCACCGGCTTTCACGGTCTTAATCGCCCCGGCAATGTCAGGTCGTAGATCGGGCATTTGAAACAGGCCGACCTTACAGGGTTTTTGACCTCCGGTTGCCGGCCGCTCCGTATAGGCCGCGGCCAGCGTGCAGAAATCCGCTCCTCCGCGCAACTGGGTCACCAATTGAATTGCCCTTGCCTTGACGTCGGCTTCCTGTTTACCGGCGAGACTAAGAAATATCTCTGACAATTCCACCGATTCAGGTTTGAGAAACTTGGCGCTGTTGGCGGCAAAATACTTCTGCAATTCGTCCGAGCTCAGACTGAAAAACAACTTCGAATCCACTTCGTTCTCTAAAACAGCCTGCTTCATTATCTCGATGCGCATGGTTCTGCGCACGTCCTCACATACCAGGCCAGCCTGCTGCATGGCCTCACACAGCTTCTCCATGGAAGTCACGCCGTTCTCTTTGGCCACATCGAGCATGCGCTTGTTGACCTCGGCTTCGACCCTGTCCGTCAGATCCAGCTCTTTGCCTTTCTGAAGCAATAACTGCTCGTTTACCAGTGTGGCGATCAACTCGGCTTTATGCTTTTCAACCTCGCTCGTGGCCTGCTGCTCGGTCATACCGTTCTGCTTCAGCGTGTCGGCCCGCTCTTTCATCTCGCGCTTTAGTTGCGAGAGCGTAACGACGCCGTCGTTTACCTGCGCGATTACTTCATCGATAACCACGGGTTCGCCTTCCTGCGCTCGCGCGAGCGACGGAGAAATGACGAAAGCCGCAAACATGAAAAGCGCAGTAACAGTCGATTTGAATTTCACGGTATGGTTACCTCTTTGAATAAAAGCTCCGCAGGAGCGAAATCTCGCACCTACGGTGCTGGTTTGGACGGCCATTCTAACCGTCAGCCCTGATTTGCAGCAACACGCGGCGAGCGACGGCGAGGGCGTGGTCCCTCTCGTCCTCGTTAAGTTCCAGCCGCAAAACCCCACTGGGTGTGAAACTTGCGCCTTCCCGGACCCGAATCATCTCCATTAATTTTTCGGGCGCCACCCGGGCCTTTTCACTCAGCTTGATGGCGATTCCTTCGCGGGTTCGATCGATGGAAATCACTCCCACCGTCTCTGATGTCTGCCGCAGCCGCGCGTAAGCGAACAGGTCCTCGACCGGCTCCGGCATCCGCCCGTAACGATCTTCCGTCTCCGTGCGAATCGCCGCGAGCGCTTCCTCGTCGCGCGCCGACGACACCCGCTTGTAAGTCCGCAGGCGCTGGCCCATGTCGGCGACATAGCTCTCGGGAATAACCACGTCGACACCCAGGTTGAGCGAAACCGTCGGCTCATCTTCAACCTGCTCGCCCCGTAATTCACCGACGGTGCGTTCGAGCATCTGCGTGTAAAGATCAAAACCGAGCGCATCCATGTGCCCCGACTGCTCGCCGCCCAGCATGTTGCCCGCCCCTCTTAACTCCAGATCAAGGGCCGCGATGCGAAAGCCGGCTCCGAGATCTGAGAACTCGCGAATGGCCGCCAGCCGCCGGCGCGCAATTGGTGACAGTTCCTGCTCCGCCGGAATCAGCAGGTAGGCATATGCGCGGCGACTCGAGCGACCGACGCGCCCGCGCAATTGATAAAGTTGAGAAAGACCGTAATTGTCGGCGCGGTTTATGATGATCGTGTTAGCGCGCGGGATGTCTATTCCGTTCTCGATGATCGTGGTCGCCACCAGCACGTCGTACTTATAGCCAATGAAATCGAGCATGACGCGCTCCATTTCTTTTTCGTTCATCTGGCCGTGACCAACCGCCATGCGGGCCTGGGGCACCAGCCGTTTGACCAGCGCCGCGATGGTCTCGATCGATTCGACGCGATTGTGAATGAAAAAGACCTGGCCACCGCGCGACAATTCAAGCTCGATCGCGGATTTAATGACCGCGTCCGACGACTGCACGACCTGCGTTTGAATTGCCAGACGATCGCTGGGCGGCGTTTCAATCAAAGACATATCGCGCAGGCCACTCAGAGACATATTCAGCGTGCGTGGAATCGGCGTGGCCGAGAGCGTCAGCACATCAACGCGCTTCTTCAATTGCTTCAGACGTTCCTTGTGGGCGACACCAAAGCGTTGCTCTTCATCGACTACGACCAGCCCCAGATCGCGAAAGCCCACGTCCTTTGAAAGTATGCGATGCGTGCCGATCACGACGTCGACTTCACCCGCCTCAACACGCTTAACCACGTCCTTCTGTTCTTTGGCGGAACGAAAACGAGAAAGCAATTCTATCTTTACGGGGAAGGGCGCAAAGCGCTGACGGAAAGTATCGAAGTGCTGATAAGCAAGCACCGTCGTGGGGGTCAGTATGGCGGTTTGCTTGCCGTCCATCACGGCTTTGAATGCCGCGCGCATCGCCACTTCCGTTTTGCCGTAACCAACGTCGCCGCACAGCAAACGATCCATCGGCGTGGGCGTCTCCATGTCGTGCTTCACATCTTCAATGGCGGTTTCCTGATCGGGCGTGAGCGAGTATTCAAAGCCTTCTTCGAATTCGCGTTGCCAGGGAGCATCGGGCTGAAACGCGTGGCCTTGCACCAGCTTTCGTTCGGCATACAGGCGCAGCAATTCATCAGCCATGTCGCGCATGGCGCGCTTGGCTTTCGCCTTCGTCTTCTGCCAGCCGATCCCGCCGAGACGATCCAGGGTCGGTTGATGCCCCTCGGCGCTCGAGTAACGCTGCGCGAGATCGAGCCGCTCAACCGGCACGTAGAGCTTCGCTTCTTCAGCATAGTAAAGCAGCATGAACTCGCCGCGCGCGGCTGAGGCCAGCCCGCTGGCAAACGATTGAGTTGGCCCCAGATCGAGCGTGACCAGTCCGCCGAACCGCGCAATGCCGTGATCGATGTGCACGACAAAGTCGCCGACTTTCAGATCGCGAAAGTCGGAAAGAAAGGCCGCGCCTCGCGCCCGCCGTTTCTTTTCTCTCTTGATCGCCGTGCTGCGCCGCTCGAGCGCCGGCTCAGCGGCTTCGTCGAACAGATCTCCTTCGACGTGGACTACCAGCCGCGCCGACGGCAGCTCAAACCCGCCTGAAAGTCTCCCGGAGGTAACAATCGCGGCGGAAGAATCTAAGTAGTCCGCCTTGTCAACGAACGAAGTGAGACGCACGTTGACGTCGTACTCGCGCAAAATTTCCGCGACCCGTTCCGCTACGCCGCGGCTCGGCATTACGAAAATAGTTGTGGCTTGTTCCTTCGCGTGCCGGTTGCTTAAGTCGCTCGCGAGATCGGGCAGACGCCCGTGATAGCGCATCACGGATTGCGCTCTCCATTCGACCTCCCCAAAACTGCTGGCTCCCTTGTCGGTATTCGTCCCGTTTAAAGGCGGGCGGTGCGCGCCGGTCTCCGCGTGAGGAAACAAGAATAGCGGCTTTCTGCGCGGCCGCACTTTGCCGAGAGCAACATTTGGCTGTTCAGCATCGAGAGCGATCTCCTGGTCCATCTTCGCGGCGGTGCGGCCCAGGGCGCGCATCTCCACGCGTTGCATCGCGTCGATCCCGGCGCGCAACTCTTCAACGGTGAGATATAGTTCGTGCGGCGCGAGTCCGAGGTCGTCCGCAGCTTCGATGTCCGCATAGCGCTCTTCCACAGTTTGAAAGGCGCTGGCCAGATAGTTCTCAACCGCCGCGGGCTCATCGACTACCAGCACCGCGTCCTTCAAGTACTCGAAGACGCCCGCACCGCGTTCGTGAACCAGCGAAATCAGCCACTCCCAACCGGGGAAGTCTTCCCCTTCATCGGCAAAGACCGTGCGGTCCCGCAACGAACGAGCGAAGCGTTCGTCACGCCAACGCACCCGCGCACCCGCGGCCCATTCACGAAAGTCCGAGGGCCTGACCGCGAGTTCGCGCATCGGTGGAATCTCGACCTGTGCCAGTTGAACCGTGGAAAGCTGCGTCTCCGGATCGAATTCCCGAATTGAATCAACCGTGTCGCCAAAAAACTCGATGCGGGCAGGCGCGCTGCGGCCGGGCGGCCAGACATCCAGAATTCCGCCGCGGATCGAGAACTCACCGATCGCGCCAATCGGATCTTCGCGCACATAGCCGCCGGCAATCAGTTTTTCGACGAGCTCTTCAGTTGAATGATCTTCGTCGCGACGAAGGACCGCGCCGGCTCTCAAGACCTCAGCCGGCGGCACAGTGCGTCGCGCCAGGGCGCGTGAGGTGAGCAGAACAAAGTCTGTGGCGCGCGCATTCTGCTCGTGGTTTTTCACCGGGACGCCCGTGCCACTTTGCCGGCGCCGGGCCAGAGTCCACAACGCCAGCGCGCGCCTTTCCAACGTTTCAGTGTGAGGCGAACCACCTGCATACGGATCGCTTTCAGAAGCAGGTAACACCGCAACCGCGTCCGCGCATTCAGCCACGCCACGCAACGCGCAGTACCAGAAATTGATGTCGCGCTCCCAGTCTTCGAGATCGCGCTGCGCGGGCACGACAACCGCGAATTGCTTTCCGGTTTCGCGCTGGAGCACAGCCAGCGCCAGCGCACGCGCAGGGTTGGCGACGAGCCCACTGATCGAAACGACCTGCGCGCCACGCTTGATATCATCAAAGACACGCCGGAACTCGGCGCTTTTGATAACTGTTTTGAGCGCGTTTTGCAGCACTGAAGTTGTTTTGGTTGTCGCGCTCATCCAAATGGTTCTCCGACAAAACGATTTCTAAACGCAGAGGGCGCGGAGGACTTCGCAGAGGAACGCAAAGGATGGCTTTCCTCGGCGTCCTTTGCGAAAACCTCTGCGACCTCTGCGGTTAATCTAACCAGCGGATCACTTCTTCATGCGCCCGATGATCACACTCGACGAAACGCCTTCGATAAACGGCAGAGTCACCACGCGCCCGCCTGCGGCTTCAACTTCTTCGCGACCGTGAATCTCGTCGAGCGCATAGTCGCCGCCCTTAACCAGGACATCGGGCAACAGTTCAGCAATCAATGATCGCGGTGATACATCATCGAAAATCGTTACGTAGCTGGTCGCGCGCAGCGCCGCCAGGATCTCGGCGCGCTCGTTCTGGTTCATCAATGGCCGGTCCGCGCCTTTCAAATCGCGCACCGTCCGATCGCTGTTGATGGCTACTACCAGGGCGTCGCCCAGCGCCCTCGCCTCTTCGAGATAACGCACATGACCGACGTGCAGAAGGTCGAAGACGCCGTTGGTAAAGACGAGTTTCCGGCCCGCGGCCCGCAGCCGCGCGCGCTCGGCGAGAAGTTCACTTATCAAAAGGATTTTCGTGGTAGACATCCGCCAACAATCTAGCATGCGAGGGCTGGGAGGAAACAGCGGGGGCGAGCCCCCTTCCCGACCTGAGACCCTTTCTTAATTGATCGTTGTCGGTTTGGTTGAAAGGCCCTCAAGATCTAATGCAGAGTCCAGGTCCAGAACCTCTCAGGTCAGGAAGGTGGGCTTGCCCCGCTGCTCTTCAATGAACGACAGGTTTGCGCTGACTCTCGCCGCTCTCTATAATTCGCCTTTTATCTATTGGAGAAAATTCTTGTCTGACACGGGCTTACAAAACATTGTCCCTGAGAACGATCAGACCCGGGCGCGGCGTGAGCACCTCGAGGCCCTGCGCCAGCTTGTCGGTAACGTGTATCCGAACAAGTTTGCGCGCAGCAATGTGACCGAGAACGCTTCGGGCGAAGACACGATCACTTCGATTGTCGAAGCCTTCAAGAAGTATGAACCGCAAGCGAACGAAGGCCAGAAGCCGGCCGCAGACGAGCTGGAATCCGCAAATGCCGAGCTGAACAAAGTTCGAGTGCGTGTCGCCGGCCGCATTGCCGCACCGCCGCGCGTGATGGGCAAAGCCGCTTTCCTGCATTTGTCTGACGGCACGTCGCGTTTGCAAATTTACGTTCGGCGGCAGGACGTAGCCGGCGTGCGCAACGATGCGGACGGTGGCGAGGTCAACGGTGGGGAACTCTTCAATCTGCTCGATCATGGAGACTTCATCGGCGCCGAAGGTTATCTGTTCGTCACCAGGACGGGTGAGCTATCCGTGCACGTCGAGAAGTTGCAGTTCCTGGCAAAAGCTTTGCTGCCGATGCCGGACAAGATGCACGGGATACACGACGCAGAGATTCGGCAGCGCCAGCGCTATGCAGATCTGATCGCGGGCAGTTTGAAACTGGAGCGCGAAGAAAGCGATCTGACCCCGCGCGAAGTATTCGAGTTGCGCTCGAAAGTCGTGCGCGAGATTCGCCGCTTCCTGGACGATCATGGCTACATCGAAGTCGAGACTCCGATGCTGACGCCGTTGGCAACCGGCGCCGCCGCGCGACCTTTCGAAACGCACCATAATGCGCTGGATATTAAGTTGTATGCTCGCATAGCCCCGGAGCTTTACCTCAAGCGGCTGGTGGTTGGCGGCTTTGAAAAGGTTTACGAGCTGAATCGTAACTTTCGTAACGAAGGCATCTCGGCCAAACACAATCCTGAGTTCACCATGCTGGAGTTCTATATGGCTTACGGTGACGTGAACCAGATGATGGATTTCGCTGAGGAGCTTTTCCGTTCAGTGGTGTACGTAGCCCAAGGTCACACGCACGTGCGCTATGGCGAACACGAGATAGATTTCTCGCAGCCGTTTGAGCGGATGACGATGAAGGAAGCGATAATTGAGTATTGGCCGCCCGACCTTACTGAGACCGAGTTCGTTTCCGGCACAAGGGAGAGCATCAACGAGAATTGGTTAGACAATTTGGAACGCGCCCTGTTTATGTTGAACCTTGCGCGACTTCATTCACTGGAAACACGGTCTGATCCGGATGAACTGCCAGGACCGCTGACTTCTGAGTCAGCCGCTCGGATCGCGAGACAAATGCTTAGAGATCATCCTTCTGCTTCTATGGAACCTAACGCTTCGCTCGCGGCCTCCATCGTCAACACGTTCGAACTCATAGCAGAGCCCCATCTAATTCAGCCAACCTTCATCACCGATTTTCCCAAGCCCATCTCACCGCTATCGAAAGCTTCGCCCTCTGATCCATCCGTGGCCGAGCGTTTCGAATATTTTGTCGGCGGGCTCGAGTCGGCGAATGGCTTTTCTGAGTTGAACGATCCGGAAGAGCAGTATCAGCGCTTCATGGACCAGGAGCAGCAGCGCGAGCGTGGTGATGAAGAGGCGATGGTGATGGACGAAGATTACATCCGGGCGCTGTCTTACGGCATGCCACCCGCCGCGGGTATTGGCATCGGGATTGACAGGCTGGTGATGCTGCTCGCGAACAAGCAATCAATTCGTGATGTGATCCTGTTTCCGCACATGAGACCGGAGAGGCGAGCGGACGACGAGGGCTGATCGGGGCCCGGTACAGAACCGAGAGCGGTAGCGACCGGATCCTAGACTCAACCGATGCGAAGACACGTGAGAGCGTATGTTGAGTGCCAGCATCCGGTCGCTACCGCTCTCGGTTCTGTATCGCCGACTGGTTGAATAATTTCAACGGTGTGATACCATTCGCCCTCCGAAGCAATTAGACGTAAGTTCTAACAAGGAGACCGAGAAATGACACGCAAAGTTTTTCCTTTAGTAATAGTCGTAGCTTTAATGGCCGGAGCGTTGATCGCCCAGGACAAAACCGTAACCCTGACCGGTTATCTCATTGATAATAGCTGTGCTGCTAACCACGCGAACGATAAGGCCTTTGCCACGTGGGTAAAGACCCATGGGACGAGTTGCGCGATGATGGAGGCATGCGAGAAGAGTGGCTACGCCGTTTTCGCTGATGACAAGCTCTACAAGTTTGATGACGCCGGCAACACCAGCGCGGAAGAGTTGCTGAAGAACACCAAGTCGAAGAAAGGCCTGCACGTAAAGGTGGAAGGCACCGTCGATGGCGACACGGTTAAGGTCACGAAGCTGACCGAAGTTACGGAATAAGAACCGGGGTTTCTAATCACCTTATGGAGGGCGGCGACTTGTCGCCGCTTTTCAAAGCGCTGACTAGTCAGCGCACTGCAAAAAAGCGGGCCCGCGACGGCGAAGTTGAATCCTTCGCCGCGCGGGCCCTGATCTATGAGCAACCAGATGCTCGTTACTTCGCGATCGGCGTCTCCTGATGAGAGGCGGCCAACCACTTCCCGCCCCGATTGACCCAGACACTGCTGGCCCAAACGGGCGGTATTGCCGTGCCACCGCATGTCCCATCTGCCATGCCTTTATATGTCAGCAAGGCCGTGCTGGAATTGAGCATCGCCAGTTTCCAGTCACTTAGTTGGACGGACTTCACCTCGCACGGCATAGACGCCATCATCTTTACGACGTCATTCTTTCCCGTCACGCCGCTGTCCGCAATCATCACGAAGTCGGCGGAGAGACTTGCCTTGAATGGCTTTGCGTCCTTGTTCTTCCAGGCCTCCCACAATTTCGTTTCAGCGGCCGACAGTTTCTTTAGGATCTGTGCCTTAGTCATCGCCGGCTTTGGCTTAGGTGATGGCGAAGGCGACGCTGCCGGGGTAGTTTGCGAAAAGGAAATTGACGCTAACGCTAACAACAACAGGGCAGCCAGGGGTAGATATCTCTTCATTCTTGGTTCTCCTTGAAAGTTTCTCCGAGTCGAGTTGATAGACCGAATGAAGGGACGTTCTACTATTACGCGAGGCCGTCTGTCAATGACGAGGTCAGTACCGGGAGCGGTAGCGACCGGGTCTGCTCCTCTCCCCGAGCCGGACTGAGAGGCCGAGACCCGGTCGCTACCGCTCCCGGTACTGACCTCATAGGCGACCTTACGACTTCAGTCGCGGAGCACCGGCCGGGCTATAGTTGAGAATCGTCCCCCCGAATCCAACTGCCCAGCCGTGATTTTGGTCGATAACGAAAAGCCGGTCGAGTGCGTGTGACGTGCCGCTTGGTTCCGCGAACCAATGTATGCCGCCATCTCTCGTGTGCAGCATTGTCCCTTGCGCGCCTACAGCCCAACCTTCAGAGGCGTCAATGAACTTGACGTCCAGTAGATCATCATTGACATTGGATCGTTGTTCGAACCAGGTACGACCGCCATCGGTGGTTGCAAAGACGCGACCTGCCGTAGCCACGGCCCAACCTAAACGATTGCCGACGAAACTCGCTGCGGTAAAGCGCGCGCCGGCGCCGTCATACACGATGCCGCTTTGCCAGGTCATGCCGCCATCGCTGGTTTGCAGGATCGTTGCGCCTGCTCCCACCAGCCATCCGTGCGCGTAGTCAACGAACGCTCCGCCCAACAACAGATGTTTTGTCGGCAAAGGCTGCCGCATCCAATGCGCGCCGCCGTCGCGCGTAGCGAATACAACGCCGGTTTCGCCAAACACCCAACCGCGTTCGGCATTGGCAAATACGGCGCGGACCAACCGAAAGTTGACATCGGATCCGTTAAGGAACACGCGCCGCCAACTGAACCCCCCATCCTCGGTCTTCAGCAAGTAAGTTCGTGGCTCGTCATTCGTTTTAAGTTTCAGCACGTCGCGTTCAGCGACCAGCCACCCAGTCTTCTCGTCGGCAAAGTAAACGTCGCGCAGGTTGTCTTTGGGGAGTGGTAAGAGTCTCCGCCACGTTTGTCCGCCGTCGATTGTCTCCAGCAGCGTGCCGCCGCTGCCGGCAACCCAACCTCGGCTTTGATCGAGAAAGTAGACTGCGTGCAACCAGGCCATCGTGCCCGAAGTGCGGCGGGTCCAGGTGGCAGCGGAAACGGTGAGCAGTGAGCAGTGAGCAGTGAGCAGGAGGAAGAAGACAGTAGGCAGAAGGCAGTAGGCAGTAGGCAGGAGGCGGCAAGCGCGGGAGAACGTAATAATGGGCGTCGGTGTTATTCGCTCGCCGCGTAGCGGCGAAATGTTTATAGTCCGGAGCATTGAGAATCTTGCCACTCGTTATGAGGTCAGTACCGGGAGCGGTAGCGACCGGGTCTCGTCCTCGCAATCTCGGGCCGTGTAGTCTAGTTGAGACCCGGTCGCTACCGCTCCCGGTACTGACCTCATGCTGACTGCTCACTGCCTTCTCAGAATCCGCCGGTGAACAAGCGCGCGAAGCTCAGCACCTGCGTAAAGCCCATAATCGTTTGCAATTTCTTCAGCGTGTTGCCGGGCACGACAACTTGATCACCCGGGACCAGGTAAACTGAATCCGGCGCCTGTCCACGATAGATCGCCGAGACATTCACAGGGATAGGTGCGAGAGTCCCGTTCGCTTGTCTGCGGAGCACAAAAATCTTCTTTCGGTTACCGGTTTGCAGGACGCCGCCGGCCTCAGCTATGGCTTCCGTAACTGACAAACGCCGCGTCATGAGTTTGATTCCCGGCTGCCCGACGTCGCCAATCACGCTGTAGCGATACGAGCCGGCCTGGTCGAGCGAAACCGACACTTGCGGATCGATAATGTACTCGTCGTAGCGCTTCTTAATTAGCTCCGCGACCTGATCGACGGTTTTGCCGTTGACAAAAATGCCGTCGGGAATAAGCGCGAGCGAAATGCGGCCACTGGGCCCAATCTTGATGCCGCTCTTTGAGTAACGGTCCTGGCCGAAGACCGTAACTGAAATCACATCTTCGGGGCCGAGTCGATAGGTCGTAAAGAAGTTGTTGTAGTAAGGAACGATTGCGGCTTCCTCAGACGAAGGATCGGTGCGATTGGTTTGCCCGTCGGAAGGAACGTCAGCCAGCGGCTGGCCCTGGTCTTTGCTCTTCGTCTTGTCGCCATTCGGGTTGGCGGGCGCCGTGGTCGCCGGACTTGGCTCACTAAAAGGCCCGGCATCCTTCGCCGTGGTCGAATCGCCTGGCTTCACATCCGGCGTCGTTTGTGGCGCGGCCTCTGTTGTCGCTTTGCGTTGACGCGTGGCGTTTGTGGGCGACTGGGCCATCGCGCCCGCGCTGATAGCCATGGCGATCGCCAGGACGATTGTTTGAGTTAACACCTTCATGGTTTCAACCTCCGACTTACCCGGTCGCTACCGCTCCCGGTTCTGTACCGCTAGCGTCCTCCACGGCCAAGCAGAATAGTCTTGATCGTTTCGAACATAATCGTTGTGTCGAGCGTGATGCTCTGGTTCTTGATGTAGTAAAGATCGTATTGCAACTTTTGCCTCGCGTCTTCGATTGACGCGCCGTACGGATACTTGATCTGCGCCCAACCCGTTAGTCCGGGCGCAATCAGGTGCCGCTGTTCGTAGTACTCGATCTCCTGCGCCAGTTGCGCGATGAAATGCGGCCGCTCAGGTCGCGGGCCGACAAAATTCATTTCGCCGCGCAGGATGTTCCAGAATTGTGGAATCTCGTCCACGCGAATTTTTCTGATGACGCGCCCAACGCGCGTCATGCGCTCGTCTGCCGTCCTGGCCCACATGGGTCCGTCTTTCTCGGCATCGGTACGCATGGAACGAAACTTCATCAGGGTAAACACGCGGCCGTTTTTGCCCACGCGTTCCTGCTTATAAAGGATGGGGCCGCGGGATTCGATCTTAATCAGAATCGCGGTCACGATCACGATGGGCAAAGAGAGGATGGCGCCAAACAGGGCGACGATCCGATGCATAATGGTCCGCACCAGTTCGTTGATGCGCGCACGACGGCCGCGGCTGGAAAAAATCAGCCATGATGGCCGGATCATGTCCAACAACACGCGGCCGGTCAGCCGTTCATAGAAGGAAGCGCTTTCTTCGATCGAAACGTCACCGGAAAGACTAAGGCGTAGTAGTTCTTGAGTCGGGAACTGGCCGCGCCGGTCTCCGATCGCGACTACGATGCGATCGATGTTCTCGCTGCGGACCAGCGATCCCAGCTCCGACGTCAGGCCAATTACCTTCGGGTTAATCAGACTTTTGCCGACTAATGCCGGGTCGTTATCGACAAAGCCGACGACGCGAAAACCGGCATCGGGCCGGCCGAGGGTCTCGCGGGCGATTTCGATCGCGAACGGGCCCGAGCCGACTATCAGAATGCGCTCGCCGAGTTCCGGATGGCCCAGCACCCAATGGATCGCCAGACGCCAGCCAACCATCAACAACAGAGCAAGTGGCAGAGAGATTAACGAAACGCCGCGTCCGATCATTGCCTGGGGCATGGCGTAGAAGATCAGCGCCAGCGCGACCCAGGCAAGTCCCAGGGCCTGCAGCAGACGCAGCACCAACTCGCGCCGATCGTGCATCACGACGAAGTCGTAAAGATCGAAAAGATAGAACGACGCGAGACAGAAGACTGTGGCCAGCGCCGCCTTGTAAAAGCCATTACGCCCAATGAGCGCGTCTTCGGCATCCACTGCGCCCAAACGCACGTACACGGCGACTATCAAGCCGCCGAAGAGTAACAGTGCCTCGGCGAACAGTAAGAGAGCCATGCGTGCGTTGAAGCGCGACGGTTTCAAGAAACAACATCCTCCTCGATGTAAATCATCTCAGGCTCCCCGGCGGACCCGGAATCGTCGATCATCGCATTCTCTTCGACAGCTTCCAGCATCGAGCGTTGCGGGCGCTGCTGATAGTAATAAGCGGTCTCGTCCGGGTTCGTCTCCGCGCGATTGAGCACCACCCCGAGCATTCGTTCACGGGGCAACTGCTCGAGCAGTTGATCCACGACTGAATAGCGCGTCCGGGAAGCGCGCACGACCAGCAGGGCGGCGTCGGCGCGATTAATCAGGAGATTGGCATCAGTGAAAACGCCGAGCGGCGGAGCGTCGATGATGATGTAGTCGAAATGCTTTCGAGCTTCATCAAGCAGGCGACCGAAGCGAGGACCCGAGAGCAGTTCCGCTACATCTTCGCGGGCGGCGCCGCCGGGCAACAGATGCAATCCGGAAGGCTTGAGCTTGATGATCGCTTCGTTGAGCCGGGTCTCTCCGGTTAGTACTTCCGACAAACCACAATCAGCTTCAATGCCCAGGTAATCAGCGGCGCAGGGCTGTCGCAGATCCGCGTCGATGACCAACGCCTTCACGCCGTCGGTTTGGGCCAGAAGCCACGCCAGATTCAGGGCCGTTAGAGTTTTGCCTTCACCGATGCCCGCGCTCGTGATGACGAATGCGCGTTTGTGCTCGCGCTCACCCGCCTGCAGCAGACAGGTCCGCAGAGAGCGAAACTGTTCACACTCAGGTGAACGAGGTTCAGTGATCGCCACAAGATGTGGTTCGACGCGCGTAGCCAAGACTTCTCGCGATGCGAACTCGGCTGCGCGCGCCGATCCTACAGCGCCCAAGGTTGCCCCAGCATCACGGGAGGCTGGTCCGCCGGGGAGTGCCGGCCCGCCGGTTGCCTCCTCCGTGTGCGCAGTGGACGCTGAATTGTATGCCGCCGGCATTCCGGTAAAGGGCGAATGCTCCCACGGATGTTCGTGACCGTTCTTCGGAACTAAGTACGAGACGTTATCCGAATTGCCGTTGCGGCTAACTGAAGATTTCGTAGATTTGAAGTGGCGCTGCGCGGACTCGGCGCGCTTCAGCGCATCATAGACTCTGCCCATTGTTCCCCCTCCCAAGGCCCGAACGGCTGAAAGCCGTTCCCAGGTCTTCAATGGTGGTTGGAGATCCACTCCGTGGCGTGTACTCGTTAACGACGATGTCCGGTTGCGATGTCGTCAACGCGGAGGGGTAATCGCCGGCTGACGCGCCGCGATCCACCGGCAAAGTGTTGGCGCTCTTATAGGCGCTGCCATTGCCGTTTCCATTGCCGTTGCCATTCCCATCACCGTGGCCCGCAGCCCATAGTTCTGCCCGTCCGGCCGCGCGGAAAATACGGGCCGGAGCTTCGCGCTCTTCAATGTTTTGCATGCGCGGCAGCACGTCGAAGGTTTCGGCAACTTCCTGGATGGCCGCGCGGCTGATGATTGGCTCGCTGGCGGCAAAGCCATTCAGTAGAGCGTTGTCGCAAAGATTGTTGATGTTGCGCGGAATACCTTCTGAGCAACGAAAGATGTAATCGACGGCGCCCGGCGAAAAAATGTCAGCGCGCTCAGCGCCGGCGACTTTCAGACGCGTATTGATGTATTGGGCGGTCTCTTCGACGGTTGGCAGCGCTTTGATCTCGCAGCGCAGGGCCACCCGCTGTTTGAGTTGGCGCAGATCTGGATTGTTGAGCACCGTGCGCAGCTCCGGCTGCCCGGTTAGAACGATCTGCAATTGCTTGGCTGTGTCGGATTCGAAATTGCAAAGCAGTCGCACTTCTTCCAGTACATTGGACGACAGTCCGTGCGCTTCGTCGATGATCAAAACTGTGCGCAGGCCGCGGCTGTGACGCGACTCGAGGACTTTGCCCAATTCGATCAGTAGATCGGACTTGGTTTCCCAGTTCTGAATATCGAAGAGCGCCGCCAGGTGCTGATAGAACTCAGGCACCGACAGGCGCGGATTGAAGATGTAGGCGACCAGCACCGTGCGATCCAGTCGCTGCATCACCCATCGAAGCATCGTCGTTTTTCCCGTGCCGACTTCGCCGGTGACCACGATCAATCCTTTGCCGCTTTCGATGCCGTAATGAAGGTTAGCCATCACTTCGGTGTGCGACGGGGTGAAATAGATGTAGCGCGGATCGGGTGTCAGCGCGAATGGCAATTCTCTCAGTCCGTAGAATTCTGCGTACATATTTCCTCCGGGTTACAGCAGGAACGTTTCCATTACATGAGTAAACCGCAATACGAATACGAGCGCGGGTATGGTGACGAAAGCTGCCGCGATTCCGGCGGCCATCGCGAGTTTATGACGACGGGGAATGGCGCGAGCTTCTGCCGGAGTCAACAGCTCAGGAATTGAAGCCAGCACCGTCAGACCTGTGTAATGTTTGGCGTCTTCGGTAGTCTGAATCGTGAACAGGCGTCGCAACTCAGAAGCAATCGCGAGCAGCAGACCCAACACCAGGCCGACGCCAAATCCCGCGACCGTCAGCAGGAAACGCCTGGGGGCCACCGGGCGTTCGGGCAGGTTCGCGGGATCGACGACCTGAATGCCACCACCCTGTTGATCTTTGGCGGCGTCGGCGCCGACCACGATCTTCTGTTGCTGGGCCAGCAGGGTGTCGTAGTTGAGTTTCTTTGTCTGGTATTCGCGATCGATCGCTTCCAGGCCTACTTCGGCGTTAGGGATAGCGTTGATGCGTTCACTGAGATCGGCAATCTGCGCGTTCGTTTCACTGAGCAGCTTTTGCGTCCGATCTGAGTCGCTCTCGACCATTGCGATGTTCGTCTTGAGCGTGAGAATGCGCGGATCGGTTAGCTTCACCAGCTTCTGCTTTCTTTCCTCGATACGCGCTTTCCAGTCATTGATCATCTGGTCCTGCTCGCGCTTGACCGAATCGATCTGCAACTGATTTGAGACTACGTCCGGGTGTTTGGCCTTGTATTGCGCCAGGAGGTTTTGCTGCGCGGCCTCGAGTTCCGACCGGCGTCTGACCAGTTCGGCCCAGGCCTGTGTCGTCTTCGGATCGGTCGTGTTCTCGGCGGCCAGGACAATCTCCTGCTCGTAACTCTTGGTGATATCACCAAGCTGGCTGCGATAAGCGGCGCCCAGGTCCCGCAGGCGTCCCTGTTCGGCAATCAGCGCCTTCTGTTCTTCATGCAAGCCGGTCAACCGGCCGACCAGCGCCTGTGACTGCGACGGCAGATTGTTCATGTTCTGCTGCAAGTAAGTCAGCCGCTGATTGTCGATTGTGTCCAGTTCTTCCTTTGCGGTGCGAACCTGTTCTTCGATGAACTGCTTGGCAGACGTGCCGGCGTTGATAGTGCCTTTGGTTTGTTCGTCGATGTACTTGCTGGCGAGTTCGGCGGCGACAATCTGGGTCGATTTCGGACTGCGGCCGCGGTAAGTGATGTTGAATCCGTTGGTGATCTCGTGGCGGCTGGTGTTCACCTCGACCTTGATCTGCTTGCGCATCTGATCGATTAGCAGTTCCATCGGTTCACCGCGCAGGCGCTCTTCGTGGTAGAGGTCGTACTTTTCCATCAGTGGTTGCAGCGAACTGCGGCTGGTAACCACCTGGGAAATGCTGGTCAACTCGCGCGTCAGCGTTTCCTCGGTAATCGTCGGCACGACAGAGTTGGGCAGCGTCGATGGCTTGACGACAATCAGCGTAACCGATTCGTAAACGTCCGGCAGACGATAGACTACGTAAGCGATGGCCAGGCCAATGGCGATGGTGGGCAGCAGGATGAGCCACTTGCGCTTGCGCGCGATGTTCGCGTATTCACCCAGTTTGCGCGGTCTAAATTCAACACTCATGTTTGGTGCTCCTTAGTAGCTGTCAATAGGACCTATTTGACGCATAGGACCTATTAGTTTTTCTACAGCGTCGCCAAAGTCTTACGCGCCTCGTCGGCTTCTGGGAAGTTGGACTTCTCGCTCAGGCGTAGAGCGGTTTCGATCTCTCGGCGGGCGCCGGCCTTGTCGCCTTTGGCGGCCAGAGCTACTCCGAGATGAAAGCGATATGTAGGCGACGGCAGGCTGTTGCTCTTGCGCGCCATTGCCTCGTCAACTGACACCGCTTTCTTCAGTTGCTCGGCGGCCGCGCCATACAACCCTTTCTTGTAGTAGACCCACCCCAGCGTATCGACAAAGCTCGGCACTTCAGGGCTGGCTTGTACCGCGGTCTGGGCCAGTCGCACAGCCTCGTCCATGTTTCCTTTCCCGTAAACGGCGTAGAGCCACGCCAGATTGTTCGCGGCGAAGATCGCGTTCTCGTCCCGGGCCAAAGCCTTGCGGTAATAGTCGACGGCCGCGTCGTAGTTCTGCCGGTTCATCTCGAGCATGCCGATCAGGGTGTAGGCAGCGGCATTCTCGGGGCGGCGCTCGACGATCTTTTGATATTCCTGAATGGCGCGGTCCTGCTGATTGGTGTTCACGAATAGCGCACCCAGCGCCGAATAAGCCGCCAGATAGTTGCCGTCGATTTCCAGCGCGCGCCTGAATTCAGCCTCGGCTCCCTGCGCGTTCCGCTCAAAGCCGTAAACCTGACCCTTCAGGAAGTGCAGTGAAGCATTGTTGGGTTGCGAGTTGAGTGACTGATCAATCCTGGCGTGGGCCAGGTCGATCCGGTTCTGGGCCGCATAGATGCTGATGAGGCCACGCAACGAGTTAAAGTTTGCGCCGTCGATCGCCAAAGCGCTCTGGTAAAAGGTAATTGCTTCGTCAGGTTTGTTTTCCGCGAGCGCTACCGCAGCGAGGTTGACGTACACATCGGTGCTGTTGGGCGCGGCGTCACGTGCGGCAAGAAAATCCTGCCGGGCCGTTTTGGTATCGCGCAACTGGAGGGCCGCTGAGCCGTGGGCCACCAGAGTGTTGGCCCGCAGGTCCGCGAGCAACTGTGGTGAGGTGTCGCGGTCCGCGACGGCTTTCGCCAGCCGTTCCTGCAGTTGACCGGCTAACTGCAACGCCGACTTCACCTCGCCGCTGGCTAAGTTTATTTGCACCTGCAACAATTTTCCCGGCAGGTAGTCGGGATAGTTGCGATCCAGCTCGCCGGCAAACGTGCGTGCCTGATCGATCTGGCCCAGACGGAAATTGGCTTCGGCCATAAAGAACAGACCGGGCCGCGAATTCGGTTCCTGCTTGAGTACTTCTTTCAGGTCTTCGACGGCGACTTTCAAATCGCCCGGGTCTGAGCTCTGCATTTCAATGCGCGCGCGCAGGATGAGGGCCTGGCGATCCTTTGCATCATTCTTCAGAATACTTGCGATTTCATTCTTCGCGCCGGCAACATCACCGCGCATTAGAATGATCTCGGCGAGCCGATAATGGCCCTGAGTGTAATCAGGCGATTTCGCGACCACTTCTTTGTAAATGGTCAGGGCCTCGTCCAACCGGCCGGTTGCTGAATAGAAATCCGCCAGGACCGAACGGCCTTCGGGCTTGTCTTTATCGAGTTCAGCCAGCGCCTTGTAAGCGTCTTCCGCTTTGTCGAATCGACGGTTAACCAGATAAAAGCTGGCGAGAATGAAACGTGCTTCGCGGTTGTTGCCGTCGACCTGTACGGCTTTTTGAAATTCAGTTTCCGCGGTATCCAGGCGAGTGAGTTGCACCAGGAACTTTCCGTACTCGTAATGAGCCAGCGCCGACGAGCCGTTCACTGAAATCGCGCGCTGATAGATTGATTCGGCAGTCGCCAAATCGTTGGTCAACGCGTGGAAGCGGGCCAGGCTCAAATAAGATTCAACCCGCTTGGGATCGATTTCAACCGCGCGATTCAATTCGGCGAAGGCTTCCGTTTTGTGGTCTTGCGCGAACAAGACACTGCCCATCAGGATGTGGCCTTCGATGTGATTGCCGTCCTTTTGCAGTACCTCTTTTGCCAGACGCTCGGCTTCCGTAATGGCAGCGGGCGACTGCTTGCTGCCCATCAGGTAATAGTTCCCGAGGCGCACGCGTACGTCGAGGTTGTTTGCATCCAGCGCGACAACCTGCTTCATTTCTTCGAACGCTTCCTGATATCTCTGGAGACCTTCGTAGGCATTCGCCAATCCCCAGTGCGCGTCGGCGAGCTTGTCGTCGATTTGCAGAGCGTTGCGAAACTCGAGCGAGGCTTCCTGAAATTTCTTGTCTTTCAGCAAGGCCTGACCGCGAGCGACGTGTTGGGCTTTGGCTTTTTCCGGCGTGGTGCACGCGCCCATCAGCAGGGCGACGGCAATCATGACGATAAGCAGAGGTAGGGCGTAGAACTTGCGGCGGCACTCTCGATTTTTCATCACTGCGGGTCTCCGTGAATCCCGACTGGTCGGGACTCGGTCTGTTTCGCATCGGCGATTGTCTTGCAGCAACGGGCAAAGTCGCGTGAAGGTCGCGTTCGGCGAAGTTTTTATGTCAAAAACCTTGTTTCCAGCCTCGGTCAGTGCGGGGCTGCACCGGCGAGTTACAAGTAAGAAAGAGATAATCCGAAGTATTTCCCAGGAAATAGTTACTGCTACTGTTTTTAGAGGCGGGCTGTTTCCCTGCCCTCTGGGAGGGTAGGGTTCTTGTCGATGTGTAAGACCCTCTCCTAACCCTCTCCCCAACGGGAGAGGGAATAGACTAGTTAGGAACAAAGGCAGGTAACTCGGATGCGGCCTGCGAAGCCAGTTCGACTGCGGTTTTTTGCGCCTCGTCCTGCGAAATTCCCACGGGTACCATCACCCGAACCATCGCCCCGTCCGAGCGCCGCCGCCGTACGCTATCGACCACGGTAAAAATCTTTCCCCAGTATTCGCTGGCGACGGCCCGGCCCCGGCCCTGATACCAGTAAATCATCAGCGCGCGGTCCTTGCCGTTTGCGACTACGTATCGATTTGCTTCAAAAGGCGCGCCACCCCCGATGGGCCTGACGGTAATCCGGGCGGCATCGCTCATGACCCAGCCAGCGCCCGGCAGGCAATTCAGCGGACTGTGATAAGTCGCACCGTTTCGTTGCGTCGCGTAATAGCCGACATAGAACGAAGCCGTGCGGCCGTTTGATACAAAATTGCGCGAAAGATAATCATCGGCGCGCAGAATCTTTTCAGTCTCTTCGTCAAAGCGGGTGTCAGCGCCCACCTGACGCCACGATCCTAATTGGGAAGGAAAGTCTCTTAATGTCTGACGCGAAACCCTGGCCTCGCCGGCACGCTCCCAGGCGTTGATTATTCCGCCGCCAAATAACAAAGCGACCAGCAGGGCCCAGAATCGGATTGTGTTGTTTCCAGTTTTCATCGTCACTGATCAGACATAATTCGCAGGATGGATTGAAATCTTGTTCATCGGGTAGATCCTGTCCTGGTTTTTCATGCGAAATAGCGCGACGCGATCAATCATCCAACCGGTTGCGAACAGCAGCACCGCCGCGGCGATGTAGATTACCCAACCCGAGAACGAATGAAAGAAACCATCAGCCACACGCGTGCCGTAGTAGTGCGCCAACACGCCGGTGCCGCTGACGCGCAAAGCGTTTGTCAGAATTGCAATCGGCACGGCCGCAACGATGAGGATCAGCGAGCGCCAAAACGTAAAACTCTTCAGGAAATGTCCGACAGACTTCAGTTTGTCGTCATCGTTTTTCGGCTTCGTCAAGTACGCGTAGACCACTGCCAGCGTCACCAAAGTCATTAACGAACGTATGCCGCTGCATGCTTCGACAACTGCCAGTCTCTTCGGCTCGCTGGCGCCAAGTGGCATTAACTCGATCACATTTCCCTGTCGCAGCACTGGAATACCAAGAAATGACATCGCGGCAACAGCACAGCGCGACGCGAAGAGCTGCAAAGGAAAAGCGATCCGGTTGAAAATGATCTGTGGAATCGGGATCGAAAGAATCAAAAGCGACAGGGGCACCGCGATCAGACGCAGCAGTCGAAATCCCCAGAAGTAGACAGCCACGCTGGCCAGCATTACCACCAACGAGATGCGCTGCGCGAAAAGCTCGGCACCGGCTGTTCCCGCCCACAACATGAGCAAAGAAAACCCAACGCCGATCGCGCCCCACCAGACAGCAGGCCGCGTGCCGGCTGCGCTAAAACGCTTTCGTTCCAGCCAGAGAACATAGCCAATGACGAATGGAATCAGCAGGCCGTGCGAATAGTTCTCGTCGCTCCACCAGTCGCCACCCAACTTCACGAGCACGGTGAAATAGACCAACGCCAAAGCGACGGCGATGGTCAGGGGTTGGTAGAGCTTACGCGGTATGGCGACACTCATGCGGTTAATTGATGCTCCGCAGCAGAGGGACAATCTCTGCCGGGCGAAGCTACGTTTTGGTGCGGGCCGGAAAATCAGGCGCCAGGCCATAAAACCGGCTCTCAAAGATGGGCCAGGACTTTCGGGCCCGCCAGATTTGAGAAAGGGTCAATCTGCCCGATCTTCCCAAAAGGAGGTTCATGAGATTCCGTACGACCGGATCAAGTGTGAGACATTTTTTCGCAGGTCGAACTTGCAGCAAACAGTTTCACGTCCCGCTTTTCCCATTCGCGCTCGCAATTCAGGATCATTGAGAAGCTTCAGTACCCGATCGCTCATCGCAGTTGTATCGCCGCGGCCGACCAGGTGGCCCGTCACGCCGTCAGTGATCAGCTCTGGTATCCCGCCGACACTCGTGGCGACGACCGGTTTGCCGTGGGCCATCGCTTCCGCGATCATCCAACCGAAAACTTCTTCCCAGCGCGAGAACTGACAGACCACATCGGCCGCGTGAAAGACCCCTTCACCGAATGGATCGTCGACCATTCCAGTCCAGGTAATATGATCTTGCAACCCCATCCCCACGGCGTCCTTCATGTACTGTTCGCGATTCGCGCCGTCTCCCACCAGGACAAATTGCACGTTGCGATTCTGCTTTAGCACCAACCGGGCAGCCTCGAGGAAATCGGGGATGCCCTTCTCTGGAATCATCCAGCTTACTTGCGTAACAATCGCGCGCTGTTCGGGGATTGAATATCGCCGGCGGAAGTCGATCCCAGGTTGCGGGTCGGCCTTGACGCGCGCGAGGTCTACGCCGTTATGAACCATTTCAAAACGATCTTGCGGCAGCAGACCATACGAGGTCATGCATCCATAGCCATACCTGCTGACGCAGATCACTCTGGTGAGCGGCAAGTTGATCAATCGCGCCAGGCCACGCTTCCAGAATGGCGCCCGAGACTGAACATAGCCCGCCGGTCGCGAATGGTGGTCGGTGAAGAACACTTGCTTCACGGATCGAAGGCGCGCCCCCCAGGAATAGAGATTGAGAAAACTGGTGTAGTGCAGATGCAAAATCTCCGGGCCCTGTTTACGCATGATCCGCTTCAGATCTCTGCGCGCTTCCCAACTCCCATGGGTTGAGTTCGCAAGCACCTCAAAAGAGACGTTGGGCAGTTCAAGAAACCGTCGCACTTCTTTGGTCGGCTCGGAAAGAAAGCAGAGCACGCTCTTCCACCCACGAGCGCCGAGTTGAATTGAGAGTTCGCGCGCGAAAGTTTCTGTTCCTCCGATGCGCAGCGGCTCAACGCCAAAGACTGAGAGTAATGTAGGCATAAGCCACTCTCGACAAACTATGGGCGGCCCGACTTCCGAAACGTTCGTTCCAGCCTCGCGACGATCCGCTCGCGGAGTTGTTGAAAACGCAGCCCGACATTTACCGAGGCACAGTACGCGTTGTAAACCAGCGGCGGACGGCCTTGCCTTTCGAATGCGGACTGAAAGTTGGTCTTGTTGCCAAAACCGAGGATGCGCCGGTCTTCGTCAGAAAGATCACCGAGGAACGCGGCGTTGAGTAGTAAGGGATGGTAACGATCATAGGCGACGTCTTCAGCCTGGAGCGGAACCGCCGGATCGTGATAAGCGTAAAAGACGGCTTGTCGAGGTTCGAGCATGGGAATGCCCTGCCGATGAATCGCCGAAGTGTCGAACAAAAAAGCCGTGCCGGCCGGGCCGGTCAACTTAATCAAATCAGAAAAAGGCAGGTCCCTAACCTCGTCCTTCTTCAAATTGTGCGGGTGTTGCCGGCGGTGACTTCCCTTGATGAAATGGAACGCGCCCGAGCGGACGTCCATAAGGTACATCGCGAGCTTGATCTCCCGGTGAACCTCTTTCTCGGTCGTTTGATCGTACCAGGCATCGGCATGCCAGCCGTGAAAGTCGTACCTGGTCGCCAAAGACTTCCAGCCCTTTGCTTCCGTCAATTCGTAATTCGTGCCGAGGTAACGCGTCAGGATCTGTTTGACCAGTGGATGCACGGCGAGATCGACAAAACCCTGATCCAACAACAAAACATCCTCGACCATGTGTCGATAGAGTTCGGTCTTTTGATAGCCTTCGAAGTTGTTCCAGCGCATCCGCCGCAACCGGCTCTCAAACGCGCGCTGCATTCCTGACAACTGCTCCGCGCTGAAAAGCGACGGCAAAACAACGATGCCCTTGGTTTCCAACTCGGCCGCCAGGTTGGCGACCTGTGAACGATGCCACGACTTCGTCGCGTGAGGCGACAGATTCCGGTTAATCTCTTTGATGTTTCTCATGGCTATCTACTCGGCAATTGCCTGCTTCATGCGAGCCACGTAAAGAGTTTGGAGCAGCCGCGGCGCCACCCGGGTGAGCAAGAGGGCCAATTTTGACTTCCAGCCCGGCTTCAAGCTGTTTGCTTTCGCAAACGATTCGCGCGCAAGCCCGAAATCACCGGGCAGCAAATGGAGCTTGCCCAACTCATATTCCAGCAGCGCGCGACGGTTTCGAATTACCGCCGCGACCTCCGCGCGTTCGGCCGGCGTGAAATCATATGACTGCTCGATCTTGTCAAAGACGCGCAACTCACGGTGGTGTGAATTGATAGCGTCGCCCGACAAACTGTTCAGTCGGGACCGGTAACGCAAGAGCACTTGACGGTGGTAAGCGAGCCGAGCCCCGTGTCTGGCCAGGCGCAGCCATAGATCCAAGTCCTGCGCGTTACGAAGCGCTTCATCGAAAAGCCCGACCTCCAGGATTAGTTCGCGGCGGGCCAAGACACCTGAGGTTATCAAGCTTCGATCCGCGTTAACGAGTTCAAGAAATGTCACCCGGCCCTGGGCTGGCGCCGCCGGCATTAAGGAGTCCATGTAGGTTCGCCCGGCATCCGCCGAAACGCCGAAGATCATTGCATCCGCGCAGGCGAGATCACACTCATAGTCGCGCATGAACTTGAGCTGCTCTGCTAAATAATTCGGCGACCACAGGTCGTCGGCGTCGAGAAATGCGATAAGCTCTCCTCGCGCGGCGTGCAATCCGGTGTTGCGGGCCGCACTCGCGCCGCCGTTCTCCTGCTTGAGGTAATGAATCCGTTCACGGTAGGGTTGGATGGCGCGCTCAAATTCTTCCGTATCAGGCGAACCGTCGTTAACAATGACCACTTCAAAGTCAGTGAACGTCTGCGCAAAGACACCGTCGAGGGTTTCGCCGATATAAGGCGTAACGTTGTATGCGGGAATGATGACGCTGACGGACGGAGCGGCGCTCTCGTACTGCGCAGCAATCGGAGCGTTCGTGGTGGAAACGTCCGGACGCAATTTCCGCGTCTTCGATGTCGTGTTTGAGCGTTCCATTTTCTACATTAGCGAGAAGGTAAATTCGCCGCCGCATTTCTTCGAATAAGCGTAATAGGTTCGGGCCGCTTCGATTGCGTACTTGTAATCGCGCCAGCCCGTCGAATGGATCCAGGCAGCTACACGCAGATTTCGCTTGCTCAGAATCTGATCCGGAAAATCAATCGAGCGTAAGAGTTCAGACGCTTGTTCGATTACCCTTTGCTTTTGGGTCGCGTCTTCCTGCGCTTGATAGGTGTCATCCCACTGATCAGCGAGTTCCTCTGGAATCGGAAGCGGACATGGTTCATGACCAGGGTATGCCTGCCACGGAACTGTGGTAACAGCCGGCGGGAAAAGCGATAAGCACTTGATGTACAGCCTGTGCCGCAAACACCAGTCGAGTGGCGTGGCAATGACTGATGCGAGAAACGCACCATCGAAAAACGGCAACTGAAATTCCAGCCGGTGCAGATCGATGCTCTCAAAGTGGCCCATCAGTTTGCGCCGCTGGTCGTTGCGCATCAGGAAGAGGGCGAAGTTCCGGCCCGGGTCCTCGGCATGCAACTCGCCTAGCTCTTCTCGAATGCCCTGCTTTATTGCATCGCGGAGGTTTGCGAGAATTTCTGACCTGAAAAGTTTAGGTGGGAGAAACATCTGCTCCCTCTGCAAGTATTCTTCGATTGCCCCATCGATGTTCCCTGCTCGCATCAACGCGACTATGGATTCACTCAAGTGAACCTGGCCCAGCAGGACGCTTCCACCTTCCCCCGACCAAACCAATTGTGGGCGCTCGGCGGGCCATTGAGTGAGATTCGATCCTCCCAACGCCCTGGCCATCAGCGACGAATAATCGGGAATGTTGTCGCCTCGCTCCTTCGGCAGACTTTCATGAGCCGATCCAATCTTTTCCGCAAATTGATTTCCAAAGTAGTAGTCCTGAGTTCCCGGTCTGGCGAAGTTAACTGTGCGTACGCGCACGCCGTCGTGGCGCAGGAGAGCGACTATGCATCGCGAATCCAGACCACCGCTGAGATAAGCCGCCGTGGCGCCGTCATGTCTGTTTCTCCGTCTTACTGCCGCCTGAAAACGATCATGGACAGTTGCCAGACGCACCGGCTCGGGACCGTTCACAGTTTCGATTTCATCCCAACGCCAGTAGCAGCTCCGCGATATTCCATCATTCGTTATCTGAATGATCTGGGCCGGCTTCAAGAGAGAGATGCCGGCGTATGGAGTGCGAACCGCAAGCGGTGCTCCCAGCGTCACGACCTCAGTGACCGCGCGCAGATCCATCTTCTTTGGCACGAGTGGAAACTCTTCAAGTATGCGCAGCGCGCTCGCAAAGACGACCAGCTTGTCATCGATCCAGAAATACAGCGGCCTGATCCCCAGCTTATCGGCAATGAGAGTTAGCGAGCCCGTTCGTGGTTGATAGTGGACCACACAGAACGTTCCATCGGCTTCGCCCAGAACATTCCAATTGTTCCTCAGGCATTGCTCGTGAATAATAGGCAGGTCCTGTAGTCGGCTTGATGACGACGAAAAGTCGCCGGCACCGAGCAAGGGCTCGCCGGTCAGCAAAGACAACGCCCCGCTCCCGTCCACGAAAAAGCCCGGTTCGCGAAATGCTTCGATGTCCACTTTTGCGAAGTAGCTCCGGCGATCCCGGAAAGCCTTAACCTCTTCAGCCGGATGGCGAGAGATCGCTTGCCGCAGGCTCGCGCAAGCTGAATCTGGTAACGGACAATCGTGGCGAGTGAGCATCCCCGCTATCAGCGTCATGATGTTCCTCCCGTATATGCCCGTTCAGTTAGGCTCCGGCGAGGCAGCGCCGCCGATATCCCCGTCAGCCAGCTTTCAAACTCGATCGACGACAAAGTAGCGTTGTCCAGAAATCGCGGCAGCAACAACTGATCGGAACTTCGCGACGCAAACCCCAGTTCGCAGGTGGTCGCGGAAACCACGCCTGCCTCCCTCAACCAGGGAAAAAACCGCAGGTCATAGATCCCGCTGGGATAACAAAAATGCGTGGGACTCCTCCCGGTCATCTCTTGAATGCTCTTCCGGTTATCGTCGATTTCGCGGAGAAAGAGTTGGCGATCCAACGGGGTCCGATGACGATGCGTATGCAATTGAACATCAACGCCCCCGGCCGCCAGTTGGCCAACTTCGTCCGCCGTCAGGTTGTGCATGATTCGTTGCGCGAGCAGAGTGTCATAGTCAAGGTCGAGGTGCGCAGCCAAAGCGGCAGCAAAGGCATCCTTTTCGTCGGCGGACAGTTTTTGCGCTCCGACAAACGCTTGAATCTCCCTGCGCGCAACCTCTTGTGATGCGACGTTGTGCAAATCCATGCGCAAGGCTCGGCCCGTAATCTTCTCGAGATCGAGAGTCGTGTTCCGCCCTTTCCAGAGCAAGTACGAGCACATCAAGTCAAAGACCGGTCGCTGGTAATAAGAGTAGAACGTCGTCAGATACAATGTTACCGGGAACCCAAACTCCTTAAGCAGGGGAAACGCTCTCCGGTAGAAATCCGAAGTGCCGTCATCGAAAGTGATCGCCACTGCCCGGTCAGGGAGATCGTTTGCGTAGAGGCGTTCCACAGCTTCGCCCAGCGGCAACACTACACAGCTTGATCTCCTGAGCAGCTCCAGGCGAGTACGAAAAATGTCTGCTGATAGGAACTGCGAGCCATTCCAGAGGTGTTCGTCGTAGAGAGAAATACCGTGATAGGCGAGAATCAACAGCCTCTGCCGGCGCCAACGACTGTTGTGCACCAGCGTCGCGACTCCGGCTGACTTAAGAGACTTGAGGGCGGCTTGCTTGAACTTCTTTAACATGGTCATCAGGAGCGCAAGTCAGGCGACAGATTCGCGGTTTCGCTTCAACAAGAACAGGAGCGTTTCTTTCAGGTTTCGCATCGCCAGCCTTCCCGCCGGCAGGGCTGACAATACGACGACCGAAACTGCCAGGGTAATTCCGAAGGCAACAACTAAGCGGGCGACCAGGCCAGGTACCGCGTTCAACCATGGGCGACAAATGAACAAGGTCGCGAGTGCGCTCACAGATGCGGCAGTGACGGGAGCAATGGTCCGATAGAAATCGAGCGCTCGTACCGGACCCCGTCGGCCCACGTACCAGAATAAAAGCGGCGTGGCGATGCAGAGATCGGCCACGGCATAGGACGCGGCCACGCCCGTCGCTCCCCAGGGCAAGCCGGCGACGATCGAAACGATCGCGATTGCTCCGCCTATCAGTCCCCAGTGAAATAACTCCCTGGTGCGACCCTGTGTCGAGAACAACCACCAGGCAGTTTTGGTCACCGGTTGGATCATAGCCGCGACACCAAGCAGCATGAAGATGCGCCCGGTTTCGCTCCACCGCGGACCTAACAGAAGTAGAACCATCCAGTCAGACGTGGCGATCATGAGAGCGGCTAATGGCATTGTGACCATCACAATCTTTTCCAGAATTTTTAGATAAGCGGCGCGATAGCGCTCGGGAGAGTCAGCCAGACGGCTCAACGCCGGAATTGCAACAGCTGAGAGCGGCGCGTTGATTTGCTGCATCGGCATCAGCAGCATTTGATACGCTCGCGAATACACGCCGAGTTGATGAGCTCCCCAAAACTTTCCGATCAGCGCGTTGTCCAAATTCCGCGCGAAATAGGTCATGAAGTTAAACCCGGTCAGGTTTCCGCCATACGACAACATCGATCGCACGTCGGCTCCGCGCGCAGGCAATCCCGGCCGCCAACGGCAAACACTCCAGATTCCAAACAGGGTCACCAGCGTCATCACCAATTGATTCAGAACTAGCGCCCGGTAACCCGCGCCGTGCCACGCCGCGACGATCGCTGACGCAAAACCGATTAGGAGCGCAGCGATCTCGACGATGGCGATCGCCGCAAAACGCATCTGGCGCATCAGAATCGCTTCGTGCTGAATGTAGAGTCCGGTAACCAGGATCGAGACGGCATACCCGGCAGTGATCCAGATCAAGCGCGGCTCTTTGTAGAACCATGCGGCGACCGGCGCGCTCGCCAACGTCAGCAAAGCGATCGCCGTGCTCAGTCCCAGGTTGATCCAGAAAAGCGTGCTGACCTGTTTGTGGTTGAGTTCAGACCATCTGACAGTCGCGGTCGACAAACCGAGATACTGAAACATGCCGACGAAGTTCGTGATGATTACCACCATTCCGATCAAACCGTAGTCTTGCGGCGTCAGCAGTCTGGCAAGCACGATTGTCGCGGCGGTGCTGAAGACAAACTTGAAAACCTGCGCCGACAGCGTCACCATCCCACCACGCGCGGCCCGGCCTCCGAGGCCGGTCTGCAAGTGGTCGGTCCGGAAATGACGATTCTGCTCGTCGAGCGACAACTGATCTCGATTTGAAACTGTGGTCACCAACTCCTGGAAAAAGCTTAATAGGGTTTAGGTTCGCGTGAGCGGGAAATGTCCGGCGGGTGCGCCTCGAACATTATACAGAAAAGATCCGGAATGAGGCGGCGAACTTTTGCTAAGAGCCGGGACCTCTCCTGAGAATTCACCTTCGCGCGCGGTCGAAGTGGTCAGGAGTGACGAAATTTGTCAGCCTTACCTGAAGTCAGCAGAGAAATCCAAACAAACGTCTGGATTTTGGCTGAGGTAGCAATTATTATCGATCCTGAGGAAGTTCCTCGCAGTTGCTCGCAACTCACGTCCGCTTCGAAACTACGATGTCCGCATCTCGCAAAGATTTCGTGTGAGAGTTTCAATCATCATTCCGCTTTACAACAAAGCGCCGTACGTGCGACGGGCGCTCGACTCGATTGCTGCTCAGACGTTCCCCGACTTCGAAGCAATCGTCGTCGATGATGGCTCGACGGATGATGGCGCGGCGATTGTCGCCGACTATTCCGACGCGCGCTTTCGTATGATTCGTCAGGCCAACGCCGGGCCAGGCGCAGCGCGCAATGCAGGGCTAGCGCAAGCTCGCGGCGAGCTCATCGCTTTTCTCGATGCTGATGACGAGTGGCTCCCGAACTATCTTCACGAGAATGTGCGCTTGCTTGAAGAGTCTGGTTCTGAAGTAGCGTCAGTAACCTGCGGCTACATCGAATATCCGTCGGGCGAATCAACGGAAAGCATGTGGCGAAAACGCGGACTCACCCACGGCGTTCAGCGCATTCATGCAGACACCGAGCCTTCGCTGGTTGTGACCATGCTCGCTTACATGTCTCCGTGTTCGACCCTGACGCGCGCCGAGGTGATCCGCAAGTGGGGAGGCTTTTACGATCGAGAGAAATGCTCGTTTGGCGAAGATGCCTTCCTCTGGCTCAAGGTCTTGCTGAATGAGAGAGTCGCGTTCAATCTCAAGCCGCTCGTGCAATTTCATCGAGAGGCTTCAGGACTGAGCAGGAACTTGAACAGCGCGCGCCCGGTCGAACCGTTTCTTGAAGACGCGAGCGAGATCGAGGCTGCTTGTCCCTCGCCGCTGCGCGATCTTTTGCGCAGCGTTCTTGCGATTCGCGCGGCGAAGACGGCCTGCCTGCTGGGTTACTGGGGCCATTGGCGCGAAGCGCGCTCGCTCGTCCGACGATTTACCAGCGCAAAGAATTGGCGACTTCCTTACCATGCATCCGCAGTAGTTTGTAGCACGCCGGTCGGATCAGTTTTGGGCGCGTCATGGCGAGTGATGAGCGAGCCGTTTGCCTGGAATCAAAACGGACATTCGACCGCAATACGGACTTCTGACGCCAGACTCCGGACTCCAGACTCGAAGATCAAGATTCTCGCCATCGTCGAAGCTACGACCGTCAACGCCGTCGCCAGGAACATGTTTGAGTTCCATCGCGCTGCTCGCGAACTCAAGCAACGGTCAGCCGACACTCCTGTTATCGAACTTTCGCTGGTGACGTTTGACCGTCGCAACGACTCCGCGGAGTTTCTTTCAGCCGCGCGCGCTCTCAGACTGGAAGTTGATGTCGTCCCCGAGCGCGGACCTTTTGACCGAAGGGTCATTTCCGCTCTGCGCAAAATCGTCAAGCGCCGGTCACCTGACGTAATCGTCACTCATCAGGTCAAGTCGCATTTTCTGATGAGGGTTTCCGGGCTCTGGCAAGAGTATCCGTGGATTGCTTTCAATCACGGCTACACGACGACTGATCGAAAGATGCTTCTCTACAACCGACTCGATCGCTGGTCCCTGCCAAAGGCCGATCGCGTCATCGCTGTCTGTGACGCTTTCGCCCAGAAGCTGGTGAGCATGGGAGTGGCGCGCGAGCGTATCCACGTTCAGCACAACTCGATTCGCCCGGAGCCAACCGCGAACCAACAGCAAGAGCGCGCGCTCAGAAAGGACGTCGGTATCAAAGAAGAGGAGCGGATGGTTCTTGCCATCGGTCGCCTTTCAAAAGAAAAAGCGCATATCGACCTTCTCCGCGCCTTCAAACACTTGCGCGACACACATGCTGAGATCAACGCGCGACTCGTCATCGCAGGCGATGGACCAGAGCGTGGGCCGTTAGCAGCGACTGCCGCATCCCTCGGACTGAGCGATCGAGTCGTCTTCACTGGGCAGGTGAACAACGTTCAGGTTTACTTCGCAGCCGCGGATGTGCTCGTGAATCCGTCGCACAGCGAAGGCTCGCCATACGTCTTGCTGGAAGCGATGGCCGCAAAGGTTCCGATTGTGGCAACCGCCGTGGGCGGAGTGCCCGAGATGGTTGAAAACAACGAGAGCGCGTTGTTGGTCCCGGCAAACGATCCGCCGTCAATCGCCGCGGCCATCGCCCGTCTGCTAACGGACAAAGACCTTGCGCAACGGCTGACGGCGAACGCGGCCACGCTTGTCGCGACACGCTACACGCCGGAAAACCACGTTCGCTCTTTGGTGAAGATTTATCGGAAGGTTCTGAACGTCCGACAACAAACTCGTTAATCAATACCGCATCCGGTAGTAAATCAATTTTCCGTACTCGCCCGCGACGACTTTCCATCCCCAACGATGCCACCACCATGTAGCAGGTGAGGGCGTTTGCCATCCGGGAGGCGGACTGTCAATTCCTATTTCAATACCGCTGCCTTCACAGGCACGACGCATGGACCAAAGCGCTCGCCGCGAATGATAAGCGGAAGTAACTACCAGCAGCCGCTTTAGACTGTGAGCGGCGGCGTAATCTCGCAGTCCCAGGCTTTCTTCATAAGTCCCTAAGGCGATATTGGAAACGACCAGTATCTTTGATTCCGGAACACCGCGCTTTACCAGTTCTCTGGCCGCTAATTCATAGAAGAACGGGTTGCGCTGTTCAACCTTGTCCCAGCCACTTACCAGGTTGTCATTGGTCAGAATGATCACCGGCGCGCGTCCTTCGCGATAAAGCTTCGCGGCCCAATCCGCCCGCTCGAGGTAAGTGGAAGAGCCGCTCAGCACGACGATAGCGTCAGCAGAAGCGACTTCGGACTTAACGATTAGCAAGTGGGCGCCGCCCCAGGTGAGCACCGGCCACAGCACAACCAGACACAGCACAATGATCAGGAAGACGCGCCATCGACGGCTCGCTCTTTCCTTGGCTCGTGCTTTGACAGCTCTGCGGCCGGACCAATCAGTAATCTGCGTGGTTAGCGCTCCTATTCGTTCAGTCGCCATTCGGGGCCAATCCGTGAAGGCGCAGGCTTTGGTTTGGACAGCAACTCGTCATACAACTCAAGTGTATTTTGTAGATGACGATCACAGGAAAACTTTTCGGCTACGATCAACTTGCCGCGCTCGCCCATGGTGCGTGCGCGTTCGGGGTCATCAAGAATTGAGATGATGCGCTCAGCCATTTCTTCGTCATCACCGGAAGCAACGACGTAACCGGTCTCGCCTTCCGCAATCGCTTCACGCGCACCTCCCACATCTGTCGCGACGACCGGGAGACCCGCGGCCATATATTCCAGAATGGCATTCGCAAAGCCTTCAGCCTTTGAGCTCAACACGCCGACATCTGAAGCAAATAAGAGGTCGGCGACGTTATCACATCTCCCAATGAAGAATACGTCTTCTTGTATTCCAAGTTGCGCCGCGAGTTCACGCAGCTCGTTCATCAACTCACCTTCGCCGGCGATTACAAATCCGGCGTCCGGAACTGCGGCGCGTACTCGCGCGGCGGCCCGCAGGAACATCGGGTGATCTTTCACCGGGTTGCGGAGGTTCGCAACGATGCTGATGTAGCGTCGCAACGGTTCGTGTGGCAGACCAAACGCCGCCAAAGCTTCTTCATGTCTAAGCCCCGCGCGAGCTTTCAGGCGCTCTATGTCGAGACCGTTGTAATGCTGGATGATCTTTGACGGACTTACTCCTTCTCGGATCAATTGATTTTGCACCACCAGGCAGTTAGCAATTACTCGATGTGACAGACGAAAAGCGACCCGTTCCGCGCGCTTCTGCATCGGAGTTCGAAAACCATGGGTCTCACCCTTCGAAGTAACCCGGCCGCCCACGTCCGCGAGAAACGCGCCGGTCATTCCAAAGATGTTGGTGTAAAAGCAGTGCGTGTGCACGACGTCAATGTTTTTCTCTTTGATGAAATGAACCAGACGGCGAAGCTGCCTGACAAAGTTGAAATCGTAAAAGCTGTTAAGCGCATATTCGTGGATCTCTCCGATGCCCAGTTGATCCGCCTCTGCGCGCAGCGAGCCGCGATTCTGCAAACACGCCAGATGCACACGGCAGCGTCCGCTCGCTTGCAACTGGTGCAGAAGCTGCATGGCCTGGCGCTCGCTTCCGCCCTGCTCGAAACTATCTATGATGAATAGAACGTTTGGTTTCATAGTCGCCTGGTACCGGCTTCAACGGATCGGCTCCCAACGGGCGTAACGCTCGCCGCGCAAAAACTGGTAACAGGCAATCAACGATGCGAGATTAGTCAGGATGAAATATTGAGGGAACGCCAACAAACGACTCCGAATTCCTGCGCGGTCCAACAGCCACGCAAGCGCCGGACACGCATAACCCGCGAGTTGCACCGCAAACATCATTCGATAAAAGAGAGCGCCTGATGCCAGAGCGGCTGATGCAACGAAAAGACCTATCAGGAAAAACGGTACGATATAACGCATGACCTTGTGCGACAGCAGTTGCACGCCATAGAAGCCACCTCGAAACGGATTCAGCATCGCGCGGTGTCGCCACAGATCGGTGAAAGTCTGGGCGATGATGCGCACGCGCATCTTCAATTCTTTGTCGCTGTGCCGATTCGTCTGCTCAGTGCAAACGGCGTTCGGCTCGAAAACGGCGCGCAAGCCTTGCTCGACCATTTTGGTGGCGATGATGAAGTCGCTGCAGGCTTCGTGATAGAGAGGCACGTAAGCAGATTTCCGCACGGCGTAGAGACAGCCCGAGGCGCCGATCAAGGAGCCGGCGCGGCTTTCATGTCTTTTCAGAAAGGTTTCATAGCCCCAATACGAACGTGCGCCACGCCCGACATGCGAATTCGAACCGTCAACGTATACCAGACGCCCGGCAACGCACCCGACTTGAGTGTCAGCAAAGTTCGGCACTATCGCACGTAACACGTCCGGTTCGTAAAGACTTGTGGCATCGGAAAAAAGAATGATCTCGCCGCGCGCTCGCTTGACTGCCGTGTTCTGCGCGGCCGTCTTTCCCAGTCGTTCGGATTGGCGATAGAGTCGCACGCCCTGGGCGGCAAACTGCCGCGCAATCTCATCGGTCCGATCTGTAGAGCAGTCTGAAGCCACGATGATTTCCAGTATCTCGTGTGGGTAATCCAGGGCCAGGGTGTTTTCGAGTTTCCCTGTCAGATCGCGCTCTTCGTTGTAAGCCGTGATGATGACACTGACCGTTGGTTCAAACTCGGCGCGTCGCACTTTGTGAGGTCTCAAGGCGCTGACCAGAGCAATCAATAACGGATAACCGGCGTAGGTGTAGAAGAGCGCGGCAACGCTCGACCAGAAGATTACCTCTGCCGCCAGCCTCAAGATCATGTCATCACTGCCTTGCTATCGCCGATCAAGGAAGCTTCGGGAATCCTGATTGGCTTTCGATCTTTGCGCTTCTCTGGAACCACAACCCTTCCGGTTTCCGATTCGTACAGTCGCCGCAAACAAACGGCGTAACCCACCAGGTAATAGACGTACCAGACGTACGCGACCGACAGGAAGATGCTGGAAACGAGATAGGCGAGGAGCGATGCCTGCAACCCCAGTGTCAGATAGTAAAAGCGCGAATCGCGGCGGGTCTCGAAAGTTTCGCGCCCTATTTGGGCCAATTTCTTCAGCGGCGTGATAATGAACATCGTATAGCACGCCAACGCCGCCATCCCCATCTCAGACGCCACCTGCGTATACGAGTTGTGAGTGACTAACCCTCTGTATGACATCTCCGGCCGGTAGTTTCCCATTCCAATGCCCAGCAGTGGATGGCGAACCGCAATGTAAATGGATCTGAACAACTCGCCGCGTCGTGAGTCAGCGGAACCCTCAGGATCGAGACTCGGAATAACGATCGAGAGCAGACGGCTGCCGTATTTGTCAGGCGCAAGAAGAACGATGGTCCCAGCGAAGGCCAGTACAGCGAGCACAATCTCCGCCCGACGACGGCGCCCAATTTTCAAAGCGACGAAGAGAAGCACCACGACCATTCCCAGGAACGCCCCGCGTGAATACGAGAGGACGATCGCCGAGATCATCACGACGGCACAAGCTCCATACAGAACTTTTCGAGCTATTCCTTTCGCGCCGAACAAGAGCGCGACAGAGATCGGGAGTATGGTAACGAGGTGCAGCGCCATGTCGTTGGTGTTTCCAAAGATGCCCGTGCCTCTTCCGGCGGCGCGATAGCCTTCTACCGTCATCAGGCCCAATCGATAGTCGTTGATGGCTTCGGCGCTTAACCAGACGCTGGACGCCAGCGCCAAAAACAGCAGGCCCTTAAGCCGTGCTTCGGTCCGCACCACGTTAACCATCACGATGAAAATGACAATGCATCGTATGAACGTGCCGCTGAACTCAGCCCACGCTTCCTGTCGGTTAATCGCGAACGGGATCGAAAGCAATCCGGTCAGGCAAAAAAGCAGAACCAGATTGACTTCACGCGGACGTGCGGTCAACGCGCCTTCCAGTGAAAGTTGGGTCGGAATGAAAAGCGCCAGCGTCGCGATCCCGACCAGCAGAGCTATCGAAGCAGTCAGCCTAGACGGATAGAATTCGGCCGGCCGCGCATATAGAACAAGGGTGAAGACAAACAGCGCAGCATACGTGCAAAAATGGCCGCGCTTCAGGAACGTTGTGATCGAATTGTGTTGATCGGAACTCTTTGAGTCTGGATGAGCGTTCCGTTCCTCCGGGTCAGGGCGTCGCTGACCGTTCGGAGACCCACCTTCCGGCCTAACCGGCAACCCATCCGCCAGAGAGCGGCTGGACTTGCTCACCCGCGGTGATCTCGAACGGGTCACCGGCTGGTAATCTTTCTGTGGTTGTCGCTTCAGCATTTCTGACGGTCGACCGCACCATCGAAAACAAAGAAAAAGCGCAGGGTCCCTGCGCTTCTTCGGTACTTTATGTCGCTATCCGCAAGTTGAGACGAATTCAGCAAACTTATATCACGGCGCTTTGTTCGTCACCGATCGCCACCAAAGTGCGGACGCGTTCACGCAGGGCCAACTCGAACATGCGCGCCTCTTCCACCTGAGTAAACGAAAGCGCGCGCAACTCTTGCTCAATGCGGCGCCGATAGTCGGACACCAGAGAATCAGAAACGGCTAATGTAGCGGCAACTTCCAATTGCGTAGCGTGGTCGGGGCTCAAATAGCAAAGCCAAAGGACGCCCAGCATGCGGTTGTATTGCTTAATCTTGCCCCGGACATTGCCCCGGAGGTTCTGAAGGAATTCGTCCACACTTCCCGCCGCCTCACGCTCGGATTCGTGGCGCAGCAAGCTTTCCTCCGGATTTTCACGCAGGTCGGCCGGGTCATAGTGCGGGCCATCAGAATCGCCTTCGTCGCCACCGAGCGGCACCAGGTAAATATCCATGACCGGCAGTCGTGACATCACCAGGCTGCGCAAACTGCGCACATCAGCCGGCGCATCGATAGCGTCGAGCACTGAGACAATCAGGTCTTCCAGATCCGAGTTACTGATTACAATCTGAGCATCGCCGGTACACCCAACCATGCGCGTGTCGCGCTGGCGAATGGGAATCATGTGTGTGCGTTGTTCCATTTCGTGGGAACCACGGCCCGGCTTGCTGTCCGGCCACTCGCTCAGTCCGTACACCCGATCAGCCAGACGGCGGTGGTGCTCTTCAGCGGTCCCGCTACTGTCAAACCTGCGAAAGTTCGCACTGGATTGGATTAAGGTGGAGATGCGACGCGCCAGCCGATAACTTTCTGGATGGCGCTTGCGAAGTTCCGCCGTCAACAGATTCGTCAATTCTATCTGGCCAATCTCGCACTCGATCTCAGCATCGGTCATCGCAGTGTCCAGGTAATGCTGGAAGCGCGACTTGGTCAGCAACTGAACAAACAACTCCTGGGTGAGATCTGTGTAAGCGCTGGTGGCGCCCTCTTCAATTAACAAGCCCGCGCTGCGAGAGGCACGAACGAGCGGGTGATTGCTGACTATGCGGTGTAGTTCAGCCCACAGCCGATTGACGTCAGAATTGCACAGACTTTCAACCCAGTGCCCGGCTCTCGCGCTGCGTTCGGCGGAACGACTTGAGCGCGGCACCTCACGAGGTACGCTGACGTTGGATTCTGGGACCGTCTTATGAGTTATTGATTTCACGATGGTAGAGTTTTGATCCGATAAGATGAGCGCGGATGTATAGGCCTGGTTGGCCGCTGGCACGTGATCGAGAGGATCAACGTCATCCGTGGTTGGCTGTGCGCCTTGCTTTCAAGTTGTCCGATGAACCGCGGTAAGGGTTTTTTTGGAGGGCTAGCTGTTGGCAAAACTAACCCGGCTGAAGACAGACGAAAGCGGCTTCATTGAGACGTACAGCTATTCTTTTGCCTTTTCAATCCCGGAAAGTTGGTGCTTGTTCCCGACTCTTCTCAGCCGGGCCAAACGCGGGAAGCTGCGGTTCGATGAACGCCCTAGCGTCTCTGCGTCATCGAGAAGGAAATCAAGGAGTAAAGAACTCCTCGATCAACCTAGGCCATCTTAGCAACAAATTTAAAAATGGGCAACATTTTTTTACAACCGCTGTAAGCTATTGATTTGTTTGGAGAAAGCTTACGTCGCGGGGCAGGTCAACTCTGGAAATGCGAGCCTATTGACGCTTTTGTGAGGATGGCTTCTGAGCCGAACGTCATAGGAATGAATACCATGCCTTCATCGTTCATAAGTCTATTCTGCAAGACCGCCCGTTGTCCCACGTCGCAAGCCCTGCTTGCTTATCACCGCTTGGACTTAGCCACCAAAGATCGCGCTTGGATTAAGAGTCATCTCGCATCCTGTGATTTCTGTAGCGCCGAGCTGCAACTGCTGACTCGCTATCGTAGCGATGCCGAGGAGTATTCGTTTGTGGAAATGCCGACAAGACTTCGCCGGCTCGCTGAAGACTTGTTAAAGAGTAGCACCGCGACGATCAGAGGATTCGCTGAGCTCGGAGAAAGTCACCAGCTTTCGCATTGAGAGACCGCCTCACTGCGCACCGGCGACGGCCACAGTCACCATTTCCCCACGCTCAATCTGCCGCGGAAGCTCAATTGTAAATTTAGTCCCCTCACCAAAACGCGACTCGAGGGTGACTTCACCGCCATGGGCCCTCGTCAGGTGTTTGACTATCGCCAGACCCAGACCCGTGCCGCCAAGTTCTCGCGAACGGGCCCGATCCACCCGATAGAACCGTTCGAACAACCGATCGAGATGGTGGGCGGGAATTCCCTCACCGGTGTCTTCGACGCTAATCCGATCGCGGGTCTGGCTTTCGTATCTGATCGAAACCGTTCCGCCCGGGCGATTGAACTTGATAGCGTTGTCGATCAAGTTCGTAAGCATCTGCAGCAGTCTGTGAGGATCGGCAAAGACTTTTACTTCGGGCTGGACGAGATTACTGACGACGATTGTCCGCGTTGTTGCTGCGGCTGATAGGCTTCCCACAATGTCTTCAACTAGCGCACGCAATTGCACGATTTCCGGCTGCACTTTTACGTTCCCCGCTTCGATCGCGCTCAACTCCAGAATGTCATCGATAAGGCGATGCATTCGCGACGCATTCTTTTGGATGATCGAAAGAAATCGTCGATTGTGTTCCTGATCGTCTATAGCCCCGGCTTCAAGAGTTTCAGCCAGCGCCATGATCGAGGTCAAAGGGGTCCGCAGCTCATGTGAGACGTTCGAAAGAAATTCCTGCCTCACGAGTTCTAATCGCTCAAGCCTGGTAACGTCGAAGAAAACCCCAACCGCGCCCGCCGCGCCACGGCCGTTACCGGAGTTCAAAGGCACCACTCGTAAATCAAAGATGCGCCTTGCCGGGCCGTATGTCTCGACTTTTACACCTGCTCGTTCCGTTCCGCGAACAGCGTCAAGAAAGGCATCATAGATAGCCGGGTTTCGTGTCAGTTCAGTCAGACGACGCAGGTTGATCGAATCATCAACCAGCGAGAACAGGTCCCGCGCCGCCCGGTTAGAAGCCACCACGCGCATTTCCGGATCGATAACCAGCAGGCCTTCGCGCATCTCGTTCACGGTGGCCTCGAGTAGTCCAGGCGAGAAAGCGATGTCGCCCTCATCTCTTGAACGGTTCTCGCGGTCCGACGCGCCGAGTTCGCGCGGACCGGACCCCTTCTTAGCCAGTAGCAAGCCGAGGACCAGACCTAAAAGGAGAGTCAGCACCGAGACCATCGACCAGCCCGGAAGGTTCGAAAGATAGGCAATAAGCAGGACCAGCACTGCGAGTGCAGCAATGACCAGGCCGGGAAGAAGACGAGAGTTAGTTATCTGCATTACTGGCAGCGGTTCTCATTTCCGCGGCGGAACCAACAAACCGGTAGCCGACTCCCACAACCGTTTCGATGCAGTCGCCGCATGCGCCCAGTTTTTGTCGCAGGCGGCGAATATGAACATCCAGCGTCCGCGCGTCACCGTAATAACTGTACCCCCACACCTGATCGAGCAGTTGCTGGCGAGTGACCACCCGTCCGCGTTTCTTTGCCAATGCCGACAGCAGCAGGAACTCCTTGTTCGTCAGTCTTACATTCACACCATCGCATGACGCCCGCACGTCGGCAAAATCAATGGTCAAACGGCCATCTTCATAGCGTTCAGCCGCTTCTTCCTCAACTCGTCGCAGCACGGCGCGCACGCGGGCCATGAGTTCACGCACGGAAAACGGTTTGGCGATGTAATCATCGGCGCCCAGATCCAATCCCGCGATGCGATCGGCCTCGGAAGTTTTAGCCGTTAGCATGATGATCGGAGTGCGGCGTGTTTGGTTTTCCCGCCGCAGCCTGCGGCAAAGGTCCATTCCGTTCATGCCGGGAAGCATTAGATCCAGAACGATCACCATGGGCGGGTTCTGCGTGTCGAGGGCGAGTCTTAGTCCTTGCTCGCCGGTAGACGCTACGATCGCCGAAAAGCCTTCGGACTCGAGATTGTATCTTACGCTCTCGGCGATATCGGGATCGTCTTCAATGATTAGAGCAGGTTTCGGCATAACCCTGAACGCCTGAGTTGTTGGGGGCGATCGAAAATCCGCAAACGATGCGAACGGAACTCAACTTACCTTGCTCACGATTACAGAGATCAATCGAATGATGAAGAACGATAGGGCCGCGAACGTCGCGGCCGCCGGAATCGTCAGCACCCATGCCCACACAATTCTTCCGGCCACGCGCCACTTGACCGCCGATAGTCGGGTGGTTGATCCAACTCCGGCGATCGCTCCGGTAATGGTATGGGTTGTGGACACGGGGATTCCGGAAAAAGTTGCGCCGAACAGGGTAAGCGCGCCCGCGGTCTCTGCGCAGAATCCACCCACCGGCCTGAGCTTAGTGATCTTTGAGCCCATCGTATGCACAATGCGCCAGCCGCCCGACAAAGTGCCAAGGGCAATGGCCGCATGGGCAGTAAGCACCACGTACAGAGGAATAGCCGGCAGGGATCCTTTTTCGCCCATGTGCAAATTGAACATGCCTGCGGTGGCCAGCACCACGGTAATAATCCCCATGGTTTTTTGCGCGTCATTGCCGCCATGTCCCAGCGAGTAGGCCGCCGCCGAAAGAAGTTGCCCGCGGCGGAATGTCTTGTCCACATGTGCCGGCGTCCAGCGGTGAAAAATCCAATAGACCGCCAACATCAGCGCGAAGCCCATAATGAATCCGATCACCGGTGAAGCGACAATGAATACGAGCGTCTTTATCCATCCTTCCGGTTTCAGCAACCCTCTGAATCCCTGATACGCAGAGATCGCTGCGCCGGCATACCCGCCCACCAGAGCGTGAGAGCTGGACGTCGGCAGTCCCAAATACCAGGTGATCAGGTTCCACGTAATCGCTCCCAAAAGCGCGGCGCACAGAACGTAAAGACGCTGATCCTGCTGAATTAGATCGATGCGCACCAAATCCCCACCGATGGTTTTTGCCACCCGAGTCCCAAAGATAGCGAAAGCGACAAAGTTGAAAGTCGCCGCCCACATGACCGCGTACCTTGGCGAAAGGACGCGCGTCGAAACTACGGTGGCGATGGAATTGGCAGCGTCGTGAAAACCGTTGGTGAAGTCAAAGACCAGCGCGACCACAACAATCAGCAGGGCAATAATGACGGTCGCATTGATCTCAGGCATAGTTTGAGTTGATTGGGCGAAGCGTACTTCAGGTGTTCTTGATTACAATGCGCTCAACCAGGTCGCCAACATGCTGGCAACGATCGACCGTGGCTTCGAGATTCTCGTAAAGGTCCTTCATGACGATCACGTCGTGCACCTCGAACTTGCCACGAAAAAGATCGCCCATGGCCTCGCGGTAGATTTCGTCGCCTTCTCTTTCGAGCTCATGCAGTTTCAGTAACCGCGTCCTGATGTCCTTCGGTCGATCGAGGGACGGCACAAGTAGATCGAGCTCCGCAGACATTTGCTGGATTACGCCGGCAAATAGTTTCATGAATGGCGTGTATTCCTGAACGCCGTACATTACCACGGCGCTGGCCAGCGCTTCAATAAAATCAACTATGTCATCCAAAGCAGTGGTGAGAGCATGGATGTCTTCTCGATCAATGGCCGTGATAAAAGAGCGGCTGAGCCGCGTCGAGATATTGTGAGCGATTTCGTCGCACGCGTGCTCGATGGTCTTGATGTGTCCAGTGTAACGTTCTGCTTCGGCGCGATCGTCGCCGAACATCTCCGTCAACGCGTGGGCCGCCTGGCCAACAAAGGTCGTCATCTGCCCCAGCGAAGAAAGGTAGTCTTCTTCGACGGGTATTATTCCAATGCCAAAGAGTCGCACGCCTGAACTGCCCCCCCCCTTAGGTTCTGAGAAACGACCAGGGTTGGCCCGATCGTTATGAACTGCTGATCTGCGATTTAAAGCGAAGGCCCTAGAGAATAAGCCGCGACCGCCGAGCCAGGCAACTCGAGAACTCGACGGTCGCGGCGATAGTTACCGGCCACGTTCTTCAAAAGTTTAGTCTCAGCGCGAACTGAATCTGCCGATTCGTACCCAATCCGACCGTGCGTTCGACTGTCTGTCTCAGCAGGCCAAAAGTGGAACCGGCTGCCGATTGCGTAAAAGCCTGGCCCGGCTGTAGACCTGAACCCAGTACAAAGGCGTTCGCCGTTGTATTGAATGTCAGCGTTGGTAGCGCCACATTCATTGTCGAAGCTGGATTATTGAAGTTCGCGTGATTCAGGATGTTGAATATCTCGGTGCGAAACTCCAGGCTAGTTGATTCCGAAAAGCGAAACTTCTTATTTAGAATCAAATCAAACTGATGGAAGCCTGGGCCTTTCAGAGCGTTGCGCGCCAAATTTCCAAACGCTCCTGCCGCGGGAACCGCGAACGCGGCCGGATTGAGAAAGTTGCGATCATTATTCAGATACGGATTAGCGCCTGCAATCAGATCGGGGCGACGTGTCTGACGTGACGCGCCGCCGCCGGGAGCGTTGACCACGGCCGTGAATCCTGAGGGCAATGGTTGCGTACCGCTTATCGACGGAAGCTGAACGGTAAAGCCCTGGGGTACGACTGTAGTGGTGTTGGCACTGTTATTAACCGTGCAGCCCCCTGCCGTCGCACATACAGCCACGACTTCAGGTCTGGTGATTGTCACATCGACTGGCAACCCTGATCGCGCGTTAAAAATTGCCCCGACTTCCCAATTACCCAGGATCGCGTTGCCGACTTCACCGAAATCGTACTTCTTGCCCTTGCCGAACGGCAGATCGTAAACGGCGCTGAAATTGAAAGTGTGCCGCACGTCGAAGCTATTGTAGCCGAGATCGGCTGCGTAGTTGTTACTATCGCCGCTGGGTCTGACGTTGCCGCCGAAGGGTTGCGCGGCAGTTCTGGATTCATTCGATCCCGAAGTCATGCCATAGCTGCGCGAGAATGTGTATTGCGAATTCAGCGTGACTCCGGTGCCGATCCGGCGAGCCAAAGCCACCTGGAGCGCTCGGTAGCTATCGGCGCCACCGCTGGTTTTTGTGTCAATCTCCGCGTAAGGTTTGCAGATCGCATTGGACGCGGACGCACCGCAGAGCGCCGCATTATTGATGATGTCAAAGACGCGGATCGAAGTGACGCCGATGATGCGGCCAGTCGCAGGGTCGGTGCGGTTCACAACACCTGCGTTACTCGGCAGCGCCGCTCCATTAACGATGGTCGCATTGCCCCCGCGCAGAGTATTCGAAAGACCGCGCAGGAAAAGGTTGCGCCCTTCACTCCCCACATATGCCACAGTGGCAACTACTTTGTACGGCAGCTCCTGTTGAAGCGAGAACGTGTAGCTGTAGACTTTCTCTGGAATTCGGTACTCAGGAGCGTAGGCGCGGGGCTGAAATACGCGATTCGCGGGATTAGCGATGAAGCTCGCCCGGGTGGCGACCACGAAAGCAGCTATATTCGGATCGAAAGCAGAGTTAGAGACAGTGGACGAGATACGATCGCTCTCGATAGGCTGAATCTGATCTTCAACCTGACCGACGCCGTAGAAGATTCCAAAACCGCCGCGCAAGACTGTCTTGCCGCCGCCAAAGAGACCGGAACTGTTCGGGCCAGGCGACCAGGTCAGCGCAAGGCGGGGACCAAAACCGTTCTTGTTGCCTTTCAAGGGATTCTGATCTTTTGTCGACGGCTTGATCACGCCACTTGTGATATCGAAATAGACCTGCCCGTTGTTGGCTTCGTAGAGCGGCGTATAGTACTCGTAGCGCAGACCCAGGCTAAGTGTAACGTTTGGGCGAATCTTCCATTCGTCTTGCCCATAGCCAATGTAGTATTCGCTCTTCGCCAAGCGCTGACCCGTAAGCCCGTTATTGAACACGCTCGGATTGCTCTCGTCGCCAAGATACTGGATTGATGCGGCCCGGTTCGCAAGAAAATCACCCAGGCTGTTGAATACATAAGTCGTGCCGCCCAGTCGATCCGTATAGATGCGATTGGGTCGAAACTCGACACCAAATTTGTAATTATGATTCCCCCTCGTCCAATTCAGATTGTCGATGAACGAAAGAGAGTAGACAGTGTACGGCTGGCCGCGTCCGTTCGTCGCGCTGTTGGCGCGAATCAAACCGCCGGGATTGGACGTACCCGCGGAAGTTCCCTGACCAGCAATCGCAAAGTTGGCTGTATTGCCTGAAATATTGATGGCCGCCGCCGAAAGATCGACACCGGGAACCGAGCGCGCGATGCCGTTTGTCCGAGTGAATGCTGAGTTGAAGCCAAACTTGACTTCATTAACTACATTCTGTTTTAGCGCCGACTGAAGCGCGACCACTCCGTTCTGTGGCACCGCAACAAAGTTGACCTGACGTCCGGAAACACCCTCCGGCTGAATGTTGGTCCCCTGGTCACGGAAGTAGCGAAAATACATCGAGTGCTTCTGATTGAAAGTGTGATCAAGACGAAAGGCGTAAGCCGTTTCGTCAACCCGCGCGCTCGCCTGAAGCTGCGCTACATCGAAGAGGTTTGTGCCGGTGCCGACCGAGATGATCGCCGCTTTCGGATCGGCGAACGCCGGAAGCAAGAGAAGCGTACGTGACGCTGTACCGTTTGCTTCGACACAAGGCACGCCGTTCGGCGCCGGCAAGCAGATTCGAGAAGCAGTTCCCGGCACGGCTTCGATAGTGTTAAGCCCGGCCCGCAAACGATAGCCTTCATAGCTGAAGAAGAAAAACGTCTTCTTTCCGACTACTGGCCCTCCAATCGAGCCACCGAACTGATTTAGTCGCAACGGACTCTTCTTACCGATGACGTTGTCGAAGAAGTTTGCCGCGTCGAGCGCGTCGTTTCTCAGGTATTCGAAAGCCGAACCGTGAAATTTACTGCCGCCGGACTTGGTCACCACGCTGATTTGTCCGCCGGTTCCCGAGCCAAACTCTGCCGGATAGTTGCTCGACTCGACCCGAAACTCCTGTACGTTCTCCAGACTCGACTGTAATCTGAATGGCGACGGAACTTCGCCGTTAAGGTTGCCAGGCGACGCGTCGACGATCGCCGTACCTTCGACGCCATCGTAACGGATTATGTTTTGTTCAACGGCGCGGCCGTTGAAGCGAATGTCTCCGTACGTACCTGAACCCGAGTTGATTGACCCAGGGGCTTGCAGGTAGAGCTGCGAGAGCTGTCTCCCATTCAACGGCAACCCTCCCACCTCGCGTGGATTGACGTTCGCCCCCATGCTGGCTGAGCCGGTATTAGTGACGACCTCTTCGCTGGCAATAATGTTAATAGAAGCGGTTAGCTCCATTACCTTCAGCGTAAGATTGACGGTCGATTCTCTTCCGACGTTCACGTCAACGTTTGATACTCTTACTCCCAACCCTGTGGTTGTCGCCGTCACTTCGTAACTCGATGCTCTTAACGCTGGGATTGAAAACGCTCCATCGGTGTTGCTTGACGCCGTGCGTTCCTCTCCCGTTTTTAGATTCTTTGCCGTAACCGTGGCGCTGGGGACGATTGCGCCGTTTTGATCCTTCACCGTCCCGGCGATACTGCCGGTATCGGTTTGCGAAAACGCAGCGACTTGAAGTAGCAGAACGGTCGCAAAGGCCAGGGGAATGTACCTTAGGAAGCTAGTCCGCAGGATTTGGTGCAGCATAGAAATCTCCTTCAGTTTTGGTTACGAAGTTTTGAGTCCGCGACTCACTTTGGTTTAGGAAAAGCACAGGTCTCGTGATACACGCGCCGCTTGAAAATAGACTGGTATTGGGAACCGGCCGACGTTTGTAAACCTTGATTAGTCTGCGTGAGGGGCAAGGCTACCTTGAAAGAGTTACAGGCAAGTGAACTTGACATTAAATTCAAGTTAACTTTGACGTTGATAAGTTGCGAGGTGGCAGGCGCGTGCTAGAATCCGCGCTCACGATCGTGAGTTGTCGTATCGAGCCATCGCCGAAATGAATGGGCAACGTTCCTGCTAGCCATCGTAATTGGATCAGACATCACGGGAAAGATGTTGTCCAGCAGGAACGTTTCGATTCGTAAAGAGTAACCAGGGCTGTTTCTCGAACACTTTAACTCGACTTGAGCTCCTTTGGTTTTGCCAACCATGCGAGCTGTGCTCCTTCGGCCCTGACCTTATTCCATTTCTCGATGTTGAGCTCTATGCAGGCCAATGCCGCGGTAGGCAAGCTGCGCGCTTCGCCGGTCAACGCTTCGAGCAACTCTTCCAGTCCCGGATTGTGTCCGACGAGCATCACTATGTTTGCTTCATCATCGATCTGAGAAACAACCTCGAACAGGCGCGCCGAGGTTGCCTCATAGATTCGCTCATCGTACCGCGCCTCAGTCTTGAGGCCCGCAGCCTCGACCACCAGTTGCGTCGTCTGGCGGGCCCGTTCGGCTGGAGAGCTGAGCACAAGGTCGAGCTGAAGCTTTCGCTTCCTGATCAATCTTCCAATTGAAGGGGCCGCCTTCAGCCCTCGTTGATTCAGAGGACGATCGAAGTCCCTTACACCAGTGTCCTTCCGGCTCGATTTGGCGTGGCGCAGCAGCAGCAGAGTTTTCATTCGATCCTCAACGTTCGTCCGACAGCCTGATTGCCAGCGCACACTTTAATTCATTGCCTCTATTTGATCCAAGACCAGGGCCATAACCTCGCCCCAATTCCGACACTGGATTGAGATTTCACTTGGCTGTAACATGACACGTGGCACAATCACCCAATGATCTCTTACGGTCACCACCGTTATGCCGGCAGACTCTTTGTCGTTGAGGGCACTGACGGCAGCGGCAAATCAACTCAGCTGGCGCTGCTGTATCAGTGGCTCAAGGCCGAAGGCTATCCAGTCTTCTTTTCCGAGTGGAACTCTTCACCTCTGGTGAAGGACACAAACAGGCGCGCGAAGAGGCGCCGCCTGTTTACCCCGACAACTTTCTCTCTGCTGCACGCAACCGACTTTGCCGATCGCACGGAACGCGACATCATCCCGCCCCTGAAGGCCGGCGCGATCGTACTCGCCGACCGCTACATCTACACCGCATTCGCGCGCGACGTGGCGCGGGGCTGTGATCGAGCCTGGGTGCGCGAGGTTTACAAATTCGCAGTCAAGCCCACGGTTGCGTTCTTCTTTCGTGCGCCGCTCGACGTGGCAATCGATCGCATTGCTTCGGCCCGACCGAGTTTGAAATATTACGAGGCCGGCATGGATATGGACTGGTCCGATGACGAAGAAGAGAGCTTCAAGATGTTTCAGGGCAAAATCCTCGACGAATACGATCACATGGTTCACGAGTTCGGCCTTACGGTGATTGACGGTACTCAGGCGATTCGCACCCAGCAACGCCAGATGCGCGACATTGTTGGCCGGTATCTAAAAGAGAAACTCAAAGAGATGGTGGTGCTGCCGAAATGAAGGAGATGAAGTTCTACGGCACCGCACTACCTGGTCTCGAGATCGAGCCTTACAGCGGCAAACTGATCGTGATCGAAGGAACCGATGGCGTGGGTCGCTCGACGCACGTCGCCCTCTTGCGCACGTGGCTGGAATCCAGCGGGCACGCGGTGCTTGATACCGGCATGACCCGTTCCGTGCTGGCCGGCCGCGGGATCAAGAACGCGCGCGAAGGTCACACTCTCGGACGCCTGACCATGCAGCTCTACTACGCTACAGATTTTGCGGACCGGCTCGAGAATCAGATGCTGCCGGCGTTGCGCGCAGGCTTTGTCGTGCTCACTGATCGGTACATCTATTCCGCTATTGCACGTGCCGTGGTCCGCGGCGCCGATCCGGAATGGGTCCGGGGGATCTACGGCATTGCGTTGGTTCCCGATGCAGTTTTCTACCTGCGCGTGCGTTCGACGGAAGAGTTGGCCGGACGCGTGCTGGCTTCAGGGCGTGGTTTTGATTACTGGGAATCGGGCATGGATCTCGGCCTGGGAAATGATTACTACGACAGCTTCATTGCTTATCAAAAGTTATTGCTGCGCGAGTTCGACCGCATGAGCGGCGGGTATGGCTTTCATGTGATCGACGCTTCTCGTCCGGTCCGGCGAGTTGCTGCTCAACTTCGCCGGGCAGTGGCGCGCGTAGTCGAAGAAGAGCCTGCAACGGGTATTTCGGGCGGCAAAGACAAAGCGAAAGTCGAACCACCGGAAAAACCGAAGAGCGACGACAGCCAGACCATCAAGCAAAGCGCTAAACCAGAAACGTCAGAAAAGGCCAGGTCGGCATGAAAGTCGCGGCGATCGATGTTGGCTCGAATTCGATTAAGCTGGTCGTGGTTGACGCGGCGGCAAGCGATTCGTTCGCCGTCCTGGCGCGCGAAAAAGAGACGGTGCGCCTGGGCCACAACACCCTGCGCCGTGGGCATCTCTCAGCCGCTACGATTGAACGCGCCGCCGACTGCATCAAGCGTTTTCGCTCAATTGCCGAAGCGCGTGGCGCTGAGCGCATTTTCGCGGTAGCCACAGCGTCAGTGCGCGAAGCTCGAAACTCAGCCCAATTCATCAGAGAGATCGACCGGCGGACCGGAGTACGCGTGTCGATTCTTTCCGCGATTGAAGAGGCCCGCCTGATCGGAATCGCGGCCGCGCACGGCTGCGCTGGGCGCGGCGCTTCAATCATTAATATAGACATCGGTGGCGGTTCGACGGAGATATCGCTCATGCGCGACGGCGCACCCGGTGCGCTTTTTTCGGTAAAGTTAGGCGCGGTCGGACTGACTGAGCGATACCTCAGTTCCGATCCCGTCAAGCCTAAAGAGTTGCGCCCGCTGATGGAAGAAGTAAGAGCGGCGATGGAGCGCCCCAGTCGCGAGCTTCGCGGCGCACGCTGGCAACAAGCGACAGGTACTTCGGGCACGATCATTTCGATCGGCGAAGTGTTAAGACTGCGAGTCAGCGAGGAAGAAAGAAAGGAACAGGGGGCACAACCCGCCGGCGACGAAATCGTGTTTAGTAAGCTGGCGCGCTTCAACTCTCGGATGGCCGAACTGACGGTGGCAGAGCGGCGCGCCATACCTGGGATCAGCGCTCAACGTTCCGAGATCATTGTTGCCGGCGGCCAAATCCTTGAAGGCGCGATGCGCGCGCTCGGGATCAATCTGCTCCGAACTTGTGGCTGGGCGCTGCGCGAGGGTGTATTGATTGATCGCCTGCGCGAGATCGAAGCTGAATCGCGTCCGCCTGTCCCCGACATCGCCGATCACCGCTTGCGAGGCGTTCACGCCGTCGGGCGCCGCTTTGGTTATGAAGAGGCGCACGCGCGGCAGGTTGCGGGACTGGCGGAACGAATATTCGACCAACTGGCCGGGAACGACGCGACTGGCAGTCTTACACGCCATCATCGCACCTTGCTCTCAGCGGCGGCATTGCTGCACGACGTTGGTTATCACATCGCGCACGAGTCGCATCATAAGCACGCTCTTTATCTCGTCAAGAACTCGGAATTGACCGGGTTTTCCGAAGCCGAGCGCGACGTGATCGCCAATGTCGCGCGCTATCATCGCGGGCCCGCGCCCAAAGAGCGACATCTCGACTATGCCGCGCTCAACGAAGCCGATCAGGAGACAGTATTTGCATTGGCGGCCATTCTGAGAGTCGCCGATGCGCTGGATCGCAGTCATGACAATCGTGTCAGCGACGTGCGTTGCCTGCGCGATGGCCAACTGACGCATATTCAATTGAGCAGTTCTGCCAACTGCGACCGCGAGATCTTCGCTGCCGAACAGAAGGGCGATATGTTCGAACAAGTCTTCGACTGCAAACTATCTTTCAGTCGGCGCGCCGCTTTGAAACGCGCTTGATGTTTTGTTACGACACCGTTCGCAACGGCGCACCAGGGTCTCGCCAGTCTTAGATCGTGGCAAAAGCAAAACAAATCGCGAAACTGAATTGCCAGGATCCTGCCGCCAAAGTCATTCGGCAGGTGCTGCTGGCACGAATGAAACAGATGTGTGCGCTTCGTGATCTTGCGCTCGATTGGAACGATCCTGAAGGCGTCCACGATATGCGCGTAGCCTCGCGCCGCTTGCGCAGTGCGCTGAGCGACTTCAGGCCCTATCTTCGCAAAGGCAGCATCCCGATTAGCCGGTTGAAAGCGATCGCGCAAAGCCTCGGCGCGGTGCGCGACGAGGACGTAGTCATCGCGGCGCTCGATGAACTCCGGTCGAAAGCCGACGAAAAGGTCGGCAAGGGAATCGAAACGATTGCCGAAGAACATCATCGGCAACGCCGGCAGGCGCGTTCCGTACTCGAACACCTAATCAGGGCATCCGCGATTGCCGAACTTCGCGACGATTTCCGGGCCAGACTCCGAACGGCAACGAAGATTCCAGAAGACCAGGCGGCGGGAGAGGGCGCTAATCAAGTTCCTACCTTTAGCCAGGTGGGAGCAAAAATCATCGGCGATCGTTTGAAACAACTCAGCGACGCCGGCGACTGTGTCTATCGGCCGCTGCGAACGAAACAACTACACAGGATGCGCATCCTGGCAAAGAGACTGCGGTACGCAGTTGAGCTTTTTGTGCCCTGTTGGGGCGATGACTTTAAGAAGGCGGCGGAAGAGATCGCGGGCTTTCAAACTTCCCTGGGCGAACTGCACGACTGTGACGTCTGGATCGTCAACCTCGGAGCTCGGCTTAAGGACGACGCGTTGGCCGGCGCCGGTTTCGATCCCTGGCGAAACAACGAGGCTGTCGTTTGGCTTCTCCATCACTTTGTCAGCGAGCGCACAAAGCAATATTGCTATTCGCTGTCGCGCTGGCATAAGTGGAAGACGGAGGGGTTTCTGGAGCGTCTCAAAGCGATGCTGGACGCCGACTTCGCACCCAAGGCCCAGTTTCATCGGCAGGACCCGCAGTCCAAAACCAGTGAATCAACGCCGAAAATCCCAACCCCCAAACTGCCATCATCAAGCGGAAACCAGCCGCATAGTTAACCTGATTTCTGCTTTGCGTCAGTCGAAATTAAGCAGCGAGTCGAAGTCTTGACTTATGTGTTATCGTATTCGCGTGGGCAGATATGATTTCGGCCTCGAGGGGCCGCCAATTACATGACCGTTGAGAGTTGCAAACCAACCGGAAGGCTTTCCTTCCTTGATCGTTTCCTGACAGCCTGGATCTTTCTGGCGATGAGCGCCGGCGTGCTGCTGGGATACGTTAATCTAGGAGTCGAAGGATTTATTAATCGCTTTCAAGTCGGAACCACCAATATTCCGATCGCCATCGGGTTAATCCTGATGATGTATCCGCCGCTGGCAAAGGTGCGCTACGAAGAATTAGGAAGGGTCTTTCGGAATTGGAAAGTGCTCAGCCTGTCGCTGATACAAAACTGGGTGATTGGCCCAATATTGATGTTCGCTCTGGCAATCATCTTCCTCCGTAGTTACCCGGAGTACATGGTCGGCTTAATCATGATCGGCCTGGCCCGATGCATTGCCATGGTAATCGTCTGGAACGAGCTGGCCCACGGCGATACTGAGTACGCTGCCGGGCTCGTAGCCTTCAACAGCATTTTCCAGGTCCTTTTCTACAGTGTCTACGCCTGGGTTTTCATTACGGTTCTGCCGCCCCTCTTTGGCTTGAAAGGAAGTATTGTTCAAGTCAGCATTGGTCAGATTGCCCGTAGCGTTATGATCTATCTTGGCATTCCGTTCGCCGCCGGGATGCTCACTCGGCTGGTGCTCGTAAAGGCGAAAGGCAAGGAGTGGTACCACCGTGATTTCATTCCGAAGATTAGCCCCATCACTCTGATAGCCCTGCTTTTTACCATCCTGGTGATGTTCAGTCTCAAGGGCAATCTGATCGTTCGGCTGCCTTTGGATGTCGTTCGAATTGCGATTCCACTCCTTATCTATTTTGTAGTCATGTTCCTGGTGAGTTTCTATATGGGACGCAAAGTCGGAGCGGATTACTCAAAAACGGCTACGCTCTCATTCACCGCGGCGAGCAATAACTTCGAGCTGGCAATTGCCGTCGCGGTAGCTGTTTTCGGAATCAACTCGGGTGCGGCTTTCGCGGCCGTGATTGGCCCGCTGGTAGAAGTTCCCGTCCTGATTGGTCTGGTCAGCGTCTCGCTCTGGTTCCAACGACGTTACTTCGCTGTCGGGTAGCGCAAGCTGTTAGCTTGCGCGAAAACCCTGGGGTCCTAACAGGCTGCTGAAAAATGATCGAGGAGCGTTAGCAGATCCTCTCTGTGAAACAAGGGTATGACTTCATGCTTTTTTGAGCGAAATTTGGACGGGAAGCGCGATCTTGCCAGGGCTTTTTGTTTCAACAGCATTCGCTCGGGAGGAATCAACGGGTTTCACCCCGTCAGGGGTGACATGTTTATGGATCGAAGAGCAACCCCCAATGCCGTTCGGAGGAGCGGAATGATTCTGGAGGGGTGAAGCTCTAATTGAATTCCGCTCCTCCGAACGGAATTGATACTGCGTTTGGCGCTCCAGACCATAAACATCTCACTCCTAACGGAGTGAAGGCCGAGTCAAGCCATGAGGCTCTTGACTTCTTGAGTTCACTTGGCTTGGCGGTCTCTTGGTTGCGGTCTACCCGTGAGTGAAGTTAATCGAACAGTGCGGCGCCTACTGTTTGTCTGCGTCGAGAATTCCAATCGCAGCCAGATGGCTGAGGCGTTCGCGCGTATCCATGGCGCAGAGACGATTGAAGCCTACAGCGCGGGTTCGCGGCCTTCGGGTAAGATTAATCCAAAAGCTATCGAAGCAATGCGTGAGGTTGGCTACGATCTTTCGCAACATAAATCCAAGTCTTTGTCTGAAATCCCCGACATCGAGTACGATTTTGTGGCGACGATGGGCTGTGGCGATGAATGCCCGTTCGTGCGCGCCAGGCAACGCGAAGACTGGGACATTCCCGATCCGAAGGAAATGCCGCCTGGAGAATTTCGCGCCGTGCGAGATTTGATCGAAACCCGAGTGAAGGAACTGTTGAGTGGCGATCGGTTAAGCGCCTAGACTCTCTGGAATTGTAATTCGCGCGTGTTGAGCGTGGGCGCACGTTTAGAAATGCCGAGGATCTCTAGAAATCTCTTCGCTCTCAGCGGCGAGAGATTCGTCTAGATTCAGATAAAGCGCATCCGCTTCACAATCAATCGTCAGCTTCATAATTTTCGTTAGCGTTTGCTCGCGTGGAGGATCGTCAAGCCAATGACCTCTCCATCCTCGTAACGCACAATCACGTCATCGTCTGTGATGTCGCTATCTGTCGCGTGGCTTGGCTTCTTGAAATTTACGTAAAGAGTGTCAGCTTCGGCATCGTAGGATGACCAGAGCAAGTGGTTCGGCGACTGTCTGAGCGCAGGCACCAGCTTCAAGTACTCTTCAATGTTTGCTACGGCCATAACTCAATCGTCGAAAGTTCACGCAGCTACGATATCCACTCGAGCTGAGTATCCAAGTCCTTGCAGCAACCGTTCGCAGTCTTCCCAAGTCAAGCCAAAGGCTCGCACATCGGCAACGCCCAGACGCGAAATTACTCCGCGCGTCTCCATCTCTACTTCGGCAAACTCATCTGCCCAGTCAACCAACTGTGCCAGTCCATCCCACGAATCCTCACTTCACATAGCAGCTTACCAACCGCGGGAAGTCAGTGCCATTTTCGATGATCCAGACGGCAGCGGTCCGATCAGATTCTCAGCCGGCTGGATGGGTATCTCTTGTTGCACGCTCACTCGTTGCTCGACTTTGCGAAGCCGATCTGTTTGCGGTGCGGTTCTGGTGGCCTCATTAGTTGGCGTATCGCGTCGAATACCACTCTGAATTGTCGGTCATACTTCTTTTCCAACTTTTCTAACTGGCGGGCCAAGTCGGAATTTGACGAGAGCATTTGGCGTAGTCGCACAAATGCCCGGACAACCTGAACGCTTGCCTGGACGGCCCTCTTGCTGTTCAGAACATTGGCGGCCATGATCGCACCGTGTTCGGTGAAGACCAGCGGAAGTTTTCGTCTACCTCCATGTTTGGAACTTGATGTCGCAAATTGCGACATCAAGATCGTGAACTCCTCTTTCGTTAACCGAAATGCAAAATCTCCTGGAAATCTGTCCTGGTTTCTTTTGATTTGCTCGTTCAAACGAGTGGTTGTGACGCCATACAGCGCTGCCAAATCGACATCGAGGATGACTTTCTCGCCGCGGACCAGAAGAATCGCCTTTTCAACGCGCTCAATCGGAACGCTTATGACTGCTTTGCTCATCTAAAGGACTCCTTCAGATCCGCACTTTGCGGCCACTCTCACCTTGTGCCCGCCGGACTCATGCTCAGGGTTCAGCGAATAGTCCCGCAGCTTTGTGATTGGCAACGAATGCCTTCCCGGAGTTTGGCGGTTTCATCGAATCGTGAGGAATCCTAGCAGAACATACAAGTAATGATTCTTGCTAAGATTTCCCTGACCAGGATTCGACGGATCATGAAATCAGTACCGCCTCGTTAGCAGGTCGGTCCACGCTGAAGGCGTTCGTTACAGAACCGGGAGCGCACCGGGGTCACTTATTCATCTCTGCTTCTCGTGCCTTGGCTTCTGCCAGCGAAGGAACATTCATTGTTCGTCGCAATTGATCAGTAACGCCGGGTTCGATCTTGTAAAGTCGATACGGTTGGTTCGGCCCGTCGGACTTGTATTGCGTGCCAAAGCGCTGTGGCCGGCCGATACTCATCAGAAAACGATCTTCGCTCGCTGCCGCCAACGATTCGACTCCACCTTTCTTGCTGATGGCCACCACACAAAGCTCGTGAGACAGCAGATAATCTTCCGGCGTACTACTGTGTTGCAGAATCAACGCTGCATTAAAGTAGTCATTACCGGTTTGTAGTTGGTTCTGTGAATAAAGTTCCTTCACACGTTTTAGTCGAGCCTCATCTCGCGGACTTACCACTGTCCAGTCAATGGATTTGCCTGCTGGCGGCACACGGTCGGCTTGATCTTCATGCATTAAGCGAGTCAATTCTGGGTTGTCTTTGGCTGGAGACTTGGACGGTGATTGTGCAGCAGCGAAGAGCAGGATAGCGGATGGACGAACCAGAATCGCTGTTAGGACCAGCAGGTTGAGAATAAGAAGAACTTTAATGGCTCGATCCTTCATAGTTTCACCTCTTCCCTGACACAATAATCATCCGGGCGGGAAAATCCATCTGGTTGTTGGGGAAAAACTCGCGCACTGCTTCCTGTGCCTCTTGAGCGACGAGATCAGCTTGCAATGGAGAAAGCGTGGCCAACTTCTCTCGCAGCGTCCCGGAAGTCTCCGAGCGCATCTCCCAAAACTCTTTTGGCGAGATCGGCGCGGCAATATGAAACTTGAGCACGCGTTCCTTAACGTCAACGGCTCCAGCATCCTTGAGAATCCGGGCCAGACTGCCGGGCTCGGCGAAGCGAAAAGCGCCGGGCACGTTGGGGTCAGCGGGTTGCGCGTCAAAATATCGCGCGACCACGTTGGTAATCACGTAAGAGAAAGGGTTCAGTTCACTTTTGTCCCAGACGGCAAGTGATATCGCGCCACCGCTCTTTGTTACCCTCAGCATTTCGCGCAAAGCAGCAAGAGGATCAGGGAAGAACATTGCACCAAGCCTGCTAACCACCGCGTCAAACGAATTGTTTTCAAATGGCAGAGAGTCAGCCACGCATTGCCGAAACACAACGTTCGTTAATCCGCGTCGCCGGGCTTCACTCTGAGCGGCGGCGACCATTTCCGCGACAGCATCCGTGCACGTCACCGAACCAGTTGATCCAACTGTCTCGGCGATAGTTAGCGAAGGCTCGCCCGAACCACCGGCAACATCCAACACCGAATGCCCTTCAACGATGTTGGCGTCGTCGATGAGCGCCTGGGTTAAAGCGGCGAACATCGTGCGAATAGTAGCGAGGTGCTTGGCCCAGTACGAAGCCGATTCGCGCCACTCCCGCAAGACTTCGTTTATCTCGAGGTCGCCCGTTGCTCTACCCGCAATACTCAAACTATTCCCCTCCGCGCGCCTTGGACGATAGCAATTTCTTCAGGCGTCAGTTCGTAGAGTTCATAGACCAGGTTGTCGATCCGGCGGTCAAGCGTGGCGCACATTGACATACTGTAAAGCCGAGCTATACGCTGGACAGGGTGATCAAGAGCTTCCGGCATAAAGGCATCGAGTCGTTCTTTAGAGAGGGCTCGAAAGCCGGTATCCAGCCGAAACATGCTGAGAAGCTACGCAATCAGCTTTTTGCACTCGACAACGCAAAGCGAGCGCGGGACATGAACGCGCCCGGCTGGAGATTACACCGCTTGCGAGGTGATTTAACAGGCCACTGGTCGGTCGACGTAAGTGGCAATTGGCGTCTGACGTTCGCCTTTGAGGGCGACGATGCCATTTTGGTGGACTATCAGGATTATCACTGAGGTATTTTCTATGCGGATGTTCAATCCACCCCATCCGGGGACTGTACTGCGGGATTATTTGGGCAGCGTGTCGGTGACTGCTGCTGCCAAGCATTTGGGAATCACGCGCGTCGCGCTTTCGCGCATCCTGAATGGAAGCGCGGGGATCTCGGCCGAGATGGCCTTGCGCCTTTCCGATGCTCTCGCTACAAGTCCCGAACTGTGGACAGGCATGCAAGCCCAGTACGATCTGTGGCAGGCGTCGAAGAAGCGGCGTCGAAAACTTGCGCGTTTGCTGGCGGCATAGCCTGCCTGCCCTTTTGCTCCTGGTTCCCAATTCGAAATTCGCACTTCGCAATCCGCAATCAGTCCCGCTGCTCACTTGCCTCGGCCCTCAGCAATTGCAATTTCTTCGGGCGTGAGGTCGTAGAGTTCATAGACGAGCCGGTCGATCTGGCGGTCGAGCGTGGCGCATTTGCTTTCGTGGTAGGTCCAGGTTAGGCGCTACACTGTCTGGAATTGTAATTCGCGCGTGTTGAGGGTAGGAGCACGCTTGGAGATGCCGAGGATCTCTACGCCGACCACCTGCTCCTGCTCGTTGTAATCCAGTACTACGCCGAGAGAGACCTCCTCAGACTCCACAATTCTCGAGTCGTCTAGTCTCAGGTAAAGAGCGTCCGCTTCATGGTCAACTTTGAGCTTCATTTTGCGGTGATGAGACTTCACGCAGCTACGATATCCACTCGAGCTGAGTATCCAAGTTCTTGCAGCAACTGTTCACAGTCTTCCCAAGTCAAGCCAAATGCTCGCACATCGGCAGCGCCCAGACGCGAAATTACTTTGCGCAAAGTCTCCATGTCTTCTTCGGCAAACTCACCTTCCATCACGGCGTTTTCGGCCCAGTCAACCAACTGTGCCAGCGTGATCTGGTGGTGAAGATAGGCAGCGATCCTCTCGACAACTGTCTGTCTCGTAATCAACATGGTCCAATCTTACACTTTCTGGTGGCCTCTATCCACCGGATACTTTTCGTGGATCTCGACAAGTTCTCCCTGGTCATCGTAGATTTCCTGCCAAAACAGTAGCGTGGTCTCCTGCGCATCGACTTCCTTGAGATAACGCGCCAGCCAGCCAAGCCGACCCAGTATATCGAGCCAGTAACGACGACCGCCCCCAGGCAACTCATCCCAATTACCAAACTTCTTCTCGTTTTGCGTGCGCGTGCTCGTCAGTTCGTGACTCAGCGCCAAGTTCTCATCACTCGTGATGCATCAGTTTCCAATTCATGCCCTCCCTGACCGCCCCACCCCAGCCGGGCTGCCCGGCCGGGGACCCCGGGGTCGGGCTACTGCCCCGATCCTTCGACGATAGCGATCTCTTCGGGCGTCAGGTCGTAAAGTTCATAGACAAGCCTGTCGATCTGGCGGTCGAGCGTGGCGCATTTTCCAACTTCAGGATTCGATGTCCGATAAAACCAATTTACTTGGGCACGCGCTACTCGCTCCGGGCGAGAGATACTTGCCTTCGTTCTCACTGAAGATCGCGACGAGTTGTTTGGCTCGCTCAAATGCCTCGTCGAAGGTCTGTGGGATGGCCATGTTGCGACACTATACCAAATGGCAGATCCTCGGGGCGACTGAATACAGCGGCGACTGTCCTCACTCATCGCCGCTTGAAGCGGCTGAATAATGCCCTGCAAGGTCTCATCAAGCCGGAGTCGTCTAATACATAGACCGCCTCGCGTTGTCAGGTCCTGGGAGACTACAATCCTGCCTCGTAGGGGGTGGATCATGGCAGACAAATCGCATTGGGAGCACATCTACGAAACAAAGGACGTGACGCACGTGAGTTGGTTTCAACATCACGCCGTGCTTTCGCTTCGGCTTATCAGGGCGACTGGTCTCGACACGACGGCTCGGATAATCGATGTTGGTGGGGGTGCGTCGACACTTGTCGATGATCTTCTCAGCAATGGGTATTCAGGAATTACAGTTCTCGACATCTCCGGAGCAGCGTTGCAGCGAAGCAAGGATCGGCTCGGTCAACGCGCGGAGAGTGTAACGTGGGTGGAAGCGGACATCACGCAGGCGAGTCTGCCGGAAGACTACTATGACTTATGGCACGATCGGGCGGTCTTTCACTTTCTCATTGATGAGGCGGACCGGGCAGCGTACGTCCAAACCGTGCAACGTTGCGTCAAGACCGGCGGCCACATCATAGTCGCGTCATTCGGGCCTGGGGGGCCGGAAAAGTGCAGTGGTCTCAACGTTGTTCGCTACAGCCCTGAGAGCATGCACGACGAGTTCGGGGATGATTTCGAATTGGTTGATTCGACGACGGAAACCCACCATACACCGTTCGGTTCAGACCAGGAGTTTGTTTATTGCTATTGCCGCAAGGCCTAAAGGGCGGTCTAACCATCCAGAAAGACCAATGGAAATCTCTCCAGTCATTCTCGAAGGTCGGCACGTACGGCTCGATCCCCTGTCACCGGCGCACGAAGAAGCGCTCATCGCTGCTGCCGCCGATGGCGAGCTTTGGAACTCCACCGTCACCATCGTGCCGACTCGCGCGACCATGGCCGCCTATATCGCGTCAGCGCTTGAGTCGCAGGCCCGGGGGCGCGAGCTTCCGTTCGTCATCATCCAAAAGTCATCGGGCCAGGTCGTTGGCACCACCCGGTTTTACGACATCGAGCGGAACGACCGGCGTGTCGAAATCGGCTACACCTGGTTGGCGGCGAGTGTTCAACGCACGGTAGTGAATACCGAAGCCAAGCTCTTGCTCCTCACTCACGCCTTTGAGAGCTGGCGATGCATTTGCGTTGGATTCCTCACGGATGTGCTAAATCAGCAGTCGCGGACGGCCATCCTGCGGCTGGGAGCAAAGCAGGAAGGCATCCTCCGCAATCACATGATCATGCCCGGCGGCCGTTACCGTGATTCAGTCTGCTTCAGCATCATCGAGGCGGAGTGGCCGGAGGTAAAAGCTCGGCTTGAAGCCAAGCTTGGGGAGAGCCGTAGTGAAGACTAGGAGTTTGCCGATCGCGTGCACTCTAACCGCTCCCGAGCTTCAGGAGCGACGCCGCACCGTCTTGCAAAAGGTCAGGTGTGCAGTAAGGGAAGTAAAAGAACTCGAAGATGGTTACGCGTACACGTTTCCATCAGATAGTGAGTGGCTGAGCGAGGTAGCGGCTTTGATTGATTTCGAGCGGCAGTGCTGTCCCTTCCTTCGTTTTCGGCTGACCGTCGAAGAGAATGGTGGATCGCTGTTGCTGGAGATGACTGGCCCGGAGGGGACGAAAGAGTTTCTACGGAGTACCTTCGACGCTTAATGAGGTCAGTACCACCCGCGTGAGCGGGTGGGTCCATCGGTCAAACCGCGCGTGTGTTTGATCCACCCGCTCACGCAGGTGGTACTGACCCCATGCTCAATTGACACAAGGACACCTTAATGAAAGAAACCATTCTCGCATTCATCGACCGCATCAACGCGCATGACGCTGAAGGACTCGGCGAGTTTATGAGCGACGACCACACCTTCATCGATGCGCACGGCAATCAAGTCAGTGGCAGAGAGAAGATGATCCCCGGTTGGCGTGGCTACTTCGCGTGGTTTCCCGATTACTACATCGAAGTAACCGACGTGTTCGAGGATGGTGACCAGCTCGCGCTGTTTGGTTTCGCTGGTGGATCATTTCAAGGCAAGCAAACAGAAAGCTGGCGCTTGCCGGCAGCGTGGAAAGCTGAAGTGAAAGATGGTCGCGTCACGCTCTGGCAAGTGTTCGCCGATACGAAGATTCCGTTTGAGATCATCGAGCGGAATTCCCAGTGATCGGGTGATGCAAAATCCGTTACGTTGATCGTCGTCGTTTTGATGAGTATCATTCTCACATGAGCAAGGTTGAGATTCTCGAAGCGCTGCCAAAACTTACACGCGAGGAACGAAAAGAGATTCGCCTGAGGCTGGCTGAACTCGATGGCAATTTATGGCTCGACGCTGACGAGCCGTTGACTGATGCCGAAAAAGCGCTGCTCGATGCTCGACTCGCAGCCTACGAAAGGGATCCCGATGCTGGCAGTTCCTGGGCGGAAGTCGAAGCTCGCATTCGCGCCCGGCTCGCCCAAGGAGCCTCCAACTAATTGTCCGGCCCGAGGCCGGAAGCCGACATTGTGGAGGCCGCTCTTTGGGATGAAGGCCGCGAGCCAGGTATGGGGCTCCCTATTCGTACCGGTAGGCTGCAACAAGATTGTTAGTTCCATCAAAGGCTTGCACGAGCAGCTTAATGCTCCTCTTGCGACTTTTTAGTATGATCGGTGCTCGTTTTATCGATCCATTTTCGGCGTTAATAGTTGTGCAAAACCGGCCATTTACGTTGATGTCCAGATATGAGATGTTCTGCCCTGTTTCCGCGGTAGGGATCTTCGATCCGCAGGTTATTTCAACGCCTCGAGTAGCTTTCCGTCTGAAGGGTTCCACCGAAAGCGAGTAGATTGGCTTCTTCCTCAGGAGGTTCACCGCACGCCTAATCAGATCGACATTTCCCTCCAGCAGATCGCGTTTCGTCATGCAGTGACGCTCGTCGGGCTGGACTCCCAATTCTTCAAGCAGTTTTCCCTCACGCGGGCCAACGCGAATGCTCCGCTGAATGGCGACCCCCAGGTCAGCGCCCTTGGGCAGCCGCTTGAATGGATTGGGATGCTTTTGGACCGCGGTCCTCAGGTTCTCGTATGTCCAGTTGTTGGCGCCGCCGGCGCCGGTATTGTCGCTGGTGCCGAGAACCAGACCGACTTCATTGTCCTGGAAGCCGGCGGCAAACATGTCAGTGGTGCTGTAAGACAAGGCATCGGTGATCAGGATGACCGGACCGTGATAGACCTGGCCGATATCGTTACAAGAGTTTTCGTCATTCATCGGAAACCCCGACGAATATATGGCGCCGGTAACCACAGCTTCCTCGATTGATTTAGCCCACTTGGAAAGCCCCCAGTCCTTTGGCGCCCGCTTGCAAATCTCGAGATTCAGAGGAGAGTTGATGAACTCGAACAACTCAGGCTTTATGCGCCGAGGAGTAAACAACTGAAGGAGTCGTTCACCTGCTCTAATTTCACCGCCGGGATTGCCTCGTACATCTATGATAAGACCCTCCTGGGGGAATCTTTCATGCTTGATTACCCGTTTGAACTCTTCAACAAATTGGTCGGGATGCTTCACATAAAAGCTAAACAACCGAATGTATCCGATATCTCTCCCGTCCAGTCTTCGGCCATAAAATATGTTCTCAAACTCCTTAGGCACCCGCACATCGCTGGGAGTTAACTCTCTCTCCGGATGATATAAGCTTCTCTTTAGCTGATTGATCTTAGTCTTCTTGATGTCGATAGCGGCCCTCCTTCTGGTAATCTTCGTAACGAGTGGCTTTGTGTATACCAACCATTCTTGCCTCAGTGTAAGTTTCTCTCTAACTCCCGCTTTAGGTAGGTAAGTAACGTCGACCCACTCTTCATCCGGAGGCAATGACAGGTCCAGCGGTCGGATCGTAAGGCTATCCAGTCCTCGTGCGAATCTGGCTTCGAGATTGCTGCCGGCCTGTCTCTCCCCATTCAGCTCGATTGCTCTCTTGATGGGCACGCCATTCCAGGAGACGACCTCGACGCCGCGCTGAAAAGAAACGAGCTCCGGCCCAGCCTTGGCGCTGGATCGGATGAATTTATGCACGATGCGAGAAACAATGAACTTTTCGTCTCGTTCATCCTTGCAATTTACTTTTCTCGCTTTTTTGCGAAGACCGCGGGCTGCTTGCTTCCGAGTTTTCTTAGATACGAAATACTGTTCGATGAGGAAGGGCAGGAAAGCCATTCGACCTCGGAAAGGCGCCGGCAATACATAGTGGGTGTGGAGATCGCGAAGTGAGGCGAAAATCTCGAGCAATCTCTTGTGAAATTGCGTTTCACTTTCCATCTCGCCTTCCACCTTTTCAAGGCGGAACTTGAGCAGTTTGAGTCGCCGGATCGGATCAATCGCATGCATCGCGCGCTTGAGCGGGAGATGTACGTAGTGCATTTCGAGCAACAACAGCGCCTGATCCAGTATTCGCAGGCGATCCTTCCTCGATAACCTGTTTCTCTTTTCGATCGTTTTAAGGAACCTCGCAAGCGGCATTGCGTCAGTCGCTTGCCCTATCCTTTTTATGCTGGCCCTGGCGCCGGTTTCTTTCTCAGCCATAATCTCTTCCTACCAAGGACCAAGCCAGGTAACTTCACCGGGTTTGGCAAAACGCGTCGTCACTTTCGCACGGCTCTGGCTAAGCCCCGATGAGCACACCAATCCTACCTGCGCATAGATATCGGTTAGTGCATTACACGAGTGTCTTGCGCGCAATAAGTGGTTTCGGAAATGCGAAACCTGAGGAGCGCGGTTTGGTATCGACGATTCGCTCAGTACCGGCATCTTTCAGCAGACAATACCGGCCCTCGCGTCTATTACGGTCGAGAGCGGCCCACCGTAGACGCTCACCTTCGCAGGACGCAGCGGAGTTAATAGCGTTGTCGGCGCTCTTAACGTCGCTTGGTCTATTTCTTCGGCTTGGCTTTCTTGGCGGCCTTCTTGGGCTCTTCTTGCCGCCACCTGCACTGCCTTCGCCCGGAGGGGGTCGCCTGTACCGCCGCCTCACACTGGCGGTTGGTCCGGCCCACCGCCCTTGCCCGGGCGTTTTGGACCCGTCGCCTTCTTCTTCGTCGTCTTCTTCGGGGTCGTCTTCTTCGGGGTCATCTTCTTCTTCTTTGCCATAGCTGCTTTCTCCTTGTGAATTCTGCGTTGGGTAATTCTCAATGTTGAACTTGTTGAGCCAGTAAACGGCTTGGCCTGTTCACGTCATCGGTTTGACGCAAAATGAGTCGCAATTTCAGGATGGGACTCGTTAATTTCGCTCACTGTAGAAATCTGAGAGGCTGGTACATTACCACATCCGTCCGCTCTCTAATACACACAAACCAGCAAACCCTCGTTCAACGATAAGAATGACCCGCCACCATGAATTCACTTCATTTGCTGCGCTTCAAGATTTGTTCGTTTTGATTGCGATACTTCTGAATATCAGGTCTGCGTAAGTAACCTTCGTAGGCTTCCCGGCCCCATTTTTGCTCAAGGCCCGCGCACACGCTTTCGGCCTGCGATGCGTAGTCGTGCGCTGCGGATTTGTTTCCCATTAGATCGCTAGCTCCCGCGGCGATGAGCAAGGCACGCCATTCTGAATCCTGCTGCCCAGATTGCGCAAGCATTTTTTGCGCCTCCAGGGCATTTTCCAAAGCGCCTTTCCAATCGTTCCCGATCAGCAGCACCTCAGCCAGCGCCAGCAGCGCGCTCGAGATCAGTTGTGGAGAATTGATTTTGTTGGCCATGGCAACCGCTTCTTCGCACGACTTTCTGCCCACTTGAGGCGCGCCCGAAAAAGCGTCCGCACGACCCATACAGTACTTTGCCTGAAGCGCCACATCCGGGAACTGCGAAGCGGACACCTCCAGGGTAAGCTGGCTCTTCGTTTTGGCTTCTGGGTACTTACGCTCGCTCAAGGCCATCTGAGCATTTGTCAGATGCACGTATGCCAGCACTACCTTGTAGTTCGCCTCGGGCCGGTTTGCCATTTCAAAAGCTGCATCGAGAGCCGCGTGTGCCTCGGGGTAGCGCCCCAATTGCCAGAGAAGGATGCCGCGATTCATTTGATCATAAGCCAAATTCGCACCTCGCGCCTGATCAATTTTGAGCCTCTCGTCCATATGGGAAAGCGCCTCAGGATACAACTCCTGATTGCGTCGCACTTTGGCCAGGTTCGTGTGTGAATCCGCCACGCCCCCTTGATCGCCCGAGTCCCTGGAAAGTTGGAGTTGCTCCTCGAAGATCTTGAGCGCAGTTTCGGGCTCGCCTTTTTCCTGATAGGCGCGTCCCATCACGCTCAAGGCAATCGAAGTTTCTCTGCGATAGCCTCCGGGTTTGTAGAACTTCAGCGCTTCCTGAAGTTGAGAAATAGCTTCGTCGTTGTTACTCAATGTTTGGTTCAGCCTGCCCAGAGCAAAAATCGCCCCCACCTCACCGCTCTGCGATTTATCCTGCCGAGCCAGATCGAGCGCTTGTCGCAAGTACTTACCGGCTTCGTCTAAGTCTCCCCGATTCATGAGCGCCAACCCGAGATCTATCAAGCCCTGGGTGGCAATGTTCTTGATGTTGCTGGCCTGTGCGACGCGTATCGCTTCGGCTGCCAACTCCTTAGCCCGGTCGATGTTTCCTTCATCGCGTGACACGAGGCTCAATTGCAACTGGGTCTTCACAAGTTGGTATTTGTTGTCGACGTTTTTCGATGTCTCGAGAGCTTGTTCCAACAGGGCCCTGGCTTCAGGCGGTTTCCCGGTACGGGCGAGAAGCGCGCCACGCTGAAGGAGCACTTCAACCCGTCCTTCGTCATTGGACATGACTTGATAGAGCTTCTCGGCTTCTTTGAATGCTTCCTCAGCATGCGGCGAATCCTGACGGCGACTGTAAAGGACCGCCAGGCGCAAGAATCCTGCCGGCGCTTGCGGGTCGCGTTTGATTGCTTCCAGGTAGGACTCTATAGCCTTGTCTAAGTTCTCGTTCTTTTCATAAGCGCGACCGAGGTCTACATACGCGTTCGCCTTTTCGATGTTCGGCGCTTGATCGAGGATCTTCTGGTAGTAACCAATAGCGGCGGGAAAATCCCTTCTTACCGTGGCAGCGACAGCGTCCAGATAAGGGGCGTCGGATGCAGACCGGCCAGACGCCAGCGACATGGCGCGCAGCAGCTCCCCCTGTGCCCTTTCCGTACTATTTATTTCCAGGTACGTCTCGGCCAACCGAGCGTGCGAGAGCGCGTACCGATCGTCTAATTCAATTGAGCGCTCCAGCCTCTTGCTGGCCTGATAGTAGGTGCCCGCGCGCATTGCGACTAAGCCCTGATCGTACCAGGTCCTGGCTTCAGGTGAGGGCTGGTGCAAAGGCGGATGCCAGACACGTAAAGCCAACAATATTCCGACGATCAAAAGTGGCGCCAGGAAAACACCCACCTTAATCGGTTTCCGTTTCCAGGCTCGGGTTACGGCGGCAGTCACCATAGAGCTGCGAGGCTCAATAGTCAGGAGCCCGCTGCCAACAGAAAGCGATGTTTGCAGCTTATGAAGGTCTTCGAGCATAGCGTTAGCTGATTGATAACGCACCTCGACGTCTTTGGCCATCGCTTTGAGAATTATTTCTTCCAACCCCGGCGGCATGCCCGGAACGATCTGGGAAGGCTTGGGCGGCTCGACGTAAAGCACCTGAGAAGAGATTTCAATCTTGCTGGTTCCGGAGAAGGCTGGTTTACCGGTCGCGGATTCATAAAGGGTTACGCCCAGCGAGAACACGTCGCCGCGAGCATCGGCGTCCTGTCCCCTTAGCTGTTCAGGGGACATATAGGCAACCGTGCCGACGATCTGTCCCTGCTCAGTGAGTCGGGTCTGGGTGCTCGCCTCCATGTCTACCGCTCTTTGGGTCTGAATCTGCTTGGCCAAGCCGAAGTCGAGGATCTTGACCTGTCCACGAGGAGTAATGATCACGTTCTGCGGTTTGATATCGCGGTGAATGATACCGTGAGAATGTGCTTCGGCCAGCGCTTCCGCCGCCTGGATGCCAATTTGGACGACCTCCGCCGGAGCAAGCGGATGGTCCTTGACCTTGCTCGACAGCGTTTCGCCATCGATGTACTGCATTACGATGAATGGATGATCCGCTTCTTCATTCACCTCGTGAATGGTACAGATGTTAGGGTGATCAAGAGTGGCCGCGGCTTTCGCCTCGCGGATCAGCCTCTTTCTGGCGTGGCCATCCTCAATCGACTTAGCCGGCAGTATTTTGATCGCTACTTTGCGTTCGAGCCTTGTGTCCTGAGCAAGGAACACTTCGCCCATGCCGCCCGCCCCGAGCTTCTTGATAATCCGGTAATGAGAAAGCTGTTGTGAAACCAAACCGGGCTACCTCGCAGCATCAAAGGCATTAAGGAAAGGCTAGTCTACGGCCTCGGGGTTGTGGTGATCGACACCTTGAGGTTTGTCACCATATTGGTCACGCCCGCTTTGGCGAGAGTTCTACTCTGAAGCACCACAATTGTCAATGAGGTCTTTTGGCGGTGTCTTAGCCTCACTGGTGTTGGACGACCGAGCTTAGTTGGGCTCTCTCCATAGCAAAACACCTGACTGAAGGCGGTACTCTTTACGCCCGTTGTCCTAACCAGGAAACCAGTCTCGTTTGAGAGATGACAGACTAAGTTGAGCCGTACAGGTCTTCGATTAGCTTTCCGTATCTTTCGTCGATCAAGTTGCGCTTTACTTTCAGGGTGGGCGTGAGTTCGCCGCTGTCGATTGAAAACTCTTCCGGTAACAACGCCACCCGGCGCACGCGTTCATAGTCGGCCAGGTGGGCGGTAATCGTCGTCACGTCGCGCTGGACCATTTTGATCGCGGTGGTTTGCTGGCTCAAACCGGCATGAGTTTCCGCGACTGTCTCTCCCGCGGCCCGCAAGGAACTCTTCAGCGCTTCCCAATCAGGAACAATCAGAGCGACCGGATATTTGCGGCTGGCGCCGACGACCACTACCTGATTGACGAACTCGCTCTGCTTCAGCAGGCTTTCGATCAATTGTGGGGCGATGTACTTCCCATTCGACAGCTTGAAAAGATCTTTCTTGCGATCAGTCAGGAACAAGTGACCGGCTTCGTCCATATAGCCGACATCGCCGGTAGCAAACCACTCGTCGCGCATGACGGCCAGCGTGGATTCGGGATGCCCATAATAGCCGCGCATCACGTTCGGCCCGCGCACCAGCATTTCGCCGTCTTCGGCGATGGCGACTTCGATTCCGGCGAACGGCTTGCCGATCGAACCGACCCGATTGTCGTCCGGACGATTGGCCGAAACAACGCAAGTTTCGGTCATGCCATAGCCCTGCAAAATATTAATTCCCGCACCCAGAAACGAATACGAAAGCGTGGGCGAAAGCGGCGCGCCGCCGGAAACAAAGTAGCGCAGGCGCCCACCAATGCCTTCCCGCCATTTGGTGAACACCAGCCGGTCCGCGACCGCGTGGCGCAAGTGCAGAGAAAGCGGTACGCGCCGTCCCTTGTCTTTCAATTCAGCATAGCGCTGGCCGATCGCCAGCGAGCGCGCGAATATTTTGCTTTTCAACCCGCCGGCCGACATACCTTTCTTGATAATGCGGTGATAGACCTTTTCAAATAGCCGCGGGACGGCGGTCATGATGGTGGGCCGCACCTCGCGCAGATACTCACCTACCTGATCGAAAGACGCTGCATAATTAACTGAAACGCCCACATAGCAGAAGACATAAAACACTGTGCGCTCGAAGATGTGTGACAGCGGCAACACTGAAAGCGAAACATCATCGGGCGAGATAGGCAGCCCGTTCGTAATCGAGCGCACGTCGGCGATGAAGTTGTCGTGAGTGAGCATCACGCCCTTGGGTTCACCGGTCGTGCCCGAGGTGTAAATGATCGTTGCCAGATCGTCTCCGCGGCCGCGACCAAGCAATTTGTCAAAGGCCGTCGGGTCCTCGCGCTCGATCACGGCCCCACGTGCTTCGACGCTCTCGAGGGTTGTGGTCCGGGCCAGACCCTGCGCCGCTTCCGGATCGAAGACGACTACGTGTTCGAGTTGGTCCAGGCCTTCAAATCCTTTGCGCGCGTGTTTGAGGACGCGGCCACCGGAAATCAGCAGGGCGCGAGTGCCTGAGTCCTCGAGTATGAATTGAATCTGATCGATCGATTGGGTGGTGTAAATGGGCACCGTGATCGCCCCCGCGCTGAGGATCGCGAGGTCCGCAATGGACCACTCAGGTCGATTTTCAGAGATCAGCGCGACGCGATCATTGGCTTGAATGCCTAACTCTGCCAGTCCGAGTGCGATGTGGTGCACGCGTCGCACAAACTCCGCGGCTGAGACCCGCACCCACTGGCCGTCGCGCTTCTCGCTGACCGCATCGGGTTTGTTATGCCAGGCGATTGCCTGCAGGCACACCCCGGGCAATGTGGAGGGGACGCTTGATTGTTCTTGGCCGGGTGAGACCTTGGCGGCTGCTGCCGAAGACACTGGAAAACGATCTCCTTCGATGGGCCAGGGCTATAGTTAAGTTAATAGATCGGGAAAGAGCAGAGAACAGACTACATCCTCTCACGGGAAAGATACAACCAAACCGGCCCTGGTTTCCCGAGAAATCAGGGGGTGTTCAGACCGTTTTCGCTTCCTCGAGCGTCGGCGGCTGAGCAGGCTCAGGTTCAGTTTCGCGCGAACGTGTGCGCCGGTGACGCGAATGCAGTCTTTGATTGACCCGACTGTCCTGCGTGGCCAGGGCGGCCAGGATCAAAAACAGCAGAGCCTTCGAGGTGGTATGCAAAGTGAAATCGAAAAAGCTGCGGGGAATCAGAACTAGGGTCAGGCCTGATGCGATTTTTGCCATTCTCACTTTAACGCCACCGGATGTTGCTTCCTGATGCTGACGGCGAGTTCTGATCGTTTCTCAGTGTCGCGCAAATTCGCAAAAATCGCATCAGGCCTGGCCCCGGTTTTGGTTTCCTGCCCAGATTAAGCGAAGAGAAGGTTCTGGTCACCTCCGGAGTAACAAAGATCGACACCACGGTATCTCTGGACACCATGCATTCGCAGTTATCTTTCTCTAATGGCCGATATACTCCGAGGCAAGGATTTTCGCGGTAGCGTATAGAACCTCGCTCGTCTTCAAACTGGTATCGGCCCCACGAATCTACTTTGCCTAACAACCGCTCGACATCGGCGCGAGTCGATTTCAACGGAACAATCCCACGCCAGCTTTTCGCTTGGGTTTGTCCGACAAGCAAGAAACAGAAGAGAAACGGTGAGAGTATCCTTAATGACATCATTGACCCGTTCTGCTCAAGCGTCTTCGTTCCAGCCTTATCAAGGAGTTCGTTTGCCCGCAGTGCATCGTAGTTTCTCATCCTTCGGTGAAGGCGAATATGTGAGAGAATCGGAATCGGGGTCAGGCTTGCGATTTTGCGATTCTCTATCATGTGCTGCTCCAGTATTGCCTAGCGATCTCAGCCGCCAGCTTACTAATGTCTACGTTGTGGCGCATCTTCAACCGAGCCGCATCGTGCCGCCGACTTAATGCCGACGGGCTAATACCAATAATTTCCGACAGCGCCT
>JBGQGG010000009.1:0-161264 GCA_041497335.1 Pyrinomonadaceae bacterium | reverse complement strand
TGTATCGTGACCTGGCCAAGCTCGTGCATCCCGATAAGTTTCCTGATGAGGCTGAGAAGGCACGGCATGACATTCTAATGGCGAGGGTGAGCAAAGCATATGAAGAAGGCGACGAAGAAGCGCTGCGTGAGATTTTGAATCAATGGGAGAGCAGTCCTGAGTCCGTCAAGGGTGAAGGCGTCGGCGCAGAACTTATTCGCGTCATTCGCAAGGTTGCCCTAGCCGCGCAACGCTTGAAAGCCATTGAAAACGAAATCGAGGCGCTTGAGGGTACGCGCAAAGGCGGCGCAGTCGTGCTGACTGGTCTGTCGCGGACAGACGCGCTCGCCTCAATCCCCACCTTCCGTTTCGTGATGCAGGAGAAGCGCCTGATCGGCTCGCTCTACGGTTCGGGGCGTCCGCTGATGGACATCCCTGCGCGTGGTCACGCTCTATCAAGCGGGTGAACTGAAGCTCCGCGAACTTGTCACTCGCAGCTACCATCTCGACGGCATCAACGTGGGCGTCGGAGCAGTGTCTAATCCATGGCAGCGCCAGCTCAGCGCGCCAAGCAGAGCGCCAAGCTCAGGAAGTTGTTTCCCGGATCAATCAGGAGATCGGAGGGCTCAAGCAGGAGGGCCGCGTTAGGAATCGCGTTGCCGCACTGGCGGTTTAGGTCAAAAGATCGAAGAAATCAAAATCTCCCTGGTTGTCCCTAAGCAAGTCTTCCAGAGCAGCCTTCCAGTTGGCCTGGTAGGCATTGGTGTTGTCGCCCAGGAACACATTGCTTCGCTGAATAGCTGCATGAAGGGAGAGGGCATTGTCCAGAAGCGTGATAGCTGCAGTGGCGTTCTTTCGCGGATCTGTTTCTGTGGACATCGTTGAGATTTGCTGGGCGAGCATGTAGACGAGATGCTTGCCTGACTCCCAACGCGACCATGGCAAATTCGACGTGACGGGTCCGGAGAAGGGTGAGGGGGTCAAGACCTGATTGCGAAGCGCCGCTGAAAGCTGGCTTGTTTCGTCAAGGTAAATGATGGTGCCCCACAGAGCACTGGAAAAGAAGCGGGCCGGGGCGTCGCCTCCTCCTCCCTGCGATGCTGTCGGCATCCAGCGATCGCGGGTGAATTTCCAGAGGTTCTGACTGTGACCAATAGCGACTCCTGTGGCGCCGAATCCAAAGGATAACAATCCCATTGGACCAGCGTAGGCATGCAGCACGGGTTTGCCCGTGCATGCGAGAGTCAATCCCGCGACGCAGCATCTCCGCACCGTTTCGCGTACGCTCGGGAGACGCTCGTCCTCGAATTCAAATCCGAAATACCATCCATCGCAGTTCAACGCCGTTGCCTGGGAAAGAACGGTCTGCAGTGTCGTGTCTGATGCGGTGACGGAGCGGCCAAGGACGAGCGTTGCGTAAATAGGAATTTTCAAATCATCCGCAACACGTTTGGCCGCCGCAAAGAGACGAGCATTCAATTGCACGATGTCTGCGCGGCCGGCCTGGTAAACAACCGCAGATCCGCCGGGCCTCACCCGGATGTTCGCCGGTTTAAGATCGCGATGAACGATTTCTTTCTCCAGCTAGAAATGTCTAGCCTTGATTCGTTCGCGCATCTCATTGACCCCCTGCTGCTGCAAGGGATCGGTGGTGATAACGTTACGCGATTCAACACGCGGGGACGAATGCCGACATCGATCCTGACCTCGATGCCGCCGCGAGCGATCACCTGCTCCAACAAGACCCAGAACACCAGCCTAAGGCTTAGTCTCGATCGGCAGCGCGCGAACACGATCCACGAAGTCACACTAAATCCGACTAACTGACACGAAATGGCCCTTCTTGTTCGAGTTGTTTCGTGTGATTTGGTGGATCGTTCCCTCCGATCGCCGAGCCCGTGAAACCACGACTGTTGTTACGGAACCGCGAGCGGTAGCGACCGGATCCCACACTCAACTGGGTCAGGTCCGCAAAACAGAGTGACGACACTGTGCTTGTTGAATGCCGGCATCCGGTCGCTACCGCTCGCGGTTCCGTAACAGTGTGTTTCGACCGTATGCGACACGCTGTTCATGACAAAAGTTTCGTTCATGAATAATCCGGGGCTAGATAGAGCTTGCTCACATACTCAGCCTGGCCCAACCGCACTAGATCGAGCCAGCCGCGTCTGCCCAACACGTTGCGCGTGAAGCTCTCATGCGCCGCGAAATAAACAGTCACGTCGAACCAACAACCATGAGCACAGAGGCCGCGTCGCTTGGATATTTGCCAAATCGAATCATCTCTTCACGTTCGTGTAGCCGTGCGCTGTTGTTGAATTCTAGAATGTGAGCAGTGACTTCTCCGACAGTGGTCGGCGGGCGAATCACAGCCTGCTCCAAACGAAAGTGTTCGGCCCAACGGTCGGTGCGCGGATTGAAGAAGCGAGTGAATTCGCCCGTGGTTGAAACCGATCCAACGTCGCTTCCTTTGGCGCGGTTGCAAAGAGCACAAGCGTAAGCGAGATTGTCTGTCTCCGAGGAACCGCCGTGCTTTAGGCTGATGATGTGATCGACCTCGCAGCCGTAAAAAGTATCTGCCTCGGCGATGAGGCAGTACTCGCACAATAGGTTTGCGCGGTCAGCGATAGTCTGACGTAGGTCCGCACTGATCCATCTAGCCATTTGCCAGATAGTGATGTGCGCGAGCTTTTGCCAGGCGCATCAGGTGTTCAATTTGGAGGTAGTGATCCAGTTCGGACTTGTCGTCGTCTGGCAAGCCTTCTGTCTTCTCTCGAAAGATCAGATCTGCCACTCGCGCTTTGGCCTCCTCAGACGGGCGAAAGGCAATAACATTCTGCGGGCTGGAAGCCGCAATGAACTCGATCACTTCGTCGTAGGCTTTGTTGGGTTGCATCGTCTTACTCCACGGTACTTTGCCTGAGCCGAAGTTTAGCACTCACTGAGGGATTGGCAAGGAGAATCGAACGGCCTCAAAACGTTCAGCCACGTTGGAGTTCTCTCTCGATATCGGCAAAGTCAACGACGAAGGCGTCTTCGCCTTCGCGCGCCAGGGTGAGCAGGAAGTCAGTGCGATCCAGTCCAGCAACTCCGTATAGGTAGTGATCGTGCTGGCGAGCTAGCTAGGTCGGCAACTCCGGTGTCGATTTCGCAGTCGGCTAGGGCTGAGTGTTCAGATGGCATTGCCCAGCAATAAACGCCGCACCCCCAGAAACAGTTTGGCTTTTGCGGTTACGGCCCGCTCGCAGATGTAGTTCTTAACGATCTCTCCGCCAAACTCTTCCTTGAACGTATTTATTCTGAGTCGTTCCAGATCGCTGCCTCCTTCGTACCAGCCCCCGAAGTCATAAACCGAAATGCCTTCGGCTTTGAACCGCTGCATGTCGCGCCAATGTTGAAAGCGATTGGCACGCCCAACCTTGTTTCTCAGCTCACTGCTTTCAGATTTTCGAAAAAGCGATGCTGAATAGAGCAGGGTCGCCCTGGTGTTCGAACGATGATAGCCATGCCAAACGAGTACCTCCCTCGTCGAGTCACTTACACGCGAAAGCGTTAAGGCACCCGACTCGGCAAGCAATGACAACCAGGTCCGGTTTAGTTTGGGCTGCGCTTTCTGAGTTGCGAAGTCATCGTAGTAGTCGCAGAACTGTTGGAAAACTTGCCGGTCTCTGCCGTCAAGGCAATCGTAGACCAGCTGGTCCTTACTGGCTGCTCGCTTGACTTCATAGCGCGTGTCTCGCTTCATCCGGGCGAGCAGCTCTTCATCATCCAGTTTCAGATCAAGCAGGATGGTATAAAACTCGCGGCAGAGCATTCCGTCAATTGGCTGGGATTGTTGAAAGCGGCGGACGAGATCTACGCCGGGCATGTTTGGCTCTTCGCCATTCCAGTATTCGGCAATTCTGAGGAACTTCTTCTGATAGACGATCATCCAGAGCACTCACGCCGATGGTCAGTCCATTAACTTACGACTGGGCACGACCGCGGCAACGGGGACCTTGATTACGTCCGGCCCCGCCGGGCGCCGCCAAATTGATCCTCTCATCAATCTCACCAGCCACCAACGCATGCCTGACACACGAACCGCGAACGAAGCCTGGTCATCATCATCGCCAATCAACGTTCTGCCGAGCGTGAAAAGATCGTGATCTATTTCGTTGCGGCCGCGATCGGTTGTCAGCGCGCAAGCATAACCGAGTTTCTGGGCGTCGGCGGCCAGCAGGCTCGAGAACTCGCCCTTGGGATAAGACAGCGTCGGCTTCTCGACCGCGAGTTGGGTGATAAGCTTATCGAACGAGTGCCGGAGTTCGCGCTCAGTTTCGGCCGTCGACAGACCAAGCAGGGGCGAGTGAGAACAGGTATGGGACCCAAATTCAAAACCATGTTCTGCTTTTAACATCTGCGCCTCGGACCATGAAAGGTACCGCTGGTCATCTTCAGGGGTCCATGCCAGGCCCCGATTGCCGGCGCTGTTTTCGGCCGCCTTATCGGTGATGAGAAAAACTGTGGCGGGAATTTCTCGCGCAGCCAACAACGGTGCCGCTACTGTGAGGAAGTTCCGAAATCCATCATCGAAGGTGAGCACGACCGAATACGGACGCATAGATCGCCCATTATTATGCGCGGCAAGGTAGTCACCCAAAGAGATTATGTTGTAATGGCGCTGAAGGAAGTCGAGGTGCGCGACGAACTGCAGATGATTGACGTGTAGTCCTTTGGGATCATCAGAACTGCGGCAAGGGCTTTGAGTCACGCCGTGATAGCAGAGAAAGACTACCCGGTCACGATTCCACCAGGCAGCAAACCTGGTAGCACCAAGGCGATACAGTAGCGCGAACAGAAACTTCTTCATCGAGGCGAGCTCCACTTAGAGCAGATGAATAGTTATCCTGCTTAAGGTTAATAACAGGCCCAGAAAAAGCGCGTCCCTGCTAGTCCACCCCTGCCGGACCAGACGAACTGATTCCTGGACTGTCGATCCGGGTTCGAAAGAATACTACGAACGATGGGCCGTGACAAGCAGTAGAATGCTGTGTTTAGAATGTTGTGTAGAATGTTGCGGTGGTGGGGTAAAGGTGTGGTGGTGGGCTTGAGTTAGTCGGTAAATAAGTCACCCTTCTCGTTTGGGTCCACCCTCAAGGGCGGTAGCTCAACCAATGCCTCACGAACGTCTGCGATAATACAAACCAGTTTTTCGCCCCCTGGAAATCGCCTCAACCAACTCTCCGCCGCACAAGGTCGTGGTTATGTTGCCCAAGAATCGATGACGCTGAGACTAAGATCTCTTACTCGCTGTTTGCGCCATCTTGCAAACATGACTTTAGAGTGACACTGGCCTTAATATTAGCGGACGCTCTCGGCCATGTCCAAAACCGGCGCGGCGGGTTGCGGTGTTACTATTCGCAAAATAAGTCCTGTCCCACTGAGGTTTTGGAAATATGCCAGCAGACTTAGTTGCAGCACGGGGCCGATCAGTCAATCGGTTTTTCCACTCCAGATTTTTAATTCTGGCGGCCGCGGTCTGGCACATTTGTATCACCCTTACCGTTTTTCTGATCGGCCGATATCGACTTCTTCCAAATCAAATCGATCCAGTGGGCCTTGCCATGACGTCAGACGCGGCGGACTATCAAGGAGACTGCATTTTGCTCGTTTACGTGCTCAAGAATGGCAGAGTGCTGGACTGGGCGACGTGGCCAACTCAGTTCCATGTGAGACTCTATTCACTGCCGTTGATGCTCCTGTTTCGCTGGGTCGGATTTAATATTCTGACGATTGAGCCTCTCAATCTGCTCTACTATCTGGCGATGCTGGCTCTCGTTTTCATGATCGGTAAGACGATTTTCGATTATGAGAGTGGATTGGTCGCCGCCGGCATTGTCGCGGTTTGGCCTTCATTGCTTTTTCATACGACGCAACTTTTGAGAGATCCGCTGTTAATGCTTGCGGTGCTCGTCATGATCTATTGTGTGGTGAAGTGTTTGAGTGGCGACCTTTCCTGGTATCGTGGCTTGTTGCTAACCCTGCCGACTGTGTTGGCTATTCTAACGATCAGGATCGTGCGAATGCCCATGTGGCACCTGCTATACGTTGTTATCGCGGTTGCCATCATCCTTCTGCTCATTCGATCTGTTCGTGAGAAGCGCATCGCGATTGGTGCCGCGGTCTTTGCTGCCGCGATGACAATATCACTAGTTATCATTCCACGCTTTCAGAGTTCATTTCAAAACCAGCAGGAACTCATGATCGAAGGCGTCCAGGCTCGTGAGGCGCTGCAAGGGCTATCACTCGTGCAACAGATTGAGGCGCGACGGAGAGCATTTCCGTTACGAGTTGATGAAGAAGGGAACGTTATTAAAGTGACTGACGGATCTAACATTGATACAGATGTCACGTTGCGAACCGTCGGTGATTTAGTTCGTTACGTGCCCCGCGCGCTTGTCGTCGGATTGTTTTCGCCTTTTCCGAACATGTGGTGGAAGGCAGGCCGGCAAGTGGGCCAGGGTGGGAGGTGGCTCTCGGGATTTGAAACCTTGTTGACTTACGTCATTGAATGCCTTGCACTATTCGGATTGTGGCGAGGACGGCGGAAATTAGCTGCGTGGTTCCTGTTTATCTTCGCCGGGTTGGGTGCACTATCGCTGGGAATAGTTGTTAATAATATCGGCGCGCTTTACCGGTTGCGGTACCCTTTCTGGGTCTTGCTGGTTATTCTCGGAGCAGGGGGAGCCGTCGGTCTATTTCGACAGACATTCTTACAGCCCGTTATGAAGGAACCTCGTTTTCCCGGTGCCGTTTTGCCGTAGATGATGTTAACGCCAGGCTGAGACTCTTGCTCTAGATCGGATCATGCCTCGGATTCTTCCGGCGGCGCCGCCAGCCGCGCGATTGTTGCTCCCAGTCCGCCCGCACCGGGTGGCGCGTCGCTCCAGTCTTCGACAAAGGACGTGCGCGCCAGAATTGACCTGACAATCTCTCGCTGTACTCCAATTCCTTTTCCATGGATGATGCGGACAACGCGCAAACCCTTCTTACGCGCCTCGCGCAGGTACTCCTCCACGACCGCTTTCACATCACGCGGAGGAATGGTGTGCAAGTCGAAAATATCCGTGATTTCAATCTCGACAGGTTCCGGAAACGGGTTAAGATCATCGAGCTCGTTTTGCATTTCGGATTGTTCGCCCTATAATTTTAGCTGCTAGATCATTCTTTGATTAACTTGTTCCCGCTGAGACCAAAAGCCTTGCTCAGTTCACTTCAGAGAGAGGAGCCCTCGTGGCGATTCGTCTGAGCAGAACTTTCATTCTGAGAAAGCTGCACCAGTTGACGGGCATCATGCCCCTGGGCTTTTTCCTACTCGAACATTTTTACACCAATTCCAAAGCACTCAACGGGGCGGCCGAGTTCAACACCGCCGTCCAGGACCTACAGTCGATCCCTTACATCCTGTTGGTGGAGATTGGCGGCATTTTCATTCCGCTAATCTATCACGCCGTGTACGGCCTGGTGATCACCGTCGAGGCACGGCCAAACAATCTGAACTATCCGTATCCGCGGAACTGGTTCTACACCATTCAGCGAGTGACCGGCTTTATCCTGTTTTTCTTTATCACTTTTCACGTCCTGAATTTCCGTTTCGGTTTGATCCCGGGTCTTAACACGCTCTCAGTTGCTACTCACCCCCAAGAATCGTTTCAGATAGTTGCCCGCGAGTTTCGCATGGTGCCGATCTTCATTGTGTACGTGATTGGAATTACCTCGACCGTGTGGCATTTAGCAAATGGCGTGTGGCTGTTTCTGGTTGATTGGGGGATTACGATCGGCGAGCGCGCCCAGAAGATTGCCGGCTATGCGTGTTTAGGATTCGGCGTAGTACTCCTCGCCGTGGGCATCAACGCGGCGGTGGCTTTCTTACGTCCCGGTGGATTGCTGCCGGGAATTCTGTGACGAGTTGGTCAGTACCACCTGCGTGAGCGGGTGGGCCGAACAGCCAACCCACGTCTTGAGTGTTTGATCCACCCGCTCACGCAGGTGGTACTGACTTCATTACGAAGTAGAACTTATGGGAGCTGGAATCAAGATCGCGGTAGTCGGTGGCGGGTTGGCGGGTCTGGCGGCGGCGATGAAGATCGCCGAAGCGGGCCACGAGGTCGACCTCTTTTCCGTAGTGCCTGTGAAGCGATCGCATTCGGTTTGCGCGCAGGGCGGAATTAATGGCGCGGTCAACACGAAGGGCGAAGGCGACTCGACCTGGGAGCATTTCGACGACACAGTTTATGGCGGAGACTTTCTCGCAAACCAGCCGCCGGCGAAAGCGATGTGCGAGATGGCCCCGGCGATCATCTACCTGTTCGATCGCATGGGCGTGCCGTTCTCGCGCACGAAGGAAGGTCTGCTCGATTTCAGGCGGTTCGGCGGGACCAAGCATCATCGCACCGCTTTTGCCGGAGCTTCGACCGGGCAACAGCTTTTGTATGCGCTGGACGAGCAGGTGCGCCGCTTTGAAGTCGAGGGCCGCGTCAAGAAATACGAAGGCTGGGAAATGATGTCGCTCGTGCTCGATGACCACCAGGTCTGTCGCGGGCTGGTGGCGATGAATTTGCGCTCGCTCGAGTTGCAGGCTTTTCCCGCCGATGCGGTAATCATCGCGACCGGTGGCCCGGGCCTGATCTACGGCAAATCAACTAACTCGATGGTGTGCACGGGCAGCGCCGTTGCGGCTTGTTACCAGCAAGGCGCGAAATATGCCAACGGAGAATTCATTCAGGTGCATCCGACTTCGATTCCCGGCGAAGACAAGCTGCGCTTGATGAGCGAGTCGGCGCGCGGCGAGGGCGGACGCGTTTGGGTACCCAGGGCGAAAGGCGACAAACGATCGCCATCTTCAATTCCCGAAAAGGAGCGCTGGTATTTTCTTGAAGAGAAGTATCCGGCTTACGGCAATCTGGTTCCGCGCGACATCGCCACCCGCGAAATTTTCCAGGTTTGTCTCGCTGGGATGGGAGTGAACGAAGAGAACCAGGTCTATCTCGATCTCACACACATTCCAGCGGAGACACTGGATCAGAAGCTCGGGGCGATTCTCGAAATCTACGAAATGTTTGTCGGCGACGACCCGCGCCACGTGCCAATGCGCATATTTCCCGGCGTGCATTATTCGATGGGCGGGCTGTGGGTTAATTACGAGCAGCGCACAAACATGTCCGGGTTGCTGGCGGCCGGCGAGTGCGATTATTCGATTCACGGCGCGAACCGGCTCGGTGCGAATTCGCTGTTGAGTTGTGTTTACGGCGGCTTTATCGCCGCGCCCGCCGCGATCGATTGGGCGAAGAGCGTCGAGCGCAACGGCGCCAATGGCTCAGCGATTTATGAACAGGAAACGAAACGCCAGCGGGAGATAAACGATAAGCTGATCACGCAAAGCGGCAAAGAGAACCAGTACCAGTTGCACGAAGAGATGGGCCGGATCATGACTGATAACGTTACTGTGGTTCGCTATAACGACCGGCTAAAGGAGACAGATGATCGGCTGCTCGAACTCCTGGAACGTTACGAACGCATCTCAATCAACGATTCAAACCTGTGGGCGACGATGGCCCTGCCGCACGCCCGGCATTTGAAGAACATGTTGGATCTGGCGCGCGTGATTACCCTCGGCGCTCTTAACCGCAACGAGTCGCGGGGCGCGCATTACAAGCCGGACTTTCCGGATCGTGACGATCCGAACTGGCTGAAAACGACGATTGCGGAATACTCAGGAGAAGGCCCGGTGTTCTCGTACGAGCCGGTCGACGTTTCGCTGATTCCGCCGCGCAAGCGCGACTATTCGCACGAGAAGAAAGAAACGAAGAAGGCTTAGATGTGGAGTGCGGTCGCTGCTACGCTCTGCCGGCGCACTCCAAATTCCTTATGACCAAGACAGTCGAGATTCACATCAAACGTCGCGCGGCGCCCAACTCTCTACAGTACTGGGAAGAGTTCGAGATCCCATACCGTCCGAACCTCAACGTAATCTCCTGCCTGATGGAGATTCGCAAGAACCCGGTCACGAAATCCGGCAAGCTTACCACGCCGCCATCCTGGGACATGAACTGTCTTGAGCAGGTTTGCGGCATCTGCACGATGATCATAAACGGGCGGGTACGGCAATCGTGCTCGGCCCTGGTCGATAATCTCGATCACCCGATCAAGCTCGAACCGATGTCCAAGTTTCCCAACGTGCGCGATCTGATGGTTGATCGCTCGCAGATGTTCGATCACCTGAGGCGCGTTCACGCCTGGATCGAACTTGATGGGACTCACGATCTGGGGCCTGGCCCGCGCATGGATCAGGAAGACGTGCAGGAGCGCTACGCGTACTCACGCTGCATGACCTGCGGTTGTTGTCTCGAAGCATGTCCGCAGTACGATGAGGATCACTACATCGGGCCACAGGCGATTGCTCAGGTGCGTCTCTTCAATATGCACCCGAGCGGGGCGATGAACCGCGACGAGCGCCTGGAAGGAATCATGGGCGCCGACGGCATCACTAACTGCGGTAACGCGCAAAACTGCGTCAAGGTCTGCCCCATGAATATTCCACTGACGAAGGCCATCTATGAAGAGAACCGCGAGACGGTGCTGTATGGGTTGCTGGGGTGGTTGAAGCGTTGAGTCTCTGTGAAGAGAACAGTCGACAAGCTGCGAAAGTGCATTCGCGAGCAGAGATACGTGATCTCTGTTTTTTGGCGAACTCTACTTCGAAGCTGCCATTTACAAACAGCTCGAAAAGATTGCCGAAGGACGGCAGCAAATCAAGGCTAAAATCACGTTTCCTCTAGCGGATTTCCGCGCCTCTGAAACTCTCGAGAGTCATTGATCTTGATTGAATTGTAGCGATCAAGTTTCGCCATTATCTCAACAGGCAAATCATATGGGAGCGGATAACGAAGTCTTGTCGGCATCCCTGCTGAAATGCCTTGCCTCAAGACCTCATAGTAATTTAGGAGACACTATTAAGGATCAAAGGCGCTTGCTCTGGCAATCCTGTGGAAGAGAAGGTCTGATTTGAAACTGACCTACTACTCCGGTGTCCTTCTGATAGGAATTCCTTGATGCAGGTGCTAAGCTGCGGACGCATTGCGGCATGATGCAGGAATGGCCGCGGCGGATTGAGAAAGCTCCTGCCATGGCAGTATCCCCGGAATCCCGCCAAAAAATCGAAGCGCTCTATCAGTCTGCGCTGGCACTTGATCCGGCCAGGCGCGGTCTCTTTCTTGACCGCGCCTGTGCCGGAGATGTAGAGGTTCGCCGGGAAGTCGAATCTCTACTTGCCGCGCACGAAGAGGTAAGTGACCCAAGCAGCTCCCCCCGCAAAGAAGCAGCGGCTCAGCCCAGTGCAATCATCGGCCAATCTGTAGCTCACTATCGAATCGTCTCGCTTCTGGGGCGAGGTGGCATGGGCGAGGTGTATCTCGCGCTGGACACCCGACTCGATCGAAAAGTTGCGCTGAAGGTCTTGCCATTCGACGTCGCGGCAAATCAGGATCGGATGCAACGCTTCGTGCAGGAAGCGAAAGCAACGGCGGCGCTCAACCATCCGAACATTGCGCATATTTATGAGATTGACGAAGCCGACGGCTTGAACTTCATGGCGATGGAGTTCATCGATGGACAGACACTGCGCGAATGCCTTCTCGATAGACAAAGCGATCTGCCAAAGCTGCTGCGTTATCTGCAACACACGGCTGAAGGTCTGGCGAAGGCTCACGCTGCTGGGATTGTGCATCGTGATCTTAAGCCGGACAACATCATGATCACGCGCGATGGGCACGCGAAGATTTTAGATTTCGGGCTGGCCAAACTTATCGAGCCGCAGCAGCCTTTGAGCACAAGCAGTGCGTGGGCGAGCGAAGATGATACGGCCATCCCGCCACCGCATTCCGCTATCGGTGCGGTTGTCGGCACCGCGGGTTACATGTCTCCCGAGCAAGCGCGAGGCCGGACGAACCTGATCGATGAGCGCTCCGACATCTTTTCTTTCGGCTGCATCTTGTATGAAGCAGTAACCGGACATAAGGCCTTCAAGGGCGAGGACCGGATTGACTCACTAAACAAGATCATTCGCGCGCCGTTTCCCCCCATCAGCAACTTCAACCCGGATGTGCCCGGCGATCTGCAAAAGATCGTGCGGCGCTGCCTGGAAAAGGATCCGGAAGAACGTTATCAGTCGATCAAAGACGTAGCGATGGAACTCAAAGAGTTGCGCCGTGCGTTGGTAGACAACCCCAGCCTTTATTCCAGCGGTCTGTCTACGGCCGGTAGTGAAACCACACGTGCCCACCCGGAAACTGTTTCGCATCGAACCGGTGACGTAGTATTGGGCCGGCCAACCGCTTCGCTCCCGACACGCCCATCCAGCGCCGAGTATTTTGTTACCGAGATCAAACACCACCCGCGAGTTGTCACCATCATCGGGCTCGCTGTATTGGTGCTTGCCGCGACCGCAGCTTATTTCGCGTTCTTTCGCCGGACGGCCCCCCTCACGGACAGAGACACAATTTTGATTGCAGACTTTGTTAATAACACTGGCGACGCGGTGTTCGACGGCACGCTCAAGCAGGCGCTGGCAGCGCAACTGGGTCAGTCGCCTTTTCTGAACATTTTTGGCGACCAACGTGTGCGCGACTCGCTGCGCTTTCTCGGCCGTTCGCCTGACGAGCGGGTGACTCGCGATCTCGCTCGTGAGATTTGTCAGCGGCAGGGGTTGAAAGTGTTTCTGACCGGCTCGATTTCCGGAGTTGGAAGTCATTACGTGATAACGGTCGAAGCCGTCAATGCGCAAACCGGTGATGCCCTGGCGAGCGAGCAGGTCGAGGCCGACAGCAGAGAGCAGGTGATCAAGAGACTCGGCGAAGCCGCGACCAGGCTGCGCGAGCAGCTTGGGGAATCGCTTGCCTCGATTAAGAAGTTCGATGCTCCTATCGAACAAGCCACCACTTCATCGCTCGAAGCTTTTAAGGCCTATTCGATCGGGCTGGATGATCATCTGAAAGGCAGCTACTCTGAGGCCATACCATTCTTCAAACGGGCCATTGAGCTAGACCCTGATTTCGCGATAGCTTATGCCCGTCTGGCGTCGGCTTACTCCAATACCGCACAACGTGATCTCGCTACGGACGCGGCGCAGAAAGCGTTTGACTTGCGCGACCGCGTTAGCGAACGGGAAAAGTTTTACATAACGGCGTACAGGTACACTCTCGTAACGAGAGAGCGCGAAAAGTATATTGAGACGTTGGAGCTCTGGAAACGCACCTACCCCAACGATCCGATCCCGCATATCCAATTGTCGAACGTGTATGACGGTGATGGCCTCCTTGAAAAGGCGATGGAAGAGGCGCAGGAGGCAATTCGCCTGAATCCGAACGCGGCGGCTCCGCGCGATAACCTGGCAGTGGCCTTTATCGAGCTCAATCGGTTCGATGAGGCAAGAGAAGTTTACCGGCAGGCCCTCGAGCAGAAGCTGGATTCCACTTTTATCCGCAGCGGCCTCTATTCAATCGCCTTCATCAAGGGAGACGCCGCGGCGATGAAGCAGCAGATCGATTGGTGGACCGGACGGCCGGACGAATATAACGCCCAGGCATGGCAAGCGGAGGTGGCGGTGTTCTCTGGCCAGTTGCGAAAAGCGCGGGACCTCAATCAACGGGCCGTGGAATTAGCGCTGGGACACAAACAGAATGATGCGGCCGCACAATTGTTGACCGGACAAATGCAAACCGAAAGCCTCTTCGGGAATTGCGATCGGGTTAGCGACATAGCAGCGAAAGCATTCGGCATCTCGCGCGTTACCGCAACCGTGCAAACTGCATCCTCGCCTTTTGCTCTTTGCGGCGACGCGGATCGGGCGCAATCGCTGATGGACGAGGTGTCCAAACGATTCCCCAATGATACGCTGGTGAACATCGTCTACTGGCCTCTGAATCATGCCCTGATCGCGATGCGTCGTGGCGATCCCGCGCGCGCAGTTCAGTTGCTGGAACCTGCGCTGCGCTATGAGATCGTTGGCAATTTTTGGCCTCAATACTTCCGCGGCCAGGCTTTGCTGAAACTGCATAAAGGAGCGGAAGCAGCGGCGGAGTTTCAAAAGATTATCGACCACCGCGGTTGGGCGCCTCGTTCCGCTCTGTATCCCCAGGCATATGTGGGTTTCGCGCAGGCGGCCGTGATGAGTGGCGATCGTGCAAAAGCGCGTAAGGCCTACCAGGATTTCTTTGCGCTTTGGACGGATGCCGATCCCGACATTCCGTTTCTGATCACGGCGAAGAAAGATTACGAGAACCTGAAATGAGCTTGGAGTCCATTGACTAACGATGAACATCCCTCCTACCAAAGCGATTTATGAAGAGAATCGCGAGACGATGGTTTACGGTTTGCTTTGGCTGGCTACGAAAGTAACTTCACGCTTTTTCCAGCCAACAGCCGGTTCCCCACCTATCAACGCCGGTGACACCTTGAAGTTCAGACTGTCAGTCCGCATAGCGGCTGCGAGCGGGCACCGCAGTGGCACGGCGAGGCTCTGGTACGACGGCGCGGCCATCGACGCCGGCGCCGCCAGGGATGCAGGTAGCCGCTTCAATGCGACTATCGGATCCAATCCCCCGACGGATTACTTCCTCCGCAAAGAGTCAGGCAGCTTCACGCTTAACACAACTGCGGGTACGTCGAAGCAGTTCGTCGATGTGTTCGTTGATCGAGCAGTAGGCGGCAATCCGTTCAAGCCGTTCGGGACCTGGAGCAAAACATTCCCGTAGGAAGGTCTAATGGAATCGCGCGGGTTTCGTTAGACAGATCTCTAAGAAGAGGGTTTACGAGGAAGTCTATGGAGACATGGACTTCCTCCTGTGCGCCGGGCTAAACCGGCAGGTTGTATTGAATGAAAGTTTCAAACGTTAAAGGTCTAGCCAACCATGACGACCCCGAGTCATGCGTCGTGTGGGGTGACCCACAAGGCGAAGCGTTGACAGGGGAAAGTGCAGGCTGGGTATCGAGCCACGAAAAAGTCATAGTTCGGGATGCCGACCCTGTAGGAGAAAGGGGAAGGCCACAACCGATGTTCCGCATGGGCAAGGAGCATTGGTATCCCGCGAGGTCAGAGACCCCAGGCATGCACGGAAGCAACCTGCGCGAGAACCGGGAGATCCTGCGTTCACCCCAGCCGGCACGCTGGGGACGCATCGAGAAGTCTAAGGACGTACGACGATGATGAACGGACGCAGGAAGTCGGACAGACCCGTAGTAGCGACGAAGCCCGCGAACAAAGCCGAAGCATCGGCGGCGGAGCAGGTGGAGCGAAGGGGTCTGGCCAAAGGGAAGACGCCGCGGCAAAACACGAACCGGGCACTGGACCGGGAAGTCGTGCAAAGTGCGCTGGGGCGGATACGGCAAGCAGCCGTGAAAGATAAGAAGGTGAAGTTCACCAGCCTCATGCACCACATCTACAACTTGAGCACGTTGCGCGAAGCCTATTACGGATTGAAGCGTGATGCGGCCCCGGGAGTCGATGGGGAAACGTGGCGTCAGTACGGGGAGAATCTGGAGAGCAATCTCGCAGACCTCTCTTTGCGGCTGCGGCGCGGGGCTTATCGAGCGAAGGCAGTGCTCAGAAGATTCATCACCAAAGATGACGGGCGGCAACGACCGCTCGGTGTCACCGCGCTGGAAGATAAGATAGCCCAACGCGCGACTGTCATGGTGTTGAATGGAATCTACGAGACTGACTTTCTTGGTTTCTCGTATGGCTACCGGCCAGGCAAGAGTCCGCACAATGCGCTGGACGGCCTTGTACACCGCGTTGCTGACGAGAAAGGTGGAATGGGTGCTGGATGGTGACATCAGTTCGTTCTTCGATGGTTTGGACCATGAATGGCTGGTGAAGTTCATCGAGCACCGAGTGGCTGACCAGCGCGTGGTGCGGCTCATCCGTAAATGGCTGAACGCGGGCGTGCTGGAAGAAGGACAGTGGTCGTGCAGTGAAGAAGGAACGCCACAAGGCGGCAGTGCCTCGCCTCTGTTGGCTAACATCTATCTGCACTACGTGTTCGACCTCTGGGTGCAGCACTGGCGTAAGACAAAAGCCAAAGGCGACGTTATCGTCGTCCGTTGGGCTGATGACTTCGTCGTGGGCTTTCAGCACCAGTCGGACGCCGAACAGTTTCACCAGGAATTGGCGGAGCGCTTCGCCAAGTTCAAACTGAAACTGCATCCCGAGAAAACGCGCGTAATCGAGTTCGGCTTTCACGCAGCGAATAATCGAAAGCGACGCGGGCAAGGGAAGCCCGAGACATTCAACTTTCTTGGCTTCACCCACATCTGTGGCCAGAAGCGAAGCAACGGGATGTTCACGGTGTTGCGGCGGACGATGAGCAAGAGGAAGCGCGCTAAGCTGAAGGAAATCAAAACGGAACTTCGCAAACGAATGCATCATCGAGTGTCCGAAGTTGGTAAGTGGCTTCGGTTGGTGGTCGGGGGACACAACCGCTATTACGGGGTGCCTTCGAACACGCGCTCGCTGTCTTCGTTTCGCTTTCACGTTGCCCGTCACTGGTACTGCACGCTGCGGCGTCGCAGCCAGACGCGGCGGCTGACCTGGGAGCAGATGTACCGTTTGATTAACCGCTGGCTGCCACCGCCCACGCTGCATCACCCTTATCCGCTCAGGCGACTTGGCGTCATTACCTAAGGCAGGAGCCGGATGCGTTAGCAGCGCTCGTCCGGATCTGTGGAGGGGGTGATTAGTAATAGTCATTCCTACTCCGACTTTTTCCTGGCTGGCGGATCTGCGTCTATCTGTGGCTGAATTGAACCTGGGCTCTTAGATTCCCAGAATGTCCACGAGTTCCTGCACGGCCGCCGCGCTCTTCTGCAAAGCGATGCGCTCTTCTGTAGTCAAGGTAATCTCGATTACCTGTTCCAGTCCTTTCGCGCCGAGTTTGCACGGCACGCCGACATATAGCCCATTGACGCCGTACTCGCCTTCGAGATATGCAGCGCACGGCAGAATCTTTTTCTTGTCTTTCAAAATCGATTCAGTCATTTCAACCGCGGCGGCAGACGGCGCGTAATAGGCTGATCCTGTCTTCAGCAGGTTCACGATCTCGGCGCCGCCGCCTGCCGTGCGCTTCACGATCGCGTCGATCTGCTCTTTTGAGAGCAACTCGGTAATAGGAATGCCGGCGCAGGTCGAGTAGCGCGGCAGCGGCACCATCGTGTCGCCGTGGCCGCCGAGTACGAACGCGGTCACATTCTCGACTGAAACATCCAGCGCTTCCGCGAAAAAGCAACGCATGCGCGCCGAATCAAGCACGCCCGCCATGCCAATGACGCGATGCTTGGGGAAACCGGAACGCCTCAGCGCCACCTGGCACATGGCATCGAGCGGATTCGAAACGATGATCAGGATCGAGTCGGGCGAGAGTTTGACGATCTCGTCCACGACTTTGCCGACGATGTCCGCGTTTGTGCGCAGCAGATCGTCGCGGCTCATTCCCGGTTTGCGCGCCAATCCTGCGGTAATAATTGCGATATCAGAGCCGGCGGTCTCTGCGTAGCTATTGGTTCCGATCAAACGTACGTCAAAGCCCTCGACCGGCGCGGCTTCGGCCAAATCCAAGGCCTTGCCCTGCGGAACCCCTTCGATAATATCGACTAGTACGATGTCGCCCAGTTCTTTTGCCGCCAACCAGTGCGCAGCAGTCGCGCCGACGTTTCCCGCGCCGACTACGGTAATTTTCTTACGTGTCCCCATGAGTGCGATCCTTTCCTGTAGGGCAAGTTGCCAACTTGCCGCTGTTGGTATGAAATGACTGCGCAAGTTAACAACTTGCGCTACATATTTGAGAGAAGGCGAGTCTAATTGCGCGCTTGCGAGAGTGTCAAGCAACCCCCTCGCGGCGGGTCGGTTCCTGATTTGACGGTGTTTAGAGTACCAACTTCAGTTGGGTACTTTGTCGCTAATAAATGCCCGACTAAAGTCGGTACTCTGTACACCGTTTGATCAAGTAGGACACTAGTCTCACTGCGCAAACTCTCTGATTGAAACAACCAGTCGTGGAAGAACTAACAGCAAAGTCTGCAACTGAACTCGCGAACTTGATTCGATCGCGCGCAGTCTCGCCGGTGGAAGTTGTCGAGGCCTACCTGCGTAGAATCGAGCGTCTCAACCCCGCACTGAATGCAATCGTTACGCTCTCTCCTGCGGTCCTGGATCAGGCGCGAGCGGCAGAGGCAGACCTGATAAATGGCAAGCAGGTTGGCTCTTTGCACGGCGTGCCGCTCACCGTAAAGGACACCATCGACACTGAGGGTTTGCGGACGACCAGCGGATCGCGTCTGCGCGCGAATCACGTTCCCAATCAAGATGCGACTGCCGTGGCTCGCCTGAAAGCAGCGGGTGCGATCATTCTCGGCAAAACGAACACGCCAGAGATGGCCATCCCTTATGAGACAGACAATACGGTCTTTGGCCGTACTAATAATCCTCATGCACACCAGCGGACACCTGGAGGTTCGAGCGGCGGTGAAGCAGCAGCGATCGCTGCGTGTCTTTCTCCGGCGGGGATTGGCTCCGATCTTTCCGGATCGATTCGCGTGCCCGCGCATTTTTGCGGGATTGCCGGATTGAAGCCTACAACCGGACGCGTGCCGATGGATGGCCACACGCCAAGTGCCACCGGCCTTCTGTCACTGGGAGCTTCCATCGGACCGATGGCCCGGGCAATTGAAGACCTGTCGCTGCTATTCAACGTGATTGGCGACGCGACGCCATCCGAGCTCAGTCAGCGCGCGTTTCCTTTGGCGAAGGCAATCGCAGCGCTGAATGGATTGCGGGTCGCCTGGTACGCAAACGATGGAGTTGCGCCGGTAACGGATGAAACGCGCGCAGCCATTGTGTCTGCTGCGAAAGTTCTTAGCGACGCCGGCCTCGAAGTCAGCGAAGCAAAGCCCCCGGGCATTGCACGCGGCCCGGGGCTTTGGATCGAATTGTTCTCAAAAGCTGCGACCGAGCAACTCCGGGAGTTTTACCGGGGCAAGGAAAACGAGGCGGGCTCGCAAGTTTCACTACTGCTTCGTAACCCGGCCGAAGACACGGATCTCCAGAGCAAGATAAGTGCAGCCGAGCGAGTCGCGGCTGCGGTGCTGGAACGCGAAAGCCTGCGTGAGGACCTGCTGCTTTGGTTGAAAACGACGCCCCTGATTCTAGCACCGGTCGGAGCCACACCTGCATTCGAGCATGGAGCGCGTCGCGTCGATGTCAATGGTCAATCCATCAGCGTGTTTCGCGCCTTTAGTTACGCCCAGACTTTCAATGTATTCGGATTGCCGAGCGTCGTGGTGCCCGCGGGACGCTCCGCGGAAGGATTGCCGATCGGGGTCCAGATTGTTGGCCGGCCTTTTGAAGAACGAACCATTCTGGCCGCGGCCGCAGTTGTTGAAGAAGCGCTCGGCGGTTGGCGGAGGCCGCAAATACGAAAGGGTTGAGCTGAACTTGGTGGTGGAAGGGCTAGCGGCTTGCCCGATTCTGTGCGTGAGATTGTGATCCGACAGAGCTCCCATTTGCTAGATCCACCCATTCTTGCGCAGCAGATTTAGCGTCGTCCTCAGGAGCCGATCCAGGCATAATGATTGCCTCAGCGATTCGCTGAGCTTCATCGCTGAGGTTTTGTCGGATTTCCGACCAGTCCTTACCCTGGGGATTCTTGGCGATTAGACCGAGACCATAGGCGTCTGCGAAGGTAATTGATTTCATGTTTCGATCCATAACGATGTATCAAGCGCTCTTTACGCGACTTTGTGGGCGGTGGCCCCAGAACTCTCAGGCAATTTGTAGCATGGCACACTGGCAGTGTCAACGCATCAGCTGGGGTGCACGCTCGTCAGGTTGTGATATGCTCGCGTACTCACTAGAACTCACGAAATGGATACCCGACAACGTAGGATAACCTGTTGTACCTCCGTCGTCGCGACCATCGGCGGCCAGCTCCGTCCCAGACTCTCGCGATAGACTAAGAACGATTCCATCCGCGTTTCGCGGCAGCCTAATGCTAACCGCCTCTCCGGTCTTCGCGTCTTTCCAAAGCGCGACGGCACGCGAGCGGTTTTGCATTGACGGCGGCCGGGAAAGTTCAGCCATGCCGAGGCTCGTCAGAGTCAAAACGGAGGAACCGGGATCGTCGGCCAGGACGGTAGCATAACGAGCAGGCCAACGTGAAGGCAACTGCGGGCCATCCATCAGAAGCGCAATCACCAGATTTGGCCCAATCGCGCGAACAATCTCTGCCACCGGATCTTGGCGCGCCAAATCTTCGCATATGAGCGGACATACGGTTAGCCAGTGGTCCAGCACAACGAAGTGCAAATCGCGGCTGCCGATCGAGATGTGTTCCCACCAGTTCTTTTCTACATCCAGACAACTGCCAAGCCCATATTGCACGATTTGTCGCTTATCAAGGCGCCAGCGATGATGCTTGGATTGCGGATGTGTTAGCGTTGGGCCTCTGCCCCTCGGGATATCAAACTGCAAGTAATTCTTGCAGGCGCCATCGTCGGGCGACGGTGGTTCACGCACGCCACAGATCAAAAACTTGTTTTGAGACATCAGATGTGCGTTGATCCGAGAGTACTGGTCTTTAGTGAGCGCCAGTTCGGGGAATACGACACCATCAATCCCCGCAACAACTCGCTTAGCACTTGAAAGTAGTCCAACCAAATATTTTAAAGGATCTGCATCAGGCTCAGATTGAGGGCTGAACTCAAAGAAGGCGTTAAAATCGGCCACATCGGGCAATACCGCCCGTTCAGGGGGAACAGATTGAAAGTGGGCAGGGGTGACCCTCAAAGGCCAAGGTGCCAGGAGAAGGTTCAGACAATGTCGGCTGACGGATAGACATTCAGACCACTTCGCCTTGACATCGCCGGCCGGACACAGAGCCAGATGGTGGGTAAGCGACCGAATCGTTATTCCGCTCTGCGGCGTGTGAAGTTTTGGCAGCACTCTCATGATAGAGAGGCGAATTCGATCGCTGCACAGCGTCGATACTCCATCCTTCTGTTGCGACACCACCAATCTCTCTGATGCCCGCTCGAGGAATTTGTCAGGACTTGTTTGGGATAGATGAAACCCCACGTTTTTGCACGCCTCATCAGCACAAGCGCAGAGGTGCAGAAGGGCGTCGCACAAAGCATGATCGTCGCAAGCTGCAAGAACCGCATCGCCTTTCTTCGCGATTAGGGTACGGTGCCATTCGCACACTTTGTCTGGAGGTGGGTCCGGTTTGAGCTTCCAGTTCCCTCCAATTTCCCGAGTCTTGTTGATCCATTCATTAAGATTGCTGGCGTCTAAAGATCGTGTCCAGCCAGAAACGGCGTGACAATAGGCGCCTGATTTGAGCAACAACGACGCTACTAAGGCAAACACGTCGGGAGGCCATGTTAGCAACTCCGTCTTATCCCAAAACCCGGGGACAACGTAGCTACAGAATTCCTCAATCGTCAGATCAGCTGGCAGCAAGCCTTGGGTATCGTCGGGAGCACTCCTCATCGTTGTCTCCGCTTTTGTAGTAGGAAGCGTTGAGAGTTAGACGCGCAGATTCTAGTGCTATTAGGTCGTCTGCACAAGCTCTGGGCGATCCGCTCTTTCATTCAGCCAGCGCTTTCGTTATAGTGCCACCAGTTCCAAAGAGAGTTGGAGTCAGCTTTTTCGGAGGTGAGTTATGCCGTTCGCGTTCATAATCCTATTGCAGAGTGACGGAACATTGCCGGCGTTTCTGCTCATATTCTTTCTCTTCTTCATCGGCATAGTGCTGCTGATTATCGCAGCCAAGACGCTTAAGATTGTGCCGCAAGCGACCGTTATGTTGGTTGAGCGGTTGGGTCGATTCAGTCGCGTCGCCGCCAGCGGTCTGAATATCCTCGTGCCGTTCATCGACAAGCCGCGCGCGGTCTTTTGGACCAACACGCGCGGGGGCGTCACCTCGATTGATTTGCGCGAACAGTACATCGACCTGCCCCCGCAGCCTGTGATCACCCGCGACAACGTGACCATTCACGTCGACTCAGTTGTCTATTGGCAAATAACCGATCCGGTCAAAGCGGTTTACGAGATGAACGATCTGGTGGGCGGAATCATTCAATTGACGATCACGGGTATGCGTGCCGTGATGGGCGACATGGATTTGGATCACACGCTGTCACAGCGCGACCAGATAAATGGCAAGCTGCGATTGATTCTCGACGAAGCCACTGACAAGTGGGGCGTGAAAGTTACGCGTGTGGACGTGAAGAACATAAATCCCCCCGAAGACGTGCGCATCACGATGGAAAAGCAGATGACTGCCGAGCGCAACCGGCGCGCGCTGGTTCTGCAGGCGGAAGGCGAGCGACAGGCCGCGATTACTCGCGCCGAAGGCGAGAAGCAAGCAGCGGTCACCCGTTCGGAAGGCGAAAAGCAATCGAACATTTTGCAGGCCGAAGGATTGGCGCAGGCACGCTTGCGCCAGGCAGAAGCTGAGTCTCAGGCGATTGCGCAGGTGGCTTCGGCGATGGCGGACCACGGCAATCCCGCGCAGTATCTGATCACGACGCGCTACATCGAAAGCCTGCGTGACATGACCAAGAGCAACAACGCCAAAGTGATCTTCATGCCGGTTGAAACGTCGAGCATGCTGTCGGCCGTGGGCACGATCAAGGAAATGTTTACGGAGTCGGGAGCTAAGGACCACTCCGATGATTCACCGAAAGCCCCGCCGCCGCGGCAGTTGCGATAGGCAAGATTTCATTAGCACCTCACCTCAGGAGTCTGTCGGAAAAGGAAATCTCTCTGTGCAAACTCTGTGATGCTCTGTGTCTCTGTGGTGAAATTACAACGAAAAACGTTCACCACAGAGGCACAGAGGTGACACAGAGAACCACAGAGACTGGTTTTCCGGACAGGCCCCTGAGCCAGGTGCTAATGAGACAGGTACTAACGGGATTAGACTGACGCAAATGACGCAAATTAAGTAAACCAGCCTCAACTCGACAGTCTCGCCCGGCCCATGTAAAATCCTCCGCTTAATTCATGAGTCAGATTGCCCATATTGTGAGCGGTGAAGGACTGACCGAAGGAGCCGACGGTGCGCTTGAAGTGCGCGTCTTTCGCGTAATGATCGCTACCGTGGTGCTCGCCGTCGTTGCCAGTACAGTTTTGGCCCCCTGGCGCGTCACCTCGGGATTGATGCTGGGTGGCGTGCTTTCGCTTTTGAACTATCACTGGCTGCGAACATCAGTCGCGGCCGTCTTCAACGTCAGCGGAACCGACCGGCCGCGCGTTAAGGTTTGGCGTTACATTATTCGTTATTTCGTTGTAGGCGTTGCAGTTTTCGCGGCCTACCAACTGCAGGTGGTTTCGCTGCCGGCCACGATTGTCGGGCTGTGCACGTTCGTGCCCGCGTTGTTTGTCGAAGCTTTTAGACAGTTCTATTCTGCAATTATTTGTCGAGAGGAATCTCTTTGATGTTTCTTCTTCTGAGTTCAGAGCCAGCCGCGAAGGCTGCTGAACAAGCTGAGCACGTGCCGATCATAGTGAGGCTCGTCAATCAATATTTTGGCGAATGGGCCTACAACTTTGAAATGAAGTACACCTACCCCAAGTGGAAATGGTTCTTTGCCAAATTCGGCACGACGCCGGACTCGGTGTTTGGAGCATACACGCCCGAGAACGCGATTCCCTGGTACACCGTGATGTTTGTGGTGGCGTGCATCCTCAGTTTGGTTTTGATTTGGATCTTGAAAGGAAAACTTTCCGAAGACGAGCCGGGGCAAGGACAGCAGACGTTGGAAGTCGGCGTGCTTGCAGTGCGCAGCTTGCTTGAAGATGTCGTCGGTCCGCACGGTTTGCAGTATTTCCCGGTGGTGATGACGTTCGCAGTGCTGATCCTGGTGTCGAATCTAATGGGCTTCTTTCCGTTGTTCGTGACGCCCACATCAGCGACCAGCGTAACGTTTGCGCTCGGACTGTCATCGTTTCTTTATTACAACTACATCGGTATTAAGGAAAACGGAGTGCTCCGCCATCTGAAGCACTTCGCCGGCCCAATCTGGTGGATTGCCCCGCTGATCTTTCCCATCGAAGTAATTAGCAATTTGATTCGACCGTTTTCGCTCGGCATTCGTCTCTTCGGCAACATGTTTGCTGACGAAAAGGTAATGGATTCGATCGCGCATTTAGCTCCCGGGATAACCTATTGGCTGGTGCCGGTGGCGCTGATGCCCCTGGGCCTCTTCGTAGCTTTTATTCAAACGTTCGTTTTTATTTTGCTTTCGCAGTTATATCTGAGCGAGGTCTCGCATCCGCCGCATGACAGTCGCGCGCATGACAGTCAGGCAGATGATGACGGCATGGAGTTCATTGCGCCGGTCTTAACTTAATCCGGTTCTATTCACGCGTTTCGAGCGGCGCCGCAAATCTTAGCAGCGCACGTTGGGACGCAGGACGAGGTAAGGCGTGTATTGGCCAAAGCCGCAATCGGTGATTCCAGTTTCGGGGGTGGTGAACCTCAGGGTCTGTATCGCAGGAGCGCCGTTGTTCGAGGGGCGGTGGATACCGGATTCAGGCGAAATCATACAACCCGCGTGTTGCTTTGCTCGTTCACGCCGAATGCTTAAGTAGTCCGAAGTCCACTTAATGTAATCAGTCTGGACTTCGGATCAGGAGATAAGAAATGAAAAAGCTAAGAATGATTTCCTTTGCCGTGCTGGGCGTGTTGATGGCCGCGATGACGGCGGTAGCTCAGCCGGCCAACCAGGCGGCTGAGGCCGCCCCCAGCTACAAGGGTTACGTCGCTATCGCAGCCGGCATTGGCTTCGCGATCGCGGTTTTTGGTGGAGCGATTGGACAGTCACGAATCGGCGCTGCTGCCTGCGAGGGCGCCGCGCGTAATCCGGGCGCAGCCGGAAAAATTCAGACCATGATGATCCTGGGCCTGGCGCTGATTGAGTCGCTCGTGCTCTTCGCACTGCTGGTGGTTTTCGCGGTAGTCGCGAGAGTCTGAGCTACGAATTGCATCCAATCCAACAAACAATGTGAGCGCGGCTTGAGAGCTGCGCTCGCATTTTCTTTTTTTGATCTACGCGTGACATGAGGTCAGTACCACCTGCGTAAGCAGGTGGATCCGGAACCCAACTCACATGTCGAGTGTTTGAGCCCCCCGCTGACGCGGGTGGTACTGACTTCATATTCACCTTGACCCTCCACCTGTGGAAGGCCATCTTTGCTCGCTGCAAAAACTGTGTGTTACGCTTGCCGAACAAGGAACGAAAGACGATCAAATGAAAGTCTGTCCTGTTTGCGGCAAAGAGTATTCCGATACCACCACACTGTGCTCCGCTGATGCAGAAGTGTTGCAGAGTGTCGACGACCCGCTGGTTGGCCAGACGCTGGCCGAAAAATACCTAATCGAACAACTGATTAAGCGCGGCGGCATGGGCGCAGTCTATCGCGGCAAGCATGTGCTGATGGACAAGACCGTGGCGATAAAAGTCCTGCGTCCGTCGCTGGCCGGAGATGACGTGATCGTGGCGCGCTTTTCACGTGAAGCCAAGGCAGCCTCGCGCATTTCTCATCCGCACGCAGTCACTGTCACTGATTTTGGCGAAGCCGAAAGTGGAGTCGTCTTCCTGGTGATGGAATATCTCGACGGCCGCACTCTGAAGGACATCATCAGAAGCGAAGGGCCGATGCCGCTTCGTCGCGCGGTCGAAATTACTCGCCAGGTTTCCGGAGCACTGGATGCTGCGCACCAGCAGGGCGTGGTGCACCGCGATCTGAAGAGCGACAACATTATGCTCTCGCAGACGAACGGCGGCGATTGGGCCAAGGTGCTGGATTTTGGCATTGCCAAGATTCAACAGCCGGAAGGCGCCCGGGACCATGACATCACCGCACCCAACCTGGTGATTGGCACGCCGCAATACATGTCGCCTGAGCAGTGCTCGCAGACAGGTCCTATCGATGCCCGGTCGGACGTGTATTCGCTCGGCGTAATTATCTACGAAATGCTCTCCGGGCGTGTGCCTTTCACCGGTGAATCACCGACCGTGATTATGATGAAGCAGGTGCAGGACCCGCCTCCTTCGATTCTTGACGCACGTCCGGATTTGCCGGCCAGCGTGGACAGGCTTATCGAGCGGGCGCTGGCCAAGCAGCCTGCTGATCGTTTTCAAACGGCGGGGGAACTGGCGGCGGTTCTGTCGAAGGCAGCTGATGAAATTGGCGCCCAGGCGTCTGCCGTTGTGCCGCCAATTGCAGACACGGTGCCGAACACGCCGGTGCATATGACTGCCGATGATCTTGATGAAGTGACGGTTGTTCAGCCTCGCGATGAGGTTACGGTGGTCCAACCTCGAGGTGGACCGCCGCCGCCCGTACTGCAAGGTAGTAATCAGCAGGTTGGCGATCAAAGTGCTTTAGCGAACTTCAGTCCGTGGCGCATCATGGTTTCGGCAGCTATTGTTCTGGTTGCGGTTTTCGGAGTTGTATTCCTTCTTACGCGCGGAACAGGAGAGACGCCGTCTAATCAAACAAACGCTCAGGCTCCCGGACAGAATGGACTTGCCGCTGATCCCAACGGCCAGCCCGTGACACCGACCGGCCCGCCGACCGGCGAAAGCGAGCGCGGAATCCAGCCCGCAGCAACCGCGAGTCCTTCGACCTTAAATGCGAACGCGACGCCCAGTGCTACCCAGGTAGCGCCGAGCACCGTCACAGGAGATTCTGGGATCAACGTCAACAGTAATACTTCCGGGCTTGGAAACAGGAATGCCAATCAACGTGAATCGCCCACACCAAAGGCCACTCCGGCAGCGGCCAAATCCGAACCGCCTCCTGCGCCAAAGCCTTCGCCCAGTGCGAGGGCTTTGCCCAGCCCGGTTACTACACCACCTGCCCCTTAGTTCTTTTTGTTATCTCCCGGGAAGGCGTCTGTTTGGAGTACCGCCGTTAGGCGGAATTCCTTCTTAGGCAGGGCCTTCCGCCTGAAGGTGGTACTCCAAACTTCTAGAGGCCCTGGTTGCTCGAGGGACAACCCAACTAAGGTTGATGTTACTCTAAACGCGCGTTGCTTCATCGATTAAAGCAACCAGTTTCTGTTTGCTCTCAATCTCAATTGTTATGTCTACGGCGTAACACGGCAGAGCTAAGCCTAACGACCGAAGTTTCACCTCATCCTTAGCAGTGGTGAGAAGAACCTGGGCGCCACGCGTGATGGACTCGCGCACCACCCGATCGATGTCGGCTTGAGTGTAGACGTGATGGTCGCGGAAGGTTTGGGTGTGACAGAGTTGATAGCCGGCGTGGCGAACCAGCGAGAGGAATGATTCCGGATTTCCAATTGCGCAAAACGCGGCGACTGATGAGGCGTGGATTTCGTTCGCAGCGGCCGTAGATTCGCCAACCTCGCGCCATCCGCGGAGTGTCACGCGCGATCGGAAGAGGGGACGGCCGCTACTTAGTTTGTCGATCTGGCGCTGCAAAGCTTGTGTTTGATCGGAATTATCCGCACGGGTTATGACGATGCAATCCGCGCGAGCCAGTTCCGCGGGCGGCTCGCGCAGAATGCCGGCGGGCAACAATCTTCCATTGCCCCACGGATTCGTCGCATCTATTGTCAGGAGGTTGAGATTTCGCGCGACGCGCAAGTGCTGAAAACCATCGTCCAGGACGAATACGTCGCTCTTGAGATTTTCAAGCGCCCAACTCGCTGCCGAGACCCGATCCGGATCGCAGATTACCGCTGCCAGGCCTTGCAATCTCTCCGCTAGCAAGAGCGGTTCGTCGCCAGCCTGGTTCGCATCCGAAAGGATTTCTGTTCCATTTGAAACGACGACCCGAGCTCCTGAGCTTCGGCGGCCGAAACCTCTTGTGAGAATGCAGACTCGCCGTCCTTTTTGCGCTAAATCATTCGCGATCCATTCGACCAGCGGCGTCTTGCCGGTTCCTCCGGTAGTTAGATTGCCGACGCTAATCACAGGCACGCCCAGTTCATGCACGCGAAATCGTCCAGAGCGGTAGAGCGCTCGACGCGCCTTCATCGCCACGCCGTATAAGCCGCCAAGCGGTCGGAGCGCGAGTGACATTGAATTCATATGGCGCGGTTCATTTGGCGGCCGTGACCCGAAGCGCCGGAAGGGGAAGTTCCTCATCGGCGACTGCTTGAGTATCAAGAAGCTTCGCAAGCATCTGCACAGTCCGCTCAGTCGCGCCGCGGTTTCGACTGCAGACCTCCAGGGCCCTTTGGCCCATCTCCCGCCGCTGCGCGTCATTGGACAGAAGTGTGCTAAGAGCAGAAGCAAGTTCCACGCGCGCTTCGGACGCCGAAACCTGAGGCAATTGAACAATCGCATTTTCGTCCAGCAACGCCTTCGTCACGGCTGCGAAGTTATCCGTGTGCGCGCCGGTGACGATGCAAACGCCTCGGGCGGCGGGCTCGAGCGCGTTGTGTCCGCCGTGCGGTACGATGCTGCCCCCGACGAAAGCCACGTCCGCCAGGGGATACACGGCGCGCAACTCACCGATAGTGTCCAGCAAGATTACCTCGCAACTTTCATCCTCTGACCTCGCCGCGTCAGACCGCCGTGCCCACGTCAAACCGGAACCTTGCAGCAGCGAAGCAACCTCATCGAATCGCTCTGGATGCCGGGGAGCAATCAGAAGGCGTACCTGGTAGACGGGCTCTGAAGATTTGATCAGTTTGAGGGCGTCGATTACGACGTCTTCTTCGGGAGCATGCGTGCTGGCGGCTACAATAAGACGCTCAGTTCCATCGAACCCGAAACGCTCGCGAATGTTAGCGGTTGCGCCATCGTCGATCACACCTTCGGCACTGTCAAACTTAACGTTTCCGGTCATTAGAACTCGCCCGTTCGGGATTCCCAACTCGCGGATCCGTGACGCATCCTGCTCAGATTGCATCAGGGCGATCGAGATATTACCGAGAAGGCGACTAATAAATGGACGAATAAGTTTGTAGCGGTCAAACGAGGTGATCGAGATGCGACCGTTAACCAGAGCCACGGGGATAGCGCGCGCGCGACATTCGCGCAGCAGGTTTGGCCACAACTCAGTTTCCATGATTAGCACCGCCGCGGGTTGCAGCGTGCCTAGCACGCGGCGAACGGTCCAGGCCCAGTCGATAGGAAAGTAGAAGACTGCCGCAGCTTCGCGGCCGAAAGCTTCGCGCGCGATTCGTTGGCCAGTCACCGTGGTAGTTGAAACCACCAGACGGTAAGAAGGAAATTTGTCGAGAAGTGCCCGGACTAGAGGACGAGCGGCCTCAGTTTCGCCGACGGAAACGCAATGGATCCAGATCAGGGGTCGATCGTCGAAAGCGATGGCAGGTAGGTGGCCGAGACGTTCTCGCAACCCGGTGATGTACTTGCGACTGCGCAGTGCGTCGAAGGCAAACCTCGGCAGTAGCACGAGAAAGCCAAGGGTCAAGAGCAGGCTGTAAAGCAAGTACATAATTTGCGCGCAGTAGCATAGACTTTAGTCTGTGATGGTTTCAATCGGCGTCGTGAAGTCAGAACCACCTGCGTAAGCGGGTGGGTCAAAGACTCAGCTCGCCGGTTGACCGATGGATCCACCCGCTTACGCAGGTGGTACTGACCTCATGCACGCTGGTCGTCGTAATCAAAGACTGAGTTTGGGCCACTTCATGTGCCACTTCACTTGGCTCGTTCGATGTAACGTCCTTCGATCGGATCGACGCGGATGCGGTCGCCTTGGTTGACGAATGGCGGCACCTGGATCGTAACGCCGTTCTCCAGCGTCGCAGGTTTGTTAACATTCGAAACAGTAGCGCTCTTCATGGTTGGTTCAGTCTGCGTTACGGTAAGTTCAAGCGATGGCGGCAGGTCGATTCCGATGGCCGAGCCTTCGTAAAACTCCGCCTGAATTTTGAGCCCGGGCGCCAGCCATTGGGCGGCATCGCCTAACTCGTCCGCACTTAAGGCGACCTGGTCAAAAGTTTCGGTGTTCATAAAGTGATGATGCGAGCCATCTGAGTACAGGTATTCCATCTCGTGCTGTTCGAGCGACGCTCTTTCAATCGTGTCCACTGATCGGAAACGATGCTCGAAAGATGAACCCGTGCGAATGTTGCGCAGCTTGGTTTGAATCATCGCGCGCAGGTTGCCGGGCGTGTGGTGCCGAAACTCGACTACTTTGCAGGGCTGCCCCTCGAAAACGATGACCATGCCTCGTCTGATTTGGGTTGCTGGAATCGCCATTACTTAGTTTGGTTCTTTCTATTGGTTTTTAGTGCGACAGCGATAGATAAGAGCTGCGACGCTACTGCAAACGACGTAGTCTAGCGGCAGGGATGCGTGGTTGTCCAGCGGGTGCTTAGGATGGTAGTGTCTAAGCGAAGTAACGTATAAGTGATCAAAAATCATCGCGAGCCTAATGAGTGTTCATCTGTTTTCGGAATAAGATTCCGACAGGAGTTCGCTGCCGAATCTAAGACGCCGACGAGTGCCAACTTAAGACCATCTGTAAAGAGCTGGCGATGTAAATCTACGGACCGTCATTTCCTCATGGACGAACGAAGTTCCTGTAGGGCAGCAGGTCCGTCGACAGCAGGTAATTCACCCCGCTCGAAGGCGTCAATTCGATCCTCGGATTCCGACGGCCACTTCTGCTCGATTTCACCGATACGCGCCTCATCGAGACTCTCCCAAAGCAGATCAATCAACATCGCTCGTTCCCTGGAATTGAGTTGAAGATACGCGTCAGGCCGCCAGTTCCAGAGTTACCTTGCAACCGACGCGAGCCGCCAACGTGATCAGCATCTCGAGGCTAAACTCTTCCCATCGTCCGCGCATTAAGTCGGCTACTCTCGATCGAGCAATCTTTAGTCTCTTCGCCGCTGCTGGCTGGGTCATCCCGCTCGATTGGATGTGCTCGCGCAGGTCACTCGTTAGCTTTGCCCGCATCTGAAGAATCACTGCTTCCGCTGGCTCAAATCCAAGATCAGCGAACACATTCCCACTTGATTCCGTGATGGTCGCGCTCATTACTTAATCTCCAACGAAGCGTAAGGGTTTCACCCAAAGGATTATAAGGCAATAGGGCTCGCGCGAAAACAAAACAGAGCGAGCAAGCTCGCTTTGAACGCATCCGAAGGATGACACCCGGCGCTGCCTGCTCGCTCTCAGGAGGAGCCCACCTACCTGATTGAATTAACGTACAAGCGGCTACGAGGTTCCACAAAAATGGCCGGCAAACGGAAAGTTGTTGTGTGGTACAGACTTCAGTCTGTGATCTCGACGCACGAATCACAGACTGAAGTCTGTGCCACTAATCGTCGGAAGAGGAATTAAGCCGCCCGCGCCCTTAGCTCCTGCCGTTTACGAACGACATGATCAAGCCATTCCTGGGCATGCCGGTAACGGGGGAAGCTCTTCTCTTCGGCCCGAAATGAGGCCGTGTGGTAATAGCGCCGGCCATTGATAATACGGGCGGGATGTTTGATGTGCAGCATCTCATGAAAGACGATGTACTCGACGAACCATTCAGGGACTTCCCGGGAATCCAGGGTCTTACTAATGGTGATGGTGTCATGCGCTGCATCGTGGTGGCCCAAAATGCTTTTCGCTGGCCTCTGCGACCAGGTCAACCTGGGTTTTTCGATCTCGCCGTCGAAGTGGCGGCGGTTAAGCCGCGCGAAAATCCGTTCGAGATCATAGACCTGGCCGATCGCTGAAGAGATTACTTTGCGACCGCGTTGCCGTCGCGCGATGTCCGATGCCCGCAAAAGCTGAGGGCTGAACGCATACGAGCGATAAATGCGCTCTTGATCACGGGGCGCCTTCCGCGAAAGCAAACGCGCCACCAGCACAAACGCCAGCGCCCGGATTACTTCGGGTGGCGCCGTTTGGAAAAGATCGGAAAGCCGCACATGAACTCGACCGGCGCGCACCCGAATGGTGTGATGTAATCCCGCGTAGGGATAAAACCTTACCTCGATAGCGGCGACGTCTGGTCGTAAGCGCGTGCCTCCTCGATCAAGCTGACGGAAGGCATCGTAGAACACACGCTTAAGATGGAGATTTGCCTGTGGCATCGTGGCTAACCTGGAACGCGACCCATCTTAGGGTCGGCGTGGATGGCGCGTCAATCAAGCGCAAGAGGACACCTCCAAAGCCGTTGCCAGCGCGTGGAATTTGACCCGTACAGGCTTCCTACTCCGGCGAGTGGCCGAGCGGACCCTTCTTAACCTTAGTGCTGCCAACGGCTTAGTCGCTTCAGAAAGGTAACTGCCCTTTTGCCGTCACACCGGCGACAGCGGCAAGACAGCTTTAAAAACAACAGTTTGCGAGACCTCTGGGTATTTCGATATACTGGCCACGGTCGCGGAAAAGGTTTCCCGTTTGCCGGGTCCTGACCTCGACTCAGGAACCTAAGGTCGCGGGAGACACATAGGCGAAACTAATGGGTCGCACGATAAGTTCACACAAATCAGGACGGCCAACGCCCGACTCGCGGCGTCAGGCCGTGCTTTCGACGATCATCGAGGAGCATTTGGTTAGCGGCGATGCGATCGGATCTCACACCGTCTCGGAAAAGTTTGCCCACGCGACCGGTTGGAGTTCAGCCACAATTCGGAGCGTCATGTGCGAGTTGGAAGACTTTGGTTTGCTTGAGCAGCCACACACTTCCGCCGGGCGGATTCCGACTGACAAAGGATACCGATTCTACGTCGACAACATGTCGGACTCTACGCAGTTGTCAAAGAACGATCTGAGGGCGATCGAAAGCATCGACTCTGGGAATGAAGCCAAGGCGCGGCCCAATCGTTTGATGGAGAGAGCTTCGCACGTGCTTTCGGAGCTTTCAGAGAATGTTGGCATCGTCGTCTGGCCGTCGTTGGCCGAAAATCGTCTAAAGCACATTCGCTTCATGCGGCTGCCCGACAATCGCATCCTCGTCGTACTCGTTTCAACCTCTAACATAGTTCACGACAAGGTCATCACCCTGGATGAAGGGTTTAGCCAGGACGAACTTGATCGTACCGCACGTTATCTAAACGTCGAGTTCGGCGGTAAAAGCCTTTCAGTGATTCGCGCGGAAATCATAGCGTTGATGCGGGAAGAGAAGGCGCTCTATGACACCCTTCTGCGGAATGCCATGCTCTTGTGCGAGCGAAGTCTGCAGGGCGAAGACGAGGCCACGGCGGAAGTCTATCTTGATGGCGCGTCCAACATTCTTACCAAACCGGAGTTTTCCAGCGCTGCGGGAATGCGCGAGTTGTTTCGGACGTTTGAAGCGAAATCCCGCCTGGTCAAGATTCTGAATGAGTGCGTTTCCGGCGATTCGGCCGGCGGCGAGGTAAGGGTCGTAATCGGTAGAGAGAACGTTGCGTCTGCGATGAAACGTTGCGCGGTGATAACTACATCCTACCGCGTCGGCGACGATGTTTCCGGCACTCTGGGAGTGGTGGGTCCGATGAGGATTGAGTACGGTCGCATGATGGCTGTGGTAAACTACCTTGCGCGTTTCATCGAACGCGCGCTTTTGAATGAAGCGTCTCTTCATTGAACTGATTCAGTTTAGTTTTAGCATTCCCTGAGTAGAGATTCGGATCTCAATGGCATCAGATCGCAAGCAGAAGCAGTCGAATAGCATTCCCATTCGCTTCTTCGACCGAGACGACCCTCTCTCGTCCGAAGACGATATGGAATTTGATGAAGAAGCACCTGAGCGCTCTGATCCCAGAGCCGCACAGACCGCGGCAGATCCGGTAGTCCTTGACTCAGATCTGGGTGGGCCGGACCTCGCGGAACTCGTTGCTTCCCGTGCGGAGCTGAAACGACTGCAGGCGGTGCTGGGCGAGGCGCAGGAAGGTCTCGCGCGAAGACAGGCCGACTTTGAAAACTATCGCAAGCGAATCGAACGCGAACGCGGCGAGGCCCACAACCGTGTAGTTGCCGACGTCGCGCGCAAGTTGTTGCCGGTAGTTGATAACCTCGCTCGCGCCCTGGAGGCCGAAAAAACAGTCGAGGCCGGCGAATCCAAAGAATTCCGGCATTTTCTGCATGGAGTTCAACTAATCAGCAAACAACTTAATGACGTGCTCGAGTCGCTCGGCATTCAGCCAATTGCCTCCGTTGGCGAGCGTTTTGACCCTCACGTGCACGAGGCTGTACTAACTGAACCCTCGGATAAATACGAACCTGACACAGTGACGGAAGAGCTCGCCCGCGGATACCGAATTGGTGATCGGTTGCTTCGCCCAGCCATGGTTAAGGTTGCGGCCCGAAGCGCAGATGACGAATAGACGGTTGTCTGGAAGAACCCATGGGTAAGATCATAGGAATCGACTTAGGAACTACGAACTGCTGCGTTGCCGTGCTTGAAGGCGGCACGGTCCAGATTGTGCCGAACAAAGAGGGTGGCCGTACCACCCCGAGTGTGGTCGGCTTTACAGACAAAGGAGAGCGTCTGGTCGGACAGATTGCCAAACGTCAGGCAGTTACCAATGCCTCGAATACAGTCTACGCAGTCAAACGACTGATCGGTCGCAAGTATGACTCGCGCGAAGCGGGGCGAATGCGCGAGTCCGCGCCGTTTGAGATCGTCGACTCGCAAAACGGCGATGCCCGTGTGCGGGTGCAGGGCCGGGTGTACAGCCCGCCGGAACTCTCAGGAATCGTTCTACAACGTTTGAAAGCGGCGGCCGAAGATTTTCTCGGCGAGGCGGTCGCCGACGCTATCATCACCGTCCCCGCCTACTTTGACGATACCCAGCGACAGGCAACCAAAGATGCCGGCAAGATCGCAGGCCTGCAGGTAGAGAGAATCATCAACGAGCCTACGGCGGCTGCGCTGGCGTACGGTCTGGGCAAGTCTGAAGCTGAGAAGATCGCGGTTTACGATCTCGGTGGCGGCACCTTCGATATTTCAATCCTCGAAATGAACAACGGCGTGTTCGAGGTCCTGTCTACGTCCGGCAACACGTACCTGGGTGGCGAGGATTTCGACGAGCGCATCATGAACTGGATGGCTGACCAATTCATGGAAGACACGGGCATCGATCTGCGCAAAGATCGGCTGGCCCTGCAGCGCCTGAAAGAAGCCGCCGAACGGGCCAAGTGCGAGTTGTCGTCCGCCACTGAGACCAGCTTCAACCTACCCTTCATCGCGGCCGATGCCTCGGGACCAAAACATCTCAACAAGACACTCACGCGAGAGAAATTTGAGGAACTGGTAGATGATCTGGTGCAGCAAACAATCGAACCCTGCGAACGGGCCCTGGTCGATGCCAAGCTGCAAGCCTCGGAAATTGACAAAGTGATTCTGGTGGGCGGGCAGACCCGCTCGCCGATCGTGGAGCGCGCGGTCGCTAACATATTTGGGAAAAAAGCTTCAGCCGAGATCAATCCGGACGAAGTAGTGGCGATGGGCGCGGCTATTCAGGGCGGCGTTCTAAGTGGCGACGTTAAAGACATCGTGCTGCTCGATGTTCTGCCGTTGAGTCTGGGTCTCGAAACTCGCGGCGGATTGTTTACCAGGATTATTGAGCGCAACTCGACGATTCCGCTGCGCAACAGCCTCACGTTTACCACCGTCGTCGACAACCAATCGTCCGTGGAAATTCACATTCTCCAGGGCGAGCGCGAGGTTTCCACCGGCAATCGAAGTTTAGGAAAATTTGAACTCGTGGGCATTCCCGCGGCGCCCCGTGGCGTGCCGCAAATCGAAGTAAGCTTCGAAGTCGACGCCAATGGCATCGTCTCGGTCTCGGCCACGGACAAGGCCACCGGTCGCGAACAGCAAATGCGTATTACGCCTACTTCGGGACTGTCGCAGGACGAAATTGAACGCATCATCAACGAGGCGCAAACTTCCGCCGAGAGCGATCGAGCCCTTCGTGATAGGGTCGATCTGAATAACAAGCTCATCAGTTTGGTGAAGAACACTCAAAGAGCTTTTCTGGAGTTCGGCGGGTTGCTTTCAAAAGAAGGCCAGGAAAGCGGTCAGAGCCTTTTAAGCCAGGGCGAGGAAGCGATCGGCGCTACTGAGGTGGGTGAAATCCGCATGGCCCTGGACGGGGTCGAGCGACTGGCCCGGCAGCTTACCAACGCCATGATGAAGCAAGCAGCCGAGGAGCCGCCAAAAGAGAATTCGTAACGCAAGCTGTTAGCTTGCGTTACAAGTATTGTATGGCAATTAAGAAACGCGACTACTACGAAGTCCTGGGCGTGGCTCGCACCGCGACTGAACAAGACTTGAAGAGCGCTTACCGGCGCCTGGCCCACCAGCATCATCCTGACAAGAATCAGGGTGACGCGGAGTCCGAAGAGAAGTTCAAGCAAGCCGCTGAAGCTTACGCGGTCCTCTCCGACCCCGAACAGCGCCAGCGCTACGATCGTTTTGGCCATGCGGGAGTTTCCAGCGCCGCGAGCGCGGCCTGGGGCGCGCCGGGCTTTGGCAACATCGAAGATATCCTCGGAGACCTGTTTGGCTTTGGCGATGTGTTTTCCGGGGCCCGCGCCGGCTCTCGCCGCTCGAATGCGCAGCGCGGCGCGGACCTGCGCTACGATCTGGAAATAACTTTGGAGCAAGCCGCCGTCGGGATGACCGCACAACTGCGCATTCCCAAGCTGGAGAGCTGCGAGAACTGCAAAGGTTCGGGCGCGGCGGAGGGCACAAAGGCCGAGGTTTGTCGCACCTGCGAAGGCTCAGGGCAGGTACGTTTTCAGCAAGGCTTCTTTTCAGTATCGCGCACTTGCGGCACGTGTCGTGGTGCGGGCCAGGTGATCAATTCACCGTGTCAGGGCTGTCGTGGCGCCGGTCGCGTCGAGCAGGAAAAGTCGATCGAAGTTAAGATTCCCGCCGGCGTCGAAACCGGATCGCGACTGAGACTTCAACGCGAAGGCGAATCCGGAGCCTACGGTGGCCCGCCGGGAGATCTCTACGTCGTCATTCATGTGGCCGAGCACGAGCAGTTCGAGCGGCAGGGAAACAATTTGTATGCCTCGGTGCCGATCACGTTCGCACAGGCGGCGCTGGGATCTGAGGTTAGCGTCAAAACGCTTAGCGGTGAACAAGCACTGAAGGTCCCGGCCGGAACGCAGACCGGTACGGTCTTCAGAGTGCGCGGGCAGGGAATGCCGGTTCTGGGCGGACGAGGTCGCGGAGATCTTTTCGTGTCCGTCTCTGTGGTTACGCCGACGATGCTGACGCGCGAACAGCGGAAACTTCTGGAACAGTTGGAAAAGGTCGAAACCAGAGACCTGGAAGACAAGAAACTTGTCGACAAGGTCCGTGATATTTTTGGATAGATATAACGCAGGCTGTTAGCTTACGTGGGAGTACCGACTTCAGTCGGGTTTGGTTCCAGGTCATACGCAAGCTGTTAGCTTGAGCGGCGTTCTGGTAACGCAATCCGCAACTAAGAGTTTGCGTTACCGAGAAAGGTATTTTATGAAATCCCCCGCCAGCTTCTCTCGATTCTCGGTTCCGCTTCTATTGCTCGTCCTGCTTTCGGCTTTTTCGGTGGCCAGCGCTCAGGACGAATACGCTGCGGTGAAAAACTGGGAGTCTTTCAACTTTGCCGATCGCACAATTGCCCCGGCGGACATCGGGGCTCTTTCGATCGACGATTTGAAGCTGGTCCGCGGGATTGTTTTTGGCAAGCACGGTCGCGTCTTCAAGGATCCCGAAATCCGGCGATTTCTGGAATCGCGTAACTGGTACAAAGCGGCTCCTGATTTCGACAATTCCAAACTAAACGATACTGAGCGCAAGAACCTCGACGTCATTCGCGACGCCGAAGCGCGCAAGCACGGGCAAGTCGAACCAGGGGACATGCGCTTCTACCGTACGCGGACGCTGACGATAAAGAAGCTTGGGCATCATACTCCCGCCGAGTGGACAGTCCTTGCGGCCGAGGTCGAAGCCATTCACGGAAAGCGCTTTGAGGATACCGTGTGGCTGCAACAGTATTTCGACGAACGCTACTGGTACCGTGCTGCCGACCGTTATGATCCGAAAACACTGACCGACGTCGAGCGCAAGAACCTGCAACTGATCGAATCGGTACGCAAAAAACAGCGGCGGGTCGCTCTTTCGCCGGGCGACATGGAGCTGTTCGAAAACAAACTGATCTCAGAGGCGATGCTGCGCGGCGTGAGCCTGCATGAACTACGTCTGTTGCGGAACGAAATCTACGCGCGCCATGGCCGGATCTTTCGCACTGATTGGTTACAGCAGTACTTCGACAGCCAACCCTGGTATGACCCGAAAGAAGATTTCAAAGACGAGGAAATATCGGGCGACGACAAGACCAACATCGAAACCATTGTTAAGTATGAAGGCAAGCTGCACGATCAGATCTCCAAGCAGCCGATCACCCGGGCGTTGCTGGAGGGTTTGTTTCTGGAAGATGTGAAAAAGATGCGCGAAGAGATTTACGCGCGCCATGGCAAGGTATTCAAGGATCCCTGGACGCAGAAGTATTTCGCCAGCCTTGATTGGTACAAACCCAATCCCGATTACAGCGACGCCTCTTTGAGCGCCGTCGAGAAAAGGAACCTGGTGGTCATCGCAGGCTATGAAAAGAAAGCCGTAACTGCGATGAGCACGATAGAAGGTTGATAAGGCCGACACCGGGTCCCGCGTGACGGGACCGAGAAAACAAGAAAGCAGTAGGCAAGTATGGGCAGGTTTCGACCTGCCCATATTTTTGCGGTAGCGATAACTCCATCTCCTAACGTACACCCGACACTAGCGCAGTGTTGTTCGCGTTGCTGCCTTAGCCATTTTCGTTACTTTTCTATTCGATGGGTTCGACTTACTATTCGCCGCTAGCAAGAGAAGAAATAGGTCCCATACGCCCTATCGGGCCTATTTTGGCATGTCTCATCGCGAGCATCATGAACAACAGTCTCATTCCCCCACACGGTGGCTATCGCGAGCTGAAATCTTTCCATCACGCCGAACTCGTTTACGATGCTACCGTGAAGTTTTGCGACCGATTCATTGACCGCCGTTCGCGCACTCACGATCAGATGGTGCAAGCCGCGCGCAGCGGACGTCAGAACATTGCCGAGGGTAGCCAGGCTTCGGGTACTTCAAAGAAATTCGAGTTGAAGTTGGTTGGTGTAGCGCGGGCGAGCCTCGAAGAATTGTTGTTGGACTACGAGGATTTTCTAAGACAACGTGGACTGGCGTTGTGGGGAAAGGATCACCCCACGGCTCAAATTGTGAGGCGTCTGGCCTATGACAAGAATAGGTCGTATATGACGTATAGGTCCTATATCGAAACTGCCCCGTCAGAGGTTGCGGCCAATACCGTTATCTGTCTGATCCATCAAACAAACTATCTTCTGGACCAACAGCTTCGGCAGCTTGAACAGGCTTTTCTACGAGAAGGCGGGTTTACTGAACGGCTCTATCACGCGCGATCGAGGAGAAAAAGGGAATAGGTCCGATAGGTCCTATTCGACCTATATTTCCTTCTCAATCTTTGCTCTAACGGTTTTCAATCTCGTTTGGTATTCACCTTGATCAGCGCGCCCTACGCTTCCATCACGATAAATCTCTTTTCCTGCAACCATCGTCATCACCACATCTCGTCCGGATGATGAGAACACTAGTGTGTCTGCGGCGTTTCGCACGGGTTGCTGATGCGCGCCGGCGAGACTTATGGCGGTGAGGTCAGCCTGCATTCCGTTCGCCAGAGCACCGATCTCATGGTCGAGGCCGAGGGCGCGCGCGCCACCAAGTGTGGCGGCGAAGAGTGATTGTCCGGCGGTGATTAGATCTTGCGCGGGCGGTAGCCCGCCGCCAGACGGATCATCAGGGTCGGAAGGGAAACGCGCGAGCAAAGTTGCGAACCGCGCTTCTTCCAGGATGTCGCAGGTATTGTTGCTCGCGACTGAATCGCTGCCCAGCCCAACGTTGAGTCCCTGCGAGACGAATTCTGCAAAAGGGGCGCGGCCGTGGCCGAGCTTAGCGTTCGACTTTGGGCAATGCGCAATCCCGGCGCCGGCTTGTTTGATCAGTTCGAGATCGTTCCGGTCAACGTTGATGCAGTGCGCCAACAGGGGCTTTGTTTGCAGGATTCCGTGGAGGTCCAAATATTCAATCGTCGAAATGCCGGGAGCACGCCATTCAATACCACGCTCTCTTAAACCTTCAGCGAACGGCCCGAGACCTTCCCGCATGAATAACTTTTCAGCCTCCGATTCGGCCGCATGCATCATCACCGGTATTTTTTCATCAATCGCTAGGCGGGCGATCAGTTCCAGTTGCGGCGCGCTGACAGAGAAAGGAGCGTGGGGAGACACGCCCGCGCGCACCAACTCGTTTTCCTGCTCTCGCATCTCCCGGACTTGTTCGCGAAGTTTGGCGACATTCTCAGCTGCAAGTTTAGGATCGGGGCCGAAGGATTCCTGATAGACGATGCCGCGCAGGCCGACCTCTCGCAGCGCTTTCATCGCCTGGGTCGAGGACGAGCTGGCGTCGCCCAGACAGGTCACGCCGGCGCGCGCCGCTTCAATCGCGCCGCAGGTTGCTGACACAAGCAAGTCTTCCGGCGTCACTGCCATGCGCGCGACGGTTAGCTTTCGCAGCCAGGCAAAGAAATCACTCTCTTCGCGTTCGAGAAAGCCGCGCATGACGGTCAGTTCCAGGTGCGAATGCGCGTTGACGAACCCTGGCAGGATCGCGGCTTCGGCGAAATCCACAACGCGCGCGTCAGAGAATCTCGAGACGATCTCGCGGCGAGAACCGACGGCGACGATTCGGGGATTGTCGACAGCAACAGCGCCGTCCTCGATCATTGGAGAGATTATTGGCAGAACCCAACGCGCTGAATAGATGATGGTCATTTTTGGGTGAACCCACTGTGGCACGCGCATCTCGCGCGTTGGATCATGGGCGTTACGCCCATACCACCTCAATTCAGTCCGGACCTGCGGCCGTAGATCCTTGCACCTCAGTCCCGATCTCGGGCAACAGCTTAATCAGGCGGCTGTTCTTGTGCAGAGAAGTGACCACGGCAAAGCGAAGTTCATGATAACCCTGGTCTGAATCCTTAACGCTGAAGTCGTCCATACGCAGGCCCTCGCTCTCAAGCAAGTCAAGGAGCCGAGCCAGCGCCCGCGGTGCGTCCGGAGTCTTAAGCTGATAGTGAAACAATCTACCGCGTCGTAGGAAAGCGCGCTCGACTTTTCGCAGCAACACCAGGACGATGATGATAAGCACGGTCGTCATCACCGTGACCGTGAACATTCCTTCACCAATCGTGATGCCGACGGCGGCGACCAGGAGGATCGTCGCGGCAGTAGTTAGTCCGGTAATTGATCCGCGCGATTGCAGAATAACCCCGGCGCCGATGAAGCCAATGGCGGTGACGACCTGGGCCACGAGTCGCGCCGGATCCGTATAAGGCGCGCCGCCACCGATGTGACGGGAGACGATCATGAACAAGGCCGCGCCGACGCAAACCAACACGTTAGTTCTAAGGCCCGCGGGTTTGCGACTCAACTCGCGCTCGAACCCAATCGCCCCGCCACAGACTACCGCCATCAGCAGCTTCAGACCGATTAGGATTGTTGGCCAGTGTGTTTGGAACAAAGCTCTCTCCGGCGACCAAGGCGCCCAGCCTAGAAACGGTTGCAAGTTGATGAGCGCTGAAGGCGCGGAACAGTATCCTTTTCGGACAGGGCAATGCAGCGAAATCTATTTCGCCCTTACAGGGCTCCGTATCTAATATCTGCCCGATCCAGGGGCGTTGCCCCTGGCTATCTTATTTCACGCTTTCAGCGTGAAGACGCCGCTGACTTGACTCGATGATATCGCTCGAGGATTGAAGTGACGTACGCGCGCGTCGAAGCAATGTCGATGTGCGCGATGAATTCCTGTTCCGTCAGGGGACGCGTGCCGCTCTCGACGCGACCCCATTCGGCGGCGCGGCTGGGTCCGGCGTTGTAGGCAGCCAGGATGCGCGCTTCGCGGCCAGGTGTGTTGCGATAGTCCTGGTCAGCCTTTTCCAGGTACCAGCAACCAATCTGAACATTGCGTTCCGGGTCGCGCAATAGAGTCTCAGTGTCCATAGCGGTGCGCTGCTCCATGGGCGCCAGGCCGCTTTCGGCAGCCCATTCGCGTGCCACGATCGGCGTCACCTGCATAAGTCCGATCTCACCATTACGCCCTTTCTTCCAGGGGCTGAAGTAGGTCTCTTCGTAGACAATGCTCCAGACCAGATCAGGATCGATGTGATGAAGGGTGGCCTCGCGCGCGATCAGCGAATCGTATCGGTGAATCCAGTATTGATCGAGAAAATAGAGTCCGCCGGCCAGAACAATCAGCGTGATGAGGATGATGATGACAAGTCGCTTCATTCAGTGAAACAGCCTGGAGCCATAATAACGCGGAATCAAGCGACGTTAGTGTCTCAAACTTGGGTAGCGTCTCAATTTCAGCTCTTGTAAGAACACCCCATCGCGGCTGCCCCGGCGACCCGCGTTTGCGCGCAAGCTAACAGCTTGCGCTACGACAAAATCTAATTGCAGCGCGAAAAGCGCGACCAGAAGCTTTCCGCTGAGCCGGCCGGGTCGACACCCTCATAGCGTAGTCGCAACGCCTGGTCGTCAAAGACGTGACCCTGAAGCCAGACTTCGGCGGAGAGAGTCGCTCCGACGGCCAGCGCGCCGCCGCTGAGTGCGCGCCTGTTAACGAGTACTTCCAACTTCAGCCCACTGAGATCGAGATAGATCCAGTAAAGCTCGCTTCCCGAAAGCGGATTGCGCAGAGGCTTGAACGCAATCACGCGCCCGCGCAGCATCCAATCATTCTCATGCGCGGCGCGCGAGGGCGAGGCTTTTTCCAAGGGCAGCCAGCGCGAGTTCATCTCGCGCGTGCAAACTCGAGCGCGATACGCCAATCCACACAAGCCGACATGCAAAGCCGGCGCTCGAAATCCCGCAGTCCCGACCTCGGTCAGATTCTGCAGCTCAAACAAGACCTCGGTATCGGTGCCGTCCCAGTACCCATGAATAACTGCTTCACCTTCTTCATCGTATTCGGTCAGCGCCCAGGGCGCGATGCGCTGCATGTATCGGGCGCGAAAGCCCGGCCGGCAGTTTGCATAGAACACGTCGCCGGTTTCGGATTCGTAGAGCACCGTCCAAACTTCCAGACCCTCACCCAGTTTCCAGCAACGCCCGTGCAGCACGGCTCCGCGCCGCAAGAGTTGAGTCGGCTCGCCCTGGTTTTCAGCGCGCTCGGCGAGAAAGTTAATAGCTTTCTCGCTGGGCACTTCCAGGCCGATTGTTTCGAAGGTGGCGTCCATAGGGACTAATCTGAAATTTGAAATTCAACCTCAAAATCTCAGTTTTCAAAAACCGCGAATTGAAATTTGAGATCTCACATTTGGGACTCGAAATCAAGCAAACTCCTATCGAGCCGCGCGCCGCCGCTCTTTCACCGGCTTTTCATCGTCGGCTTCATCATTTCGAGGTGCGCGTTTGCGGAATCCGCGAATGTTTCGCTCGGGGCCGTACTCAGGGCGCTTGCCCGAACGAACCATTTCGGCAAACAAGTCCACGTCGTAGTCCGCTTCGCGCGACATGGTTTCGCGAATCTTATGAAGCTCGGTCAAAAACTTAGGCCTGCGATACATCGTTTGGGTGATCTCAGGTTACGATCTCAAATCTTAGATCTCAAAATGTGAAATTTGAAATAGCAAAATCTGACATTCGAAATCTCAAAGTTCATATTTGAGCCTTGAAATCTGAAATCTCGGTTCCTTCAGAAACCAAAAACTCCGGCGTCACAATCATCGGCACAAAAAATCCCGCCGCGGTATTGAACAAACGAATGCGTGCCTGCCGCCGAACGTTCGCCAGATGTCCGAAGTTCCAGGTAACTAGATAATCGATTTTATGGAATGAAGCAACCGCAACGTGCAAAGCATCGGCGATGAACTTGCGATGAAAGATTCCTCGTGAGACATAACCTTCGGCGAGGATGGCCGCCTCTTCAGTGAGGTCGACCTGTTCCAAACCGCCGATCAATTTCAAGTACGCGGAGCGATGCGGCTCAGTCACGCGTTCAAGCTCTCTGGTCACCAGCGGCGAGATCACAGCCCGGTATTCCGACAGCTCGTGCTCCCACCAGCGAATTGTGAGATCGCGGCGGAACGGCTCGCCGTTGTCGAGGTAAGCGCCAATTACCGAAGTCTCGAGATAAGTGCTGGGCTTCATGGTCTATCGCTGCGTTGTGCCCTCAGGTGGAGTGGTGGCGGTTGGCGTAGGGCCGGTCACCAGAGGCTCAAACCGAACAATCGCTCTCTCGAAATCGAAGACCAGGCGATAGTGTCGCAGGAAGTTGCCTCCGAGTATTCCGCTTTGCAGAAAGCCGGCCGTTTCATTTACCGGTTCCATATCGAGTACTGCGGCGTCGACCCGATCGCGAGAATATGTCCCGATCGCTACCTTCGGCAACAAGGCCATTTTCACGTCTTCGGCGACGCCCGCCGCGCCAAAGACACGCATTCGGCCCTGCCGGATGAAAGCCTGAGCTTCCTCCAGCGCGGCCAATCTTTCGGACATCACGGTCACGGTAGCGCCGGTGTCGATGATGAAGTTGAGTGGTTTGTTGATTCCCTCGATAAAAATCTCGCCGCTCAGGAAACCGCTCGCGGTCGTGCGCACGCGCACATCTATTCCGGGTCTGGTCGCGACCGCTTCAGGCTTAACCTGCTTTCCTTGTGCGTCGATTACCCGACCCAGGTCAACCTCAGTATCACGCTGACGAACCAGGGTCATGCGGCGCGTCCCATAGTCAACTGCCGTGAGCAGACGGCCCAGCGCTGCGATTCCCAGATATCCGTCGACCGGATTGTTCTCGTCAAAAAAATGTCGAATGTAAACCGGCACATTCGTGACGCGAATCTCACCGATATCGATCGAATTAAGGTATCCGTAAACAATTTCAAAGCGGCCACCGCCCCCCACGGCGCGCGCCAAACCTCCGCGCGCTACCGCCTTGATGCCCAGTTTGCGTGCGGTGTCTTCAGACAGCACGCACATTCCCGATCCCGTATCCAGCACGAACCGGAGGTATTCTTTCGATCCATTGACTCGAAGTTTGATAATCGGACGATAGTCCGGGGCTTCAAACTCCAGGACGGTGCGGTCAGAGCCGCCAACCTCGTAGAGCGAGCCCTGTGTTCCCAGGTAACGCAGAAAATCGATCAGACCACGAATGCGCCCGCGCCGTTCGGCGTCCGTGCGCGGCGCGATCACCAGGAATCGCTCATAGGCGTCGGCCGCTTCCCTGTAGCGCTCGGAACGAGCTGCAGCCTGCCCGAGGTTGAAGACATAGTCGGGCTCATCCGGGTCGATGCTCGTGGCGCGGCGCAACCCGTTGATACAACTCACGGTTCGATTCTCGTAGTAATCGACCATCGCCAGACCGGCAATGGCCATGGCTTCGTTTTCATCCAAAGCCAGTGCAGTGCGAAACTCTTCGACCGAAAGGCGAAAATCTCCCGCGGCCAGGATCGCCGATCCCAGCAGAGCATGGGCGCGCGATGATAGAGGATCGATCGCTGCCACTCTCGCCGCGTGATCGAAAGAATCCTGCAGGCGGCGCAGTTTCAGCAGGGCGTGGCTGAGGCCCAGTCGAGCCTCCAGGTCGTGATCGTCTTTGGCCAGCACCTCGCGATAGAGCTTTTCGGCGCGTTCAAAGTCGCCGGCGCGCAAAGCTTTTTGGGCACGGTTGCGCGCCTTCTCGTTGTCCGGCGAATGCGCCGCGGCGGCAGTCACCAGAGCCAGACAAACGAGCGAAGCGGTCAACCAGCCAACCGCTGATCGCAGAGAAATCAATCTGCTAAGTCTGGGCATTATCCGTTTGCTATTTCAGAACCTCTCCTGTCTTCATCGACCAAAGCACGAGATCAAGTTCGTCAAAATCAATTCCCACGTCGCCGGCGAATTGCCGCATCCTGTCTTCGGTTTCCAGATAGCGGTTACGGGTGGTTGGTGGCTTCGGCGAATCGATCACGCCAAGTTCAGCCAGGCACCGCCCGATATGCTTATCCAGGATGCCATAACCTTTGAAGCCAATATTACGCAAATAGTGGCTCGCTTCTTTGTACCCGAGGCCCTTAATGCGCGGCTCGGTCGCCAACCAATCACGTCGCGCGAACGGATCACGAAAGCTGCTCAGTCGTTCACGCAAGCGCATCGAAAACGAATCCCGCAGATAAGCGCGCGTGATCACTACGTATCCCGGCCTGGCGTTGGGAAACCGATGAGCGCCTGCCGTCACCAAAGCGCGCGTCATTGCTTGCTGCGGTCCCGCCGCCAGCAGAGGTCTTATGGCTTCGACCGCGCGCAAACCCATCCTGGCTGAAGCGCCGGCGGTGAAGATGCAATAGACCATCTCTTCCCACAACCGCTCGTCCGAAGCTGTTCGCCACACGCGGCGAAACTCTCGAAGCCGTGCCTGAATCTCTTTGCGCCGCGTCGCGTGCGCGACGTGCAAACTATCGATTGTTACCGGTTGCTGATCGCGTGGCACGAACTCTCTTCAAACAAGTGGATTCTAGGTGCGCGCTTGTTTGCCTGTCAACGAAGTGGCGGAAGCGAACGTCAGTGTCAGGTTCCGTACTGACTGGAGTTAAAGCAAGAGCATCTTGTCACAAGCGGTCGGCATCAAAGCCCAGTCTAATCGGAAGGCTCAAAGAAGCGGCCTTCTTTTTCGTGATATTATTTGCAAGGCGACGGCGGGATGATTCGCCACGTTAATCAGTAGCGATGAAACAGTTGTTCTCAAAGTCAGCAAGGATTCTTACGTTCGTGTTCCTGGCGACCGCGGTCGCGTTTAGTCAACAGGCCTCTCCCGCTGCTGCACAGGTTGATCCCAACCGCCCACCGGCCGTCGCGCCTCCGACAGCATTTTCCGGCCCCGGCGGACCGAATCTGCCGGGCACTCAGGGGCTGGCTCAGCCGGCTTACTTGACGCAGATTTATGGGTTGCAAGGTGTGCTCGCGGAAACTCTCGATGGCGCTACGCTCGCGGCCCAGTCAGTAGACGACAAATTCAATCCCGCCTCTTCGATCAAATTAGCTACCGCGTTGGTCGCGTTACAGAGCTTCGGACCGGAGCACAGATTTCTAACGTCCGTCTGGGCTGCGGGACCTATCGACAGGACAAACGGCACGCTGGCAGGAGATTTGGTAGTCACGGGACGCGATCCTTCGTTTCATTACGAACATGCCGTAATGCTGGCCAAAGAATTGAACGAGCTGGGAATTCGCACGGTCAACGGCAACCTTATCGTGGCTCCGGGCTTTACGATGAACTTCGCCTGGTCGGCGAGACATTCGGGAGAGGAATTCCTGGATACGTTTGACGCGGCCCGCCGGTCAGCAAGCGCCACGCGTGCATGGATTGACGAGCGAACTCTAGTGGCCGACAACGAAAGCCTGCGCAGTGTGCCGAGCGTCGTGATAACCGGCGAGGTGCAGATTGGCTCGGCGCCGCCAGGAGCGTCACCTCTATTCACGCACAAGTCAAGCAAGCTGGTTGACGTGCTCAAGGTGCTGCTTTGCTACTCGAATAATTTCATGGCCGAACGGATCGGCGAGTCACTTGGTGGTCCGCAAACTGTACGTGCGACGCTGGTGGCCAAACTCAAGCTCAATCCCGAAGAAGTTCTGATTTCCTCAACCAGCGGTCTTGGTATCAATCGAGTAACGCCGCGGGCGATGATGAAGATTTTGCGCGCGTTGCGCGATGAACTACAGAAGAACAAGCTTTCCCTCTCGGACATCCTGCCGGTGGCGGGAATCGATCCCGGCACGCTGGAAGAGCGATACACCGATCCGGCTGAACGTGGTAGCGTGATTGCCAAGACCGGAACCCTGGTGCGAACGGATGGGGGCGCCAGTTCGTTGGTTGGCCAGATGAAGACCAAGAGCGGACGCGTAGTGCTTTTTGTGATCCTCAATCAGCGCGGCAATGTGGTCCACTTCCGCGCGAACCAGGACGGCATCGTGGCAGCGATTCAAAGTGCGCTGGGCGGTCCGGCGCCGTTCGACTACCGTCCCATCAGGTTGTCGATGCGTCTGGCTGATTCCGACAATGAAGCGGCACGAGCTCGCGGCGAGTACGAGCCGCGGAACCAGCAGTAGCCGTATTGCGCTGACCCCTACCTCTACGGACAATCTGTCAGTCAAAAAGAACAAAGTGTCAGGGTGAGACTGTCAGTGTGAACGAGCCTTCCGTCTGCTGTCACCAACCGTGACGCGAATGCGACCTTTTTCCCGGTTTCCTTTGAAGTTTGCTAAGATCCGGCATGGCATAAGCTTTGCTCCGCGCGTAGCAGATCAGGACTCTGGTTCCTGAGCCGTAGACCGAGAGATGCGAGGCCTTACCGGCTTTTCAAAAATGAGCTCCGCTGAAGCACACATCAATCTTTGCAACTCGCTGATGGCTACCGACCGCATGTGGGAGGCCACCATCGATACTTTGCCTGACGCGGTCTACATCTTCGGTCCGGACAAGCGCCTGAAGAAAATAAATCGCGCCGGCGAAACCCTCGAGCAGGCAGCGCGTTCGTTCCTCGCCGGACGCCGTTGCTGCGACATGCTTTGGGGATTGGAAGGCACAGGCTGCATGGTTGATCGTGCCATCTCGAGCGGCGCCGAGGTTGAAGTCGAGCTTCCCTCTGGAAACAAGGCACAGCGGCCATTGCTGGTGCGCGTCATTCCCCAAAGCAAAGATCAGCAGCAAGAGTCTGCGACCGGTTGCATCGTCATCGTCCGTGACATTTCTGAGTTGCGTCAGGCCGAAGAGGAAGGGAGCAAGAACCGCGCCTTTCTCGCCAGTCTTGCCGATCTCGCACCTGACGAGATTTACACGCTCGACACTGGGCGGCGCTTTACCTGGATGAACCAGCGAGCCGAAGTCGATAGTGGATTGACCCGTTCCGTCCTGTTGGGGCAGGACTTCAGCATGATCGTGGCTGCTGAGTCAAAAGATGAAGCGAACGCAGCCGTGCAATGCACCCTGAGAGGCGAAGAAAGACAATTCGAAGTGCGTACGATTTGCACTGATGGTCGCGTGCGCTGCATGGATGCGCATACATCGCCATTGTGGCGCGACGGAAGCATCACCGGCGTGATGGTTTTCATGAGCGACATTACCGAGCGCAAGTTGGCCCAGGCGCGCGCCGCACGATCCGACAAGCTGCGCGCTTTGGGGGAACTGGCGGCGGGCGTCGCACATAACCTCAACAATTCTTTGACGGTGATTCAGGGAAGGGCCCAGCTTCTGTTGATGCGCAGCAGCGCTGATCAAGGGAACAAGAAGAGTCTTGAAGTAATTACGCAAGCGGTGGGCGACTGTTCACAGACTTTGCGACGCTTGCTCGACTTTTCTCGACGCGAATCGACCAGGCACGCCATGCCGGTGGATTTGAGCGAACTCGTCTCATCCAGTGTGGAAATCTCGCAGCCTAAGTGGCAGGCGGAATCGGCCAATAGAACCGGGACCATCGAAGTGCGCATTGACGCTCCGGCACCGGTATTCACGATGGGCGATTCGGCAGAGCTTCGCGAGGTGGTCCTGAACATGATCTTCAATGCAGTAGACGCCATGCCGCAGGGCGGGACGATCGAAGCCGGAACGCGAATCGAAGGGAAGACCGCGCGCTTTTGGATAGCCGATACGGGCGCGGGCATGCCGGCGGAGGTGGTGGCGCGTATTTTCGAGCCTTTCTACACGACCAAAGGCGAGCGCGGCACTGGCCTGGGGCTTTCGGCCTCGCATGGAATCGTTGAGAACCACGGCGGTGACATTAACGTAACCAGCGAGACGGGCAAGGGAACTCACTTCGAAGTTATTCTGCCTTTGCACCAAGCCACCTCGCCGGTTGTAGCTGCCCCTCTGACGCAAACCAACGGCACAAAGTCGGCGCGCGTGCTGGTCGTCGAAGACGAAGAGAGAGTGCGCGTGCTTTTGAACGATGCTTTTCGCGCCGAAGGTCACGATGTGGTTGAGGCCACTACGGGCGCCGAAGCCATTAAGCACTTGGACAACCGCGAATTCGATCTAATGGTTTGCGATCTCGGCCTGCCGGAGCTAAGCGGCCTGCACGTGGCGCGCTGGGTCAAAGAGTTCCGTCCTGAGCTGCCCGTGATCATCGCCACCGGCTTCTCAGAAATGATCGCCGAAGAAGATTACAAGCGGGCCCGCATTGATGAAGTCATCCGCAAGCCTTACGCCCTCGCCGACGTGCTGCAACGAGCGCACGTGATTCTGGCTGCGCAATCTGAGCACCGCGAAACTGTCATGGTGTAGCCCCTCTTGAAAATCTGTTGACAGCCATTTCCACCGTTGGCCACATGGTTTGAGCCCAGAACTTATAGCCGGCGTCGGACGGATGAAACCCGTCTGATGAGAAAAACTCCGGGTGCGTAGCGATCGCCTTACCGTTGGCTTCATACAAGTCGACGAAGAGAAGGGCATAGCGTTTAGCTATGACTTCGATCCGCTTGTTGAAAAGTAACGTTTTGACGTGCATTTCTTCACGCATGGCATTCGGTAACCTTGGCGCGAAAGAGATGTCGGGTAGATTTGTGATAACAATGGGTACCGCAAGACGCCTGAGCCGGTTAACTATCGCTTCGTAGTTTGCGCCAAACTCTTCGTCACTTACTCGTTGCAAGAGGTCGTTTATGCCAATACTTAGTGTCACAAAAGTCGGCTTGAGCGAGAACCTCTCAGAGAGTCTCTGACGCAGGCTGGTTGTTGTCTCGCCAAGCCTGCACAGCTTTATTAGGCGCGATCCTGGGTGTTCGGTTCTTATCCGAGTCATCAACTGCTCAACATAGCCGTAACCGTTATGCGCTCCCAGCCCCGAGGCCTGTTGAATCACCAAGTGCGAGGTACGTCAGTGGTTTAGCCCGCCTGCTCGACTCTATCGGCGCTTTATGACTTGTCTTTGACAGCTCTATGAGTTGGGCAGGGCTAGCCCAACTTGTCATGACTAGAATCATGAATAGTCCCCTGAAGCGGTGGAAAGCCTTGCGCATCAAAACAAAGAAGGATTTACTTGCCGGCCGGCGAGCGGAAACGGGTAATGCCCTGAGCACCTCTGACCGGTTGGCGTGGCCAGATTGCGGAGTGAGGCTTCCGGCTTTTACTTGCGCTTTAACGAGCTCAATACTAAATCCCCGTTCTCTTAGGATCTCACTCACCCGCGATGCGGCGCTCTCGTTGGTTAGCTCTGACACCCGACTTTTGGTCAACCCGAGTAACAGATGCTCTGTGCCGATGTGAGTATGGCCTAAACGCTTACTCTCATCCGCAGCCAGTCTGATGACCTGGTTCGCGGCAGAAGAGAGAGGCGGAGGTCCAGTCGACGACAGCCACGATTTACGATTTGGAGGGTCAAAAGCTTTTAGATCATCCCTAAGAGCCGTGATCACTTCGTCGGTCTCGGTAGCCGAAAGCACTTGAAAAAGATCCGGATCGACCCCCAGTAAAGCAAGCAGGATATGTTCTGGTTCTATCGGGCACGGCCTGTAGGGGCTCGAGTAGTATTGAGCATGGAAGAGCACATCCCGAACCCTTTCGGTCAGGCTGTGCTCTTCTGTCATAGCTTTTCTTCCCGGTGCAGACGTCACCGCGCGCTAAGCGCGGGCGTCAGTTTATCAAGTCCTACATTCGGTCAGTAGATCAGTGGATCGATAGGGCATATCTGGTCTGGCCCACACGCTCCTGGATCCGGATCTGGTGGAGGCTCAGAGTAACGAAAAACATCAACAAACGCATTCCCGGCAACGGCGCCATCTGGGTTCCTGATAGTCAACAAGTATCGGCCACTGCTTACAGAAGAAAGGTCCGGCGTTGAAGCAGTTAACCAAGTGCCGTCCTCAGCCACCTGGTAGGCGGTCTGTTGAGCAACAAGAGTTCCATACGAATTGTAGTATTCAATAGTCGGCATGCCCCCGTCAGATGATATGCCCGAACCGCTAATAGTGACAGAGGCGGGCGGGCTATTTGCATCTATGGTTGAGGGATTGACGGCAAAGAAAAAGATCGGGATCAAGTTGCAATTCAAGCCGAAGTCTTCGCCCGGGCTAAGAATGGCCACAAGCTCACTTTGGCCGCCGCAAAACTGCGAGCCGAGCGAAATGCCCATGTTCCACGCAGCCGGAGCTACTCCACCGTTGACGTCATAATAGGAATTGGAACCCGTGTTGCCGATAAAAGCTTCGACATTCCCGGTAGCGGGACCGATGGATGGCAAACGTCCTACCAGATTGCCAAAGACGCCAGCGTTAGGATATTCAATGGTCACCGGGAAAAGGAAGGCATTGAATCTGGTAATCGTTGTTGTAACTCTAAACCCGGGTTTAGGTGGCCCTGAAGTGCATGCAGGCAAGGCGGCCACAAGTATGACGATCAGGAACAAGATTTTATTTTGTTTCATTTTTTTCATTTGAGGCCTCCTCTAACGTTTGATACCAAGAGTGTCCAAAGATGAGTCAGCAAGGTTGAGCAAAGCATCCGGGCTCATGGCTTCCGCCGCCCTCTTTGCAGCTCGCCTCGCGTTCTCTCTCTTGGAATTTGAAACGACGCGCAGTTTCTGAGCGGGCTGCCCCTGGGCTTGCCCGTTATCAATTGCGGTGCCATCTTTTTTCGCACGCCATTCTTCCCATTTTTGAAGTTGGTTTTTGTGCAGATCCGCAAAAAACTGTTTATGGGAGACCTGAAAAGCGTCGTTGACCATTTTCTGCTGCAACAGAAACATCGTGACCGTAGTGGCCTCTAGCGGAGACATGAGCGGATTGATTGAAGAGCCAATCTTCTTCTTATGCTTTTTGTCTCCCGGATCATCCTGGGCAATGAGGTTGGGCAGTTCGAACATAAGACCGACGCGGACTACCCTAACCATTGCGGGACTAAATTTCGCAAAACTGGGGATCTCGAACTGACGGCTAGTTCATTAACGGTCTTAGACACCCTAAACTCAGGGATGCCTTTGTCTGCACCTTCTCGATAATTCACCTCAGCGCGCCCCACGCGTTCTTTCATGGCTTCTTGCGTAAAAGGTGGTAACTCCGTTGGTGCGAACGTTGCAAAGACTTCATCTGTTAAGTCGTGGACTGCGATTGGATCGGCACCCTTTGTAGCCTTGGCTTTCCGGTTAAGGCTAGCCAAAGGGTTTGCCATCTGGCCATCATCTTGTGTCACTGACGGAGCACGGCCTTGGACGGACGGACTCTTGGCCAGCCACAAAAGTGTGCACGTGAAAGCTGCCAAAACAAAGAGTACGAGACTCACCTTGATCCTTTTGCTATTCATTCGCTATCTCCTTTCTTAATTTGCGAGCAAAATACATCTCGTCTCGCTCATCGAGGTGCGCACGTTGATCTTTTCCCGCCGTGTTTGATCTTTCCGGTAAGCAGACTTTGTATCTGGTCGGGACGATAGAACGGGAAGGGAAATCGCATGAGTCCTCCAGGTTCTTTTGATTCGGGGAGACCTGGAAAGTTGAAAGGAGCAACTCCTCGAGAGTCGCTCGGTCAACAGAGGAGCGCATCCTATACACCACCCGACCCGAGGTCAAGGGCTCGAATTGCAAGATTTGTTGCGCCGGCTCTGGCGTCACGACAGAGGGCTGGGATAGGGTGGGTAACCTTGACACGTTGCGCGTCGCAGTTAATCATGCTCGTGCACGATTTACCCGCCCGCTACCGCAGGCGGTACTGACTTCATGCCTGACATTCTCCTGGTCGAAGACAAAGAAAGCCTCCGCCGCGTGCTGCGGCTGACGCTGGAGCATGCCGGTTATTCAGTCACTGAAGCCGTGGATGCACGCGAGGCGATAAATGAAATAGGCCGGGTCCCTCACAAGGTCGTGCTGACCGATCTGCGCATGCCGAACGGATCGGGACTGGATGTGCTGCGTGCGACGCGGGCTGCCGACGACGACGTGCCCGTGATCGTGATGACGGCGTACGGCTCGATTGATGAAGCCGTGCAGGCGATGAAAGACGGCGCGCACGATTTTCTACAGAAGCCGGTTGATTCGAATCACTTGCTGTTGTTAGTTGGGCGCGCTCTGGAACAATCCCGCCTGCGGACAGAAAACATTCTGCTGCGCGAAGAGTGGTCCAAGCGTTACGGTTTCCCTCGCATCATTGGCGAATCAGAAGCGATCAAGCGGGTCGTGGCAGAGACTCAGCGCGTCGCGCAGACTGAGGCGACGGTGCTGCTGCTGGGTGAATCGGGAACCGGCAAAGAGCTTTTTGCGCGCGCAATTCATCATCTTTCAAATCGTCGCGACAAGCCCTTCGTGGCCATTAACTGCGCGGCCATTCCCGAAACGCTGATCGAAAACGAGTTGTTTGGGCACGAGCGCGGGGCCTTCACCGGCGCCGGCGATCGCCGGCTGGGCAAGTTTGAACTCGCTTCCGGCGGCACGGTGTTCCTCGACGAAATCGGAGAATTGCCGCTGGCGGTTCAGGGCAAGCTTCTGCGCGCCATAGAAGAGAAATCCGTCGATCGCATCGGTGGCCGCGGACCGGTCCCGGTTGATCTGCGCGTGGTCGCGGCCACGAACAAAGACCTGCGCGGGGCCGTCGATAAGGGCGAGTTCCGCGGCGATCTTTTCTTTCGCCTCGCGGTTTTCCCGATCGACATTCCTCCTTTGCGCGAGCGCGGCGACGATGTAGTTTTGCTCGGACGTCATTTCGCGGCGCAGATCGGAAACGAGTTGCACGGCCGCGAAGCGACACTCAGTGATGCGAGCGTCACTGCGCTACGCGCGCATCGCTGGCCCGGCAACGTGCGCGAACTCGAGAACTCGATTGAACGCGCTTGTATTCTCGCCGACGGCGCCAGTCTTGAACCGCGCGATCTGGGTTTCGGCCCGGACGTGGCGCGCGATCCAAAAAGCTTCGGCTTTGATACTTCCGGCACACTGGGTGAAGCGGCCGAACGGGCCGTGGCGCTGGTCGAGCGACGAAAGATCGCCGACGCTCTGGCTGAAAATGACGGCCACAAGACTCGTGCCGCCGAAGCCCTGGGAGTTAGTTACAAAACGCTCTTGACCAAGATCAAGGACTACAGTCTCTAAAGCCGCGATGAACGACGAGCAGGACTCAGGTCCCAAGTCTCAAGTCCCGGATTCCGACCAGCAGGGCGGAAATTCCCTGGACTCAACTCCCGACGTTACTCAAGAAACGCAAGGCTTCAACGTTGGCGGAAACGCCGCCGAGATCGCCGGCGAAACTGTTAGCGTAGTTGGCGAAGCCACCGGTCGCTTTCCCAGGGCGCCGAGTGTCGAACGCAGCGGGCGGGAGAGTACCGCCAAGTCCGCGTTCATGGTTGGCGCCGGAATCCTCATCAGCCGGATCATCGGCGTGATTCGTCAGCGTGTCTTCTCGCATTATCTCGGCATCGGAGACGCGGCCGGCGCTTTCACCGCAGCTTTTAGAATTCCAAACTTCCTCCAGAATGTCTTTGGCGAAGGAGCGTTGTCCGCGTCTTTTATTCCCGTCTACGCCAACCTGCTTGCCCGCGGTGACAAGAAAGAGGCCTCGCGCGTTGCTGATGCCGTGCTCACGCTCTTAGCGCTCGCTACTTCGGTGATCGTACTCATCGGAGTTTTGACGACTCGTTACTTCGTTGGGCTGTTTGCCCACAGTTTTGACGATGCCACACGAGAACTGACGATACGCCTGGTGCAGATTCTCTTTCCCGGCGCGGGTTTGCTCGTGTTGTCGGCCTGGTGCCTGGGTGTTCTTAACAGTCATCGCCGGTTTTTTCTTTCCTACACCGCCCCGGTTGTCTGGAATGTCGCGATCATAGCAACGCTCGTTTGGTTTGGAAGGCGGGTGGACGAATTCCATCTGGCCGAAGTCACCGCCTGGGGATCGGTCGCCGGCAGTGCTTTGCAGTTCGGCGTCCAATTGCCGACAGTGCTGAAACTAATCAAGCGATTACGGCCGGTGTTTGATCTCGCGTCCGCTAACGTTCGCAAAGTGCTGAGCAACTTTTTCCCTGTTTTTGTCAGTCGGGGAGTGGTGCAGATTTCGGCTTTCGTTGACGCGATGTTGGCCGGATTAATTAGCACGCACGCGGTTGCCGCGCTGAATGTCGCTCAAAGCCTCTATACTCTGCCGGTAAGCCTGTTCGGGATGTCGATCTCTGCCGCGGAGTTGCCGGCAATGTCGAGCGTCGTAGGAACGACGGGCGAAATCGCCTCTCAATTGCGCCAACGTCTGGACGGTGGGCTAAGTCGGATCGCGTTTTTCATCGTGCCGTCGGCGATGGCTATGCTGGCGCTGGGCGATGTCATGACGGGCGCACTCTACCAGACCGGCAAATTCGACCACGACGCGACAATTTACGTTTGGGGAATTCTGGCCGGGTCGACCATTGGGTTGCTGGCTTCGACGCTCGGCCGCATGTACGCGTCGACCTATTACGCGCTCCACGACACGCGCACACCGCTGCGATTTGCATCGTTAAGAGTGGCGCTGACGATTGGGCTGGGCTATCTATGTGCAATCCCGTTGCCATCGCTAATCGGTCTGGATCCAAAGTGGGGTGCCGCCGGGTTGACTGCATCAGCTGGAGTTGCCGGCTGGGTCGAATTCGCTTTCCTGAGGAGGACGCTGAACAAGCGCATCGGGCGCACCGGGTTGCCGCTTGGTTATGTGGCCAAGCTTTGGCTGGCAGCCGCGGTTGGCGCTGGCGTGGGTTGGGCGATTAAGCTCGTTGTTGGAGTTCATCATCCAGTGGTCCTCGCGGTGCTGGTCCTGCTGCCTTATGGTCTTACTTACTTTGCAATCGCGGCGGCGCTCAAAGTGCCGGAGGTCAACGCGGTCTTTGGTCGCGCGCTGAGAATCGTTGGAATTCAAAAGCGTTAAGACTCAAACCGCCGGCCGGCGCCGAGCAAGCTCACGAGTTGGCGTTGATCTCATACCGCTCAAGCTTGAGGTAAAGGCCGCGGCGGGTAAGGCCGAGTTCGCGGGCCGCGCGGGAAATGTTGCCCTTGTGCTTGCGCAACGCCTCGCTGATCATGCGGCGTTCGACTTCCGACAGCGCATCGGCCAGGGTCACATTTTCCAACGGCACGATCTCTGAGTGGCCGGAATGGGTAGTGCCCAGCACTGCCATGGTGGCTGGCGGCACGGCCGGCAGACCCATCCTCCGGAGTTCGGGCGAGAGGTGTTCGGGGATGATTAGGGTACCGCTTTCCGCGCGCGCGACGATGCGCTGGATTTCATTGCAGAGCTGCCGCACATTGCCGGGCCAGTCAGCTACCATTAACAGATCGACCGCCTGAGGGGTGATCTGAATGTCGTGGCGGCCGAACTTTGACGAATAATGATTAACATAATAGTTCACGATGGTGGGTATCTCTGAGCGACGCTCCCTCAGCGGCGGAACACGAAGTCTAATTACATTCAAACGGTAGTAGAGATCCTCCCGAAAGCGGCCCTGGGCGACCATCTCTTCAAGGTCCGTATTGGTAGCTGTAATGATGCGAACATCAACCTGGATCGGTTTACGCTCACCCAGCGCCTGTATCTCACCTTCCTGCAAAAAGCGCAATAGTTTTGGCTGGACGTCGATTGGCAAGTCGCCGACCTCGTCAATGAAGAGGGTGCCGCCTTCGGCTGTGCGAATCACCCCCGGCGAGTCGGAAACGGCGCCGGTAAACGCCCCCCGACGATGGCCGAAAAGATAACTTTCGGAGAGCTCTTTCGGCACAGCGGTGCAATTGAACGGCACGAAGATCTTTTGGCGCCGCGTTGAGAGCGCATGGATTGCCCGCGCTACGAGTTCTTTGCCCGTGCCCGATTCACCGGTCACCAGCACAGTCACATCCGACGATCGAATCTTGTGTACCTCTTCGACCAGTCGAGTCATTGCCGGGCTGGAATGGATGAAGCCCGGCATCAGGCTCGCTCCGGCAACCCCACCACTCCCCTCCGGGCTTTGGTTCATGGGCGCGCGCGCGCGCAATGCGCAAACGTCCATTCCGAGTTCAACTACACGCAGCAAGGGATCCAGCGTCAGTCCTCCAGAAAGTTGGGCGCGGTCCCGTGGCGCAATCAAAAGTGTGGCCGGCAACGCGTCGCTCGACTTTAGCGTAATGAGCGTGGCGTCGTGCTTTTTGGCGAAGCGTTCGCGGGCCGCATCGTTGTCTACCGACGCTAATTCATCCGCCAGGTCCGCAGCCTCCCTGCTATCGCAGCCGTGAGCGATGACTATGCGCTGTCTTTGCTCTTCATCGGCTTCGAAGATCACTACCCGCCTAGCCGAGGTCTCCTGCCGGATCACTGCAGCCAGTTCCCGCAGTAACAATGCACGTGAGGCCACCGCTTCTGCCAATCGCAAAGTGACCAACTGAATGACGGCTTCGCGTCGACGTTGTTGCTGCGGTGCGGTTTGATCGTGCGCCGCCAACGCGGCCTCGGCTGAAGCCAGATCGATGCGTGCGCCCAGTTCGCGAAAGATGTTCACGGCCCGAGACAAATGCTCTGCGGCGCGTTCCGGCTGGGCCAGCACATAGGCGCGGCCCAGGTCATGATGCGCGCGGGCGCTACGGTATCGGTCGCCGAGCAGATCGAAGATGGACACGCTGCGGCCGAAATGCTGCGCCGCGAGCGGCGCGTGAGACCGCGCCATCGCCAGCAGCCCGTAAAGGCGTTGGGCCTCGCCGGCCAAGCCCATGTCGGCGGCTGAGTCTGAGGTTTGGTCGGCTACGTTCTGTAACTTTGCGGCGCAGTCGTCTAAGTCGCCACTGTGGAGGTGGCATTCGGCCAGCAAAAGTTCCGACTCGCAGATGGCTTGACGGTCCCCGATGAGTTCGGCGAGTTCGAGCGCCTGTCTGGCCGTCACCATCGCTTCGGCGCTGGCGTTCATCGCAATGCGGCAGCGGGCCAACGTGCGTACGGCCTGACAGGCATACCATTTGTTGCCATTCTCAATAGCAATGGCAACGGCGCGTTCAAGATAGGCTTTGGCCTGGTCAAGATCGCCTCGGAGCATGCTTAGCTCGCCCAGCGAATCCAGAAACATCGACACTCTGTCGGCTCGCTCGTCTACTTCCGTAGCCAAAGTGAGTGCCTGTTCCAGGGCTTCATGGGCGCGGTTCCATTGGCCGATGAGAATCAGGTTGACCCCAAGATTGTTATGTCCGTCGGCGGCGAGGTTCTTATGATCCGTGCGCTCGTAATAACCGATCGCCTTTTCAAGATAACGAATGCCTTCCTGAGGCCGTTTGAGAAACCAGCAAACCCCGGCCATGTTCGAATATATCTTGCCCAACAAGAAGGTCGCCGGGTGATCACCGATCAGCTTCAGTGCCTGCTCGAAGTTTTCTAACGCCGATTCGTATTGGCCTTCATGCTTGTCGGCGATCGCGATTCCGAAGTAAGCCTCTGTGAGGCCGCGCCAATCGCCGCTTTGCCTATAAATCTCGAGCGCTCGCTGCGAGTAATCGCGCGCGATCGGGTATTCGTTGATGCTCCGGTAAACGCGCGCAAGGGCGGCATACACTGAACCGGCTTGTGCTTGCGCACCTTCTTTCGGCAGATCGCGCAGCGCAGTCTTTAACAGCGCGATCGCTTTCGGGTGATCACCGGAGTAGTTATAGGCGAGGCCGATCTGCACTTGAAGATTCAAGGCCAGATCGGGAGGCAGCTTCGTTCTAGCCTCTTGCGCTTCGTACATTGCGACGGCTTTCAACGACTCGGAATAGTCGCCACGCATTTCCACAGCGAGCGAGAGCGCTAGGCGCGCGCGGGCCAACGTCACAGGATCATTTCGCGCTTCTGAGATCAGTAAACCGAGGCGAGAGCGGGCTTCGACCGATTGACCCTTATCCAGGAGCAGATCAATAGCCTCAGCCTCAAGCTTGCTTGCCAACGATTCGGGTGAGGCTTTGCCGGCACGCGAACGCAGCCTTCCGCGGGCGCGGGCAAGATCGACGACGGCATTGTCAGAGTATTGACCTTCTTTGTTCAAGGAACGGCTCCTCTGAACGGGAGCATATTTGCATTATCCCGTTACCCACCGCTTAAGAGGACAATTGCATATCTCAATAAAATCCGAATCCGCTTCGTCTTTCACCTAACGGTTAAGCATCAGAAGAGAGCCCGGCGACACCTCGCTGCCTGGTGGACGAGGCCACGAATGAAAGTATCACACGTCGCGAAGGCCGTCGATTAAGAAATCGGGCGATGACTATAGGTAGTTTGGTTTGGAGATAGGCGAGGCCCAAATGAGAACGGGCTGCGCGAAGTCAAATTGCCGAAAATGAAAACGAAAAAAAGAAGGAAACGGGAAATCGTCTGAGGGCGTGGGTATTTAATGAACCGGAAGTTACTGGCAGGTCGCTGGGTTTGAAAAGAGTTCGCGCCGGCCGCCCCGAAATCGACCGCGAGCGCCGGTTGGCTTTGGGGGACGAGTAATGCTTACTCAGGAGGCATGCAGTCAGTGTTCTCACCATAGACGACTCTGTCGCTGGTCACTACACCGTCGCTGGTCACCACACCGTCGCTGGTCACCACGCCATCGCTGGTCACCACGCCGTCGCTGGTCACTACACCGTCGCTGGTCACTACACCGTCGCTGGTCACTACACCGTCGCTGGTCACTACACCGTCGCTGGTCACCACACCGTCGCTGGTCACCACGCCGTCGCTGGTCACCACGCCGTCGCTGGTCACCACACCGTCGCTGGTCACTACACCGTCGCTGGTCACCACACCGTCGCTCATCAAGACACCAAGACCGTAAATTACTTGGTACTTGGTAATCAGATCCGAGCCCTTGGCCCAGACGTACTTGAGCAGCACGCCCTGTGCCCATTTGAAAGTCTGACCCGCGATGGTGGTTTGGGGTGTCGGCGGCGCCGAAGTTAGAAGTGCGGCGCCAACTTTTGTATGCAATGACAAATCGGTGCGGATGAGCTTTGCCAGACGGACGGCGCCCTCCATGTTCATCTCACCGGCGCCCTGTTCGAGCCTATTGAACTTCGCCAGAGATTGGGCCGTGTACATGAGGATCATCTTTACCAGGTTGGGCGTCAGGCGGGGGTTAGCTTCCAACAGGACGGCAACCGCGCCGGCGACCATCGGCGCCGAAACTGAGGTGCCACTGAGGCGCATATTGCCTCTGCCAACAATCAGGTCAGGATTGAGCTGTAGAAGGTTATTGTTGGGAGCGGCTGCGCCAATGATCTTGTTGCCGGGAGCAACCAGGTCGGGCTTGATGAGGTTGTCGTAGTGCTTGACGCCTCTCCCATCTTTCCAGTAACTACGGGTCGGCCCGCGCGAGCTGAACGTGGTCACCGTGTCGTCATTACGCGCATCACTGCCGAACGTGTTTGCCGCGCCGACTGTGATTGCCGAAGGTTCGTTGCCGGGGGAATGAATCCGGCCGTATAGCTTTGGATGCAGCGCGTCTTTCCCGTCATTTCCCGCCGCGGCCACGACCACGATACCGGCATCGACCAGGCGACGTACGGCGCGACAGAGGGGGTCGTTCTTGTAAGAATCAACCGCAGCCGTTCCCAAGCTCACATTGACAACGCGGATGTTGTACGTGTTGCGCTTGGCCATCACCGCGTCCAGCGCGGCCAGGAGCGCAGAAAGCGAGCCGGTTCCCTGCGAATTGAGCACGCGGAAATTAACGAGGTTCGCGCCCGGGGCCATGCCGCCATAGGGGCCGTGCGGTGCTGCGATCATCGACGCCACGAAAGTTCCATGACCGTATGAATCATCGGTCGTACCTTCACCGGTAAAGTCCCGGCTGTATACGACCCGGCCGGTAAGCGATCTAAGCTTGCTCGAGATACCCGAGTCGAGAACCGCGACGCTGATGGCGCTACCGTCTAAGCTGTTGTTTCCGGGCTGGCTCAACATTGCCTCATCGCCCGTGGTCTCTTCTACGTGACCCAGGCCGTTGGTGTGGCGGTCGAGGGACAGGTAATTGGTATTGCCGCTATCGGCGAGCTTCTCAATGGCCTTCGTGGGGATGTCCACCGCGAGAGCTCCAAACTGTGGCATCCTGGCCTCGATGTTGACACCGTATTCTGAAAGTTGAGCCTGCAACGCTTTGCTGTTGGTGTCGTCCACCTGCAGGATCGCCTTGACGCGAGCCGGCGCGTTGCGGCTATCGATTAGCTCGCGCAAGTCCGCAGAGACGTTGTCGCCCACAAACTCTTCAGCAGTTGTTTTTGCCGGACTTTCTGATTCTGCACTCTCTTCAGCTTGCTGCGCTTTTGCGTCTGAGACTTCCTGCATCTCGACGCCGGCAAAAAGCGGCGCCAGTGTTTCGTCACTCGTGACGTTTTGCTGAAAGGCGATGTCGGTTGAAGCCCCGAGACACTGAACGTCGCCGTTCTTGATCGCGTCGCGCAACATCGCCGAAGCGGCGCCATCAAACGCGGCGGACGGACCCATTAGGGCCTGGATTGGATCAATCAGCAGAATGATCTTCGAATCAGATTGCGCCACCTCTGAGAGAATTGCGGAAATGTTATTTACAAGTTCGTGGGCACTTTTCGAGTCATGGAACAATGCTTCAAGATCCACTTTGAGCAAGCGTTTGCCGTAAAGCGTTTCCGGCACATCACCTCTGGCGATGCGTCGGGCCACGCTCGAGGCCACGAGGTCGCGGACGGCTGGTGAATCAGTCAGGACAACCGGATTGTTCTTCTGAGCGCCGGAAAGGATTTCGATGGCGCGGTTGGTCTCCTCGCGCCTCTCGGTCAACGCGTCAAAGCGTCCTTGCTCTGCAGCGGCCGTAACGTCCCAGACGTATTTGCTCAGCGCGCTCTTGCCGTTAACGACTGGCTTAGCAATATTCTGCGCTTTGGCGTTATCGGTCACGACGATGCCGGCCAGTAATGACATGGCCATGCCCAGGGCTGTGAGCCACCGCCAACCTAACCGCGTCCGCACTCTTTTTCCTCTTGTCATTCGGAACTCCGCGAAACTGCTTGACGTGACCTTCAATTGCCCGCACACGCTGGTGCTGGCGCTGTCCATCTAACAATGGTCGTGCCAAAGCCGGATTATCGTTTTTCGGCCTGTTTTTGCAGATTTCACGAGGCGGGAACGGTGGGGCGAGGTCAGTCTGCAAGGTCAGTCAGTCAGGATGACAGAAGGTCGGTCACAGGTCAGGAGCGCGGGCCAAGTCTCTTCGTAATTATTTCTGGAGAATGCTGGGCATTGGCTCTTTAGTTGATTATCCCGAAAGACGGATGGGCTGGAGCAGCGGCAGGCGGCGGGGAAAACCCCCAGGCCGCTTTTTCATTTGTGGGGCGCCGACCTCCTGGCCGGCTTTCTTTCCAACCTCTTACCCAACTCTTCATTGACCCGCCCGTAACCTTCTCTTTATCATCGCCTTATGCAACCTGTTATTTCGTCCGCGCAGATGCGCGAGATCGATCGAATGACGACCGAGCACAATGGCACTCCATCATTGGTGCTGATGGAAAACGCCGCCGCGGCAACTGCGCGAGCCGTGGCCGAACACTCCTGGGGCGGTGTCGCGGGAAAACCGATTCTGGTGCTGTGCGGACGCGGAAATAACGGAGGTGATGGCGCGGCGACGGCGAGATTGCTGGCGCTTGCTGGAGCGAAAGTCGACGTTGTTTTGTTAGGTAGGATTGAAGATACCAGGGGAGACGCACGAACAAATTTTGAGAGTGTACAGAGTCTGGCCGCCGGTGCGTCCGTGAAGTTTTTCGAATGTCGTTCAGATGACGAATGGAAGGCGCTAAGAAACAATGAATTGGGAAACAGTGAATTGTCAAAACCTTACGCCGTAGTCGTTGATGCCTTATTCGGCACCGGGCTGACGCGTCCGCTCGAAGGCGTTCACAGAGAGGCCGTTAGATATCTGCGCCGGCTTCGCGAAGGGGACGGCGAAGGTAACCCGAATACTGCCGCTGTTATTTCGATCGACATTCCTTCCGGTCTGAATTCTGATTCGGCCCAACCAATTGGCGAAGCGGTGCAGGCGGACGTTACCGTTACGATGACGGCGCCAAAGCCTGCGAACGTTTTGCCTCCCGCCGCCGGCTACAACGGCAAATTGATCGTGGCGGACATTGGCTCGCCGGTTGGAATAATTCAGGAAGCTAAGTCCAAGCTCTTCGTGACAGACGCCGGCGACGCCCGCCGCTGGTTAATTCAGACTCGCTACACTCCTGATTCTTACAAGAACACACATGGTCACGTGCTGGTGATCGCCGGCTCGCGCGGGTTCACCGGAGCAGCCGCGCTTTGCGCCAACGCCGCCATGCGTTCCGGCGCCGGCCTTGTGACCGTAGCGACGCCGGTGTCAGCGCAGCCTTTGGTGGCTGCGCAGGTGATGCCCGAAGTGATGACGGCAGCTCTGGCGGAAACCGATCGCGGCGCGGTTAGCGATAATGCAGTCGACTACGTTTTGAAGTTGGCGGAGCGTGCCGATGTAATCGCCATCGGGCCGGGCTTGTCTTCGGAAGATGATCGCACGCGCAACTTTGTGCGGACCGTCGTCGAGCGTCGAGAGACACCTGTTGTTATCGATGCGGATGGATTGAATTGCGTGGCGCCCTGGCCGGACGGGCTGCGCGGCTCGCGCGATTGTCCGGTGATTCTGACTCCGCATCCGGGCGAGATGCTGCGACTGATGGGCGTGGATGAGAAGTCGGCGCTTGATGATCGCGTCGTCGCCGCGCGCGAGTTTGCTGTTGCTCATGAAGTGATCGTGGTCCTGAAAGGGACGCGCTCGCTAATCGCTGCGCCCGACGGTCGCGTTTTCGTCAATCCAACCGGCAACGCGGGCCTCGGTACTGCCGGCGCCGGCGACACGTTGACGGGAATAATCGCCGGCTTTCTGGCACAGGCTTATGCTACTTTGCGAAGTGACGCCGACGCTCTCGAGACAATCATTGCTACTCTCTACATCAGCGGTCTGGCCGGCGATCTGGCGGCGCAGGAAATTGGGATGCGCACGATGGTCGCTTCCGATATTCGAGAACATCTCAGCGCCGCGATCTGTACGTTAGATTCCGAAGGCGAAATGCCAACGTAGCGCAAGTTGTTAACTTGCGTCGCAGACCATGACCGTAACCGGACAATCAACTCTCACCGGGGAATTCGTTTCACAAAACGAACGCGAGACTTTCGACCTCGGGGCCCGTATCGGTGCGGCGCTTACAGGTGGCGAGATCATTCTGGTCGACGGCCCCCTGGGCGCGGGCAAGACGGTCCTGGTGAAAGGTATTGCGCACGCCGTTGGCCTGAACGAAGAAGACGTCACCAGTCCATCGTTCACGTTGGTAAATCCCCATCAGGGCCGTTTGCTTCTCTACCACATCGATCTCTATCGTTTGGAAGCAGGCGCGGCCGCGGCCCATGCGGTCGATCTCGATGAAATCCTGACGGACGAAAATGCGGTCGTAATCATCGAGTGGGCCGAGCGCCTGGGACATTACCCTCTGCCCGCTAACGTCTGGAGTATTTCAATCGCCGGTGACGGCGACGAAGTTCGGAAGATCTCGAGCACGGGGGCAGGTAATTGAAGGGACGTGGTACAATCTCGCCACAAACAATTTGACAGTAAGTAGATCCGAAGGAGAAACCAGGCATATGCCGTATCCGGAATTCATGATTGCACCAATGCGTGAAGAGTTGACGCGTCTCGGGGTTGAGGAATTGAGAACACCCGAGGCAGTAGACGAAACGTTACAGAATTCAAAAGGCACCTTGATGGTTGTCGTGAATTCGGTTTGCGGTTGCGCGGCGGGCAAAGCGCGTCCCGGCGTCGCGTTGGCCCTGCAGCATGAAGTGCGTCCCGACAAAGTTGCGACTGTGTTTGCCGGCGGCGACATTGAGGCGACCGACAGAGCGCGCAGCTACTTTACCGGTTATCCGCCGTCGTCACCTTCAATCGGACTTTTGAAGGATGGCAAACTGGTTTACATGATGGAGCGCCATCAGATCGAGGGCAAAGGACCGGAACAGATTGCTGAGGAATTGAAGCGAGCTTTTGATCAGTGCTGCGCGGAACCAAGTCTGGCAGCGAATTAGCAACGAGCTCGACCCTCACCTGGCTTCGCAAATGAGTTCAATCTCGCGCTCGGCGTCGATCATCTTTCGCTGAAAGCCCGCCGCGGGAACCTTCAAATTCCACGCCACAATGCGACGGTTGAGTTCGCGGGCCTGCTCTTGAAACAGAGTCAGGGTCTTCTCCCAACGGACCCGGGCTGCGCGTTCGTGTTCGGTTCCCATAGCGTTTTGCTGGACCGTCCACACCCGGGACAGCTCCTTTCGCGCAATCTCAAATTCAGAATCGATATCTTTCCGCTCTTCGATCCACGATGGGGCAAAACCGGCGTTTCGCAGCATGCGATGCGCCAGACGCATCTCCGGATCTTCAAAGGGGTTCTCGGAAGTGTCGATAGGCTTGCCTTTGCCGGGCAGGCCGTCAAATTCGCCCCGCTCCATGGCTTCGCGAATCTTCTGATCGATGAGTGATTCCCAGTGCTTCATGATGTTTAGCCGACCGAACCAGATCGCGATCACAAGCTAGAACGTTGACGTGATGCGTAAGGCTCCGCCGTGCTGGAAATTCGCTGATCCGATTGTCATATCACCCATGCGCGGGCCCAGACGTCTCGCCTTTCCTCGGCCGACGAATTCTCACGCGCCTTAGCTAAGTACCTAAGCTCATCTCTGGTCAAACAGACCGAACCACATTGTCAATCAGACCGCTTGCATTCTTCAAATCGATCGCCAGGCCACCTTGATTGGCTACGCTCTTAAGGATACGCGGCTTAATCGTAGAAGAAGGCGAACGGTACGCGCCTTGCCGACAAGGCCGCGACCGCAAAGGCGGCATAGTCTCATTGGAAGCTGGTTTTGAAAATGAGAAGGATTAACCGAAATGAAGAGAATCAGACCTTATCGAGTCGCCGCGTGGCTGACTTTTTTCTCACTGCTGGTTTCTTTGTGCACGGGCATATTGGTCGGCGACCGAGCCAGCGCGCAGTCCCCGCAAGGCGCATCGCAACCAGCTGATAACTCGGCGCGCCCTAATGAAGCCACTTATCCAACGCTCTCCCGCTATGCCACAGATTTGACCAGGCAAGCTCGCGAGGGCCGGCTGAAGCCGGTGACCGGCCGCGAAGCTGAGATTAGCCGAACTGTCGAGATTCTCTCGCGGGACGCGCATAAGAATCCTGTGCTTATGAGCGAACCGGGACCCGGTGTGGCTGAAATTGCCCAGGGTCTGGCGCAGCGAATTGCGTCGGGCGGTGTGCCGGAAAGCCTGCGGGGTAAGCGCTTGTTCAGTCTCAGTCTCGATGCGCTGGCTGCGCATGCGAAGAACAGCAGCGAATTTACGGATCGGTTGCAAGCCGTCCTGACGGAGGTAGAGAACTCCAAAGGTCAGGTAATCCTTTTTGTTGATCAACTGCATCAGTTTATCGGCACTTTTGCCGCTCCGCTTGCGACAGACATCGTAAAGGCAGAACTCGAGCACGGTCAGTTGCGGATTGTAGGTGCGACCACGCCTGGCGCGTATGCCGAATACATCGCCGGCGACAAAGAAGTTTCGAGACTCTTTCAACAGGTTCGCGTCGATGAGGGTAGGAGCGATGCGGAAGCTGGCAAACAGGCAAGGGCCGATGAAAAGCGAAGTAGTGATGGGTTCGAGGGAGACAAGATTTCCCCCGATCTGCGTGAGATGCTCAAGACGACGAGTTCTCGCCGTGATCGCGTCAGCCTGATTCTACAAGCTGAGGACCTTAAGAATGCCAAGCTTAGTGCGCTGCTGAAAAGCAATGGCGTTCGCGTGGGCGCAAGATTTCCCCAACTCGGAGCGATCAAGATCGAAGCGACTCTTGGTTTTCTGGAAAAGTTGGCGGCGAGTGGCAGCACGCGCTACATCTCTCTGGACAGAAAGGTTCAGGCCCTGGGCCACCTTACGGCCACGTCGGGTGCAGATCTCGCGCGCAGCATAACAGCAACTTCGACGCCGGCTTACACTCTGGACGGCACAGGTTTGGGCATCGCCATACTTGATTCCGGTCTCGATCAGGGTCACGTCGCGTTCCTTGGTAGGAATGGTCAAAGCCGCATTGTCGTAAACCAGGATTTCACCGGCGAGAATCGCGTCGATGACCCCTACGGTCACGGCACGCATGTAGCCTCAATTGCCGCGGGCAACGGGCGGATTGGATACGGGGCCTATAGGGGTATTGCGCCGAACGCAAACATAGTCAACCTGCGCGTGCTGAACTCGCAAGGCGCAGGCACGGTCTCGTCGACACTGAGCGCGCTCGATTGGTTATTGACCAACCACGCCGCGTATAACATCCGGGTGGTCAACATGAGCCTCGGCACATCGGCCGTTGATTCTTACAAGAACGATCCGATATGCCGCGCGGTTCGTCGCCTGGTTGACGCTGGCATCGTCGTCGCTGCCGCCGCCGGTAATAACGGCAAAGACAGCAACGGCCAGAAACTCTACGGACAGATCCACTGTCCCGGCAACGAGCCTTCTGCGCTCACTGTCGGAGCCTCGAACACCTTTGGCACGGACGGACGCAACGACGACGGAGTAACGACCTACAGCTCGCGCGGTCCGACTCGCAGTTACTGGACGGATTCAGAGGGCGGTAAGCACTATGACCACCTCATGAAACCGGACCTGGTTGCGCCTGGCAACAGAATTATCGACGCAGAGGCTGACGATAACCTCCTCGTGACGGAGCACCCGGAACTGCACGCAGTGTCAAACTATGACAACCGGAAAGAGATGTACCTTAGCGGCTCTTCGATGGCTTCGCCGGTCGCGGCCGGTGCCGCTGTCCTGCTCTTCCAAGCCAATCCCACGCTCACGCCGAACATGGTCAAGGCGATTTTGATGTACACAGCACAGCCGCTGGCAGGTTTCAACATGCTCGAACAGGGCGCCGGTGAGATCAATATCGATGGAGCAGTGCGAGTAGCTCGGCTGGTGCGCACGGATTTCGGAACCAGCAAGCCCATCGGTGCTCCTTTGTTAACTACGGTAATGCCGCCTTCGCCCCAGACGACGATTGCGGGGCAGACATTCACGTGGTCACAGGGCATCATCCTGGGTCATCATTGGGCTCGCGGATCCAGCCTCATTACACAATACCAACCTGTCTATGCGCTGGGCATCATCGTCAGCGATGGCATCATTGTCAGCGATGGGATTATTGTCAGTGATGGGATCATTGTCAGCGATGGGATCATCGTCAGCGACGGCATCATTGTCAGTGACGGCATCATCGTCAGTGACGGCATCATCGTCAGCGACGGCATCATCGTCAGCGACGGCATCACGATGAGCGACGGGACAGTCTTGTTCAGTATGGGCATCATCGTGAGCGATGGAATAATCGTCAGCGACGGCATCATTGTCAGTGACGGGATCATCGTCAGCGACGGCATCATAGTCAGTGACGGGATCATCGTCAGCGACACGATCGTTGTGGCGCAGGCCGCGATGCTCAATGGCGATTCCACGTCTGACTGCCCGATAGTTGTCGACAATGGCGTTGACTGTCTTGATGACTAAGGCATCGCCGAACAACTGCCGTACGTATCGCCTAACAACTGCCGTATGTAAGGACGAGTCTCTTGTGATTCACGGAAAAGTTGAGCCCCCACGATGCTTAGAGTGATGAGAGAAAATCCCAGGTTTCCGGATGCCGCGATTAGTCCCGGACCGATCCAGCCTTTGGAAAACCAGCATAAGGCGGAGGCCCTGAATTTTCTTTCCGTTCGTCCGCTTCACACCTTTGTCATGACTGGCTGGATACAAGACAACGGCGTCGCGAGCCCTCTAAACCGAGGAACGTTCTACGGCTACCGTGACCAGGAAGGGCGACTTGAAGGCGTGGCCTTGATCGGACACGTCACTCTGTTTGAGACAGACTCCGACAGTGCGCTGGCCGCGTTTGCATGGCTCACCCAAAACTGTCCCTCTGCCAACGCGGTAATGGGCGAGGCAGGGAAAGTGTCACGATTCTTGAATTACTACATGGATGGGCGTTCCCGACCACGCTTGATTTGCCGCGAGTCATTGTTCGAGCGGCGCTCTCAGGAAGAGTCTGACGAAGAGATACCCAGTTTGTGCCTGGCAACGCCAAACGAAATGGAGTTCGTGGTACGGGTTCACGCTCAAATGGCCTTAGAGGAAACCGGCGTCAATCCATTGGAAGTGGATCCAACCGGTTTTCGTCAGCGTTGCGCGCGCCGCATCCGGCAGAAACGAGTCTGGGTGTGCGTTGAAGACGGCCGTCTGACCTTCAAGGCCGATGTGATCACCGATTTGCGCGAGATTACTTATCTAGAGGGTGTGTACGTCAGCCCAGAGAGACGCGGCAATCGCTTCGGAGCCCGCTGTGTGCGCCAGTTAACGAACACTCTCCTAAAACGCACAAAGTCCGTCTGCCTGTTGGTAAGAGAGAAAAACGCCGCCGCTGAAGCCTGTTATCGAAAGGCCGGATTTACAGTGCGCGACTACTACGAAACGCTTTTCCTTCAAACGAAATAAGGGGACTTAGGAATCTTCAGATGGGGAAGCAAAGAAACGACGATGAAGCCTCTTAACAAACAGCGTTGCCTCCAGCCGTTTGTAGCTCTGGTCGCCATAGTCGGCGCCGGCATCATCATCTTTTGTGTGCGGCGACTGCCGGTACATCAACTCGACTTTCGCTTTCTTATTCTATTTGTTTTCATGGTCGCCCTGGGCGCGCGGCTGATTATTCACATTCCACGCATTCAAGGAGAACTTACCGTCAATGACACGTTAATCTTCCTTACAATGCTGCTTTGCGGTGGTGAGGCGGCTGTCCTGGTAGCTGCGGTCGCAGCTTGCTTTTCGTCCTTGCGCGTTACCAAGAAGATTAGGGTGCATGTGTTCAATTCAACGGTGATGGCCTGCTCGACCTTTCTCACCGTGGTGGCCTTGCGCGCATGTTTCGGATCTATTAGCGCCCTCACGAGACCCCACCCTTCCGGCACTTTCGTTAGCGCCCTGTGCGTAATGGCGATGGTGCAGTACATCGTCAATAGCGGCCTGGTCACGATTTATACGGGCTGTAAGATCGACCAACCTTTTTGGGCCACCTGGCGCAAATATTATTTATGGGGCTCTATCACCTACTTTGCGGGTGCTTCCGGCGCTTTCATCATCGCCCAACTCATCAACGTTGTCGGTTTTTATGCGGCGATCGGCGCCGTGCCCATCATCGCGATCGTGTATTTCACCTACCGGACCTATCTCAAGAATGTCGAAAATTCGGCTGAGCAAGTGGAAAGAACGAAGCGCCACGTTGAAGAGCTCAATCACTACATCGCTGAGCAGGAGCGCATCCGCGAGCAGTTTACTCAGGTCGAGAAGATGTCTGCCATTGGCGAATTGGCCTCCGGCGTCGCACACGATTTCAATAACACATTGGCCGGAATTCTTGCCCGCGCTGAGCTCGCACTCAGGAACACCGGCGACGCGGAAGCCAAACGCGCTTTAGAAATTATTATCAAATCTGCCAAAGATGGGGCCAAGACGGTCAAGCGTATTCAAGACTTCGCGCGCCAGCGTCGCGATCACGATTTCGCTCCGGTGGCTGTGGATCAGCTATTGATGGATGTAAATGAGATTACGCGTCCACGCTGGCGAGATCACGCCCAAGCAAACAGCGTGCATATCCGTCTCGATCTACAGATTCATACCGATGCTTTTGTCATGGGCGACGCATCTGAGCTACGCGAAGTCCTGGTTAACATGGTCTTCAACGCGGTTGATGCAATGCCGACAGGCGGATTGCTTACGCTCTCGGCAAGCGAACGCGACAGCTCCGTCGAGATCTCGATCCAGGATACCGGTACTGGAATGAACGCGGAAATTCAGTCGCGCGTCTTCAATCCCTTCTTTACTACGAAGGGTGCGGCCGGAATGGGTCTGGGCCTCGCCGTTTGCTACGGTATTATTCAGCGCCATGAAGGAACTATCGAAGTCGAATCAAGACCTGACCAGGGCACGACCTTCCGGATCAAGCTGGCAGTTGCGGAAGTTAAACCTGGGGCACTAACCGAGATCGCCACCGGTCCTCGCTTGACTCTGGTGCCCAGCTCGAACGTGCCGAGAATCTTAGTTGTCGATGATGAAGAATGCATACGCGATCTCCTGAGCGACATCCTGGACAGTGAAGGCTACGAGGTGACGTTGGCGGGAAGCGGAAGCGAAGCGCTCGAGTTGTTCGACACGCAGAGCTTCAAGGCCGTCTTCACAGACGTGGGAATGCCGGGGATGAGCGGTTGGGAACTGGCGCGCGCCATTCGCGAGCGCAACGACAACATACCGCTCGCGGTTATTACCGGTTGGGGTGACGCGGTTAGCTCAACTGAGCAGGTAGAAGCGGGAGTTGATTGGGTGGTCGCAAAGCCTTTCTCGATCGATTCCATTACCGAGATCGTGGCCGGCATCGCTCGGCGCAATGGCATGCAAACTGCTGCCCTCCCGATCACCGCCACCGGCACCTAAGGCCTCAACGTAAGCGTGCGTGTATGGTGGCAAAGATGCCCACCTAAACGTGTCCCTACGCTTCTTCCACTCCTACACTATTAAGAACGAAAATCCCATAACCCCAACTCGCAGAGAAGTCCAGGGGCGAGAAATCATCCCGACTTGGTATGCTATCATCGGCCCGATGCCTACCAGCTCCAGCATGTTCCTGGACACCAGAGTTCTCGATCTGCCCGGGTCTGGAATTCCTCGCTTTGGCCAGGAAAGCGCGCGCAAACTGGCTCTCGCTTTGACTGAGGTTTCTCCGGGAAAAGACAGCGGCAACGTCACTGTCGAAGACCTGCTCAACTATCTCCCAACGCGCTATGAGGACCGGTCCAGACTCGCGCTGATTAGCGATCTAAAGGAAGGCACCGAGGCCTCGCTCGATCTCACGGTGCGAATTTCCGGTGGTTACCAGGTGCGCAATCGGCGGGCGTTACAAAAGCGTCTGTTCATTTTTGAAATAAGCGCGACGGACCAGCAGCGCTCAGGCCGGCCGGTTGTTGTCTGGTGGTTTGTTTCCGGACCGCGGGCGCACGACATCCTGAAATACAACGCGAAACGATTTGTTCCCGGCGTTCGCTTCATCGCTTTTGGCACGTGGGAACGAGACACACGGCGCGGCACCTACTCGCTCAGATTGAACCGGCCGGACGAACTGGAACTGGTCGCAGGCGTCGACGACGAAGAGGGAACTGATCCGGCATTGGCCGCGATTCACGTCGGTCGTCGCGTCCCCATCTATCGCAAGTTAGGAGACTTTCGATCCAAGCGCCTGCGCGAAGTTGTGCACGAAGTTCTGGCGCGCATACCGGACAAGTCTTTTGAAGAAACCCTGCCGCGGGATTTACTTGAGCGGCGCAAGTTAATTGCGCGCGGCCCGGCGGTTCGCGAAGTGCATTTCCCGGGCAGTGAAGCTTCGCTTGACGAGTACGATCGAATGCGCAGCCCGGCGCACGAGCGTCTGATCTTTGAAGAATTGTTCTGGGTGGCGCTCGGCCTTGCGGTAAAGCGCGGCGAAAGAATTAAAGAGCGAAAAGGCGAGACCATCAAGATTGATGACCGCATCAAGCAACGAATTGCGGGCGTCCTGCCATTCAAACTCACCGAAGCGCAGCGCAAAGTAGTCAAAGAACTTTTCAAAGACATGCGTTCCGACGCGCCGATGAACCGTCTGCTCCAGGGCGACGTCGGCAGCGGCAAAACGATCGTCGCCCTGATTGCTATGATGGCGGCGATGGAAAACGATTACCAAACGGCGCTGATGGTTCCCACAGAAATATTAGCCGAGCAGCACGCGCGCAATATCAAACGCATCCTGGCGAGATCGCCTTATCGGGTCGAATTGCTTAGCGGATCGTTGAAGACGGCGGACAAGAAGCGTCTGCATCAGGCGATTGCCGCAGGCGAAGTCCACGCATGCATCGGCACGCACGCGCTGATTCAGGAAGGCGTAGCGTTTAAGAAACTGGGTTTGGTCGTGATTGATGAGCAGCATCGCTTTGGGGTGATGCAGCGAGCCGAGTTACGAGCGCGCGGACTGAACCCCGATGTCCTGGTAATGACCGCCACGCCGATTCCGCGTTCACTGGCAATGACGGTCTACGGCGATCTCGACGTGTCGATCATCGACGAGCTGCCGCCGGGTCGAACGCCGATCAAGACACAGGTGTTTGGCGAAGAAGGAAGGCAGGAAGTTAAGAAACTGATCGCCCGTGAAGTGCGTGCGGGCCGGCAGGTCTATGTCGTTTATCCCCTAGTCGAAGAGTCGGAGAAGATGGACCTGCGCGACGCTACAAAGCGATATGAATATCTGCGCGACAAGGTCTTTCCAAAATTTTCAGTCGGACTCTTGCACGGCCGGATGAAGCACGAAGAGAAAGAAGAAGTAATGCGTTGCTTCATCTCAGGCGAGACTAAGATTTTGGTTTCGACCACGGTGATCGAAGTCGGCGTCGACGTGCCCAACGCTTCTGTGATGGTAGTCGAACATGCCGAACGTTTTGGCCTGTCACAGCTTCATCAACTGCGGGGCCGTGTGGGTCGCGGCGCGGAACAAAGTTTCTGCGTGCTGCTGGCTTCCGACAAGCAGACCGAAGTGGCGCGTGAGCGCCTGGGAATCATGGAAGAAACGAACGACGGCTTTAAGATCGCGGAAAAAGATTTGGAGCTTCGCGGCCCCGGCGAAGTCATGGGCACACGCCAGGCGGGCCTACCCGAATTTCGCATCGCCAATCTCGTGCGCGACATGAATATTTTGCAGGACGCGCGCAAGGAAGCGGAGTTCTATATGAACCAGCGCAAGGCGTCTGCTGAAACTGCGAAGATGATTAAGCGGGTGCGGAGCGATGCGCGGATGAAACTGGCGGCTGTTGGGTAAATCTAAATGATGCATTACCCCGATTGCGGTGACAAAGATGAATACGTCGGTCGAGGTCTGTTGGCTTTACACTTAAGCGCGTATTTGGGTCAGTTGGAGCAACACTTATCCATAAACGGGAACACCAACCACATACGGCGGTAGACCTTGTGGGTACCGCCTAAAGAATTTGTCATAGTTGGTTTGGAAAAGATCTGTGCCGTCGACTTGATCCAGCCAATTCCTCACTCCATCTACAACATCTAGGCAGAAGAGCCTTACCTCAATAGTCAAAGCGCCATTGAATCCGCAGAGATGAATCGTGCCAGGATTTGCGTCTGGCTCGATAAAGATAATCCTGTCATGGCTGCTATGCGGATGATATGAGGTTCCCTGGTGAAGTAGAGAGCAACGAAAGTAGTAACAATCCTCTGCTGACAGCTTGGGCAAGAATTTTGTGCCCAGATACGTCTTGAACCAGTCTTTATAAGCCTTCCCTGTCGCCAGACCACTGTTGGAGTCTATCGCCCCGCAAATATCGGGCAGTGTGAGTGAGATATACAGGGCGAGGTAGAATAGTCTTGCTTCTAACGCAACTTCGATCTGTTGCAATAGCTCTCTTATGCCATTTGAGTTCGTTCCAAGCGGTATATAGCCAATAGGGTTCTTAATGTAATTCATTACCTCTTCAACTATACCTCTGCCAAAACCACGCGTCTGATGATTAATCACACGCAGGAGTTCTATAGTCCTGCGTGCTCCGTCAGCTAAACGCCAAAGAGTTTTCCCGTCGATGGTACAGGAAGAAAACTTGGGTAACTCGCCCCCACGGTAGACAAAGGTACAATTTGTAAACTGGCAGTTGACGAATTCCCGCGAGTCCACCGAGACTTCTTCGTTCACAAACACTTTATTACTAACCGTCATAGCTCTCACTCCAACATCCAGATCGTGAGGTTAAAGGTCTGTACCTCAGTTCATTCGACCCGCCAAAGCGTCACCGTCTTGTCTTCACGTGAGCGCGGCAATTGAGTTGGTACCAGGCCGGCACCAATCGCTTGACGGACGTTCTAAAGGTGAAACACTGGATCGCGCTCGCGAAGACGGCAGAATCTTATGTCAGCGTATGTTCTAAGACAAGGTTCTTGGCGGCCGACGAATGGTGCGCACTGGTAATCACGTTATACTTCCTCTGTGCATCGCGCAGCATCAGCTTACCGTTGATGCCGAGTGCCAAATATGCGAATCATCGCCGGCAAATATCGCGGACGGAAGCTTAAGAGTCCGCCGTCGTTGCAAACGCGGCCGACTTCGGATCGCTTGCGCGAGACGCTGTTCAATATTCTCGCGCCGCGAATCAAAGGCGCGCGGTTCCTGGATCTGTGTGCCGGTTCAGGCGCAGTCGGAATCGAAGCGCTTTCGCGCGGCGCGACGCACTCGACGTTTGTGGATCAATCGCGGAGGATGTGCGCGTTGATTGAAGCGAACCTCGATGAGATCGGTGTTGATACGGAAGAAAGGGAAGTCGTGTGCAGCGAGGCCTCGGCATTTTTGCGTCGGCTAATCAGGAAAGAACCTCCTCGACTCGACATCGTCTTCTTCGATCCCCCGTATGTTACGGACTACGAAGCAGTGTTGGATTACGTGGGCGAACATGCCGCGCAATTGTTGGCCAACGACGGATTTATGATTGTCGAGCATCAAAAGAAAAAGGAACTGAAAGAAGAGTTTGGTTCCGTGCATCGATATCGCTCGCTCAAACAGGGCGATTCGTGTTTGAGCTTCTATCGAAGAACCGTGCCCTCCTCTGTGTGATCTCTGTGGTTCTCTGTGTCTCTGTGGTGAAAACGGATGCGAAAGCATTCACCACAAGACACAGAGGTTCACAGAGGTTGCACAGAGAAATCGCCAGACGTTATCGTTGCAACTGACAACTAACTACTGACAACCGACCATGCTCGTTCTTGGAATCGAAACTTCCTGCGATGAAACGGCCGCGGCGATCGTGCGTGATGGCCGCGAGATGGTTTCGTCGGTGATTGCTTCACAGATCGCCACGCACAAACGCTTCGGCGGGGTTGTCCCTGAACTCGCTTCACGCGAACACCTCGACAAGATTGTTCCGATCGTGGAAGAAGCATTCACCGGTACGGGAATCTCGAAAGAACAGATTGACGGGATCGCGGTGACGGTTGGCCCCGGCCTGATCGGTTCGCTACTCGTGGGTGTCTCTTATGCGAAGGCGATGGCGTTCGCGTTAAGCAAGCCCCTGGTCGGCGTCAATCACATTGAAGGCCACATTTATTCGGTCTGTTTTGAGAATCCACCGGTCGAACATCCCGCGCTGGCCCTGATCGTCTCTGGCGGACACACAAACCTTTTCTTCGTGCCGAACGCCGGCAAGTACAAAGTCGTCAGTCGCACGCGTGACGATGCTGCCGGTGAGGCGTTCGACAAAGTCGCCAAGATGCTCGGGCTTGGTTATCCGGGCGGACCGATCATCGAAAAGCTCGCCAGAGAAGGGAATCCAAAGGCGGTAAAGTTTGCGACTCCGCGTATGGGCGACAACCGTCCGGATTTCAGCTTCAGCGGATTGAAAACCGCAGTGACGAAATACGTTCGCGAGTCCGGCCTGCAACCGGTGCACGATGGCGAAGAGCCTTCACAGGGGATCAAGGACCTGGCCGCCAGCTTTCAGAGCACCGTGGTGCGGTCGCTGGTAACTACGATGGAACGCGTCGCGCAGGACTACCAGCCAAAGACGCTAATTGTTGCTGGTGGGGTAGCCTGTAACGACGCTTTGCGCGCAGCCTCGCGCGTGGCTGCCGCAAAGTTGCGTGTGCCGATCTATTTCCCTTCGCCACATCTATCGACGGACAACGCGGCGATGATTGCCGCGGCGGGAACTGTGAAGCTGCAAGCGGGAGAACGCGCCGGATGGGACTTGAATGCCGATGTGATGCTGCGCCTCCAGAACATCGAGGTCGAGGACGAAGAACTGCGAAAGCGTGTGCGGTATCGTCTGTGAACGGAGAATTGTGGGACGGACTCTAGTCTGTGATTGTCTCACTCGCGCGTGCATGAGGTCGGTACCACCCGCGTCAGCGGGTGGATCAAAGACTCAACGCGCGGGTTGACCCCTGGGCCCACCTGCTTACGCAGGTGGTACTGACCTCATTACGCTAGTCGTCTTAATCACAGACTGAAAGTCTGTGCCACTCAAGAAGATTTAGGAGCATTCAGATGTTATTTCTAAAAAGGATTGTCTTAGTCACACTCTCATCATTCCTGCTCAGCGTCAGCGCGTCGGGATGTCATGCAAAGCAAAACACGGAAATGCTTGTAGGGCCCGAGCCGGTGATTGAAAAGGGGCAGCTGAAGCCAGGCGAACTGAAGATCCTTGCGGAAGGCTCTCAATCCGCGATCAAGAATCCATTTGTCGCGGTGGTCAGGGACGCAGATACCTATGTAGCGCTAACGAAACTAGACGGAAACTTGCCAAAGCTTGATGCCGACTTCTTCAAAACAAGAGTAGTCGTGGCCGCGTTTCTAGGCGAGCGCAACACCGGCGGCTATAGCGTTGAGATTAGTCGCGACGAGGTCGGAATTCGCGTCGGGGAAAAGACGCCGGGAAAAGACATGATGGTGACTCAGATGATCACTTCGCCCTTCAAGGTCGTGTCGGTAGAAGGCGTGTCGAACTCACCGGTCTGGCTCGCTCTCGATGATGCCTGGCCGTCGCGGATGTCGCTCTTTCGCATTACTACTGCGAAATTCACAATGGTGGGGGGCATTGCCGGTAGACGTGAAGATTTTACTCTTGGCGGTACCATTGGCGTTTTGCGCGCAGGCAACCTCGCCACCCTTCAGTTTCGATTGGTTGCTCCCGCGACGACAAAACGACGGTCGCTGATCGAGTATGCAACCGGCGTGGTAAGCAGCGATAACAACATCCGTGTCAGTCGCATGAGCGCTGACTCACTCATCGACCCACCGAATGCAGGTCTTCAAGCCGACGGTATGTTCAGTGATGGTGGTAAGAGGCTCTCGCTGAATCTGTTGTCACGCCCGTCGATGATCGCCGACGGTTACTCAGGTCGGGGAAGCGTCGAAGCCGGGTTGGCAACACCGGCTACCAAGCCATAGCCTGAATTTCTGTTTAGAGGCGGGCTACTGCCCGCCAATGACTTGACGATACGGGCGGGCGGTAGCCCACCTCTAAACGGAAAGGAATCATTCGGATTCCCTGACGGCCTCACCGATGCGGATCATTCCTTCGCTCAGAATCTGCGCGCGCAGGCCGCCGCGATGAACCAATCCCGGCAAGACTTTTTCGTGCGAGAGTTTCTGCAGGTGTGAGCACGGTTCGCACAACCTCAGGCCGCGTGCTTTCACTTCGCCAATCCAAAACTCTTTGCCTACCAGGTGATTCAAGGGCACGCCGCGGGTGACGACGTTGCGGCGGCTGTCGCTGAGACCGTAATCGACGTCCAGCTCACGCTTCATGGCCTCGATAGCTTCGGCTTCGATCAAGGTAAGCTCGCGATCGGGCTGCGGTTTTGAAAACGTTCCCTTGTGGACGAAATAACGATCGCCTTCGAGTCCTCGGCCGGGGATTGCGCGCACTTCGCTGACTGATTGCATGGGCGCTGCGGCATCCGCAGCGATGTTTATCGAGATGACTGTGCCTTCGAACATTTTGATTGAACGCATTCTCTCCGACAGCCCGACGAAGCCGGATGTCGCACTTTGGAGTGCGCCGGCAGAGCGAAGCGGCGACGGCGCTATGGTTTGGAGTTCCGCCTTTAGGCGGATCTGGTCTCCCTCATAAGAGCCGCCTAAAGGCGGAACTCCGAGCGATCCAAAACGGTGTCTCCCGATGAATCGGGATTGCCACCGCACTCCATAACCGTTCACTTCGACGCGCCGATCGCCTCATCAAAAATCTCGAGGGCGACGTCCGCGTTCTCTTTCGTCAGGATCAGCGGCGGTGACCAGCGAATAGTGTTGAAGCCGGCGCCCAGCAATATTACCCCGCGCTGAAAAGTAGCCATCTCGACTCGATCGCGCATTTCCGGATCGGGTGTCTTGCTCGTCCGATCTTTGACGAACTCAACGCCGATCATCATGCCCATGCCGCGCACGTCGCCGATACAATCGTGCTTGCTCATAAGCTTCTCGAGGCCGCGCTTCAGGTAACCGCCGACTTCGGCGCTGTTCGCAACCAGTTCGCGCTCGAGCAGTTCGATCGTCTTCAGCGCCGCAGCGATCGCCACGGGGTTACCCCCAAATGTCGAAGCATGCGCGCCCGGTTTCCAATCCATCAGGTCCGCGCGCGAAACGCACGCGCCCAGCGGCAGACCCGAGGCAATGCCTTTTGCGATACACACGATGTCGGCCTTCAGATCATAGTGATCGCAGGCGAACATCTTTCCGGTGCGTCCCATGCCGCTCTGGACTTCGTCAACGATCAGCAGAATGCCGTGCTGGTCGCAAATGCGACGCAACCCGTGAAGAAATCCCCCTGGCGCCGGCAGGTAACCGCCTTCGCCCTGCACCGGTTCGACCACGATGGCGGCGACTTCTTCCGGCGGGGTGGTGGTCTTGAACAGGCGATTCTCGATCCAGTTAAGCGCGCCCTGGCCGGCGCCTCCGCCGTCACATTCATCGTCGCGAAACGGATTCCGATACTCGTTGGGATAAGGAAGATGGACCACGTCGAGCGCCTGACGCTTGAATCCAAGTCGCTGCGCCACTTTCGACGAAGTAAGCGAAAGCGATCCCAGGGTGCGTCCGTGAAAACTCCCGAAGAACGAAATGAATTTCTCTCGCCCCGTAGCGTGCATCGCCAGTTTCAAGGCAGTCTCAACGGCTTCGGTGCCGCTGTTGGCAAAATGCGTGCGGGTGGGGCGGGGCACCGGAACGATCTCGTCGAGCTTCTTCGCAAACTCCGGCATCTGCCGGTAGTAATAATCCGTCCCGCACATGTGAATCAGTTGCGCGGCTTGTTCCTGGATTGCGCGCACAACTTCGGGGTGGCAGTGGCCGGTGGAACATACGGCGACTCCGGCGTTGCAGTCGAGGAAGATGTTGCCGTCAACGTCTTCGACCCAGACACCTTTAGCGCGTTCGGCAACGAGTTTGAATGCCGGGCGTGGATACGCGGGGTTAACGAACTGCGCGTCAGCTTCAATAATAGCTCTGCCGTTAGGTCCCGGTAGCTCGGTCTTGATTTCGGGTCTTCTTGGTGCGATTGCGGTTGCCATAATTTCTTCTCCTTGTTGAAACACCCAGGCGCGACACTTATTGAGCAGTGTCAAAAATGGCGAAGCGATGTTGACGAGATGCCGCTAGTCTGCGAAGAGATCAGCGCGATTGTCGAGGGGGCGGAAATGTAAATCGTGGCGATTGCACATAAATTAGACGGGCAGATAATAGCACCGGAGAACTGTCCAGTTCCAGTCTGTTTGTCGGTTGCCGGCTACGCTGAATACCAGAGCACGGCGAAGAAGTGACAGACGGTTCCGGCAATCACGAACAGGTGCCAGGCGAAATGGGCGTAGCGCACGCGGTGCGCGGCATAGAAACCGACGCCTCCGGTGTAGGCGATACCCCCCGCGAGTATCCAGGCCAGACCCGACAGCGGAACACGATGCATTACCTCCGGCGCCGCGATTACGACCAGCCATCCCATAATCAAATACAGAACTACTGAGAGCCAACTATATCGCGCACCAAAAACCACTTTCATCGTCAGCCCCACCGCGGCCAGCGTCCACACCAGCCCAAACAGAGTCCATCCCCAGGGTCCGCGTAGTACCCCGAGAGTAAAGGGCGTATAAGTGCCGGCGATTAGCAGAAAGATCGCGCCGTGATCAAGCATCCGAAAAATGCGCTTAGCGGTCCCGTGGGTCAGCGCGTGGTAGAGAGTTGAGGCGAGATAAAGCAGCACCATCGACGCCGCAAAGACGCTGACGCCGATCATATTCCAGACCGTGCCGTAACGGGTGGCGGCAATGATCAAGATCGGCGTGGCCACGATCGCCAACACCAGACCAACTCCATGGCTCAGGCTATTTGCGATCTCTTCGCCGGTCGTGGGCCGGCGTTCCTCGGTGGCAAGTGCTTCAGTCATTGTTTTGCATTGTACACAATTCGTCTCGAACTGGGCAGTTAGAGCTATTTCCTCTTCAAAATCTTCGCGGTGAACGAGCCCTTGATCGATGTTTCGCCGGCGCTTAGATCGAAGTCGCCCGAGATCTCGTCGGCGGAGGCCGAAGTGACCTTCACCTCTCCCGTCAGAGTACTGCGGTCGAGCCAAGCCTTATTGTCGCCTCCGCCTTTGCGCGAGGTGATGCCGACGGTTTCAACTTTCATGAATTTGTCCGCCTTGGCTGAATAGGTCCCGGCTTTCAGCGGAGACTTATCGTTGGTGCCCTGGTCACCGATCAGGCTGAATTCCACGCGTACCTGATCGTTGGCAGTAAGCGGCTTATCCAGCGTCATCGCGAAATTCGCTGCGTCCAGATCGTAGTTCGCGGCATCAACACGGTAGGCCGACGCCGTCGTTATCTTGTTGCTTGTGTCCGTGAACGACTTGGTTACGGCATAGGCATAGCTCGATTTGATCGGCACATCCTTCTCACCGGTGGCCGGCGATTTCACGTGCAGGCTGTTACTACCGGCGCCTTTGCCACACGCTGACAACAAAAGTGCAGACGCCAACGCGACCAAGCACAGGGTGAAGGAGATCCGTCGATTGAAAGTTTGTTCAAGAGTCTCAGTTCGGGACATGTCTCATCTCCTCATAGAGTGTGAACTACCGAAGCCAAGGGTAAAGCCCGCGAGTAATGCCGGCGAGGTAAGCGAAGCGGTATGCTTTTACGGGAAAACGGGAGGAGAGTCAATGTTCGCGCGATACTGTCCAGCAGCCATCGTTCAGGCGGGGTAGTCATGCTCAGCGATCTCTTCGCGGATACGATGAAGCTCAGCCCAGACTTCTTCTGACGGAACGTTCAAGCTGTCTTCGCGAACCAGCCGCGCACGATACCTCACAGCCAGATCGTGCAAGCCTTTTTGGAAATTCAGCTGCGCCACTTTAGATCTATGTCACTGTCATCGGCGGCTTCGCCGCCAGCTGTCGATCCAAACACCTCGAGCTTCGCGACGTCGTTTTCGCGGCAGATATTGATCAGAGCGTTGGTGTCAAAGAGGACCATGGGTTGATATTAAGGCTTAATCATTTTTGGGAGCAAGGCAATCCGGGCGTCAGCCGTGAGAGCGGTCGGGTTTCAATCTCAGGAGATTTTTGTCAGTTCGTTACAGCGGCAGATCTCTCCACCTCACCAGGTCACGGTTTGGTGGGCGCGTCCACCCTGGTGTCTCTGATCTCGGTGAAAAAGTGGACATAGTTACTGTAGATCCAGGTTGAATCCTGGGTTATGTGCTCGAACAGTGTGGGATAGTCCAATCCGTTGATTCGAACCAGGCGCGGTAACCAGATTCCCCTGCGCAGGCGCATCATTTCAACGTAGACGGCCGGAGGCCTTTCGGCCGATGCCGGCACGGCGACCCTGGCGTTAACCTCTTGCGGCGCATTAGCCTGGTTCGGAACTTGCGGCCAACCGGCGAGCAGCGTCACGATTCGATCCGTGGCGTCGATCCAAATCTCGCCTGTGAGGTGCGCCATGTATTTTTCGCCAATGTCGAATTGTGCATCCGGGCGCGGGGCAAAATGGAAGACCAAACTCTCGCGTCCTTCCTTCTGCTCGCGTCTTAGCAGCGTCAAATTACATGTTCGCAGAAAATCATTCACGGCGAGGACCGCGCCTCCCCGTCCGAATCCGAACGTCCCCCTGTTGATTGACGTTGACGTATACATACCCAGCGGGAACATGCCCCTCGTGATTTGAGCGCCTGCCTTTAGGGGCGGTGGGGCATCGCGTGCGATCTTCTCCTCCTCTTTCTCAAGGCGTTTGCCGGTTCGCAACCGCTCTTTGTCCAGATCCCCTGGCGGCACCGGAACACCGTTGCGATGCGTAACCAGCAGTATGCCCGTCGTGTGCATTCCGCTCTTCAAGACCGGGATGAAAACCTCGTAGGTCGTCGTCTCTTCTCTTATTATCCCCCTCCTGCTTTTCCCGCGAACCTGGGCATTCATCACATAGGTGTACTCAATAATCATGTCGCCGTCGCCCTTGCAGATTGCTTCCTTCACCAGCGCGGCAACGTCGACAGGATTCTCGATGGAAGCCGGAGCGACCGAAACGCAGGATTTGGGAATCGGTGTGGACCGCTTGGATACGTCGATCCGAAGATCTTGCGCCGCCATGGGCCAAGATGACAACAACATCAGGAGAGTGAGCCTGCAAAGATTATGTGAAACCTTCAGTCGCATTCCTGTTGTCATGTCTGCCGTCGAGGTTTGGGCCCAGGTGGGCAAAGTATAGCAGCAGCAGTCTGGTCATCTTCAACGGATCTGACAAGATCAAGGCTAAGCGGCAGGTCATACAATTGATGATGAGCATTGGTTTCACTTCGAGCGACGGCCTAGTATAACAGCGAAGCCTGCGTGCTTTCGAGGCTTGCCCGCCATAATAGCAGCAGCAATTTGGTCTATCGCAAGCGGGTTCTTGAGTCTCCCTACTCCGTTTGGGAGAAGAGTTGGGGAAGAGGGGCGTAGCTGGGGCGCGACACCTCAAGCCCTCTCCCCGACCCTCTCCCAAAGGGAGAGGGAGAAATTCGGAAATGTTCGGCGCTACGCGTTCATCGCCGCGGCGCGACATAACTCCGGCGCGCTTTGACGACTAACTTGCCCTGCGATTTCTGGAGCGGCTGCGCGACGTCAATCTTCAGTTTGCGTGTCGTGCCGTCGCGCTTCTTGTTTGAAGAGACAAACGCCAGATTGTAGCGACTGCGCAGATGATCCATCAGCGTCTGGAAAGTGGTCCTGAGATTCTCAGGCTTGTCCTGTAGCAGCTCGCCTCCCGTTTCATTCGCCAGAGTTTGAATGTCCAGGTAGGCAGCACCCTGTAAGCGTCCTGTTCGCGTCGCCCAAATCATGATGCCGTTCTCAAGTCCCTGGTCGGCAGTCTTGGGAATGATGCCGCACACGACGCTGCCCGATTCATAGATTGCTCGCGCCGCGGCTTTTCCTGAAGGCGCGCCCGCGCAGTCAAAGTTGCGCGTTACACCCGTGATAGCGATGACCACGCGGCGTCCGACCGGGTTGCTCGCCTTATTCATGTAATCGGCGGCGTCAAAGAACAGCGCGTTCAGACAATGGTCGGCCTGCTCATCATGCAGCGGCATGCGATCGAGCGCCGCTTCGATCAAAGAGCGATCGCGCGTGAAGCCCTGCAACAGGCGCGTCGTGTCGTGATACGTCATCACGGCAACTTCATCCGACGGCTTTAGACGCGAGATAGCGTCACTCGCAGCACGATGTACCTCAGCGCTAAACGGATCGAGACACCCGCCGCGATCGATTAGCAGCAGGACAGAGAGCGGCAGACTGTCCTGACTGAAGTGGGTGATCTCCTGCTTCGCGCCGTCTTCGAGGAGCACAAAATCTTCCTTCTTCAATCCGCCCACGACGCGTGCGGTGTCCTTCTGCAGCACCAGCGCGTCGACCGTGACCAGGTCAACATCAACCTTCACGATTTCTTCCCCCGGGAGCGCGGGTATCCTGGCCGCATTATCGGAAACGGTCTGGGTGGACGCGTTGCTGTTTACTCGTCTTTCTCGCGACTGCGACATGACCTGGAGCGAAAGGAAGAAGAAGACCAGCGAAAGCAGAACTGCAAAGGATATCAAGAGGAGAAACAGCAGGGTCGGGTTTCGTTGTTTCATAAGCTCTCTCCGGGTTGAAGGCGGGCAAGGGCGCGAGCATTCGGGCAGCGTTTTCTTGCTGCCTTCTGCTTCCTGCCCAATGCCTACTTCTCTAAGGGGAGAGTGCCTGGTTTGGGAAAGTTATCAGCTTGCGTCCCGACAGAAAGACGGTAGCCGAACGCAAACTGTTAACAGAATCTCAGAAATCCAAACGACCAGCGCTGTCGTCAGGCTTCTGGCGGGAGAGCACTTCAGATCAAATTGAGCCCTGCGTCTCAAGTCGAGGCTAATTGTTAATTGCCGCTTCGAGACTCTTCGCCAAGGGGGATTTCAACCGCTCGAGGATCTTCTGCTCCTTGAGCGCCTCTTCTTTATTGTTCAAACGAAAATAGACCAGTGCCAGGTTGTAGTGCACCAGCGCTAATTTGGGTCGTATTTCAATTGCCTTTTTGTAGGAATTAACCGCATTCGTGAAGAGGTTCTGAGCGACATACATCCGACCCAGGCCGACATATGCGCGGGCGTCCCTGGCATCGAAATAGGTCGCCTTGAGGTAAGCACGCTCAGCATCCGCGTAACGTGGCGGCGACGCCTTCAAAGCAGACTCAGCTTGTTCCAAAGCTCTCGTCAATGGAGTACTACTTGCGGGTGAGCCAATACCGCCGCCGGAGTTGCCCGGCCCAAATCTGGGATCCCTTATGGTCTCTTCGTGATAGGTATGTATGTAAGGCGGATCCGTCACTTGCCCCTGAACGTAAAGACTGGCCCCGGCCCCGGCCAGCACGCAAAGCTGACTTATCGCCAGTGCGGCAGTGCGCAAACAAATCGAAAGGGTTCGATGCATATAAAGAACCTCCAAAGGAGAGTGAGATCGGCGCGATGCTAGCACGAAGCCAGTCGCGCGGCAATCGTGAAAGCTTGAGTTGCCGGTGGCCATCGTGCCTGGCTTTGAGAATCGCAAACTTACGGTGATTTTTCGAGATTCGACTGATCGGATGCGCTTCCGGATTGAAGATGACTTTATCAAAGTCGAGCGTCTTTGGCGGAGCGAATAGGAGATAAAAATACTTAGAGGTCTCTGCGAAGAGAAAACTTGCATTGAGTTGGCAAGATCGAACCAGGCGCGGGAGTGTTAACGGCAGATTCACCTCTTGCGTGATGCCTTCGGAGTGCGCTGCGGTCGTCCTGAGCTGAATCGAATAGTCGGCGGCGTCCACCGGACCGAGTCGCCAACAATGCCTTTCTTTTCACTGATAATCTCCAATTCCTGTGGAGTAACCGCGATTAGCAAGTACCCCTTCTCGCGGTCCGGATAGAAAGCCTTCCATTCATCTTTCCATCGTAAGGCTTTCTCTTTTGGATCGTTAGAGAGGCGGGCGACGCCGGAGATTGTCACGTAAGCGGCACCTTCTCGATCGAAGTAGTAGAGAGTCACCCGGTTGTGGCGGCGAATCTCCGCAACTTTGCGGCTCTTCGGATTAGTGCCAAACCAAATGACCAGGTTCTCATCAGGCGGAAACGGATCCATGGTCCGGGCGTGCGCTCGACCCTTTGAGTCCAGCGTGATCAGCGCACAATAACGGGCGGTCGCAATAATCTCGCGAGCCGTCACGATTAGTGTGTCCCTCGATAAACGCTGCGGCTGCTGCCCGAAAACGCCCGGTGCTACCGAGGCAGTGCAAAGCAGCAGAGCGCCGGCGAAAAACTTCAGTTTGATGGCTATCAAGTTCATGAGTACCTGGTCCTTGTTTGCCGCACAACCGAAGCTGGTAACAGTTCGGTTACGTTCGTTCTTCAGCTCCGCCAGGAGCGCGATGTTTATAGCACTACGAATCAACTCATTGACCAGCTCCGTAGGAGCGACATGTTTCAGACGATCGACCGGTCAACCCCGCAATACATTTCGCTCCTACGGAGCTTACGAGATGTCTTGTCACCGAGGAGCCATAAACATTCCGTCCCTACGGGACTGCGCTGAGGAAAAAACTCGAATGAGAGACGGGTCCCCGTTCAAGCGAAAGCCGAATTGTCTCTTTTGGCGGCGGCTGTGGCCACAAGGGAAGGCGGCGGCCCAGGAGGTGCTCCCTGACCCGGGATCGAAAGTAGAGTTCATGCTCCCACTCGACCTCCGCCATTTCCAACAGGCAGTCGATCAAATCCGCGCGGTCGCAGTCGCGCGCGTGTCGCGCCGCCGTCTCGTACTCTCGAATGTTCCTGCTCTCCAGCCTGCCTGCGCCGTACATCGGGGCCAGCCACCCCGTGACATGGCACAGAAGGCCCAGGACGCGACCAATGATCGCGGCGCGCAATTCGCGCCATTTGTCTGGTGCGGACGCGAGACTGTTGAGCATCTCACCGACAAGTTTGCGGTGACGCCATTCGTCATCTTCGATGCTCCGGATCGACGCCTTCTCGTTCGCGTTCCGAACCGATTTCCAGTGACCACGATACGCGTAGGCGGCGGCGAGTTCCCCTGAATAGGCGAGTTGAAGCAGAGCGATCAACTTTCGGCGGTTCTCGTTCTCGGTAATCTTGTGAGCCTTCAGTGCGTCATCAACCATACATCACCACCAGCGTCAGCGCGCTGCTCGCCATTGTCTCCTAACCGGATGTGCTTCCGTATTGAAGATGACTCGGTCGAAGTCGAGCGCCTTTGGCGAGGCAAATAACAAATAGAAATACTTAAATGTCTCAGCGAAGAGGAAGCTTTGCATTGAGTCGGCCTTCTCTTTCGTTACGACGCTCTTCAGCGCCGCGTAGCCGGCATCGGTGCGGCAATGTTTGACGAAGTCCTCGAACATCATCCGCCCCATTTGCTGATAGTGATCGGGGTCGAGCTTCCTTGAAGATTGCGGACGAGACGTCCGCGCTCCCAGCTTCGCGTAGTGATAAAGATAATAAGTCGATTCTACGATCTCGGGTCGCAAGTGGTAAGCGGGTGAAACGACTTCCATCGTTTGATAATTGATCTCTTCAGGTTCAATGTCGTGCTTCATCCACATCTTGAACGAAGACTCCTGCAGCAGCCGAGCGCGATTGAGATCACCCGAGAGCGCCAACACCGCCGGAAAGAAAGCATCGAGCGCGCCGTAGGTTGTCGCGGTTCGCTTGCCGGTGTTCATGTCGGCATGGCCGTACCAAAGCTCAGGCTTCATTCTGCCTTTCGTTTCGTCTCGCAAGTATTGGTTGATCGATTCCAGGCTGTCGGCCCACATCCGTTTGCAATCCTCGTCGTCGAAAAGGATCGCGCATTTCAAAAGATACTCGTAATAACTGTCAATGGCTCCGCTGATGTGGCTATCCATGTCGGTCCACTGGCCGGTCTCGACATTGATCCAGGTCCCGACGAGGCCGATGGGTGAACGACGTTTGTATGTCTCCACCAGCGCGCGCTTCGCTTTGTCATAGAAGACTGGCTTGCGCGTAAGTTTGCTGAGCGTCCCAAACTCAATCAGGAGAGTCCCAGTTTCCGCCGGATTGCTTACGTTGCCTCGTACCTTGCCGGTTTTGAGATTGACGTAGCGATAAGGGAGGCCCGTCGGTGAATCAAAGACGGGCAGCAGGCGATTTCCCAAATCTTCGGCCAGGTTCAGGAGTCGCCTGTCGCCCGTGAGTTGATAGCTGGAAAGCAAACCGCCGAGCAGGCGAATCGTAATCTCAAAGTTTTGAACTGAGATGTCCTTGTCGAACGAAAGGTCCTTAACAATGTATTTCCGCGTGCTCTTCGCTTCGTCTTTCAAGCCCATCAGAATCATCGTGTCGAGCGCGTCGACCGGCGTCATCAGCAATGGCTCAGCGTACCAATCGTGATAGGTCTTGCTGAGCGGCTTTAGATCGTCGTGTCCCCACGCATACTTCTTGTAGCCGTTCCATGCGTGCAGAAATTCTGAGCGGACCTGTGCGGCGATTTGAGGTTTGTTGACGGGTTGTTGAGGGAGGGCAATCGGCGCCGCGATCGCAGAGATTAGGACGAGACCGATAAATTTGAAGATCATGATTTTCACGGGCGAGCCTTGAGGCAGAAGACCCCCATCATGCTTCAACCAAGGTCTGTTAACTATTTCCTGGCGCATTGCAAGTTATCTCATTCAACCCGAATACAAATCTGGCTGGCCGGGAACGCGGTGCCAGTCTGGCCGGCTCTAAGCCAGACCATAATCGTATTAATCCCTGGTTTTTTTGAAAGGCTCACTCGCGTCCGGAATCTTCCGGTCGTATCCATTTCGATGCTGCCGTTGCTGCCGTCAGGATAAAAGTATCGATAGGGTAGTCGGGGTAGGAGTCTCTCATTAGCTTCGGGCATCCCATACGAGCGCGGCTCGCGCAGCCATTCGATCGCCGGGGGTGATGGCAACGGCTCGTAACACACCTCGATCCCGTTCAACAAATGGTTTCGCTGAATTATCTTTCCGCTCACCGGCACGGTTGTCTTTGTCTTCACCTGGCGCGGGACGGGATCCATCTCGACATATCTCGAGAGGTAAAGCTCGTCGAGCCTGAGCCGGCGAGCTTCAACAGCGATGCCAAATCCGACATGCGTGTGCTGGGGGAAAAGAATGGTCTTGCGGTGTCCGTCGTTTGGCGGCGCCTCGTCGATCATTGACTGGTGCATTTCATACAAATCCTTCAGCACACCCGCGCGGGTTGCTGACTGGATGTTATCGGCAGACGAAACATTCTCCTGGAGGGCGTCAGTTCCGCCGGCGAAGGAATAACGATGATAGGGCTTGCGTCCATCGCTGCCCCAGTGACTGAGAAACTCTCCCCCAACCATGTCGCGAGCGTGTTCGTTCGCAACCTTGCACGCGAGATTGTCCAACTCAAGGAGACTCAAACCGGCACTCGCACGTTCCGCGTTGACTTGTGTGAGCAGTTGTTCACGGGCCGCCGCGATGTCGTCTTCGCTGAACCGTCCGCGCTCGATTGGAATCTGACCGCGGGCGATCGCGCCGAGCCCGAGCACAAAGGGCGCGGCCGCCTTAAGAAATGTACGACGGTCAGTTGCGTTTCGGTTAGAGGTCACGATTATCAATGATTACAATCTCTGAAGTAAGTGTTCTGTGAACCGGACACTTAGGTGCAATCTCTTGTCAGGGTATAGGGATCTGGTCCGGCGTCTTCGCCACCTGCTGCCGACGGTTCGTCTGTAACCAGCGTGTGGCCAACGCCATATCGAACTTCGTTCTTTCAAGTTTGAAAGAGATGTGACTGTCACGTCGCTCATTCCGAAACCTCCATTCGCAAAATGGAGACATTCTGCTCCATCTGAGCGCTTGCAGTCATCTCTTTTGAACCGCTAAACTCCCCTCGCTCGAATCAAACAAATCGTTTTTGCGAATCGATTCTAAGAATCGCTCGAGGCAATTAATGAAAATTCACGAATATCAAGGCAAGGAACTACTGAAAAAGTTTGGCGTGCCGGTGCCGCGCGGCATCGTCGCGCACACAGCGGATGAGGCGTATCAGGCGGCGAAAGATCTGGCGTGCGTGCCCATCGTAGTCAAGGCGCAAATTCACGCCGGTGGCCGTGGCAAAGGCGGTGGCGTGAAGTTGGCAAAGACTGCGGACGAAGCCCGTGAGATAGCCAGACAGATGGTGGGCATGAAATTGATCACGCACCAGACAGGACCCGAGGGCAGGGCAGTGCGCGTTCTCTTAATCGAAGAAGGCCTCCCAATTGATAAAGAGTTCTACCTCGGCATCGTTTTGGATCGCGCGAGTGGCCGGCCAGTGTTCATGGCTTCAGCGGCCGGCGGCATGGATATCGAAGAAGTTGCCGCCAGGACGCCCGAAAAGATCTTCAAAGAGACAATCGATCCGGCGGTCGGATTTCGTCCGTTCCAGGCGCGCAAGCTGGCGTTCGCCCTGGGACTGGCGAGCGAGCTGATTTCGCCGGCCGCGAAGTTCATGCAATCGCTCTACACCGCTTATGAAGCGATGGACGCGTCGCTGATGGAGATCAATCCGTTTCTGTTGACCAAGGACAATCGACTGATCGCCCTGGATGCGAAGGTGAACTTTGATGACAACGCGTTATTTCGTCATCCGGACTTTAGCGATCTGCGCGACTTGAATGAAGAAGAACCTCTGGAGATTGAAGCGTCGAAGTTCGATCTCAACTACATAAAGCTCGACGGCAACATCGCCTGCATGGTCAATGGCGCGGGTTTGGCGATGGCCACCATGGACATAATCAAACTGGCAGGCGGTGAGCCGGCAAACTTTCTGGACGTGGGCGGCGGCGCCTCGCAAGTGCGTGTCGAAGCCGGATTCCGCATCCTGCTGGCGGATCCGAACGTGCGCGCGGTGCTGATCAATATTTTTGGGGGCATTGTCCGCTGTGACATGGTCGCGCGCGGCGTCGTTGGGGCGGCGAAAAACCTCGGCGTGAAAGTTCCGGTCGTAGTTCGTCTGGAAGGGACGAATGTGGAAGAAGGGCAGCGCGTAATTCGCGAATCGGGATTGAATTTCACCGTGGCTAATGGGATGAAAGACGCAGCCGAGAAGGTTGTGGCGTTGGCGGCGTAGGAGAAGGATGGATTCATTTTCCATTTCTCATTTGCCATTTTTCCTTGATCATTAGTGAGCAGAGTCGACGAGAACAGCAGTGCGGGCACTCAGGCAAAGAATGACGAAATGAAAAATATGAAATGAGAAATGGAAAATGAATCCATCCTTCCGCCTTCATTCTTCATCCTTTTTGAGGTGGCTTGTCCACCTCTGCCGCTTCGGCCTGGCGGCGCTTTTTCTTTTTACTGCCGGCGCCAAGCTGGCCGTCCTCAAAAAGTTTGCTGGTAACGTCGCTGAGCTGCTCAGCTCGGCTTCGATCAATTATGAACGTTGGCGTTGGCCGGCGACGATTGGAGTTATCGCGGCGGAAGTAATTGTCGCGGGCTTATTGATTGTGCCGCGCACGGCACGCCTGGGCGCAGTTCTGACGGCGTTAATGCTAATGGGTTTTAGCGGTTTCGCGCTCTACTATGTTTACGTCCTGCACGGAGAACCATTGGAGTGCGGCTGCTTCGGTGGAATCATAGCCAGCCAGTTGGGCGTCACGACGGCGCTGAGAAATCTCGCGCTGCTCCTTCCGGCGATAATCGTTTTCTTCGGCGCTCCCCGTAAGAAGCAGCCACCAGAAGGCGCAATAAGCACAGGAGAAATTTCAGCATAGTCCGACGTTCGGTACTGATGCAGTTTCAAGGTTGAGCGGTTTAGTTCTGAACTTGTTGCGTTTTGGCCGAGGCGGTGAGATAAGCCCGTTGGTTCTTCCCAAACCCCTCCGGTAATTCTCGCCCGTATCCTGAAAGACGCAGGAGGCTTTATGTTTTGTCCCAAGTGTCGCTCTGAGTATCGAGAAGGGTTTACCAAATGTGCGGATTGCGACGTCGAATTGATCCCCGAGCTCGCCCCATTGCCAGCGGACCCTAAGGCTTCAGATTTCGTCGAATACGCGGAACTGCTCTCCACTTACAATCTGGCCGACATTGCCTTCATAGAATCCATTCTGGACAGTGAGAAAATCATATATTTCATGCAGAATGAAGAGTTCAACACCCTGACTTTCTCACCACAGCCTGTCCGGGTCATGGTTAATACGGATCAGTTCGACCAGGCAAGGAAATTGTTACAGGACTTCCGGCCTCAATATTCTCGCCTTTCGTCGGACTAGGAACGCAGACTAAATCAGTACCCGACGCGCTAAGACCTACTACTAGTTTGTGCCTCTTTGTGGCTTAATTCTTTACCGCCTTTTCATCCTCGCAATTTCATATCTGGTGTTCTCAATTCGCTCCTGGACATCCGGATGATCTGAGAAGAGGCTGCCCAGTAAGTCTGAGTTTTGTTCCTCAATGCGCTGGAGTTTCTGAAACATCGTGACCATGCCCTGCTGATCGAAGCCGGCTGCGGGCATTGCTCGGACTCCCAGGAAATCCGCCTCGCGTTCTTCCTCTTGAGTGTGAATCGTGAGCAAGCCTGCGCCAATTATCTGCCCGAGCGCAATTCCCAGGTCGCGCGCTGCATCGCCCGCGACCCCGGTGAGTTCGCCGAGTGACTTCGCGATCTCGTTGTATTCCTGCGATTTCTTGAGCGTCTTCAAACTGTGTCGCGCGACGATGTGGCCGACTTCATGAGCGAGCACCGAAGCGAGCTCATTATCGTTGGCCAATTTGAGCATCGCCGTGGTGATGTAAACGTGGCCGCCGGGGAGTGAGAAACCGTTAATCTCACGACTCTGGATTACGTGGAACTTGTAGAGCAGGCCCGGGCGCAAGCTGGCACGCGCGCAGCGTTGACCAATTCGTTCCACCCGGTCGAGTCCAACGTCCGTCAGGCTGAACTTCTTGGTGACTTCGCGATGAAGTTGCGTGCCCAGCTTGATCTCGTCGCGCTCATTCAACAATCCCGCGTTTGAATAGCGGGCGTTGCGAAAGTCCAAATAAGGATCGCCGTACTGGACCGGAGCGGTTTCAGTCCGCGGCGCAGCCCCGGATGTTAACCGAGATGACGCGACGCCTTGCGTGGCCGTCGCGTAGAGAACTAAAGAGATGATTAATCCAAAACTGTTGAAGGGAAACTTGAATCGATTCATTTGATTTTTTCCTGAGACCTTTCGATCTGAATGATAAGCGAGTAGCTCTCGTCTGGAAAGTCCCAATGCCGTTACTGCCGAAGCGTTGATCGACCGGCCGCGCGAATCTCGATACTTCTCTCGCGCCGGATGATCATATAACATCGCCACATGTCATCACTTTCATTCTGGGGCGCGGCCGGTACCGTAACCGGCTCGAAATATCTAGTCGAGGCCGACCGCGCGCGCGTGCTAATCGATTGCGGATTGTTCCAGGGCATGCGTGAATTGCGTGAACGCAACTGGCAGGAGCCTTCGTTCAATGCCGCGGCGGTTGATGCGGTCATTCTCACGCACGCTCACATTGATCACACGGGATATCTGCCGCGCTTCGTTCGTCATGGTTTTCGTGGGCCGGTCTATTGCTCGCGCGGAACTGCCGACTTACTCAAGATTCTTCTGCCGGACTCGGCTCGCTTACAGGAAGAAGAAGCCGACTATCGCAACCGCCACAAGATCACCAAGTTCCAGCCCGCGCTGCCGCTTTATACCGAAGAGGATGCGAGAGCAGCGCTCAAGCTGCTACAGGTGGTTAAGAATACCGGTGAACCCTTTCAAGTCGTAAGAGGAATCGGCGCTCAGTTTCGAATTGCCGGCCACATTCTCGGTTCCAGTCATGTCCTGGTGCGGGTCGATGGCGCGGGAGAGGACGGGCAGGGTCGCAGTGTTCTTTTTTCCGGCGACCTGGGTAAATACGATCAGCCGATCATTCGGGATCCGGTCGCACCGCCTGCTTGTGATTATCTCGTGGTTGAGTCCACCTACGGCAATAGGTTGCACGACACTGAGGAGCCGAAGGACGCCCTCGAGCGGATTATCAAAGATGCGGCGGCGCACAACAGCGCGATCCTGATACCCGCTTTCGCGGTGGGACGGGCGCAGGAGATCGTCTATCTGATTCGGGAACTCGAAAACGAAAAACGAATTCCGATCATCCCCGTGTCGGTGGACTCGCCCATGGCTGCCGCGGCGACGCAGGCCTATGCGCGGCGCACGGAAGAACAGGATGAAGACTACGCGGATGCGCTCAAGACCAACCCGACGCCGTTGCGCACGCATTCAATGATGGCCGCCACAACCAGGGAAGAGTCGAAACGGCTGAACGACGCGGAAGGCGCGCGGGTCATTATTTCCGCGTCGGGGATGATGAATGGCGGCCGCGTACTTCATCATGCGCTAAGACTGTTACCCGATGAGAACGCCATCGTGGTCTTTGTGGGTTATCAGGCTGCGGGAACGCTTGGCCGGCGCGTTGCTGACGGTGAAAAGCAGGTCAAGGTCCTGGGGCAATGGATTCCGGTGCGCTGCCGGACGGAAAAGATTGGCGGCTTTTCCGCGCACGCGGACTGGAAAGAAGTTGTGCGCTGGTTGGAAGACATGCCATCACCTCCACGGAGAGTTTTCGTCACCCATGGCGAGCCGGAGGCCGCGGACGCGATGGCCGGACACATTCGCGATCGATTTGGTTGGCAGGTTGAAGTGCCGCAGTATGGTGAGAAGTTTGAGTTGGCGTAACGTTGAATATCCTAGCGCACCAAGTAAAGGATGGAGTTGGGCTACGGGTCAGTACCGGGAGCAGTAGCGACCGGGTTGTTGTCATGGCAACTCGACCGTCGCGTGGATTGGGACCCGGTCGCTACCGCTCCCGGTACTGACTCCGCCATTGCCACATTCGTTGTCCCTGCACGCGCCAATTGTTATACTCCGCCATTCGCTCGTTCACTACGTCATCTTAAGGAAAAGCACTTGAGTGTTCTGGTAGACAAATCTACACGTCTGGTTGTGCAGGGCATCACCGGTAAAGAAGGTACCTTCCACACGAAACAGATGGTTGAGTATGGAACCAATATCGTTGGTGGTGTGACGCCGGGCAAAGGCGGCACGACACACGAACGCATTCCCGTTTTCAATACCGTCGTCGATGCGGTCAAACAAGCGGGCGCCAATGCGTCAGTGATATATGTGCCGCCGGCTTTCGCGGCGGATGCGATCATGGAGGCTGCGGACGCGGGAATTCCGGTGGTCGTCTGCATCACCGAAGGTATCCCGACGCTGGACATGGTGAAGGTCAAAGAATACTTGTCCGATAAACCAACTCGCCTGATTGGCCCGAACTGTCCGGGGATCATCTCACCCGGTAAATGCAAGATAGGAATCATGCCCGGCCACATTCATCGTGAAGGACGTGTCGGTGTGGTCTCTCGTTCAGGAACGTTGACATATGAAGCGGTCGGTCAGTTGACGGCCCTCGGCATGGGCCAGTCCAGTGCCATTGGAATTGGCGGCGACCCGATAGTCGGAACGACGCATGTTGATGCACTCAGGCTGTTTCAGGCAGATAGTGAGACAGATGGCATCGTGATGATCGGTGAGATTGGCGGGACTGCCGAAGAGGAAGCCGCCGCGTTCGCAAAAGAGAATGTGACGAAGCCAGTCGTCGCCTTCATCGCCGGACAGACCGCGCCGCCGGGACGACGGATGGGCCACGCCGGCGCAATCATCGCCGGCGGGAAGGGAACCGCCGCAGAGAAAATGGCGGCGCTATCTGACGCAGGGATACACGTAGTCAACTCGCCGGCGGACATTGGATCGGCGATGAAGGAAGCGCTGGGCCAGGCACTGGGTGGGTGAGTTTGATAGAACCGCATTCTCATTAACACCTGGCTTCAGCCAGGTGGTGGCCGGTGCTAGTGAGAATCAGTTTATCAATCATCGTGAGTTTTGATCTTGGTACTCGAGCAATGAAACGATTCGTACTCTTTCTTTCATCGGCTTTGGTTTTGACTTGCACCGTGTTCGCTCAGAGTAGTAGTTCGTCTCAAAACATCGATAAGAAAGTGATCTTGACGGGCACGGTTTACGACATCAACGGAGCTGTCATCATATCTAGTCAGGTCGTGGCCCGAAGCTCCAGCGGGAAAGAATACCAGGCAACGACCAATACCGAGGGCATCTACAAAATCGAACTTCCTCTGGACGTCTACAAAATAGAGGTGAACGCACCTGGCTTCTGTCCAACGAGGGTCGAAATGTTCACGGTGCGCAAGTCGCCCCTGGTCGACGGAAAGTTTTCTCTGTTGCAGAAAGACTACGACAGGCCTCTCGACTTTGTCCTGGAACTGCCGCCGAGTGAAACGCCTGGGTTACTGGTTTATGGGCCTTGTAAACAAAAGACGATGATCAAGCAAGAGCCACAGATAAGGAAGCCGGAACTCTTCAGGAGCATTGCCGAATAAATTCCAGCGAGGAACAATGGCAGAACAAGCAGGTAATCTTACCTTCGCAATCATCAAACCCGACGCAGTACGCGCGGGCAACACGGGGAAGATAATTGATCGGATTATTGGCGGCGGCTTTCGCATTCGCGCGATGAAGATGATTCATCAGTCGCGCACCCAAGCCGAGGGCTTTTACGATGTGCACCGGGGCAAGCCGTTCTTTGAAGGCTTGACCGAATTTATGTCGAGCGCTCCGTGCGTCGTGATGGTGCTGGAGAAAGACGGGGCGGTGAAAGCGTGGCGCGATCTGATGGGCGCAACCGATCCGGGGAAAGCCGACGAAGGGACGATTCGCAAAGAGTTCGGCTCGTCAGTCGGAGAGAATGCTACCCACGGCTCGGACTCAGACGCGAACGCGGCCATCGAGATTGCCTACTTCTTCAACCGGCTGGAGATTGTTTAGAAACTGTCAGTGGTCGGTCGTCAGTTGCCAGTGGCAACATCGCGATTGGATTGAAATTCCAACTGACTGCTAACCACTGACAAAGGACGTCTTTGCAAAAATGAAACGCTGCCCAACTTGCAACCGGACATACGACGAAGACTGGCTGAGCTTTTGTACTAATGACGGCACTACCCTGATCGAGGATTCGTCGTCCCGGAGTGAACTGGCGGCGACGATCATGGCGCCGGCGCCTCCACCGGTTTCGAATCCAAACGAACAGGCAAATTGGAATTCACCCTCGGGCGGCATCGGCTCCGGACAATTTCCAGTGCCGCAACCAGCTCAGCCGGCGTGGCAACCGCCGCCGCCGCCGGCATATGCGCAGCAAGGTTTGGCGGTGGCTTCTCTGATCTGCGGCATCTTCACCGTTACCATCGGTTGGTGTTGTTATCTGGGTGTAATCACCGGCCCGGTGGCTATCGGTCTGGGAATATACTCACTCAACCAGATCAAGAATAATCCGGATAAGTTCACGGGAAAGCCCTTCGCGATTACCGGGATTGTGACGGGCTCGCTCTACTTCGTGTTTCTCGTATTGATAATTCTGCTGTACGGGCTCATGTTCTTCGTCCAAGGCGTAAAGTAAGTGAAGCGTTGTCCCACCTGTAACCGCTCTTTCGACGATGACACGCTGAGCTTCTGCCTTGAGGACGGCACACCCCTGATCCGCGATTCCGCGGCGCGGGCTGATTCACAGGAAACTTTGGTGTCGCCCTCACTCACCTTGCCGACTCTTGAGAGCGGATTGCCGCCGACACTGCCTTACAGTCAACTTCCCGGCAAGGGAACCGTCAACGCGCCGCACTTCAACGTACCCGTTGCTCAGGCTTACGCAACAAAGCAGCGCCGGACCTGGCCCTGGGTAGTCGCAATTCTTGCGGTTCTTCTTCTGGTGATCGCCGCAGTTGTGATGGCCATCGTTATCCCTCCGATGCTTCAAGCTTCCAATTCCAATAATGACAATCGTCCGCAGCCCACGCCGACTCAGGCCGAACCCACGCCGGCGCCGAGCGCCTCATCCTGGCTGGCGGAAAACGACGTCCCCGATGACGAAGACGAAGTCCGGTCTCAGCTAACCAAGCTCGAAGAGGAGTGGGAGCAAGCTAATGTAAAAGGAGACAAGGAGGCGCTGGAGAGAATCCTGGCTGAAGATTATGTGGGCGTCGCCGACTCGCATACGAAACGGGAGTACCTCGAAAAGCTCACGCCTGATCCTTCGATCAAGTCATGGGAGTTGCAGGACCTGACAGTCGATCAAAACGGAGATCGAGCCACGGTCGAGGGTACCCTTAAGCAAGAAACTGCGAAGGGAACTGAAGTCTACGAGTTTACCGACAAGTTCGTTTGGCGGGATCATCGCTGGCAAGCTGTGTCATCGCAATCCACTCATGTAAACTAGCTCCAGGAATTCGCAACTCGAAATTCGAAATCAAAGAGATGTCAATAATCACCGAAGTCATCGAATCAACCAAATCGATCATCCAGGGCATGAGCGTGACTCTGTCTTACCTGCCGAAACGAAAGCAGACCGTTCAGTATCCCGAGGAGCCCGTCACGGTGCAGCCGCGTTATCGCGGCCAGCACTTGCTGCACGTTGATGAACTGGGCCGCGAGAAGTGCGTCGCTTGCTTCCTCTGCGCCGCTGCCTGTCCATCCGAGTGCATCTATATCGAGGCCGACGATGATCCGCGCCCGCCGGCTGAGCGCATCGGCGTCGATGAGCGCTATGCGAAAATCTACAACATCGACTATGGGCGCTGCATCTTTTGCGGCTACTGTGTCGAGGCTTGTCCGAAAGACGCGATCACGCACGGCTACAACTTTGAATTGTCTGTTTACAACCGCGCAGATCTCCTGAAGACAAAGGACGATCTGCTGATTACCAAACAGGTGCAGTCGAAGAATTACCGCGTGGCGTTTTCGGATGAGGATGTGGACTCGGAGTGGAAAGAAGTCTAGACACCAGAGGTCAGAGGTCGGAGATCGGAGGTCAGAAGTCGGAGGTCAGAAGTCAGAGGTCAGAGGTCAGACGAAGAGAAGCCATGCAAATCAACTCCGCGAAAGATCTGAACGTCTATAAAGCGGCGTACGAGCTTTCGATGAAGATTTTTGAACTAACCAAGAGTTTTCCGGTGGAAGAGAAATTCGCATTAACCGGTCAAAATCGTCGTTCCTCTCGCTCGGTTTGCTTGAATTTACGCGAAGCGTGGGCGAAGCGAAGATATGAAGCCCATTTTGTTAACAAGCTGACGGATTGTGACGGTGAGAACAGCGAAACCGACTCTTCACTCGACTTCGCCGTGGACTGTAAATACATCACCTCCGCACAACACGAATTGGTCATTTGCTGTCAGCAAATTGGCAGAATGCTCGGCAGTATGATCAAGAATCCTGGCGGTTTCCTGAGCCACTGATCTCTGACTTCCGACCTCTGACTTCTGACTTCTGACTTCCGACCTTCGACTTCTGACTCTTATGCCCTTCCGTGAATTCCATTATCGCTGGGAATTCGATCTCGAATCGTCCCCCGAACAACTCTGGCCGCTGGTGGCCGATACTAATCGCTTTAATCGCGACACCGGATTACCCGCAGTCGAAGCTGTACCAGGCGAAAGCCAAAGTCCCAAAAGCGCGCTACGCCGTCTGCGGCTTTCAGCCTTTGGCATTCCCGTGGAATGGGAGGAACAGCCATTTGAGTGGACCAGGCCGTCCCGGTTCGGCGTAGTGCGGCGCTATACCAAAGGACCAATGGCCGAGCTGCGCGTACTTGCCGAACTAACACCGCGTCCCAAACTACACGGCGATGCGTTTACCGACCCACAGCAATCGACCGGCACGAAATTGGTTTACGAAATTTGGGCCAGGCCGAAGAACTTCATCGGCCTGATTGCTATCCCGATCCAATTCGGCATCCTGAGCGCGCGCAGCTTTGCCCGCACCTTTCGCGACTACGACGAGCTGGCAAAACGTGGACGCACCGTCGCGAGCGTTTCATCGAGTGTTGAATTTGTTCCCGGTGGCCGGGCCCGTTTGCTTGCGCTGAGCGAAAAAATGGCCGCCACAGGGACGGGCGGTGATTTGGTCGCGTTGCTGGTCGATTATCTTGAGAATGCGGACGAGTTTGCGCTGTCGCGAATCAGGCCATACGAACTGGCGCGGCAATGGAAAAAACCCGGCCGTACCGCCCTGGAAACTTGTCTTTGCGCGACGCGCGCCGGAATACTGGACTTGCAGTGGAACCTGATCTGCCCCATGTGCCGCGGCGGCGCCGCAATCGATTCTCTGAAAGAGATTGCGGCAACGGTCCATTGTCCCGGGTGTGACATTGATTTCACGGTGAACTTTGAACAATCGGTCGAGCTTACGTTTCGTCCCAACCCTTCGATACGCGCGATCGACACTGAGAACTTTTGCATCGGTGGACCACAGGTGACGCCGCATGTCACGGCCCAACAACTGCTCGCGCCACATTCGAGTCGCGGGATCGACTTGTCTCTCGAAGCGGGACGATACCGGCTGCGCACAATAAAGATCCTCGGCTGGCAGCATCTGCGGGCAACCGCGGCAGGCGAAAGCGTCGCGACGCTGCGGGCAACCAATAGCGGCTGGGCCAATGAGGAGATAGCGATCGACACGAGAGTTCACCTCAATTTCGAGAACGCGACCGAGGCCGAGCAGTTGTTTATTCTTGAGCGCACCGCGTGGAGCGATGACGCCGCCACGGCCGCAGAGGTCACGGCGCTACAAGTGTTTCGCGACCTGTTCGCGACCGAGGCGTTGCGACCCGGAGAACAAATTTCCGTCGGCACACTGACGGTCCTGTTCACGGATTTGAAAAACTCAACCCGCATGTACCGGGAGATCGGAGATGCCACAGCCTTCGGACGGGTGATGAATCACTTTGACGTCTTGAAACAGGAAATCACCGACGAAGACGGCGCCCTGGTGAAAACGATTGGCGATGCGGTCATGGCGGTCTTTCGTCGCCCAGCGGCAGCGCTGCGTGCCATGCTCCAGGCGCAGCGGCGCTTCGCATTTCCTCCGGAGGGAATGCAACCGCTCAGTCTCAAGGCCGGTGTGCACACAGGTCCGTGCATTGCCGTGACGCTGAATGATCGGTTGGATTATTTTGGATCGACGGTCAATCTGGCCGCGCGTTTGGAGGGACAATCGACAGGCGATGATGTAGTTATCTCAACCGCGGTCTATTCCGATCCGGAGGTGCGCGAGCTTTTGAGCGATCCCAGTCGAGGCTTTTCAGCCACGCGGTTTGAAATGCCTTTGAAGGGATTTGACGAGGAACGGTTCGAGCTCTGGCGGATTACGCGTGCGGGTACCGCTCGCGTTTAGAGGCGGGACTCAGGCGGAGGCGCAACTTGGCGCTGGGAGCGCGGACGTCTCGTCCGCAATGTAGCACGAAGAACGACAGCAACTGAGCGCGCCGTGCGCGCTGTGCGGACGGGACGTCCGCGCTCCCAGCAACCACGATAACTTATGTCTTTGATCGAAACTCACGAAGTCACACGCGTCTATCAGATGGGAACCAACCTGGTAACCGCTCTGGATCACGTGAACATTGGTATCGACGAGGGTGAATTCGTCGCCATTCAGGGTACGTCCGGTTCTGGTAAATCGACTCTGCTGAATCTGCTCGGCGGGCTCGATCGACCCACCAGCGGCGAAGTCCTTTTCGATTCAACCCCCCTCGGCCCCTTAACGAAGAAACAAATGGCGCACTATCGTCGCCACTCCGTGGGGATGATTTTTCAGAACTTCAATCTGATTACCACCATGACCGCCGGCGAAAACGTGCGGCTGGCATTGGCATTCGGCGGCGTGCGTGGCATCGAGCGCCGCCAGCGCGCCGCATCCCTGCTCGACCGTGTCGGCTTGTCGGATCGAATGGAACATCGGCCTCCCGAGTTGTCCGGCGGTGAACAGCAACGGGTAGCCATCGCCCGCGCTCTCGCCAACAGCCCGCGGGTTTTGCTTGCCGACGAGCCAACCGGGAACTTAGACTCAACGCGCGCGCGCGAGTTGCTGGCTTTGCTGCGCGAGATGGTCGATCGTGAAGGCTTGACGGTCCTGCTGGTAACTCACGATCACGAACTGGCGAGCAGCTTCGCCGATCGAATTATTATGATGAAAGATGGAAGGGTCAGTAGTCAGTAGTCAGTGGTCAGTGGTCAGCGGTCAGCGGTCAGTTGTTAGTGGCATCTGCTGGTTCATGTTTTCAATGGCGGTTCATCAACTCTCGATTAGTGCGGAACAACTGACTACTGACAACTAACAACTGACAAACAACGAGGTTAGCCATGTCAACACCAACCCCCCAGGAGATGACGCTTAATGCGATCCGTTCGGTCCCGCTCTTTGCTTCGCTCGACGACGAGGCGGCGGGCGAGCTGCGCAGCTTGCTGCGAACCCGCGACGTCGGCCCCGGTACCGCGCTGTTTCGCACCGGCGACGACGGGGATGCGATGTATCTGATTGAAAGTGGCCGGGTGCGGATCGCGGTTACCGACGAGGACGAAAACGAGGTTGTGCTGGCGGAACTGGCCCGGGGCGACTTCTTTGGCGAGATGGCGATCATCGACGGCAAGAAACGCTCAGCCGATGCGATCATCTTGGAGGATGCCCGCCTCGCCGTTTTGTCGCGCGACAATTTCCTGCGCTTCATTCGGAATAACCCGATGGTCGCCCTGGAAATGTTGAGCGCTACTTTCTCGCGTCTGCGAACCACGGACAGGATGTTACAGCAGCGCGTGTCGCGCAACGTCAACGAAGAGCAACGGAAACGGATGACGCTCGCCGATCGCATGGCTGATAACCTCGCGGAGTTTGGCGGTAGTTGGAAATTTATCGGCTTCGCCCTGGGCATCATCATCTCGTGGATCGTGTTCAATTCCTACATTTTGATCAGGGGATTTGACCCAGCGCCGTACCAGATGCTCAACCTGGTAATGGGCATAATCGCCGGCTTGCAGGCCCCGATCATCATGATGTCGCAGAACCGGCAATCGGAGAAAGACCGGCTGCGCGCCGATCTCGACTATCAGGTAAACCTGAAGAACGAACTGTCGTTGACTGAGGTCCTGCGCCGGCTGGACGTGCTGGAGAGTGAGCAACTGCCGCTGCTTTTTTCCGAACAGAACGCGCGCATCGAGGAATTGAAAACACCGGATTCAAAAACCTCAACTCAGAGCGCTCCTTAAGTGTTTTCACCAACGAATGATCCAGGCCATCCTTTTCGACTTTAACGGCGTCATCATCAATGACGAGCGAATCCATCTAAAAGCCTATCGGGAAGTCTTTCTCGGCGAAGATGTGGCCCTGACGGACGAGGACTATTTTGCGTCGCTGGGTATGGACGACGCGGCCTTCGTACGCGCGGCGTACGCGCGGGTCGGACGGCCTTTGACCGACGAGAAGATGCACGCGCTCATCAAGCACGAACACGAACTGCACCGAGAGATGATCAAGAACGACCTGCCGGTGCCTTCCGGCGTCATAACTTTTATCAAGGCAGCATCGCGTCATTACCAACTGGGCATCGTCAGCATGGCGGAGCGAAGCGAGATCGATCACGTGCTGGATTTGGCGGGCCTCGACGGCTTGTTTTCAGTTATCGTCAGCGCCGAGCCGGATTTGAAACACAAGCCGGCGCCGGACTGTTACCTCCGCGGGCTCGAGTTGCTGAACGAAAGCCGCAGGGGTGCGCGTGAGCTGCCGTTGCTCGCGCACGAATGTCTGGTGATCGAAGATGCGCCGCCGGGAATTCAGGCCGCGCGGGACGCCGGCATGCGGACAATCGGCGTCACGACCACAGTTTCCGAGAGTCAGTTGCGCGACGCGCAGGCTGAGATTGTTACACCCAACCTCGCCGACTGGACCCCCGACGCGGTACATCATTTGTTTGATTAGCCGGCCGGGCTGTTTCTCTATAATACCCGTCATTGAAGGCTTAGACCACGCCGAGGAGCTAGTACGTATCCAGAGCCTGGTCTTGTGATGACTTTCTACCAAAAGCGAAGTTACAGCCCACATCGGGCGACGGCGAACAAAACTAAAGCGGCGAAGCTTTCGCCCCGCCGCTGGTTGGTTGCTCTCTCATAGAGAGGTATTCAGTTGTGATCCGATCCTATCAGGTCGATCAAGTAAAAGAATCTTACCAAGCGGGGAAGTCGGCCCCAAGGATAGTGCTCCATTACTGTGTTGCTAGCGGAAGGGTTTTGCTGAGGTTTTGCGCAAGCTTCACTTCTCTGAGCGTTAGTTCTCCATAAACCTTACTATCGGCAGACCAATTGTTGCTTTCATACGGCGATAAATCAATTTTGGCAACAGACCATAAATCGTCGCGATCTCTTTCGGTTAGATCACTCAGGCTGATGCCTTCTTGCGCCTCTTGTACGAGACGGCGGATGTTCGTTTCCCGTGTGCTCATATATCTATCCTTTTGAAAGTGACAGAGCACCCCCAAGGGCTTCCCCGCCTCGGAAAAGTGACGTTCTGATTCCCTCATAGGATTCTCACCCTCAAAGATTGGTTCGCCTCTCCCAATGGAAGGGCTTATATCACTGATCTGGACCTGAGACAATAATAGCGAGTAAGAACATAGCGAGTAAGAACAACCCGCGCTCATTCAACCTGACCGTCCTCAGCTTGCTTCTGATCAATCTTGTGATCCGATGTGTGAATGGCCTAGGAAATAGGCTAATCTACATGGGAGTTTTCAGCGTCCGTTTCCTTATGCCTTTCTTAGATCTACTCAGGCTCGCTTTCAGGAATCTGCGTGAAGCCAAACTGCGCGCGACGTTGACTTCAATGGGCGTCATCGTGGGCGTGGCAGTTATCGTGACGATGGTTTCGTTCGGGCTCGGTTTGCAGCGCAACTTGCTCTCGCGTTTCAAGGCTCTCGATCTTTTCAACGAGATGCGGGTCTTTGGTAAGAACGTTTTCATGGCCGCGGCGGGAGGCAGTCGGAATTCCAATAATAATAGAAGAGCTGAGAATCCCAACGACCGCCGGGGGCCGTCGTTCAGGCCTGACAAAGAGCCGACGCGGATTCTGGATGACGCCGCGATCGCCGAGATCTCAAAAATTCCCGGTGTGGCCTATGTCGAACCGAGCGTGACACTGTTTACCTACGTCAGATGCAATGGCCACGCGGAAATTGAATCGATTGCCGGCGCTTCAGTGCCTAACTCAAGTGCGCGTTTCAAGGAATTCAGTGTCGGACAAATGATTGGTTCGCCGAACGCTGACGAAGCGATCGTGAAGGAATCGTTCGCCCGCGATTTTGGTTTTGAGAAGCCCGCCGATGCGATCGGCAAAACCATCGAGTTTTTGGCGGCGCCAAAACCCGGGTCAAAAGACGCTCAGACACAGAAGCCGGCTGAAGAAGAGCCACCCGGGTTCTTTGGCTTGCCGCTGGAACCGGCCACACCCGCAGAGGGCGGCAACGGTCAGTTGGTGGCAAAGACTTTTCGCATCGTCGGCGTTCTGGATGCGCAAGTGAAAGAGGGCGCCGGACAGGGCGGCCTGAGAGGGCTGATTCCCGATGCGCGGATTTACATCCCTCTGCCGGCGGCGAAGCAATGGTCGGTCGAGCACCGCGGCCCAATGAGCATGGTCGCGATGGCGCTGGCACGCGAAGGTGGTTCGATGGGTGATTCCGAAAGCGAAGGCTACGATTCCGCCGTGGTTCGAGTGACCGATCCCGTGGCCTTAACAGAAGTGCGCAAGCGGCTCGACGACCTTGGCCTGGCCAGCTTTTCGATCGTCGATCAGTTGGAGCAGATTCGCACGGTCTTTCTCATCATCGATTCAGTGCTGGGACTGCTCGGCGGCATTTCATTACTGGTGGCAAGTTTCGGAATTGCCAACACGATGATTATGTCGATTCTCGAACGCACCCGCGAGATAGGGATAATGAAAGCCATCGGCGCGGAGGATCGCGAGATCAAACTTATCTTCTTTTTTGAAGCCGCAGTAATCGGATTGACGGGCGGAGTACTTGGGGCGCTGGCGGCCTGGGGAATCGATGCGATCTCAAACCGGCTGGCCTATCGCTTCATCCTGAAACCGCAGGGTGCATCTTTCGTCGATTTCTTTTACCTGCCGCCTTACCTCTGGCTGGGGGCGATCGCGTTTGCACTGGTGGTTTCGATCCTGGCGGCGCTTTATCCGGCGGCGCGCGCGGCGCGCATCGATCCGGTGCGGGCGTTAAGGCATGATTAGTACGGCTTGAATCTCTTGCGTCCACTTGCCATCATGTGCTGCAATGATTTTCGAAGTCATTGGTGAGATTACCGAGATCGAACCAATCGCAGTTCGAAGTCGAATCCGCGACCTCGAACGTCTGCGCAAAAGTTACGGGCCGGGACGTTGGCGAAAGCTAAAAGGCTATGCCCTTGTTCGCCTTGAGGACGGCACTGAGTGCGAGGCTGAGTTGCACTGGTACGAGGCCCACGGTATTGGCAAGAGAGAAATGAAGGTTAAGGACTTGCTGGATTGAAAGCTATGAGCACTGAAAACGGTCAAACCCAATTTGCGATCTGCGTTAGCAATGAAGGCTATCCGGCGTCACTGGAGTTGCGCAAGATCTACCGAATAGTCCCGGATGAAAAAGCAGCCAAACACAGAATGGTACGAGTAGTCGATGAATCGGGAGAGGATTACCTTTACCCGGAACGATTCTTTGTTGCCATCGAATTGCCGCAAGCTGCGGAGGCAGCCTTCCTGCACGCGGCGTGATCATTATCCGCGATTCATGCGGATCGAACAGAATGGCTTTGAAAAATTCCTCAAAAACGAATTGGGAGAGAATTAATCAAATGACGGATGAGGAGATTGATACTTCCGACATCCCGCCGTTGGATGATGCTTTCTTTGCCAACGCAAAATTGCGACTTCCGGAAGGGAAAGTGCCGGTCGTAATGAGTGTCGATGCCGATGTGTTTCAGTGGTTCAAATCACAGGGCGCTGAATATCAGAACTTGATTAATACAGCGTTGCGGATCTACGCCGAGGAGCACAAGAGTTGAGTTCGCGACCAATCGATAAGCACCGGACGGTTGCATCGCTCGCACCCGCGCATCGATTCGGTGCGAGCGCTGCGGCATAACTGATCCCCGGGATCATTGGCCGTTGATGAAAACCGCTAATCACAAAGTCCTATTGCTCTCCTCAATTCTCCTGCTTTGCTCGCTCATCTTCTGCTCTTCGCCGGCGTCGGCGCAAGACAAGACGGACAAGCCAAACCAGGTCGTCAAAGAGACCATCCTTTCAAATAAGAAGAAGCGAACCTACTATCTTTTTGTTCCCGCGACAGCAAAGGCCCCCGCGCCGCTAATAGTTTTGCTGCACGGCTCGGGACACGATGGCATGTCGCTGATCGAAAAGTGGAAGGACCTTGCCAGTAAAGAGGGCGTCATCATCGTGGGACCTGACTCCGGAGGCGAGGGTTGGTCCTCGCCCAGAGACGGACCGGACTTCCTGCATGATCTGGTGGAAGATCTCAAAGCAAAATATCCAATCAATCCTCGCCGCGTGTATCTGTTTGGTCATTCGGCCGGGGCCGTTTTCGCGCTCATGATGTCCACGGTTGAGTCTGAGTATTTCGCCGCGACCGCAATTCACGCCGGGGCCTTCCGCTCCAAGGAAGAGTTTGTGACCATCAGCAACGCGAGCCGGAAGATTCCGCTGGCGATTTGGATCGGGACGGTCGATCAATTCTTTCCTTTGGCGGATGTGCGGGCGACACGCGATGCGTTCAGGTCAAAGGGATTCACGATTGAAGTGACTGAGATGCCCGGTCACGACCACTGGTATTACGATCTCGCTCCAGGTATCAATGCGGGTGCGTGGGCGTTTCTAAAGAAGTATGAGCTAACATCCGATCCGCGTTATTCCGAAGCCGCGTACGCAGCACCCGGGCCTGCCGGTGATGCGAATAAGTTAATCGCTGAGATTAATGCCTTAGTGGCTGTCGCTCAGCAGATGCTCCAAAAGGCAAATGAAAAAGAGAAGGATTTCAGCAACAAGGATTTTGTTCAGGACCGGACGGAGGTAAACAAGATCGCGCAGCAGCAGGCTGCTTTCCTAAGAGAGGGCGCCGGGTTATGGCGCACAGCAGCCGACAAGGCCGAAACTGGAAGCCATCTGAAACTCAGTGGCAAGCACAAGCAGTACTTCAGTCTGATTGCCCAGTATGATCGGAAGTGCGCCGACCTTCTGGACGTGATGCGCGAGCGGGCAGAGGCATTTCTGAGCACCGAATCATTCGTGGTGATCGAAGCGAAAAGGAACGAAGCGCAGGAGCGGGCCGACAAGTTGCAACAGGAGATCGATGAGTTGCAGAAGGCGATCGACAAGGCGATGGGCTAGCAACGGCGCTACCGCCGCGGATAAGAGACGACTAATCGGTTGGCGTTCAGGTGTGACTGAGCAAATAGTTGTGGCTCTGCCGCTTAAGGATACGCCGGCAGAGCCACATAGTATGGTCAGACCCTAACCCTCAGCGCTCACTGAGGTTTTGCTGCCGGTGCAGTCGTTGGTTTGGCTGTTTTCTTCTGTGGCGCGCGCTTGGGCACGGCGGGCGCTTCCGGTTTTGGATTCCAGAAGGTCGGATCGCCCGCAGCGAAATCCTTCGGTACATAGCTCATTTGGGGATTAAATGCGTAAACGCTCGTCTCACTGAACACAACGCTTTCGCTGGTCATCTTGTCCGCTTTCTTCCGCTGATCTTCGGTCATCGCCTCGCGAACCCGCGGACCGATTCTGAGATCATATTCAGCCAGTGATTTCATTGGCCGGAAGAACATGTAAGTTGTGCTGGGCGAGCCGGCAATGACTTGAAAAGCCGCTATGTGAAGTTCGGCTTTCGCCTTTTCACGCGCAACGTTCGTCAGGGTTCTCAAGTACTCGGCATATTGATCTTCCTGACCGGGGCGCACTCGTACGGTCGTCACTGCGAAGTAGCGCATTTTCGTAATGTCGACGCCGGCGTCATAACTCAATTCCGGTCGATAGACCGTAAACATATCGCGCATCCCGGCATGAAGATCCGGTGCTTCCTTGTCGAGCCGCTCAAGCTCCGACCTGGTGCCGCCCGATGCAGCGGATATTTTCTTGTCCGTGTCCCGTTGTGTTTGTTCCAACTCAGCGAACGTCTTTAGTGGTGTGATATAGAGGACTTCGTTTTCACTTCCCGCTACAGGCACCAAAGCGATCCGGTAGCTCGGGGTTTGAAGTCTGCCGAATATCTGCACAAAGGACGCTGAATGTTTGTTGTGCGCGGGCATCTGGCCGGGCTTGATGTCTTCCCGGACGATAAGAAGCACATTCGGCGGACTCATGCGGTCCTGTGCAGCGACCTGCCAGAAGCCTGAAACTAACAGGGAAATCGCCAAAACAAAGAAAACCTTCTTCATGTTATCTCCTCCTCAGTTGATGTGGCCGTTAAAGATCGTATATGAGGCCCTTTTGGAATCGCTCTTCCGCGCAACTGTCAGACGCGGCGAATGGAGCTCGAAGGAGATAGCTTAACTACGTCTTTCGGAAATCGGTGGCGGGACAATATGTCTAATCGCGCGGCAAGTCAAATCATTTGGGACTAATGATTTGGGACTAACAATCACTTGCGACCGGATGTTGCGGTGACGCAATGCGGCTCTAGCGAACTTTCTCGACCTTAGGCGCCTTCAAAGAGTGATTTGCCGCAACTATTGCAAAAGCGCGCTGACGCGTCTTTCTGAACGGCACCGCAGGCTGCGCAGGTGAGACCGGCGCGCAGATTCGCGCCGCACGAAGAGCAGTAGGTCGAGCCGGCGCTTGCCGCTGTGCCACAGGTGCCGCAGCGTCCCGGCATCGGCGGCACATAGCCGCCGGCTTTCCGCGCGATGTGATCTTCGACTATTCTCCACGCGTCTTCAGTCAATTTGTATTGCCAGTAGGCGCCGAGGGCGGGCAAAGCGATAAGCAAACCGGCCGACAGCACCAGAGCAACGGCCGCGACCGCGGCCTTGTCGAACCACTTTTGCATGCCGATTTCGACGCGCGTGCCGCCGGTTTCCGGCGTGACTTTGATAGTAAGCGCCGCGGCCAATCCTGTGATTTCGCGCAACGTGCTGGACTTGCGCGCTTGCATCACAGCCGTTGACGAGACTTGCATCGTCTGAACGTCGAACTCTGCGTCAAAGAGATCGCGAAGCTCAGTCATCAATTTGGGGACGTCGGCTTCGACGCCGGGATAATAGCGGCTTTCCATTTTGTTATTTTCTCCTCAGGCCATTTTACGTGAAGACCGTGGCGATAGTTCAAAGAAACGCGAGTGGCACAGACTTTAGTCTGTGATTGTCAGTACCACCTGCGTTAGCGGGTGGGTCAAACACCCAACGCGCGGGTTGACCGCTGGATCCACCTGCTGACGCAGGTGGTACTGACTTCATTACGCCGGTCGAACAAATACAGACTGAAGTCTGTGCCACTTTGAAGTTCGACGCGGGGAGGGAGGATGAAATCAGCAGCCAGAAAGCAGAGTAGGTTTTTACACCATGGCGTATTACTATTTGCCATCCTAAAAAGAAAAGAGCCTAAGTGAGCAAGAGCAAGCGGCGACAGAAACGGACATCCAAGCGGCTACTAAAGCGCCTCGAAGCCTGCGAGACCTGCTCATACCTCGCTGCCGTAAGCAACTTGCTTGAAGAGTCCGGGTTGTTAGGCGCGGTCGCTCACTGCCCTTCCTGCGAACGGGAACTGCTGATCCCAATGTCCCCGGTTGGCGTCGGCCAAGAGGTGTTTGAGAAGGCGCTTCACACGGTGGCTGCGTATATCAAGGTGCCTGACAAACCTCCGGCTACCCACTTTCGGTTCACTCTAAATGGTGAGGAAATATTTGCCGATCCCGGGTGTGATGAGGGCCTTGAAGGTCTTGTTTTGTGCAATGTCAAATTCGAGTGTCCAGAAGAAGATCTTGCCAAATTGCGCATGAATAAATAGACTCGCTGCATGCGAACGCTTATCCTTGCGGGTCTTCTGCTGTTGATTTCCTTCCCTTGTCCAGCGCAAAGCAGCAGGCAGCCTGCCAAGCGAACTCTACCCACCAAAGCCAAGCCAAGCACAGGGACAAAAACTGAAAGTGAGATCGCGCTCGAGAAGGAGGTGCCGATTCTCAAGCGTCTTTCCGAGGCCAACAAGGTGATCATTCGGGACGGGATAACGAATCTGGATCACGTCATTCGCCTGACAATATTAAATGGATTCAGCGTGGATTTCGACAAAGATTACGATGGCGAGAAGGTGCTGGCCAAGATAGAACTCGCTAAAAGCAAACTTCCTAAAGGCGTACTTTTGCGCTCATTTAATTTTGCCGCTGCGGCCTTGCTCGATTCTCAACTGGCTTATTTACTGGTCAAACACAATAAGATTGATGATCGTTTCCTGTCGCTAATGGACACATACGGTCTCCGCGACGCTGCGCCGCAAAAGGTCCCTCTCGAACTCTTGAATATCGCTCGGATTAACATCAATATGGCCGTCGAAATTGGTCGCCGCGCAAACATCCTGTAAACCACTGCCTTTTCAAGGTTTCTTTTTCTTCTTGTCTGGTTCCGCAGTCGGCGGAGGGAGCTTGGCCCCTACCTCGATTATTTGATTCGCATTGTCCGCGACCCGCTCGATGGCGGCTTGTTCGTCGGCGTCCTTCGTTTGATTTTTCAACGCAGCGAGCTGAGTCAGATAGCCTTTTGCAGCCGTCGTCAGCTTGCGCAGCGATCTTGAGATCAATGGATTCTTTTCATCCCGGCGACTAACGTCGTCGATATTGGTAATTGCTTCGTCCAGAATCCCCTCGACGTCACCGAGCAGTTCTGTTCGAGTGCCTTTTGGCAGGTCGCCCCACTCGGGCTCGTCTTTCATTAACTTCTTTGAAGTTTGCTGCGTCGTGCCGTTGATGATCGCGAACCTTCGATCTATCGCCTTGATGAAAACTTCAATGCGCTTATCGAGCTCCTGATGGAAACGCACGAGTTCGGTTTCCTGGTCGGTCAGATGGTCGCGAGTTTGAGCTGAAGCAGATACCGCGATAAGAAGAACGCCGGCGAATAACGCGACCTGGAGCATAATGATTGCCGTCGTGCGCGCCGAGACTCGCCGGTGATTATTGCAGAGTTGAATCATGGACGCTTGGTTCCCTCCGGGGAGTCCTTGTCTTCTTCCGGCTTCTTTCCGCCGTTGGCGTCCTCGCGTAAGACTGAGTGCCCATAGAAACTGTCGAGGGCGTCAGAGCGCGTCTCGCGCACGTATTCCTCCGCCGCTTTGAAGTGACCGGCGTATGCAGCCGGCGTAGTACGTCGCACAACTGCCAGCCGCGGGATTTGCTGGCGCAGGGCAATTTCCAACTTCCGATAAAGATCGCGGGTGCTGCCCTTGTCGCGATTCATCCCGCCGCAGAAAATCCGCACGTCGTCAATCAAACCGAGATAGCCGCCGAGTTCTTCCGAGGCTTGATCGAATTTCTTCTGTGAGGTGAAGTCTTCAACTCGAGTCAGCCGGTTCAGCGCCAAATCGATCGAAGTCCGGAGGCGTGTTTTGGGATCCCTGGCCGCCGTCAGTTGAGATCGCTCCTCGCGTGAGACAAATCTCATCGGTGGCGGCGCCGGCATCTGTGGACTGCGCGGCTGCTGGGCGACAACAGTCAACGCGTTCAATGACAATGCGCAGACTACGATGACTGGCGTTAATGAAATCCAACCGTGACGAAGCGAGTTGGGCATTGTCTTGAATTGACGCCGGACGGGTTAGTCTATTCAGGGCTTCTTTTGTTTCGCACCCTGTCCGCGGCTGATTTGATCCCGAAGCCTGGGGAGGCGCAGGTTGACCTTCTCAATGTCGAGTTTGTTGCTTGTCGGATCGGCCCGCGAGAGAAACTTTTCATAATCATCCAGCGCCTGCTGGTACTCTGCGAGATTATCATGCGCAGTGGCCATGAAAAAGTACGTTGCCGCGATCTCCGGTCGCCTGGCTGCCAACCACTGATACTCGGGCAGGGCTTCCGCGAAACGCTTCATCTCGTAAAGCGCAAGCGCGAGGTTCGCATGCGCCGCGTATTCGTTCGGAGCATTGGCGATCACCCGACGCAGGATTGCCTCGGCTTCAGCAAAGCGTCGCAACTGTACCAGCGCGGCGGCATAACCGGTAGCGTATTTCGGATTGGCCGGATCGATCTCGTTGGCTCGCCGGTACGACTCGGCGCTCTTCTGTGGATTGGTGCGTCGCGTGACCTCACCGAGGCGCGCGAAGAGTTTTGCGTTCCTGGGATTAGCGACGATCAGTTTTTCGAGTGCTGGTTGTGCGACTTTTGGGTCGTCGCTGTTAGCGGCGGCGATTTCTTCCGTCGTGCCCGCGACGTTGATGAGGTTACCGACTTGCGCTGAGCCGGGCGCAATGCCTGGGCCGGCAACCCCAGACCCAAGACGTTCATAGATGCGTCGGGCTTCATCTGGCTGGTTCGTCAGTTCGTAGGCGTGGGCTAGTCGCAGGGAAGCCTCTTTGTCGCCAGGCTCCACTGAAAGTGCGGTCTTCAAATCTTCAATGGCGTGCGGGTAATCGGCAGCGTCCAGGCGCAACTCCGCTCGCTCTTTCAGGGCCATGACGCAATTCGGCTCGATTCGTAGCGCGCGATTGATGCTGTTCAGTGCCGCATCCTTATTTCCTGCGGCTCTTTCCATTGCGCCTCGCCATGCCCACGGCAATGCCGACGCGTTGTCGTCGTCAGTTGCCGCGCGCGCCAGCACAAGCGCTTCTTCCTTGTCACCAGCTCGCGCTCGAACCATCGAAAGGGAATCAAGTGTAACAAAGTCCTTCGCCCCCAGTTGCATCGCGCGACGAAGAAAAGGCTCGGCTTCTTTGTCTCGTGCCGCACGGGCAAGCAGGTTACCCAGCGCGCTCTGCGGAAGCGCCCAATCCTTTCTTAACTCAATGGCATGAGCGAAAGCCCTCTCGGCTTCGGGTGAGCGATCGAGGGCGACAAGGACCACGCCGCGCTGATATTCGGCCTCCGGAAATTCAGGCCGCAGTTTGAGCGCTCCTTCGTAAAGAGCCAGGGCGCGACTGAGGTCGCCTTTGGCGTGCGCGTTTTGGCCGCGCTCAAACAGCTTAACAGGGTCCATCTCCCAGCCGGTCGGATCTTCTGTTTGCGCGGACACAATCTGGAAGCAGAGAGCCGCCAGGACAAGTGTAAGGGCACAGAGCAGTGATTGGCGCGAGCGCGACGGAAGAAACATTTGCAGATTTGATACGCTGTAAAGGTTGCCGGTGATCGCTGGGGTTCGATGTTAACACCTGTGTTTGCGTTGCGTCCAAATCCGGACTCGGCGGTATTCCGGTTGCACCGGCCGAATGCTTGCGTTAACATTTCAAAGAATCAAATACCATAACGCTATTAGATCATTTAGTTTCTAGATCGTTTAGTTTCGCCGGAGACCACCTATGTCCACTGCACTGGTCGACGACATCAAAGAGTTTAAGGAAGACAATCCCTTCGAATCGATGATGTCGCGATTCGATCGCGCGGCGCACTTGCTAAACCTGGATCCCGATCTTTATGCGGTGATGCGCGTGCCGAATCGGGAACTAAAAGTTTACGTTCCGACGCGCATGGACTCCGGCCGGATCCAGGTCTTCGAAGGCTTTCGGGTGCAACACAACTTCGCCCGCGGACCCGCGAAGGGCGGAATCCGTTACTCGCCCGACGTCAATATTGATGAAGTGCGCGCGCTTGCTGCATGGATGACCTGGAAGTGCGCAGTGGTTAATGTGCCGTTTGGCGGCGCGAAGGGAGGCATCATTTGCGACCCCGCGCAGATGTCTCTGGGAGAGCTTGAACGCATGACGCGGCGCTACACAGCAGAATTGCTCGACTTTATCGGACCGGAAAAAGATGTGCCTGCGCCGGACATGAATACCAACGAGCAGACGATGGCATGGATCATGGACACCTACTCGATGCACGCGCGCCATACTGTGAATGCCATAGTCACCGGTAAGCCGGTAGACCTGGGAGGTTCCAGAGGGCGGCGCGAGGCAACGGGAAGGGGATTGTTGATTGTCGTCAGCGAAGCGGCTAAACGGTTTAAGATGACTCCGGCGAGTACTCGTGTGATTGTGCAGGGGAGCGGAAACGTCGGCGGCATCGCGGCCCTGCTACTTCACGAAGCGGGGTTTAAGGTAGTCGGCATCTCTGACGTTCGCGGCGGTATTCATGACCCCGCGGGCATCGATATACCGGCAGCGTTGAAGTATCTGCAGGCTACTCGATCGTTCGAGGGCTATAGCAGAGGTGAATACGTAAGCAATGCGGAATTCTTGGAATTGGAATGCGATGTCTTGATTCCCTCGGCGACTGAGAATCAGATCACGTCGCATAATGCTGAGAGACTGAAATGCAAGGTGCTGGCCGAAGGAGCCAACGGACCGACCACGGCTGCTGCCGACGAGATCCTGTACCGGAAAGGCATCTTTGTAATTCCAGATATCCTCGCCAACGCCGGTGGAGTCACAGTTTCGTACTTCGAGTGGGTACAAGATCGGATGGGCTATTTCTGGCGGGAAGATGTGGTTAACGAACGTCTGCAGGACACCATGGTGGCCAGTTTTAATGACCTCTGCCGTTATGCCGATGCTCATTCAGTGGATACCAGAACCGCGGCGTACATGTTGGCAATCGACCGTGTGGCGTACGACACCAGGATGCGCGGCATTTACGCGTGACTGAAAAAACATAAACAAATTCGCCCTAAGTCGTGAAAAAGTCTTGATTTCCGGCCACGGCAATGGTAGGCTTCGCGCCGTATTTACTGCTCGTGCGCGTATTGTTTGAGGAGGCTTAAGAGAGGTGGTGGCGCGCGAGGAGCGAAATGATAGTTGACACCTGCGCTCAGTTTGCTTATAAAAAGAGCGCTGGATTATTAGGTACTAAGACCTTAAGAGAGGTGCCGCAAGATTTGGGCCCATCTCAGTTGCGTCGCTCTACCAATTTATATCGGGTTAGAGCGGCTGCAGTTTTGTTAACGTAATCGTTGACGCTGGTAGTTCGAGCGTCCGTATCCAACAGGTAACTGGCGGCGAGATGCTTCGAGCAGACAATCGAATCACACCTTGGTCGGCCGCTTGGTTAACTTTACTTGGCTCGGCCGCAGGAACTTTCACTCACTATCGCAGGAGGAACGCGATGAGACTCGCGAACAGAGTGCTCCTTTGTGCACTCGCAATATTCATTTTTTCTGCCCTCGCGTTTGCGCAAACGCCCAGGTCGGATAGCGATCCCAGGAATCAGTCGCCGTCGGTAGGAACGGGAGGGCCGGAGGGAGGCCCGACTGGGCTGTTTACAATTTACGACGGCTCGACGCTGAGAAAGGGAGAGTTTACACTCAGCTTTGCCTACAGCAACTACGACCGCGATCCGGGTAATGTCGATATCACGGATTGGGTCGCCAGCGTCAACGTGGGGTTGACTGACCGTGTCGAGTTGTTTTTCAAGACGCTGGGCTATCGGGGGATGAAGGTAAATAATCCGCAGAACTTGTCAAGCTTCTATCTGCCGAACACACAGGGGTTCTTTGGTGCGGGTCTGGCTGGTAATGGACCGGCCATTATTTTGTCGCCGTCCGGGCCGACCGTGGGCACGCTGGTGGGCACGGCAGTTTTCCGTCCGCCCTTCTGTCCTGGCTGTGTAGCTGCGACTAATCCCCTTGCCGTTTATTACGGCGCTGGTCAACCGTTCGCGGGATACCCATACACGGGCGGCGTAGGTCCGAACTTCGGGCTTGGACCGGGCTTCATCGGCACGCTGTTTGGATTTCCGGGGTTCAATGCGGTGCTTGGTCCGCCGACGACCACTGGTAATACATTCGGCCACGCCGATGTGTTTCCAGGTGTGGGTTCGCCGGTGGGAAGCATTCTGCCAGGTATAGTGTTAGCGACGACGACGCTGCCTTGTACGGCGCTGACCGGAAACTGTCGGCCGCCGGGAAGCCCCGGTAGTTTGAGTCCGATTGTTATTCCAACCAGCTTTACAACCGCGCCGAGCTATCTGCCCGACGCGCCGTTTATTAGCCGGCTGTACGGCGAGTCCAGCTTTGACAATTTCGTTGCCGGCGCCAAGATCAGATTGACCGACCCGAGGAGTGCCTTCGGCTTCGGTTTCATTCCGTTCTATCGCTGGTATGGTGACAAGGTAAGCAATGTCCAAGGGTGGAATATGCTTCAGCGCGGAGCTGGCCCTGGCGCTAACTGGGGCGATTTTGGTCTGGTGATGTTCGCCGACGGGCGCCTGAGCAAACATGTTAACCTTTCGACGAACGTGGGCTACATCCTGAATAGCAATCCCAAGAACGTAAACTCGACTTTGCTGGATCGGCCTGATGAATTGATCGCCGGTATTGGCGTTGACTTTCCGGTTAACAAGCACGTCCAGCCTATTGCCGAGTTTCGATCGACTCAATACCTCGGTGGACACACGCCTAACGCCTTTAACAACAACCCGATCGAGTTCACCCTTGGTATCAAGCTTTATCCGCGCCGCTGGTGGGGTCTTGGTGCCTGGTATCGCAGGGCCTTGAATGACCAGCGTCAAGGTAACTTCAACCCATCTGACGCCGCCGTTCCTGTAGCTCAAATCACCGGGGTAAACGTCCCCGGCCGCGGCATCATCATTGTCCCCGGGACGAGCGTGGTAGCCACGTCTGCTGGATTCCCGCTGGGCTTCCAGCCTTCAAGCGACCCTTACGGGTTTGGCTTCCAGTTCTTTGCCGGTCATCGCGAAAAACGAGAACCATCGATTCTGCCGAACCAGCCGCCGACGGCATCGCTGGCAGCATCGACGGCAACGGTCACATTGCCCTGCGGCCCGGATCAGCATTCCCAATCCGGTGCCTGCCCGGCAACTGTGAGCACTACGGTTGGACTCACAACGACCGCAAGCGATCCAGACGGTGACACGCTGCTTTATTCGTACACTGTCACGGGTGGTCGAATCACCGGCGAGGGCGCCAATGTAAGTTGGGACCTCAGTGGTGTAGGGCCGGGAACGTATACCGCTTCAGTTGAGGTTGATGATGGTTGCGGTTGTCTCACATCATCTACCACGACAGTTACGATTGCGAATTGTCCGGATTGCGTACCGAACATAGTTTGCCCACCGATAAGCTCCAGTTGTCCGGATACGGTGGATCAGGGTACGCCGATTACGTTCAACGCTACCGTGGGCCCGGGTACACCGCCTGCGTCGAGTTATAACTGGACCGTTTCGGCGGGTACGATCACCAGTGGTCAGGGAACAACCTCGATCACGGTTAGCACTGACGGCATTGGCGGACAGAGTGTAACGGCAACTCTCGAGGTTGGTGGGGTTGATCCGAGTTGCGGTAGGACCACCTCTTGCACGACGGCAGTGAAGCCGCCGCCAGCGGTGGCGCGGAAGTTTGACGAGTACGGCAACATCAGATTCAACGATGAGAAGGCCAGACTCGACAACTTTGCAATTCAACTCCAGAACGAGCCTGCTGCTACGGGTTACATCATCGGTTACGGTAGCTGTGATGCCGAGGGCCAGACGCGAGCCAATCGCGCCAAGGATTACCTCGTCAACACGCGCGGCGTCGATGCTGGACGCCTGATGGTAGTGGACGGTGGATGTCTGCCGGAACTGCTCGTTCAACTCTGGGTCGCCCCGCAGGGCGCTGTAGCCCCGACGGGCGACGCGACGGGAGTGGTCTCGCCGTGCCCGGATTGCAAGAAGAAACCAACTCGGCGCCGCGGCGGACGCCGAGGCGAGGACTAGCCTTGGGCTTCCTCGTTCTTCGTTGGCCGAAGAACTACTAACGCTCGCCACTCAATAGAGAGTCGCGACCTTCTTCCTAAAACGGGCGGTGGTTCCTTTTCGGAACGCCGCCCGTTTCGGTTTTGTGGCCGGCCGCCAACTCTTCCAATCGGCAGTGTTGACCTGCCATGCGGCCAAAGCTCCGGAAGTAAGCATCGAAAAGAGAGACGCAAAGGGTTATAATGGCGGCGAGCCGGCGCACCTTGGGTGGAAGCCGGCATCGAATTAACCTGAGAGAGATGGAACTAATGAAAAAAGTGGTATCCCGACTGTTGTGTTTTGGTCTCCTGTTTGCCTTTGTGTTGACCGGTGTATTGACCGGCCAAAGGAGTGTCGTCTCGGCAGAGGTCACCTCCGGGGCTCCCTACTCGACCGAGTGGCGCATCACCGGGCCAAGCGGCGGGGACGTTCGTTCCCTGGTAGTTGATCCGAACGATCCGGAGCGTTTTTACTTCGGCACTCTGGATGGCCAGATCTATGTTTCGACGGACGCCGGCCGCAACTGGCGCTTGCTGGTTAACCTCAATCGGCCGAGGTTGTTTGTGGACCACATCATGGTTGATCCGCGGAACTCAAAAGTGCTTTACGTGGCGACGCATCGTCACAAAGATCCGGGCGGCTTTTTTAAGTCGACGGACGGCGGGCTGACCTGGCGGGAATCTCCAGAGTTGAGAAACGAGGCCCTTCATTCGCTGACGCAATCTGATCTGAATCCCAGTATTCTGTTGGTCGGAACCATTACCGGCATATTCCGCTCGCAGGATTCCGGCGAAACCTGGACCCCGTTGCCGACAAGTCGCACGCCGGATCTGATTGACGTGGAGTCGTTGGCCTTCGATCCCCGAAGCACGAACGTGATTTACGCCGGCACCTGGCATCTTCCGTACAAGAGCACAGACGGTGGACAGAACTGGAGAGTCATCAACAAGGGCATCATCGACGATTCGGACATCTTCGCCATCAACATCGACCCGCGGGACGCGAATCATGTAATTGCGTCGGCTTGCAGCGGGATCTACGAGACTCGCAATGCCGGAGAACTCTGGCATAAAGTACAGGGGATCCCATCTCAATCACGGCGCACCCGCGCGATTCTGCAGCACCCCACTATTCCCGGTCTGGTTTTTGCAGGAACGACCGAAGGCTTCTGGCGCTCGGCCAAGGGCGGAGACAATAATTCCTGGATGGTTACTACTTCGCGGCAGCTCGAGATCAATTCCATCGCCGTGCATCCTCGCACGCCAAATACTATTTACATCGGGACCAACAACTACGGGGTCATGGTGTCGACCGATGGTGGTAAGAATTTCATTCCCACCAACGGGGGCTTTAGCGGTCGTTTCGTAAACGCAATTCTGCCGGACCGCGAAAACATGAACCGGATCTACGCCACAACGATTAACACGACGACGGGCGGCGGATTCTTTTTCGTGAGCAGCGATGGCGGCTCTTCATGGCAACCCTCGATGCGCAATATGCCACCGCGTCTGATCGGTTACTCGATCCTACAGGACGAGCGCGACGGAAATGTTATCTACCTGGGGACGAATCTTGGCATGTATCGCTCGAGCGATCGCGGCGCATCGTGGGCGCCCATCGCGGCGCGTAAGCCAGTCGCGCCGGCAAAGAAGCGACCCGCCACACGTAGTACGGTTCGCAGGACAGTCGCGCAAGGACGCCCGGCCACTACGGCGAGCAGAGGAGCCGGCGCAACACCCCAGCGGACTGCGATCGCAAAACCGAGCGACGACGTTGTGCGTCGCGCCCAGCAGGCTCTGGAACGAGCAGGTTATGAGATTGGTAACCCCGATGGTCAGCTTGGCGCGCGGACGGTGGCAGCCATCAAGAGGTTCCAGACTGACAGATATTTGCCGGTGACCGGCCAACTCGATGAGGCCACGCTCGCCGCTCTGGTAGTCAACCTTGGCCCGACCGCTACCGGAGGTTCCGGTCATGTGGCTACCATTTCAGATCCGGTAAATGCCCTGGTGTCGTTTTCCGATCGGGCGGGACACTCAGGGATACTCGCGGCCACCAACAATGGAATGTATCGCACCTTTGACCCCGGACAGGGGTGGGACCGCGTGCCTTACGGGCGTGGACTTGATGCCCGCACCACATGCATCTCAACCAGCAACCAGAATCCTTCAGTGATCCTGGTAGGAACGACGACCACGGGAGTTTTGATCTCGCGTGACGCGGGACAAACCTGGCAACAGGTTAGCGGCATTCCGACCGACGCTCCGGTCAATGTTATCGTGCAGGACCCACAGCGCTCTGCGTTCATTTACGTGGGGACAAAACAGGCGTTTTACATGTCTCAAGATGGCGGCGATCATTGGTCGCGTCGCGGCGGAAATCTTCCGTTTGGGGACTTCACCAGTATTCTGATAAATCCTCGGAACACCAACGAGGTTTTTGTGGGCAACGCTTATCAGAACGGCGAAGTGGGTGGTGGTGTCTATCGTTCCAATGATGCCGGCTCAACCTGGGTCCGCATAGATGGGCGCGAGCATCGCTTGCCGAGCCTGCGCATCTGGGCCCTCGCCTTGGATCCGCGCGATCAGAATACGCTGTTTGTCGGGTCGCACTCGGCCGGCGTTTATGTCGTGCCGCGCGGCGCCGAAGCTTCCATGAATGAGCGGCGATAGAGTTTGGGTGGCGATTTTCCTCGCCGAAAGTTGACATCTGCCTTGACACTCAGTCGCGCCGCCGTGTAAATTCCGAGACGATCCGGTCACGCGGCCGGTGATAGTCGGACCAAGCGGGAGACTACGGGCGCAACGGAAATCGAAACGACAACCTTCTTTTCCAACTCTTTATAGCTCGCATCCTCTCATCTCTTATTCCGACTCATCACTATCAGGACGAAGGTTGCTAAGAGCGCCGGCGTTCTTGCGTCGAATGCCGGAGGCGTGCCGCGCGTGCGATACGCCAGAGCTAATCTGAGTAGGAGTCTGCATGTCTACGGAACAACCTGTAACCAATGTCGGCGAGACCGACACTAACGAACAACCAATCGATACTGAATCCGAAACCGCCGGCGTGCCGGCCCAAACAGTAACCAGCGACAGCGGTGGCGCTTCTTCAGCGGCGGCCGTTACGCAGCGGGAGGACGAGGAAGAAGCGCGCCCTGCCGGTGAGGATTTCGGCCAACTCCTGGATCAGTTCGAGCAGGAGCAATCGTCGCTTCAGGAGGGCGAAGTCGTCCGCGGAACTGTTGTGGGTATTACCGAGCGCGGCGTGGTGATCGATTTTGGTTACAAGTCTGAAGGGATCGTCAATCAGAACGAGTTCATGGAAGGCGGCCAGATCACCGTCAAGCCCGGAGATGAAGTTGACGTGCTGGTCAAGAACATGGAGACCGGCGAGGGCTTTCCACTGCTTTCGCGCGCCGATGCCGTTCGGCTGCGCGCGTGGGATGATCTCGAAAAGGCTTTCAACGAAAATACTCCAGTCAAAGGTCGCGTGGCCGAACGCATCAAGGGTGGCCTGCGCGTTGACGTAGATGGAATCGCTGCCTTCTTGCCGGGGTCACAGGTGGACGTGCGCCCCGTGCGCAATCTTGACTCACTCCGCGGCCGCGAGATCGAGGCCAAGGTCATTAAGCTGAATCGGAAGCGTTCCAACGTTGTGCTGTCGCGCAAGGCTGTGCTTGAAGAGCGCAACGAGGGTCGTAAGGGAGAGACCCTGGGACAAATTGAGGAAGACATAATCGTAGAAGGTCAGATCAAGAATCTCACTGACTACGGCGCGTTTGTTGACCTGGGCGGCGTGGATGGATTGCTGCACGTGACTGATATGTCATGGGGACGATTGCAGAACCCGGCAGAACTCTTTAAGGTGGGCGATACCGTCCAGGTAAAGGTGTTGAGATTTGATCGCGCCCGCGAGCGCGTGTCGCTGGGTTATAAACAGCTTTTGCCGGACCCGTGGGAAACGATCGAAGAACGCTTTCCGCCGGCCACGCGCTTAAACGGAAAGGTAGCGAGCGTTACCGACTACGGTGCCTTTGTAGAGTTGGAACCCGGCGTCGAAGGTTTGGTTCACGTTTCTGAGATGAGTTGGTCCAAACGCGTAAAGCATCCGAGCAAGATCGTGAACGCCGGAGACCTGGTGGAAGTTGAGGTGCTCGGCGTCGATCCCAAGGCCCGGCGGATCAGCCTGGGCATGAAACAGGTCCAGGACAATCCGTGGAAGACTCTCAGCGACCGCTACCAGGTAGGGGCTCGCGTCCATGGAAGAGTCCGTAATCTTACCGACTTCGGGGCCTTTATTGAGATCGAGGATGGAGTTGATGGGCTGGTTCACGTGTCCGACATTTCGTGGTCGCGCCGGGTCAAGCATCCGGGCGAGGTCCTCAAGAAGGGTCAACAGGTAGAAGCGATCATTACCGGGATTGATCCCGACAACCGGCGCATGTCGCTTTCGATAAAGGAACTCGAACCCAATGCGTGGAATGAATTTGTGGCTTCCCACAACCCAGGCGATTTAGTGAAGGGCAAAATCGCTCGCTTCGCCAGCTTTGGAGCGTTTGTTGAGTTGGGCGACAACCTGGAGGGCCTCTGCCATATTTCCGAGCTCTCGGATGAGCGAGTGGACAAACCTGAGGACGCTGCGCAACTTGGTCAGGAAATGGAGTTTCGGATTCTTCGCATTGATGCGGAGAACAAGAAGATTGGTTTGTCGGCGCGAGCGGCAAGTCATGACGAACCCATTATCGAACAGAAGATATATACATCGGAGGCGGGAGGTGGTATGGCCTCACTGCGTGAATTGGCTGATTTTGGAAATACCAGCAAGAGTGGGGACGACGACAGCGAAACCTGACATTCCGGTGATTTAGGACAGGACCGGAACTCGACAGGGTAACTACGCTTTGCTCCGCCGCGGCTCCATCCGCTACCAGCCGTAAGATGTTGGCCGCACAGCCTTTTTAGTCTTGCCGTCCCATGCTGGTTCTGCTAATCTAGCCCCCACGCGCCCTTATCTGGCATCAAGTGTTATAGCAAAATTAGTTCACCGGGCTTGGAACGAACGGCCTTTTTGTGAGCGAGGTGACTGCATGACTAAAGCCGATCTTGTCAATGATGTGGCAAACGCCGCTGAGCTGACCAAGAAGGATGCTGAGCGACTGGTCGAAATAGTTTTCGAAAGCATAATCGCGAGCCTGAATCAGGGCGAGAAGATCGAACTGCGGGGCTTTGGCAGCTTTCGCGTGCGCGAGCGCGGCGCGCGCCGGGGCCGTAATCCTAAGACGGGTGACCCGGTTAGTATTCCTGCCAAACGTGTCCCCTATTTCAAGGCCGGCAAGGAACTGAAGGAACTCATAAACGAGAACACCCCTGGGTATCTCGCCAAGTGAGCGAATTCGCTGGCGCCATCCCTTCGCATCAAGGTCTCTTGTGGAAAGACTCTGGAGTCCCTGGCGACACGCATACATCGCTGCGACCGGAACTGATATGTCTCAGGCGGATTCCTGTATCCTCTGCAATGCTGTTGAGTACCCGGCTGACGATGAAAAGAATTTCGTCCTGCACCGCGGCGCCCATACTTTCGTAATTCTCAATCTCTATCCATACATCAGCGGTCATCTGATGATTGCTCCTTACGCGCACCTCGGCGAACTGGACGCGGCGCCCAAGGAAGCAACTGATGAGATGATGGACCTCGCCAAGCATTGTCAAACTGCGCTGCGAGACGTTTATCGTCCTCAGGGTTTCAATGTGGGAATGAATCTTGGTCTCGCTGCCGGGGCTGGTATCGCCGATCATATACATATGCATATTATGCCGCGCTGGGTGGGCGATTCGAATTTCATGACAACTCTGGCTGAGACGCGGGTACTGCCCGAAGACCTGCCTACGACCTACCGTAAGCTGCTGGCCAGGTTCTAGCTCTGCGAACGATCTGAGCCTTGGCAATGTATGTTTAGCTGTTGTGCCGAACCGACTAACGCAAATGCTCTGCGTTTCGAAATAGAGAGGTCAACCACAGCTTCGCGAGACTCGACGAATCGCCACACGACTAAATAACTTGCGAGTACCAGGACGAGCAGGCCCGCCGAGTTCAAAGTTAGTGGCCACTTGCTGAGCAGCAAGGTTGTGACGACGACAAGGAAGATGAATCCGAGGACTAACTGAGTGGCCGGGGAAAACCAGCGAAACGGTCGGAGAACAACACCAAGCACGGCATTGCGCGCTCTTGTCATTCTGGAAGTGAATCGCGGACGGGGGCTCATATAACCAGGTTCGTTGCCATTTGTGGCGCCGGATATTGTTTTGCCGCAGGGCCGAGGGCCTCTCCAATTTTTCCCAGCAGAGGACCGAGGGTTTCCGGATCTAATGCAGAAATCGCGATGGACTCGCCGCCATTCTGAATCGAAGTACGTCTCACCATTGCGTCAACCGTGCGGCGATCCACCGTATCAGCTTTGTTGAAGACCAGCAGTCGTTGAATTCGATTGAACTCGAGATCTGTGAGAATTCGATCGACTGAACTGATCTGTTGATGCCAGCGCGGGTTCCCAGCGTCGACTACGTGCAACAGCAAACGACTGCCGGCAATTTCTTCGAGGGTTGATCTGAACGCGGAGAGCAAATCCGGCGGCAGATCGCGAATGAAACCGACTGTATCATTGATAATCACCTCCTGCTCGCGCGGGAGACGCAATCGTCGCGTTGTGGGATCCAGCGTCGCGAACATTCGCTCTTCAGCGAGTACGTGACTGGACGTGAGCGCGTTCAGCAAGGTTGATTTCCCGGCGTTGGTATAACCGACGATTGATATAGTCGGCACTTGCTGACGAAGCCGTTCCTTGCGGCGCTGTTCGCGGCGCTTGCGCTGCGATGCGAGCTCAACTTCCAGACGATGAATGCGATCGCGCACGCGTCGTCGATCATTCTCGAGTTTAGTTTCCCCGGGGCCGCGTCCGCCAATGCCGCCGGCTAATCGTGAAAAAGCCGAATTCTGTCCCAGCACCAAACGCGGCAGAATGTACTTTAGTTGCGCCAGCTCAACCTGAATCTTGCCTTCGTGCGACTGCGCTCGCTGGGCAAAGATGTCCAGAATGAGCTGCGATCGGTCGATCACTTTCAGGTCCGTCGCTTCAGAAATCGATCGAACCTGGGCTGCTTGTAGCTCGCGGTCAAAAATGATTGCGTCAGCACCGAGTTGCATAGCGCCGATCAGCAGCTCTTCCAGCTTGCCCTTTCCCAGTACCGTGCGGGGATCGATTGTGGGCCGTCTTTGAATCATTTCGTCCAGCACGACGACTCCCGCCGATTGCGCCAGCTCTCGCAGTTCGGCCATCGAATCTTCCGCGTCGGCGCGAGGGCCGGTCGAGACGTTCACCAGGATCGCCCTGTCAGCACCGGATGCGCGGCGCGAAGTGCGCCGGTTGCGGGCCATTTCGCTTTCAAGCGCCTCGATCAAACCAATAAAATCGACGTCCAACTGTGAGGCCATGGCTGGATCGAGGAAAGCGAAATGCTTCGTGTTGCCATTGGCGCCGGTTTCCGATGCGGTGGAGGGCAGCAAGTGCGCGGAACGTACGACGCCCGGCAAACCAGTACGTTCGTCGACGTCTATAGCGGCCATCAAATCAAGCCGCAAAAGTGCAAGGTCCGTTAGATCATCCCGAGTGAGGTCTTCGCCGCGCAAGTGAGTATGCACGCAGCGCAGGCCGCGAAAGCGGTCCCCGGCAACGCGCACACGCTTAAAATCCGGTAGCTCGATGCGGCGCGCATCGCCCACAATCACAAATTCAACGTAGCCTTTGCGATCAATAAGCACGCCAATCTGCCGGCGGGTTTCATGGGAAAGGAGGCTTATCTGACGAGCAAATTCGGGAGTTACGATCTGATGCGGAGGAATGCGACGCTGGTAGAGTTTCTCAATCCGGCGCAGTTGGTTTGGCTTCAGACCCTGTGTGTTCCCGTGAAGACTTCTCATTCAGTGGACTGGCGAAGATTATAACATGACCCTTGTAAGTGCGCCGACATTACGAGGCGTGGGCTAGTTGTGACAGAGCCGGGAGCGGATCAATTTCCATTGGTCATTGGTCATTGGTCATTGTGTCGTAGGACGAGCCGTTGCCGATATAAATAATGAGAAATGAGAAATTTCAAATGGAAAATGGAAAATGGATCGTCTGCCGTTCGGTTTTACCCTCCAAGTCAGGCGTCTGAGATCGCGCATCTGGTCGTTACCATGTAAACTTTGATCTTGAAAGCAATGAGCAACAGGAGACAAATTGCGCGAATCGATCCCGCCGCCGGCATTCCGGGTGGGGAAGTGGCGATCGAGTGCGCAAACTTTTCCCGGAACGACGCGCCGACTTTGAATGTGTGGTTTCGCGACAAGTCGGCCCATGTGGTTGCCGCGACGCCTGCCCGCGCCCTGGTTCTGGTTCCCGATCTCGATACTGGCGCAGAGGTCGAAGTGTCAGTAGCTGAAAACGGGGCCGCAAAAGGTAAACCCGCGCGCTTTGTTGTTGGCCGGAGACTGGCCGAAGGCATCCATCCGGTCACCAGCCCTGCCTTTGATCCCGCGGATGGCTCGCTGTTTGTTACGCGCTCCGGCTCGCGGGGTGAGCACGTGCCCGTCTCGCTTTACCGCATCGGCCCTGACGGGAGCCTCGAGGAGTTCTCCGGCGACGTCACAAATCCTACCGGCATCGCTTTTGATAAAGGCGGCCGGATGTTTGTTACCAGCCGGCTGGAGGGCACGGTCTATCGCGTCACTCCTTTGAAGGAAGTGGTCGTGTTCGCCAGTGACCTGGGTATTGCGACGGGTCTCGCATTCAATCGCGAAGGCGACATGTTCGTTGGTGATCGCAGCGGCGCAATCTACCGGGTGAATGAAATAGGTGAAGCGCACGCCTGGGTCCAACTTGAGCCCTCGGTGTCGGCTTACCATCTGGCTTTCGGGCCTGACGATGCTCTTTACGTAACCGGCCCGACGGTCTCGAGCTTTGATGCCATTACGCGCATTAACGAAGACGGAGAGCCGACGGAGTTTTATCGGGGGCTCGGTCGTCCCCAGGGCCTGGCCTTTGATCGCGAAGGGAATCTGTACGTAGCTGCTTCGTTGCGAGGCCGTCGCGGCATCGTGCGCATTTCACCCGATGCAGCCCGCGCTGAGATTGTAGTGGCGGGAATGAACGTGGTTGGATTGGCCTTCAGCGCCAAAGGCGAGATGGTGCTGGCGACAAATGAAGCGGTTTACAGTTTACCGTTGGGAATTTACGGCACGTTGGTTGACTGAGTAGCGGATTGGTGCTCGGAGCAAACGGCAATCCAAAGCCCGAGGAAGATCGCTTTGACTCTCTGAAGACCGCGATGCTACTTTCGCAATCACGAACGAGTTGACAGGTACCTTCGAAAGGATCCGCAGCACTCTTAAGAATAATCATGGACAGCAGCGCAATCGGGCAGTTCATTCTGTACATGGTGGCGCTAATTTTCTCTTTGTCCGTTCACGAGTCGGCGCACGCCTGGATGTCGAACTACTTTGGCGACGATCTGGCCAGGTTACAGGGCAGAATCAGCCTAAACCCGGTAGTGCACGTCGATCCGATCGGTACGTTGTTATTTCCGGCAATCTCGTTTTTTTCCGGCGCTCCTTTGATCGGCTGGGCCAAGCCGACGCCCGTGAATCCGTTGCGCTGGAGAAACAAACGCGTCGCGAACTTCTGGGTTTCGGTCGCCGGAGTCCTTTGCAACTTCATAATAGCTATTTTCGCCGGAATAATTATTCGCATTCTCTTTTCGGCAGACCTCATTGATCTGGGCCTGAGCGGTTACAGACTAGTAGCGCTGCCCCACACAGACTCGCTGATCGCAGAGGGCGCCGCACAGTTGCTAACCACTTTCTTCACTCTAAATGTGGCGTTGGGAGTCTTTAACCTGATTCCGATTCCGCCGCTCGATGGCAGCAAAGTCTTACAGAGCATTCTGCCACAGAGTTTCGAATCCGGGTTTGAGGCGCTGGAGCAGTTCGGATTTATCCTATTGATTTTGGCGATGTTCACTGGCGTGTTCAGAGTGATCTTTAGTGTGGTCATGCCGATTGCCATCAAAATTCTTTTAATCGGCGCCATATGAAAATGAAACGAATCTTTAGCGGCGCTCAGCCAACCGGCAACGTGCATCTGGGAAATTATCTGGGGGCCCTGCGAAACTGGGTCGCCCTGCAGCGCGAGTACGAGAGCTTCTTTTGCATCGTCAATCTTCACGCGATCACGGTGCCGCAGGATCCGAAAGTGCTGGCGGCGAAAACCAGGGAACTGGCGCGGATATATCTCGCCGTCGGGATCGACTCCGAAGTGTCGACCGTCTTCGTCCAGTCCGACGTCGCCGAGCATGCTGAGCTGACCTGGTTGCTTAACTGCGTTACCCGCATGTCTGAACTCGAGCGGATGACGCAGTTCAAAGACAAAGCCCGCAAGCAACAGGAAAACGTCGGGGTTGGTCTGTTCGATTATCCGGTTCTGATGGCTGCGGATATCCTGCTTTATCAGACAGACCTGGTGCCGGTCGGCGAGGATCAGAAGCAGCATCTGGAGCTGGCTCGCGATATCGCGATTCGTTTCAATCGTGACTATGGCGAGACCTTTCGCGTGCCTGATCCGTTTATCCCGAAGGTTGGCGCGCGCATTATGTCTCTGTCCGATCCGGTAAAGAAGATGTCCAAGTCCGACGAGGAAAGCGAAGCGGGCTGCATCATGCTCCTGGATGACGCCGAGGCCGTGCGCCGCAAATTCAAACGCGCCGTCACCGATTCAGGCACTGAGATTCGCTTTGACGCAACGCGGCCGGCCATAAATAACCTGCTCACGATTTATCACTTGCTGACTGAGAAGACGCCGGCAGAGATCGAAGAGCATTTTGGCGGCAAAGGCTACGCGAAGCTAAAGGAAGAACTGGCCGACGTGACAATCGATTTCCTGAGGCCCTTCCAGGAGCGCGTCCGCGCCATCGATGATGGTAAACTGAATGAAATTTTGGAGCGGGGCGCGGCGCGCGCCGAGGCCATCGCCGGCACCACGCTCGCTCAGGCAAAGGCGAATATGGGTTTGATCGGCGCGAAGAGTTTAGAGTTCAATCTCTAGATTGTAGGTTTGACGGAGACAAGCTGAAGTTGAACTCTGAACCGGTTACGACACTGATGGAAGATACTGCACAGACTGACGTGGCAACGCCGGCAACCGCAGAGGTTCCGACTGAGGCGGCTCCGACAATCAGCGTTGCCAATGCTAAGCCCGAGATCGCTCCCGATCACGACAGCGATCAACTGAAGATCACCCTGGGTGACTTTGAAGGCCCGCTCGATCTCCTTCTGTACCTGATCCGCCAGGAACAGGTGAACATCTACGATATCCCGATCGCGCGCATCACGGATGAATACCTGCGCTATTTGAATCTCATGCAGGAGCTCGACCTGACCGTGGCCGGTGATTTTCTGGTGATGGCGGCGCAGTTGATCGAGTTGAAGTCGCGTATGCTGCTGCCGCGGGATCCTCTGGCCGAAGAGGAGGAAGTGCTCGACCCGCGTGCCGAGCTGGTCAACCGTCTGCTCGAGCACGAGAAATTCAAGGCCGCGGCGGAAATGCTCTGGTCGCGGGCCATCGTCGAGCGGGCCGTCTTCAAACGCGCCGAAATCGAAACCGATACCAACAATCCGGAAGTTGCCGTGGGCTTGTTCGATCTGCTCCGCGTATTTCAGGAGATTCTGGCCCGGCAAAAGGAAGAGATCCTTCTGGAAATTGAGCGCGAAGAAGTGACCATGGCCGACATGATCGAGCGCTTGCGCAACATGGTGCGATCGGCGGGAGAGCTAAACGTAATGAAGTTCTTTGAGAGGGCAACGTCCCGGCGCGAGCTGGTGGTGGCGTTTCTCTCGGTGCTTGAGTTGGTTCGGCTGAGCGAGATCACGCTGGTTCAGCGCGAAACCTTTGGCGAAATCATGGCGCGGACAGTGAGCCCGGATCTAAGCGCTGAAGGCGCGTAATAAGATAGCCAGGCAACGCCCTGGGTAAGAATCATAAGAATCATTCTACGCCCTGAAAGGGCGGAATGAATCGGCAGGATTAGGCAGAGTGATTCATGAGCAAAGCAGCGAAAGCGACAAACGCTGAGGCAGAGCCCGAAGTGGAGTTGGAGTCAGCGTCCAACGACGAAATCGAAGGCCAGCGCGAAATCGGCAGCGCTGAACTCAAGGCGATCGCCGAGGCAATGATCTTTGTCGCTGAAGAGCCGCTAAGCGCGAAAACAATCGCTGAAGTGATCGATGTCGATCGCGAGGCGATCGACAAGGCGATTGCCGATCTGGTAGCCGAATATGACGCTCGAAATGGTGGCTTGCAGTTGCGGGAAATCGCTGCCGGTTGGCAGATTGCGACGCGACCCGAGCACCACGAGCAAATTCGGGCGTACTTGAAATCAAGACCCAGCGCGAAACTGTCGCTGGCCTCACTTGAGACACTGGCAGTTATCGCCTACAAGCAACCCGTGACCGTGCCTGAGATTCTGGAAATCCGTGGGGTGCAATCGCCATCGGCCATCAAGACATTGCTCGACAAACGCTTGATAGTTGCGAAAGGCAGAAAAGAAACCGTTGGTCGACCGATGATGTACGGCACGTCAAAGGAATTTCTGATTCAGTTCGGACTGAAAGACCTCTCAGAATTACCCAGTATCGAAGACTTCCAGGATCTCGCTGGCGGTGAAGCCTAAGAGATTGGAGGCACTCGGCAGGGACCAGTCGGCAGGACCAAGTGCTGCCGTCTGCTTACTGCCGCCTGGCTAACTGTTTTATGCAACAGCGCCTACAAAAGCTAATCGCGGCAGCGGGCATCGCTTCGCGCCGTCACGCAGAAGAAATGATCACGGCGGGGCACGTCAGCGTCAACGGGAAAGTCGTAACCGAGCTGGGCGCGAAGGCTGATCCGGAAAGTGATCACATCAAAGTTAAAGGGCGTCTAATCAATCCGCTCCTGCAGAACCGGGAAAAACTCTACATCCTGCTCAACAAGCCCAGAGGCTATTTGAGCAGCATGGCAGATCCCGAAGGCCGGCCTCTGGTGACGGAACTGATTCCAGCGGCTCTCGGCCGGCTGTATCCGGTGGGGCGACTCGACTTCAATAGTGAAGGGTTGTTGTTGCTGACGAATGACGGAGATCTTACTAATATAGTTACCGCGGCGAAGAATCGCATCGCCAAGGTCTATCAAGTTAAGGTGAAGGGCTTGCCGCCGGACAACGCAATCGAGCGGCTTCGTCGCGGCATCGCCATTGGCGAAAGGGAACGCACCAAACCCGCGGAGGTCAAGAAGCTGCGCTCGAGCGATGAAAACGCGTGGTTCGAGATCACTCTTCATGAAGGTCGCAATCAACAAATTCGCCGCATGTTCGACGCCATCGGCCATTCCGTGACCAAGTTGAAACGAACGCAAATTGGAACGCTGGATGACAAGCGACTGGCGCTGGGCGAATGGCGAAGCTTAACGCCAGTTGAAGTCAGACGCTTGAGGAGCGCGAGTGCCGGGAGAACAGCGCCGCCTGTGCGTCCGAAAGAAAAGCCGCGTGGCTCGAGCGCTCGCAGGGCGCGGTCACGGTTTTAGACTTCATTGAGTTACAATGTTATGGCTTCATAATCTTACGACAGGCATCGTCGCCTGTCGTTTGAGTGTTAGAAGGATCCGCAACTGCGATCGGTGATACTGGATGGAATTCGAACTCACAGAAGAACAACTGCAAATGAAGATGAGCGTGCGCGAGTTCGCCGAAGCCGAGATCGCGCCGCACGTGATGGAGTGGGACGAGACTCAGCATTTTCCCGTCGAGCTACAACCAAAACTGGCCGAGTTAGGCCTGTTAGGCATACTGTTCCCTGAAGCATACGGAGGCGCGGGCCTCGGCTATGTTGAGTACGCCACGGCGATTGAAGAGCTTTCGCGGGTAGATGGATCGGTCGGGATCTCGATCGCTGCCCATAATTCGCTCTGCGCAAATCATATCTTCCAATTCGGCAACGAAGCGCAAAAGCAGAAGTATCTCGTGCCTTTAGCAAGCGGCGCTCACCTGGGCGCCTGGGGACTGACTGAGCCCGGTGCGGGCTCAGATGCTTCGGGCACGCGCACCACCGCGGTGAAAAAAGACGGTGGATGGGTTGTGAATGGTTCGAAGAATTTCATCACCCATGCGATTCATGCTGATACCTGCGTGGCCTTTGGTTCAACGGATCGCTCGAAGCATAGCAAGGGAATTACGGCCTTCATATTTGAAAAAGGCATGCAGGGTTTCGCGCCGTCCAAGAAGGAAAACAAGCTGGGACTGCGGGCGTCGGAAACGGCCAGCGTAGTTTTTGAGGATTGTTTTGTACCCGACGAAAATCGCCTGGGCGAAGAAGGTCATGGTTTCGTCAACGCCATGGAGATCCTGGATGGCGGGCGCATTTCGATAGCTGCTCTGGCAGTTGGCATAGCGCAAGGCGCTTACGAATCGGCGGTCCGCTATTCCGGCGAACGGCAACAGTTTGGCAAACCAATCCGCGAGTTTCAGGCGATCCAATTCAAGCTCGCTGACATGGCCACGCAGATCGACGCCGCGCGCCTTTTAATGTATCGCGCAGCTTCCATGAAGGACCATGGCAAAAAGACTACCAGACAGTCTTCAATGGCCAAGCTGTTCGCGTCAGAGATGAGCGTGCGAGTTTGTGAAGAGGCGATTCAGATTCACGGCGGTTACGGCTATACGAAGGATTACCCGCCAGAGAAGTACTGGCGCGATTCCAAGCTGTGTACGATCGGCGAAGGCACCTCAGAGATTCAGCGAATGATCATCGCCAGAGAAATCCTGAAACAGGCATGAACAGGTAATGAGTCAGCCGCTCATAGATCGGGTTGCCGCCGGAGAACCAAACGCGGTTGCGCGCGCGATCTCCAAGGTCGAAGATGGCTCTGCCGATAGTTCGGAGTTAATGAAGCAAATCTTTCCGCGTACCGGCCGCGCGCTGACCATTGGGATCACCGGTCCGCCGGGAGCGGGGAAGTCTTCGCTGGTTGATAAGCTGGCCGCCCTCTATCGCAAACGCGGCGAACGTGTCGGCATCATCGCCGTCGATCCTTCGAGCCCTTTTTCCGGCGGCGCCATTCTGGGCGACCGGATTCGAATGCAGACTCTGTCTCTGGACAAGGGGGTTTTCATTCGCTCGATGGCTACGCGCGGGAACATGGGCGGACTGGCGCGCTCGACGGTTGAAGCGGTGGCGATACTGGACGCGGCCGGATTTGAAAAGATCATCGTCGAGACGGTCGGAGTCGGCCAGGATGAAATCGAGATCGCCAAGACCGCCGACGTCTGCGTGGTCGTGCTGGTACCCGGAATGGGTGATGATGTGCAGACAATGAAAGCCGGCATCATGGAGATTGGTGATGTGCTGGTCATCAACAAGGCCGATCGCGAGGGTGTCTTGCGAACTGAAAAAGAGCTGGAGTCTCTGTTGTCGTTCGCCGCACACGCCGAGTGGCAACCCCCCATCGTCAAGACGGTCGCGATCGAAAGCAAAGGCATCGAAGACCTGGCTGAGGCCATCGGGCGCTGCCGCGACTTTCAGAAGACTGCGCCCGCTTCGACCGCGCGGCGACAGTCTATTGCTCGCTGGCGGATTCTCGAATTGCTGCGCGAACGCCTGGTCGCGCAAACTTTGAAGGACGACGCAGCATCAGCGAAACTGGATCGCCTGGCTGCGGAAGTCGCCAGTAAGAAGCGCGATCCTTATTCGGCAGTTGATGAACTGATCAAAAGCTAACAACTGACAACTGACAGCGTAGATGAAGATCGACCACATTGGGATTGCAACGCGGGGGATCGACGTCGCCGCGAAGTTTTATCGTGACGTGCTCGGCCTCGATATGGCTGAGACCGAGGAAGTGGCTGAGCAAAAGGTCCGTGTTGCCATGCTGCCAATCGGCGAGTCTCGCATCGAATTGCTCGAGGCAACGTCCGAGGATTCGCCGATTTCCAGGTTCCTTGAGAAACGCGGTCCGGGCATTCATCATATCGCGGTGCGCGTCGATGATATTCAGGCCGCCCTGGCTGACTTAAAGCAGAAAGGCGCGCGGTTGATTGACGAAGAGCCGCGCCAGGGCGCGGGCTGTTGCCTTGTGGCCTTTGTTCATCCATCATCGACGGGCGGAGTACTATTGGAATTAGTGCAAGACCAGGGGAATGAATAGATAATTAACGAAATTTGAAAGGGAGAGTTTTATCTTGAATTCAATAACAAAAGCGTGGATTGCTGCGGGAGTCGGCATCGTGTTTTCAGTTGGGCTGATTGTTTGGCAAGTGAAGGCCAGTCATGCAGCGGCGATAAATTTGAGCCCTGACGACATGACGCAAATCGCCCAGGATCAAGCGCCGCAGGCGCGCGCGCGTCTAGCCACCGACGAATCGGCGCGCAAAGATTTCGCGAAGAATGTTCGTGAATTGCTGGCGGTAGCCGAAGAAGCCAAATCGAAGGGCATTGCTTATCGCCCGGAGATCAAGCGCCAACTCGAATTGATTCGCGCGATTGTGATTTCGCAGGCCTATGCTGAATCGCAGGCGGGTACGCCCGGCGCTGCTGCGGCGTCGGATGCGGAGATCGACGCATTTTTTAAGGAGCCAGGACAGGAAGAGCGTTTCAATCAGTTCCTGGCGGACGCCAAGGCCAGCAATCCGATGATGGCCGGACAGCAAATTCCACCTGAACAGCTACAAGAGATAAAGCATCAGTTGGGACAGGTCATGCTGGGCGAGCGGCGCGGCACCGCGGCCGGCGTCGACAAGACGCGCAAGGTCGAGTTGCAAATCATGCTTGAACAGGCCCGCCTGCTGGCCTCGACCTATGCCAAGGAAACGCTGATTCCGAATACCAAAGCTACCGACACCGAGATCGCGGCTTACATCGCGAAGCATCCGGAGCTCGACTCGAAACAAACACGGGCGAAGGCTGAAGATGTGTTGAAGCGTATTCGGGCCGGGGAGGATTTCGCCACCCTGGCAAAGGAATTCTCGACCGATCCGGGGAGCAAAGAGAAAGGTGGAGACCTGGGCTGGTTCGGACACGGCCAGATGGTTCCTGAGTTTGAAAAAGCTGCTTTTGCCTTACAGCCGGGACAGGTCAGCGACATCGTCGAGAGTCAGTTCGGCTATCACATAATTAAGGTCGACGAGAAGCGCACCGAGACCAAGGATGGCAAGCCCGAAGAGCAAGTGCATGCTCGCCACATCCTGATTGCTGCCGGCGCGCCAAATCCGATGGGCCCACCGAAGTCACCGAAGGATCAGGCGCGCGATGCCGTCGAACAGGAAAAGGAAAAGAACATGATCGACGAGATCGTAAAGCGCCAGAGCAATCACATGACCATTGCCGAGAATTTCGGCGTGACGGCTCCGCCTCCGCAGCAGATGCAACAGGGACTACCGCCGGGCATGATGCCCTCGGGTCCGCCCGATGAAGGGCCGCCACCGGCCACGAAGAGCAAGCCGGCGCCAAAGGCCGGAGCGAAGAAGTAATAGATCAAGAGCGATGAAGTTTGGCGACTATCGCGTCGAGGTCATTTCTGACTGTGAGTTTCGTCTCGATGGCGGCGCGATGTTTGGTGTAGTTCCCCGCAACCTGTGGTCAAAGGCCTGCCCACCCGATGAGCAGAATCGCATTCGCATGAACATGAATTGCTTGTTCATCGAAGCCCGGGATGAGCGCATTCTGATCGAAACCGGTATCGGTGATAAGTGGTCGGACAAGCATCGAACGATATATGGGATCGACCGCAAACGATCGCTCGATGAATCACTGAATGTCATTGCGGGAGTCCGCTCGGAAGACATTACTATCGTCATCAACACCCATTTGCATTTCGATCATGCTGGTGGGAATACCACGGTTGACGGGGCAGGGAGGGCGAAGGCGGCATTCCCGAACGCTCGCTATTTCGTCTCCCGGGCCGAGTACGAGCATGCCGAAGCGCCATCGGAACGGGATCGCGCGAGCTATCTGCCTGAGAACTGGCGGCCTTTGAAAGAAACAGGACAGTTGGAGTTGAAGGAAGCTGAGTACGAGGTAGTATCGGGGCTGCGCATGGAGACCCACGCCGGCCATAATCGCTCGATGCAATGCGCGCGGCTGAAGCAGGGGAATGAAACTCTTTTTGGGTTTGCCGACCTGGTTCCGACGCGAGCGCACGTCCCGTTTGCCTGGATCATGGGATTCGATCTCTATCCGGTGGAAACGCTCGAAGCCAAGAAGAAATTACTGCCACAGGCAGCGCGCGAGGGCTGGACGTGTTTGTTCTATCACGATCCGGATCAAGCCTTGGGTCGAATCGTGGAAGAAGATGGAAAGCTTCGGGCTGTATCACTAGAAAGTTCGCATGACTCAGAAAGAGAAGTTACTCGAGCAGATTCTTAGCGGTCGTTCTGATGCAAACGTTGAGCAAGTACGAGGTCATTATCTATTGGAGCGACGAGGATGACGCGTTTGTCGCAGAGGTTCCTGAGCTGGCAGGCTGTATGGCTGATGGTGCGACCTACCAGGAGGCGCTGGCTAACGCTGAGGTCGTGATTCAGGAGTGGCTTGAGACTGCGCGACAATTGGGTCGTCCAATACCAGAACCAAAGGGACGGTTGATCTACGCATAAGCAAATGACGGCAGCAAAAATCGGCATCATCGGCGGCAGCGGCCTCTATCAGATGCCGGAACTCAAAGACATCGACGAGATCGAGGTAGAGACCCCGTTCGGGAGTCCATCGGACAAGTTCATTCTGGGCACGCTCGAGGGCCAACGCGTTGTGTTCTTGCCGCGTCATGGCGTCGGACATCGCTTCACGCCTACCGAAGTTCCTTTCCGCGCCAACATCTACGGCATGAAATTGCTCGGCGTCGAACGCATCCTGTCGGCGTCTGCCGTTGGTTCGTTGCAGGAAAAGTACGCGCCGCTGGATATGGTGATTCCCAACCAGTTTTTTGATCGCACGCGCGCTCGCGCCCGCGAATCCACCTTCTTTGGCGAAGGCATAGTGGCCCACGTGGCATTCGCGCATCCGGTGTGCAGCGACCTCGGGGATACGCTGGAAGAAGCCTGTCAGGCTGTCGAGGTGAAAACGCATCGCGGCGGCACTTACATTTGCATGGAAGGGCCGGCGTTCTCGACTGTGGCCGAATCGAACGTGTACCGTTCGTGGGGCATGGATGTAATTGGGATGACAAATTTGCAGGAGGCCAAGCTCGCGCGCGAAGCGGAGATTTGCTATGCGACACTGGCCCTGGTTACAGACTATGATTGCTGGCATCCGGGTCACGACGCCGTGACGGTAGAGACGGTTATCGAGTATTTGAATAAGAATGTGAGGAACGCTCAGGTTATCATGCGGGAAGCGGTCAAAGCTCTGGCGAATCGTCCGCGGGACTGCAAATGCGGCTCAGCTTTGAAGAATGCGATATTTACCGCTCCTGATTTATGGCCGGAAGCAACCGCGCGCAAGCTTGAGGCCATCATTGGAAAGTACCGAAGATAGGTTTCAGGTTTCAAGATGAGGTGAAGAAATGAAGAAAAGCTGTTTGATATTAGCGGTGTTCGCAGTTGTGTTCATGTTGGTGACCCCGAACGCGCGTGCTCAGGGTGGCAGCAAGCAAGGTCCGGACGTGGTGCGCGATCCCGATATGGAGAAGGATTCGCTGCATAATCTCGATGTTGCGCGCCAGTACTTCAAACTTAAGAAGGCCTACGTGGCAGCTCTGCAGCGATGCGAGGAGGTTTTGGCGGGCAATCCAGTTTTCTCAAAAATCGATGAAGTACTGTTCATAGCCGGGCAAAGCAGCCTGAATCTTGCGGGGAGCAAAGGTAAACAAAAGTCGAATCAATACGTGATTCACGAGGGAGATAAGAAGACAACGCTGACAGCGGAAGAGTTTATCGAGAAGGCGCGTGGTTATCTTTCACAACTCGTGGACCAGTATCCGCAAAGTCTTTTCCGCGGCCAGGCTGAAGAGAGTTTGAAAACGCTGGGTGGGCCAAAGCCCAAGGGACAGTAGGCAGTTTGCTGTGTGCAATGGGCAAGTACTAAGCGCTAAAGCGTTCTAATAATTCAAAATTCAAGATTCAAAATCTGAAATATCAAACATGTCATTATTAGTCGTAGGTTCAGTTGCATTTGATGCAGTCGAAACGCCGTTCGGCAAACGCGATCGCATGCTCGGAGGCTCAGCTTCACACTTTTCGATCTCTGCCAGTTTCTTCACTGACGTGCGCGTCGTCGCCGTCGTTGGTGGCGACTTTGGCCAGACTGAGAAAGATGTTTTCGCTCGCCATAGTATTGATACGGCCGACCTGGAAGTCGTTCCGGACGGCAAGACGTTTCACTGGCGCGGTCGTTATGAGTATGACCTGAATGTGGCGCACACACTCGAGACACAACTGAATGTCTTTGCCGGTTTCGAGCCAAAACTTTCCGAAAACTCGAAGCAGTCCCGTCTGGTTTTTCTCGGCAACATTCAGCCGGATTTGCAGCGCGGCGTGCGCGAGCAGATTCCCGATGCGGAGTTGGTGGCCCTCGATACAATGAATCTCTGGATTGAAACGACTCGCGGTTCATTGCAGAAGACCATCAAAGTCGTGGATCTGGTGATCATTAACGACGCAGAAGCTCGCCAGTTGGCGGAGGAACCTAATCTAATCAAGGCGGCGAGGAAGATCCTCTCGTGGGGGCCGAGCACCTTGATCGTTAAGCGTGGTGAATACGGCGCGGCGATGTTCACCGGCGATGAGTATTTCGCGATTCCGGCTTATCCACTGGAAGTGGTTTTTGATCCGACCGGAGCAGGTGACACGTTCGCCGGCGGTTTGATGGGTTATCTGGCCAGTCAGGAAAAGCTCGACCCTGCCGCGCTGCGCCGCGCGATGATCTTCGGTTCGGTTATGGCGTCGTTCAACGTGGAAGAGTTTGGGACCGAACGCGTGCAAAAGCTGACTCATGACGAGATCAACCAGCGCTTTCGTGACTTCAAACGCTTTACACATTTTGAAGAGATTCCGTTTGAGCGCGCGGTCAGCGCGGTGAAATGAGATAAAGACTATGTTCTGTCCAACCTGCGAGGCCGAATACGAACCGGGAATAATGCGTTGCGCCGACGATGGCGCGGAGTTGGTCGACCAACTGAACGTCGCGGCCGGCGCGCACGATGACAGCGAAGCTCGCTTTGTAGCGCTGCACACTTTGTCCTCACCGGCAGAGGCGGAAATGGTAAACGACATCCTGCGGCAAAACGGGATCCGTTCGGTCGTCCAATCGGGAGCGTCGGATCAATTCTCGCCTTTGTTTTCAGTGATGGCGCCCGGCGCTCAGGTGCTGGTCGATGAGCGAGACCTCGATCGCGCCCGCGAGCTGTACGCGTCTTTCTTTGGCGAAGACACTTCGCCGCTCACCGGGCCCGCGTCGGACGAGGATTTCGACGAAGAATCAGAGTCAGAGTAAGGTGGCACAGACATCAGTCTGTGGTGATCTCAAATGAACACAGACTGATGTCTGTGCCGCTCCAACGACTGAAGTTGTACCACTCCTTATGGGCGACACTCCTTCCGAACCAATCGTAGTTCTGATGACCGCGGCTAACCGCGAAGAAGCCAGTCGAATCGCGGAGATGCTGGTAGCCGCGCGCCTGGCTGCGTGTGTGCAGATCCTCCCCGAAATGCAGTCCGTCTATCGCTGGCAGGGCGAAATTGCGCGCGAGAGTGAAGTGATGCTCCTGGCCAAGACCACCCTCGACAGATTCGACGAATTGGATCTTGCGGTGCGAGAGAACCACAGTTACGAAACACCGGAGATCATCGCCTTGCCGGTAACCGCAATATCCGAACCTTATTTGGATTGGTTGCAGGAAGAAGTGACGCAGATGTGAGGGGCGGGGAAGTCTGTTGTCCCTCAGACTTTTCTCGCCGACACGTTCTGGCTGCGGGAAACGACATCGACAATCTCAGCCGGTGAGTCAGTAAGGTGCAGCAACTTCAAGTCTTCTTCGGCAATATTGGCTTTGCTTAGCACCGTGCTCCTGATCCAGTCAATCATTCCACTCCAATAACTCGAGCCGTAAAGCACCACCGGAAAATTGCGAATCTTGCGCGTTTGAATCAGGGTGAGCGATTCGAACAGCTCATCGAGCGTGCCAAAGCCGCCGGGGAAGATAATAAATGCGTTGCTGTACTTAACGAACATCATCTTGCGGACGAAGAAGTATTTGAATTTGAGCGAGAGCGTTAGGTAGCCGTTTGACTTCTGTTCGTGTGGCAGCTCAATGTTGCAGCCTACTGAAGTACCGCCCGCTTCGAAAGCGCCCCGATTGGCCGCTTCCATTATTCCCGGCCCCCCGCCGGTAATCACGGCAAAGCCGGCGCGAGCCAACAAGGCGGCAGTTTCTCTTGCTGCCTGGTAAACCGGATCGTCCGGAGGAGTGCGTGCTGAACCGAAGATAGAGACGCCGTTGGTAATGTGTGCGAGATCTTCGAAACCCTGGATAAACTCGCCCATGATGCGAAAGACGCGCCAGGTGTCGGTGTGCAGGAATTCATCGGCCCGGCCCGGCGTTTCGAGCAAACGCTCGTCCTGCGTTCCGCCGGGAGGTATTTGGCCGTAGTCGTCGTTCACAATGGTCTTAATAGCAAAAGGTCCGATAAGTCCTATAGGCCCTATTGCCTTACCTAAAGTCCCATCACGTTGTAGCCGCAATCCACGTAAATCGTTTCGCCGGTGATACCGGATGACAGTGAGCTGCAAAGAAACAGCGCGGTGTTACCGACTTCCCGCGGTTCGACATTGCGATGCAGCGGAGCGCGCTCAGCGTGATGTTTGAGCATGGTGCTCAGACCGGAAACCCCGCGCGCAGAAAGCGTCTGAATTGGTCCGGCGCTGATAGCGTTGACGCGGATATTGCGTGGCCCCAGATCGGCAGCGAGATAGCGCACACTTGATTCCAAAGCAGCCTTCGCGACGCCCATCACGTTGTATCCTTGATAGACTTTTTCGGCGCCGTGAAAGCTCATCGTGACGATACTGCCGCCTTCAGTCATTAGCGGGGCTGCCGCGCGGGCGAGTTGTGTCAAAGAGTAAGCGCTGATCTCCAGGGCGGTGAGAAAGGCCTCGCGTTCCGTTTTCAGGTATTCGCCTTCGAGCGCGTCTCGCGGCGCGAAAGCAATGCTATGAATCAGAAAATCGAGCCGGTCGAATTCCGACGCCAGGCTCTTGAAGGTCTCGTCAACCTCTTCCTGCTTTGTCACATCGCACGACAGCAGCGGAGAGTCCGGCATCTCGGCCTTCGTCAGACCTTCCACGTTATCTTTCAAACGCTCGCCCTGGTAAGCGAAAGCCAGACGCGCCCCGGCCAGGTGCAGTGCCTGCGCCGTGGCCCAGGCAATCGAGCGTTTGTTGGCGACTCCGAAAATAATTCCGTTCTTGTTTTGCAGCATTGGTTTCTAGCTCGAACGCTCATCTTAGCAATCGACGAAAGAGACTCCTTATGAATCTTAGTGCGGGATATTGACGCCATTCAAAGTGCTTCCAGCTTTCTATTCTCTAGAACTCAACCTTCTCGTAGATATCGTTGAGAGATAATTCGCAATCGATCGAAGTCAGCTTGATGCTGCCCTCAGCAGAGGTTTCCGAATACAGCCAGCGCCCGTCCGGTTGTCTGAGGAACTGCTCGACTCGAGGCCTGTCCTGTGAAACCAACACATACTCCATCAGCGAAGGGATGCGCTGATAGCTCTCAAACTTCTTGCCCCGGTCGTAACGCTCGGTCGAAGGTGACAAGACTTCGATGATCACAACCGGATTTACCAAGTTGTCTTTGAAGTCATCGTCGAGTTGGGGTTGACCGCAAACGACCACAACATCCGCATAGGCGAAGTGCGGAGTCTGCGGGATTGTGATTCGCATGTCACTTGGGAAAGCACTACAAGGGCCACCTCGCAGTTGGCCGTGTATGGTCGCCAGAGCATTCGCGGCGATTAGGTTGTGTCGCAGGCTCGCACCGGCAATCGCGAAAACCTCACCTTTGTAATACTCGCTCTTGTACTCAGCCTCTCGTTCCAGAGCCAGATACTCTTGCGCAGTAAGACGTGTCTTCGGTTGGGATGACATATGTGTCAATGCTACTGCTTACCTTGATGTGTTTCAACGTCCGTCTGTCGAACGAATCAAACAGCCGCAGTTGCCGGTGCTTCCATCAAAGTTCGATATTCTCCGCTCTCGACCCATTTCAGAACCTCAGACACACGCCAGACCGGAAAAGGATGCGACAGGCCGGCCGTAATGATGTCGGCCCAGAAGCGGTCGAGAGCTTTCTCGTCATAGTTCTTCTGAAAGTCACGGCCCTGTTCCAAAAACAATTCGTAGTCAACCTTCGATGCAAACGTGCCACCGGCGAGTTTCATCATGGTGCGTCCTACAACGTCCTGATCCTGGGTCACCAGCAGCGCGGCGCGATCGCATGAAAGCTCGGCGCGCCGCGACCACGCCAGCAGAGCGTATCGCATCGTTAGCGACATCAGTTGCTTGATTAGCATTGCCAGCGGCGCCGCGATGATGGCGGCGTTTGCGGCCAGTTCAATCAGACGCGCAGCGGTAAGATAGAGCACGTGCTCGGCATGAATGTGTCCGACTTCGTGAGAGACCACGGCCAGCACTTCCTCGTCGGTCAGACGCTCAAGCAAAGCCGAATAGAGAACGATCACGGGACGCTTCACTCCGCCGGTGAAGGCATTGGGAATCGGACTTTGCTGGACGAACAATTCCGGCATCTCCACGCCGAGTGTGGCGCAGGCGATCTGAAGCTTTGCATACAAATCGGGACATTGCTTTTGAGTTACCTTGACCGCGCTGGCGGTGAAGATAACGCGAATAGCCGATTCGCCGGTGACTTCGAGAAGTTTTTTTAGCGCGGTGTCTATCCCGGGAATCGCGCGCAGAGCAGCGAGTGCGCGCCTGTCCGCCGGGTGAATGTACTGGTCCTTATTTAGATCAGCAAACTTCTTATGGGGTTCTTCGGAAAGCAGCAAACGACACCGGCCGCAACGCGTTTCGGTGTTTCCTTCATTGCGGACTTGATTGCGCTGGCCGCAATAACGGCAACGGATCGATCCGCGCGTGCTTTCCAGTGCTGAACTTTCTTCGTCAGGCATCGCTTGTTATGAAACTAATGCTGAAAGTATCAAGTAAGATTGAGCGAAAGAGCAAGTCGCGCTTCTAATGCTTGAAATGCCGCACACCAGTGAAGACCATCGCCAGACCGTGCTCGTCAGCGGCGGCAATCACTTCCGCATCGCGCATGGAGCCGCCAGGTTGAATCACCGCGGTGATTCCGTGCTTCGCGGCTTCGTCAAGACCGTCCCGAAAAGGGAAGAAAGCATCTGACGCCAAAACGGTCCCTGCTGTCGGTAACCGCGCGCGCATGGCGCCGAGCTTCACTGAATCAACGCGTGACATTTGACCGGCGCCGACACCGACCGTCTGCTGATCGCGGACATAGACGATCGCATTGGATTTCGTATGCTTGCAAACCGTCCAGGCAAATAGTAGATCGTCGATCTCCTTTTCCGAGGGCGCGCGTTTGGTGACGACCTTCAAATCTTCGCGCTTCAAGCGGTGCGTGTCGCGGGTCTGCACCAGCATGCCGCCGGAGATTTGCTTGTATTCGAGTCCTTGACCTGCTTCGGGCTGGCCGGCGCGCAACACGCGCAGGTTTTTCTTCGCTTTCAAGACTTCCAATGCGGCAGGTTCATAATCCGGGGCGATTATCACTTCTGTGAAAATCTCAGTAACAGGGCGCGCGGCGGTTTCGTCAACGTTGCGATTAAAAGCTACGATGCCTCCGAACGCCGAAACCGGATCGCAGGCTAGGGCCTTTCGATAAGCCTCTTCGCCTGATGTGCTCAACGCGACGCCTGCGGGGTTGGTGTGCTTGATGATCGCGCAAGCGAGGTCGTCGAAGTCGCACACAAGCTGCCACGCCGCATCAGCGTCGACATAGTTGTTGAAGGACATCTCCTTGCCGGAAAGAAGCTCAGCGTTGGCGACTCCGCTTCGCGAAGCTGTCTTGTAAAGGGCGGCGATCTGATGAGGATTCTCTCCGTAACGCAGATTGGCAGTCTTACTGATCGTCCACTGAGCGCTGCCCGGCAAGCTGCCGCGAAAAGTTTCTATCGAAAACTCCTCTGCATCGATCTTGGTTGCTGTGGCGGAAGAGCTAATCCCCTGTGAAGTAATACCGAAAGCCGTTCCGCCGATGCCTATACCTTTATCCTTTCTGCGAGGAAACGCCCCAGAGAGATAGGCAAAGACGACCGCGTCGTATCGTGCCGTTTGTCCGAAAGCCTTACGCGCGAGCAGGCTCCTCGTGGCCAATGAAAGCGATCCGTCAATGCTCTTCATTTCCTCAATCACTTTGGCATAGTCCTCGGTGAGGACGACTACAGCAACGTCCTGCCAATTCTTTGCCGCCGACCGAATCATCGCCGGCCCGCCGATATCGATTTGCTCGATGGCTTCTTCGAGCGTCACGCCTTCGCGGGCGATCGTTCGCTCGAACGGATAGAGATTCACGACCACCATGTCGATGGGTTCAATCCCGTGTTCGCGCATAGCGGCGAGATGGGCATCGTTATCTCGCAGGGCGAGCAAGGCTCCATGAATGCGCGGGTGCAGCGTCTTGATCCGCCCGTCCAACATCTCGGGAAATTTCGTGACCTCTGAAACCTCACGCACTTCGAGGCCGGCATCGCGCAGGGCTTTCGCGGTGCCGCCGGTGCTGATGATCTCGACTCCAAAGCGTTGCAGTTCGCGCGCGAAATCTACGATCCCGGTTTTGTCCGAAACGCTTATTAGTGCGCGTCGAACCTTACGCAGACCCGCTTCCTGATATTCACTCATTTGTTTGAGAGCGAAACTTGAGTTCAGATTTGAAAGATACTGTTTACTGAATCAACGGCAGAGACGCAAGTCAGTCAGGAGGCTTCAGCGCCTCGCGCGGCCTGTGAACAAAGAAATCTTGTTTGCGGGAATAACCACGGCTGCCAACCTGATACTGGAGACCATCCGGCAAAGTGAGCGAAAAGCGATGTCTGCGGCCGTCGTTTGCAGCCTCGCTCAGATAAAAGCCCAGAAGATACTGGCTCTTCAAATCTTCTTCGATTGCCTGAAAGATCTGCGAAAGATCGCTGCGGGCGGCGGGCCGAAGGGCCGAGTTGGCATCTCCCACGAGAAAATATTTGCCGCCGGTTTTCTCCGCCAGGTCACGAAAACCCTTTGACGGCGGACGTACAGCCAGCCGGCCATCGGCGGGCGCGAAAAGCGGCAAATGAACCACGTAGAAAGAGACGCGCTTTTCGCGTGACATCTCAATCACTGTGCCTGGTTTGATCGCGCTCGCATTGTCCAGCCCGTCACTGATCACCACCACGATTCGTCGTTCTGCGCGAACCCGCGGAAGGTTATCGAAGGACTTAACCGCCGCCGCCGCCGCATCGAATATGGCAGTCCGTTGATTGCGGCCGGCCGAAAATGTGAAGGCGTCGCGTGCGGCCGCGGTGTCCCGGCTAAATGGGACGACTAACGATGGTGCTTCCGCAAAGCGAAGAATTCCGACGCTCGACCGCTCGCCGAATCGTGCGAAAAGAGCCAGCGCGGCATCACGTTGCTGTGAAATTATCTCGCGCAGGCTGCCCGACTGGTCGAGAACAAAGAGGAGCGCCACGCGGTCGGCGCCCGGTGAAAAATACAGCCCCGTAATGACGTGATCGTCGTCCTTCAAAGACAGGTCGCGTTCACTCAGTCCGGGCACTAGGCCCCGCTTGTCTCTTATACGCACGGGAAAGAGCAAGAGGTCTGTGCTGACGCGCACCACGTCGTCCGGCTGTGTCTCCTGCGCAGTAACGACAGACGACCACAGCAGTAAGCCTATGGTTGTAATTAGACAGAAAGAGAATCGGGAACCGCGCCTGACGTGCGGGTTGTGCAAGACCATGCTCTTGACGGGCTAAAAAAGGAAGCGCCCGAAAAGCAGGATGCTGAGGATTATCAGGATCGTAATAACGATGATCTTAACGAGACTCATTGTCACTTCCCCAGTGAAAGGAAACCTACCGACTTAAGCCGTAATTTTAGTCGCGTCGGTGGGGCATGTCAATACGTACGTTTCAAACTGGTTTCCTTCCTTCCTCCCATCAGCCGGACGCAATGCGGTAGGAGAAAGATGGAACCGGTTCACTGTTCGTATTAATGCCATCTGCGCTGGTTTACCGATCACGGTTCTTAAATTTGATGCTAGACTAAAGCCGTAGTTTAGTCACCCCCTGAAAGATATGTCAATCCAACTTGTTCCGCTATTTGAGAGGGAGTTTGCCCGCGATTCTAAAGCCAGTTCCAACTGACCGCGGGGGCGTTGCTGCTTGCCAGTCAATTGCTCCCGACCGGCGGGAGGTTGTCCTCAGAAGTGGTCGATACCAGGCATCGACGCTCTGCTGTGTCGCTTTGCTGTTCTGTATAACTTCAATCGTTACAGCCCAGCAAACGAAAGTTGTGATCCGAGTGCTCCCCGACGCCTCCGGACGTGCCGTTATCGAAGGAAGCTGTGCCCCGACTAACGTCTGGTCGTTCCGCGATAGCTACGCCGGCGTCCTGAATCTTGGTAGTAGAGTTGAGGGATTAAAACTGTTCGACGCGGCGGGTACAGAGATACCTAACCGCAAGATCGCACCCGGCCAATTCCAAGCTACAGCGGCCGCATCGCGGTTTCGCTATGAAGTTACTCTCCCTCCACCTGTACGAGTTGCCGACGCAGCCAGGGTGTCCTGGCTTAACAGCGAGCGCGGCGTATTGATGTTGGGAGATTTGTTGCCAATGTTTTCCGCGGGTCTTCCAGGCAGTAGTAGTCGCGAAAAAGCGAGAGGCGACAATGCCGGGGCTCGCATGGCGCTGCGCCTTAGTCTTCCGGAAGGTTGGGTTGCGCATTCGAATGAGGGGCAAAACGCGGCAGGCGAATTTGAAATCACGGATGCCGGCCTCGCTGTGGTCGCGGTCGGCAATCATCTTCGTATTTCCAGAACGACGACGTCAGGGATACAGCTGAGTTTAGTAGCAGCCGGCGATTGGGCTTTCACAGACAGTGAAGCGTTCGAATTGGCGAGCAAAACTCTTAAAGCGCATCGCGACGTATTTGGAGCCGAGCCTTCGCGGCAGACAACGTTGATTTTGTTTCCGTTCCCACAAAGTGGAGCGCCGGACAAGTGGAGCGCTGAAACTCGCGGCGCTTCAGTTACTTTGTTGATAGGAAAGCTCCCGTCGAAGATTGCGGCGCTGGCACAGTTAAGTGTCCCTCTGACGCACGAGCTGTTTCATCTCTGGGTACCGAATGGATTGGCCCTCGAAGGTGACTACGATTGGTTCTACGAAGGGTTCACAATCTATCAGGCGGCCCGCACCAGCGTTCGTCTCGACCTGTTGCAGTTCCAGGAGTTTTTGAACGCGATTAGCCGGGCGTATGACAATTACCGCATCGGATTCGATCATGATCAGTGGTCGCTGGTAGAGGCTTCAAAAAGAAGATGGACGGTTGGCGAGTCTGCGGTTTATTCGAAGAGCATGGTGATCGCTTTTCTCTACGACCTGAAGCTGCGAAGCCAAAGTCGTAGTAAGCACTCGCTCGATGACGTATACCGAAGCATCTTTCGCGAACATCGTGTTTCGGAAGCCGGCCCGGGTGCCGGCAGTTCGGCAGGGCAGGGCAGAGACGGTAGTGAAGCGGTCATAAACGCGCTGGGCTCTTATTCCGGCCTGCAGGATTTTGGCGGCTCATTCATCCGCAACGCCGTAGCGATCAATTTGCAGGAGCAGGTGGCTCCTTTCGGATTGCGAGTAGAAACGGTTGGACCGCGAACGCGCATCACTGTCAGCGAGCCTCTCACTCGGCGGCAGCGCGATTTGTTACATGAGTTGGGTTACAATGACTATGTTCGCTCGCCGAGGCAGCGGAAGCCATCTTGAGCCTAATACGGCGGCATTGAGTATTAAGATTTGCAGGGGTTTATGGAGCTTCGCTACAGAATGAGAAATCCGGGCAGTTCATCGTTATTGGCTATGCTGTCACTGTTGCTGGCAGCGTTGCTTCTGGCTGGGTGTAGCTCTCTGGCAGGTCCCAGCAACACCGGAGTGGTAGTGTCGAGGAGTGCGCAGATTCGCAGCTCGACGGCGGTGGTGGCGGCTGATCTGCTTGAGGTCAACCGTGGCGATGTCGTTGATATCCTGGATTCAATTGATATTCCCGACCCGAATGACAACAGCAAGAGAGAGCGCTGGTATCGGGCGCGGGCTCACGATGAAGATAAAACCGAAGGCTGGATCGAAGCGCGCAACATCATGCTCGACAAAGTGCTCGAGAGTGCACGCAAGCTGGCTGAGGAAGATAAAGGAACACAAGCGCAGGCCACCGGGCAGTTGCACGCCAGTTCGAATCTTCGTCTGACACCCGATCGCGCCAATAACGAGAACATCATGATGCGGCTCGACAGCGGATCCAGCTTTGAGATTATCGGGTGGAAGCGCGTGCCCAAACTCAAAGGATCTGAAACCAGTGAGAGTGACACCGCGCCAAAGCCTGGAAGCGCGACCTCACGGACGAACAAGGGCGCGCAGAGCGACGAAGAGAACCCGGAGGACCTGGAGACCACAGAGCTTTGGTACAAGGTGCGTCTGTCGCCCTCAATTTCGCCTGCGCCCGAAGGATGGATTTACGGAAAGCAAGTAGAGCTGATGGTGCCGAGCGACATTATCTATTACCGGACCGGTCGCGAGTTCGTCGCCTGGCGGCGACTTGATGAAGACAACAGCGACGAAAGCTCGGCGACCAGGACTAAGGATGTGGCGAAGGAATCCCGGCCCGGTAGTTGGGTGATCCTGGAAAAGAGTTCTTCCAAAGAACCCCATAAGTTGGACGAACCGGATTTCGATCGCATTTATGTGCTGGGTTACGAAAAGCATGACCAGGATCATTACACGGCCTACCGCAGTCCTGACATTGAGGGCTATCTGCCGCTGCGGATCGAAGGGCGAGCATCGGATAAGACTTTTTCCGTCAGGATCAAAGGCGAAGACGGCAAAATAACCGAAGCGAAATACAGTTTGTATCGCGACGATCGTGGAGTGATGCGCGTTAACGCCCCGGGCGAGGTGAAAGGGAAGAAGAGGAAATAAAGGGCTCAAACCCACCCGACGTCGCGAGGCGTTTTAGTTTATATGCGCGGCGTCCGTTCTTGCTCAATAAAGAGGTTGTCCGCGTCACTTCGTCGTCCATTCGCAGCCATCTCCTCTGAGAGAGAGGCCACAGTGCCGACTTTCTCCCAATCCAGCTGTGACGGTTCCCATCGGCCGCCATCCCAAACCTTGCGATAGACCGTGCCGTCGGCCACGAAGGCGAAGACGTAGAAGCGCCCGTCCGCTTCGGGTATGGCTACCAAAGAGCCGTTGAATTCGCCACCCAGGTCTTCCCACTCGTACTGCGCCGGCGTCCATGATCCGCCATACCAGGACTTGTGATAGACGCCGCCGTGCCCGAGCGCAAAGATATCTATTCTGCCTTCCTGCGACGAGATGGCCGCGACAGGGGCGCTGAATTTGCCTCCGAGATTTTCCCAGACGGTCCGCGGCGGCTCTCCATCTCGGCAGTGCACTACGCAGTGATTGCCTTCGCCGCTCGCGTCCAGGGCGAAGAGGTGAATGTAGTCGTGGGCGGAGGCAAGCGCGGTTATCTGGCCGACGATGTAGCCGCCCAGGTCATGCCAGGGGCTCGACGAAGGGGTGCCATCACCGGTGTCCCACGACCTGCAAAGAACCGTGCCATCTGGTCCGGGAACGAAGAGGTAAAGGCCGCCATCCTCGACCGAAAGGGCGGTAATCGGCCCGGCGGTCGTGACGCCGAGGCGTTGCCACTCGCTCCGGGATGTGCCGCGCACGGGGCGGTCAATCGTCTTGCGGTAGACGTCATTGTCTGGGCCACGGACGAACATGTCCACCCGGCCGGGGCCCGTTACCACGGCGGCCGCCAGGCCGAGAGCGCGCGCTACGGCCATCCGCGGTCGTAGCGCGACCCGTCGAAAGCCGAACCCGAGGCCCGGAGTAACCGTCGTAATAATCTTGCCGGACACCGCGAACGACACACCGCCGTTCTCGGACTCCATAGCGAAATCGACGTGCGGCAGTGGCCCGGCTATGGAGTTGGTTGGGAGATCATAGGTCTCTTGCGCAGACGCCCAGACAGCCATCTCATCTTCTCCCTGTTCGCGACCCGGTGCGGAGTTGGGCGTGTACCGAATCGAGTTAATGTCTAACAGAGCCGCCACTCCCCAAGCGTCGTCATCCATCCCGAAGGTGTACAATGTCAAGGTTGCCGGCGCATTTTCAATCATCGCCTCGCGATTGACCGCCACGTAGTCACCATCGCCAATATCCGCATAGCCTCGATCCGGGTAGGCTAGAATGTCGCTCAGTCTATTGCTCTCGTGGCCGTCGTACACGCTCATCAAGAAAACCATCTCGCCACTGCCGCCGGGATCGCCGTCGCGCCAAACCCGGATGTGCTCGAACTGAACCAGGGCGCTCCGTGTTGCCGTCGTAAACCTGCCCGTCACGGTCGTGGGCCGGTCGCCGTGTGTCGTGGACGCAGCCGTGATGATGAAAAAGTAGGTCGTGTTCTGCGCCAATTTCGGAGGACCGACCCTCAACTGGTGCCGCATTTGCAAACCAAAAAACAATGAAGGAAGGGGGTTGCTGAGGATCTCGTCATTCTCGGGGTCGAAAGCGGGGCCAGGGCCAGGCACTGAGGTGCTGAGCTGGATAAGCGGCATGCTCGGCTGCGTAGTGGCGAATGAGAAATCCACGTATTCCGGACCGGGAACTACCTTGAGGTCCTGGATGAGTTGAATGAATCCCAAGCTGCCGGCGGCCACGGTGCCAACGGCGGTGTCCGACACACTCTGCGCGGTAACAGTGACCTGGGCCAGCGGCGTTAGCCGGTCACCCTTCTTGTAGAGCTTGAAAAAATACTGCTTGCCGAGCTGGATATTCTGCGCGGGCAGGGGCATATTTGGATTTCCGATAGGCGGCATTCGGTTGGTCGGCGTTTGGCCGGCAACCGGAGAGAACAACGTTTGTGGTCCGCCGTCAATTGACAACAGGACTTCGCCGTGGGAGCTATCGCCCGTGCCCCAGGTAAACCTCGTGTTCCCCTGGTGGAGGGGCTGGAGGACAAGAACAGGATTATCTGCTGGAATCAGGTAGGGATTCGACATTAGGAACCTCCGGAGTCAATGCGATGGGACTGTGAACGCGGCGATATAGTACGCGCGGGCAGTGCGGTTTGCCAAACTCATTTTCCGAGACCGAGAGACGAAGTTGCCGGAAGAAAATGCAGACTGGTCCGGTGTTACAACCCCACCGTGCCCTGCCTCATAACAAAACCTACCGGCGAGCGCTGCGAAGATCTAACAAAGCGCTACATGCGTCAGGTCAAATGCTCCGATCTGCAATTTGATGAAATCTGGACCTTCTGCGGCATGAAAGAGAAGGAAAAAAAGCGCAGAGGATTGACTAGCGATAAGCTTGGCGATGCCTACTGCTTTACCGCGTTCGAGCGCGACAACAAGCTAATTCTCACCTGGCATCTCGGCCGGCGCACCGAACAGGATACAGCCATCTTCATCGAAAAAGTCTTCGAGACCGTGGACGGAACAACCAACATACTTCAGATTACGACCGATGGTTTTCCTCCCTACCCGGCAGCGATCGCATACTCCCTCGGAACCCGCTCCAGCTACGCGCAGCTCGTCAAGATTTACGGAACGCCGCTCGATGCCGAGGACCTGCACCGGTACTCACCGAGCAAGATTAAGGAGGCGATACCAACCCCCCTGTGGGGCAATCCGAATCCTGAACGCATCTGCACATCACACGTTGAACGACAAAACCTAAACATTCGCACCGCCATGCGACGTTTTACCCGTCTGACTATTGGCTTCTCCAAGAAATGGGACAACTTGAAGGCTGCGCTCGCACTCTACTTCGCTTACTACAACTTCTGTCGCATTCACTCGTCCATCCGTTGCACACCGGCAATGGAAGCCGGAATTACGAACACGGTTTGGACTTTGCGTGAACTACTCACCGCCTGATTACAAACAAGGACGTGATTATTGTAGCGCTCAAGATGCCAACCCTCAGGCGCAGCAACACGAACCAGTCCTTTGTCCAACCGCGGGGCTTTGCCAATAAAGTCGGGGTGTGATGGGACTTTAGGGCAGGCGGGTTACTTTATGGGCAGACAGGGAAATTCATTTCCCTCCACGCCCACCTTTGCGGAATTACCACGGCTACGCAACATCACCGATCAAAACGGCAAGCAATCAAAAAAGAGAGGAAGCTAGCAGTTGAGCCGGATCTTGATACCGCGCACGCAGGGTTTCACTTTTCACGGAGACAATTCCGGAAGCGAAGGTCGTTTTGGAATCGGTTTACCCGCAGCTTTCTTGGGGTCAGGAACCGTGCCCTGGCTGCGTAATGTTTAGCCTCTTGCAGAAGCGCGCCGAGATCAACTCGGTGGCCAGCATCAGCCGCAGCATTTGCCGGGCTCGGGCCACTTTCGCGCATACTCTCGCACTTTTCTCATAAACTCGTCCCGGTTCTTGCCTTTTGTCTCAACGGCTCCCGCATCGTCCGGTCTGCCATGCGATTTAACGCCAGCGCTGTTTTCGATATCGAACATGCCTTGCGGTCCGCCAGGTAAGAAGAACACGGAAGGCACGGCGGCCTCTTCATAAAGGAACAGGGCATACGCACCTCCAATATGAGGGTGCTCGAATGTTGGCGTGGTTTGTTCAGCACTCGTGCCGTCTTCGAAAAAAACGCGGCCGCCAGGAACGGTGACGATGATCGTTTTGTCTTGTTTGAGATCCCCTTTTACCAACTCCTCAATCGCGACCTCATAATCTGTGAAGATCACTTTACCATCAATGAGACGCGCGTCGAGCTTTTTCGTGAACCGGCCAACGATTACGGCAGCGCTGTTCTTGGTAAGACTTTCAATATCGAACTTTCCATACTTCCAATGGGGATTGACCTCCGTAACGTAAACGCCTTTTAGTTTGGCCAGTTCGCGCAGGCCTCCCCGCTCGTACGCTTCTTTTAGGGCGCGCTGGTCGTCGCTAATTGGCTTTTGACCGGATGGCTCTTGCGACCGTTGCGAACTATTGCCAAAGATAGCGAGGCACGCCGCAGCTATCAGACATAAGGCCACTGCAATGAGACTGCCTTTAGTCGTTTTGTCCTTTGTCATGTCGTTCTCCTTGATCCAGTCAATGGATGTTTAGCGTCACCCTATCGGTTGCCGTAAGGTCTGGCGCGGACTCAGTTCAGTTTGAGCGTCACATCCCATGCCCATCTGCCAATCTGCGCCCCATGTGCATCCTTGACCTTGGCGCGATAGTGGAACGAGTTGCCGAATTGATCTGTGCGCTTGGACTCTTTGTAATTGAGTTCCAGCGTTTCCACGCCAAGCTGCTCCAGACTCTTGAGTTCGGTCGCTTCCGAGATTCCGTTGTGATTAGAATCGGTCCATAGCCGGAGGTCGCGGAAAAAATAGTCCTGACGGCTGATTACACCGTCGCCGTTTCCAGCCAGTTTAGACTTGTCAAGTTCAGCCAGCGCGAGGAATCCATTCCGATTCTCCAGAGCTATCCTGGGCTGGGCAGTTAGATTACCAAACATTTCGCGGGCACTATCAATCCTTCCGTTCCGATTCTTATCGAAAACCAGCCAGGCGTCATCCGTACCGGCAGCTGTCCAGGCCATATGCCGCGGCGTACCATCTCCCTCGAAATCGAAATCAACCCCGTGCGCAGCATCAGTAAGCTGAAAACCATCGCCGTTCACGTCAATAAGGATAGGAGTAGCATATGAACAATATCCTTCATAGCAAACCGTATCGGGTGGACATATGCACGCCTCCGTAGGGGGTTCGCACATACCGTTGTGGCAGACGTCGCCATCGCAGCAATCGTCATTATCTAAACAGTCCACGCAAGGGACGGGTTGAGGTTCTGGGTCGCATCCGCCGATAGAAAAGTTCCAATACCCGCCCTGTTGTACGCAGAATTCCGGAGCAATGGGAAAAAAGAAAGGCCATTGGCAATTAGGTGTGGAATTCAAGCACTCTGCTACTTTCTGGCCATCTGCGTTCGATAGACTGGTCACTGACATGGGTTGTGCACATGCTGTAATTTGCGTCATTATCGTCGGGCTGGAAGCAGGGCTTGTTTCCTCCAAACCTAAAGCGTGACCTAATTCGTGCATTACGGCGGCCACGGTCTGAGCGTGGGGGAGCGCACTCAAGCGCGCCATAAAATTTGGACCGTAATTAATGTCATAGCTCGGTTGCCCATTTTCTTCCCATGTGAACATAATGCAACCGCCAGTCGTCGCGCCGGAGTCGATACTGAGTTGAAAAAAATCGATATCGGCGAAACTGTGGTAAGAGGGGTTAAAGGGAATGAAAAATATGCCAGTATCGCATGCATGAAGGTTCCACTCGATGGCCGCGTCCGTGATAGCTGCTCTCATCGGTGCCGAAGGGTTAGTATCCTCGGTAAATCTGACAATCGCAAATCTCACCCCCCAAAAAACCGGGGGATGCGGAAAAATCTGTAGCCACCCAGTAGCGTCTGTTAGGTCGGCTCCGACCATGCAACGCGACTGGGCGTAAACGGCGGAGGAACAGATTAAGGACATAATGCCTGCGGCGATCAGGCAGCTTAGTTAGGCCACGCAGTTTCATATCGGTTGACTCCAGTTGTTACTTCGACAGCGTCAGACGAATCAGCGCATTCGGAGTGAAACCACGGCATCGTGGGCAGAATGCACCGTTACGATTGTGAAACCCCTGCTCGCGAAGTAGCGAGGCTGCGGGAATCGCAACACTTTTTGCAAACGCACTTTATTCGTTTCAGAGTATCAAGTCAACGAAAAATCTCGTGTCTGAAGTGATCAATTTTGTAAGGTGGTTTGCGGCGCTCCCGGGGCCAGCAGCCGCGACTGGAAAAGGATTGACCCTGAAAGCATGGGAATGCCTCCATGGGACTTCGAGAACCCGCCCGGGGATCCGTCGCATAACCGTCTTGCCATTGCATCGTCTGCACTATGTATCCGCACACAGGCGGTCACGGACGGGACGTACTCCGGGCACCAAATGGACACTAAATTGAAAACTTTGTTGATTTCCTAAAGACCCAGAACCTGCCACTAAGATTTTCTTTCCCCCAGCAACACAGATTTACACCACTACCGGCAATTGGTAGTGATGCATTTACAGAGTTAAACAAATAACCCGTGGCACGCTCTTTGAAAACTAAATCTGAGACATTAGACTATCAACTGGTTTTGGTTGAATGGGAAGACTCGCTTGTTGGTACTACCGGGTGGGGAGAAACGAGCGGAGCGCGGCCCAAAGTGGTAGTCGTTCGCTCAGTCGGCTGGCTAGTTTACGACGGGGAAGATTGCAAGCTGATCGTTCCTCACCTGAGCGAGCCAAATCATTCAGACGCCAAACAGCAAGGATGCGGGGATATGACGATCCCCGCATCCTCTATTCGTAAGCTTGTTAAGCTTCAAGTGAAAAAGCGTTAGAACTTACTTTTTCGGTTTTGGAATCGTCGGGCCTTGTCTGTTAGCAAGAGCCGCCGCTGAAACCTCTTTGATTTCCTTGGTGGTCAAGGTTGACGGAGCCCTCAGTCCTTTGCTTGCAACTGAGGCAACCCGCTTGGAAGTTTCGACGCCTGTTTTTCTAGCTGCCATGATTGTTAATTCTCCCTTTGTGAAGATTGGATGAAGCAAGCGCGGTTCATCCTTCCGCTTTGTCGAGTAGAGCAACAATGTCTTCAATCTCCCAAAGATGCTCAGTGACACCCGCTTTCATCGCCGGGGTCATTCTGAGTGACTTGTGAATGCGCACGAAATTGTAGTGCATGTAGTGAAGCGCAACCGCGTGCATGTGGTTTTCAATCTTCTTTGAGAATCCGTTTGTGAGTCTCGTAAAGCGGCGAATCGACATTCTCATTGTGAGGTTCTGGCGTTCAATGTAGCTGGTTGAGATAAGGTCATAATCAGGGTTGCCGCTAATGGCTTCCTTCTCGCATCCGATGCATTCAGCCGGGGAGTAACGCTTGCGATCATCATCCTCAGAGTGACCATAGACTTTGACGATCATGCCGTAGTCGATATCGGCTCCGAATGCTTCTTCGATTGCGGTCAGGTAAACTTTGAACCCGTCCGTGCTGAGTTGAACGCGGTGAGCCAAGCGCTCTGACAGGTCTTTGATAAACGCGATGCCTGATTGCGCGTCACGTCGGCCAACATTCCAACAGGGAACAAGCTTTGAATCGGCGTCGATTGCGACCCATGTGTAAACGTCGCCAAACCCAAAGACACCTTGCAGCTCAGGCGACAGGTGACGCTCCTTCGCGTAGACAAACGACCAGATTTCATCGCACTCGATCCGCTTGGATTTCAGGTTGCGAAACGCCTTGTCCTGATAGGCCGCGCAAGCTTCACCGAGATCGGCCAGAAGCTTGAGAACGGTGTTATTGCTTACGCCGACGATCCGCGAGGTAGCGTTAACCGAATTGCCCTCTACCAGAGCCGAAACAATCTGTACGCGTTTGGATGTTGAAAGCTTGTTCATGATGAAACTGATTATATGCTTGCTCGACTAAGAAGTCAAGAGAAATCTGCCCGTGTGCAGAAAAAGACGCCCTTGGGCTAAATCTCCCAAGGGCGTCTTTCCTGCCAGTGTTGTTTAGTATCTCTAGGTGCGGTTTAGGTGAACTGTACGAGGGTCTTCAGAAGGGCTATCCATGGTCTGTACGCGCCGTCCGGAGAAAGGAGGTACAAGTTGATAGCCGCGCCCGGATACGCCACGACTCCGCAGTTCCTCAAGCAGCTCCATGCTTTCACGAAGCTGTTTGGAGTCAACCTGCGGGTTCTTTTCGATGATTTCAGCTAGTTCAATTTTCTTTGGCATGGTTTCCTCCTCTTTTCATATTGCAAAAGGGGTGTAACTACCGGAAAAGTGAATTGAGCCCCTTATTCCAAGTTTCGCCATGTAATCCGAGAGAAGATCATTATAACCCCGAATGGCGGACGATAAAGCAGGCTCTTCGCCGTAGTTGTCAATCAGAAGATTCAAATCCTTGTTAAGCACATCCATTGATATGCCGTGCCCATGAGTATGCCACTTCTTTGTTTCATTTAGGTCACGCGCTATTTCTTCGGCGCGTGCCATTTTCATCTGCTTGTTTACGCGTAACTTTCGAGTCTGAGTTTTCTTCCAATTCTTGAACTTGTATCTTACCAACCACTCTTTCAGCAGCGCAACGGACAGTTCCCGGGCTTGCTCGATCTGATGCAATTCGGCTTGGTCAAAGCCCTGAATGAGCAACTGCACTTCAGGCATCGTGATTTGTCCTAGTTGCGCCTTTTTAATGAGGTCGTTGTATTTTTCAAGATAACCTAATGCCGGAACTAGGCGACCTTTCTGGGTTTCTACCTGGGGATCGATTGGGCCTAGTCGAGAATAGTAATCCATATGGATCGCGTCACCTGACATGGCCAATACCGTACCGGCAGAATAAGCGTAATTGGGAATGATAAAGTCGATCAATTGATAGTGGTGGCGCAATGTTGCGACTATCCTTTGGACAATCTCAATGTATCCCCCGGTCGTGGTAAGCAGGAACACAAGTTTTCTGCGTGGAGGCGGCTCGCTGCGCCTCTTTTCTGCGGCAAGTCGGATGATGTCGTCAACGCCGGACACAATTGGGCCCACAAAGCTAATTGCGTGTGCCCTGTACTGTGATTCAATTTCCCCTATGCGCTCATCAAGCTGCTGTTCGATAAACTCGTTGGCATTTCTCGGCAGCAAACTTGCGGGACTCGCGCGAGTTTCAGCTTTATCCATAAGAGTAGAAGCTCTTTCGTGAGAACTAAAGGGGCTTTATAGCAGACTGAAGGACGATTGCCAAGAGGATTTTATGCGGGAGTTTACGGCTTGTTCCAGCGGGCTTTTGCGCCCTTCTTGGCAATGGCCTTTCGCTTCTTGGCGGATAAGGTCAGAGCGCGGGCCTTCCCGCCTTTGCTCGCACCTAACGCAGAGAGCGCCTGAGCGTGAGGATTCTTTGCGGGTGGTTCAATCTTATCGGCCTCGCCGGTGGTAACATCCAAGACGTACTTCGCTAACTCGTTCGCGTCACGCGGTGGCCGTTTTGATTGCATGGGGAGATCATATCACGACCGAAAACCACCCGATCAACTATCTTGACCGTTCAACATTGTAAATGCATCACCACCCGGCAATTCGCCTGCTTGACACGCCCTAGGGTGTTTGTCTACAATACGCGTTTGCTTAGGGCAAGTTCGAGCTGTCCGTAAGACAATCCAAGGACAAGTTGGAATTCGATCTTTGAAAACTAGATAGAGCGTGTCCGTCTCAAGACTTTTGAGAGTCAAACGCGAACGATAAAGTTCGCGTCAAAACTCTGAAGAAGAGTCATTATCGAGACTGATATAAGAACCAGTAAGAGATAATGTTCCAGAGAGCAAACTTATAACGAGAGTTTGATCCTGGCTCAGAATCAACGCTGGCGGCGTGCCTCAGACATGCAAGTCGAACGCGAAAGTTCCCTTCGGGGAATAAGTAGAGTGGCGCACGGGTGAGTAACACGTAGGTAATCTACCTTCGGGTGGGGAATAACCCAGGGAAACTTGGGCTAACACCGCATGATGCAGCGGCACCACATGGTGACAGTTGTTAAAGCGGGGGATTTTCGGACCTCGCGCCTGAAGAGGAGCCTGCGGCGGATTAGCTAGTTGGTGAGGTAACGGCTCACCAAGGTCACGATCCGTAGCCGGCCTGAGAGGGCGGTCGGCCACACTGACACTGACATACGGGTCAGACTCCTACGGGAGGCAGCAGTCGGGAATTTTGGGCAATGGGCGAAAGCCTGACCCAGCAACGCCGCGTGAAGGATGAAATCCCTCGGGATGTAAACTTCGCAAGAATGGGAAGAAT
>JBGQGG010000008.1:0-170043 GCA_041497335.1 Pyrinomonadaceae bacterium | reverse complement strand
CTGCTCAACACCATCCCAAAACCAAATCAGACCGCTCAGCCTTGGCAAACCGTGCCCCACTGCAACCGCCTCCCCACCAGCCAACCCAAACGCCCATCTCTTGCTCACCTCTTGCCTCTTCATGAATAATGCGGGCTAGTATCCAGGAGCGACCAATCTTGCCGCGTCAATCATTGATACGTTATTATACGTTATGCCACATGTGGCATAATATGTTTCCGGTGGATGAATCCGCCCAGAGCAAGAGCGTAATTTGGATGGGTTCTTCACTGAGAGACTTAAAGAGGGATCACACTCCAACGGATTTTAAGTCCATTCGATGGCATCTTAGCTGATCTTACGAAATGAGATGAACCAATACTTACCGGACTAGCAGCCGTCAAAGTCATGCTTCGTCCGGGTACGTCTCGCGACAGAATGTCGTCATCTTAGCGTCATCGGGCTTAGCCTTATTTCAGTCTTGATGTTCATAGCTAGCTCTTCAACCTCAATAGCCTGAGAACTCCTCCGTGCGGATATTGTCATCGTCGACTCCCGCTTCGTTCAGTGTCTTACGCATCGCGGTTACCATCGCGGGCGGCCCAGCGATTGTAGTAAATGGGAAGCGTTAGATTCACCCAGCGAAAATGGTCTGACCCAAAGCTCGCAAGCGGATGGCAGGGATTTGAATCACGTGCGATTCGCTTAAAGGTTTTTAGCTCCCTCGCCTCCAAGGTGGGTTAAGCCTAAAACTCGCAACGCGGAGGTCGGGGCGAATCCACGCGCGATCCGCTTTAGGTTTCAGTTTCAGTTCAAGAAACACCACTGTCGGGGAGTCAAGCGGAACCGACAACGGCCTCTGAGACGAAACACGAGAACTTTTTATAATGCAAATGTCCTAGCAAAATAACAGACAGTAAGGTCTATACCGCTTGTCGTTAAACATTTCCCACTCATTTTTCTGAAATTTCTATTGACAATTCCTAGGCAGCAGACTTATTGTGGCACGGTACAAGTCGTAATGTCCGCTGACGAGGGTCCCACTCCCAATTTCCTTGCGAGAGTCTTACTCCCGTTAGCCTTTCACACGCGAATAGTCGGATAAGGAGTAACAGCTTGCTGTCCCCCGGTGCTGTGACATCTCCTGCATCTAGTTGCCAAGCCGTTAAGTGCTTGCGAAGAGGTGTGCCCGAGCAACAGGCAGGTTCGTTCCGAGGTTGTCGCTCGGCCGTAAGGACTAATAAGACGAAAAGACTTTCACCGCCAAAGCCAGCTGATGGCGCTCTTGAAACGGGAACGCGCTGCCGCACATCCGATCGTGAATGCATCGCACGGCAGCAAGTTGCCGAATTGATTCGGGAAGGCTTGGTTATGGCTCGCATTCACCCCGCCGACCATGGGTACTCGCTTTCCGCCCACGCTCAGGCTCGGCCTCAAGCAAGTGCGGCTGGGAAGCTGTGGTCCGAGACCGCCCGGTGCGCGATGCGGTTCGCGTTGGCTGCTTTGCTTGTCGCAGTCCTTCAGTCCACTAGCCAAGCCAATACCTTTGTGGCTTTCGGACCGCAAACATTTGTCCGGGGCACTGGCAAGCCAACTCCGGTAACAGTGAACTTCACCGTTCCTGACCCGAACACCACTTTCACTCTGCAGATTGACGGCAGTGGGGTTTCTAGTGCAATCGTTACCCTCAATGGCGTCGACATCTTCAAGGACAGGGAAGAGAGGGAGGAGAGGGGGCAGAGGGGGGATAAGGAAGTCACCCACCTTGAGAAGGCCGTCACGCTCCTTGGCGCGAACCGCTTGACGGTGGAATTGCGCGGCAAACCTGGCGAGAGCCTTACTGTACAGATTATCGGCGTTGTTCCGCCCCCCAAGTTTGTGGCTTTCGGACCGCAAACATTTGTCCGGGGCACGGGCAAGCCAACTCCGGTTACCGCAAGCTTCACCGTTCTCGATCCAACCACAACCTACACGCTTCGAATTGACAACGCTGGAGTTTCCAATGCCGTAGTCACGCTGAATGGCGTCAACATAGTGAAACCTAGTGATTTCGATGCTCATGGCGACGAAGGCGAGCGACGGAATGACGATGACGACAAGCGGCGGAGTGAATCCCCGGTCACAACCATCACGAAAGTGGTCAAGCTGCGGCCCAGCAATACATTGACCGTTGAACTGCGAGGCAAACCGGGTGAGACCTTCACGCTGACGATTATCGGAGTTGACGAGGTCGCCCCCACTATCACGGGCGTCGTAACACCAACGCCAAATGCCGCCGGCTGGAACAAGTCCGACCCGACCGTGACCTTTACCTGTGCAGACTCAACCAGCGGAATCGCTTCTTGCACCGCGCCGGTGACCGTGACTGCGGAAACGGCTGGCCAAGCGGTGGTGGGAATCGCCATCGACAACGCGGGAAACACCGCCACAGCGTCATTGAGCGTGAGGCTCGACAAGACAGTTCCAAGTCTAGCCGTAACGTCGCCAGCGAACGGAGTGAACATCTTTGCTTCACCAATTGCTGTCAACGGAAGTGTGACGGACGTGCTTTCCGGCTTGGCGAGTGTCACCTGCAGCGGAGCGCCAGCCACTGTAAACGGAGGCAGCTTTAACTGCGGCGTGACGCTGACACCAGGTGCGAATTCAGTCAACGCAACAGCTACCGACGTTGCTGGGAATACCAGCACGTCGACGCTCAATCTTACATACGCGCCTGTTCCGACGGTTAAACTCACGTCTCCCGCTAACCTGGATTATCTCAACCTCAGTCCTACAACCGTCACGGGCACTGTCGACGATCCTACTGCGACGATCACAGTCAACTCCATTCAGGCGCCTGTGGCGAATGGCCTCTTCAGCGTGACGCTCCCGTTGGCCGAAGGGCCTAACGTCATAACCGCTACCGCCACATCAGCCGCCGGAGCCGTGGGAAACACCAGCATAGAGGTAACACTGGATACAACTCCGCCCCATGTGACCATCACGTCACCTCCGGACAAGTTCGTTACAGCGGACGACTCGATCACGATCGCCGGCAACATCAACGACATCGTCGTCGGCACGGTGAATGCGCAACAAGCGCAAGTGACCGTTAACGGGGCCGCGGCCCAGGTGGCAAACCGGCTGTTCCTGGCGACGAACGTGCAGCTCAGCATGGGGGACAATGTCATTCAAGCCGTCGGCCGGGACCGGGTCGGTAACGCTGCCACCAGTCAGATCACAGTCACGCGCCAGGCCCCATCACCTTCGCGGATTCAGTTGATCTCCGGGAACAATCAAACGGGAGTGATTGGCTCTGTATTGTCCGCGCCATTGGTGGTTGCCGTTACCGATTCCGGCGGCAACCCCTTTCCAAACAAGCCGGTGATCTTCAAGGTTATCGAGAACGATGGGACGGTCAACACCGGTGGTCAGCCGGCGCCGACCGTGATCGCCACGACGAACGCACAAGGGCAGGCGCAGGTGCAGTGGAAGTTAGGAATGCGGGCCGGTGCCGGCGGGAACTCTGTCGAGGCATACGTAGTTGGCGTGAACGGCACGGCCATCTTTACCGCCACCGGTACGCTGGGTCCCGCGGGAAAGATTGTCATTGACACCGGAAACAACCAGATTGGCGAAGTCAATCAGGCGCTCCCCAAGCCTTTGATTGCCGTCGTAGTGGACAACGGCAACAACCGGCTTGCCGGAGTTCCCGTCACGTTCACGGTGAGGGAGGGCGGTGGCAACTTCGGCGGCCAACCCGCCTTCACCGTCAACACTGACTCCGACGGCCGCGTTGCCGCGACCCTAACGCTTGGCTTCCAGGAAGGCAACGCCAACAATCTTGTCGAGGTCAACTTTCCGTCGAACACGAGTTTTCCCGCGAGCTTCACTGCCTCGGGACGCGCCCCCGGCGATGCGACCAAGACTACAATCTCCGGCGTCGTGCTCGACAATAGTAACGTGCCGATTCCCGGCGTCACGATCCGAGCGGTGTTGACCAATGCGCTGAACGCGAACAACAACATCATCCAGTCGTTAGCGGCTGTTCAGACTGACGCGCAGGGCCAGTTCACCATATCGCAAGCGCCGGTTGGCTTTGTCAAGCTGATGGTCGACGGCTCGACGGCGCAACTTCCCGGCAAGTACCCGACGCTCGAATACGACATCGTCACGGTCGCGGGGCAGAACAATACGGTGGGCTTGCCCATCTATCTCCTGCCTCTCAACCCGAACAATCAGCTCTGTGTAACGGCAACAACGGGAGGCGGAACGCTGACTATCCCGGAAGCCCCGGGCTTCTCTCTAACTTTCGGTCCGGGCCAGGTGACCTTCCCGGGCGGATCAAAAGATGGATGCATCAACGTCACCGTGGTTCATGGCGACAAGGTGCCGATGGTTCCCGGCTTCGGCCAGCAGCCACGGTTCATTGTGACCATTCAGCCCGCAGGCGCGATCTTCAATCCTCCTGCGGCGATCACTCTTCCTAACGTCGACGGACTCAAACCCAGAGCCGTGACCGAAATGTATTCGTTCGATCACGACATTGGATCGTTCGTGGCGATCGGCACGGGGACCGTGAGCGATGACGGGCTGGTGATCCGCTCGAATCCCGGCGTTGGAGTGTTGAAAGCCGGGTGGCACTGTGGAGGGGATCCAAATGCAAATGGAACTGTGGCGGACTGTCCGGATTGCAAGATATGCCAGGGGAATAACTGTGTGGCTGATAATTCACAAAACGGGACAGATCCGAGGGACTCAAATTTCTGCTGCTTCCAAGGTGAGCGGCTGGACAAATATGGACAGACGGTGGGGCTTATTTTCGCTGGACCGCTGGAAGCGAAGTGTCCTCAGCGTACCCAGATAGAAAACAGCCGTCGCTTACATGTGGTGGACGGATGCTCCGGAGGGGTGCCACCAAATATCCAGGATCCGATGCAAAACTTCCCCTATCCATTCGGCCTCTTGAATCAGAATCCGACCGCGTTCGGCCAAGATCTTCGTACACCAGGAAACCCTATGGGAGAAATTCCGAACGCGTCAGCCGCAGGCCCACAACCGTGCAATCAGCATGATATCTGCTATCAGACCTGCGCTGCGCCAAGTACTGATCTCGCCACAGCTCGACAAGTTTGCGACGACGGCATGAAGACACGAATGGACAACGTGTGTTCAGCTGCGTATCCGTCGACGTGTCCTGCGACGCTTTCGACGGCACAGTGTGTAAGTTACTTCTTACAGCGCGTTGACTGCTTCACGTATTCTGCCGCGTATTGGGGAGTTCTGCGAGCAGTTGGATTCTTCGCCGCTTACAAGCAGCGCCAGGAGCAGTATTGCAAATGTTGTCCCTAATCAGACTTGAGAGGGTCTACTGACGGCAACGGTAATGACAATGAGAATGCTTTTGTGGCTTACAATCTGCTCTCTACTTCTAACCGAGGTAACAAGTCCAAACGCGATGGATGGCGCGATCCCGGGTGTCGTTGTGAGGACCACGGTGTCGGATTCCGAACGGGACTACGAACTTCGTGGTGCAACCTTGTCGCCAAATGGCGGCATGACCGAGTTGATCATAGCGGCGTCGCCGAAAGGTCGGCGGTCTGAATCGGAATCGCTCGTATGGGGAACCGTTGATGCATCAGGTCGGATATTATCGCAGGAGAATCCTCTTGGGAAGTTGTCGCCGGTAGACTCGGCTTCCCTCACGCTGCGCGGTCCCGCGACAGGTAGCAGATTCGCTTTCGTCCGTGGCGGTGGGTTCCTCTTATTGGCTACGGTGGATGGAGGTATGCGGTTGCTCCGGCTTGCACACGGAACCGAGCTCAGTGTCGTTCGAGCCGTTAACAAGAGCGGTGGTTCCCAGAATGTTCGCCGCGTCCTTACGACAAACAACGAGCATCTTGTTCTCGTTGGGGGCGTCGGAGTTCAACCTGTGCTCACGGAAGTCGACATTGAGGGCAACACGATTGCCGAGCGGCTGATTCCCGAGCAAGGGTTGACACTGATAAATGCAGTTTTCGAGTCGGACGGGAACGCGGTCGTCGTCGGCGAGCAAGGAACGTACCCAAATGGGACCGTTTGGGTCGGACGAGTGTCGCCTCGCGGCGATATCTTGGTCAAAACATCTTTCCTTGGTCGGCCGACTGACTTCGCTCGCGGCACTGATGGCACCTATGTTGTGGTCATCGAAAAAAGTGGTGCGGACGGCTCGGAGATCCTCATGAAAGCACTTAGACCGGATCTAAGCGAACGCTGGACTCAATCGTTAGCGAGTCGCCAGCATCTGGTTACTTCGTTTCGGGTGGCGCCTATTCCAACCGGAGGGTTCATTCTCGCGGGCACGAAAGACCGCGGTCTCTGGATATCGCGCGTAAATTCCGATGGGGCCGAGGTGTGGACTGAGGCACACGAGCCGCGTAAGTTGCCAGATTTGGAGATGGCCTCTTATGTGGAGTTAGCATCGAGAGGAGATATTTTCGTAACGGCATACACGGCTTTTGTGGTAGCTGGACGTGAACAGCGCCAGGTCATCCGCGTAATTCGGTTCATTGCGAACTAAGGAGCATCACCTACGACTGCCGCGTTGTAGTAGCGCACCGAGTTTATACAACAACAATGCGTTTAGAATGCAACTGAAGATGTATCCAATCGCTAACAGCCAAGCAGAGGAGCTTTTGAGCGCCAGGACTATGAAGGTAAGTATGAGACTCCAGGGCAACCCAAGCAAGAAGATGAAGACGCCTGCGAGCTCAAACTGACCGGGCGTGAATACACTCCTCCAAACGATGTACGCAACCGCAAGGAGAAAGAGTCCGGTGTACGTTGCCGCAAGCGTGAAACCTAGAGAATGGGGTCTCCTCATGCTTGCATTCTAGCCCAAGTCATCATAAAGACGTCGGTTCGTTCGTGAGAGGAAACCGCAGCGATGACAAGAAGTACGTCCTACATGTTGCTTATGATTGCAATAGGCGTGCTGATGCTTTGCACGGCTGAAGATGTACTGGCTCAAAAACTGAACGAGAACTGCACGGTCAGCGTGCTAAACCGCACGGTCCGGGTTAATCCCGATGGCTCCTGGGTACTCCCGAACATCCCCGCCAACTTTGGTCAAGTGAAGGCCCGCGCGACCTGTGTCCAAAACGGTGTAACCACTTCCGGGGAATCGGACTTTTTTACGGTTCCAGCTAACGGCGCAGTAAATCTGCCAACCATCAGGCTAGGCAGTTCCACTCAAATCCCCATGTCCCTGGGCATCACGCCGGGGAATACATCTTTGACTGCTTTGGGGCAGTCGCTCCAGCTTGTCGTCACCGCAACCTATCCTGACAGCTCCACCAAGGACGTCAGTGCGGCTAGCACTGGCACTAACTACACGATCAGCAACCCGGCGATCGCAACTTTGAGTGCCGACGGACTCCTAACAGCGGTGGCGAGCGGCACGGTTGTCATTCAGGCGAACAACGATGGCGCCACCGGCATCATCACCGCGAACGTCACTCTTTCGGGAGTTGACTCAGACGGCGACGGTATTCCCGATGATGCGGAGATCCGTCTGGGCCTCGACCCGCATAATCCTGTCGATGCGCAGGAAGATTTCGATCGTGACAACCTCACAAACATCCAGGAGTATTTGCTGGGCACCGACATCCGCAAGGCGGACACTGATGGCGATGGCCTGTCAGACAGCGACGAGGTCAACACGCAACACACCAATCCGCTGCTTGCGGACACCGACGGCGATTTGATTCCCGATGGCGTCGAGGTTCAGACTGGCTCGAACCCACTGGACAGAAACAGCTACGACTTAAAGAACGCGACTGCCAGTTCTATCCTGAAACCAACCTCATTCGTTTTGACTACTAGCGTCTTGTTCCCGAATGCTTCGCAACAGTTGAGTTGGAAGGTCAACCTCATCGATGGCAAGACTACCCTGGATCTGACGGACGATCTGCGCACTAACTACACTTCCAGCGATCTGACGGTCTGCAACTTTGGAGCGAAAAAAGGACAAGTCTTCGCTGGCAATCCCGGGAACTGCGTTATCACCATTAGCAACAGCACTCTCAGCGTAACCGTTTCCGGTACCGTGCAATCGTTCACGCCGACGGCGCTGTCATTCGTGGACATTCCGGGTTTCGCCAACAATGTGGAGATCAGCGGCAACTTCGCCTACGTGGCTGCGGGGTCAGCCGGATTGCAGGTCGTGGATGTGAGCGATCACTTGCATCCACATGTTGTGGCATCGCGCAGTTTGCCCGGCAACGCGAACGACGTCGTGATAGCGGGTAACTATGCCTTCGTGGCGGCTGGGAACGCAGGTCTGCAAATCGTCAACATCTCTAATCCGCTTTCGCCTACAGTATCGGGATCGCTTAACACCGGAGGCGTAGCGTGGGATGTTGTCGTTAAGGGTACCCAAGCCTATATCGCGAATGGAGCAAACGGCCTGGCCATCGTGGATATCTCCGTGCCTACATCACCGACGCTGCTCGGTTCGCTTAGCCTTCCTGGTGTTTCCAAAGGCGTGGACGTCGATGCGATCCGCCAGATCGCCGCTGTTGCTTTGGGTCCAAGTGGTTTAGCAGTCGTAAATGTCGCGAATCCGGCTGCTCCGGCACTGTTGGCGACGCTGCCGGGCGGTGATGTGCGTGACCTGACGATTTCAGGAAACTTCGTTTTCCTGGCGGACTTCTCACGCAGCTTCACGTCTGTGGATCTAACCAATCCGTCTCAGCCCGTCCTGCGCGCTTCCACAACGCAGAGTCTGGGCGGCCTGCTTGAGGACGTAGTGGTCAACGGAAGCATCGCAGCGGGAGCGGATGTGTTCTTTGTAAACGGTGTGCCGATGATTGACGTGAGCAATCCGGCGAGTCCGCAACCACGAATCATTCTCGACTTCCGAAACTTCCGCGACGACAACGGGACCGGCATTGCGATGGATCAGAGCTTCGTCTATCTGACGGCTGAGTCCGGGACAATTTCAGAGAACGGCGTGAATGGAACCACGAGGCTATACATCGGACAATACCGAAATATCACCGACAACCTCGGGATTCCTCCCACCGTTCAGATCACCTCGCCGGCTAATGGAACTCAGGTCATCCAGGGAAGCACAGTGACGGTGACAGCGAATGCGACTGATGATGTTGCGATTGCTGCCGTGAATTTCTTCGTGAACGGCCAGTTGGCGTTCACTACCTCGACAACGCCATATCAGTACACGTTCACGGCTCCCAGCACGGGTTCCACGCTGACGATTGGCGCGACGGTCATAGACTTCGGCGGCAATATCGGGCAAGCGACCAACGTCACGCTGAACCTGATCCCCGATCCTGGCACAACGGTAATTGGTAGGGTAATAGATCGTAATGACAATCCTGTCGCAGGGGTAAGTGTCACAGCCGCCGGGAACCGGTCAACAATCACAGACCCAGACGGCACCTTCACCATCTCAGGAGTGCCGACAATTCTCGGAGATGTCTTTGTGACGGCTACAATCACGGTAAGTGGGAAGAAATTGAGCGGGCGCTCAGGCAGTGTTGCACCAGTGCCGGGCGGTACCACCAACGTTGGAGATATCATTATCCGGCCGGGGGCGCTATTTGGTAGTTCGCCTGACGGCAAAGACGCCGGACCAAGCCCGAACAGCCTGTTTTTGATCGACACCACTACTGGTTTAGCGACACTTATAGGTACTCCCGCGAATGTAACAAATGGACTAAGCGACGTCAGTTTCGATCCGGTGACTGGAACTCTATACGCAATGCACGGTTCAGCAGTCAGAGGAGCTGAATTGCTTACCCTTGATCCCAACAATGCGCAGGTCCTAAGCAGATTAACGGTTTCAGATCCGTTCAGATTTCTGTCAGGTTCCGATGCGTTGGCGCACGATTTCTCGGGGAACTTATTTGCCGGAGGCTGGTCCTCAGGGCGGCTGTTGAGGTTAAATCCTGCAACAGCGGTCGTGTTGTTTGACGTCGATGTTACCGGCAGCGGCGGGAACAATCACCTTGCCGATCTTGCAGTCGACCCCACGACAGGAAAGCTGTGGGCCACACGCGGGAATAGCTCAGGTGGCGATAGGCGATTGATCACGCTCGATCCCGCAACAGGAGCAGCTACTTTCCTGCTGGTACCGAAGACAGCAAGAGTCATAACAGCAATTGCCTTCGATAGCGATGGTTTGCTTTACGCGGCCTTAGACGGGGACCAGTTAGCATTGGTCAATAAGACCACAGGCGATATCACCCCAATTGGCACGGGCTTCGGTTTTAAGATCGCGGGGTTAGGCTTCCAGCAGTAGTGACTGCAGACATCGTTTGACTGACCACTGGGTGCCCCTAGCGATCGCGGCGTAACACTTTCAACGGTTCTCGTTTCTCGCTTAGATCCTTAATCCGGATATGAAACCTGGACTTCGACAGCAAGTCGTCGTCGCAAGGAGGGTGCTCGGGAACACGGTCGGTGGAACCCAAGCTCGATAGGCGGCGTGATGTTAACCTTAAGCTTAGCCCTATTAGCTCTGCGTAAGTCGAGAACTCAGGGTTGGTTTGTGAGCTGCCTCGCCTTGGGAGTGCTTTTTGGATTCGTGATAGGTCAATTGTTTGTAACAACTTCAACTGCACAAACACAAAAAGCACAAGAGCCCGAATCCTCGATAGGCCGCGAAGTGTCTGTCCCATCGCATCTCCTGGACGGACAAGAATTCAACTTACCGCTGGAAAAACTGCTTGCTCACGGCAAACTCTTATTCAATGCTAACTGGACTGAACAGGAAGGTGGCGGCCGGCCGCTGACTAAGGGGACGGGCCGTCCCCTCTCTGATCCATCACGCCCCTTAACGGGCGCTCGCGCTTTCAACCGTATCTCCGCGCCAGATGCGAATTCTTGTGCCGGCTGTCACAACGCGCCCTACGGAATCTCGGGCGGCGGAGGCGATTTCGTCACCAACGTTTTCCTATTGGGCCAGCGTTTCGATTTCATGACGTTCGACCCCAACGACAAGCTTGCGACGCGTGGTACGATCGACGAAACCGGGCGGGCCGCCACATTGCAGACCGCAGCTGATTTGCGCGCGACCACAGGAATGTTCGGCTCGGGATATCTCGAGATGATTGCTCGGCAAATGACCGCGGAGCTGCAGCACATTCGAGATACCATCCGTCCGGGCGAAACAAAAGAGCTGATCACTAAAGGCGTCCGTTTTGGAAAACTAACTCTGACGAAAGCTGGTCTCTGGGACGCTTCGCAGGTGGAGGGCCTCGGACGACTGAGTCTCCTCTCTAAGGGCTCAAACGATCCACCCAGTCTCATAATCCGGCCCTGGCACCAGGCAAGCAACGCCGTTTCTCTCCGCGAGTTCACCAACACTGCATTCAATCAACATCACGGAATCCAATCCACAGAGCGCTTCGGCCTGGATACCGATCCTGACGGCGATGGCTTCAAGAATGAATTGACTCGCGCCGATATCACCGCCGTGACGGTTTGGCAGGCGACGCTTCAGGTACCGGGTCGCGTCATCCCTCGCGACGCCGAGATCGAGCGCGCCGTCCTGATGGGCGAACGTGCGTTCGAGCGAATCGGCTGCGCCAGTTGCCACGTTCCTCGCCTGCCGCTCGATAAGCAAGGTTATATCTATTCCGAACCCAATCCGTTCAATCCGTCAGGTAACCTGCGCAGTGGTGAGACGCGCGACTTGAAGGTCGATCTTTCAAGCGACGGGTTACCCGCGCCGCGTCTACGGCCAGACTCCTCCGGAACCGTTTGGGTCGAAGCCTACACCGATTTCAAACTCCATGACATTTGCGAACCGGGCGAGGCCGAAGCAATCGACATGAATCAGTCGGTATGGTCGAAGAAGTTTAAGGAGGGCAACTGCCGTTTTCTCACCAAACGGTTGTGGGGCGCAGCAAACGAGCCGCCATTCTTTCATCACGGTCTCTTCACTACGCTCCGCCAGTCGGTGATTGCGCACGCCGGCGAGGCCAAGGGATCGCGTCAAGCCTTCCAAGCTCTGACCGCCGAGGATCAGGATGCTTTGATTGAATTCCTAAAGACCTTGCAGGTTCTTCCTCCCGGAACGAAAGATCGTATCGTCGATGAGAACTATCGTGTGAGGATCTGGCCTCCACAGAACAATGCCCAGAGCCGCAGCAGGTCGGATCTCAAAGAATGATTCGCTGCCTTTCTCTTTTACTGGTCTTTGCGCAGCTCGCGGTGGCCGGGCAACAGAAGCGGTCGGCTTCACCAATGCCGACGGACCGCGTAGAAGTCATCGTCTTCTCAGATTTTCAATGCCCGTTTTGTGCCCAATTCGCTGCACCAATTCGAGAGCTGCAGACAAAAGGTATTGAAGGCGTATCAACGACTGTCCAGTTTAGGGAATTCCCGCTAAGCATCCATCCCGACGCACAGCTAGCTGCTCAGGCCGCGCTTGCGGCAAAAGAGCAAGGAAAGTTTTGGGAGATGCACGATCTGCTGTTTGCCAATCAGTCTGCGGTAAAACGTGAGGATCTGCTGCGTTATGCAAAGAAGCTGGGACTCAACTTAGATCGCTTTCGCAAAGACCTCGACAGTGAGCGACTTAAGCTCACCATCGAAGCGGATAAGGCGGAGGGAGAAAGGCGTGGAGTCACCGGAACCCCAACGTTCTTTATCAATGGTAGGGGGTATTCAGGCGCAAAGTCATTTGATCAGTTGAAGCAGATCGTCCAGTACGAACAGCGGCGCATGCGGGTCATGTCTGAAATCACGGACAGTTTGATTGGCAGGGGACCCGCAAATGCTCCCGTGACTCTCGAATTCTTTGCGGATTTGCAGAGCCCGGTGAGCCGGCCAGCCATCCACGTGGTGGATGAGTTGCTGCGGCGATATCCTTTGACTGTTCGGCTTCAGTTTCGAAACTTTCCGCTAGCGTTCCACCCGCAAGCTGCTCTGGCCCACGAAGCGGCTATGAGCGCGGCGTCACAGGGGCGCTTCTGGGAGTTTGTCAACTATATCCTGGATCATCAAGATTCGCTTCGCGAGCAAGACTTGATCGCCTACGCGGGCCATCTTGGACTCGATGAAGTCAAGTTCGCGGAAATGATCCGGGAGCATCGATACGCGGCGAGAGTGGAAGCGGATCTTGAAGCGGGGCTCAGGCGGGGAATTCACGGAAGTCCAGTGATTTTTGTAAATGGGAATCGGATCGATGGCGTTCCGAGTTTGGATAAACTGGTGGAGTACGTCGAAGCCGAGCTCGCAGCTCTGGATAAGAGCCAGACAAGGAGGCCATAGGCGATAGAACGCAGAGCCTATTGAGGTGGTTCGCGGTCACCGTGGTGATACTTTGCACGGCGGAAGGCGGACCAGCTCAAAAGCTGGATGAGAATTCTCCAGAATGCTGAAGCCTGTTTGGCGGTCCACCTCAAGCCCCTCCATTGCAATAAACAAATTGCCAACCTGAATAATCTTGCAAGCGCGGCGGTTCACGTTCTGTCAGCGCCAATGACGATCTCGTTGGCGGTGCGCGCGACAACGATCGTAGTGGCACGGGCAGAGTTGCTCGGGGAGATGGCGAAGAAAACATAACAGCCGAGCGGCGCCAATCGCGCCAGCATGTGCAAAGCGTTTCCATTCTCGATCTACTCGCGCTATCTCTCGCCAACGGTGTACACGATTGTCTTCGGATGATAGCCCTTCTAATCAAACCAATAGTCCTTGAGCACCGCAATCTTCGTCAACTGTTTACCTGTACGCGCCCCGTTTATCGCAGTACCCGTAAAGTCCCATTCCGTGCCTTTATCGTCAATCAGTCGCATCGGTGCCGAGTTTGGTTTGAGGAAGAACTCGCGCGCATGGCCTTCGACCGTTCTACCAAAAGCGCGAATAGATTTGCCGTCTTCGCCAAGCACGATCACGAAATGACAATACTTCAAGGACGATTCGCATTGATAGAAAACGTCCCGCAGTTATCCGCAAATCAGGCACTGCATGCACGATATGCACAGCATGCTCATGCGTTTTCGTTGAGCCGTTTTGTAAGTATTGAAAACAAAGAGCGCTTAAGTTACTTTCCCAAGCTGGTAATACGGGTTCGATTCCCGTCGCCGGCTCCAAATTTCCCTCAGTAAAATCGCGAACTTGTCTTTCGCCGTCCACCCAAAAGTGGGTCTGTCCCACAAATTCTAAAATTCTGATAACTTGGGGACGCGGAATGGCGCGTTTGTTGCAGACGCCTAGAGACGTGAGAGCGGCGATGAATTACTCAACAACAATCAGCAGAAGACGCAGGGCCAAGAAGGTTGAGTACCTTGCCCGCTTGGTGTACCGGGATTCGACTACCGGTCTTCGAAAAGAGAGATCCAAGAGCGCCTCATCGTGCTCTGAAGGGGATTGTCAACTTAACTTCATGAAGAAGCAAAATTATCAACTCAGACAAGATGAATCCACTTCTTGTGATCTGGTTGGTTAACGATCGCTCTTATTAAGTTGCTGCTTGAGCGCCAACCACCTGTTCCCAAGAAGCAAATCTACGCTTCATCATTTCTCTGGCTATCGTTGCGACGACCGTGCTGTTGTTCGTGCACGTCAGAACACGAGCGTCTGAATAGAATGGGGCAAGCTACTGACTTCCGCGGCCTTGCCGTCTAGCCAAAGGTAATAAGAAATCTTCTGATCGCTTTTGTTCATCACCACTACCGACATTTTTCCATCGGGATTGATAAAGGCAGCGGAAAGCAGCTGGCTTCTGCTGGGTGAACTGGCGATTCTCTTCGCGCCCGGGCGAACGAACTTCGAAAAGTGTCCAATGTAGTAGTACGAGTTAGTGTAGATTAGCTGACCCGTTTTCGTATCAGCGTGAACTGGGGCAAAGCAGAAATTCTTGACGTGATTTGGTCCGCCCGTTTCATCCAGCAGTATATTCCAATCCGTCCATCCGACAGCACCACTGTTGAAATCATTGATCATTGAACGTCCGTACTTTTCGCCTAATCTCCAGTCGTTAAGCTTTTGAGCATTGAAGGAATCGCTGCAGCCTTCAGTGAAGATCAGGTTTTTATCTGGGAAAGACTCATGCACGAGCTTGACGTTATCGAACATCGGCTCGCCGCCGCTCCATGGCTCGTACCAGTGATAACCAATGCCCCATACATACCGGGCGGCTTTGGGGTCAGTCAGGATGGTGCTGGCTCTCTGGTAGACGAGGTCACGGTTGTGATCCCAGGCAATTATCTTCTTATCAACCAGCCCTTCCCTTTTCATCGTCGGGCCGAGATAGTTCTTCAAAAAGTCTCTCTCTTCCTCCGCGGAGTAAATACACGACTCCCATGTTTGCGTCGCCATTGGTTCGTTTTGAATCGTAATGCCCCAGACGGGTATGCCTTCTTTCTGATATACCTTAATAAACTTCGTGTAATAGTTGGCCCATGATTGATAAAACTCAGGCTTCAATTTTCCACCATGAAGCATATTGTTGTTGTCCTTCATGAATGCCGGTGGACTCCAGGGGCTGCCAAAGAGCGTGAGTTTTCCTCCGGCCGTGGCCAGCGCTTGTTTGATAAAGGGAATCCGATATTGCTGGTCGTGGCTGACGCTAAAGGATTGCAACTCCTTGTCGCCTTCGCTTACATAGGTGTAGCTGCCACTTGAGAAATCGCAACTGTGAATGTTGGTTCTTGCCAGCGTGTAACCGATGCCTTTGCTGACATCAAAATAGGCAGTTAGAATTTCCTGCTGTTTAGCTTTCGGTAGTTTTGCAAACGTCTCAGCAGCGGCATCGGTGAGTGCGCCGCCAATGCCTAAAATCGTTTGAAATGTCTTAGCGGGATCGACAAAGACACAGATCTGAGTTTCCAGGGGCTGGCCCAGATGTTTGAATGCCAGGGTGTCAGTAGCAGAGAGGCGGTAATTACTGTTGTCAGCAGTCGTATAGACCGCAACCTCTCTCCCCTCGATCGAAAGCGGCTCTGAGGTTTCAGAGGGTTGAACATATTCCGCCGACGATAATTGGCTTTTCGCCAACACCAATGCCGAAGACGAAGCTACCAGGAAACCACGACGATCTATTTTCATAATTGATGACTTTAACATATCTGTTTACGTGGAGGGTTAGGGCGGCACGGGGCGCGACTAGCAAGTGAGCGAGGGCGGGCGCCTCTGTGCGACCATAAGACTATTCACCTGGGCCAGCACAAGAGTAGTGCTTGCTCAGCAGAGGCTGGTGGAGCACCATCTGACGGAAATAGCAATGCCGAAGCCATTGCGAAGCAGATGAAGTATAGAATGGTGAGTGCGATAAATTTCAGAATTAGAACGATGATCTTCTTCGCTCTCATATCATTCTCCGATTGAAAGGAGAGCCATCTAACGCTGCGCTTCAGCGGCCGGGCGACAACTGAATTGTGCAGCAAGTTGTCGATGAGAGGTTACAATAGGCATTAGAAACCCTACTTCATTTCACTTCTCGAAAGCGATGTTGTCGACCACTACGGTCCCTTTCTCCATCTTGCATTTGTTACAAAACACGCCCACCGTGATGGAGGTCAACTTCTTGAGGACGTCCAGCTTGAGGTCTAGAGGCATCGCCCACTCGGGCTGGTTGAAGGAGTCGAGCTTGAGTTTGTACGTATTGAAACCCGGAGACACCCGGAAGTCCACCGTCGGATACCCCGCCTCGAGATTGGCGCCCTGACCGCGAGTAATGAGTTCGAGTCGTATGTACTGGGGGCCCTTGGCAAAGACCCGCATCGTGATGAACTTATACCCGCTCACGTCGTCAGCCACGAATTTGCCGTCTTTCTGGGGCTGCCCGAACACCTCCATATTGACTCCCTCCCACTCGTTTGGTATCCGCAGTTCGTAATCGAAGGCGGCAGCAATATCGTCCGCCGTCACCCGCGCGGGCGCGGGGGCGGGCGGATCTGCCTTTTCCAGACCACGGAATTGCGGCGGATTTGCCACGTTTTGGGAATACCGATTCAACTGCGTCATACCACCCCGCTTGCTTACGGGCCGGCCGTTCTGCAGGTTCTGGAAGTCGGCATACACGAGCTTGGAGGCGTCGGATTCGGCAGCCTTCGAGGCGTCTTGGGCAGAGACCGAGCCGGCGACCACAAGCGTTAGAGCAGCTAAAACCCCAGAGCGGAAAAACATCATTCTCTTCATCGACGCACCTCCGACATCTTAGATATAGTAACGCATCATGAGACATGCAGTAGAGCCGTCCGCTTCGGCGCCAATTTGTTATGTGCTGACGCTATCCGGCAAATGGCGCCTTCAGTAATCACAGGGTGACGTCAACGCCGGCAACGGCGCCGGCACAGTATCCTGGAATTTGACGGACCTTCGTCGCAGGGCTCCCACCTTCGCTTCAACCTCTTCAGGCGTGAGTAATCTCTTTGCCTCATGGTACACCCAATCGATGTCCTCTCGGTATTGGCGTACATCGCTGGATTTCACGGTCCCATCCTTGATAAACCAAAGATTAAAATTTATCGACATGAGAGATCGCGGGTAATACTGCCCACCATGGTCGGCCAGAGCTTTGCCGTCGATGAAATACTTCACCTTTCCATCAGAGACTTGCGTGACCAGTGTATGCCAACCTGCTTTGCTTCCGCTGGTGCTATTAAAGACGTTATCTTTATTCCAATTCGGCTCGGGGCTGAAGGTTCTCCAGGAAGTCACAAACAACGTGGGTCCATCGCTGCCCCAGCCGCCATTCGGCAGATACTCGAAATCCAGCTCGCTGTAGTCGGGATCCATTGGCGCCTTCAATGGGCTAATCGTGTAAAAGCTCTCCACGAGTTGATCGCCGCTGGGCCCCTCAGTCGGGATATCAACAAAGCGAACACGAGCAGCATAAGTGCCCTCCATGTATTTGCGTTGATGGCAAATCTGGGTCTGATGGGTATTAGCGCCGGTGCCATCGGTGGAAGAGGTCATGCGTAGTAGACGATTGCCTCGCTGATGCGGGTCAGAAAGAAGTAACACGCCTTTGTTTCCCCAAGTTGCGCCCGGCACCCCTGGCCACCCTGCCGCAGTGCGAATGATCCAGCCGTGTTTGGTTAGTTGTTTGTAGTTGGAATAGTTAAAGTCGTCAAATAGCGTCTGTGAAGATGGCTCTGTGCCGCGAGCCATCGGTAGGGAAACAGATGGCTTCTTGCCGGTTAGCTGCCGCGCAGGTGAGGGAGCAGTGGTAAATGTGGTGATTGAAGCGGGACCGCCGCTTCCTACTACAAGGAGAAGACTGATATACAGTACGGTCTCAAATAACATCACAGAAGTCCTCAGGCTTGGTACTGCTCGTTGGTGTTTGGGTAGCCGCCGAACGAATAGGATTCTTTCCGAAGTCTCGCCGGGGGTCAAGGATCTGGCCTCTTTCTGTAATACTGGTGTGGCTTTAACTGCGGCAGAGTGTCTCGAGGGTCTAAGTAAGTATGAAGCAATCTCGTCAGATTAGAGTCGCGATAGTCTTGCTGGTTTCGGCGGCTGTAGTCTTGTCGCAGTTGGTGCTTCATTTTCCGGCGCTTGCGATTGCGCTTCCGTCAACAGTAGCCGGCAACGAAGTGGTCAGCGTTTGGCTGACGGACTTGTCAGGCGGCGCGCGGTTGAGTCAGCAGCCGAATCTTTCTTTCGCGCCGAATAGCGGTTTCAATCCGGTGACGATTACCGTCGACGAGAATACTCAGTTTCAGCAGATGGAAGGCTTTGGCGCGTCGTTCACTGATTCGTCAGCGTGGCTGGTCTACAACAAGCTGAACGCTACGCAAAGAAATGCGTTGATGACTAACTTATTCAGCCTGACGAACGGGATTGGACTTGGCCTGTTGCGGCAACCGTTGGGCGCTTCCGATTTTTCGACGATTGGAAACTATTCGTATGACGATATGCCCACAGGCCAGGCTGATCCGAATCTCACCAACTTTTCAATCAATCATGACAATGCATACATCATCCCGGTGCTGAAGCAGGCGTTGCAGTTCAATCCCGCGGTGAAGATCATCGGCACGCCGTGGAGCCCGCCGGGTTGGATGAAAACCACCGGTTCGATGATTGGCGGCAATTTGAAGCCGGAGGCTTACGCGCCGCTCGCCAATTATTTTGTGAAATATATTCAAGCGTATAAGGCGCAGGGTGTGATGGTGAATTACCTCACCGTGCAGAATGAGCCGCTCTACATTCCGCCCGGCTATCCGGGCATGGGAATGGCGGCGAGCGAGCAGGCGAGCTTCGTCAAGAACAACCTGGGGCCGGCGCTCGCGGCGAATCATCTCAGCACGAAAATTCTCGCTTACGATCACAACTGGGACGCGCCCAACTATCCCGAGACGGTGCTCGCGGATGCGGCCGCGACGCAATATGTCTCCGGCGTTGCGTGGCATTGGTACGGCGGTGACGTGAGCGCGCAGACCACCGTGCACAACGAATACCCCGGCAAGGACGCGTTTATTACTGAGGCGTCGGGTGGAACTTGGCAGGGCGGCGACGCGAATGGTTTTCGCGATGCGCTGAATCTGGTGATCAGCGGCAGCCGCAACTGGGCCAGGGGTGTAGTGCTTTGGAATATGGCGCTGGATACGAACAATGGACCAACGAACGGTGGTTGTGGCACGTGTCGCGGAGTAGTGACTATCGATCAGAGTTCCGGGAACGTTACCTACAACGTCGATTACTACGCGTTGGGCCATGCAAGCAAATTTCTGAAGCCCGGCTCTTATCGCATCGGCTCGAATACTTTCGGTTCGAACATCGAAGACGTCGCTTTCAGGAACCCCGACGGCTCGAAGGTCCTGATTGTCCGCAACGCTGGCAGCACGCCGAGCACGTTCAGAGTTTTGTGGGGTAATGAATCGTTCAGCTACACGTTGAATGCCGCCGCAGCCGCGACCTTTACCTGGTCTGGCTCGCCGAGCCGCGTAGCGCAATTGCTCTCGCACAGCGGTTGGACGGCTACGGCGTCTATCAGCGCTTCGAATGCGCCACCGTTGAACGCGTTTGATGGCAACGCCCTCACGCGTTGGACCACGGGCCAGCCCCAAGCGAACGGACAGTGGTTTCAAATCGACCTCGGAACGGCGCAGGCGTTCAGTCGGATCGTGATGGATTCGGGCGCAGGTGAGTTTCCGCACGGGTATCAGGTCTACGTCTCGAGTGACGGGACCAATTGGGGCGGTCCAATCGCCAGCGGTGCTGGCAGTTCGCAATCCACAATTGTGAACTTTCCTGCTCAGGTCGCGCGCTACCTTCGCGTGGTCCAAACGGGAAGCGCCGGGCCCTCGTGGTCAATCACGGAATTCAATGTCTACACTGGCAGCACAACCGGCGCATTGCCGCGAGGCGGTTGGATCGCCTCCGCTTCAGTCAGCAATGGCGGCGAGCCGCCCACCAACGCGCTCGACGGTAACGGCGGCACGCGTTGGTCCACGGGCCAGCCGCAGACAAATGGACAATGGTTTCAGGTGGATCTGAATTCGCCGCAGAGCTTTTCTCAGATCGAGATGGATTCGGGCGCGAGTGCCGGCGACTATGCGCACGGTTATCAAGTGTACGTATCAAACGATGGCACTAACTGGGGAAGTCCGCATGTAAGCGCCGCGGGAAGCTCGCAAGGCGTCAGCGTGACTTTGGCGAATCAGACGGCACGATACATCCGCGTGATGCAGACGGGAAGCGCCACTCAATGGTGGTCGCTGCACGAATTCAATGTGCTGGCAACTGCCGCGACACTGCCGCATTCACCTGGGCCAATACTGTTGACCGAAGCTGATACGAACCGAGCCATCGCGCTTGATTCAGTGCTGTTCACAGCGCAACCGTTTTCAGTAGTAAGCACGCTGAACTTCAGCGCGGACCAGCGCACGAGAGTGTTGCTCCTCACGGCCAATCTGGAATTGCTCCAGGGTGAAGATCTTTCAGCCGTAAGCGCCCAGGCAGTCGACTCGCAGAACACCATCTATCCGCTTTCGGTCGAATATGTGAGAAACGTTCCAGACTACAACTGGCTGTCGGGCGTGGTTGTTAGGTTGCCGGAGTATCTATCGCTCACCGGTGATGTGTCCGTGGGACTCAGCCTGCGCGGCGAAAACAGTAACGCGGTCGTGCTGGCGATCAAGACGCCATGAAGGTTCTCCGGGAAGACTTCCTTTTTGTCATTCGGTTCTAAAGACTGGTGACTCAGGTATCCACAAGCGAAAAAAGTGCGCCTCTGCTGCGACGCTTCGGGCTAGTGCAAGCTACTGCCCTAAACATGTCGAACATGATCGGCGTGGGTCCGTTTATCACCATTCCGCTTTTGATGTCGGCGCTCGGTGGTCCCCAGGCAATGCTGGGCTGGGTTGTCGCCGTCTTAATCGCAATCCCGGACGGTATGGTTTGGAGCGAACTAGGCGCTGCGATGCCGGGGTCCGGAGGTTCTTACGTCTACCTGCGTGAGGCTTATGGTCGTGAGACCTTTGGACGGCTCATGGCCTTTCTGTTCATCTGGCAGTTCATTCTCAGCGGTCCACTAGAAATAGCATCGGGCTACATCGGCTTCGCCAAATACTCCGGCTATATCTGGCAGGGTATCACGGCGCGCGAGACCCTGCTGGTTGCCGCTGCCGTCGGGATTATCAATATCGTGCTGCTCTATCGCCGCATCACTTCAATCGGCACGATTACTGTCAGTTTATGGATCGGAACCTTGCTGACCACGCTGGCAGTGATTGTTACCGGAGCGATGCATTTCAGCGCCGCCCGGGCTTTTGACTTTCCCCCTGGCGCATTCAGCTTCTCACTGGGCTTTCTCTTCGGTTTGGGCGCCGCTTCGCGTATTGGCGTCTATGACTATCTGGGCTATTACGACATCTGTTACATCGGTGACGAGGTGAAAGACCCGGGACGGACAATTCCCCGTTCAATTATTATTAGTGTAATCGCGGTGGCGATTATCTACTTCGCGATCAATCTTTCCATTATCGGAGTTGTGCCCTGGCGCGAGTTTGTGCCGGTTGAGGCGCATCCTGAATCGGGTTTCGTGGTCTCGCTCATGATGGAAAAGATCTACGGCGCAAAGATCGCGACTCTCTTCACCGCCATGGTGCTTTGGACGGCGTTCGGTTCGGTGTTCGCCCTGTTACTTGGCTACTCACGAATTCCTTATGCCGCAGCGCTGGACGGATATTTCTTCAAAGTGTTCGGCCGGCTCCATCCCACCAAAAGATTTCCGTATGTCGCTCTGATTGTGCTTGGCGTGATTTCGATTATTTGCAGCTTCTTCTCGCTTGATGCCGTCATTGACGCGCTTATTTCAACCAGAATCCTGGTCCAATTCATCGGTCAACTTTTCGCTCTTATACTTCTAAGAAAGCGGGCGCCGGACATGCGGCGTCCTTACCGCATGTGGCTGTACCCGCTGCCAAGCATTGTCGCGCTCGTCGGTTGGGTATTTATTTTTGCGACAACGCCATGGCCTGTAATCGTTCTCGGCCTGGGCACGCTTGCCCTGGGCGCCGTCTTTTTTCTGGTCTGGTCCTGGTATAACGAACGCTGGCCCTTTGCTCCCGCCATCCCCAGTGCTGGCGGTTAAGAATTGCGGAGGAATGCATATGCAAAAAGGCCTGGTCTCCGGAAGCATCATTCTATTGTTGAGTCTTACCGCGTTCGCCAGGACCGAGAGCGAGCGCGGGTTACCTCAACCTACAAAGCTTTTTTTGCGGAAGGGCTGGAGCATTCAATCATCAGCTCAGGTCAAAGAGAGGGGTGATGCTCTTTCGCAGAACGAGTTCCAGCCGCAGAAATGGTATCCGGCCATAGTTCCGTCTACGATTGTTGGCACCCTGGTAGAAGACAAAGTCTATCCTGATCCATTGGTAGGTCAGAATTTAAGACTGATACCCGGCTGCGGCTATCCGATCGGCGCCAATTTTTCGAATCTCCCGATGCCCGAGGATAGCCCGTTTCGGGTTACCTGGTGGTATCGAACACAGCTTCGTATTCCCGCAAGTTACCACGGCCAGCATACCTGGCTACACCTCGATGGAATTAACTTCCGCGCAAACATCTGGCTCAATGGCCAACAGATTGCCACCTCAGATCAGATAGCTGGTACGTTTCGCACCCATGAAGTCAACATTACCGGTGTGGCGCGCGCCGGCGCATTGAATACTTTAGCCATCGAAGTCTTTCCGCCTCAGCCTGATGACCTTGGTTGGACTTGGGTAGATTGGAATCCGACACCCCCAGATAAGAACATGGGAATTCTCCGTGACGTTTATCTGACCAATAGTGGGCCAGTCACGTTGAGATATCCCCAGGTTGTAACTCATTTTGATTTGCCCTCGCTTGAGACCGCGCATCTCACTGTTAACGCTGAAGTGCACAATGCAAGTGACGTCGCAGTCGAAGGCACGATGATCGCGCGCATTGAGGGCATTAGGTTGTCACAGAAAGTAAAGCTCAGCCCACAGGAGACGAAGTCGGTTACCTTTACGCCGGATGAATTTCCGCAACTTAACTTCTCTCAACCGCTGGTGTGGTGGCCCGTGCATCTGGGCAGTCCGAATCTGTACAGGCTGGGAATGGAATTCGAGACCGGCGGCAAAATATCTGATCGTCAAGATGTGCGTTTCGGTATTCGACAGATCACTTCAGAATTAGATAATCAGAACCATCGGGTCTTCAAAATCAACGGTCGAAATGTGCTCATTCGCGGCGGTGGCTGGACCTCCGATATTTTTCTGCGCTTCACGCCTGAAAGGCTGAGAGCGGAATTTCAGTACGTCAAAGACATGAACTTGAATACGATTCGGTTGGAAGGACAACTACAGCCGGATTACTTTTTTGATCTGGCTGACCAGGAGGGAATCCTGGTCATGGCTGGGTGGTGCTGCTGCTCTCATTGGGAGCACTGGCAGCACCGTCCCGATTATGAAGAGGGACCGACCTGGGATAAGGAGGATTACGACATCGCCGCCAAATCGCAGGCAGATCAAATCAGACGTTTGCGAAATCATCCGAGCTTGTTGGTCTGGCTGAATGGCAGCGACAATCCACCGCCGCCTGATGTCGAGCAGATGTATATTGACATCCTCAAAAAGTATCAATGGCCAAACCCATTCCTCTCATCGGCGACAGCAAGGCAGACAACTGTGACCGGCGCGACCGGAGTTAAAATGGAGGGCCCTTACGAGTGGGTACCTGCTTCATACTGGTCACTCGATAAGAAGTTGGGGGGCGCCCATGGTTTTGCTACCGAGATTAGTCCCGGGCCGGCGGTGCCTCCGGTTGAGAGCCTGCGCCGGATTCTACCCAAAGAGCATTTGTGGCCCATTGATGAATACTGGAACTATCACGCCGGCGGGGGCCAATTTAAAGATTTGAAAGTTTTCACCGCAGCCTTGAATGCGCGCTATGGACCAGCAAAAGACGTGGGCGACTACGCGATGAAGTCGCAGTTGATGACCTACGAAAGCCAGCGGGCGATGTTCGAAGCTTATGCCGGCAACAGGTACACCTCGAGCGGTGTTATTCAATGGATGATGAACAATGCCTGGCCTTCAATGATCTGGCATCTTTACGACTATTTCCTTATGCCTGGAGGCGGTTACTTCGGGACTAAAAAGGCCTGCGAGCCGGTTCATGTGCAGTATTCTTACGACGACAAATCCGTGGTTGTGGTTAACGCCACCCATCAGGCCCTATACAAACTGAAGGTGACGGCGAAGGTGTATGACATCGATCTGATCGAAAAGTTTTCCAATGTAAGTAGTCTTGATCTGCCAGCCGACAGCAACGCGAAAGCGCTCGTGTTCCCGCAGTTTCAGGGTCTGTCCTCGACTTACTTTCTCAGGCTTATGCTTGAAGATGAGAAAGGACAAACGATAAGTTCAAACTTCTACTGGCTTTCAACAAAAGATGACGTGCTTGATTGGCAAAAGTCCACCTGGTACTACACGCCTACAAACTCCTACGCGGATATGACCCAACTGCAGAAACTCCTGCCGGTGAAATTGGTTCTGACGGCCAATGCGGTCCGCAGAGGTGGAGATGATATAGCCCATGTAACTGTGTCAAATCCCAGTAGCAGTTTAGCCTTCTTCATTCATCTACAGATCAAAAAGGGAACTAGCGATAAAGATGTTCTGCCCGTTGTCTGGCAGGACAACTATCTCACATTGATGCCTGGGGAGAGCAGAGAGGTAGCAGCGACTTATAAGGTCAAGGATTTGGGCACGGCCACCCCGTTTCTTGCTGTCGAAGGCTGGAACAGTTCTAAGCTGTTAAAGCCTATAGCCAGGAAGCGCCGATAAGACCTTCTCTTCATTTGCAGCGTTTCGTTCACGCTTGCGTGCGTCATCTTCCAGTGACAGCAGCAGTGAGCTTGAGCTTACCGCGCAGTTCGATCTGTTCCGAGGACCGGCCGATGAGCACGTCAAAATCGCCGGCGTCGGCGCGCCACTGTTTTGCGTTGACGTCGTAATAAGAGAGCGCGCGGCCGTCGAGGGCGATTGTTATTCTCTTCGTCTCTCCAGGCCCAAGGTTCACTTTCGAAAACCCCTTCAACTCCTTCGCAGGCCGCGGCACTGTCGAGTGTGTGTCTCCTACGTACACCTGCGCCACCTCAGCGCCTTCGCGATTGCCCGTGTTCTTCACTTCGAACGAAACTTCGTAGTGGGACCCCGGTGAGACGCCGTTTGATACCGCTTTGATAGCGAGGTTGCTGTAGTTGAAGGTGGTGTAGGACAAACCGTAGCCGAACGGAAACACAGGCTTCGTTCCGTTCTTTTCATAGCCCCGATAACCGACGAACACGCCTTCCCTATATACGACGCGTTTTGAGTCTCCTTCAGGATAGTAACTATCATGCACAGGATTTTCTTCCCAGCGTCGCTCAAAAGTGACCGGCAAGCGGGCAGAAGGGTTCATGTCGCCGAAGAGAACTTCGGCCAGGGCCGTGCCGCCTTCCTGTCCGGGATACCACGCCTCGATGAGGGCCGGGACATGATCGAGCCACGCATTCATGTCCACGTTTCCTCCGGACGTAAGCACGACAATAGTCTTCTTGTTTGCCGCGACCATCTCCCGTATCAACTCGTTCTGTCCCGGAGGGAGTTGAAACGTCCGGTCCGCACCTTCGCTCTCCGTTTCAGGATCGAAACCCGCGGCGACCACAACGACGTCCGCGCTTGACGCGAGCTTCTTTGCGTCCGCACTAACCAGGTTCCCGTGACGGATGATTCCGAATTGCATGCGTGTCCCAAGCCATGCCGAACGGCCGTGTTGTTCCAAGACGATCTTATGCGGCGAGGTGTCGAGCGAGAGCGTGGCCTGGCTGACTGCCGCGCGGGATGTGGTCCAATTATCGAAAACAGGCTTGTCGTCGACGTAGAGGCGATAGAAGCCACCGTCTTCTCCGGTCGAGGCCAGAAAAACGTCGTAGGTTCCAGACCCTTCGGGTAAGTAGTAGCCAGTCCAGCGCGCTGAAAGCGATTGCGGCGGGAAGTCCGCGCGTGAACCTGCCCTGAAATTGATGTGCTGATCGGTCCTCATCGATACAGGCGTTCCTCGCAAGTCATTGTTATCAAAGAATTCCGCGCTGAGGCCTGACGCTCCATTCGCCGCAATTGTGGAGAAACTGGTCGCATCGGCCATCTGGGCCATGGAAGTGATGCCACGCGCGTAATACACTTGAACTCCGGTGCCCAGGTAGTTACTTAGACCCTCAAGATAGCTTGTCGCGACAAAGGGTTCCACGCGGGCGCTGCCGCCGCCAACAGGTACTGCCGGGTAGGCGTCCGGTCCAATAATGGCGACGGATTTTATCTTTCCCTTGTTGAGCGGCAACAATCCGCCCTCGTTCTTTAGGAGCACCTGACTCTCGCGAGCTGCTTCAAGCGCCACGCGGCGACCTTGCTGGTTGTAGCGCGGGATAGACGTATCTGTTTGGTCGCGGTCAAGCCAGCCAAACTGGATAGAGGTACGCAGAATGCGGCGCACCTTCTCATCAATTGTGGCAACTGTGACCTTGCCTTGCTGAATGGCTGGAAGCAGGACCTTCTGATTCATGAAGGCGCCGGACGGCATCTCCAGATCAAGTCCATTGTTCGCCGCAGCAACGCCGTCGTAGGTCGCGAACCAGTCAGACATCATGATGCCGCCGAAGCCCCACTCGTTCCTGGCGACATCAATGTTCAAGTGTCCGTTCTGGGTCAGGTGTATGCCGTTGGTCAGGTTGTAGGAATCCATGATGGCGCCCACGTGCGCTTCCTTCACCGCCGCTTCGAACACCGGCAGGTAGATTTCGCGCATTGTGCGTTCGTCGATGATCGAGTCCGTGTTGTGCCGGTCAAACTCCGAATTGTTTCCCATGAAGTGCTTAATCGTGGCGCTGACGCCCTGGCTCTGCACCCCTCTGATGTATCCAACCGCGATGCGGGAGGCGAGAAACGGGTCTTCGCCGAAGTATTCGAAATTCCGCCCATTCATCGGCGCCCGATAAATGTTCACGCCGGGGCCCAGGAGGAAGTGCACTCCTTTTGCCCTTGCGTCCCTGCCGAGTTCAATCCCCACACGCTCAGCCAACGTTGGATTCCATGTGGCTGCCAGCGCGATTCCGCCTGCCATGGCCGTAGCTGGTCCGTAGTTACGAACGCCGATCGGCCCATCGGCCATTTTCATTCGAGGTAAACCAAGCCGCGGAATGCCGCGGATAAAGAAGCCGTCCACGCCACCCAGCATGTCGATCTTTTCCTCCAGCGTCATCCGGCTGAGAAGAGACTCGACGCGTTGCTCGACTTCGGCCGAGGCGGGCGAGCTTATGGGCGCGGACACTTGTGCCAGGCCAGGAATGACATTGAGACTAAGAAGTGATAGAACGATAATCGTCGAACAACAGTTTCGCATGGTCGTTTTCCGAACGCACCGCTGCGGTTTCGGACTATTGACTCCGAAACGCTGCCGTGCGGACAGGCTCCTTCTTTTGCGGATTAAGGAAATTGTATGATTCAATTTTGTTGCGTGTCAATGTTCTTTGCGCTGGTGGTGGGACAGGTTCGAGAAATGAGAGCGCGTTCAAATTCAAGCTGACCCACTAATAGGTTCTGCGCAGCTTCAGTTTAATCATGAAACCGCTAAAAATTGGTATCACCGGCGTGCGTGGCATTGTCGGTGACACGTTTACAGCAGAAGTGGCGATCGGGTTTGCGCAGGCCTTTGGGACGTATCTCGACAATGGTCGCATCCTCGTTTGTCGCGACACCAGAGCCTCCGGACCGATGGTCCGTGCCGCGGTCGTGGCAGGACTGCTCGCGACAGGTTGTGAGGTTATCGATCTTGGCGTTTGCCCAACACCAAGCCTGCAATTGGCTGTTACCTGGCTCAAAGCCGACGGAGGCATCGCCATCACGGCCGGCCATAATCCGTCTCAGTGGAACGCGCTGAAATTTGTGCGTGGTGATGGTCTTTATTTGAATTTCATGCAGGCCGAAGAGCTCCTGGACATATTCCATCAGGGAGAGTTTGCCAAGGCCACCTGGGACAAGATCGAGCCCGCCATCCATCATCGAGACGCGATCGAACACCATGTAGAATTGCTCAAGGATGCCTTTGATGTTGAAGCAATCAGGCCACGTCGACTAAAGGTCGCGGTCGATTGTTGCAACGGTGCTTGTTCACGACTCATACCGCGCTGGCTACAGGAACTCGGTTGCGAAGTGCTGGCGATCAACGACGATCCCAGCGCAACCTTTCCGCATCCTCCGGAACCAAAACCCGAGACTATGGCCCAACTAAGCGCGGTTGTGAAAGCGGGACATGCCGAAATCGGGTTCGCTCATGACGCCGACGGTGAGCGACTGGGGATTGTCACCGAGCTGGGCCAACCACTCTCAGAGGAGTTAACTTTCGCCCTGGCCACCAGGATTCGTCTCGAGCAGAACGCGGGCACCGTGGTGACAAATGTTTCGACTACGAGCGCCATAGATCAAATTGCGGCGCGTCATGGTGGCACCGTTGTACGCACTCAGGTCGGACAAACTTACATCTCCGAGGGCATGATTGAACATGGCGCCATTCTTGGCGGAGAAGGCAGTGGGGGTGTGACTGTTCCTGAATTACATTTAACCCACGACAGCGCCGCCGCCGTTGGGCTCATTCTCGAAGGTCTTGCGCGCACGGGCAAGCCAGTCTCGGAAGTCGTTCAGGAACTTCCACGACTGACGATGTTGAAGTACAACGTGCCTGTGGAGCCCAATCGCCTCTATTCGGTGCTGCAGAACTTTCGCTTGGCGATCGAGCATGAGCAGTTAACTCATGATCTGACGGATGGCATTAGAGTAGTGTTGCCACAAGGCTGGATACACGTGCGAGCATCGAACACAGAATCCATGATTCGCGTTATCGTCGAAGCTGAGGAAGCGACGAGCGCACACAACCTGCTTGATTGGGTGCGCGATCGACTAAATAAGTAATGGGGTATTGATAGATAGTGCGAGCGATACCAACTCTCAAGATTAGCATCTCTGGCGTGCGCGGAGTGATCGGCGAATCACTGACGCCTGGGTTGTTGACGCGTTTCGCCCAAGCCTTCGGCACCTATGTCGGCTCCGGCACGATTGTCATTGGGCGCGATCCCCGCACCTCGGGTGAAATGGTCAAACAGGCCGTCATTGCGGGCCTGCTATCAAGTGGCTGCCGAGTTCTTGATATGGGGATGTGTCCGGTGCCGACAATTCAGCTACTAGTCCGTCGTCATCGTGCACTCGGCGGCATTGCGATTACCGCCAGCCATAACCCCGCAGAGTGGAACGCTCTGAAGTTCGTAGGGTCTGACGGACTATTCCTGAATAGCGGTAAGGCACGTGAAATGCTCGACCTCTATCATCAAGGCGAGTACACGAAGGTTGCTGGTTCAGAAATGCGGGAAGTTGAAGAGATTTCAGGTGCAACTGATCTCCACATTCAGACCATCCTCGACACTTTGGGACCACTACCGCAAAGTGGGAAGAAACTTCGTGTTGTGCTCGATGCTTGTAATGGGGCTGGTTCTCTGGTAGGCCCAAAGCTGCTCGAAGCTTTAGGTGCTGAAGTCATTCCTATTAATGTAATTCCAAACGGACTGTTCCCACGACCCGCCGAACCATTGGCGGAAAATCTCGGGGACCTGTGCGCCGCAGTTAAAGAACATCAAGCTGATGTCGGATTTGCTCAGGATATGGATGCAGACCGTCTCGCCGTTGTGTCGGAGCAGGGAATGCCGATCGGCGAGGACTACACGCTCGTGCTGGCAACCCTTCATGTTCTCAGCCATGAAGTCGGGCCCGTAGTGGCAAATCTCTCAACCACGTCGGCACTTCAGGAGGTTGCGACCCGGTTTCGTTGCCCCCTCTTTCTTACAAAAATCGGCGAGGTTAACGTCACCGAAGAGATGCAGAAGCAAAACGCCGTCATTGGTGGCGAGGGCAACGGTGGGGTTATTTATCGTCGAATCAATTTTGCTCGCGATAGCCTGGTTGGCATGGCCCTGGTCCTGCACCTCCTTGCCGAAACTGGGCAAACGATCACTGAACTGGTGAACAGCTTTCCGCAGTTCAGCGTGATTAAGGAGAAACTGGCGTGCCCGTCGCATAAGATCTCTGCTGTACTCAGAATGCTGCGTCACGAGTATGCAGGTTGTCCGCTGGATGTGCGCGATGGCGTAAAAGTGATGCTCCCGAATGGATGGTTCCTCGTGAGAGGCTCAAATACAGAACCGATCATTCGCGTGATCGCAGAAGCAGGAAGCGACACGGACGCGCGGGACATCATTGGCAGCGTGTCCTCAAAGGTTCAGGAATCTCTTAACTCCTAAACGACTATTGGTGCATTATTTTTGTCTGGGACAGCGGCGGTGCAGCAGGCGCACACGCTCGTTGGCGACCTAAGCGTGCACAAAAGCTTTCACTCAAGAATACTGAAATAACGATCTCGATGTGCTGGTCTATTTACCACCGGGCTACGAAGCTAACAAGAAGAAACGCTATTCGGTGCTCTATCTGAACGTTGGGCAAAATCTCTTTGACGGCGCAACGTCTTTTATTCACCTATCGGACTCGCAAAGAGGCAAAACACTCAGGTTTTGAGGGCTCTTCATTGGGAGGACTCGTCTCACTCTATTTGGGCCTAGATATAGTAACGTTTTTGGCTGACTTGTGGTAGTGTCTCGAACACCAATAAGCGGATCGTGCATTATGTTGAGGCACTGCCTAAAAGACCGAACCTTCGCATCTGGATTGACACAGGCACGAAGGAAGGAGGCAATGCCGAAGAGGCACAACAGACCCTGGTTGATGCGCGACTTTTGAAAGACACACGCGTAGGTTGGAGGCCTGGCAAAGATCTAAGTTATTTTGAAGCAAGCGGAGCGGGGCACAACGAACGCGCGTAGGCAGCGCGTGTTGAGCTAATTCTTAGGTTCGCTTTTCCGCGAAAAGCTTCTTACGGCCTGCTTGTATATGAACGTCCAAGTGAAAGAGAAACGCTTATGAAAAACTGGAGACGGTACTATTTCACCATATTTGTGGCGGTCTTTGTTGCTTGCGCGGCGCCCCTACTCGCTGTAGCGCAAAACTCGGCGACAGTGCTCGAGAACCCTGAACTCGCGCGGGTCGTACCCCCTGGATTCTACTTTCAAGGTCAGAGCGCACCGACGCAGATGCGCAATGCCGCCGCCGCCCGTTTTGGAAGCAACCGTTACGTGATTGCGGGGCTTGTGGATACCTCCGGCTATGCTGCCGATGTGCGGGCCAAGTACCAGGGGTTTCTGATCACTGACTCGTCGATCACTCTCAACGGTTCTGATCTTCCCACGGGCGCATATGGATTCGGTTTTAGTGATAACGGAAAACTGAGCATTCTCGATCTCTCGGGTCATGAGATTCTCTCAGTTTCTACCACGAAGGACGCCGGGCTCAAGCGACCGCGCCCGCTAATGATGGTCAATTCGGCGGGTGCTGTGCGTCTTTATAGCGGGAAAGATTACATCGCAATAGCCGCCAAATAGGCCCGACTATTTGCCTTGCCCACTTTGAAGTTCTTTTGGTCGAATTGCTGGTCCGAAAGAGAGGCATTCACGGCTCGTGCAGTTGAGTCGGGGGCCGGGAGCCTAGGCGCCGTTCACCGCGTGGATCTGGCGGATCGGCGTTTCAATGCACTATCCAGGGTGGCGTAGACAACCGCCGGATCGGGGGAGCCATCCCACTCGTTCCAAAAAGAGGAAAGGACGGAGCCCTCGGTGTACATACGGGTGCGCACATCGCCTTCGGCAACAGTGCCTGTGGGTTTCCAATCGTTGCCACGAGCGTTCTTGGCGGCCCGCAGTAATTCGCGAGCGCGCGCGGCGTCGTTCGACTTCCAGGCGATATAGCCGCGCAGGAAATACCCACCGACTGCACGCGGATTTGTGCGGCAAGCCAATTCCAGGCGCTGCGCAGCCGTATTTGGATCCCCTTTGAGAAGCGCGATCTCTCCCAACAGCAGCAACGCCCCGGTCTCCTCGGGATTTAGCGCGTGCGCTTTGCTGACGGACTCCTCAGCGGCGGTCAGTTGCGCCGTGGAGTTGGAGGAAGCGGCCAGCAGCAAGCCCTTTCGCTGGTAGGCGCGGTGACTTTGCGGATTAGTGCGAATCAGAACTTCAAGCTGTTCTAGAGCGCCTGTGGTGTCTCCCTGAGCGTAAAGGCAACTGGCCAGATAATATCGAGAATCCTCGTGTGTGGGGTTGAGAGCCACGGCCTCGCGGAACAATTGGGCCGCCTTCGCGATGTCGTTTTCTCTTTTCAGCGCGTCCATGGCTGCGCGCTGCTTCCCCCAGAACTGAACCAGTTGATCTCGGGATGGCGCCGATACCGTGGCAGCCTGCGGCGCCTCGATCGGTTTTCGATGTGCAACAGGATCGCCCTCGATCAGATTCCAAATCGTGTCCGCATCGAGCTGGGGATACGTGTCCACTCGCCCATCAAGCCATCGCACTTCGACGCTATCGGCGCGCGCACTCTTGCCCAGTCCGAAATGTACGAGCCGGCTGTCCTGCGAAAGATACGATGCGCTGGTCACGGTGCGCCGCAACTTGACTCCGCCGACATCCGCGATCACTGTCGCGCCATCGCCGAACCCCACAGGCTGGCGACTCCGTCCCACCTGGCTGTGCAGACGAAGCTCCAGCCAGTTGCCCTGCGGGATGTCGTTGCGCAACAGCCGTACGCCCTCGCCGTGATCCACGATGGCGATATCCATCGCGCCGTCGTTGTTGAAGTCGGCCACGGCCAGCCCGCGGCTGGCGTGCGGCGTAGAGAGAGCGACATTCCACGGCGCGAGGTCGTGGAAGAATTCGCCCTTTTGGCTCCAGAAAAGGAAAGAGGGCATGGGCTCCAGTTTCGCCGGCCTCTGCTTGGTCTCGAACGTGCTTCCGTTCGCCACCACCAGATCCAGCCAGCCATCGGCATCGAAATCCACGAACGACGTACCCCAGCCGATCGATTGCAGCGAAACCTGCCCGATACCGAGCCTCTCGGCAACATCCGTGAAGTGCAATTCGATCGCGTTAGCTTTGCCACCGGGATTGTTCTGCTTCGCGGCATACTTCTGCGCCTCGAGCAACGACTGATAAAGCGCGTACTGCTGGGCGATCCAGTGGCTGATGAACAGATCGTCAGCGCCGTCACGATCAAAATCGCCGGCCGCGAGGCCCATGGAACCCCGGTACTCGGCCACCCACGCCGCGGAACTCGCATCCACGAAGCGGCCGTGTTTATTCAGATAGAGCTTGTTTTCGGAAACGTCATTGGCGACGTAGAGATCCAGCCAGCCGTCGCCATCGAAATCGTGCCACAGAGCACTGAGGCTCCGCCCATCGCGATTGGCGACGCCCAGTTTTTCCGCAACTTCGGTGAATGTCTTGCCACCGTTGTTGTGAAACAGCAGGTTGCGCTCTGGCTCATAAGAAGATGGGTTCAGCGTGAAGGGAACTTCCAGGCCGAACTGTTCCGAGAGGTGTCCGTCATTGCTAGGCTTATACCGAACGTAGCCGCACACGTAAAGGTCGAGACTACCGTCGCGATCATAATCGCCCCAGGCTGCACCAGTCCAGAAGCCTTTCAAATTGGGGAACCTCGTATCGCGCAACAGCACGCCGTGATCGTTGCGAAAGAGCATCAGCGTGTCGTAGCCGGTTACGATGAGATCGAGCCAGCCGTCGTTGTTATAATCGCCCCATGCCGCTCCCATTCCCATGATGCGAGTGTCGGGGAAGTTCTCGACCTTCTGGAACGTGCCGTTGCCCAGGTTGCGGAAGAGCAGCGAAGGAGCGCGTTGGTTGGCCGGCAGGTCGAGCGAGCCCCCGGCGCTCACGACGAACAGATCAACGTTGCCGTCATTGTCAAAATCGCCCCAGGCGACGCCGGAACCTATGTCTTCCGGCAGTTGTGAGCTGCGATTGCCTGCGAAACTGCGGAATTCCGCCAGACCTGCCTGCTGCGTGACGTCGGTGAAGCGTGGCTCGGGCGCGCCTGCGGGAAGCGCCCGTAGACTGTCGGAACCGTTGGCCGCACCGCGGTCCAGGGTGTGTGTGATATCAGCGCTCTCTTCCCCGAACTTGTAACCCTGCGGCTGATGAGCGGCATAAAACCTCACGCCGAAGGCAGTCCCCAACAAACCAGCGACCGCCAGCCCGGCCGCGCTCCATAACACGCGCCGGTGTCTCCGGTTCAGGCGGTTCTTCTTGGTTTTCGGCGGCGCAGGCAACTGCTCGGGTGATGTTTCGATCAGGGCCATGGGCGATTATCTTTCCGAGAGCCGGGCGAGCGTCTCGGTGCGCTTCACGTTCAGGGCGGCGCGCTGGTGCCGTATGGTGACCGTAGCACTGACTCGCGCGATATCCACGACTGGTGCCGTGATTCCCGATTTTTCGCCCAGCACATAATTGAGCAGGAACTGATCAATCTTCCGGTAGTGAAGGATCGCCGTAATCAGGTATTTGCCGCCTGGCGCTTTGGCCGCGAAATCAAAATTCCGTGTTTCGTTCAACTCCCCTACCCTAGGCACGCTCGGCGATGACGAAATGCTCGAAGGGCATGCAGCCTGATATTCAACCGTATCGGAGTAACCCGGAAACAATGAGCGCCGGTAACGGACACCGACCATTTCCCAAAGATTGTGGCGGTCGATCAGGTTTCCGTATTGATCTACCGGCTCTGCCTTGAACAGGAACGTTCCGGGCTCGATGAAGTGCTTCTCATTGCGCCGGCCCGAGGCGAAGATTACCTTGCCGGCTTCATCCGTGACGCTCACCTCGACCCAGCTTTGAATCAGATCGAGCGGCCCCGTGGGAAAGTCGTGTCCCACTTTGTTCGATGTCAAGATCAGCCGGATCGGGATGAGCTGCCCGGGCGTCACTTCATCGGGCGCCTCGAGACGCATCTTGACGACCGGACCCTCGGCCCATTTATCACGAATTTCAGGAATTGGGAATTCTCCGTGCAGCCACTGCTCCGTGAGGCGGCTCTGGGTTTCCGCTCCCTCCAAATGCAAGAGGTTCGGCATCATGTTATTCGCGGCGAGAAAGCGATGGCTGCGGTGCTTGCCGTCGTTGGCATTGCGATTGTAATCGCTCGAATCTCCGGCGGACGGGTCGTGTGAATCCACCAGTGGCATGTGACACTCGCGGCATTCAACCGTGTGCGCCGGGTCGTCTTTGTGGTTCCAGTGACTGGCCTTCCAGTTATCGTATTGGTTCTGAAGCTGTACCCAGCCCACGCGGTTCACCTCCTGGTCGATGAACTGCTTGTGGCAGGCTGCGCAGTATTCCGGTGCTTTGAACATCCGCTTGCTCAGCTTCAGGTGCTCGGCGGGATAGGCACGAATCAGAAAATCCCGAGCCACTCGCGCGACGCCGGTCGTGGCCCACTGCCATAGGTATTGCCGCGGCTGGACGACGGTGTAGTTCGCGTTGCCTTGTATGTCGGTTTTCTGGACCGAGTGGCAAGCCAGGCAAGAAACGCCTTCGTTATATCCGTCGAGTCCGGTAAGCTTCTCCACGAAGGTGTTCTTGGTTCCGGAGAAAAGCGAAATGGGATCGTGGCACCCCCCGCAGTAGCGCGTGGACTCCGCACCGTTCTGTTTCGCCATCACGGTCTGAATTCCCTGGAAGATGGGGTCCATGGCGGCGTATCGATGGGCGCTGGGCTTCCACTCCTCGACAATCTCCGCGTGACATCCGACGGTGCCGCAGCTCATCGAGCCCGCGAGCGACCGTGCGTCGAACGCTCCGCCAGTCGAAGTACGCGCCAGACTAGGCGCGAACGGCCGGTCTTTTCCGAGCAAGAAGCTGTAGTCCTTCGGAAACTCGTTCACGTAATGGGATCCAGGATAAGCCAAAGCGACGATGGCGGTGACCGCGAGCCCAACTCCGGCAATGATCGAGGCTTGAAGCGCGAATGCCGGGATGGAGCCCGTCGCTGCGGATTTCCGGGACCGCACAACTGCCAGCAGAAGGTGCGCCCCAACGCCGCCGAGAATGACGAACGTGGAAATTAAGTGGACATTCCGCCAGAGGGGTTTCATGCGGACGCCCAATAGCGCTTCGAAGGTGACGACGGCGCCCGAAGCAAAACACACCAGAAGGGCCGCCGCGGTTACGTACCCGAGCAGCAGCACATCCGAGAACGCCCGCTCGCGATAATCCAGCCAGTGCACGGCGCAGTACCAGCAAACCGGTAAGAGCATCGCGATCCCAGCCGCCGTATGGACCAGGACTCCCCACTGCACCGCGGCATGGAATGGGCCAAACGTTACGGCCAGACCAGTGACAGCCTCCAGCGCCAGCAGCCCCATTGTGATCTTGGCGAGCAGAGACGGCCACCCGGTTCGAATCCGGTAAATCGAGTTCGGCGTGTTCGGCATTATCAGCCTCCTCTTTTCGTTTGACAGAGCGTTTTTGTATGGTCGAGCGCGCTCATCATAGCCCCCGGTTATAGCCGCGGCGTCCCTAGATCATATTCAATTCATTTTTGAAGTAGTGTATCGCGTCTCGGCAATCAGGTATTCATACTTTAGTTGGAGAAGCGTATCAGGCAAAGGGTGTAGAAGTCGTCGCAGCCAGATGTGCTATCTTGCTGTCAAGCGCGGTAAGACTCGTAGTAAGCCGGAATCTGAGAATCGAGTTCACTTCTCATTCACATGTTGCCTTAGCCAGGTGAAAGGGATTGTTGTGGTTCGCTCGTCGCTAACCGCTTCAGCGGTTTCCATCGTCGGCTGTGCATATCGAAAATTGAATCTGACATGTCGCGGCAGCTTTCTTCGCGCCAGACTTGCTTCCCAACGCTGAGCTATTGCTTGTGTTTGTCTCGCCTCACGCCGTCAGCTCATCGAATCATGTTCCTGCCACTTCGAGGCGCATCATTTGCCTTCGATCAGATGCGACCACAAGACCCGGTACTGTCGGTCGCCAGCTTAGCTGAGGAACACACACCGTCTCGCAGCCCACTCGGCTCCAAGCCGCTCCTGTTCCTGCTCTGTGAGCTCGCGTTCAGCGATCACAAAGATGGTCTTTTCTTCTTTTTCGAAATGTTTCACGTCGTAGCCACTGCGATTGTGGTTGCCGTTAAAGCGAGACTGGGACGGCTGCGAAAAGAATTGCCGGCTGTGCGGATGATGAAGATGATTCACGTCGAGTCGGCAGCTTAATTAAGGGTGATCGTTAATCAACCACATGACGAGAAGTGGATTCATCTTGTCTCACTTGATAGTTTTGCTCCTTCATGAAGTTAAGTTGACAATACCATTAAGGAGACAGGTGGGTATGAGGATCCGATTATGTGCGGCCGATGTCCCGAGCATTACGAGTCGCTTGGTCAGTTTGCCTTGTCGCACAAGACTGAGAAGGCCTAACTAACGAAGGTTTTTCCGTCTCTCCGCGCCTTTCTTGATCGCGCCGCTGAGTTCAACGACACTCTCCAGATCGCGCCGGGCATTTTCCAACTGCTGAGCGTCGACCGTACCTGGAGTATCAATAATTGGGTTTTTGACAAACAGCTCAATCTCTCTGCAGAGCTTGATCAGACCATCCCTAGTCTGCATATCAGCCAAGTCATGGATGTGCCGCGGATTTTGTTCGGGCGGCTCAAGCTTATGGAGTGCAAGCGTCGACTGCAGCCGAATAGCTCGCTTGTTAATCTCACCGGTCGCGTCCGAAATGAACTGATAATCCAGAGGGCTGTTGCTGGCAATGGCTCGAACCATGGCATTGTGGAGTTTGAGGATGCGTTGAAAGTCTTCGTTAAGCTGGTCCTTGATGGCTTGAGCCCGCTTCGGATCGGTTTCCTTGTGATTCCCTCTGCCTAGATCACTCAGTTGCAATTCACGCTTATCCATCTCTTGCCTCTGGACCTTGGACGCATTGCCTACCTGGGCCGATGCTGAGGTCCCTAATAGGATCAAGCAGGCGATGGTGAGCACGACCGCGCCGCTTAGCTGGATATTTAGAGTGCCGATTCGAGTTTCCATTTGCCAGGTCTCCACCGCGATTGATATTTGCGTGCAGCCAGTATACCGCTTCCGGGCACAATTGATGAGTTGTGGCTTGCCAAAGACAGCTTGATTGTAACGCCGTTGAGGGCCTTGTGGAAAGCAATGATTGGAAAAATAAGTTACGGTGCCGGCACCTGAAGCCGCTCCGCCAAAGATCAAATTCTAAGATAGTTGCGCAGTGAGATCAGCGGTCGTAACTTTAAGTGAGATGCTACCAATGTGCGCCGGAATGAGGGCCAACATTGGGAGGGTCTAATCAAGCGGTTTAAGGGGCGCCTGTTCACGTCGTTTCGCTCCGGCAGCGATGTGGAGTTCATGATTTGGGCTAAGAGGCGTCCCGCCAGCCAGTCCGTTCGGCTTGGCACTTTCGACCGCTTGTTAAACTAGGGCAGAATAAAGTTGACTAAGAAGCCTCTCCTATTACTTAATAGCACCAGACGACATAAGTTGAGTGGATCAAACCGCTACTACAGATCTACCGAGAGTTAGCGTGGGAGTTCAAACGCATCGTAAGACGAATAAATCTCAAGAAGGCCAATGTTGCGCGCTCGAATACGATCCGTGACATCAACCGTCAGATAATACTTACTTACGTTCGTGAGCTGGGACCGATCTCCCGCGCGGAAATCGCCCGTGAAACCGCTCTGCAACGCTCTACAGTTTCGCTCATTGTAGATGAATTGAGCGCCAGTGGGCTGATCGAAGAGGTGAGCGGTGAATCCACAGGCGGGCGCCCGCCGAGTTTGCTCTCGCTGCGGACAGCGGATGCTGTGGCAATCGGAGTGGACCTTGGCACCGTTAGAACAGTCATGGCTACCAGCGACCTGGCCGGGCGTGTCCTCGAACAGGAGGAGTTTGCCACTGATCCGGATGTTAACAAAACGCTTAAGAAGATTGTCGGATACGCGCAACGACTTAGTGAGAGGAACCACGGCACGATTGAAGGAATCGGTGTCAGTCTACCTGGAGTGTTTGATCCCGACACTGGAAACCTCTATGTGCCGCACTTTAACTGGCGCAACGAGCCGTTTGCCGAAGCCTTGACGCGCTCTACCTGTCTACCCGTCATCGTTGACAATGATGCTAATGCCGCCGCGCTGGCAGAACTTTGGTTCGGTCGTCCGGAAATCCGTGAGGTACGGGACTTCATTCTGGTTTTGGTGGCAGAAGGGGTGGGGACGGGCATCGTTTTTGACGGACAACTCTATCGAGGAGATGGCGGTTCAGCCGGTGAGTTCGGTCACATGACAATCGGTACGGGGGCTCCTGTGGCATGTGCCGTCGGCAGCAGGGAGTGCTGGGAAGCATTTGCCTCCGAGCGGGCAGCTCTGGCACGTTACCAAAAGCTGTCGCGCGGCAATGGAAGCAATGAAGACAATTTCGCGAAGTTAGTGGATCTGGCCTTAAAGGGAGAAAGAACTGCGCGGTTCGCTCTGAAGGAGACGGCCCGCTATCTTGGAGTTGGCATAGCGAATTTGATCCAGGGCTTGGCGCCCGAAGCAGTGATAGTGGGTGGTCCCATTGTTCGAGCCTGGCCAGTGATTGCTGACGACCTCAGAGCGTCAGTGGATTCGAGTATTTGTCGTGGTTTTCCTTCTACCCCAATTATCGGTTCCACTCTGGGAGCCCAACCCACTTTGATGGGCGCTCTGAGCCTTGTCTTAGCCAGTAAGCTGGCGTCGTCTTAGCCAGTAAGCTGGCGTCGTCTTAGCCAGTAAGCTGGCGTCAACATAAATTGCCTAAAGAAAACGCCGGCCTGGTTTCATTTTCCAGCACAACAAAGGTGAAGATGAGCAGTCTCGTTAGTATCCGCTAACCCTGGCCTGGCGATGAGGGCTGTTAGTGACCAACGTTCGCGGTTCGGAAGATTCTGAAAAAAGTTCTGAAAAAGTTCTGTTCTGAAAAAGTTCTTGACAATGGCGCCGGTTAGGAGTAAATGGCTTTTGTCTGATCGTGCAACAAAGTACCAAGTCCCAGATTCGTAGTTTCCACGGATTTGGAGAAAAGTTTGAAAATCTGGATCGCAACAAAGCTCGCATTCCCGCGGTATTCTGTTAAGTTTTTGGGCTGTGTAGTTTAGCTAGTTATGCCTGCTAGGAACGTGCTTTGCGTTCGCGATGTTTGTGGCTTGTAGCTTTGCTTTAGACCTCGATATTAGTTCGTCTCATTGAGCTGGTATCTTGCCGGAAGCAAAGTCAACTTAGTTCGCTAAATAGACTTTCTTTGTATTCTGCTTTTCTTAAGGTTCTAACCAGGGGTAATTTGCGTTGACCGAAACCCGGGGGCTACTGGCTTTTCGTGAAGAATCTTGCAGCTCTGCGGTTGATAGCTTTCTGAGAACGCTCGTCCGAAGTGTTTAGTCCCGGGAGTTGACCTGCGGCCACATTTCGTTCTAGCGCGATAAATCCGAGGAGGTTCGCATGCTGAAGAAGCTTGGCTTGAATGTGGTGGTGGTTCTGATCGGCGCTGGGGTCTTTGCCGCGGTGAATGCCCAGGTGAGCACTGTGGGCACCATCAGCGGTACTGTCCGCGATCCTAAGGGAGCTTCTGTCCCCAAGGCCGAAGTAGTTATTCAGCAAGAAGGCGCTGGAGTAACGCGTACGGTGAATGCCGACGACAACGGATTCTATCTGGCTACCAGTTTGCCCGTTGGGCGCTACAGCATTAGCACATCTCCCCAGGGCTTCAAGAAGACGGTTGCCTCGGCGGTGGATCTGCATATAGGCGAAAACAAAGTCGTCAACCTGGATCTGCAGGTGGGCCAGATAAGCGAAACCGTTACCGTCTCGTCCGATGCAGCACCAGTCGAAACACGAAGTGGCGATGTCAGCAGTCTGATCTCAGAGAAGCAGGTGACAGAGCTGCCGCTGAATGGTCGCAACTACTCGCAGTTGGCGCTGATGGTGCCGGGTTTTTCGCCATCAACGAATGGGAGTTTCGCTGCCCGCGGTACTGGACTCGATGGCGGCGTTGATGTGTCGGCCAACGGCAACGGCTCGAATCAAAATTTGTGGACTGTTGACGGTGTCAACAATATGGACGTCGGCTCGAATCGCACGCTGCTGGTCTTTCCCTCTATCGACTCAATTGCTGAGTTTCGTGTTGAGCGCAATAGCTTCAGTGCGGAGTATGGCCAGGCACAGGGCGCCGTCATCAACCTGGTCACCAAAGGCGGCAGTAATGGTTTTCACGGCGCCGGCTTCGAGTTCCTTCGCAGCACTGGGCTGAACGCGAACAATTTCTTCCTTAATAAGACCAATCAGCCTAGACCCTATTTGAAGTACAACAACTTCGGCGGGAACTTTAGCGGTCCCATCAAGAAGAATAAGATCTTTTTCTTCTGGTCGGAAGAGTGGCGCTTTGAGGATCGTGGTACGACGGTTTCCGACCGTGTCCCCAACGCGGCGGAGAAGCTCGGCGATTTTAGCGGAGCGCTGACAGGTCCGCTGCCGATTGATCCATTCACCGGCCTTCCGTATCCGGGCAATAAGATTCCCGCAGCCCGGCTCAGCCCGGCAGGCCTTGCGTTGGTGAAGATCTTTCCCGATCCCAACGGTGGAGGAACCCCGGGCTCCCCAGCTCTTTGGGTTAGCTCGCCTATCCAGCCCGTAAGGACCCGTCAAGATTCCATCCGCGGTGATGTCAATGTCACCAGTAAGATGAACCTGATGGTTCGTTTTATTAATGAGAAATGGATTCACGGTCAGGACACGCAGCAGTGGGGTGATGTTCCATTCCCAACTCTGGCAGACGACTGGAACCAGCCCAGCAAGAGTTTTTCCGTCAAACTGACCAATACGTTGAGTTCAACGGCCGTGAACGACTTCCAATTTTCGCGTGCGGGTAATAACATCTTCATCTCAACCAGCCCGCAATCTGAGGCGCTCGTCAAAGATATCGCGTCTAAATTCCCGACGGTATTTCCGCAAAAGGAAAATGTGCCCAGCCTTATGTGGAACGGCGGTGGATACGGCAACATATGGCACGAGGCGCCGTGGCAGAATCACGAGGATCTGTGGATTTGGAAGGATGATTTCTCCAAAGTTGTCGGTTCCCATGATCTCAAATTCGGCGTGCTCTACAGTCACAATATCAAGAATGAACAGTTAGGGGGTGGCGGGGGAGGAAATACGCCCGCCTTTATCACTGGGAACAACTCCAAAACCGGCAACGCAATAGCCGACATACTGGACAGGAACTTGACCCTTACTAGTTATGCGGAGACCGATCATACTGGGGCGGCGCAGGGCCGCTGGCGTGACACAGAATTCTATGGGAATGACACCTGGAAGATTCGCCCCACGGTGACGCTCACTCTGGGCCTGCGGTACTCGCAATTCCCAACGGCCACCAATGCCAATGGTCAGATGTCTAACTTTATCCCTCAATTTTACGACGGGGTTAGTTACCTGAGCGCCTTGATTACGCCTGTTACGGCCGGCGCCCATGGGCTCCCCGACTCTCTGGTGAAACCCTATAACAAGGGCTTCCAACCGCGCGTGGGCCTTGCCTGGGACGTCTTTGGTAACGGCAAGACAGCGGTCCGCATGGGTTTTGGGCGCTACATGAGTCGTACGAATGTGATTGAAGACGTCCTTCGCATGGCCGCCAACCCTCCCTGGACGAACACGGTAACTGTTGGTTGGTCCGGCGCCACGGACACTCTGGCTACTTGCCCGGCCTGCCGGACGATGGATGCCATCGGTCCTAATCTGAAGAACCAGATTGCGGGGGTAAGTAATAGTTCGGGTTTTGCTGCCGTCGATATCAACTTTCGACCTCCGGAGAGCTATCAGTGGAATCTGACGGTGTCTCGCGAGGTAATGAAGAACACGGTGTTGGAAGTCTCTTACATCGGCAACCACGGTCTGCATCTCTGGCGTCGTAATGTAGGTTTTAATGACATTCCGCCAGGTGTGCCATGTAAGGGTGGCGCCGCAGTTGGGTGCGATCCAACTCTTAAGAACGACGCTCGATTTCAAGTTGCCAGCCGAACGCGTCTGGGATTGGATACGGTCGCGATGATTGCTGCTAATCGCAGAATACCCAGCTTAGCTGGCATTACGATGTCTCAGTCCAACGGGAATTCCAGCTACAACGGGCTCCAGCTTTGGCTCAACCGCCGCTTCTCTGATCGGTTGGCCTTTCAAGTCGCTTACACCTTGGCGCATAATGTTTCGGATGTTCCCATACAGGCCTTCACTAACGCCACTTCCGATGCATTTAATTACACTCTCGACAAGGGTGACTCAGACCTCGACCGGAGGCAGACGTTGGTCGGTAACGTCGTGTACGCCTTACCATCGTTCAAGAAATGGGGTAAGGCCGCCAATCACATCCTGGGGGACTGGCAGCTCAATGCAATCTTCTCCCACTATGGCAGCACGCCGGTTCCTGTGACATCAGGGTTTAATACTTATGGCACCGACCCCGGCGCGGGCAACATCAGTTCCCGTCCCAACCTGGTTCCGGGCGTGCCAATCTACCTCCACACTGCCGACAAGACCCAATGGCTTAACCCGGCAGCATTCTCGTTGCCTGGTCTTGGGGAGCTCGGTAACCTGGGGAAAGGAACGATACGAGGAAAGCCGATTAATAGCATTGATTTCTCTTTGGCAAAGAACTGGAAGCTCAAGGAGCGCTATGGCCTTCAGTTCCGTCTGGAGATGTTCAACGTCTTCAACCACGCAAATTTCGGCGGATACAACACCAACCTGGGCTTTGAAGGCAATATTACAAGGTCGAACTTTGGCAAGAGCACTCAAATTGGTTCCTTTGGTACGCTTAATTCTGCGCAAGCTCCGCGGGAGATCCAGTTCGGGTTCAAGTTTAGCTTCTGATATACTGGGGCCTCGACCGAAACCTGAACGGAGGGCTGAATGCTTTATCCAGCCCTCCGTTTCAGCTTTTGCCAAATCTGTCCCGTAAGTAATAGGTAGATTATGTCTTCCGGCCCCGCTTTCTTTCTGCTTCTCTTTTTACTGCTGCCGGTACAGAGTCCTCGCGATTCTATCCAACTCCATTATGAGAAGGCGGAAACGCTGCGGCGCAGCGGGAATCTCAGCGCCGCCGAAGCCGAATACAGCGCGATTCTTGGCGAGGCGTACGACAAGCTCGGTAGAGTACGCCTGGCACAATCCAACTACGCAGGTTCGGTTGATGCGCTGGAAGCGGCCGCCAATTACGGCACTCAGTCCGACGAAGTCCTCATTGAGCTCGCCATTGCGTACTTTCAGACTGAACAATACGACAAGGCCCTGGATCCTTTGAAGAGGGTCGTCTCTCACACTCCCAATAGCGCTGGCGCACACCACATGTTGGGTAAGACCTATTTCATGCTGGGGGAGTTCGACAAGTCCGTTGCTGAACTCAAAACAGCACTGGCGCTGGCGACCAACAACTACGACGTGGCCTATACGCTTGGACTCGCCTACCTTAAACAGCTCCAAGTCGCCCCGGCCAAACAGATTTTCGACCGCATGATTGAGCAACTCGGCAACCGCCCCCAGCTTCGCGTGCTGCTCGGCCGCTCATATCGGGAGACGGGCTTTCTGCCAGAAGCAATCGAAGAGTTTAAAAAGGCCGTGGCCCTCGATCCGCAGTTTCCCCGCGTCCACTACTATCTCGGCCTGACATATTTACTCAAAGATGGCGTAACCAGGATTGGCGACGCAGCGGAAGAGTTTAAGATTGAGTTGGCGGCGCATCCCAACGAGTTCTTCGCTAATTATTACTTAGGTATTACCTCGACGTTCGAAAGAAAGTGGGATGTCGCTATCAGCTACTTGCAAAAGGCGGCCCAGATCCAACCAGACAATCCTGATCCCTACTTCTTTCTCGGTCAGGCTTACCAGGGTTTGAATCAGTATGAACAGGCAATTGAGGTGTTAAGGAAGGCAATCGAGCTGAACCCCAATCTAAAGCATAATGATTATCAAGTGACTAACGCGCACTACCGGCTGGGACAGTCGTTGTTGAAGATGGGTTTGGCTACGGAGGGTGGGAAGGAACTTAAGATCTCCGCGGATCTAAAAGCCGCAGCGTTTAAGAGAGATGAGGCTAAGGTACAAGCCTTCACGGCACCTGAGGGAAGCAAGCTTGCCGAATTAGTAGCGCCTGAAGGCCTCACGGCCGAAGCGCCGGCCCGGGACGCGACTACCCTTGCATTACTGCAGAAGGAGACGGACTTTTATACCAAAGTGATTGCGGCCGCTCATAATAATATTGGCTCGCTACGGGCGGAACGACAAGATTTTCGCGCCGCGGCGGAACAGTTTAAACTGGCGAGCAAGTGGGATCCGCAGCTCGACGGCCTTAACTTTAACTGGGGATTGGCTTGCTATAAAGCAGAGCTATATCGCGAGGCGCTGTTGCCCCTGGAAAACGATTTGAAAGCTCATCCGGAAAATATGGCAACGAAACAGTTGTTGGGTTTGAGCTATTTCATGACCGACAACTACCCGCGGGCCTCGGCGTTGCTGACAGAAGTAGTGGCGGCGAAGCCGAACGAAGCGGCCCTCTATTATCCTCTCGCCCTTTCTCTGATCAACGAGCAAAAGACCGACGAGGCCAATCACTTCATTCAGCAGATGGTGGCTCTGGGCGGTAACAGCCCGCAACTGCACATTCTGCTGGGCCGGGCATCTTACGGTCAGGGGGACTCGGCCAAGGCGCTCGAGGAATTGCAGTCCGCGCTCTCGTTGGACAATAAAGTTTTGCTGGCCCATTTCTATGCCGGTGTGATTTACCTGAAATTGGGAAAATTTGCCGAGGCTCAGAAAGAATTTGAAGCTGAGTTGGTTTTGAATCCTAACGACTTGCAGGCGAAATACGATCTTGGCTACGTGTTGCTGGCCGGTCAGGAGACCGAACGCGGCATTGCTTTGATGCGCGAGGTTAGTTTAATCAAGCCCGAGTTTGCAGACGCGCATTATGAATTGGGCAAAGCGCTGCTGCAAAAAGGTGATATCGACAAAGCGATAGTAAGTCTTGAAAAAGCGGCGCAACTCGATCCCGCCAAGGCTCATATTCATTATCAACTCGGCCGGGCTTATCTGGCGGCGGGTCGCAAATCCGATGGTGAAAGTCAGATCGAGATCTCCAAGCAACTCAAAGAGAAAGAGCGAAGTCAAACAAGTCCCTAAGGCTGGTGAGGAGCCTGCCGTTGTCCTTTAGAAAAGTGTGGTTCGCCTGGTCACTGTTGGCGCTTGTATTTGGCACGCCACTCCCTAAGGTAAGTAACGAATCGCTGAAGGTTCAGTTTACTGACATCACAGAGAAGGCCGGCATTGCGTTTACACATATGTCGTCGCCCGAGAAGAAGTACATCGTCGAGTCGATGAGCGGCGGGCTGGCGCTCATTGACTACGACAACGATGGGTACCCGGACATCTACTTCGTCAACTCATTAACCGTCGACCTGGTAAAGTCGAAAGGGAAGACCAAAAGCGCTCTGTACCACAACAATGGTGACGGCACGTTCACCGATGTAACTGATAAGGCGGGCGTGGGCGATATCGGTTGGGGCATGGGAGCTGCTGTCGGAGATTACAACAACGACGGCTTTGACGATCTTTATGTTACCTGTCTGGGGCCCGATCATCTCCTTAAGAACAACGGTAACGGGACCTTCACGGACGTCACCCAGAAGGCGGGCGTGGGAGACCCGCGCTGGTCCGCCGGCGCGGCGTTTGTGGACTTTGATAACGACGGAAACCTTGATCTTTTCGTTTCCAACTACGTGGCTTTCGACTTCAACAACCTGCCGGACTTCGGCAAGGGCAAACTATGCCAGTATAAGGGGATTCCGGTGCAGTGCGGTCCCCGGGGATTGCCCGGAGACGGAGATTCACTCTACCACAATAACGGAGACGGCACGTTCGCAGACGTCTCAAAAAAGGCGGGGGTCTCCGATCCCGACGGCTATTATGGACTAGGCGTGATTTGCAGCGATTTTGATGGCGACGGCCTGGTTGATATTTACGTTGCGAACGATTCCACGCCGAACTTCCTCTACCACAATAATGGAGACGGCACGTTCAAAGACATCGGGTTTAACTCGGGGACCGCAGTTAATGAGAACGGAAGCGAACAGGGAAGCATGGGGGTGACAGTGGGCGACTATGACCACGACGGGAAGTTTGACCTGTTCGTAACCAATTTCGACGACGACTACAACACTCTTTATCATAACGACGGGCGCAATTCTTTCACCGACGTCTCCTACGCGGCTAAAGTCGCCGCGGTAAGTCTTCCTTACGTGGGCTGGGGGACCAAGTTCTTTGACTATGACAACGATGGTTGGGTTGATCTGTTTGTCGTCAACGGCCACGTTTACCCGCAGATACCTAGCTATCGCCAGCGCAATTTCGTTTTTAAGAATAATCGTGACGGGACGTTTACCGAAGTGGCCGAGCAACTCGGCGCTCCGTTTCTGGAAAAGCGCGTTGGGAGAGGCGCCGCCTTCGGTGACCTCGATAATGATGGCGATGTCGATATCGTCATCAACAACTTGGACGGTGCTCCGCAGTTATTGCGCAATGATGGTGGTAACGCCAGCAGTTCGGTGCTAATCAAAACCATTGGTGTGAAGAGCAACCGCGACGGCATCGGTGCGCGGTTGAAAATAGTCTCCGGTGATTTGACGCAGACAGACGAGGTCCGCAGTGGCGACAGCTATATTTCGCAGAGCGATCTGAGGCTGCACTTCGGACTCGAGAAACGAACGAAGATAGATCTGATAGAGGTCCGCTGGCCGAGCGGTGCAGTTGACAAAATCACCGGCGTCAGCGCGAACAAAGTACTGACGATAAAAGAAGGCCAGGGTTTGATCAGTCAGAAGGATTTCAACAATCCACCGCGGAGGTAGGTTCTCAATAGTCTTTGCCCTTCGCCTTTAAGATTCACGTGATGCGTTTACGTTCCACTATCATTTCCTGCTTCTTGTTTCTTCTTGTCTATCAATCACCTCAAGATACGATCCGGCAGCATTACGAAACAGCAGAATTGCAGAGAGTCGCTGGCAATCTGGCCGCCGCCGAAGCCGAATACACAGCCATACTGGGAGAAGGTTATGAGCGGCTGGGAAGAATCTACTCCGCCCGGTCCGACTATAAACTTGCTGTTACGGTTCTTGAAGCCGCTCAGGGCTATCGGCCAAATTCTCCCGAGGTGCTGGTGGATTTAGCGATTGCGTACTTCGATGCACAACAGTATGAAAAGGCCCTGGTGCCGGCGGGTAAGGCGCTTGCCATCGCCCCTAGCAGCGCCGGCGCGCACCAAATGCTTGGCAAAACTTATTTCATGCTCGGCGACTTGGAAAAGTCTATTACTGAACTGGAATCCGCAGCCAAACTAGCGCCGAATGATATAGACGTTGCTTATACCCTGGGAATTGCTTACCTGAGAAACCGTCAACCGGCTGCAGCAAAGCAGCTCTTCAATTCGCTGATTAAGCTCTTCGGGGAGCAGCCACAGCTCCATGTGGTCATTGGTCGAGCTTATCGGCAGTCTGGTCTACTGCCGGATGCGGCGGAGGAGTTTAAGAAAGCGATTGCACTTGATGCCCGCTTCCCCCGCGCCCACTACTATCTCGGCATCACATATCTCCTCGATGAGGGACAAAGCAAGATCGGCGAAGCCTTAGAAGAATTCAAGATTGAGGTGGCTGCGAATCCGGACGAGTTTTTTGCCAACTACTATCTGGGTGTCGTCTACAACTTTCAACGGCAATGGGATCTCGCCATAGCCTTTTTGCAAAAAGCTTCCACCATACAGCCCAACAATCCCGATCCGTACTTTCAACTGGGGCAGGCCTATCAGGAATTGAATAAGCACGAACAGGCAATTGAGGTGCTTAAGAAAGCGATCGCTCTTAATCCAGATCTGGGTCACAACAAGAGCCAGGTAACTACCGCGCATCATCGATTGGCCCAGTCCCTGCTCAAGACCGGCCAAACCGAAGCTGGCCAGAAGGAGTTGCAGATCGCCTCAGACCTGAAAGCTCAGGCCTTCAAGCTGGAACAGCAGACCCAGGCTGGCGCGCCCGGCATGGGTGCGATCAGACGGTCTGACCCGGGTAAAGACCTGCTAGAGCTTAGATCCGGGGATCACGGTAGCTCAGAAGCGAATGATCTGGACGAAAAAACCAAACAGGAACTGCAAAGCAGCGAAGCCTATTACAAGAAGGTTATTGGCACTGCTCACAACAATGTCGGATTGCTGCGCGGTGAGCGACAGGATTTTCTTGCAGCAGCAGAGCAGTTCGCACTGGCCGCGAAGTGGGATCCTCAGCAAGAGGGACTCGATTACAATTTGGGTCTCGCTTACTATAAGTCTGAGTCGTACAAACAGGCCGCACCACCGCTCGAAAACGAGCTGAAGGTACATCCAGGGAACCGCACCGCCACGATGTTGTTGGGCATGACCTGGTTCAGGTTGGGAAATTACGCCAGAGCTTCTGAGTTGTTGAGCGGAGTAGTTGATCCGCAACCTACGGACATCAATATTTACTACGCACTCGCTTCCTCTTTGATCAAGCAGGGCAAGGCGGATGCAGCTGAGCGCGTAATTGGGCAAATAAAGACAATCACGGGCGACGGTCTGCAAATTCATTTACTGCTGGCAGAGAAGTACTACTCCAGCGGTGCTGCTGCCAAGGCCCTCGCAGAGCTCAGTGAGGTCGCGACTTCAAATAGCAACACGCTGCTGGTTCACTACTATGCTGGCTTACTCTATTTGAACTTAAACAAGCGTGATGAAGCTATGCGGGAGTTTGAAAGAGAGCTGGCTTTGAATCCCAATGACACACAAGCCAGGTACTCTCTCGGTGATGTTTTGTTGGCAGGCAAGAACGTTGAGCGGGGCCTCGCTTTGATTCGAGAAGTCATCCAGGCGCGGCCGGAACACGCTGAAGCGCGGTACGCTTTGGGCAAAGCTTTGCTTCAAAGAGGCGACATAGCTGGCGCAATTGACAATTTGGAACGCGCGTCAAAGCTGGAGCCCGAAAAGCCTGAGGTCCATTACCAACTGGGCCAGGCCTACCTTGCCGCTGGACGTAGGACTGAAGGGAAAAGCCAGATCGATATCTCCAAACAACTTCGGAGTCGAAATCCGCCAACCAGTAATGACAAGTAGAACGGTTGGATTTTGTCAACAATGAGGCTTATTGCTCTGATGGTTGTTTTGGTTCTGTTGGGATCTTTTTCAGAAAAGGCCCCGGTTAGTAACACGCGCAGCTTACCAAAGGCACAGGCTATCAGCCTGGGGTATTCAACTCAGGCCAACGATCTGCGTTTTACTGAAATATCCAGGCAGGCCGGTATTACGTTCAAGCACGTATTTTCACCGGAAAAGAAATACATCGCAGAATCCATGAGCGGCGGGGTGGCGCTGTTTGATTATGATAACGATGGCTACCTGGACATCTACTTTGTCAACTCACTGACAGTGGATCTCGCCAAGTCACATCAAAAGACAAGGAGCGCTCTCTATCATAATAACGGCGATGGCACCTTTACGGATGTCACCGACAAAGCCGGTGTGGGTGATATCGGATTTGGCATGGGTGTCGCCGTCGGTGACTATAACAACGACGGATTTGATGATCTGTATGTGACCTGTCTCGGGCCCAACCACCTGTTCAGGAACAATGGCAATGGCAGGTTCACGGAGGTAACGACAAAGGCGGGAGTGGGCGATCCCCGCTGGTCTACGGGAGCAGCTTTTGTGGACTACGATAACGATGGCAAGCTCGATCTCTTCGTCTCAAACTATGTAGATTTCGATCTTAATCATTTGCCTGAGTTCGGCCAGGGACGCACCTGCCAATTCAAAGGCGAACCAGTGCAGTGTGGACCCAGAGGTTTGCCCGGCGCCGGCGATTCGCTTTATCACAATAACGGCGATGGCACTTTCAGCGACGTTTCGAAGAAAGCGGGAGTTTCGGATCCGAACGGCTACTATGGCCTGGGAGTTATCTGCGGCGATTTTGATGAAGACGGTTTCGTCGATATTTTTGTCGCCAATGACTCGACCCCGAACTTCCTCTATCATAACAACGGTGACGGCAGGTTTAAGGAGATCGCGTTTATCTCAGGCACCGCAGTCAACGAGAGCGGTAGTGAGCAAGGTTGCATGGGGGTTACTCTGGGTGATTACGATCATGACGGAAGGCTCGATCTGTTCATAACCAACTTCGATGACGAGTACAACACGCTCTATCATAACGATGGCCACAATTCATTCACCGATGTTTCCTATGCCGCGAAGGTCGCCGAAGTAAGTCTTCCTTATGTAGGTTGGGGAACGAAGTTCTTTGACTACGACGACGACGGTTGGGTTGATCTTTTTGTGGCTAGTGGTCACGTCTACCCCCAAAGAGATCACTACCGTCAGCGAGAGTTTTTGTTTCATAACAATCGCAATGGCACTTTTTCTGAGGTGGCCAATGAAGCGGGCAGCACACTCATGGAAGAACGGGTCGGTCGGGGCGCCGCCTTCGGAGATATAGATAATGACGGCGATGTCGATGTCGCGATCAACAACCTGGATGGTAGTCCACAATTGTTGCGCAACGACGGAGGCAATGCCAACAACTCGGTGCTGATCAAAACGATTGGTGTGAAGAGCAATCGTGACGGGATTGGGGCGCGGGTAAAGATAGTCTCTGGTGATCTGACGCAAATAGACGAAGTACGCAGCGGCGGTAGCTATCTCTCACACAACGACCTGCGGCTGCACTTTGGTCTCGAGACGCGAACGAAGATCGATCTCCTGGAAGTTCGCTGGCCGAGCGGGGTGATTGACAAAATTACTAACCTTAGTGCGAACAAGATCTTTACCATCAAAGAAGGAAAAGGCGTGGTCGAGCAAAAGGATCTTGGTAGCAGTCCGAGGAAATAGCTCTTTGTCGATGTCTGCCGCTACAACCAAGTGGCGCTCGAAGCCTGCAAACGAAGAGGCTTCAAGCAGCCGATCAGAAACGCGAAAGCAGTGAATATGCCTTTACCGAACCCAACTGATTCTCCGCTGCGGCTCCAACGCTGGTGGCATAACGGGTCCGATCTAGAGGCATTAGAATATCCCATCGGGCGACTCGCAATATTCGTTGCGCTCCTCACCATCTTTCTCGGCAGTCCAGTGGCAGTTGCCCAGGTTGATAACCTGGTCCCACGGCTGGAACACGCCGCAGGTTTGATTTCTGATAATCACATCGCGGAAGCCGAAAAAGAACTAGCGGCCATCTTGAAGGCAGCGCCAAATGAGCCGACAGCCCTCAATCTGCTGGGCACAGTTCGCGCTCAACAGGGCAGGTTAGATGAGGCCGAGATACTTTTTTCCCGCGCTGTTCGCGGCGACAATCGTTTCGTCGGACCACATATGAATCTGGCCTACCTCTACACCCTCAGGGGCCAGCCAAAGAAGACAATCGCCGAATTACGAGCGGTGCTGCGGCTGGATCCCAGGCATGGTGAGGCCCTCGACCGGCTGGCCAGACTGCTGCTGGCTCAGGGACAGATCGATGAAGGAATTAAGGTGATCGAGCAAGCCGAAACCTCGCAGACGCTTTCAGCACCGTTACTGGTTCTGCTCGGCGATGCTTACTTGAAGAAGGGAGACGCGGCCCGGGCCGAAGAGAGCTATCAACGCGCGCTTGGACAACAGAGTGAACAGACTGATGCGGTTCTTGGTTTGGCCCAGGTCTCTCAATTCAAGGGAGATGCTAATACAGCCCTGGTCCATCTGGGTCGGGCAAGAAAGATGGTGGCCAACTCGCCCGATACGCTTTACCGGTTTGCTCTCGTCGCTCTTCGGGCTGGCCTCTTTGAGGAAGCGAATGGGGCCTTGCTGGCGGCTATAAAGCTCAAGTCTGATGACCCGGCCTACTTCCTTGCCTTGGGAACCACCTGGATTAAGAAGCCCGATCTGGCAGAAGCGGAGCAGGCTTTTCGCCGCGCTCTCCAGTTGCAGCCTGATAGCTCGCAGGCGCAGATGTATCTTGGCTACACATTGCTAGAGCAGAAGAAATATCCCGAAGCACGCGAGTATCTGGAGAAGAGTTTACAAAAGGATAAGAGTGTTCCCGAGACATACTATTACCTGGGCCAGCTCGCCCAGGAGGAGAACGAGGATGAGCGAGCCATCCAATTGTTTAAGAAAGCCATTGAGCTGGTACCTTCATACTCCTTTGCGCACACCGCTCTCGGCGCCAGTTATCTGCGGCTGAAGAATTATCCGCTGGCCCAGCAGGAATTGGAGTTAAGCGTGAAGCTCAACCCGAATGACTCGAAAGCGCATTACAATCTTGCGGTGCTGTTTGCCCGGCTCAAAAATCAACAGCGGGCGCAGGAAGAGATGCAAATCGTTGAAAAGCTAAAGAATGCCGGCAAGACAGCGCCAGGTGGCTCAACGACACCGGCTACACCCAATCCTCGCTGAGTGTCCGTGAAACATGACAACCGTTCGCATTTGGTTGAAGAGCTCGTCACTTAAACGCGGTGAAAAAATTGGGCGGCGAAAGACTATCCGCGTTCAGTTAGCCATCTGCCTGTTGACTGCTCTGTCGCTCAACTCGCCGGCTCAGCGAACAGCCACGCCAGCGACAGCTCCGGTCACCTTTGCAGAAGTAGCCGCGAAAACGAGCGGTATCACCTGGGTTCATAACAATGCGCATTCGTCCGATCGTCATTTGCCTGAGACGGTCGGCGCGGGCTGCGCTTTCTTCGATTATGACAACGACGGCTGGATGGATATCTATCTGGTCAACAGCGGACGCTCTGATTTCTTTGCGCCCGCTACTCCTCTGAAAAACGCTCTGTACCATAATAATCATGATGGCACTTTCACCGATGTAACTGACAAAGCCGGCGTGGCTGGCGGAACTTTTGGGATGGGCGTCGCCGCCGGTGATTATGACGGCGATGGCTGGGTTGATCTTTACATCACGAGTTACGGTCGCAATATTCTCTACCACAACAACGGGAACGGCACCTTTACCGACGTCACTGATAAAGCCGGAGTTGCGGCACCGGGGTGGTCCACCAATGCAGTTTGGTTCGACTATGACAATGACGGCAAGTTGGACCTCTTCGTCTCCAGCTTTGTCTATTATGATAAGACGCTGAACGTCTTATGTACTGACGATCTCAACCGGCGTTACTACTGTATTCCCCGTTATTACAAACCGAGACCGAGTCATCTCTTTCACAACAACGGTAATGGCATTTTTACCGATGTGAGTAGGGAGTCAGGCATTGCCGACTCCCCTGGTAAATCGTTCGGAGCGGTAGCGACAGATGTGAATAATGACGGCCGAATGGATCTCTTCGTGGCCAACGACACGTTGCCCAACTTTCTCTTCATAAACAAAGGCGGAGGAAAATTCGAAGAGACCGGATTGGCTGCGGGCGTGGCCTTCAGTGAATCAGGAAAGGCGCGTTCCGGGATGGGAGTTGACGCTGCGGACTATGACGGCGACGGCTGGCAAGACCTGTTTGTCGCCAACATCGAGCAGGAGTTTTTTAGTCTCTATCACAATCAGAAGGATCTCACTTTTACGGATGAGCCCGGCGAAATCGGGCCGGCGACCCAGTTTCTCAGCGGTTGGGGATTGCGATTCTTTGACTACGATAACGACGGCAACCCCGACCTGCTCCTGGTCGATGGCCATCCGGACGATTTTATCGAGATGCGTAACGCGCGCGTGCAATACCGCGAGCCACTGTTACTATTTCACAACACCGGCAAAGGTTTTCAAAACGTCAGCGCGCAGTCGGGCTCGGTATTCGGCAAGAACTTTTCCGGGCGAGGCATGGCTATCGGCGATTTCGATAACGATGGCGACCTCGACGTGCTTATCTCAAACAACGGCGAACCTCCGGTACTGCTTCGCAATGAGGGCGGCAACCGAAATGGCTGGCTCGGTCTTCAACTTATTGCCACAAAGAGCAATCCGGCAGCCGTGGGCGCGGTGATTTTTTGGCAAGCAGGAGGACTCAAGCGCAGCCGGCTGAAGACGGCCGGCGGTAGCTATCTTGCCTCACATGATCCGCGTGAAATACTGGGTATTAGATCGGCGGCGAAAATCGATTATGTTGAGATTCGCTGGCCCAGTGGCAAGATTGACAAGCTCACGAACCCGCCAATAAATCGTTACATAAAGGTTGTCGAGGGAGCAGACATCAGTGCGCCAAAGTGAGCAGGGAGGTGCGACGGATTCCGGGCAGATTCATTAATTACGGCGAGGGCTTTTGGAATTCGCCGGGCTTTCTTTAATCGTGAGGTATTGATTGGTACGGACATTCTTTAGAGTGCTGATTTGACCGCCGGGCCACCTAACTTCTACCTCATCTATCTTTGCACTGGCTCCCAATCCGAAAAGCAGGCGCGGATCGGAAGCTGAGCAATAGCTGGTGCCGCCCAGCCGCTGCTTGCTTCTGCGCCTGCCGGCTGCCGTCACAGCAACTTTCGCCCCCACCCCGTCGCGATTACTTTTTGTCCCTACTAAATTAATACCAAGCCAGTGATTTCCATTGCCTCCATCGTTGCGCAGCAGCACGGGGGGTTCTCCTACATTCATCAGTAAGAGATCTAAATCTCCGTCGTTATCGAGATCACCCACTGCCAGTCCGCGCCCGGCATAGAGTTTCTTTAGCGGCGCCCCGTGCTCGGCGGCGACGTCGCGAAATCCATTGCCGGTATTCTCAAACAGAAAGGGAAGTTCGGCGTATGTGGTTTCGGGAAAGATCTTGTTGATGGGCTCAAACGGATGGCCGTTAAGGACAAAGAGATCAACCAGGCCATCGTTGTTGTAGTCAAAGAAGCGAGCTCCAAAGCCGCTCATCGGGAGACTAACTGTACCGAGACCCAGTTTGTTAGTCGTTTCGGTAAATAGTCCATCCCCATCATTATGAAACAAGGCGTTTGTTTGACCAGAAAAGTTGGCAACAAAAATCTCTAAATAGCCATCACCGTCAAGGTCCTCGGCGTCCACTCCCATGCCGCCGCGCGCATTGCCATTCGAATCGAAAGCCACACCTGCTGCCAGTGCTACTTCCGAAAACGTGCCGTCGCCATTGTTGTGGAAGAGAAGATTCGCCGTGGCATCGTTAGCCTGGAAAATATCCATCCGTCCGTCGTTATCATAGTCCAGAGCCACAACTCCTAAACCTTTTCCATTCGGGTTGGCGATCTTTGCCTTGTCACTTACGTCAGTAAAAGTGCCATCTCGGTTGTTATGAAAGAGCCTGCTTGAAGCGCCCTTGAAATTCTGGATTAAGCAATAGGGCTTGCCCTCGTAGAAAGTGCAGGGAAGATTCTTTTCGTCATACGTCAGATAGTTGCAGACATAAAGATCGAGATAACCATCGTTGTCATAGTCAAAGAAGGCCGCGCTGGTGCCCCACAGTTTATTGTTGACTCCGGCGCGCTCAGTGACATCTGTAAAAGTGCCGTCGCCGTTGTTGCGGTAGAGTTTGCTGGCGCCGTAGCCGGTGATGTAAATATCAGGCCAGCCGTCGTTGTTATAGTCTCCTACCGCCAGACCCATCCCTTGCATGCTATTCGCGATACCAGCGCTGTCAGTGACGTCCTTGAAAGTGCCGTCGCCGTTATTGCGGTAGAGAACGTCCTTCAGCTTACTGGCTCCATCAGGTTGTGGCGCTTGCGAGTAGCAGACGAGATAGATATCCAGGAGGCCGTCGCCGTTATAGTCAATGAAGCCGCCGCCGCCACCCATGGTCTCGATCAGATATTTTGCTCCTGGAGCGAGTACTTTCAGGTTCCACTTGATACCCGCGGCAGCAGTGACATCGACGAATTGAATTGGAGTTGAAGGTTTCTGACCCGTCGCCGCGACGTGGGTTGATCGTGAGGCAGAGCCTACTACTAGTGCGAAGAAAAACAGGAGCGTGAATTTCATGCGGGAAAAGGTCTTCGTGCTGACAGCTGAATGCTGAAGAGTGATGAGCTCCACCATACTCCCTGCTACTCGAAGAGGAGATTACTTTTTGGCAGGCCCAGCCAATGTCTTTATTCGCTTCTGCCATTCTGCCGGAGTGGTGGATTTGAGCTCTGGCAATTCAACGGCGGCGATTACCAGTTCCCGAACGCTCGAGATGACGACGAATTCCAGTGCGGCTTTTGGTTTTGCCGCTTCGTCGAGTTTGGCTAGCTGAGCGTCACGCCACTGCGTTGTGGCTGCGTCGCCGGCAGCCAGGTGAGACATCGCTTCCAGTCCTGCCTCCGCGATATCCGATAAGTTATTTGCGAGTGGCCGTGCCTCTTGCAACGCAGGCGAATGATCGATCATGGGACCGAGCGCCAGGCCGGCGGTTCGCCATTCGACAAGTGCTTCGTTAATGTTCGCTCGATAGAGATCAAAGCGCGGGGCGTCGGATATGAAGGCATCCACGATCGTTGCAAAGTGACGAGCGGTTTCGCTATCGGGTCGCGTGCCGTCGATCAAACCAGTGAGCGGGCTAAGCATCGTTTGCGGGCGCATTTGATAGCGGTGGTATTCCTTGACTGGTTCGATCACGGACGCGAGCGTGCGCAGCGGAGCAATCTCGGCGCTACCAGCGAGACGTCTGAGCAGCATTTGGTAGTTCTTTTCGTGAGTCAACCCCAACTCTTCGAGTTGACGGCTCAGGACCGACAACCGCCGGTACATGTCGTCGACGTCGGTCACGGTTCGCGGGGACCAAAGGCGCTCGGCTATCGCGGCCGTGCGCGGCCAGATGCGCGAGTCAATCGTTTCCGGGCTCACCCACTCTCCCCACATAGTTGCTTCGCCTCCGAGAACATGCTTCGCTTCTTCGGGAGAAAGAGTGCTGTTCTCCGGAATTGGATCGACCAGGTAGTGCTGTGATGCAGGAAAGACTAGATCGATGTAGTAACCCGCGGAGAGAATTCCGTTGTAGCCCTTCTTCGCAGCGTCCGCTAGGGACGCTGGGCCACGCCATGACTGGATGACCGCATCCTTGGGAAGATCCGGATGCAGAATCTCTTCCCAGCCGATCATTTTCTTGCCGTGCTTTTGCAGAATCTTTAGGACTCTTTGATTAAAATATGCCTGCAACGCGTGGTTGTCTTTGATTCCTTTCTCTTTCATGAAGGCTTGAATCTGCGGATTGCGGTCCCACTGCTTGCCCTCGTTCTCGTCACCGCCGATATGCATGTAAGCGTCAGGGAAGAGCGTCGCCATCTCGCCCAAAAATCCCTCAAGGAATCTGTATGTTGGCTCGCGCGTAGGATCCAGCGCAGGCTCAAAGATTCCCGCGCCGCGTTCAATCTTGTAGGGACCAGGAGCACTGCCCAGTTCCGGATAACCAACCAACCAACTGGTGGCATGACCGGGAATATCAAATTCAGGTACTACCCGAATACCACGATCGCGCGCATAGGCGATGATCTCACGCACCTGATCCTGAGTGTAGTAAAGACCGTCCGATCCCATTGAATGGAGTTTTGGAAATTTCTTACTCTCGACGCGAAAGCCCTGGTCCTCTGTCAGGTGCCAGTGAAGGACATTGAGCTTGACTGCCGCCATGGCATCGAGATTGCGCTTGAGAACCTCCATCGGCTCATAGTGACGGCCCACATCGATGAGCAAACCACGCCAGGGGAAACGCGGCTGATCCTGAACCTTGATGCCCGGGAGGTAGTAGCCATCGCGATCGCCCTGGAGCAGTTGCAGCAGAGTCTCTAAACCGCGTAACGCCCCCACGACTGTCGGCGCGACCAAACGCGCCTGCTTGTCAGTGACTTCCAAACTGTAGCTTTCGTTTTCAGCAACAGAGGGAATAGCATCACCGGCCCGTTCGCATTGGACCACTAGCGTAGCATCACTTTCATCGGCAGCGAGCTCAAGCGGCAAGGTCAGCACGGTACGTCCAGCGAGCCGGCTAATCATGCGAGCAATGCCTGCTCGCAAACGATCATCCGTATAATCCTTAGTCGCTACACTGAAAGTGTTGGTGATCGCCAGCCGGCCAGTTCGCATTTCCACTGAGCCAGGGATCGGCATCAGGTTGAGTCGGCCTGGGGCCATAACAGTCGATGTTGGTTCCTGCGCTCGAACAGGCGAGGATATGATCAGGGCGCAGATTATGATCAGAAGTGGCTGGATGTATTTTGCAATCTTCATTTTTCAGCTCGGTTTTCACCGACGTTTTCCCTGGCGCTAAGTTGATCCGTACTGGTTCTATTACACTTCGAATCGTGACATAATTGCCGGACAATTCTTTTTGGTCTATTGTAGCTGATTCCATGAGAATTGTGGCATTTCGGCAGCTGCCGGTCGAAGGATTTCTGCAATGCGTAAAAGGAAGGTTACCGGTTTTCACTTCACCAGAAGCTTACCTCGCGTGAGAGCGATACCGATCGTGTCACTGATCGCTCTATTTACGTTGATTATGGGCTCGTTTTTACGCCTTTGCCCGACCGCGCTCGCCAGTAATCCTACAGTGTGGACTCTGGCCTGGAGCGACGAATTTGATGGTCCCAACGGTGCGCCAGTTGATTCGACCAAGTGGTCCTTTGATATTGGTGGCAACGGATGGGGCAACAACGAACTTGAGACCTACACGAGCCGCACCGCCAACGCCGATCTTGAGGGTGGCGCACTGGTAATCAAGACGCTCAAGGAAACCTATACGGGTGCGGACAACATAACTCGCAATTACACTTCTGCGAGATTGCTTACCAGGAACAAGTTTACGCAAATGTATGGGCGGTTTGAAGCGCGAATCAAGATTCCCTATGGTCAGGGCGTCTGGCCGGCATTTTGGATGTTGGGCGACAACATTGATACAGCAGGCTGGCCCAATTGCGGTGAGATCGACATCATGGAAAACATCGGCAAGGAGCCTTCGATTGTTCATGGCACTTTCCATGGACCAGGCTATTCAGCCGCAAACGGAGTAACTGCGGCCTACACTTTGCCCAATGGCCGGAAGTTCTCCGACGATTTCCACACGTTTGCCGTCGAGTGGGAGCCGAATGTCATGCGGTTTTATGTCGACGGACTCCTGTACAAAACGCGAACGCCCGCTGATCTTCCTCCAGGTACTACATGGGTCTTTAACCATCCGTTCTTTATTATTCTCAATGTGGCTGTCGGTGGTGGTTTCCCGGGGAATCCCGATGGTACGACAGTTTTCCCGCAGACGATGCAGGTCGATTATGTTCGCGTCTATCAACGCACGACGCCGTCAAACGTGCCGGTGCTGTTTACTGATGAGGGCTCGAACCGGGCGTTGGCCCTAGACTCAGTGACGTTCAAGCGCGATCCTTTTTCGGTCAACAACCTTTACAACTTCAGCGCGGACCAGCGCACCAGGCTCATGTTGCTATCCGCGAACCTGGACCTGCAACCCGGAGATGGTCCTGCAATTGTCGCTGCTCAGGCTGACGACGGAAAAGGCAACACTTACCTGCTCACTATTGAGTGGGTCGGCAGGCTACCGAACTTTGACTGGATAACTGTGGTCGTGGCCAAACTACCGGACGAGTTGGCAAATACCAATCAGGCGCTGGTAAGCGTCACAGCGCACAACCAATCCAGTAATCAGGTTTTGGTGTCTATATCGCCTTGATGTAGCTACGATCTCGGATCAGAAATGAAAGGAGCTTCACATGAAGTCCAGTATGATTAGCGTTAACCAGCTGGCTGGCTGCTTGACCGCCGGAATTTTCGCTTTAGGCCTGGCAATCCCTGCATTCGCTCAGGGCCCTCCAGGCGGGCCGCCCCCAGGGGCCGGACCGCCCGCCAATAATAATCCGAGGGTTGAGGACCGTGCGCGGCAGGTCAACGAAGGCAGGCTGCGCAGCACCGAGCTGGACGCCGTCGTGGAGTCGGAAAATCAAAAACATATTCAGGCAGCAATCGCCAACATGAAGGAGGACTTTACGCGCATTCAAGTGCTGCGCAATGACATCGCGCGCAATCTCATAGCTCACAAGGCGCTCGACTACAACCTCATCACAGAGCAGACGGCGGAAATAAATAAGCGCGCTCACCGCCTAAATACTTATATGTTGGCGCACGCTCCCGAGGATAAGAAAGAAAACAATCCGTCTGATCTCAAGAGCGAAGAAATGATCGACGCTCTTGTGAAGCTGTGCAAGCTAATCGACAGTTTTACGGAGAATCCTGCTCTCAAGAACGCCGCCACGGTTGAAGCGAAAGAAATCGAGAAAGCGAAGGAAGCTAAAGCCAAGGCTGATAGGGACCTGCTGGCCATTATGAAACTGAGCGAGAGCATCCAAAAGAAGTCGGACAGCTTAAAAGCTGCTAAGTAATTTTGCTACAGCCGACGTGCAACATCGTTCGCTGTGCGCATTTCCTCGCGCGCATGAGCAGTATTGTCACTGCGTAATCACGAACCAAGCCTCTTGCTTCACTACCTTCTTTTGGGCCATATCTCTAGCTTCAATTACAACGGAGTACTTTCCCGTCGCCAGGCCGGCAAGCTTAACGTATTTGGCAAAAGTAAGATGCGGTACCGGTTCAGCCACAATTTCTGTGAGCTCGTAGTCGAGAGGCTTCGTAGCCGGCTTACCATCCTTCATTAGCGTGACGGTAACCCTAACCAATGGCTTGCCAGTCTCAGCCGCCGGCGTCGCGTTATACAGTTTGAAAAAGATGATCAAGTTATCGGCGGTCTGAAATTCACGACTTGGCGAAGGGCGGATCTGCACGTTACCTGCGCTTAGCACATCGGCAGGGCCTGTCGGTGGCGGTCTTAGCGGCTCAGCGTGGCGACTCAACACGGTCTCAGTGGTTGAGAATTCTGAATCTGTGACTGGCAATGTCAGACTCTGTCTTCTGGCAGCCACTTTTCCTGAGAGCCGATCTATGACAACTAGATCAATAGTGTAAGCGCCCGCTGCCAGTTGCATGTCCTGTCGATAAAAGATTTTGTCATTCAGGATTGATTCGTATTGCTTTGCAGTCAATTCGACGTCAAAGTTTCCGCCCAGACGGGAAAGGATCTTATCGTCGCCTTCAGCTCGCACTAATCCCAGAACATCGAGTTGCAAACGGTGCTCATCGCCCTTCTGGGCGAACTCCACCGCCGCCGGAGGTATCTCGAAAGAGAGAGGAACAATGTAGTAGCCTGGCTGCGACCTGAATGGGTTCAGCTGCAAAGACAAGGGCAAAGTTGAGTGGGCTGACATCGTCTCAAAGTTCGCCAGCAATTTCTTGTCTTCAGGAGAAAGGGGCACGACCTGACTCGGTGGGATTGCGTAGTAGCCGGGACGGGCCAGGACCTTTGCGTCGGGCCTGCGCACGTCGATCTTCACTTTTCGAAAACTGCCGTCAAAATTTGGATCTGTACTGCGATACGCCAACGTATAGCGTGAGCGGATCTCCTCATCGATCCGCTCCAGGCCAGCCGCGATGTCATTGGTATTCTTTATGAATTGTCCGCCGGTATCGCCTGAAATCCGATACAACAAGTCTTGTTGCCGATTTAGCCCCTCTTGTCGGCTGACGTCAAACACGCTTTCTCCGGCACCCGCTCTAATGCGATTCTCCTGACTGACTGCCGCTGAAATTCCCGCCAGCGCCGAGGCAGGCACAAGTGCTCCGGACTGAGGAGTGCCGCCTGTCAAGCCGCTCGAGTCAATAATATAAATAGACACATTCGCGCGATTGGCTATGTCGATGGTGCTTTGTACCTGCCAGTCGAGGGCCTGAGGCGCGATAAATCCCTGCGAGAACACCACTAGTGTTTTCTTTCCTCGTATAGCTCGCAGCCCCTCGCAAATGGCTGCGAGGGCCGCGAGGATGGGACGTGTCTGTTGAGCACTTAGTGCCGAGCGCAGTTGAACATATTGTTCAAGCACGCGTCGCGAAATCATGGCCTGGGCAGCCGCGGAGCCGGCGGCTGGGGTGTTTATATCACCACCAGGCAAGGTTGCTAATTGATCCCGAATTGCAGCCATGGCTTCGTTAATGCCGCGTTGCTCAGAGGTCTTTGAAACCGTGGAGATGCCCTCAGCTTTCTCAACAGCCGAGATAAGTTTCGCCTTATCCTGGGTGAAGGGCTGCAGCATTTGCAATCCACCGGAGATGGCAAATACAGCAACTAAGTCACTATCGGATATGCGATCGCGAATATACTTCGTCATGCCATCACGCACGTGTTTCAAATTCGCCCCCTCGGTAGTTTGCCCGTCAAGCACCAGTGAGATGATGTTTCGAGGAAGGCTGTTTGGCGCCCGTGGTCCGGTTGACGGGGGAATGGATGCTGGTTGCCCATGGTCATTGCCGCTGACGAGAGTCGAGTCGAAGAACTCGATGTTCTGCCGCACGCCGTTTTCAGACAGGACGAAATCTTCTGCTTTGAGATCCGTGATAGCCTTTCCTTTCTTGTCCTTGACCATCACGTCCAGGTTTACCAGGTTAGAGTTAACCTTGATCACATCTTCTTCATCAGCGCTTTTCCGTGGTTCTTTTTTGTCCTGTGATTGCACCGGGATGGCCGACAGAAACAGGACAGACGTCATGAGCAAATTCAGAAACAAAGCCATGCGGCCTTTAAGGAAGAGGGTATGGTCGGACATCTTTACCTCACGGTTCTATTGGCAGGCAGCGACTAATAGACGAGTGTCACAAATGGCCGCACATATCGGTCGCGGAGCGGCGGAATCCTCGCAACACTACTTAAGCGTAAACCTTTCCCGAAGGCCGCCGATCATAACCTCAAACTCGCCCGGCTCTACGACTGGTTTGTTGTCGGCGCCGATGAATGACAGATCATCTGCGTGCAACTTGAAGGTCAATGTACGACTCTGGCCAGGTTCCAGATAGACCTTCGCAAAACGCTTAAGCCTTTTTCCGGCGGGCGATAAAGAGGCTACGAGATCACTGACATAGAGTTGGACGACTTCCTTGCCGGCACGACGACCGCTGTTAGTTACAGTAACGCTGACCGGAAGATCAGCGTTTCCAGTTATCGTCTTTTGACCCAGGCGCAGATCGCCATAGGCAAAGGTTGTATAGCTCAGCCCCTGGCCGAATTCGAACTGGGGCGTAAAGGCCATATTGCCAAAGGCGGTGTCCTCTGTTTCGAATGCTTTATGATCGTAGGTGATCAAACCGTTCGGCGTGCGTGGGTAGGTGAAGGGAAGTTTTCCCGACGGATTAAAGTCGCCAAACAGCACGTCCGCAACCGCCTGTCCTCCCTCATTGCCCGGGTTGTAAGCCATCAGAACAGCGCCGGCTTTATCAACAATGCGGTTGATGATTCTGGGGCGACCTTCCACCAGCACCAGCACCACCGGTTTGCCCGTGGCTTCAATGGCTTCGGCGAGTTTCAGTTGCGGTTCACCCAGAGTTAGATCAGTAATGTTTCCGGGAGTCTCTGTGTAGGACCCTTCGCCAAGGCACAGCACGACCACATCAGCAGCGCTGGCGGCGCGCACAGCGGCAGGAATATCGACTTCTCCTTCCACATTGGTAGGGGTGCTATTTGACGGAGATCCTGCCGGGCGCGTGATCTTCGTGCCGGGAACGTAGGTCACGTTTGCCGCCCCTGCCTTCGCTTCGATCGCGCGTCGAATGGTCGGACGATCCTTAGGATAGAGTGACTCTTCCGAACCTTGCCAGACATAGGTCCAGCCGTTATTGAGGGAGATCAAAGAGTCGGCAGTAGGGCCAGTGACAAGCACTTTTCGATCTTTCGCTAGCGGCAAGAGATCACTGGTGTTCTTCAGCAATGTCATCGATTCACGGGCCGCTTGCAGGCTGGCCTGTCGCGATTCGGGTAGTCCAATCTTTGACTTGAGCGCAGCATTGGGCATCGAGTTCTCGAAGAGCCCCAGCTCAAACTTCACTTTCAAGATCCGACGCACTGCCTCATCGATACGCGACTGGGGTACGGCGCCTTCCTTAACCAAAGCAATCAGGTTATCGCTGAAGCTGTAATCGAGCGGCACCATGCTCATGTCGATGCCGGCCATAACTGCCATCCGCGTTGCTTCCTTCTCGGTGGCCGCGACATGCCAAATGGTTACCAATTTCTTGATGTCTTCCCAGTCAGAAACTACAAATCCCTTGAAGCCGAGTTCATCACGAAGGATGTCAGTCAAGATGTGATGATTGATGTGGCCGGGAATGCCGTTGATCTCCGCGGAGTTGACCATCACGGTGTGGGCGCCGGCTTTGACTGCTGCGTCGAATGTGGGTAGGGAATATTCGCGGAGATAATTTTCCGGAATCCAGGCGGGAGTTCGATCTCTGCCGCTCAGCGGCAAGCTGTAACCCATGTAGTGTTTCAGGCTAGCGGCGACGTGATCCTGCGAGGCAACGTCCGACCCTTCCAAGCCACGCACGAAAGCTACGCCCATTACTTTCGCGAGGTAGGGATCTTCACCAAATGTTTCATAGAAGCGTGGCCACAGCGGTTGCCGACCGATATCAAGCACGGGTGAAAAGCTCCAGGGGATCCCGGCGGCGCGCGTTTCCATGGCGGCGATTTCCGAGCCTCGTTTCATCAGCTCAGGATTCCAGGTTGCGGCCATGCCGATCTCCTGTGGGAACAGCGTGGCCCCTTGCACGTAGTTCGCGCCGTGGATTGAATCTATCCCGTAGATGACCGGGATACCAAGTCGCGTTTTCCTGGTGGCGCTCTCCTGAATTTGGTTAATGATCTCGTGCCATCTATCCACGGTCAGCGCCTGTTCGGAGACGTTGAGTATGGATCCGACGCCATAGCGCACGAGGGCTTTGTCCAGCTTGGCCGGATCAATCTGAACGTTTTGATTCTGACCGTTTGCGACCATCCCGATCGCAAGCTGGGTCATTTGTCCGACTTTTTCTTCAAGCGTCATGCGCTTGAGCAGCGCTTCGATCCTTTGCGAGTTGTCACGCTCCGGTCCTCTGGTCCGGAGAGCGTTTTGAAAGAAGAGTTCGCTATCGTCAATGTCCGTTGTCACTGGTCCTCTCTCGTCGGATTGAGCGGGGTAAGCGGGTACCGTTTTTGCCCTTTCAACCGCGAGACCGAGACAGAGTGAAAGAGTAACAGCCGCTAGCACAAGCGCCACTATTCTCATAGTTATTATTGTTTCCTCTTAGGAATGGATCGAAGGAACTGCGGGGCCTATTCTCTTCTATTGCCAGGAGATATTCAAGACGCATCGACCCAATAGCTACTGCCGGCAAAAGTTTCACTACAGACCAGACATCTGCAACTAAGGGTCAGAATACTTCGTCGTGAGTAAACGAGCGTATGTCTTCGGCCCGACATTCTTGTGTAAGCGCCGCAAAGTCTATATCGTCTCATCGCTCTGGGAAGGTCTGAGAAGGAGAAAAATCGAAACCGTGGTGCATAAGAAGCCAAGTAACGCTCCTGCGCGTCGTGATTTCCTGAAGACTGCCGGTCTTGGTGCGCTGGGCCTTGCACTTCCAGAGCTTTCCCTCGCTCGCGTGTTTGGCGGGGAGCAATCCGGGGAAGCTGGGGAACTGCTCGTCTATGTGGGAACTTACACTACCGGTAGGAGCGAGGGAATCTACCTTTATCGCTTGCACCTGGCTTCGGGAGAGTTAGAGCACGTCGCCACAACCAGGTGTGTAGTTAACCCTTCGTTTCTCGCAATCGCTCCCAGCCGTCGCTATTTGTACGCGGTCAACGAAGTCGAAGAGTTTGGTGGTAAGAAAAGTGGCGCCCTCAGCGCCTTTGCCGTTGATCAACGGACGGGTGAACTGAGGTTGCTGAATCAACAGCCATCGTTGGGTGGCGCACCGTGTTATGTGGTCTTGGATAAGGTCGGAAAATTTGTTTTGGTAGCCAACTATGCGGGAGGCAACGTTGCTGTCTTTCCAGTACAAAGCGGCGGGAGTTTGGGTCAGGCTACGGACATGAGGCAATATCGAGGTTCAGGTATGGATCCCAAGCGGCAGGAAGGTCCGCATGCTCACTGCATTGTGCTCGACCCCTCCAGCCGGTTCGCGTACTCATGCGATCTCGGAACAGACAAGATCATGATCTTCCGCTTCGATGCCAGCGCCGGAAAGCTGACCCCAAACGAAGAGCCGTGGAGACAAATGAAGGCAGGCGCGGGACCGCGCCACCTGACTTTTCATCCCGGCGGCAAGTTCGCCTACGTGATAAATGAACTGCAAGCGACGGTAACCGCCTTTGCTCACGATCAGGCGAAAGGCACGCTGCAAGAGCTGCAAACAGTGCCTACCTTGCCTGCGGATTTCAAGGGGGCGGACACGGGTGCTGATATTCACGTTTCCCCAAACGGCCGATTTCTTTACTGTTCGAACCGCGGTCACGATAGTATCGCCGCTTTCAAGATCGGCCCGGGGAACGGCGGCCTAAGCTTCATCGCCCACGAATCAACGGGAGGCAAGACGCCTCGCAATTTTGCCATCGATCCCACTGGAGCGTTTCTGCTAGTGGCGAATCAAAACTCAGACAGTATCGTCACCTTTCGGCTTGATCAGAATACAGGTCGGCTTAGATCCACCGGTCATGTCGTTGAAGTACCGTCGCCTGTCTGCCTGAAATTCGCTTTCTCGGCCGCGGCATCCGGTAATCATGCCTAGTACGGAGTTAAGTTACGTGCGGGGAACTTTACGACGGACGCTTCCTTTATATGCATAGCCCAGCTTTGCTTCTCCGGGTCATAGAACGCGAATGCGCTGCGCTCGAGCGGGCCCAATCCAAACGGAGGTCTTCTGAGGACTCACTGTTTAGAAACCTACCTTGATCTCGTCACCACGATAATGGAGCGTACGGTCGACTCGCGGCGTAAACGAGAAACCAATCGGCTTTGACTTCGAAACCAGGACAACCTCGAATGTGCGTTCGTTGAGCATCCCGGCAAATGAGCCCTGGCGCTTCCCGATCTTCAGCGTGCGCGTAGTGTTATCCCACTGCAGCAAAATTCGCGTGAACTTGCCGTTCTCGTAGTTGTAATTCAGTCCCTCGTCTTCATAGAGCGTAAACGCGCCATCGGCGCCCGCGTAAACATACAGCGTTATCGGATCGGCCGGTTTCTCTGACGTGTATTGCAGTTCCGGGCCCATGGGAATAATCGCACCCGCCTTGACGTACAGCGGCATCGATTCAAAGGGCGCGGGCGCCTCAATCGTTTGCCCACCGGCAAGCATTTTGCCCGTCCAGAAGTCGTACCAGCCGGCGTTTTGCGGGAGATAGACGGATCGACTGCGCGCCTGGTAACTGGTGACGGGACTGACCAGCAGCGAGGGACCGAACATGTACTGGTCGCCAATCTCGCGGGCTCTGGCGTCGCGGCGAAAGTCCATGACCAGCGCGCGCATCATGCTGCCACCTTCCTGCGTCACGCCTCCGGCGAGCGAATAGATGTAGGGCAAGAGGCGGTAGCGAAGCCGATCAAACTTCAGCATCGTCTGATAGGCGGGATGCGACTCGCCGCCGAAATACCACATTTCGCGATAGGGAAACTCGCCATGCACCCGCAGCAGCGGCACGAACGTTGCAAACTGAAACCAACGCGTGTTCAACTCGCGCCACTCATCCACGTCTTCAGGTGCCGGATTCGCACGCGAGAAACGCGCCGGCACGGAGAATCCGCCGCTGTCCATGGTCCAATAGGGAAGTCCTGAAAGCGAAAAACTCAGGCCCGCGGGAATCTGCTTGCGCATTGCTGTCCAGGTGGACGAGATGTCACCGGACCAGGTGGTGGAGGCGTAACGCTGCTGACCGGCAAAGCCCGAACGCGTAAGTATGAAGACGCGCTGGTTGGGAGCTGCCGAACGCTGGCCCTCATAAACGGCTTCGCTGTTAACCAGCGGGTAAGCGTTAAGCATGCGCGACCCTGAGCCCAGCGCGGTCGGATGCATGTGCGTCTTCGTCCCTTCAAGTTCCGGCCCGTGAATGAGCTCCGGCTCCGTCGCATCCATCCACCAGGCATCAACGTGCTTGCGGAAGAGTTCACGCTCAATCTGAGACCAGAAAAGCTTGCGCGCTTCCGGATTGAACGCGTCGTAGTAAGTGTAGACAAAGTTAACCCAGTCTTTTTCACCTTCCGCAAGATCCTGTTCATAGAGAAAGCCGCGCGCGCGCAGGAGCTTGGCGTTCTCGGTATTCGGATAGAACTTGGGCCAGACCGATATCATCAGCCGGGCGTGGTACTTGTCGTGGATTGTGCGAATCCAACCCTCGGGGTCGGGAAATCGTTCGGGATCGAACTGGTGCGAGCCCCACTGATCCGCCTTCCAGTAGAACCAATCCTGCACAATGTTATCCAGCGGAATGCTGCGTGACCGGAAGCCTTCGAGAATGTCCAGGCTTTGCTGCTGCGTCTCATAACGCTGGCGGCATTGCCACATTCCATAAGCCCATAGCGGCATCATTGGCGCCTGGCCGGTGACGCGTCGATATCCGGCAATCACCTGATCGAGCTCCGGGCCGTACATGAAGTAGTAGTCAATTCCATCACCGACTTCGGACCACAGCGAGGTGTCAGTGCCGGCCGCGGGAGTCTTCCAGAACAATTGCATCGTCTCTTCACCTTGATCCCTGGTCCATTCAAGCTTCAATCGATAACGCCGCCGGGCCTCAAGGTGTACCTTCGCAATGTCTTTCCACGGGAGCCAGCCCTGTCGCCAGTGGCTGATCACAAGCTGGTCGTCAATCCAAAGCTTGACGCCGCTGTTCGAATAGGTCTGGAAAAGATAGTCGCCACTCACCGGAGCCTCAACCGAGCCGTCCCAGCGCACGCTGATATCACCAGCCGCGGGCAAGTCCGGATGAATTCGCGTGTGCGGATGTTCTTTTCGATCGGGCGTTGTGATATCGACACGCTCAGCGACGCGCGTCGCCACCAACCGGTCAAAGTTTGCGCCCGCATAGTACGAAGCCGTGAGGCCACCGACCTTGCCGCTCGCGTCGAACAGACGTTCGCCGGGAATGAACTCAAAGTCGCGCAAGTCGCCGAACCGCGTCCACGACGTGTTGTCCCAAAGAATCCCGTAGCCGCGGCTGGAAACAAGGAAGGGCACGACAACGGTTGTGTTGCGCTGCCAGAGCTCAAGATCGTAGCCCTTGATGTTCATCAAACCGAGTTGATGCTGGCCCAGGCCGTAGAGCGCTTCGTTCGCGTTCGCCGCCCACACCTGGCGTACATGAAAAGTCTTGTCACCCTGGACTTCGGCTGGCGACAGAGTCCTGCCGTCCTTCTTCTCCATCGCGACCGGTTGCCCGCGGTGGTCAAAGAAGCCGAGAGTGCCAGTCGCCAGGTCAACCTTAACTTTGAGTCTCGCTGTTGAAAGAAAAGCTGCGCGTGGCCCACTGGTCAAGTTCCATTGCGTAGCGCCGCAACGTTTTGGCGCGGCGGCCAGACTCTGGCGCGCGAAGAAGGCGCGGTCCTTCGCATAGGCGACGTGAATCACACTCTCCGTGCAGACCTCAACCTTGAGGAAAGCGTCACCGATCGGAACTACGATCCCGTCACTCAGCTTCTCGGGTGCGGCCAACTTCTGCCGCTGCGCTATTAGATCGTTCCCGCTGATGAAAGTGATTGCGCTCAATGTCAGCGCACACACAATTACTTTTGACTTGCTCTGCATGGCAAAATTTCCTTGGTGACGAAAAGCACTTTGTAGTTGCCCGCTTATTCACGGCCAGCGCCATGTCAACCACTTCGCAATGTTCGATTGAACTGCTGACGACTTCTCGGCGACCGGCAAAATTACCTTAGTGCATCGTGGCCGCACCGTCAGCTAAGCCATCGTTCATATCTCTGTCGTTTCGTCGTCTCAGGCCGATAGCAGATAGTATGTAGAACAGAATTGCAACCAGCACCACGTACTGAAAGCCCAGGAGCATCGAGCTATATTCGGCGAGTCCACCAACCATGGCGCCGGCGATGTTTACGCCGAAGGCGCGATCAGGCTCGTTGGTCCGTTTGAATGAGGCGGCAAAGATGACACCGGCAAACAGAATCGGCGCGAACACCAACAGGCAGGAGCCGATTACCTGAATGCTCCGGTTCATTCCCAGAAAGAAATCGAGCGGGACAACGGTGTTCAGTATCAGTGTTATCAGCAGACCAGCGTAATAGGGCCACAAGCGCTCCGGCTGAAACCGGAGCGTCCAGCGATTGGCGAATAAGATCATCACCAGCACAGCAAAGAAGACCACTGAGTTGACGACCCAAGTGCTGCCGAACAGCAAGGCCATAGTGACAACCGCTTTGGTCTCGACTAGCATGAAGCCAGCGCCCAGAAAGAAGAGCTGACCATTGAGTGAGCGGCTGTGATCTTGAGGGTTCGTACCCGGTTCCGCCACCGCATTGATGCGTTTTTGTCGGGGAGGCAGGAACAGGAAGATGAGCAGCGAGGCCAGTGCGCCCATGATCATCATTCCGCGCAAGCTCAGTGTCGGTATCATCGGCTTTCGCAGATAAAGGAACGGCCAGTCGTCGGTCGCGGTGCGCAGCCCGTCATTGGGAGGCAGCACCGTCGCCAACCCAAAATGCTGCCAGCTGGACTTCGCCGGCTGCGTGTTGTCTGAGATCAGTTGAGCACGCGCCGAATCCTCCGGGTCAGATCGTAAGAAGCCGTTTGGTGAGCCTGGCCCAGGGGGTTGGTCATTGCGCAATAAGTACTCAGGCTCCCGGTCGAAGGTGTTCCGCAACGCTGCGGTTGCCCCGGCAAAAAAAACCGTGAAGTCTCCGAATGTCGCTTTCTCGGGCTCAATGACTTTTCTGTAAGGCAGAGTCAAGACAAGTGGATTGCCGGCGCCGAAAGCCTCCTCGAGACCTTTTTGCAAACGGGCGGCAAGCCAGCCCTGACGAAAATAATTGTAGATAACGAAGGTGCCGTCAGGCTTGAGGTGACGGCGCACATCTGCAAACGTCTGGCTGGTGAACAGAAAACTCTCCAGCCGGATGTTGCTATAACCGCTGTGCAACACCAGCGAGTCCACCAGTGCGTAGACGATCAAATCGTACTTCCGGTCAGTGGAGCGGAGAAAGTTGCGGCCATCATCCAGATGAATCTGAACGCGCTCGTCTTGATAAGGATGATCGGGATGATACAGTCGCCCCAGGCGATAAATGGCCGGGTCGATCTCGACAGCGTCAACGTGTTTGGCGCCCCACTGCAAGGCGCGGCTGACATCATTGCCTGAACCCGCTCCGATGATCAGCACGTCCGCAAAGGCCGCTCTGCCCGCATCGCGATTCAGCAGGTGGGGCAGCGCATAGGCCGGAAAGTTCTCGTTTCGCGAGACCATCTGCTGGTGATAGATCAGATTTACTGAAAGAGACAGGTCAGCTTGCTTAAAATCAATTCTGTAGTAGGGCGACCAGAATTGCTGCCGGCCCTGAAAGTCGGCATGTCGGGGCGTGAAAGCTGCCAGCCAGACCACAAGCACCAATAGCACGGCAGTCAACGGGCCCCAACCGAACAGCCTTCTGGGAAAACGATGGCGAGGTGAGATGAAATAGAAATAACCCAATCCCATGGCGACCAGTAAGAACCACCAGAACGACGACAGCTCCAGCCAGGAACAGGCGGCAAACAGTACAATTCCAGCGATGCTGCCAGTGATGTTGAGCGTATAGGCCTGCACACGGTTGGGCCATCGTTTAAGCGCGCGACCCAGTTCCTGTCCGGGACCAAGAAACGCCAACGCGATGAGGACGAAGAAAAAGCCGCAAAGAGCCTCGACCGGAATGGCATAGCGCGACAGATCCTGACTGTGGTATTCGGTACCGAAGTAGACTTGTTGCGGCGAGGCTTGATTACCCACATCCACAAAGTTCATGAATGATCCGCTGCTGATCTCAACAGCATGCGCGGCAGCTAAAGCAATGACGAGCAGGAACGGTGTCCATGTCAGGTAGTTTCGGCCGCGACTGGCGGCCAAACAGCCCACGGACATTCCCAGGAAGCTGGCCAGGAGCACTACGTTGGTAAAAAACGTGAGATAGAGAACATGAGCCGGGAACCAGCGAATGCAAGCCAGCTCGAGAAACAGAATTATGAGGCTTACCAAGATCAACTCGAAGCCATCACTGAAGCGAGATAAGCTTACGGGATTATTTTTGGGCAAAGGAATGGGGCTCACAGGTCCTTATCTTCGCGCGAGCGGTGTCGCGTCAGAGCCACGGCCATTTAGCGCGCAGAATTGGCGAGGAAGCGAGCTAACTCACTTGACGCTAGCCAGCATTGCCGCCAAAGCCTCAGGCGCTGACCATTGCGCGTTGTGATCCGCGGTCAACTGTTCGACGGGCCAGCCGCGCTCCTTTGCACGCTGTGCCTGAGGCCAAAAGTCATCGTCCCTGGCTTCCTTACCTGCTTCCACTGTGAGTATGTAGGTAGCGGGAACCTTGAAACCGGCCTTATTCTTTAGGACGATCGGTTCGGTAAATGTTTTCAAAGGTTGCGGTACGTCTTTCGGAGGCGGCTGATTTGGCTTCACCCAGGGAGGCACGATGTAGTCGCCCTTAATCATGTCCTTCAACCAGGTCCCTCGAGAGGCCCCCAGGCTCATCACAGTCTCGCCGTCATTAGGCACGAATGCATCCACATAAACTAGTCGGCGTATCCGATCCGGCACGCGATCCGCCACGCCGGTTATCACCATGCCACCGTAACTATGGCCCATGAGAATGATGTCATGAAGGTCTTCGAAGAGAATCATGTTGACCACATCGTCAATGTGCGTGCTCAAGCCGATGTCGGGTCTGCTCAGATGCACGCGTTCACCCAGGCCGGTAAGTTGCGGGCGGTAGACGTTGAAGCCTTTTTCCCGGAGCAATGCCTCGACATGGCGAAAGGCCCAACTGCCGCCCCACGCGCCATGAACGATTACTATAGTTGGCTTCGCCGATGCGTCGGGCTTTGGAGTCTGAGCATAGGAGGCGTCGAGCGCCGTCGCTAACAAAAGAATCAAGCAGCCGTTTGCAAAACCTCTCCGACTAATCTTCATAGTAACCTCGCTCATGCGTGCGGTGGGTACCAATCACAACTATGGGAACCTAACGAGCAAAGCTGTGAGCGCGTATCTTAACACGAATCTTACCTGGCGCCGCTTGCCTGGGAAGCAATTCACTCTGTCCGAATCTGTCCGACTGAATCGCGGCAAGCGATTGGGTCACAGCCGTGACTGCCGCTCCCCTGTGACCGCGTATCATCTTGCTCTTGGCTTGCGAAGTTGCATATCATGCGCGGGTGGCAGCTCAATTCCTGGTTGCATTTGATCTAAAAGCGGAGTGATTGGCGGATGACGCGGTACAGAAAAAAGCAGGCGCTCTGGTTGTCCATTGTTCTGCTAAGCCTCAGCGCTTCCGCGGCGAGCAAGGGACAGTCGCGATTCGTCAGGACACTAGGGCAAGACTTTGTCTCACCGGAGGGTAAACCGCTGCTCCTGAAAGGCATCAATCTTGGCAACTGGTTGCTGCCTGAGGGCTACATGTTCAAATTCAAGACCGCCAATTCACCGCGGCTGATTCAGACGGTAATGAGTGAACTAGTCGGTGAAGACGAGGCGCGGCGATTCTGGAAAGCTTATCGCGACAATTACATCACCCGGGAGGATATCAGGTTCATAAAGCAAGCCGGGTTCAACTCGGTTCGGATTCCGTTCAGCTACCGGTTGTTTGTATCAGGGGGTGAGCCGCAACAACTGGAGGGCCCAGGCTACGAGCTCTTAGACCGCGTTGTAGATTGGTGCAGGAAAGAAGGTCTCTTGGTAATTCTGGACATGCACGCCGCGCCGGGTGGACAGACTGGGGATAACATCGATGATAGCTGGGGCTACCCGTTTCTCTTTGAGAGCGCCGAGAGCCAGGACTTGACTATTAACATCTGGCGGAAGATTGCGGCGCGTTATTCAGATGAGCCTACTCTCGTAGGATACGATCTACTCAACGAGCCGATCGCGCACTATTTCGATAGCAGCTCCCTAAACCCAAAGCTCGAGCCGCTCTACCGCAGAATCGTAGCCGGGATACGAGACGTCGATAGGAATCACATCATCTTTCTCGGAGGCGCGCAGTGGGACACCAACTTCAAAGTTTTCGGGACTCCGTTTGATAATAAAGTGGCCTATACGTTTCATAAGTACTGGATGGACGTGAATCAACAGGCTATTCAGGAGTACCTTGATTTTCGTGACAAGCATAATGTACCGGTTTGGATGGGCGAATCCGGCGAAAACACCGATGAGTGGATTGGTTCTTTCAGGACGCTGCTCGAACGGAACAACGTCGGTTGGTGTTTCTGGCCTTACAAAAAGTTGGACGCGACGTCCTGCGTTGTATCGATAAACTCACCCGCGGAATGGGACACGATCGTTGGGTTCGCGGAGAGCCCGCGCATAACGTTCGAGGATGTCAGAAAAAACCGGCCTGCGAAAGAAAAGGCACAGAAAGCGCTGAACGATTATCTTGAGCGGATAAAGTTCGCGAACTGTCGAATCAACCAGGGTTATTTGAAGGCGTTGAGACTAAGGTGACTGCAAGGCTTGGAGGGAGTCGCCTCTCGGCAAGTCTCCAAGGACTAACCGCCTTTTGAGAGTCTGTAAAGCCGAACACACCGCTCCACCTGTTTGCCTTGCCCTGAACTACTTCTTAACAGCCAATCCCAAAGCCTTCACGACCTCTACATCAGGCGTCGCGTGGCCATTCTTCTTATTGACCAAAGCAAAGCCGCCCGCGTAATCCCACATTGTCCAGCCGATGCCGTACTTTTCCAGCGCGGTGCGCATATCCCTAATCCAAACGGCGCGATCAGCAGGCGGCGCAAAGTTGCGAAAGGTCCCGAATTCGTTACAAGTAAGAGGGACCTGATACTTTGCGGCCCAGGCGGCAGCCACCCCAATCTCCCGGTCAATGCGCGTGGCGTTCCAACCGTCTTCGCCATAGCGAAGCAGATTGTAACGCGCGGGTTCATCCTGAATCGTGTCGAGAACCTTACTGATGCTCTCCGGATTCGATGGGTAAGGGATGTTCTTATAGAAGGGCAGATTGGCGCCGGCCCACGTCGCGCCCTGATGCGTGAATGCAAACGGCTCGTAGAAGTGGAAGTTGTAAATAATATTCCGGTCGGCATAGGGCTGCATAAATAGCAGCTCGGCAATACCGGACCACCTGTGGCCGGAGGCGATTATCGTATGCTGCGGTGCGCCTGAACGAACGGCGGAAATGAGTTTCCCTTGCATGCCAAACCAACGATAGCCATCTTCCACCATCGGCTCATTGATAACTTCAAGAAAGACCCGCTCGGGATCACGCGTTGAAAGATGCTGGGCCAGGGCTCGCCAGAATTGGCCAAAAGCTTCAATCTGACGATCGTTGCTATTAAGCCTGACCTTGAATTCATCAGATGGATGGATATCTACGATCACGGCCAACCCCTGCGCCAGTATCAAGTCAAGCGCGTTGTCGAGATACTTCAGGTACTCGGCTTTTAGTCTACTTGGATCCTCCCCATTGAAGAGCGGTGCGGGCTCGACGGTAAGGCGAACATGATCAAAGCCGATGCTTCTAATTAGCGCGATGTCCTCCGCCGTGGTATGTGATTCGAGATGAGCCTTTGAATAATCCCTGGCCTGCGCGAACCAGTGACTCAGATTGATTCCGTGGCGCAGCCGGGCAAGTCTGGAGGCCGGAACCTCCGACTGTACTGACGTGCTAAAGGTGGCGGCGGCAGAAGCATCATCTGGGTTATCCCGCGCCGAGGTTGACACCAACGGCAAAATTGCGATAGTTACGGCAGCGAACAAAAACGAAAGATTTCGTTTCATCATGCCGAACCTTTTAGCAGTCACGGCAAAAGAAAGCAAAGTAGAAAATAGTTGGAAGGTGAGCTAACCAATGAAGAGCGCAAAATTGCTGATGCCCATTCTGGCCCTGCTAACCTTGACTGCCGGGACTTCTCAATCTCAAACCAGACTGGGAAGAGAGAGCGGCATGCATAGGATCAGAATCTCGGTACACACTGGCTGGCAGTTTCGCGAAGTTGGTAAAGACAGCTGGCGACCGGCAACCGTGCCGGGCTGTGTGCACACTGATCTGCTAAACAACAAACTGATTGACGATCCTTTCTACCGCGACAACGAACAGAAGCAGCAGTGGATCGGCAAAACCGATTGGGAATATCAGACCACCTTTAACGTCGCTCCTGAAATTCTCGGGCGCGACAACATCGACTTAGTCTTCGAGGGTCTCGACACCTACGCCAACGTATTTCTCAACGATGCATCCCTGCTCAATGCTGACAACATGTTTCGCACCTGGCGGACGGACTGTAAACGGCTGCTCAGACCCGGCGCCAACACGTTACGCATCCGCTTTCGTTCGCCCATCAACGAAGTCTTGCCACTCATGGCCAAGCTGAACTACCAGCTGCCCGCCGGCAACGATCAGGGGGAAAAAACAAGTCCGCACACGCGCAAGGCGCCTTACCAGTACGGCTGGGACTGGGGGCCGCGTTTCGTTACGAGCGGTATTTGGCGCCCTGTCTATTTGGAGGCCTGGGACAAAGCGCGCGTGGACGATTTGCACATCCTGCCCAAGCAGATTACGGCGGACGCCGCAAACTTGACGGCGGATATTGAAGTTGTTGCCAGCGCCAATGCCCGTGCAACCATTATCGTGGACGATCTGACTGACAAGAGCACTGCCGCGAAACGCGAAGTGAACCTGACGCGAGGCTCCAATCGCTTCGCGCTCGACTTCGTTATTGCGCGCCCAGCGCTTTGGTGGCCCAACGGACTCGGCGCTCATCCACTCTATACTTTCAAAGCACGGCTGCTGATCAATGGCAAGCCGATTGATGAAACAACGACACGCACGGGTCTGCGATCATTGGAACTCAGGCAGCAGCGTGATGAGTCCGGCAAGAGCTTCACCTTTGTGATCAATGGCGTGCCCGTTTTCGCCAAAGGCGGCAACTGGATCCCGGCCGACAGCTTTCCGACCCGCATCACCAAAGATAAATATCGCGAACTGCTGGAATCAGTGCGCGACACCAATATGAACATGCTGCGGGTTTGGGGTGGCGGTATTTACGAGCGCAACGATTTCTATGAACTCTGCGACGAAATGGGAATTCTCGTATGGCAGGATTTCATGTTCGGCTGCAGCCTATATCCCGGTGATCAGGCGTTTCTTGACAATGTGCGGCAGGAAGCCATCGATAACGTGAAACGCTTGCGCAATCATCCGAGCATCGTGATGTGGGTCGGCAACAACGAAATCGAGTCCGGCTGGTTTCACTGGGGCTGGAAGGACCAGCTACCCGCTAAGCTCTGGGACGATTACCTGAAGATCTTCTACGGGGTTCTGCCGGAAGTTTGTGGCTCCCTGGATCCGTCGCGGCCTTACTGGCCCAGTTCACCCAGTTCCAAACTGGAAGACGATCCAGAGTCACAGAAGATGGGTGATCTTCACTATTGGCAGGTCTGGCACGCGTCGCTGCCGTTTAGCGAATATGAAAAGCAGTTTCCGCGCTTCATGAGCGAATACGGCTTTCAGTCGTTTCCACAGATTGAGACTGTCAACACCTACACGGTGGCCTCGGACCACGACATCAAATCGCCAGTGATGATGGCCCATCAACGGCATCCGCGTGGCAACCAACTAATACGCGAATACATGCTACGCGAATATCCGGAGCCGAAGGATTTCGAATCGTTTCTCTATGTCAGCCAGGTCTTGCAAGCCGAAGGGATCAAGATCGGCGCCGAGCATCTGCGCCGCATCATGCCGCACAACATGGGTTCACTTTTCTGGCAGATCGACGACTGTTGGCCGGTTGCTTCGTGGTCCAGTATCGACTACACCGGACGCTGGAAAGCGCTGCAATACTACGCACGCCGGTTCTACAGTGAAATTCTCCTCAGCCCGCACGAAGACAACGGTAATATCGACTTCTTCGTCGTCTCTGATCGATTACGCCCGACCTTTGCGCAACTGAAGTTGAGCCTGCTCGACTTCGACGGCCATACGCTGTGGAACCAACAGCAAGACATCGAGGTTGCGCCGCTCAACAGCAGGTCGTATTTAACCGTTCCCATTAGCACCATGCTCGCAGGGAAGGATGCCAAAGCTGTGTTTCTTTTCACAGAGTTGGTGGTGGGCGGCAAGACAGTCACAACCAATGAGCACTTCTTTCAACCATACAAGAATCTCTCGCTGCCGCGGCCGCAAGTCGGCGCGGACGCGGTGCCCACGCGCACTGGATTCAAAATCACTCTGTCTTCTGACAAGGTTGCGCGGGCGGTTTACTTGTCGGCGCCAAATTACGCCGGCTTCTTTGCGGATAATTACTTTGATCTGATACCGGGAAGGAAAGTGGAAGTCGAGTTCCGCACGAACGCCGGAATGGCCCTGAGCGAGTTCCGCAGGCAACTCAGGATTCGTTCGCTGGCTGATGCTTTTTAGTGAATTTCGATTGCCTGTTCGTTTGCCTACTTCGCGCTAGCGTCGTCGAATCCCAGCTTTTGCTTCGACTCATCGATCAGGCGATTGTTTTGCTCGTAGGAAATCTCCGGCGGTGTCTTCATCTGGCAACTTTGCCGAGGTGGATAAAGATGAGTGGCGTAGAGAGGATAAGCCTCCGTTCGCAGGTGTGCGAGCATGTGATGGCCGCGACGGACGGCACGCTCATGTCGCAGCGCAGAAATGTCCACGGGTGCTACGACGATCCTTTCACCCGGCCCGGGGCTGGCCTGCGCCAGAATGCGTCCATCGTAATCAATCACCTGACTGCCTCCGGGCCAGGAGTACGGCGGATAATGCTTGAGGCTTGCCCCCTGGTTGGCGGCTGCGACGTAGGCAGTGTTCTCTAGCGCGCGGCAGCGATTCACAATGGTCCACCAGTCCATCGGCTCTGTTGCGCCCCATGGATCCATGTATGCAGATACGCGCAGCAAAACCTCCGCCCCGTTGGCTGCTAACTGACGGATCGCCTCAGGGAATATCCAGTCGTAACAAATAGCGCAGCCAAGGCGGCCAATGGGCGTGTCGGCCACTGGAAACAAAGGTTCATCGTAGCCTTCAAGATCATGAGGGCTCGCGTGCACTTCGTAGGGAATCCACGGGTTGACCTTGCGATACTTGTACAGGATGCCTTCCGGGCCAATCAAACACGTTGTATTAAAGATAACTCCCGGCCACCTGGCGTCGACTTCCAAGAGCGACCCGCTCTGGATGTAGATGTCATACTCGCGTGCCTTTTGTTCGAGCCGCTCTGTGTGCTCGTTCGGGATTGACACGGCAAGTTTCTCGATCAACTCGCTGACAGTGGGAAAGACCGGCGCCGCATGGGCGAATTCAGGGAAGACGACGAGACGAACGGGCAGAAACGGAGCGCTGCCCGCTACTGCCGAATCAATCATCGATAACATCCGGTCGGTGTTCGCGCGCATCGCGCGACAGTCAACCGGATTCGGTAAGTCTGTCTGACAGGCCGCTACTGAATATCGAATCTGTTCCATTCTTTTCCTATCTGCACCGACTGTTATTTGTTTGCACTTCCCGTCCACGACAGGAGAGTATCAATCGAGGGGATCTCAGCCGTGACCAGCCGCGTGTTGTATCGATCAATGTACGCGCGTCGCGCCGCGGTCATTGGATAGGCCTCAGGCTCGGAGTACGGATACCTGGTCATCCCATGAAAGGGTAGCGGCGACACTTGATCGGGGCTCGCGGAATTGATGTCCATCTCTTTGCTGAAGCCGTCAGAATAGAGCAGGAAAGTACGAGTCCACCCGGCCGGTAATGGCGGCAGCTTGCCAGCGTCAAACGACAGACTGATTTCATCGCCTGGTCGCGAGATGACAAACATATCGTCCGATTTGAGCAGCAACTCTCGCACGTCACCTTCGCGCGTATACCGCCCCGCCATAACTTTCCAGGGAGAGGTGTAGGACACCTGTTGGTAGTCGTAGCCGAACGGCTCACGCCCGTCGGGTGTGACTTCGCGTGAGAATCCGCGCCAACGTAAGTTTGCGCTAGTCGGATCGAGGCGCGTCATCTTAAACGGGGACTCTCCGCCCGAGGTATCGACTAGAATCTGGTCCCAAAGAACGCGCATGTTGGTGACGATGCGGATCTCGCGGCTTGAGCTGAGAAATTTGCCGGTGAGATCGACGGTCACGGTTTGTGGTCGCCCGACGGGAATACCGATGTCTTCGATTACCGTGCGCCAACGGCCGCGATCATCTTTGACCTGAAGCGCCGGCAGCATCATGCTCTTGCCGGCTTGTGCTGCCGCCACGTTGTCACTCGACCAGGCGTAATCGGTCCAGCCGGTCAACAACAACACCATGCGTTCGTTGACTGGATGTCTTCGTGAAGCGAGAACGGGTTCACGGGGACGGCGGGCGTCTCGCGCGCCACCGGCTGGGACAGAATTATTCAAAGTAGCATCAGTGCTGCTCGCAGAAGTGGGCGCGATGAGCACCCCCGCGGGGCTGCCCCGCCGGGGACCCCGCACGCCCGCGGTCCCGGTGGCTCCGGTCTCAGTATCGGCCAGCTTCATTGTCAATGTATGTTCATCAGCGTAACCACGAATGCGATCGCGACGGAAATCATCCGGGTACCGACGGTCCATAAGTGAAATTCGATCAAGCACGTCGTTTCCATGATCGTCCACGGCGGAGAGCGGCGGGTGCGCGCCACGCGTTGCATAAAGCTTGAAAGGACGAGGCGGATCGGTCATGCCTTCGTTTGGGAAAACTTCGACGTCTGGGGGATGCGCTACGGCGATGAGTTGAAACCGGTCGGCAAATAGCGCCTCTTCCAACTCGTTTGTGACGCGCAATTCGTAACGACCGTTGCGCTCTTGCAACTGGTCACTGCGAATGCGCACGTACTCATCGGGGTCAGGCGTGTTGTGGCGGCCGGGCTCTTCCAAATAGCCCATCTCGCCCCCGCCCATGAAGTCCGTGATGAACTCAAACTGCTCGCCATTCCACGCATAGAGATAAGGACAGGACGACGGCTTTCGATCAAGTTCAGTGACGAGCAGCGTTACAAATGAAGCAGTCTGCTTTGGATCAGTCGTGTTAGCGGGTCTGGCAATCTCCGTCTCGGCCTGAACGATGCCAGCGGGCCACAGCACCCGTACGGCGTCTACCGTGGAACGTTTGCCGAGTCCGAAGAGGACATCGGCAGGTGCGGCTGCGGGACTGGCCGATGAGGTCTCGAGTTTCTGCACCAGGCTGCCCGCGCGAGCTTCGATCTTTGAGCCGACGCCGCTACGGTTACTGACTTTGCCCGTCAGGTTAACGCGCAAAGAGTGATTGCTATTGCCACCGTCGTTGCGACCGATGCGCAGGTCGCCCGAAGACGAGCGAAGAATGATGTCCGTGTCGCCGTCAGTGTCAATATCGCCTGCGGCTAAGACACGCCCCAACCCCGGGGCCGCTGGTCCGCCTGCCAGATCATGCGGGACGGCACGTTCGCTTGTATTCACCCAGCCGTCCCCGACATTGCGCCAGACCTGCACGCCTTTGGCCGTGAGCATCACGCAATCGAGTAAGCCGTCATTGTCGTAGTCAAAAAACTGTGCGGCACGTGCGCCTTCAGTACCTGCGGGAGCAGCGGTTGTCTTGAACTTTTCCTTCCCATCGCTAATAGCAAACAGTCCGGCGCCGTCGGCCCGCCCAAAAAAGAAGTCGGTGAATCCATCCTTGTTCACGTCGCCGGCTGCCACGCAGGTCCAGTGACCATCCAAATCGAGGCCCACGTCCTTCGCAACGTTGCGGAAGGTCCCATCACGCTGATTGCTATAGAGGTCAGGAGCCTTGCCGTAATTGACCACCAGGAGATCCATATCACGCCGGTTGTTAAAGTCCGTCGGCACGACTGCGACTGCGTGTCCCACCGTATTCACTTTGGCCGCGGAGGTCACATCCGTAAACTTGCCGTTCCCGTCATTGCGCAAGAGCAGGTTCGGCGCTCCGGCAAAATCATCGGGGAAGGTGACTGATGCACCGCCTTTCGGAGTTTGGGAAAGATCGGCCAGACCGGTGATAAAGACATCGAGATCGCCATCATGATCGACATCAGCAAAAGCGACAGCTGAAGGGAGATAAGGATACGCCGGGATTCCTGCCGCAATTGTCACATCCGAAAACTTGCCGCCGCCGTCGTTATGATAAAGCGAGAGACTGTCGTCGCGGATGACGAACAGATCGGGCTTCCCATCGTTATCGAAATCGCCGGCGACCGCGCCAGTAGGCGCGCCACTGAATTTCGCGGCCAACGCGCCGGATGGGCTCGTAACATCGGTGAATCTGCCCCCATCATTGCGATAGAGGTGCTGCTCAGTAGGAGTGACCCAGAACAGGTCTAGATCGCCATCACCATCGACGTCAAAGAGCGTTGCGTTGCCGCCGAGTGCGGCGGCAATCTCGCGCCGTGTTGCTTCATTCAATTCGCCGGGCTTGAACTGACGGCCAAAGATAGAGGTTGAGGAAGAGGCCGCAGTCGCAGGCTTCGGAGTAACAGGGGGAGTATCCGGCGATCCGGGCAGGAGGCTGGCCGTGGCGTCCGTAAAGGTGACTGATGGTGTGGCTCGATCAACCAGCTCAGCCTCGGCCCCTGTTGAAGCGACGGCCTCAGCGTAACGCCCTTGCTCAAGATAGTTCGATCCGATAGTTGTGGCGCTGCCGCGTTCACGCAACGCCTTAAAGCGTTCGGTGACCGTTTGTCCCTCATCACGCTGGCCGCCGCGCATTAGAGCCTGGCCCAGATTGTAGAGTGCCGTTGCGTTGTAGGGCTCGGCGGCGAGCGCCAGCCGAAAGGCCGCAATTGCTTCCGGGTACTTGCGCTGTTGCGAGTAGAGTTGGCCCACGTTGATATTCGTACCCACATCATTCGGATCAGTCTCTAGAACTCGTTGAAAGGCGGCTACGGCCTCTTCGGGCCGGCTTTGGAGCTTCGCAATCAAACCGAGGATGTAGTAAGGCTGTGGCGCATCGGGCGCGAAAGTGAGAGCGCTTTTGGCTTCACGTTGTGCGGCCGCCAGATCGGGCACATTGAACAGCGCGATGCTGAGGTTGATGTGCGCCAAATTCAGCTTCGGATCAATCCCCAGGGCCCGTTTGAATGCCTCGGCTCCTTCTTTGTATTTGAACTGCTCGAGCAGCGCTACGCCGAGGTTATTGGCGCGATATGCGTCCTCGCGCGAAGCCGGGGCTGGCCCAGTTTGTGTCTGCCGGTCGGCCGATGACTGCCTGGCCAGGAAGACAGCCGGCACTAACACGCCAAGCGTGAGAGTGCAAAAAACAAAGGACCTATTGCGCTTCATGGATGATTTGGTTTCTGTTCCTTGATTTAGGATTCTTGAATCAGTCACGACCCAGGAAGCCACTCGAAACAATACGCACCAGGTTGCTTGAATTCGGGTGATTTCGAGGCCCGTACTTGCTTTTCCGGATCTATTCGATTGGTCCGGCGCTGGTCAGCCGGCCGATCGCGAAAGTATCTCTGCCTGGTTGGCCAGTATTCGCTCCTGGTTGGAAATGACAGTATCGAGCTTCGCTTGATTTGAGAGGATCGTTTGCTGGTTCGCGATAATCGCTGTCTGGTTCGACAGGGCCTCGTCCAGTTTTGCCTGGTTGGCTTCGATTCGTTGCTGGTTCGCGATGATGGTTTTCAGGTTAGTCAATACTTCTTCGGATGACATCTGAGTCTCCTCTTTCTTGATCGGTTATGCGTTAGAGCGGCTCATTATAACCGCACGAGCCGAGAGATGATATGAATACCTTTTCTTCGGCATCGTTTTGATTCTCACCTCGTCGGAACAATCATACTTTAGTTGGAGATGACCTTCAGCCTAAAGGTGTAAAGGGTATGCCCTCGGGTTGTGTTATCTTGCTGCCAAGTGCTGCAAGAGTTGTAGTAAACCGGAGTCCGAGGCGTTCACTTCTCAATTGACACCTTGCTTTAGCTAGGGTGAGGGTTGTTGTGGCTCGCTGTCAGCCGCTCAAGCGGCTGCTGTTTTCAGCGCCGAAGGGGTTCAGAAACGACAGTCTGCACTGAAGGCCAACTAAAGTTGCGCGTGCATGACAGACCCGGCGCCCTGGACGCTTCCGGCGCTTGCAGAAGTTCTTCCGCAGCATCGCGCAACCCCTGTGAGATGAAAATCAAACTGCCACCCAATAATCGAGCAGCCATCGCGTTTCTGCTGGTCGCGGCCGTCCTTACGATCGCTAGCTGCCGCAGCAAAGTGCCAGCGAAGTCTTCCAAAGAATATGACGAGGTTGTTCGTGCGTTTTACGTTGGCCTGGCGGCTCTACAAGTTGGCGACGACGTGCGCGCGGATAGCAAGCTCGCTCAGGTAACGCAGCTCGTACCCGCGGAACCCGCGGGATGGGCCAACTGGGGACTGCTCGCCCTGCGCCAGAGGAATTTCGAATCGGCGGCGGAGCGACTAGAGCGCGCCCGTTCGCTCGCTCCCCAAAGTGATCAAATCTATTACCTAATTGGTCTTCTCGAAAGCAGCCGCGGGCGGTCCGGCGCAGCGGTCACCGCGCTGCGCAAAGCGATCGAGATAAACCCAAAAAACCTGATAGCCACTTATAAACTCGCGGAAGAGATCGAACGCCAGGGTGGTGAGAATAGCGAATCGGAATACCAGCAGCTCGTCCAAAAGATGCTGGAAGTTCAACCTGATAATCTGGCGGTCTTGCTTGAACTGGGGCGCATTGCGGCCAAGCGCGGCGATGCTGACACCCTGCACCGAGTCGTAAGCAAGATCTCTGGACGCTCATCGGGTTGGCCCGCAGAGGTGCAACAGCAACTCGGCGCCCTGCAGACTGCCGCTGGTGGACCGGATCCGCGCCAGGCCGCCACTCGAATCACTTTCTTGCGCAATGTGCTCGTTCGCGTTCCCCAGTACCGCCGAAACCTTTCGGTCATTAAGCCGCCGCCCGGCGAAGAAGCAGAACCATTCACACACTTTCTACTTTTGGAATCGCCGGCGTTTGCTCCTGCGCCCGCGGATACGGCGATCAGTCTTTCGCCCGAGCCGTTGCCAAATGCTCCTGCGGGCAAGTGGAGTTGGATCGGAGCCATCTCACTCAACGGCGAAGGTACGCCGACAGTGGTAGTGGCGAACGCGCGCGAAGTGCATATCGGCAACGCGAGTTATCCGTTTCCTGGTGGCCCATCCGCTGTCTCGCCGGCGCCGGAGGGAATCGCCGCATTAGATTTCAGCTACGATTTTAAGACTGATCTTGTACTGGCGGGGGCTGGCGGTATTAGCCTCTTGCAACAAGAGAGTGCGGATAAATTTATCGACGTAACAGCTCAGACGAAATTGCCACCAACGATCACCAATGGCAGCTACGCGGGTGCGTGGGCCGCTGACATCGATGAGGACGGCGATCTGGACATTGTGCTTGGCGCCGAGCATGGATTGCCAACGGTTCTGAGAAACAACGGTGACACCACTTTCGCCGAGATTCATCCGTTCGCGGGAGTCTCAGGCTTGCGCGGATTTGCTTGGGCAGATCTCGACGCTGACGGCGATCCTGATGCGGCATTGATTGACGATCAAAACAACCTTCGCGTCTTCAGTAACGAGCGAAGCGGCCAGTTCAAAGAGCGCGCAGTGCCTGCTAATTTGCCACCAATCAGGGCAATCACTGTTGCTGACATAAACAACGATGGCGTTTTGGATCTGCTGGTAGTGCAGGCTGACGGGATCATCATTCGAATCTCCGATAAAGACGAAGGACAACATTGGGAGACGGCGGAAATCGCGCGCTTGACCAATGCCCCAAATCACCTTGAGGGAGAGTTTCGACTGCGTGTGGCCGATGTAGACAACAACGGCGGAAACGATCTGCTGTTGACTACGGGAATTTCACGCGCAGCCGGCAATGTCACAGGGGCACTTGTGTGGCTGAGTGACGAGCAGGGCAAATTCAAATTGCTCGATCAGACGGTCCCCATGCCCCAGGTCTTTGAAATAGCCGAGCTAAACGGAGATGGGCGTCTCGATCTGTTAGGTCTGTCCGCCGAGCAACAACCGGTTCAAGCAATCAACCACGGCACGAAAAATTATCACTGGCAGGTAATCCGTCCTCGCGCCGCTCAAGCCACCGGAGATCAGCGTATCAACTCATTCGGCGTCGGCGGTGAAATGGAAATCCGTTCCGGCTTGCTGTTTCAGAAGCAGCCGATTACGGGCCCGTTAGTTCATTTCGGATTGGGAGATCAGATTGGCGCCGACGTCGTGCGCATTGTGTGGCCCAATGGATCCGTGCGCGCGGAGTTTGAAACAAAAGGGGATCAAACCATCCTTGCCGAGCAGCGCTTGAAAGGCTCGTGTCCGTTTCTCTTCGCTTACAACGGCAAGGAAATGAAGTTTGTCAAAGACGCCGTGCCATGGAGTTCGGCGATCGGCCTGCGCATTAACACGATCGGCACCGCGAGAGTCGAAGCCACCGAAGAGTGGTACAAGATCGGCGGCGATGAACTCGCGCCGCGTAATGGTTACTACGATCTGCGCATCACGGCGGAGCTTTGGGAAACCTACTACTACGATCAATTGGCGCTAATGACCGTGGACCATCCAGCGGGAACAGACATCTTCGTCGATGAACGTTTTGTTATTCCGCCGGCGAAGCTGGCAATCACGACCGTCGAGACGCCGCACAAGATCGCGCACGCATTGGATGACAGTGGCAATGACGTGACGGACATTGTCGGCACTCTTGACGAGAAGTATCTCGATAACTTTGGGCGCGGTCGTTATCAGGGCGTGACGCGCGATCATTACGTCGAAGTCGATCTCGGCGACGACGCGCCGCAAAGTGGCCCGGTGTGGTTGATTGCCAAAGGCTGGATGCACCCGACTGATTCTTCGATCAACGTGGCAATAAGTCAGGGTCAAGAGGTTCATCCCCAGCCGCTGAGCATGGAGGTACCCGATGGTAAGGGCGGCTGGGTTGTCGCCCAACCAAACCTGGGCTTTCCTGCCGGGCGCAAGAAGATCTGCCTGTTCGATCTCGCAAGTGTCTTCCGCCCGGGCACACCACGCCGCTTGCGGCTGCGTACTAATCTCGAGATCTTCTGGGACTCGATCGAGTGGGCAAAGGGGCTTCCTGATACTCGGTTGAAAACAGTCCGAACTACTCCGGCGACGGCTGACCTGCACTATCGCGGTTACTCAGTGATCAATAAGCTGAATTCTTCTTCGCCGGAGGTGCCAGACTATGATCAGATTTCGGGCTCGAAGCAGATCTGGCGCGATCTGATCGGCTATTACACACGCTTTGGCGACGTGCGCGAACTGCTCGAGGAGATTGACGACCGCTACGTGATCATGAATGCCGGCGACGAGATGACGCTTCGCTTCCCGGCGCAGCCACCACCGCTCGCCGGTTGGGTGCGCGACTACATTATCATCGGCGATGGGTGGATTAAGGACGGCGACTATAACTCGACTTTTTCTAAGACGGTGCTGCCGTTGCCCTACCATGCCAAGCGGGAATACACCACGACACCTGGCAAACTCGAGGATGAGTGGGTTTACAAGCAACATCCTGAGGACTGGCAAAAGTATCACACGCGTTACGTCACGCCTGACGCTTTCCAAAATGCACTGAGGTTCAGGGAACAGAGATGACGCCCAGTCGTTCGATAAGAATTGTGCTCGGCATTGTTTTCCTGGCGTTGCTGGCGACGCCCATCGCGATCAAGCGTCTGGCGGCACGGCGCGAGGTGGGAAAGTCGCGACTGGACGCCAGACAGGCGCTCGCTCGTTACGGCTTTTATTTTCAGGAAGTCGCGCACGCCTCAGGCATAAACTTCGTTCATCAAGCCCCGACGTTGGACCACAAGCTGGATCACATCATGCCGCAGGTGGCCGCGATGGGCGCCGGTGCTTCTATAGTCGATTTCGATCGGGATGGTTGGCAGGACATCTATCTGACCAACAGCGGGGAAGGCAGCAAGAACCGCCTGTATAGAAACCAGGGTGATGGCACTTTCAAAGATGTAGCAGGCGAACTGGGGATCGCCGACGTTAACCAGGCGGGAACGGGTGTCTCGATGGGAGCGGTCTGGGGCGATTATGACAACGATGGCTATGACGATCTCTTTCTTTACAAGTGGGGCCGCCCGGAGATGTTTCACAACGATGGTGGCAAGCATTTCACGCGCGTTACTGAACAAGCCGGCCTGCCACCCTGGGTGAACGCGAATACGGCGATCTGGTTTGACTACGATGGTGATGGTCTGCTTGATCTTTTTGTCGGCGGTTACTATTCCGAAGACGTCGATCTGTGGCATTTGACTACTACGCGCATGATGCCTGAGAGTTTCGAATACGCGAACAACGGCGGGCGCAAGTATCTGTACCACAACCTCGGGGGCGGAAAATTTGAAGAGGTGAGTGCGAAGCTTGGTATCAGCAGCCGCCGCTGGGCGCTCGCCGCCGCGGCCGCTGACTTGCGAGGAACAGGACATCAGGATTTATTCATCGCGAACGATTACGGAGTTTCGGAGCTGTACTTCAATAATGGGAAACAGTTTCGCGAGGTCGGCGAACAGACCGGGGTCGGCTTTGCGCCGAAGAGCGGCATGACCGCGGCCTTTGGGGACGTCCTCAATCAGGGCCGGTACGCGATCTATGTCTCGAACATTTCTGAAGACGGCGTGCTCATTCAAGGCAACAACCTGTGGGTGCCCCAGGAAGGCACGTCGGGCGATGGCCTGCGATACGAGAACCTGGCGCGAGCATTGGGCGTCGAAATGGGCGGCTGGAGTTGGGGTATGCAATTCGGCGATCTAAACAATGACGGCACGCTTGATGTCTATTTGACCAACGGCTACGTATCCGCGGATCGAAACAAGAGTTACTGGTACGACTTTTCAAAAATTGCCGGCGGCAACAGCGTCATCATCGCCGATGCCAGGAACTGGCCGGCGATGGAGGGGCGCAGCTTGTCAGGCTACCAACAAAAACGTGTCTGGTTGAACGACGGCGCCGGGAAGTTCGTTGACGTAGCGCAGGCGGTCGGAGCGACGGACACTTACGACGGGCGTTCAGTAGGGCTGGCCGATCTGTGGAATCGCGGTGTGCTCGATGTGATTGTTACCAACCAGCGCGGGCCGTTGCTGATCTACAAGAACACAGTCGCGGCGGACAACAAGTGGATCGACTTTGAATTGGAAGGTACGGCTAGTAATCGCAGTGCGCTGGGCGCCGAAGTTAAACTTTTCTGGAGTGGCCGGCAACAAGTGCAGACGGTTTCCGGCGGCAGTGGCTTCTGTGCCGAAAACCAGAGGCGGCTGCACTTTGGTTTAGGAAAGAATCCGCAAGTCGAAAAGGCCGTGATTCGCTGGCCGTCCGGAAAAGCCCAGACCGTCGAGAAACCGCTGGTGGGCCAAATCAACAAGATCAAGGAGCCTGCATGAGCCAGTCTACCAGCGGGTCCGCGATCACGCCGCCACTCGAAATGGCGAGGCCCCGCCAGATCCGTTTTGATAATCGTTACGTCGCCCCCCTGTTTATTACGTGCATTCTGCTGGCGGGCCACCTTTCATACGGCATTCTTGAAAGCTACAAAAAGACGGCGCTGGCGATCATCGTAAGCATCATCGCCGAGTTGACTCTCGGGCGTATGGTCTTTGGCAAGTGGCTGAATCTTGCCAGCGCTTACATCACGGGAATCAGCGTGGGCATTCTGGTCCGATCGCCTGCTTACTGGCCCTATGCGCTGTGCAGCATGATCTCGATAATGTCGAAGTATGTGCTACGAGTGAAGGGGCGCCATATCTGGAATCCCTCCAACTTTGGCATTGCCGTGCTGTTGTTCCTGGCGCCGGAAACAATGGCGCTCTTGAGCATCCAGTGGGGCAACAACTACTGGTCGCTTTTGGTTATCTGGGTCCTGGGTTCGATCATCATTTGGCGCGCTCGGCGTTTCCACATTTGCGCGACGTATGTTGTTTCGTTCTTTCTGTTTGCTTTCCTGCGCAGTTGGATTACCGGTGATCCATGGCAGGCGGAGGTGGCGCCGATCACCGGGCCGATGTATCAACTATTCGTGTTCTTCATGATTACCGATCCGAAGACGACCGTTCGATCCAAGACGGGCCAATGCGTGGTCGCGTTCTGCGTTGCCCTGGCCGAGTTTGTTTTGAGGTTGGATCAAGTCGTTTATGCTCCTATCTTCGCATTGTTCTTTGTTGGGCCCGCGGCGAATCTGATCGAAGTTTGGTGGGAAGCGCGCCGGCAAACAACCGCTGCCACCGCGGCGAGCTAGTTTGGAGCCTGTCTGACAGTTCTGAAAAAAGGACACACTGTCCTGACTGCCTGCTGATTTGATTTACCGTGCGCGCTAGCAAATTATCACGAAAAACGCAGGAAGATCTTAGCCTGCTTTTTATTCTCACCCAAATAGGCTGATTCATCCGGAGGGACACCGTCACCAATGCGACTTAGCTCAATCATCATCTGGCTTGTACTCGTTTCGTTCCTCCTGTTTTCGGCCTGTAAACAGCCGACATCAACTGCGCCAGTCGCGGCTTCTCCTGACGTCGCAAGCCAAACACCAACACCGTCAGCGAGTCCGACACCGCCCCGACCTTCGGGACCGATCGAGTTTACGGATGTAACCGCCCAGGCCGGCATACACTTCAAACATAACAGCGGCGCCTTTGGGAAAAAGTATCTGCCGGAAACGCTCGGCACTGGTTGCGCTTTCCTCGATTATGATAACGACGGCTGGCAGGACATCTTGCTCGTCAATTCCATGGACTGGCCCGAACACAAAACCGCTAAGTCCTATCTCGCGCTATATCACAACAATCAGGACGGCACGTTCACCGATGTCACGCGACAAGCGGGACTGGCGGTAGAAATGTATGGCATCGGGGTCGCGGTCGCCGATTTCGATAACGACGGGAACGACGATATTTACATCACTTGCGTGGGACCAAATCACCTGTTTCGGAATCTGGGAGGCGGCAAGTTCGCCGACGTTACGGCCCGGGCGGGCGTCGGCGATCCGGGTTTTTCCACGAGTGCGGTTTGGTTCGACTATGACAATGACAGCAAGCTCGATTTGTTTGTTGCAAACTACGTTGATTGGTCCGTTGAGAAGGATCAGCTCTGTTCGCTCGATGGGAAAAACAAATCCTACTGCACGCCTCAATCCTATAAGGGCCAGAGTGCGACGCTTTACCACAATAAAGGCAACGGCACGTTTGAAAACGTCACGCAACGCGCGGGGCTCAGCGATCCCACGAGCAAGTCCCTGGGTGTCGCGTTGCTCGATTACAACAACGATGGCTGGCTGGATCTCTTCGTGGCCAACGACACCGAGCCAAACAAGCTCTACAAAAACAATGGAAACGGAACCTTTACGGATGAGGCAGTCACCGCGGGCGTGGCCTTTAGCGAAGCCGGCACCGCGCGCGCGGGGATGGGTGTCGATGCCGGCGATTTTGATGGGTCCGGACGGCAGGGAATCGTCGTCGGGAATTTCACGAACGAAAGCATGGCTCTTTATCGCAATGATGGTACGGGCCTCTTTACGGATGAAGCGCCTAACTCTGGGATAGGCAAGATGTCGGCGCAATCGCTGACGTTCGCGGTCTTCTTCTTTGATTATGATCTCGATGGACTGCTCGATGTGTTTGCGGCAAACGGTCACGTTTCAGATGACATCAGTGTGGTCCAACCCAACATCAAATACGCGCAGCCGCCGCATCTTTTCCACAACAAGGGCAAAAAGAAATTTGAAGAGATGACGGGCAAGCTGGGCCGCGCCTTGCAGCGAGCCATTGTCGGTCGGGGCGCAGCTTATGGCGACTTCGACAACGACGGCGATCTTGATCTGTTGATTACCTCAAACAACGGACCCGCTCGATTGCTGCGAAACGAAAACGCCAATCAGAATGATCTCCTGCGAGTGAAGACAGTAGGTATCAGATCAAACCGCGATGGCATTGGCGCCAAGGTCAGCTTGAGGACTGCAAAAGGCGCTAAGCTCTTTAGCATGGTGAAGACCGGCTCCAGCTATTGTTCCCAAAGCGAGTTGCCGCTTACGTTCGGACTTGGTCAACCTGAAGAAGGTCGAACGCTGGCCCTGGAAATCTTTTGGCCCAGCGGTCAAAAGGACACTATTCCTGACGTTAAGCCCAACCAGTCGATTACAGTTCAGGAAGGGAAGGGAGTTACGTCCGCGGCGCCGATAGTCTTCGCGAAGCCATCGCCGACTCCGACTCCAACTTCGACTCTGTCGCCGCATCCATAACCCGAAAAGCGGGCGGAACCCAACGTTGAAAACTATTGTGGACCGATGTGATAGACGGAGGTGTCGGGATGCTAGATGCGCCAATCGAACCAGTAATCTTCGAGCACCGCGATTTTCTTTAGTTGGTGTCCCGCGAGAGCTCCAGCCGTTGCCTTCCCGTTGAAGTCTCACACACTTCCCGTTTCCGCGTCGATCAATTGCCAGCGAGAACCTTCGATCTTTTGAAGAATTCCAAACTGGGTCCGTCAACCGTTCTCTCAAAGGCGCGCGCTGATCGATTGTCCTCCGGCTTCTTCCTGCCATTCGAACTCTGGCCTAACTCCTCCCTACACCCAACGCATCGGCAACGCGGTTTATGTAGTTGAACCACGATGCAATCAAAGTGATCTGGAGGATACCTTTGTCATCGAAGCCAACGGTGCGCAACCGTTCGTGATCCGCGGGTGAGATACGTGTCGCGTCCTTCGTCACCTGCACTACGTAATCGAGCATGACACGATCCTGCTCGGTGATCGGGGCCGTCTTGTAGTCCTCTTCCAACGCCCTGACCATCTCGCCATCTAACGTAACTCGACGCAGAAACTCTGCGTGAGATTCAATTCAATAATGGCACCGGTTCGTGACCGAGACCATGGTCGCGATCATCTCGTGCTGATGGCGCTGCAACGGCAAGTCCGGCGACAGTAGAGAGCCGTAAGTCGCGAACGCATGATAAAGAGCGTCGGGAATCAGGCTGTGCGAGTCCACGATTCCTGATATCTCGCCATCGGGCGTTGGATGAACCGGCGTGGCGTATTCGATTGGGTAGAGATGTAGCTGTGCTTCGGAGGCCTTTCGCACTCTCTCGTCCTCGGAAACTGGAACAGTTTTGATCCAAGTCATAACGATGTCGTTCCTCCCTTGTGTAACGCAAGGTGTCAGCTTGCGGTGACGGCGAACTAACAGTTTGCTTTACAACGCTCGGTGGCTGCGGAACAGCAGATAATAAACAGGCAGACCCAGCACGACCACTCCCACACCTAAGGCGGCCTGCAGAGGGTTGTGGCCGCCCAGCAGAAAAAGCAACAATGCGATCAAGAACAAAAATATGATCGGCGTTACAGGATAGCCTGGCGTGCGATAGGCGACGCCGTCGGGCGCGCTGCGTCGCAACACAAACAGCGCAACCACAGTAAGCGCAATAAAGATCACGACGACAAAAATGAAGTAGGAAATGATAGTGTTGAAAGTGCCCACCAGCACCAGCACGGACGCGAGCGTCGCTTGAATCATAATCGCGCGCGCGGGTGTTCCGTAGCGAGGGTGAATCGCAGCCGCCGCGGGAATGAATAGTCCGTCGCGAGCCATCGCGAAGTAAACGCGCGGCGCTGACATGACCACCGCGGCAAGACTGCCCAGCACCGCTACGATCACAATGCCGGCCAATACTCGCCCGCCGAGGCGACCAAACAAAACCTCCCCTGCTTGAGCAGCAAAGGTCTCGCCTGAGGTCACCTGCTCCAGTGGCACAAGATAGATGAAAGCCGCGCTGGTAAGAATGTAGACGACTGTGAGAACGGTTACGCCATAGATCAGCGCCTGCGGCAAAGTACGTTCAGGATCGCGTGCTTCCCCGGCAAGTTTGCTCAGATCCCACCAGCCCCCGAACGAGAAAAAAGCACCCACGAGGCCGCCGGCCAACGCGCCAGCCAACGGCTCTGATCCCGGTCGCTGGGCCACCAGCGGCGTGAAGTTGGACCAATGGCCAAGTCGCAACCCGAAGCCCCAGATGATCAGTAAGCCCAACAGGCTAAGCTTGAGGATCGTCAGCCAGCTGATCAACCAGCCTCCGATCTGGACGCCACGAATGTTAACTAAGGCGACGAAGAGAATTGAACCGATGGCGACGGCTTTAAGGCTCGCCGGCGATAGCTTGAAAATGTAGCCAACATAACTTGCCAGACCGACTGCGAGAGCGGCCGTTAGACCAGGGTCCATTACCAGCAGCGCCATCCAGCCATACAGGAACGCGATGGGCCGTCCATAGGCCTCACGAAGGTAAACGTAGCCGCCGCCGGCCTCGGGAAGTCTCGCTGCCAACTCGCCGTAGCAGAGCGCTCCACACAAGGCCATCCCGCCCATGATGAGCCAGACGACTAGTAGCCATAGCGGCGAGCCCAGCGACTCTGCCATGCCCGCGGGAGTGAGGAAGATCCCCACAGCGATAACTTCACCAACGATTAGGGCGGTGGCGGTACGGAGACCGATTTGCCTCTTGAGCGAGCCCGAAGCGTTCATGGGAAGCGGCTTCTTAACCAAGGCACCCTGTGGAAAACCACACCGATGCCACGTTGCAGTTCTGATATTTAGATGCCGAGTGGCGGGGCTTCGATATTAGCCCTGTCCTGCAAAACGGGGCTGACCAGTTCGCCATCTCAACGAGCCGTGAATTTGAAACAATCAGAACGTCACGCGCGCCGCAAACTGAAATGCTCGCGGGCCGCCCGATCCAAATACTCCGCCTGCTGTAGTGACGGGCTGACCAAAGCTCGATGAGCCCAGCACATTCCCGAATCCCGAATAGTTGGATTTCGAAAAGCCCAGCACGTTTGTGATGTTGAAAAGATTGAACGCTTCCACCAGCGGCTCGATCTTCACGCGCTCTCCGACACGAAAGACCTTCGAGAGGCGCAGATCAAACGAATTGAAGCTGTCACTGAAACGGGCATTATCAGGAACCAGGGGCAAAGCCGCCGCCGCGGGCTGACTGGCGTTTATTTGTTTGATAGAGGCGTTTAACTCAGCGCCGGTGTGAAACAGCCTGCCGCCCGCATTGCGTTGCAGTTGAGGAATCCGGTTGGCGCCGCTAGGTACTAGAATATCCATCGGCACTCCCGAAGCCAACGTGAATATCGGCGCGAGGTGAATGCCTGCAGGTAAATCCCAGACACCGGAGAAGGTGAAGCGATGGCGCTGATCGTTTGGCGTCGGCCCATACTCCAACTGCAGGTTATTTGGATTGATCGGCCCATTGGAGAAGGGAATCTGATCGTCATTCGCGTAGTTGAATGCTTTAGAGAGAGTGTAAGAGGCGCGAAATTGATAGTGACGAGCGAAGCGCTTCTCGACGCTCAGCAGCAACCCGTCATACTTTGTCTTAACGCTGGACTCCAAATTCGTAACCGAGTCAGGGCCGCCCACCACCGGATTGAACACACTGCCGATCGTGCGGCCAATAATGAAATGCGTGCCGAAGTTATGCAGATAGTCGGCCCTCAATACATAGTTATGCCCAAACTCCCGTTGAATGCCGAGATTCATCTGTTGCACCATGGGGTTCTGCATGGTGTTGTCGATGATGTTGATGCCTGCCGCTCCTGCACCCGGGATGACTTGTCCAGTAAACGGGTTGGCTAGCGTCGGCGCTCCCGGCACGAACCTCCCCCCGATTGGATCGAATGGGTTCCCCTGGGTATAAGAGAGTGAACCGGCGCGTACTTCAATCGGCAGGGCGCGCCCATCCAGGCCGCGCTCCAGCGATTGAATCTCGAGCGTGATGCGATCGTAGTAGATACCATACCCGCCGTGAATGCTCGTGTGTTCGTCTTTCGTCGCGTAATTGAAGCCAAAGCGCGGGCCGAAGTTGTTGGTGTCTTTTCCTCGCTTCCCATGCAGGAACGGCAGGATTAAGGGATTGAGTTGGCTAGTGCGGCTGATGTTTTTGACGTCCGTGTCGAGTTCATAACGCAAACCAACATTCAAGGTGAGCTGCGGACGAATCCGCCAGTCGTCTTGCACAAAGCCAGCCAGGTAAGTGCTGTCGGCGTTTGGAATCAGCAGTGGCACAGTGGGTTTACCGCTACGTATGGTAACCGCGAACAGCAGATCGTTATCATCGACCTTGCCGTCGCCATTGCGATCAAAATCCGGAAAGTCTTCGATCATTTCAATGCGACCCTGCTGAAAGACTCGCAGATCAAAATCGGCATCGACGCGCTGAATCTCACCGCCAAAGTTCAAGGTGTGATTGCCGCGAACCATCGAGAACGTGTCGCTGAACTGCAAACGTCGCTGTTTGGTGCCCTGCGGTACACGGAACGACGCGCCATCCTGAATGCTCGGGAAGGTAAGCTGCGGCGCTGTAGTGACGGGCTCAATGTCGTTAAAGAAAGTGCTGAAGCTAAAGTTGAAACTATTCACATCGCGAGGATTTAAGACTCGCGTGTAGTTTGCGAGAAACGAATGGGTATTGTTGACGCTGGCTTGGCGCTGGGAAGCAGAACCGATGGCGCGATCGAGCGAGCTTGGTGCTACGTCGTCTTCGCGTTGCAGGGAATAGCGAAAGAATACGTGATCGCGGTCACTCGCCTCCCAGTCGACGCGCTCTGTGCTCAATAGATCATTGAGTGGCGCTTCGGCAAAGCTCCGCCTGATTGTGCGAGTGGCCAGATCGCGAACGCCCACCAGTGCCGCGCCGTCCTGATTGCGGTATTCAAAGGAACCAAAGAACCACGCCCGATCCTTCTTAATTGGGCCGCCCAGGGTGAAGGCATATTGTTCCCGATCAAACGGCGGAGTCTGTCCCAGGCCCCGATTGAAAGTTGCCGGCAACCCCTGCAGCGCTCGGTCGCGAAAGTAGAAAGAGCCTGAGCCGTGATACCCGTTCGTGCCAGCTTTGGTTACGATATTGATCACCGACGAACCGGAGCGGCCCAACTGAGCAGAGAAACGATTAGTGGCTATCTGAAACTCCTGCACTGCCTCCTGTGAAATGTTCTGTACTTGCCCACCCACGACGTCGTCATTGTCGTCCGCGCCATCAACCGTCACATTGCCGCCCCGGCCAAGTTGACCGGCCGATGAAATTACCACCGTATTACTCTTCGTGGGATCGAAGTTGGGCGCCGGGCTATTGCCGGGAATTAGTAGTGCCAGCTCCAGGAAGTTGCGGCCGTTGAGGGGGAGCCCGTCCACCTCGCGCTCGCGAATCACTCCGTCAACCACGGATGCGCTTGTGTTCACGAGTTCATAGTTCAGGCGATCATCAATAACGACTTTCTCGGTCACACTAACCGTCAATGTGAGATCTAGTGTAAAGGTCTGTCCCACCTGAAGCGTGATGGCTGAAAGGACCTTGTCGGCAAATCCCTTTGCTTGTGCCCTCACCTCGTAATCTCCGGCGGCCAGGTTCGATATGACGAAAAGGCCTTCATCGTTGGTTGTCGTTGTGCGCCTGACCCCGGTAGCCTTGTGCTCGGCGATAACTTGCGCTCCTGAGACCACAGCTCCATTTGGATCAACGACTCTGCCCCTTAGCGTCGCGGTGGCACTCTGCTGGCCGTAGCCGTTGAGAACTGAAACAGCCAGGATCACCATGCAGGCAGAAAGGAGAAGGATATTTGTGCGTATCACCACGAAAGCTCCTTTCACAGCCAACCGTTTAGTCTGAACTCGTAGTCGAGGCATTCGTAAGACTCAGACGTATCTGTGGGATTAGAGATGATCATCCGTTTAGTACACGGAGTGAACCCCCTGGGCCACACCCTCAACTCGCGGCTCGTCTGTTAATAGATAAGCCCAGTCCCGGGCTCAAATCTGTCGAATCAAGGCCACTCGCGTGCAACAAGTTAGGAAGGAATCCTAGACCTCTGAATCAACGAACCCAGGACTGGGAAATTGGTGACTAACAGGACGCAGACTAACAGGAGGCGGGCCTGGTGTCATGACCCAGAAGGTGGGGCCTGGGGTCAAACTTTAGTTGGAGAGATTTAGGCGCCCGCTAAGGCTAGCGCAAATGGACCAGCCCGCGTTGCAAGGCGGTGGTGGCGGCCTGAGTCCGGTCGGCCACTCCGAGCTTGCTGAGGATGTTATTAATATGACTCTTGACGGTCGCTTCGCTGATGCTCAGGCTGGCTGCAATTTCCTTATTGCTCTGGCCTCGCACGATCAGCTCGAGCACTGCCATTTCTCTGCTTGTTAGATCAGAGCCGGCCATCCTCTCGGCAAGCCGTTCTGCGATCGCTGCGGGGATGCGGCGTGATCCGGCATGCACTGTTCTGATAGCGGTCTCGAGTTCCTCGAAGAACACGTCCTTCAGCAGATATCCTTTGGCTCCTGCTTGCAGCGATCGGTAGATGTCTTCGTCACCGTCGTAGGTAGTGAGCACGATCAGACGAGCTTCCGGGAATTCGCGCCGAATAGCGGCGATGGCCTCGACGCCGCCGACAACCGGCATGCGCAGATCGATGAGCGTGACGTCTGGTCTGTGTTGGCGATATAAGTCGATGGCCTGCTGCCCGTTGATTCCCTCAGCGATCACTTCCATGTCCGCCACGGTGTTGATTAAGGCGACAAAACCCTGCCGCACGACCGCCTGGTCGTCGATTACCATGATGCTGATCTTCTGGGACACGATTGTTGCGCTTTCTATTTCTACTTGGACGCTTGACACTTTGGTCAGAATTCACCTCTTCAGGGAAAGGTCCCTGTGAGGACGTAGCCATGGCCCATTACTTCTCACCGGAACGGCCCAGGTGTTTCGTCGTCTGTTCCGTTACGCTGAAAGGTGAAGGAAGAAATTCATTAGTGTCACCAGAGCGAAGGGAAGGAGGATTCGCGTCTCCTTCCAAACTCTTGTGCCCCATTTGCGCGCCCCTTCTCGCAGCTTCAACGAGTTTCTTGCTGACGACAACGCCGTTTGTTATGAGCGCTAACCCAACAAACAGAGGTATCACACCAGCTACCCAAAGACGACTAAGGATCTCGGCGGCGTCATGCGAGACTTTGCCACTGGCGACAAGGCCCCCCATAAAGACAAACAGGAAAATTGTTAACGCAATTCCCACGCTACTGACAATTATGCCCGCTTTGATTTCGTTGTAACGCTTAACCTCGGCTGTAATCCCGCGCTGATGTTCGATCTCTGCCTTGCGTCTTTTATGTTCATCGGCAGAGAGGAACATCTCCGCAACCCAGGTCTTGCTCCAATCGAATTTCTCATCTGGTTCTCGCGGAGCAACTACCTGCTTTACGGCAGACAGGTTCACGCCACACACCTTACAGAACTTCAGGTCTTCACTCTGAGTAGAGCCACACTGTGGACAGAACATACTAACTCCTATCGAAATATTTGGTGGGGAATACGACGATGATACTCTGGAAGTTCATGGCTTCCGTGATCACGCGACTCCCATCGGCATCCATCTCAGCTACTGATTGGCACGTCAGCCACGACCTCAGTGCCGGAGCCTTCGGAGCTGTGAATCGACAAGGTACCACCAATCTGTTCGGCGCGCTCCCGCATGCCAATCAATCCGAAATGACCAGCCCGTCCATTGCCCGCCACTTGATTGTCAAAACCGCGCCCGTCATCTCGTACGCTGAGCTGCACTCGTCGGGCATCGAATACTAGATTGACAAAGATCCGTTTGGCCTGCGCGTGTTTCACGGCATTGTTCATTGCCTCTTGTCCTATGCGCAGCAGATTGTCCTCAACCAATCGCGCCAACGGCCGGAAGGTGCCATTGACTTCAACCTGAGCCTGGATAGCGGTCTCATTTGTCAATCGCCGCGCGGTCTCGCTCAAAGCAGTAGGCAGATCATTATTTTCGAGAGCCGGTGAACGCAATTCCCAAACATAACGGCGGGCTTCGGCGATACCATGACGGATCAGCAGGCGCACGCGATCGAGATGAGTCCTGGCGGTTTCCGCCCCAGGCGGCATAGTACGCGCGACCAGTTCCAGTTGCACAGAGATCCCCGCCATCTCCTGGGCCAGGTTGTCATGAATCTCGCGAGCAATACGCGTTCGCTCAGCCAGCACGGCGGCAAATTGCGCTTCCATCCCGCGAAGGCGAAGGCGATAGATCTGCCACACTATCAGAGCCAGGCCCAGGACGCCGACCACATAAAACCAATAGGTCTGATAGAAATGCGGTTGCAGATAAAGAGCAAACGAGGAGCCCGTTTGGTTCCAGACACCATCGTTGTTACAAGCGATGACCCGGAACGTGTAGGTGCCTGGTCGCAGGTTCGTGTAATAAGCGATGCGCCGCGTACCGCTGTCAATCCAGTCCTTGTCAAAGCCTTCCAGCTTGTACTTGAACCTAACCTTCTCTGGCGCCACGAAGCTCGGCGCGGTGTAATAAAAGTCGAAGCGCGTCTTGCCCGGGGGCAACGCGATCTTCTCGCTCGGCGCGATTGATTGATCATCGATCCGGATTTGCTCAATCACAACCGGCGGTGCCTGTTCGTTTACTTTTATTCGCTCAGGGTCGATCATCGCGACGCCTTTGATGGTCGGGAACCAGAGCTTGCCGTCCCTGCCTCTCCACCCGGCCGGATCACCGCCACCGCTACACTCGCGCGTCATCATGCCGTCCGCGGTGCCGTAAGCAACCGGCGCGATCGAGGCAATCGTACCGCTCGCAAAGTCGTCGAGTTCCTTTTTACTAATGTGAAAGATGCCCTTGCGGCAACTCAACCACAAGTTCTGCTCGCCGTCTTCCAAAACTCGATAAACGAAGTCATCAAGCAGGCCATTGCGGGTGGTGTAAGCGGTAAGCTGCCCCTCTTTCAGACGATTCAATCCGCCACCATTCGTGCCGATCCAGAGCGTACCGTCCGAGTCTTCATAAAGTGAGATGACGGCATCACTCGAGAGTCCGTCTTTGGTCGTCAAGGTAGTGAACTCTTCATTCCTGAATCTACTCAAGCCGCCAAACGTCCCGATCCACAAGCTTCCCTTTGCATCTTCATAGATGGTGGCTATCAGATCGTTGGGCAGCCCGTCCGCCTCGGTGTAGGTTCTGAAAACTCCGTCTTTCATTCGGGACAGGCCACCGCGTGTGCCAATCCAGAGATTGCCGCGATGATCCGCACAGATCGATCGAACATCATTGTTCGCCAGTCCGTCGGCAGAAGTATAGGTAGTAAACTTGCCTCTATTAAAACGATTCAAACCGTCAGGCGTCCCGGCCCAAAGACTGCCAGCCTCGTCGGCGAACAAAGCCAGAACAATGTTGCTGGATAAGCCGGCGCTGGTTGTGTAAACGGTCAGTCTTCCGTCCCTCAGTACATTCAAGCCGCCACCATCAGTGCCGATCCACGTATTGCCACCGCGGTCTTCGTAGATCGATTTGACGAGATTGCTTGAGAGGCCGTCTCCGACAGTGTAAGTTGTGAACTTTGTGTCCTTCAGGAGACTGAGGCCGCTGGACTCCGTGCCAATCCAGAGGTTGCCCTCGAGGTCTTCGAACAAGGAGAGGATGGTGCTCGTTGAGAGTCCGTTTCCGGCACTGACGCCAGTGAAACGGCGACCACTGAGGCGACAAAGACCTTGGGCCGTTCCGATCAACAGACTGCCTTCGCCGTCCGCATGTAAGGAGATAATTCTGTCATTCGGCAGTCCATCTCGCGTTGTATAGGTAGTGAAGCGTCCGTCGCTGAACGAGGTCAGGCCGACGAGCGTGCCGAACCACAGGCGGCCGTCGCGGTCCTGTTGGATTGATCTCACGCTGTTACTGCCGAGTCCGTCCCGGACAGTGTAGTTCACAAACTTGCCGTCTTTGAGCCGGCCTAAGCCGTAAGGCGTGCCAATCCAAAGCGCGCCTTCGGCATCTTCGAACAACGCCTGGATGCTGCCACCGATCAACCGCTCCTTCGTCGTGAACGTGGTCAGGGCGCCACCTTTGAACAGGCCTAACCCATTAGCGGTCGCGACCCAGAGGTTTCCTTCGCGATCTTCATAGACTGCCTGGATGGTATCGCTGGGAAGCCCCTCATTGGTGGTGAACGCCGTGAACTTCCCGTCCAGCATTCGGATCAGACCCTGAGCTGTGCCAATCCAGAGAGCGCCTCGCCGATCTGCTAACAGGGTGCGAATGTAATTGCTCTTGAGCTGCGGCGTATTCCGCAAATCGAAAACAGTAAATCTTACGCCGTCGAAGCGAGCCAGTCCTTCCTCCGTGCCGATCCAGACATAGCCATCCCTGGTTTGGGCGATCGAGTGCACGGTGTTTTGCGGCAAGCCGTTCTCAGTCAGCCACACTTCCTGGCTAAAACGAGAGAGCTCTCTCCGCGAATCGAGGGCGAGGGCCGTCCCGCTGCCGACCAGCAGCAGTAGAAAGACATGAATAAGACGGCGAGACGCCAGTTCGTGAACACAACTTGGTCGGCGCATTGATCCGACGGCATTGTCAGGTTAACAGGCTGAAGATGCAATCTGACTGGTCCGGGTCCATACCGAAAATATCATCCGGCGTTTAAATACTTGCACTTAGAGCTACGACTTAGAGGGACTCTGCAGATGCTCGTCGATTCTTTTTCCGGCGCGGTTTGACCTCAATGTTTGGCTTGTCTGCGTTCTACCAACTAATCCGCAGTCTGTTTGTGCCCCGGCTCGTACTGGTGACGGAGAATCTGGCCCTGCGCCAACAACTGTTGGTCCTGCACCGTTCGACCAAACGACATCGGCTTCGTCACCGAGATCGCTTGTTCTGGGTTGCCTTGTCGCATCTGTGGCGCGACTAGCGTTCGATCCTCGTCCAGACCGCGGTTTGACACGGTAGGGATCTGCCAGCCGAAAACAGTTTCTCGCATCCTTGGCATTCAGGCGGGAAATAGCTTTCACTCCTTCGGATCGACTATCAAATTTTGCACCTAGCCCGGATTATTCATGAACGAGACTTTTGTCATGGACAGTGTGTCGCATACGATCGAAAACACACTGTTACAGAACCGCGAGCGGTAGCGACCGGATGCGGCACTCAACAAGCACAGTGTCGTCACTCTTTTTTGCGGCCCTGACCCAGTTGAGCGTGGCATCCGGTCGCTACCGCTCGCGGTTCCGTAACAACAGTCGTGGTTTCACGGGCTCGGCGATCGCCAACCGCGCACTTTAAGGATCGTCCCAGATTGCTTCATGAATAATCCGGGCTAGGAACTGCGTCTTAGGCGGACTTTGATGAAGTTCGAGTTGGAAGTCAGGTTGGCGTCTTCGACAAAACTATCTCGCCAGAGCCGATTCATCGACTCTCCTTTCCGAACAATTCGTCCGCTGTTCTCAACCAGCTTTCGATCTACATGAACTGTGCCGCGCAAAGCCAGACTCGTTTGAGGGGAGTTCCGCCCCACTCCGCCCACGAATCAATTCGCTGGATAGCAATGTCTCGATTATCTCAGGGGTGGTATTATCAAATTACACCGATCAAAGGCCAGGACGTAGAAAAGGAGACTCGCGGAGGCGAGTGCTAACCGAATGCCGAGCCATCGCAAACCGATGCCTTTATTCATCGCCCTTGCCTTGACGGGGCTGTTGACCCTGGGAGCCGGAACTCCGGCTCAGAGCACAGATGATCCTCTCGAACAAGGCTTCAAGCAACCGCTCGACTCAGCAAAGCCAAGAACCTGGTGGCACTGGACCAGCAGCAACGTCACCAAAGAAGGGATCACTAAGGACCTGGAGTGGATGAAGCGTGTCGGCATTGCAGGCTTTCAGTTGGCCGACGTCAATGCGGGCGGCGGCCAGACCGTCGACAAGAAGATCGTGTTCGGCACACCGCAATGGTTTGACGCCGTCCGTCATGCTGCGTCCGAAGCTGACCGGCTCGGACTCGAGATGACGATCTTTAGTTCGGCGGGCTGGAGTGAGACCGGCGGGCCCTGGGTGAAGCCTGAACAGGCGATGAAGAAACTGGTCTGGAGTGAGACCGTCGTGGAAGGCCCGCAGTCGTTCGCCGGCAAACTTCCGCAACCGCCTTCGAACAATGGGCCAATCCGTAATCTGGCAACCGGCAGTGGCCGTCCCGGCAACACAGCCCCGCCCGATCCTACTTACTATGGCGACAGCGCTGTCATCGCCTTTCGCACGCCGCCGGATGAAAACGACATGGCCCAGTCACGCCCGCAAGCGACGACGAATGCAGGCGCGATTGATGCTACTCCGCTCTGGGACGACGATCTAAATACTGCGCTCACGATCGCCGCTCCCCCGGACGGTGGGCCGGCGTGGGTGCAATACGAATTCGCGCAGCCGTTCAAGGCGCGCGCGATCTCGATTGCTGGACGCGGCGGCATTCCGGTCGGACGCATCCTGGCGAGCGACAACGGCGTAGACTTCCGAACTCTAGTGACCATGCCCGGCCCGCAACTCTATCGCGGCGGCGTGGCGCGGACATTTGCATTCGCAGAGACCACAGCGAAGTTCTACCGCATCGAGTTGACGGGCGCGCCGCTCAGTCCAGCGGCGGTAATGAACCAATCACCATCTTTGCCGGCGCGCGAGTACACCCTGATGGAGGCGGTGCTCCATTCAGGTGCGCGCGTACACCGCTGGGAAGAGAAGGCGGGCTTCAGTTTCCTCTTCGAGTACGAGTCAGTGCCGACACCGCCGACTCCTGCAAGCTCGATCATTCGAAGCTCAGACATCGTTGACCTGACTGCAAAGATGAACAAAGACGGGGCGCTCAATTGGGAGGTGCCGGCCGGGAGCTGGACCATCCTGCGCCTGGGCTACTCGCTGACGGGTGCGAAGAATCGTCCGGCGGTGCCTGCCGGTCTTGGTTACGAAGTTGACAAGCTCAGCCGGAACCACACCGAAAGTTATCTGCGCGGCTATACCGACCCGCTCGCACAGGCGCTGGGGCCGCTCTACGGCAAGAGCCTGCGGTATGTGCTGCTGGATAGCTGGGAAGCCGGCATGCAGAACTGGACTGACGACATGCTAATCGAGTTTCGCCGGCGGCGTGGCTACGACCCTACCCCTTATCTACCCGCACTCGCAGGCCGCGTGGTTACGAGTGCGGAGGTAAGCGACCGTTTCCTCTGGGACTTCCGTCGGACACTGGCCGACATGTTTGCCGATAACCATTACAAAGTCGCGACGGAGTTTCTGCGTCAGCGCGGAATCGGGACCTATGGCGAAGCGGCGGGTGTGTCGCTTGAGATTCTCGAAGACACGCTGCTGAACAAGAAGCAGTTGGACATCCCGATGGGCGAATTCTGGGCGCGCGACCTGCACCCGTCGTCGATGTACTACCAGGATGTGCGCGGCGCCGCTTCCGCGTCGCATGTTTATGGGAAGAATTTGGTCGCTACGGAGTCGTTCACCGGCGGCGGTTACGAGTCGCCTTATGCGCTGAAAAAGATTGTTGACTACTGGTTCGCGCAAGGCGTCAATCGGATCGTCTTTCATACGTCTGCTCATCAGCCGCTCGACACCAAACCCGGCAATACGATGGTGGGCACGCACATCAATCGCAACATCACCTGGGCGGAACAGGGCCGACCGTTCATGACTTACCTGGCGCGAAACAGCTTTCTGCTACAGCAGGGTCTGTTCGTCGCGGACCTCGCGTATCTGCTGAATGAAGGCGCGCCCTCGACCATGCCGTTCTGGGGCGCGGGGCTGAAACCGGCGCCGCCCGACGGCTACGACTATGACTACGTAAACACGGACGTGGTGCTTAATCGAATGTCAGTGGATGCTGAAGGAAGAATCGTTTTGCCGGACGGCATGAGCTATAGCGTGCTCGTTCTGCCGGAGATCGATCGCATGACACTGCCCGTGCTGCGCAAGATCCGTGAGCTGGTGCATCACGGCGCTACCGTGTCGGGTCCGAAGCCTTTGCAATCACCGAGTCTCGCCGGCTACCCGAACGCTGATCGCGAAGTGCAGGCGTTGGCAGAAGAGCTGTGGGGTGATCTTGATGGCCTCAGTCGCACCAAACGCAGCTACGGCAAGGGCACAGTGGTGTGGGGTCTTTCGCCCGCGGACGTGCTCGCGTCGTTGCGCATTCCTAAAGATGTTGAATACAGCCGCGCGTTGGATGCGAAGGTGTCGTGGCTGCATCGGCGCGCTTCGGATGCGGACATCTACTTTGTAGCCAACCAGACGGATCGTAAGCAGGACATCAACGCTCGATTCCGCGTGAGCGGCAAAGAGGCCGAACTCTGGCACCCGGACACGGGTGAGATCGAACCGGCCGAGTTCAGCATTGCAGGTGGTCGCACGACTGTGCCGTTGCATCTGGCGGAGCGCGAATCTGTGTTCGTGGTCTTTCGCCGTGCTGCTTCTTCCTCTGCTCGCACGCTGCCGGACGCAACGGTGACGACACTCGCGACCGCTGATGGACCATGGACGGTAAGCTTTCCGTCGAACCTGGGCGCGCCGGCGAAGATCACATTAGGAAAGCTGGAATCCTGGACCGCAAACGCAGACGAGGGCGTGAAGTATTTCTCCGGGACGGCGACCTACACGAAGACAGTGCAGGTAGCTCGTCGTTGGTTTCGTCCGGGCGAGAGAATCTTGCTCAATCTCGGAACAGTCAGTGATCTCGCCGAGGTCTCGGTCAACGGCCAGGCATTAGGAATATTATGGAAGCCGCCGTACCAGGTGGATGTCACCAGTGCATTGAAGCCCGGAGCAAATCAACTGGAAATCAAAGTCACCAACGAGTGGACGAACCGGCTGATCGGTGACCGGTCGGCGCCTCCAGCCAAGAGGGTGCTCGCCGTAGGTGTTCCTGGTTTCGGCGCGCCGCCGACACTGAAAGACTCAGGGCTGCTCGGCCCGGTGACGTTTGTGTCGGTGGCGATCAGTTCAGGCAGTTCAAGACATGCGGAGTGAATCCGAAATAAGAGGGGCTCATGTCATTCAAATATTGCTGTTTGTTCGCGTCGCTTGCTACGACTCTCGTTTTATCCATTTGTGTTGCCAGTGCGCAGACACAGAACGCGCCGCCCAAAGTCGTTGCCGGCATTCCGGTCAACTACGACGAGGCGCTCGTCGGTAGTTACACGCTACCTGATTCGCTCGTACTTGCTGACGGGAAGCCGGTACGCGACGCAAAGACGTGGTTCCAAAAACGACGGCCTGAGATCGTGCGCTTGTTCGAGGAGAACCAGTTCGGCCGCAGCCCTGGTCGACCAGCAAACATGAGCTTCGACGTGTTCGACAAGGGCACACCCGCGTTGGACGGTAAGGCGTTGCGCCGGCAGGTGACAGTTTACTTCTCGTCGGATAAAAACGGCCCGAAGATGGATCTGTTGATCTATCTGCCCGCGGCTGCGCGCAAGCCGGTGCCGCTGCTTTTGAATCTGAGTTTTGCTGCGAACTCCAGTACGGTAGACGATCCGGGAATCAAACCGGGCGAAGTCTGGGGCCGCGACGAGAAGAGAGTGCCGGCGCCAAAAGGCATAACTTTTGGCCGCTTAAACGTCGCCCCGCTGCTGGCCCACGGCATCGGCGTCGCGACGGCTTACTATGGCGATATTGACCCGGACTTTGAAGGCGGCATTCCGTATGGCGTGCGAGCGTTGTATCTCAAGCCCGGACAGAAGGAGCCGGCGCCGGATGAATGGGGTGCGATTGCCGCGTGGGCGTGGGGGCTGAGCCGCGCGCTCGATTATCTGGAAACAGACAATGGTGTCGACGCAAAACGCGTTGCCATCTTCGGTGTGTCACGACTTGGCAAGACTGTGCTCTGGGCGGGTGCGCACGATCCGCGCTTCGCCCTGGTGATCGCCAGTTGCTCAGGCGAAGGTGGCGCGGCTTTAAGCCGGCGCCACTACGGCGAGACGGTGAAACATCTGGTCGCGCCAACTCGCTATCCCTATCAGTTCGCCGCGAATTATCAGAAGTACGGTGATCATGTGGACCAGCTTCCAGTCGACGCGCATATGCTGATTGCCTTAATCGCGCCGCGGCCCGTGCTACTGCAAACAGGCGATACTGATCTTTGGTCTGATCCAAAGGGCGAGTTTCTTGCCGCCATCGCCGCGGGACCGGTGTATCGGTTGTTGGGCCGGCAGGGATTGGACACTGATCAAATGCCGGCCGCCGGACAGCCAATCATGCATACGCTTGGCTATTACATGCACGCCGGCGGGCATGGGACCATCCCGTCCGACTGGGATCAGTTCGTAAAGTTCATGCAGCTACATCTGCGCCCTGGAACATAGTGGTCGGGCCGCCGCACTAGCGTTCGGTGAATTCTAAAGAGAACGGCGCAAGTTCGCGCGTTGACTCGGTAGGGGTCTTTGCAGGTAGACAATTTCTCATCACGGATCTCGAATAGCGGCTTGCTTCGGGCACAAAAAAGTACGCCTCAAATCTGCGGTGGCGAAGAGCTACGCGTGATAGAAAACGTCCCGCAAACGTCCCGCAGCGAGACGCAAATTAGGCAATGCATGCACGATTATGCAGCGCATGAACGTAGATTGTTGCTGAGCGATTTTGTAAGTATTGAAAATAAAGAGCGCCTAAGATAAATTCCCAAGCTGGATGTTGCGGGTTCGATCCCCGTCGCCCGCTCCATTTTTCCTCATTAACTGCTTAAGATCCGAATTCAAGAGTTAGCAAAACGTTAGAAACGTCTCGCAAACGCCTTCGATTCTTGGTCGGCGCGACTGTCAGCCTCCAGAGGTGAAGGTCCCGAGTTTAGGCTGACGTTTCCAATCCAAGATTCCAAGGTTGGTTTTTAGGGACTTTACTTTCTTGAACCGTAAGGTTCTAGGAAAATCAACGGCCAGCCATCCTTCTTGAAAAAGCATCAATTTGCTCTTTAGGGTTTTGCCAGAACAAAGCGTCTTTAGTAGTAAGAGTCTAAGAATGCTGAAAATAGCACCAAAGGCTGACGATCCATCCACCAGTCACGACGATCTGTTCATGGCCCGCTATGAGCGGCTGGTTCATGCGGCGCTACGCCTCACGGGCGGACAGCAACATGCCGCCGAAGACCTGGTGCACGATGCCTTTATTCAATTCACTTTAAAGCGACCAAATCTCACCGCGATTGAAAGTCCGGACGATTACTTATTTGTCATTCTGCGGAACCTGCATATCTCACAGGCGAGACGCGCGGCGCAAACGCCCACCTTGAAACTGGCGATATCCGACTACGACACGGCCAAGATGGGACTGCGTCCTGATCGATCCGCAGCGGCGATTACAAGCGCACGATGATCTTCGGCGAGTCTGTGAATACGCTGCACGCCGGAAGGAAACTTCCAAAGCTGCGAGCATGCTCATCCTTCGTTTCTTTCACGTTTATTTGCCGGCCGAAATTGTCAGGGTCTTAGGCACCACCAAACCTGCGGTAGAGATCTGGTTGATTAACGCTCGCCGCGAATCACGTCCATGTCTCGACCATCCAACTGCGTTAGAGCTGATCGGAAAGAACGAATCGGCGAGTAAAGTTGTGCGCCTTCCTCAGCGATGGTGGATCAACCGTCGGCGAACCTCGTGTGGTGACCACGTTGAGTTCAGTTCAAGACATAAGATGTGGCGACTATCGTGCAATGGAGATTGACCGTTCGCAAGGCCCCACTCGATGGCCGTGTCTATTTGGTTTGGGATGACGTGCACTCACGACGCTGTACTACGAGCACGAAGTAGATTTCGTGTGATTTCGCGGATGGCATCAGTGGGTCTGAGAAGAGACCCATTCGAGCACAGGAGAGCGAAAAGAGTGAAATTTATCGTTAGAGATCAAATTACGCGAACAAGCATCTCCTTGACACTGCAAACGGCTCATTCGTATAGTCAGATGCAAACCGAAGGCGGCTTAGCTTCAATTGGTAGACCGTCTGATTCGTAATTAGGAGGTCGTCGGTTCAAGTCCGATGGCCGGCTCAAGTACGACTACGAGCACCTCGCCAAGTTGAAGACAGCCCGCGAGCAGGGGTATTCTCGGTCGCGTCAAAAATTACCAGAATCGGTTTTGTGGTTTAAGGACTTAGCTTTGATCCGCACAAGAAACCGACACCTTACTATGGCCAGTGAAACTTCTGTCGCGTCACATCGTTGGGAACTAATCCTTCAGGAACTCTTGCGCCATGGAGAAGTCTCAGTTGACCGCTTAGCCCGCGATTTCCATGTTTCAACCGCGACGATACGGCGCGATTTGAGCGAATTAGAGCGGCAAGGCCAATTGCGTCGGAACCACGGTGGCGCGGCGCCGGTGACGCCGATGCTCTATGAAGCGTTTCGGCATCTCTCTTCGTTCCAAGAGCAGGAACAAAAATGCGTGGCTGAAAAACGGCGCATCGGTCTCACTGCCGCCAGCCTGATCTCCGACAACGAGATCATCGCCATCGGCGCGGGTACCACAACCACGCTTTTAGCGCGCTGCATTCGTCATCGGAAAGGAATCACCATCGTGACCAATGCTGTAAACATCGCGATGGAACTCAGTCATTTGCCTGAGATCAAAGTTTCGATGACGGGTGGCTTTCTAAGTGGTGATTGGTTCGCCCTCGTGGGAGATGAAGCGCAACGGAATGTGAACGAGACGTTTTTTGACAAAGCGTTTATCGGAGTTGACGGTGCCCACCCTGAACATGGAATGACTACGAACTATCCCGACCAGGCAGCGATTCACCGGGCCATGATGCGACAGGCCCGTCAGCGCATCGTCCTCGCTGACCATCGGAAGATTGGCGCCGTCGGCAGATCACTCATCTGGCCAACCAACGACATTGACAAGGTGATCACCGACAAGTCCACGAGCGATGACGCGATTGCTCCTTTTACCGCGAAAGACATAATCGTGCTGCGCGCTTGAGTTCGATCACTTCAGCCGCAGACGCAGGATCGTCAGTGAGTGCGCCGGGAACGTGTAGCTCAAGCCGTTGTTCTGAATCGCAGCGGATATGGTGCGCGTGACTGGTCTGACTTTCTGGTCGTTACCAAAGGTGTGCGTCGCCTTAAGGTCCGCATGGTTCATCTCCCACACACCGACTTCGGTTTCGATCTGGCCCTCCTGATTTTCGATTCGGGCCGAGAGATCTTTGTCTTTGCTGCGATTCAAAACGTTCAGGTAGACCGCGCGTTCCTTCGTGTTGTAAGTGGCTGAGACATCCAGGTAACGCAGTGGCGGCCGGTTTTGAATCTGATATGTCGGCGCCGATACCCAAACATCGAGCGACGTATTTCCGCGCTGTTTCCCGTACTCCAAAATCGGAAAGTAGGTCGGCTGCAAGAAGAGGCCTTGCTTATTGGTCATGATCGGGGCGATCACGTTGACCATCTGCGCCAGGTTGGCCATTTTTACGACGTTCGCGTGGCGAAAGAATGAATTGAAAAACATCCCTATCGCCAGGGCGTCTTCGAAGTTGTAGATCTCCTCCAGCTTCTCTCGATTGCCCGTGCGGTACCAGACGTTCCATTCATCATAAGCAATGTAGATCGGATGCGGATTCGGACCCGTCTGCACTTGTCTTATCAGACCCGCGGTGACATCGATGTAGTAATCGATCGTCTGCGACCAGGCCAGAAATCTTTCCAGATCGTTATCGCGATTGTTGATGTAAGTGTGCAGGGCTATATAGTCAGCCTGATTTCTCAATACCTGGAGGACGGTGCGATTCCAGGCAATCCAATCCGCTCCATAGTTGCTTGAGCCGCTGGCGACGAGTTTGATATTTCGATCGACCTGGCGCATGGCCTTGGCGGCTTCGAGGGCAAACTTCGCATACTCTTCCGCGCTTTTGTTACCCATTTGCCACGGGCCATCGATCTCGTTGCCGAGCGCCCAATACTTAACCTTGTAAGGCTCCTCGCGTCCGTTCTTCCGCCGTTGATCGGCCCAATACGTGTGGCGCGATTCGTTGCAATACTCGACCCAATGTCGGGCGTCATCGATGGTTCCCAGCCCGGCGTTGATGCAGACGTATGGTTCGGTGTGGATCAGCTCGCAGTAACGCAGAAACTCGTCGGTGCCGAAGCGGTTGCTTTCCAAATCGTTCCAGGCAAGATCGAGCCGCACCGGCCGCTGATTCTTTGGTCCAATCCCGTCTTGCCAGTTATATCCCGAAGCGAAATTACCGCCGGGCCACCGGAGAATCGAAACGTTCAGATTCTTGACGGCCTCCATCACGTCTTTGCGATAGCCGTTCGCGTCTGAGAGCGGACTGCCTTCTTCGTAGATGCCGCCATAGATCATCCGGCCCAGATGCTCGCTGAAATTGCCGAAGAGAAGTGGATCGACTTCGCCGATCGTGCGGTCAATATCGATCTTGATACGAGCGGAAGCTTGTTGGCCGTAGACGACAGTCAGCATCAGACTCAGCACGGTGACAAGACTAACTCCGCGGATGAGTACGCAGTTCATTGATGGCTCCTTCTCAACAGAAATGCGGTTTGGATTTAGTGGGTTCATCAAGTCTGGAGAGCGAAAGTTATGGTTACAGAACAGTCAACTTGTAAGCGTTAGCGCCCGCTACTGGTTTTGTAATGCACATCCGGCTGGGCAATCAATTCAGCAGCTTTCTCTTCGGGCGAAGTGTCACTCAGGAAATTTCCCCCGCCGATCTCCGGACCTGCCAGGTACTTCAGCAGGTTCGGCTGTCGCAGTGGTGGGTGAATTTCAATGTGGAAATGGAAGCCTCGATAATCACGGCCATCGGTCGGCGACTGGTGCAGAGTCATAACGTATGGGAACGGAATCTGCCACAGATTATCGAGCTTCACCAGCAGACACTTGAGCGCCCTCGCAAAATGACACATTTCGGTTTGACTGAGTGTCGCTAAGCTGGCGTGCGTTTGTTTCGGCGCAACAAAAACCTCGTAGGCATAGCGCGCGAAGTAAGGCAGGAATGCGATAGCCGATTCATTCTCACAGATGATGCGACGCCCGTCTTCGTGTTCAGCCTTCAGAATATCCTGGAACAGGACTCGTCCCGTTTCTGCCAGATGCCGCTCTGAAATTCGCGCCTCGGTCTCGATGGTTTTGAAGATAAAGTTTGTGGCGTAAATCTGACAGTGCGGGTGCGGATTCGAAACGCCGACTGCTTCTCCTTTGTTCTCGAAAAGTAAAACGTGATTGATTTCGTCTTGGCTGCCGAGATCGACATACTGTTCCTGCCAGACTCGCAAGAGGTTTTCGATTTCGCACACTTCAAGTTCGGCGAGCGTGAGATGGTGCCGCGGGCTGTAGCATACGACACGCGCGATGCCACGGGCAGGTTGATTGCGATAGAGACCATTGGTAGCAGCGAGCTCTGGTGGTGCATCTAAGCCGACGCACGGATGATCGTTATCGAAGACGAAAGTGCTCGTATAGTCAGCGTTTCGCTGGCCACTGACGCGTAAGTTGCCTGGGCATAAATAGCAGTCCGGAACAAACGCGGGCAGCGCCGACTCTTCGCGGTGGACGGTCTCGCCATTCCACGGCCGGTGCTGCCGGTGCGCGGCGACGATGATCCATTCCTCTCTGAGTGGGTGCCAACGCTCTTCCCAAGTCATACGCTAGACCCCTTGCCTCCCCACAAATGCTCAAATATAATCCAAACGATCACGCGAGTCACATAGTTATATCACAAACGAACAGCAGTCAAGATCAACTTCAGTCATTTTCTGAAATCTCGAAATGCGAAGAACTATCTGTGTAGCATCGCTTGTCGGGCTGATCCTCGCAATTCACCTGACTCATACCACTATAGGTTCGACTTCCGTTTCGTCCGCTACGGCAAAGGGAAACTGGCCGCACCCAGTACCGCTACGAGTGAGTGACGGAAACAACCGAGACCTTTTTGTCATGACCCTCGGCGACGTGCAGACTTCTCTGGCCGATGGCATCTTCGATCCTCAGACCGATCAAGTAACTTTGAAAGATGGGAAAGTCATCAAGGACTACTATGCCGTTACTTTGGGAGTGAGATACTTCAAGCCGATCGATAAATCAAAGTTTGCGCTGCCGCCCTCGGGCTGGTGCACCTGGTATTACTACTATCAGCAGATTAACGAAAACGAGGTGAAGCAAAACGCCCAGTGGATCGCCGATAACCTGAAGGACTACGGCGCTCAATACGTTCAGATAGACGACGGCTGGCAAGGTACTGGACGCGTTTTCACTCGCGACTGGACCAATGTCAGCGACAAGTTTCCCGGTGGCATGGACAAACTCGCGTCGTACATCAAATCACTCGGCTTGACTCCGGGAATCTGGCTGGCGCCGCACGGCCAAAGCAATGACGCCGTCGTCAAACGCAATCCTGCCGTCTTCCTGCTCAAGCCGGATGGCACGAGTGCATCGGAAACCTGGGAAGGAAGATACCTCCTGGATCCGTCAATACCTGAGTCACGAGCTTATCTGAAAGATCTTTTCACCAAGTTGTCCGGCTGGGGATACGAGTATTTTAAAATCGATGGCCAGCCCGTCGTGGTTGGCGAATACAAGATTAAGAAAGCATCGATGAAAACCCCGGCCGACGACACCAACGCTTTGTACCGGCAGACGCTCGAGAGCATTCGCGCCGCCATAGGGCCCGATCGCTACTTGCTCGGTTGTTGGGGACTGCCTATCGAAGGCGTCGGCATCATGAACGGATCGCGGACGGGCGGAGACGTGGTTCCTGGTTGGGAAAATGGTTTCATGACTGCGTTGCGGGCGACGATGCAGAATTATTACCTTCACAATATCGCATGGTACACCGACCCGGACGTGATGCTGGTGCGCTCGCCGCTTAGTCTGGATCAGGCCCGAGCGTGGGCCACGCTTCAGGGTTTGACCGGACAGGCTGTACTCGGAAGCGATCGCATGATGGATTTGTCAGAGGAACGCGTCGAACTGGTGAGGCGCGTGTACCCAGCCGTCGATATCAGGCCGTTGGATTTGTTTCCCGCTGATCGAAACAAACGCATTTGGGATTTGAAGATCAAACACCTGGATCGCAGCTATGACGTCGTGGGTGTGTTCAATTTCAGCGAGGCCAAGCCGGAGCGGATTAAACTGAATTGGAAAGAGCTTGGTTTGCCTGAAAATATGCCCGTTCATGTCTTTGATTTTTGGAACAAAGAGTATCTCGGCGCCTGGGAAACCGGGATGTCGCTGGATCTTCCTCCGACCAGCACTCGGGTGCTGACGTTGCTCCCGAGCACGGACAAGATTCAATTGATTTCGACCAGCCGACACATCACACAGGGCTGGGTCGACCTCGTCGCCCTCAATCACAACGAGGCGTCCGATTCGTTCACCGGCAAAAGCGATATCATCAAGAACGATCCATACGAACTTCGCTTTGTATTTCCGCGCGGCAAGAATTTCCGAATCAAGCGCGCCACTGCGCGGAGCTCCAACGGCAATCTTCCCGTGAAGATTTTCAATCATCAGGGTTGGGCTGCGCTCCAGATCGTTTCTCCGCGGACTACGCAGGTGAACTGGTCGGTCCTTTTCGAGCCGGCGGACATGTACCATTATCCGGTTCGTGAGCCGGCCAACCTTTGGGCTGATCGCATGGGCATTGATGGAGTTAACCTAAGATGGAGCGCTCAGTATTATCTAAACGCAGGCTATCAGGTGTATCTCAACGGCGCATTGCTCGGATTCACGCCAACCAACGGCTACTCGCTACGCGGGCTCGATCCCGAGACGACATACAGCGTGGAAGTGAAGACCGTCTGGGATGACGGCACGACCAGCGAGAGAAAAGCTGAGCTGAAATTCAACATTAAGGCGATGCTGCCTCAAGAAATCTCCCTAAGCACTTTGGAGCCTCTGCGAGGACCTGGTGCGCGTGGCGTTGAAATGAATCGATCGGTGCTGGGACGGCCACTCTCGATAGCAGGCACGCGGTACGAAGCCGGCATCGGCACGCGTGCGAATTCCGAGATCGAGTACGACTTGAAAGGACTCTTCGACGCCTTCTCGGCGCTGGTGGGTGTTGACGACGGGACCGTTAACGACAAAGCGACTGCCGAATTCATCGTCCTCGGCGATGGCAAAGAACTTTGGCGCAGCGGTCCGTTAAAGAAGTCCGATCGGGCGAAGCCCCTGAAGATCGATCTCACCGGCGTGAAGCGACTGATGCTGCGCGTCACTGGGAGTGGCGATAACCCGATCCGCATCCAAACAGATTGGGCTGGAACGAGCGTTACGCGGCGAGAACGCGAGAAGTAGTTTGCCCACTTGACTACAATTGTATTCGGCACTCACTTCGGATTCGCCGTCATGGAGGATCGGTGACCGGTGGTCGTTGCCCAGTAATCAATCCACCTTTCTCGAATCCCACTGGCGCGCTCTATCAACTCCTTACTCGGTTTATTCCCGTGCCCAACGATCACCACGATTCCGGTGTTGAACTGCTTCTGAGAGTGCTCGACGTCAGGCAAGCGAGGTCCTTCTGCTGCAATCACGTGCTGGATGCTCACCTTCGTTCGTTCGGCCTTGAAAATCGGATGGCCATTAGCATCCCTCCCCGCCGGAGCGAGGCTTCTCAGAATAAAGAAGTCGGGCACTTCAGCCGGAGCGATCAGGCCCATGAGGTATAGATCGAGGTATGACCAGCCGGTCGCCGGAACGTAGTAGTCGTCATCAAGCTGAGTGTAAGTGCCGTCCGTGTTATCCTGCCAAACTCCGCCGCCCATCGCCGACGCCTCAATAGGTCGCTGATATGGAAATGCCACTGGAGCCTGCAAGCCCCTGGCCCAGTGCGTGGGTCCGAGCGGAATCGTCTCGCCATTCACCTTCGCGGAGACAAAGGCCGACCAGCGGTGGCCCATCTCATGCCCAATCTGCGACATCGCGTAGTCGTATGGCGGGATCTTTCCGTCAGGCGATCGCCGTGCGAGTTGGCGAGTGTAGAAGGCAATGTTGCGGTTATTGGAATCGGTCGTCCCCTCAGGCGGATATTGCTGCATTTGGTTGGAGCCGACATAGACCGGTTGGATGAACTGCCACTGGAATCTTCCAGAGCTGCAATAGCTCTCCAACCCTCTTTGGGTCGCTCCAATTCCGGTCACGGCGCCGCCTGATGGGCCGCCACCCAAGGGGCCAGTGCTGGGAGTGCCCGCTTCCTGGTTATCCACGCGAAAGTCGGAGTAGTACGCCAGGAAGTCGAATTTATCGCCCAGGGCCTTGATGACTGTGCACGTCAAGTCCCTCGGATTTGGCAAAGCAAAGTAGTGGAATGACTCGTAGATGATCGCGAACGGACCGTCCTTCGGCTTCACGGAGGACAGATCCACTTCGGGACTCCGGATCCCGGACAGCGTTACGGCCTGAGCAGATACTTGGTCAACGATTGCGGGCGGAGTTCCCGGTGCGGTGACATCGGCATAGACGGCGATCTGCTCTCCCGCTTTGAATGCTGCCGGCAAAGTCCCTTGGAGCGAGATGGTGTTTCCGTCCAGTTTCACATTCGGGGAGACGCCAAGGCCGGACGCTATGTACCTGGGCGCGCCGCCGCCTCGGCCACCACCGCCACCACGTCCCGCCTGGCCAAAGCCACGAATGGTCCAGATCACATCGGCGTGAGCATTCTCTACGTGGGTGGGCAGTGGTTTGTGTCCATCGAAGGAGACACGATACACGATTCCCGCCAATCCCGGATCGCCTTCCGGTAGCACCGGGCCGCGAGTCTCGAATGTGACCTTCAAAAAGAGGCCGTCAATCACCGAGACTTTTACATTCTTGAGATCGAGGTACGGAGCAACATGGGACTGCTCCCCATCGCTGAGCGTGGCGAGCGCTTTTTCTGCGCCCGTTGTGACCATCGGGTAGAGGCCGACAATCGCATCCTTCGCCGCCAACTGATCGTAGGACATCTCAATCGTCCCATCCTTCCGCAGCACGGTCTGGAAGCGATTTACTGTCGGCGCCCAAGTGAAGTCCTGGATCCCGCCAAACGGCTCAGTCAGGTTCCAGGTAATCACGACCCGATCCGCCAGTTCCTTCACGTAGCGCGTGCCGGACATGCGTGGCTTGAAGAACACACAGATCGCCGGGACGGTGTTGATGAGTGTGCGGGAGGCTTCCTGCAACTGAGCGAATCGGTCAACGGAGACCCCACCGCCGCGTACGCCACCAAAACCACCACCGCCGGGAGTGCTCTGGGCCGGCCCGAAGCTGATCGATCCAGTGACGCCCACGGAGAGAGAATCCCAGCTCTTGCCGGAATACGGGAACGAGAAGTTGTGCAGAGTCAGTTGCGGGTCGCCCATCTCTTTGCCAAACTCCGAATCCCACTCCAGCGTCAGATTCTCAGCGCGGTAGCCCGCTCCATCCGGGGTGAAGCGCAGCGTGTGCCGAGCGAGATCGAACATGTTGGCCTTTCCGAACACACCTTCATTTAACGTCATCACGATCAGGTCTCTCTGCGTCGTGATTGTGCCGATTGACCGCCCAGGCTCCTGCCTCGCTTGGCTGTGCGCCACACTACCGCGCCAGAGAATCCCGAAAACACACAGGACGAAGACCACCACCCATGCGCTCTTTAAGCAAGACCACGTCCTTCGCTTCATGTCATCTCCTTATTTACGCATCCTCGAGGATCAACCTAGGAGACCAACCACTTCGAAAACCTTCTCGCTTCCAGTTTGAATCATGACGGTATCGCTGTGTGGGCCGCCGAGGCTCCCAGTCCGGCCGCTGACGGAAACGGATCGGATCGTATATTGGGTGGGGAGTCGAAGCTTCACGTGTAGTTCCTTTGGCTCGCCTGGATGCGGGAGTTCTACTTTTGCGACGACTCTCTTGGCATCCAGGTTGGTGAGCAAACTAAAGTTTACTCTACCCCAGCGCGTGGGCGCTTGATCGATTCTGATCTCTTTTCCAGAGCCGACCCAATCGCGCGGCAGGCCTTTGCCTAGATAGAGGCGATCTTCATCCGAGTCTTCCAGGACCAGCATCCAACGCACCAGCAGGGGAATCGTCTGCTGAGCAGGTATGCAGAAGGTCGCGGTGCCGCCGTTGATGCCTGCGACTTCACCGGCAGTCCAGCTTCCGCGCGTGTGATCGTGATAGCGATGCGCGTACAGAAAGAGCAGGAACTCTTCGATGCGATCGAGGCGCAAGAGCATCTGAGCGTAGCCGTAGGAGATGAAACCGAGGATCGCGCGTGCTCCCGGTCGCGCTACCCCGACATTGGCGACGACACCGACGGTTGTCGCTCCATAGGCGCGCATGCAATCAATCACCACGTTCGCCAAGTGTGGCGGCAGCACATCTGCTTGAAGCAGTTCGGTGTAAGGACGATGCGGCCACTGCTGCGGGCTCGGCCGTTCCTGGGCCATGGACTCGCGAAAGGTCAGCTTGGCTCCCGGCAAAGGTCCGATGTAAGGAGGTTTCATCTCCCTCTTAATATTCTTTTCGATGCTGGCGACGGTCGCGTCCTGAAGGAGCTTGCTGCGCTTTATCCAGTCCTGAGCCTCTGCGCGCATCCCGGCATCGGACTTAAGGCGATACGTATCCAACCAGGATCGGGCAATGTCTTTGAATCCTCGGGCGGCGAATGCACTGTTCGCGAAGTAGGGTTTCCACCAAACTTTGGGATCGGGCGCGAGACAAGCATCCGATTCGCTCCAACCGTGAATCAATCCGTAACCGGGATTGTCTTGCGGGAGCCGGAAACTTTCTTCATGAAGCTCGGCAAGCAGCTTCGCGGTGGCCCGAATCTTCGAGCGATGTTTCGCAATCAACTCGGCGTCACGTGCGTAATTGAAGTAACGCGCCAGCAAAGACAGCGTCAGGCCGAACTGCGCCGTCTCGGGACCGCGCATGTTGACCATGCCCTTGGCGTCAACGAAATCCGTGAAGTAGTTGTCAATGAACTTTCGCGCTGTCTCAAACCGGCCCCATTCAAGCTGCGTGTAAACCGCCATCGTGAAGATGTCCTGGAAGCCGTCGTACTCAGAGCCGAAGTAGTCGCGATCGACCGCGCCGTACTTCGGATAGACACCGCCGGGACGAATCATCAACTCTTTGGCGAAAGCGTGTTTGGACATATCGATCCAAACATTCTCTGGCAACGATGCGGGCGCGAAGTCGCGTAATTGGCGATCCCAATAGTCGGCAAAGATTAGTAGGGCGCGATAGAAATCTTCAGGTTTGGGATCAACGCGACGAGGAGGGAAGGGCGGATAGCTGTAGCCGTAAATGGCCTGCACCATCTTGCCGTTTTCAATCCGCGCCGTGCGGTGCCACGTCTGCACGATGAATTTGTCGCGAGCTTCAACGTTGCCAAAAACGATCACTTCATAGTAAACGCCTTCTGAGACGGGCATGATTTTTCGCACCGCCGGCATCCAGCCACCCACGAGCCCATCCAACACCTTTCCCTGATTGACTGCGTTGCGCAGATCGGGAGCGACCTGGATCGGATGATAAGTGCGCGTGTTGCCGCCGTAGTAGACGGGAGCGACGTCGTAGGCCTCGACCGTGCCGACGAACGTGGTCCAGCGCGTGCGCGGATTCGCAATCGCAGGCGCGCCCGGAGGTGTGGTCGGCGTCGCAGATCCTAGTGGCGGCGCTGCGGCTTTGACTTTTTCCGGATCGGGATCGCCACCACTCTCAAGTAGACGGTCGGCAAGCAGATCGACATCGGCCGGACCGATGTCGTTCATGCTGAGTCCCAGGTGAGCTGGCTCGGCTTCTGCGAAGGTAGCCTCAGCACTCTTGCCGAGGACTCTCGACCCACCGCGCGAGGAGATGAAGGTCAGCACGCCTTCGCGTGCTCGCAAGTCTTCGTAAACCTTCCAGGTGGTTGTGTCGATCTTGAAGGTACAGACGAGGGTGTGGCCTTCGGTGTCGGGCGCGACTACGGGCGCGGATTCCGTCGTCATTGCCGCCGCCGGTTCGTTCTTGGATGATAAGCTGATCGCCGCCGAAGCCACAGCGACATTCTGTAGGAAGGACCGTCTATTCATATGATCTCCGTGGTCTCTGTGCGATCTCCGTGCCTCGGTGGCGAGTGTCTTCTCAGATCGATTTCACCACCGAGACACGGAGAAGTCACAGAGTTGCACAGAGAAATCCGCAACGTTCTACTGAGGTCTTACAGCAAGACGCTTGTATTCTTCGTCGCGCTTCCGCAAAACTTCCCTGGCGTGCGCGTCGCAACCCGGGCAATCCTTCGTGGGACCTAACAGTCTTTCGGAAGGTGGGACTTCCGCGGCGTTGGCGGGGACCTCGAACAACGCTGGCTCGGGCTCACCGGGCGTGAGCGCCACCAACTCTTTCTCGCTCATTTCCCCGGTCTCAAAACCCCATCTGTCTTTCACCATCGCGCAACCATAATCCAAAGCGTACCACTCTGTGATCGTGTTGCGAGCAATCTTCGCGGTTCGATACCCAGCGACAGACTCTTCTCCAGCGAACGTCTCAGTCATGGAAGTCATGGGCTTTCCGGCAAACGAGTTAATGCACCTGGAACTCGGATCCCGCTGCCAACCTGATGCAGGAAGCAGACTCTTCTTCATCATGGACGTCTTGGTGTTCGTTAATTCGTTTACCGTCACCTCGAGTCCTGACGAGAACTGCACAATCCGCTCTGAATCAGCAGGCCCTCTTATTCGCCAGACAGTCGATCCGTCCGAACGAATCGCCCTAGCTAGTGACCTCGGACGCAACTTTGGTGGTACCGTCAGGGCGATGGAGCGTTTCTCTCAGTGTCACGGTAAAAGGAATTGGTCCACCGTGACGCACTCCTTGGGCTCTGAGTCGCGAATGGATCAAGCGTCCCGCTTCCGCCGCGAGTCCGATGATTACCAAGACGAAAAGCAATCTCAGGACAAGCTTGAGTGACTTCATTTTCGTCTCCTTTCCGTTATGGCAGAACGCCCGCGCAGCTAAGTCAGAAGTTAAGCGTGGCGCGCAGATTTATGGTGCGGCCATAGTTGCCAACGCCGCCGCTAGTGCTGACGTAGCCGGGACCATTTACCACCCCGAAAGTGGTGCTGAAGACGTTCGTGTCTGGAATGCCCCACCGCGGATGGTTCAGGATGTTGTTGAAGCCGGCGAACAGTTGCAAGCGCATCCTTTCCATCACTCGGAACGTCTTGTTAATCGAGGTGTCCCAGGTAAACGTATTCCGGTCACGAATGAACAGAATCTGTCCAAAATCGCCGGGCGTTCGGTTCGGCACGATGAACGCAGGATTCGCTCGGCCATCCGGACCGATCAAGCTCGGATCAACCGCCAGAAACTGCGTCGGAGTTGCGCCTGCTCTACCGAGACTGGTTAAGGGTATGCGCTTCGCCTGAAACAGTTTCTCAATCTGGCTCAGCGTCACTCCCGGCGCGAGTTGGACGCCGCCTGTGCCGGCGTTGAAGCCTGCGCCCGGGTTGTTGCTGTTGTTGACCGTCCCGAATCCACCGGTTAGTTGAACGGGCTGCCCGGTATTGAAGACAAAGATCGAACCCAGGGTCCAGCCGCCCAAGGCGGCATTGAGCACACGATTATTCAACCGCAACAGTTTTTCCCGACCTATCGGCAGATCGTACGTCCCCGCAATCTGAATCGTGTGACGTATATCAAACTGAGACTCGCGGCGCGTCGTATCGAAATTTCGCAAGGTCAGAAAGTCCACGCTCTGGTTCTGATTATCAACGGGGAGATTGGTGAGGCTCTTGCTCCAGGTCCAGTTGACATTCCAGTTCAAGCCGCTCGAAAGACGCTGCCGGAACTGGACCTGCAGCCCGTTGTAGCTGTCCCAGCCGGTATCATCGATATAGTTCATCCGCCCAGCGACGAATGGGTTGAGCAGGAAGAAATTGATCGGATAGGGCCCTGGTGCGTTGGCAAGAGGCTGAACGCGGGCACAGGGACTGAAGTTGCTGCCGAACATGCGGCAAACATAAGTCGAGGTCGTGGCGAGCGTGTTAGCGAGCGTGCCGGCTGCGCCATTCAGCAGATTGTCAATGAAGGTAGAGGACTGGTAACCAGAGCCAGCGGCAATCGCTCCCAGCGCGCCACGCGCGAGAAAGCCTGCGTCAAAGATAGGCAACGCCACCTGACCGGGCCGTCCCAGGTTTTGAAAACTGTTTACGCCCGCCGCCTGGTTAATCGCCAGGTTCTTCTGTGCGTTCTTGAATTCCTGAAGGAATCCGTTTTCGAAAATGTTCACTTCGTTCAAATTACTGGTGCGCCAAACGAGGTGCGCCTGATTTCCTACATATCGCGCCTCCAGCACTGTATTGCGCCAGAGTTCACGCTGGATGCCGAAGTCCCAATTGATGGTGTAGGGCGCACGGAGCGTCGGGTCAAATCCATTCATGCTGCCCGCGAAAGTCCTATCTGCCTGGTTGATGATTTTGGCATACGTGGTCGTAGTGAACGCGAAGTTCGAGACAGTCAGAGGATTGGCCACAATGTTCGACAGAGTATAAAACGCCGGTAAGTTGGTCTGCCCCGTCTGCCCCGGAACGAGTGTGGTGGCGCCTATGGTTTTGCCGGTGTTTGGACCAAGGTTCGCCGCAAAGAATTGCGTGCCTTCGTCGTAGTAAACCAATCCATAGTAACCACGAATGACGGTCTTCTGGCCTCCGGCAAGTTTGCCGAGCCAGCCTTTGGTGAAGTTAGGATTCCACGCGAAGCCGAAATTCGGAGCAAAGTTCTTCCAGTCTCTGTTGTAGGGTACGCGTCCGACTGCAATCGTGGGATTATTGTTTCCACTGAGGACACCGGGAGTGAACAGACTCTTTGAGGGACCAAAAAGGCTCGCCAGATCGGGGGCTGCGGTGAGGCCTTTAGTGTCGTGCATCGGTCCCTGAACTTCCCAACGTAGACCGAATTGAAGTGTCAGGTCCTTGCTGAAGCGCCAACGGTCCTGGACGAAAGCGCCTCCCATGAGCGATTTGGTAAAGGTGAAGTTGATAGAACCGTCGTAATTGAAAGTGTCCGGATTGGCGACTTTCGTGAAGTTCGCCGAAGCGACTCTGCCCACCAAAAGATTGTAAAGGGCCAAGGCGTTTCCCGTCTCACCACTGTTGATTCCGGGCAGGGTAGTGGTCGTGAACGCGGTGGAGGCACTCAGCGGATCGCCGGAGGGCGTGCCGGTACCGTAATTGGGAACCTGAAATATTACCTGGGTATCGTTCCATTCGGTGCTGCGGTAACTGCCACCCATCGTAAAGGAATGCTGGCCCCGGTTGAGCGTCAGTGTGTCATAAAGCGTGACGATGGTATGGCGGCCGGTAACGTTTGGTTGATCGATAAACGGAACGGTGGGACCAAAGGGCAGGGTGCCACCGATCCTCAACGGCGTCCCATTGACCGTATAGAAGTCTCCATATTCCGCCCGCGCATTTGAATCGCCGCTGTGTTGAACGCCGTAGCGTATCTCATTGAAGAGGCGTGGCGAAAACGTCGATTGCAGCGCCGCGGACCAGATGAAATAGCCAAGGCGAAACGGGTTGGTCCGTTGGATGTCTGGAACAGGCAGACGTCGTTCGCCGGCCTGCCAGTTATGCCGATAGTTCCATGACCAGGTCAATTGCTGTTTCGGCGTCACAAAGAAGTCGAAACGCGCGGCCGGAAAGTAAGCATAGTTATTATTCTCCGCCGGCCACGTGTAGGTGTCATGATTGAAGTCGCTGCCCGAAGAAATCTTTGTGGCATTCTGCGGAATCTTGGCGTTGACCGCGAGAATTGATTGCACAATTGGATCGAGCTGGGTCGGAAGGCCCTTTGCCGTGGCCAGAGTCGACACGTTGGCGGTTCTTAACTGATTAGTAGTGCCGCTTACCAAGTAGGTGAAGATGCCGTTCCGGGCGTCCGGTGTTAACACCGTGATCGTACGCGCAGTGCTCACGGGCGAATAGGCCCGCTCATAGTTGATGAAGAAGAACGCCTTCTTCTTGTACGAGCCAAAAGGAATCAGGGGCCCGCCAGCGTTTCCTCCATAATTCTGAGTGCGATTGAACAGCCGCACCAGACCCTGAGCATTCCTGGACCACGTATTGCTGTTGAATCTCTCGCTTTGAGGCTCGTAGAAGAAACTTCCATGATAGGAATTGCCACCGCGCTTGGTAGTGAACTTGATATTCGCGCCGCTCTGTGCGCCGGATTCTGCCGTGAGGCCGCCCGTCTCCACCGTTACTTCCTCGACGGCGCCCACGCGCACGGGAACGGTCACGAAGAACACGGTCCCGCCGCTCTTAAAACCGTTCGAGGCATTATTGATTCCGTCAACAGTTACGTTGACCGCGCCGCCCGGTAGGTTGTTGTATCTCGTGTCGCCTCCAGTTGGCGGCTGCGCGCCCTGGGCAAGCCTCGCCAGCGCGAGCGTGTTGCTGCGGTTACCGAGCGGCAATTCCGTAATCGCTTTCGAGGTGAGCGTGTTCACCACCAATTGGCTGGAGGTGTCCAACAAATGCGCCATGTCTTCCGTTATGGTGACGGTCTCGGTTGGCTGACCGACCTCAAGCGTGATACGCACGTCGGTAGTCTGACCCGTGGAGACGGAGATGTTAGGGACGAGTTCCGTTTTAAATCCTGGCATGCTGACCGTTACTTGGTAGGAGCCACTTGCCAAATCCGGGAACAGAAAGGTCCCGCCGTCGGTGGTGGTTGATTCCTTTGTCAGTCCGGTTTTCTGATCCTTCAAAACAACTCTCGCGTTCGGGACTAGTGCCCCGATAGGATCTTGGACCGTTCCTGAGATCGATCCGACAATTCGCAGTTGCCCAAGAGCCGACTCCGCGCCGAAAAATAGTGCGGCAATCAACACGATGATGATTAGCTTCGGAAGACGGTCACGTTGCATATTCTCCTCCTTCATTGGTACGCCATCACGGTGTACCTGATGTTGACGACTGGGCAGAGTTCACGACGCTGTGAATCCGCGAACTCACGAGCATTGGTGGTGTTGCGACCTGGCTGAGCCTTAAGCCATTCGGGCGCTTACGCGGCGATTAATTGCTCATTAAGAAGATAGCGTCGATATTTGCGTTTACGGTCGCGTGAAACGCCGGTGCGTTCCGATTTTTTTGGGGCGAAACTTAGCTCAGCTCAAAGCCAATGTCAAGGTTTTCTTTTTCGCACTGCCATATTCTGGGCACTCTGCATGCGCATAGTTAGCTGAAACGAACATACATAGGAGTCATAAGCTTGGCGGCCTCTCAACGATGTTGACTGCCAGTCCCTGAAACTTGGTGCGAAGGCTGGCGGCCCGTTCATAATCGGCTTGGGTTACTTGCGCACTGACCGTGAACGGTAGAAGGAGGAGGCTCAACATTAAAGCCGTCTTCCGGAAAAAGTTGGTGCATCATAGTTTTCCGTCCTTAGGTCCCTATTCAAAGCTGAATCTGCACTGGACGTTCCTCGAATATTGCCTCACGAGTTGCCTTCTCAGACGCTAGGCGAACTTCGATCTTACGGCGCAGAGGTGGCAGCATGTGTGAGCCTTCAGCAAGATTCAGCGTCAAACCGCGCTTGCGATCGTTCCACCTTATCTTGATTCCCATCCATTCGCCTTTACGGTAATTGAAGGTGGCGCCGTCGTCTTCGTAGAGCGTGAATGATCCATCATCTCCGAAATAGATTTGAAGCGTGAGTGGCGCTTCGACCTTTTCTCCAGTGTCTTGCTTGATCGGTCCTAGCGGAATGACGGCTCCCGCGCGTACATACAAGGGCATTGTCGCTAGATCCAGACTGGATGATCCTTTCCGCCCGTTTTCACTAAACGACGCCGGCAGGTGTTCCTCAAGACCGTTCATCTGCCGGAATGAAGTAAAGGACGGAGCGTTTACCAATCAATGCTGGCGCGGAACTGCATCGTTCGGGTGCTGTTGGTCGCCCCAGTGATCTGGCCGAACGTGGTCGAGGTCGGGCTGGAATTCGCGATGTCGAAGAACGGATGGTTCAGAAAATTCAGCGCCACCAGCCGCATGGTAAACCGCAACCGCTCAGTGATGCGGATCTCCTTGTTGACACTCATGTCCAGGATGTAGAGGGGCGTGTTGCGCAGATAGACGAACCCGGCGAACTGGCCCGGAGTGGAGGCTGGAGCATAGAGCGCCGAATTCACCTGGCTGGTCCTGGCCGAGGTATTCAATGTCGCGATGCTGGCCACGTTTGCGATCAGTGCCGTGCTCGAGAAGCTTCCCCCCACCGTGCTCAAGGCATTCTGCAATTGTTCGGCGGTGAAGCCGCCGAGGAAGACCACGCCTGATTGAGTGAGATTGTTGACCGTGTTGCGTCCGCCATTGAGAAGGAACGGATTGCCGGAGCCGATGGTCTCGCGTCCGCCGAACGTCCAGCCACCAACGATCCGATCCAGCAGCCCGCTTTTCGACAGGAAGCGCCGTCCCTTACCGAACGGCAGGTCGTAGGTCCAATAGGCATTGAAGAGATGCCGGCGATCGAAAGGCGATGGCCCATAGTTGAGACGTGCGTTACGCATGGTGAACCACTGGTATCCAGCGGCCTGATCAGTTTCGTTCAGCAGGTCACCCAGCGCCTGACTCCACACATAATTGGCGCCGAGGTTCAAGCCATTGCTGAGCCGGTGCTTCACATCAATCTGGAGCCCGTGGTAGTTGGTGTCGCCATTCGAAGTCTGATAGGTCAGGCTACTCAGGTAAGGATTCGCCTGGAAAAGGTTGATCGCGTACGCGCCGGGCACCGTGAAACCAGCGGTGACGCAGGAGGCGATTTTGTTGCCGACGAGGCGGCAGAAATTCGTCGGGCTGGTGGCCAGCGTCTGGCCGAGCGTGCCCGCGACACCCTGGTTCAGGTTCTGAATGAAGGTTGCGTTGCCGAAGCCCTGGGCAGCGGAAAGCGCAGGCTGATTTCCGAGCGCCCCGAAAGCAGCCTGAAAGATGGGCAACGGCGCTTGGCCGGCAAGATTGTTGTTGATGAAGGTATTGCCTTTTCCATTGGCGATGTTGATGTCGAGGTTCTTCTTGGCTTGAATGAAGTCATTGAGGAAACCATTCTCAAAGATGTTGACCTCTTGCATGTTCTGGCGATGCCACATGTGCGTGGCTTTGTTACCCACGTAGCGTACTTCGAGCGTGATGTTGTTGGTGAGTTGGCGTTGAATTCCCAAGCTCCAGTTCTGCACGTATGGCGACACCAGATTAGGATCGACGTAGTTGCCGCCGACAGGCGACGAGAAGGCATTCTGGTAGATCGGGAAGCCAAAGGTCGCCGGAAAGACTTTGATCGTTGGCGCGGGTGAGCCCAGATCGAGCGATCCAGGCGCGAAATCGACGCCGTTGGCCGCCGTCCCCGACTGCGTCAGGCCACGGCCTCCTGAAAGCGAATTGGAGATTGAGTTCAACCCCTCGTTGAAGAAAGTGATCGAGTAAGCGCCTCGGACGACCGTCTTGCGATCTCCGATCAACTTGCCGAGCAAACCTTCCCGCGCGCCAGAAGGGTTCCACGCGAAGCCGAAATTTGGCGCCGGGTTCACGTAATCGCGGCCGTACGGATGGATCACCAGTACGAAGGCCGGATTCAGGTTGCCGTTTACCACACCCGGCTGGAAAAGACCCGTGGACGGCCCAAAGAAGTTATCGCCACTCGGTTGCGAAAGCAGGTCATTGCCGCTGTGGATGTCGCCGTCGAATTGCCAGCGCAGGCCAAAGTTCAGCGTCAGATCGGGACGAAAGCGAAAGCTGTCCTGCGCGTAGAGACCGAAAGTGGTGAACGCATAACGTTGCATCGTCTCAGCAAACTGAATGTACTTATGGGTCTCCTCATCCACTTGCGTGGCGACGGAGATGCTGGTAATCCGGCCCGTCAAGAGCGCATAGAGGTTGAGCGCATTGGCGATGTCGTTGCCGGAGGTGTTGATGCTAGGAAGCGCATTTCGTAACACGTTATTGATCGGATCGGCGGTCACCACACCGAGGTTATATTGCGGCACCCCGGCAGTGCCAAATGTGTGCGAATAGAAACTGGTGTGCAGCCAGGTGCCCCCCAACGTCAACGTGTGGCGTCCCTTGACCCAGTTCAGATTGTCGGTGAACTGGTAGACGGGGTTATTGCGCACGTCTGTAGCCACGTTAGGAATCCAGGCATTGATCAAGGGCGTATTGATAATGCGGTCGCCTTGTTCGGCAAAACGGTGAGGGTCGGCGTTAATAAAAAAATTCTCGCCGTTGCTTTGGACGCCGAACACCGCGCTGTTAATCATGTTCCGCTTGATCGTCCAATCCACCGCGTTGGTCAACACGTAGGGCGTGGCTGAGGAGTGGATATTAGTGCCATTGGGACCGACGAAATCGTATGGACTGTTGGGATAAGGTACCGTGCCTTTGGTGAAGTCGCTACTCCGCAGGTTCCAGGTCCCGTGCCACGCCAGCGTCGGCTTGATCTGATAGTCCAAGCGCGCGGTCGGAAAGTGCTGTGTGGTGTTGAGGGTCTGACTCCATTGTATGTTCTGCATGAATTCCGGCGCGATACCCGAAATCGGCACAAAACCGGTGCCCGCTTGCGAGGCGTTGATCTTGCTCAACATGCCCGCGATGGTCGGATCCACGGTGCTGGTGAAACCCCCATTGCGGGCCACTTGCAACAGGTTCACCGTGCGCTTGACGCTGTCTGTGCCGACGTAGGTGTAGTTGCCCTGCTGCGCGGCTGAGGTCAGGACGGCTTGTGTCAGCGTTTGCGTGCTGGGCTGCGGTTGGATTTCGTAGTAAGCGAAGAAAAACAGCTTGTGCTTGAAGGGACGAATGAAGTGGAGCAGCGGCCCGCCGATGGCGCCAACCACGTTGTGACTTCGCACCCTATTGCGCGGCAGACCCTGCATATTGCGGAAGAACCCATTGGCATTGAGCCATTCGTTTTCTCCCTGATAGAGCACCCTGCCGTGGTACTGATCGGTGCCGCGCCTGGTCGTCATGCGGATCTGCATGGCGCCTTCGCCGCCCGCATCCGCGCCCAAACCCGCAGTCGAAACGCTCACCTCTTCAATCGCGTCAATGCGCGCCGGAGCGAAGGAGAAGAAGCTCGTGCCGCCGCTCTTGAAGCGCTGAGAATTGTTGTTCATGCCATCGAGCGTGATGTTGAGCGAGGCGTTGGGCAAGCCGTTGTACGTGCTGTTCCGCTGACTACTGCTTCTCGAATTGCCCGCGATCAGACCTGCGAAGTTGAGACCTTCGCGGCCGCCGAAGGGCAGGTTCTGAACTAGCTTGTTGCTAATCGTGGCGCCGACTTCGTTCGTGGTGGAGTTGAGTTGCTCGGCGCTCGCCGTCACCTGGACCGTCTCCGAGGTGGTGCCGACCTCCAGATCAACTGACACGTCGGTGGTGCGTCCTGACTCGACGACGACTGAGGCAATGATGGCCGTCTTAAAGCCGGTCGCAGTCGCGCTCAGCTTGTATGACCCAAACTGCAGGTTGGGGAAAAGGAAGTTGCCATCGCTGGAAGAAACCGTGGTCTGCTCAACCCCGGTCGAGTTATCCGTAACCTTGACCGTGACATTCGGAACCACGGCTCCGTTAGGGTCGCGGACAATGCCGCGGATGCCGGTGGTCGTGATTTGGGCCAAGCTGGTGGTCGCCAGCGCGGCAATGACAGCAGCGTAAACCAAAGCCCGCAGCAGCCCGGGCGGTGTTTGTACTTTCATGGCATCCCTCCAAAAGCAATTCATGATCTCATTGGGCTGGAGCGGCTCCTGCTCAAACCCGATGCGAAGTGCAGCAGCTTGGTCAATCTCACTATGCGTCGCTCTTCACCCGACGCTCTTCATGTTTTTGTAATTCTTTAGTAAAGCAGGACCGCGAATAACAGTTCGGATGATTTCTCAGGCCTGGCAGCCGAGCAAATGAACAACAGGGACCATTTCAAACTCAGCCACGGACCCGACTCTGAAATAATTCAAGCCGTCAGCGAGATTCAATGAATCAAAGTGGCGGTCTGGCAAAAAGCTGTTCGAGCTCCTTGAGAGCCGCCTTCGAACGAAGTTGAATGCGAAACTTAGCTCATCGCAAAGGTTAATGTCAAGAAAATCTTCTCGAATTCATGGGTTATGCGCACATGTTGTGCGCATAGGATCATAAAATGAACATGCTGACCGTCGTCAAAGCAGGGTGCGACCGTATCAGAAGTTCCTATTGAGCCCGCGCGTTATGCGGTTGCCCTGCGTTGTTGTCCTCGAACACTGACATTTCTTAAGGAAGAACGCGCGCCTCTTGCGTGTATTTCTTTTCGCCTACCTGAAGTGTTACAACGTAGTCTCCGGACAGAATCTCTCGCTGGTTCGCATCATTCCGATTTCCGAAAGGGCCCGCCGGTTGAGAAACCCAGACAACGCGGTTGAGCCCAGCTTTGGCGGTTCCCTCGAGGGTGCGGACTGTCGTACCGGCCGGGTCTGCCACCGTAATCGTGACCTTCTCTTTCGCTTGCTCTTTAAGATAGTAAACGAAGGCGAGACCGTTCATCTCGTTGGGGGTAACCACGTGACGGTCACCCAGCAGCCGGTAGTTTCCCAGCGCGCCTTCGTTTCGCCTCGCCTTTGATTGCACAGAGAAAAAGTGTACATCTTCGCTCAGAACCGCGTCGCTCAACTCGCGGAGCGCGGCGATGTTCGTGATCCAGATCCCGCGGCCGAATGTTCCCGCGATCAGATCACCTTCACGCGGATGGATCGCGAGGTCGTGTACTGGGCCGTTTGGCATGTTGCCTTTCAGCGGCGCCCACCGCTTGCCGCCGTCAATCGAGACATAAACTCCTATGTCATTGCCCAGGAACAGGAGGTCGGGATTCAGGTAGTCCTCGACGATCACATTGATCGTTCGCGTCGGCAGGTTGCTTGATATCGATGTCCAGGTAACGCCGAAATCACTGGTCTTGAAGAGAAACGGCCTGAAGTCATCCTGGCGAAGTCGGGACTTGGCGACGTAGGCGGTTCCGGCGCTGAAGTTTGAAGCGAAGACACGCGTGACCCAGGCGTCTTCCGGCCCTCCGACGTTTGCGATCTCCTTCGTAACGTCCGTCCAATTCGTTCCCGCGTTCCTGGTCACCTGCACCTTGCCATCATCAGTGCCAACCCAAATCACGCCGGCCTGCGCGGGAGATTCAGAGATAGTAGTAATTGTGCAGTGCTGAATGGCTGCTCCAGGCGGACTGATCTTGCTCGGATCATTGGTCGTAAGATCGTCGCTGATCTCGTCCCAATGATCTCCTCGATCACGAGAACGAAAGAGGACCTGCGCCCCGGCATACAACGTCTGCGGATCGTGAGGCGACAGGCGGAGCGGCGCGACCCAGTTGAACCGCAGCATTGGCTGTTGCCCTTGGGGCCGCGTAGGCGCAATTGTTTTTCGGACGCGCAGCTTCTGGTCGAACCGAGCGTGGCGGCCGAACTCTTGAGTGTTATAAACCCAACGGCTGTCAGTCGGGTCGACCTGGTTGTACATGCCGTCACCCATTCCCACTGTCACCCAGTCCGCGAGCCCGACGCTGCCCGACCAGCCATTGCTCGGGCCCTTCCACGACTCGTGGTCTTGCAGACCAGCATAGACGTTGTAAGGGTCCTCCATATCGACAGTCAGGGCGTAAATCTCACCCAAAGGCAGGTTAGCAAGATGATCGCACGTCTTGCCGGCATCGTAGGAAATGCAGACTCCGCCGTCCGAACCAGCCATCATCCGATCCGAGTTCTGTGGGTCGATCCACAAAGTTCGGAAGTCGCCGAATGCTCTGCGGAACACTCTGTTAGTCTGCGGGCCGCCGAGCCCTGCCCACGTCTTGCCACCGTCTTCGGAGCTGGCTATCGATCCTCCGGTCACGAAAATCCGCTCGGGGGTTTCGGGATCGACTCTGATCTGATTGAAGGCATAGCCTGTCTTGCGCCCGACGTCATCTTTCGCAGAGTTTGTCTTGCGCCAGGACGCGCCGCCATCATCGGTCCGATAGACTTCGCCGCCGATCAATCTCTCACCCGCCGGTCGCGGGCTGTTTGCCGGGCTCGCTGAAGTCTCCGGCGCGCGGCTATTGTTTCGGTTATCGACGACTGCGTAAAGAATGCTCGGATTCTTTCGATAGATGTCGAGTCCGATCCTGCCGATGGCGCCGCCTGGCAAACCACCCTCTAACCGCCTCCAGGAGTTTCCACCGTCCGTCGTCTTGTAGATTCCGCTTCCCGGGCCTCCGTCTTGCAGCCGCCACGGATAACGCCTGCACTCGTAGGTCGCGGCGTACAAAATGTTCGGCTCGCGCCGGTTCAGCACCAGATCGACGGCGCCGGTTTTGTCGTCGACGTAGAGAACCTTCTTCCAGGTCTTGCCTCCATCCGTCGTCTTGAAGACGCCCCGCTCTTCATTCGACGAGAACAGATGGCCCATCGCTGCTACATAGACGATGTCCGGATTAGTCGGATGAATCACTATCCTCGCGATGTGTTGTGAGTCGGCGAGCCCTGCATGGCTCCAGGTCGCGCCTCCGTCCGTTGACTTATAGACACCGTCACCCCAGTAAGCGCTTCGCGTGCACGATGCGTCTCCTGTTCCAACCCAGACGATGTCGGCATTCGAGGGGGCAACAGCAAGCGACCCTATCGACGCGACTCGCTGGCCCTCGAAAACCGGATCGAAGGTTGTTCCGTTGTTGGTGGTTTTCCACACGCCACCGTTGCGAGCCGCAACGTAGAAGGTATAAAGGTGAGCTTTCGCCGGCGACTCCGGCGCCGCGAAATCCGAGACCCACGAGCCGGCGCGAAACGGTCCGAGATTTCGGTAGGAGAATCCGCTTTTCAGCACTCGCTCAAGGTTCGCGGGTTCGTTGTCCCTTAGTGGCAGGGTAGCCAAGTTCGGCGCCGTCTTTGTGGCGTCCCCTTTCTTCTGTGCTCTTGTGGATACAACTGGTCCACAGAAGGCAAATGTCGCGAGGATAATGGCCAGCGATGTGTTATGGAACTTCATAATTCTCGATCTGTCTTTCCAACCGCGCGCGCTCATTGTTTTGTCTCTACGCTTGATTTCGTCACCCTGGGTTTTCGGCAGCGTTGTTAGAAAACTTGTTTAGAACTGAACGTGAACTGGACGGCCTTCGAATACCGTCGTACGCGTCGTCTTTGCAGCGGCGAGGCGAACTTCGACCTTACGGCGCAGAGGTGGCAGCATGTGTGAGCCTTCAGCAAGATTCAGCGTCAAACGGCGCTTGCGATCGTTCCACCTTATCTTGATTCCCATCCATTCGCCTCTACGGTAATTGAAGGTAGCGCCGTCGTCTTCGTAGAGCGTGAATGATCCATCATCTCCGGGATAGATTTGAAGCGTGAGTGGCGCTTCGACCTTTTCTCCAGTGTATTGCTTGATCGGTCCTAACGGAATGACGGCTCCCGCGCGTACATACAAGGGCATTGTCGCTAAATCCACCGGCCTCTCAATCTCGCGAGCGCCGTCGACTCTCTCTTCGGTCCGGAAGTCATACCACACGCCACGCGGCAAATAGAGCTTTCGAGACGTGGCGCCTTTTTCAGTGACTGGCGCGACGAGGATGTCACGGCCCCACAAGTATTCGTCTCCGCGAGCGACTGCCAAAGCATCGTCGGGATAGTGCAGCCAAAGCGCGCGCATGATCGGCAGTCCCGTCTCACAACACTCGCGTACTGCGGAGTACAGATACGGCATCAGGCGGTAACGTAGTTCGAGATACTTCCGACAAATCGGTTCTACCGCCGCATTGTGCAGTTCGCTTTCGTCGGGATTACCAGCGCCGCCCGTGTAATTAGCTACTTCGCTGACGCCCAACTCCCCGGTGTTCCAGCCCCACGGCAAACGCAGATGCCAAGTTCGTCCATGAGCGCGGAACAGAGGACAGAACGCCCCGAATTGAAACCAACGCACGTGCAGCTCGCCGGTGTACTCTTTCGTAGGCACGAACCCACCGATGTCCGTACCCCAATAAGGAATGCCCGTCAGTCCAGTGTTCACCGCGACCGGCACATGCGTCTTCAACGTTTCCCAAGTTGAGTACACGTCACCCGACCAGAGGAACGCGGCGTAACGCTGCATGCCGGCTTGGCCGTTGCGATGCAACGCAAATGGCCGTTCGTTCGGGCGCAACTGGCGCGCGCCTTCGTAGTACATGCGATGGCGTGCGAGGCGCGATGGCCCATCAAGACCGTCACCCTGATCGGGCCACCAGCCATCGATGCCCACATCGTAGAGTTGCTTGTGAACGGGCCAGTAACAACTGACCTGTCGATCGTCCGGCCAGCGCCCGTCAGGTGTTCGGCCGCTCGGCAATGGCGCGGCAGTACATGGATCATTGACGGTGCCCGTCAGTCGACGGCCTTCGAGAACTGTGTGAAGCACTACTTTGAAGTGTTCCGCGTGCAACTCGTCAATCATCTTCTTCGGATCGGGAAAGTTTGCCGGATTCCAGGTGAACTCTCCATTGTGCGTGTTCCATCCCGACGGTGTGAAGTCGGTGCCCAGATAGATGAGTGCGTCGCACGGTAGTTTCTTCTCGCGGAAAGTGCGCGCCACCCACATGACTTCTTCCTGGCTTCGAAGCGTGCGATGCGACTGCAAATATCCGAGTGACCACAGCGGCGGCATCTCCGGTTTCCCAGTCAGCCGCGCGTACTCAGCCATTACTTGCACCGGGTCACGGCCGTCAATGATGAACAGATCCATCGGCAACGAAGCAGCATGACTGGCGGGATCAAAGCGACCTTCCGCACCGGTAAGATCGAACTTACCCAACGGTTGATGAATGAACATCGCCCAGCCGCTGGTACCGATGAGCCACGGAATCGGTACACGTCCGCCGTGCGTCCGTAAGCGGTAGCCGCCTTGCCCGCTGCGCATTTCGTCCTTGTTGCCGCGCCGATCGAACTGCGGCCCACCTTCGCCAAAACCGAGCACTGGTCGATCAACCAAATTGAAAAAGACAGCCCCGGTCTGCTGATCGATGCGAAGTTTTTGAATCGGTCGTCCGGCTTTGTCTGCGACGATTATCATCAGCGGATCGCGTTCAATCTTCCCAACTAGGTTTCCTAGCCGAATGCTCTGCTGTGGCGCAAGAGTTCTGAAACGAGTGGGTGGACTTGCGCTGCGTTGCTCGACCAGCACTCCATCATCTTCAATCGATCTCGACTGCGCGTTTTCGATCGGGACCAGGCTGATGCGAATTGTGTGCGCGCTAACTGAAGTGAGAGCGAGTTCGACGTTTCGACCGGCAATCGACAAGCCCGTCGTCTGAGCCGCAGTCTTGCGGTTTGTCAGCAACCCGCCTATGCCCGCATAGACCATGCTGCCAAGCACTCCGCGGCGTGAGATTGACCTGCTCACAGAATTTGATTCTTTCCAGTCTTAGAGCTAATAGGCTATACTGCCCGGCCAAGCGGATGCTTGTTTACAATTAAACTGAGCGTCCGTCAAGTTCATTTTCGCGGAAATCGATAATCATGCTATCGACTCGAAAGATAATTCGTTTTGGCAACCTTGCCCTCCTCGCGGTTGTTGCAGCCGGCAATGCCAATGCGCAGCAAATCAAGAACGCAATTCCGGACGTTGCGAGTCCCTTGCCTCTGTCAGCGGTGCGGCTGACGGGAGGACCGTTGAAACACGCGCAGGACCTCGACATCGATTACCTGCTCAAGCTCGAACCTGATCGCATGATGGCTTATTACCGCAAGCGCGCGGGGCTGGAAGCGAAGGCGCCGGGTTATGGCGGCTGGGACGGAGACGGGAGAAATCTCACGGGACACATCGCGGGACATTATCTCTCTGCGGTGTCGCTGATGTATGCGGCGACGGGCGATGCGCGTTTCAAAGAGCGCGCCGATTATCTCGTCAAAGAGATGAAGGAAGTCCAGGACAAGAATGGCGACGGATACCTTGGCGCGCTCGAAGGCGGAAGAGAAAAGTTCGCCGAAGTCGCCAAGGGCAATATTCGCTCGAGTTTCTTTGATCTCAACGGCATGTGGTCGCCATGGTACACGCTGCACAAGACGTTTGCGGGACTGCGCGATGCTTATCGTTACACAGGCAATCGCACTGCGCTCGAACTGGAAATTAAGTACGCCGCCTGGGCCGAAGGAATTCTGCTCAAACTCGATGAGGCGCAGACTCAGAAAATGCTCAACACTGAGTTCGGTGGGATGAATGAAGTGCTCGCGGATTTATATGCCGACACCGGCGACAAGCGTTGGCTCAATCTCTCTCATCATTTCGATCATCATGCCGTGATAGATCCGCTGGCGCGGCACGAAGATCGTCTCGCCGGCCTGCACGGCAACACTCAAGTGCCAAAGCTTCTTGGCGTGCTGATGCGCTACATCTACGCTGGCGACAAGTCAGACGGCGCTGCGGCGGAATTCTTTTGGGAGGCGGTGGCGCTGCATCACAGTTATGCGACGGGCGGTCATGGCCGAGATGAATACTTTGGCCCACCGGATCAATTGAGTGAACGCGTGGACGGGCGCACCGATGAGAGCTGCAACGTTTACAACATTCTCAAGATGACGCGGCGGCTTTTTGCCATCCATCCTGAAATCAAGTATGCCGAATTCGAAGAGCGTGCTCTCCTTAATCACGTGCTCGGTTCAATCGATCCCGAGGATGGCCGCACGTGTTATATGGTGCCAGTGGGCCGCGGCGTCCGGCATGAGTATCAGGATATGCTGCGCAGCTTTACTTGCTGTGTCGGCAGCGGGATGGAGAGTCACGGTCTGCATGGCGATGGGATTTATTACGAGTCGGCAGATCGCTTGTGGGTGAATTTGTACGCGCCTTCAACTGCCACGTGGCGGGCGGCGGGTGTCAACTTGACGATCGATACTAACTTTCCTGAAGGCGATTCGGCGACACTGAAGATTTCCGTTCAGAAACCAAAGCAATTCACGCTTGCGCTTCGTCATCCATCGTGGGCGCAAGCCGGGTTCGCCGTGAAGATAAACGGCAAAGCGGTGAACGATCAGTCAAAGCCCGGCTCGTATGTCGAATTAAAACGAACGTGGAAAAACGGCGATACCGTGGCGCTGGTCCTGCCAAAGACGCTTCGCATTGAAGCCACGCCTGACAATCCGCAGCGAGTCGCGTTGATGTGGGGCCCGCTGGTGCTCGCTGGCGACCTCGGGGCCGAGCGTCGTGGTGAGCCGGTGGCGGTGATTCCTTCATTTGTATCGGACCGGCCAATAACTGAGTGGTTGAAGCCGGCGGCTGACAAGCCTGGCAACTTCCGAGGTACGGGACGTGATCTTGAAGACAAGCCCATAGATCTGGATCTCGTGCCTTTCTATCGCTTGCATCGACGCACTTACGCGATTTACTGGGATCTCTACACGCCTGAAACTTGGAAGAAGAAGCTCGGAGAAGTTGCGGCTGAACGAGAGAGGCAACGCAAACTTGAAGCGGCCACCATTAGCTTCGTCCAGCCCGGCGACGCGCAAAAGGAGAAAGAGTTCAATCAACAGGGTGAAGAATCGACGGTCGATCGCTCGCCGGTTCGGCCAGGTCGTCGCGCGAGAAAATGGTTCTCGTTCGATCTGCCGGTTGACGCCGCTCATCCGGTTACGCTTGTCGTGACCTACAACACCGAGCAACGCCCGAAGCGGTCAGGGGAAATTCTGATCGATGGACAGCGTGTTGGTGAGCAAGCGATCGAGGGAAGTCCAAACGGTAGTGCGGTGGGACGTTTCTTCGACGTTGACTATAAGATTCCCGCTGAATTGATTAAGGACAAACAGAAAGTGACAGTGCGTTTTCAGGCGACGGGCGGGAACGAAACCCCGACCATCTTCGGCGTCCGCACAATCCGCTCCGAGCGATGATGTTTCAGTACCAGGAGCGGTGGGCGACCAGATCAGAGAGTTAGGTTGAGACTGAGACTGGATTTGGAAGTGCAGAGGATGCCGAGGTTTTCGCAAAGGAACGCGGGCTTTTTCTTCGGCGGCCACTGGATCTCAGCGACCGCGGCGGTTCAATCCTGATCGTTATGAAGAAAATCGTGAGGACATTACAGCGCACCAGCGCTCCTACCCTCATTGCCCTCGTCGGTTTTGGCCCGCTTTCAGTTCAGCTCGACCACGCGCAGCAGCCTAGTCCAACCCCACCTCCGCCCGCGACTCTGGGCCTCAACCAGGGCTATCTTGAATTCGATACTCCCGATTTTAAGTTGAAGCTCGTGAAAGCCTCGCAGACATTAGCCGCGTTGCAACCAAAAGGAGCAGACGGATTTGATTTCACGCCGGGCGATCGGCTCGAACGGAGAGCGGCTAATGGTTATCACCATCTTGGAGACCTGACGCTGCGGTTGCGCGCGGGCAATTCCGGTGCGTGGCAAAAGTACGACACTGCCGACGCGCGCAAAGCCGTTCAGCCTTTGCCCGCTTCGGGACAGACGCTCGCGGTTGCCGACCTGGCGGCCACTCTGCCCGCCGACATTCCCATTCAAGTAACGCGGTCGTGGCTGATCGAAGATGGCCGTTTGGTTCTGCGGTTCGACATAAAGAACAGAACTAACGAGCCGATCCAAATTGGCGCGCTCGGCATACCGATGATCTTCAACAACATCATCACCGGACGGAATCTCAAGGAGGCGCACGAGAAGTGTTCGTTCTTCGATCCGTACATCGGTCAGGATGCAGGTTATCTGCAAGTGACGCGATTGAGTGGCCTGGGACCGGCACTCGTTGTCGTCCCCGAAGGCCAAACTCCGTTCGAAGCTTACCAACTGCTGAACGAACCTACGCGACCGAATCAGACTTTCGAAGGCGCGTTCGCGTGGATGGTTCATAGCCAGGCCTACGCCGAAGACGAATGGAAAAACATCGATCAGTGGAACCCGCCAACCGGTGCGACGATTGCGCCGGGCACCACGACAACTTACGGCGTCAAGTTTCTCGTGTCGGATCAAATTCGGAATATCGAGAAGACGCTCGCTGACAATCGTCGTCCGGTCGCGGTGGGCATTCCCGGTTACGTTCTGCCGATGGATTTGGACGCGCGTCTGTTTCTGAACTATGGACGCAAAGCCAAGGCGCTGACGGTTGAGCCGCCGGGCGCGATTGCCATCCGCGAAGACAAGCCGACTCGGAACGGATGGAAGGCTTACACGCTGCACGGAAAGAGCTGGGGGCGCGCGCGCCTGACGATCACTTACGATGACAACTCGAAACAGTCGATTAGCTATTACGTGATCAAGCCCGAGTCCCAGGCGGTTGCTGATCTGGGCCACTTCCTGACAACCAAACAATGGTTCGACGATCCGAACGATCCTTTCCATCGTGGTCCATCTGTCATCAGCTACGATCGCGAAGCGGGAAAAATGGTGACGCAAGACAGCCGCGCGTGGATCGCAGGTCTTGGTGACGAAGGTGGCTCCGGCTCGTGGCTGGCGGCGGCGATGAAGGAGTTTGGCCAGCCGAGAAAAGAGGAGATTGAAAAGTATCAGCAGTTCATCGACAAGGTCTTGTGGGGCGGTCTGCAATACAGCGACGGCCCGAACAAGTATGGCGTGCGCAAGAGTCTGTTCTATTACTCGCCGCCGGACGTGCCGGGATTTCAGTACGACTCGTCTCTCAATTGGACCACCTGGACCAGTTGGAAGAAGAGCGAAGCTGAATCGATCGGTCGCGGCTATAACTATCCGCACGTCGTGGCGGCGTATTGGGCGATGTATCGCTTGGCGCGCAATCACTCGGGCCTGGTCACAAACCATCCGTGGGACTGGTATCTGGATCAGGCTTATCAAACCACAAAGTTCACTTTCAGCCGGACACCAAATGGACGGCGCCGCGTCGGTTACGTTGAGTTGGGCTTGATGGAAGGCGACATCTTTCTCGCGGTCCTGACCGATCTCAAGCGCGAAGGCTGGGCAGAGAAGGCGGGAGAGATCGAAGCTCTGATGAAAGAGCGCGCTGATCGCTGGAAGGGTGAAGCCTATCCTTTCGGGAGCGAGATGGCCTGGGACTCGACGGGGCAGGAGGAGGTCTATGCCTGGTGCGATTATTTTGGTTATGGCGACAAAGCAGAGGTGTCGCTTAACTCCATTCTCGGTTACATGCCGACCGTACCGCACTGGGGCTACAACGGCAATGCGCGTCGATATTGGGACTTCATCTACGGCGGCAAACTGAGAAGGATCGAGCGACAGCTTCATCACTACGGCTCAGGTCTCAATGCGATTCCCGTTCTGGCTCATTATCGCGAGCATCCGGACGATGATTATCTTTTGCGCATCGGGTACGGCGGCACGATGGGCGCGTTGACTAATATAGATCAGGAAGGATTTGCATCAGTCGCGTTTCATTCATTCCCTTCGACGCTCAAGTGGGACGGCTACTCCGGAGACTATGGACCAAACTTCTTCGGCCACGCTTTCAATACCGCGACGTACGTGATCAATCACCCGGAGTTCGGTTGGCAGGCGTTTGGCGGCAACGTGAAAACGGAGGGCGATTGGGTCAAAGTACAACCGCTGGATTCCTTTCGCATGCGTGTTTACGTCGCGCCGCGTGGCTTGTGGTTGACGCTTGATGCCGGCACGTTTGAGAGTGTTGAAGTGAACACGCGAAACCACGCCATTCGCATCGGACTATCGCCCCAATCATCAAATACTCCTGAGGCTCGTCTTCACGTCGAGCAGCCGGCAAAAACATCAGTAGTGGGAACCTACCATCCTCGTCAACAGCTTAGAACTGAGTGCGATGCCTACACCGTTCGCCTTGGTCAGACTGTCAAATGGATTGACCTGATCGACGGCAGATGAGCGTGAGCCGGCGAAGTTTTGGCAACGAAGCCACGTCAAACAAAAATTAGTGCGATCTGTGTGATTTCGTGGAAGGGGCTGTTGTCCTCGCAAAGGCGACGATCCACGAAGCCACCCGAAGCTCGGAAGGTTCTTGACACGGTGAAGGGTCCAGACGAGGAAACACTTTGATCGAATATTGAGATGCGTTCTCAGTTCGGTTGTTCAGAGTGACAATGGGAACTCCGAATCGACGAAGCATGATCCCAAAACCGTCCATCGAGCGGCAACGCCCTTAGTAAGAGCTGGCATTTGCATCTCTGCTTTGCTTGTCCTTTCTCGTCGGGTCAGAGATGCGAGCACAGTCGCGCGATGTCCTACGAGTTCCAGAACTCAACACATTTTCCTTGATAAGGGGCTGATCTGCGCCCGCTGGAGCCGGGAAAACCGGTCAAACGCGAACTACGAGCTGACGACTCTCACACAGACGAAGTCACGTTGGCGGCGGATCAGTGCTATCAAGCGCCAACTGCTGAAGACCGTGAGTTGGAGAGAACACGCAGGCGCTTGAGGCTCGGTAGGACTAGATCTAAGGAGAGGGAAGTTGAACCTGCAAAGACTTTATGAATTGGATGGTCTCGTCCACGTTCTCGCAAAGAGCGTGCGACATCAAGCGATCCAGCAGTTGGCGATGGGGCTTAACATAGTTGGGATGTTCGGACCAGCCAATGTCACCGTTGTAATAGTTCCAGACCGATAGGTTTGAATCCATGCTCGCCAGCATTTCGTAGCCATAGAACGCATCTCTAACCTGATTTTCATCCTGAAGAATGATCAGCTTCAGTCCTAACCTGGGGTCACTTATGACCTCGATCATTTCTTCCAGGTTCCTTCGACGGATACTCTTGGAAATTGCAGAATAGACCCCGGCGCCGCACGTAACAGCTTCAAAATCTGAACGATAGACAAGGTTGGAATAGCTAAATGAACGGTTAGAGCGCAGGATCCACTTTCTTCTCACTCGAGCTACTCTATTGTAGAACTCAACAAGCGGTCTGTTGGCAACGCCAAGCTTTCCGCCGTAGTGCACCTGGTTAAAGGCGTGCTCGAAGGCCTCGCTACCATACGAATAAATAGGATACCTGCTCCAGACAATCGCTTCGTCACTCAGGTGCTCGTACTCCTGCAGCAAATGGCAAAATGTCGAGACGCGGTTCGGACTTGCCAGGGCGTTCCAAACGACCGGATCGCGATTTTCTTCTTGTCCCCTTAGCCATTCGATTGACACTCCGAGCACGTTGGAAAGTACCGTTAACTCGGCATGAGTGATGATTCGAGCCGCAGATTTCGCTGGGACATCCTGTCGATTCATCAGAATCTTGGATACGCGGTCGCGGGTCAAGACCGGTGGATCCCCATCTTCAAATAAATGAATCGCTGCGAGACTACACTGCTCCGACAACTCCGTCTCATTAAGCCCCAGGAATAGCAGGCGGTTATATATTTTGTTTGCTGTGCTTCTTAAGCGAGAGAGGTCGGGAGAGGGCGATCCAACATGGTTTGCGTTCATTGAGAGTTCTGTTTCAAAACGGCCTTGCTGCCCGAATTGGTAGATCCCAGTCATTAAGAGTCTTGTTAACTTCGGAAGTTCAACAGCAAATTATTTTACCAGTGTGCTTAATATCGCACACGCCGGGACTGCCTGCAAGGTTAGGATGCAGCCCTTTCGCTTTTAGGTATGAGAAGTGGCTAGATGTCCTAGCGAAAACTATTGCAAGTGCGCTTGCAGTCGATTGCGTTAGCAATGTGAGCTGTTCTAAGAAAGAAGCAGGGAAGATGGTCGAAAACGAGCTTTGCATGTCACCCCCAATTTAGATTCTCTCCCAGTCGTTGTTGCGAAGTCTCGTCCGAGACTGCTTTAACCCAGCCCTTCAGTCAACAAGGAGAACACGATGGCCGCCCCCGCCTCGCCCCGACCGATTCGAATCATGATGGTAGATCGGCATAAGCTTGTCCGCGAGGGCGTGCGAATGCTGGTTAGCCGCAACCCGGTATTTCAAGTTGTCGCGGAGGCCGAGAACGGCGACGAAGCCCTTTTACTAGCGGAGCGCGAGCAGCCGGATGTCATTCTGCTCGCTTTGGATTTAGGGCCGCAGACAGGATTGGACGTTTTGCCAGGCTTACTGACCAAGTCGAGATCATCTCGCGTATTGGTGTTGACTCACGTAGAAGATCCTGAAGCGCATCGTAAGGCCATGGTTTTGGGTGCGATGGGCGTATTGCAAAAAGACGTAGGGGTTGAAGTTCTTTTCAAGGCGATCGAGAAGGTGCATGCGGGAGAAATCTGGTACGACCGGTCTAAGATGGGAAGTGTGTTAAGAGATATGCTGCAAAACGGTAACGGTAAGAAACCGGACCCGCTTGCCGTTAAGATCGCCAGTCTTACACCCCGCGAAAATGAAGTCATCGCCCTGGTGAGCGAAGGGTTGAAAAACAAAGTAATTGGCGAAAAGCTCTTTATTAGCGAAACAACAGTGCGCCATCACTTGACCTCGGTTTTTGAGAAGCTCGAGGTTTCAAATCGACTTGAATTGATACTTTTTGCGTTCAGTCAAGGGTTGTTGAGTGTTCCCGGTAAAGATTATCATAAGAGCAGCGGCCGAGTTAATTCGGGCAGTGAAAAACGCCTGGAGATGGATTGAGAAAACAGAAAAGAAGATGGCCTCGCTCAGGATCGTCGAGTTTCTGCGGTGTCTGTCGTTTTCACTTCTAGAGCCTTCCGGGTGAAGAAGCAAAGTGTGCTCCCACGATTCGCGTCGTTCAGCTGAGAATTCCTAACGTTATTAGACGGTTCGGACTCAGGCAGCGGCACAAATGTGCCGCCCTTGTCTGGAGGACTGATGTAGTCCAGCCCCGACTAGAATGGTCCTAGTCTCCTATCAACTTTTATCGCACCCACCATTGCAAACTGTGATCTCCATCAAGTAAACTCCGCTCATCAGAAGACTTCCCGGGTAAGTGAGCCCGCATTTGTATGGTCATTTAGACTTACTGGATATATCCGCAAGCTCAGCTCGCAAAAATAGAATGCCAATAGCGTCCATCAAGGAAGCCGTGTCGTCAATCGATGTTCCTGTGTCCCAACCCTTTGATAGTGATCATGAACATCCCAAAGTAGCCCAGCGGATGGCACTGCTGGCTCTGAGTCACACCGCCATCGAACACCGTCTCTACGAGGTGATGCATACGGAAACGCTTGCAGTTAGCCGAAATGCAGGAAGTTTCAGTATTAGACGTTTATTGGGATTGTCCGGATTGCGCAGTTACGGTTCCGTGCGTCGTGGATGTTCAGGCCTCATGCAAAAGCTCAGCATTGAGAGCATTGGTCAGGATCAGTTCCAGCGCAGCTCGTTATATCGCGTATTTAGTCCAGAAGAGATCTTTGCGCGTCGACGTGCGGCCGGCCAGGTGCCATATCCGGACGGGATTAGTGTTTATGAGAGTAATCGAGCGTTTAATTCGCTGATCCAACATTTGGTCGGGCGCGATGACCTCAGTCGGCGTGAAGCTCTGGTTGTCCTGTGCTGCGTGGAGGGGCTGAGCAACGCGGAGATCGGCAAGAGACTGCAGATCAGTGAACAGACGGTGAAATCACATTTGCGTCGGGTCTTTGACAAATTTGGCGTCAAACGACGTACCGAGCTTGTATCGCGTTTGCTAATGAGAAGAGGTATCAGGAAACCAAAGAACGGCAAGAGCCCGATCGAGAGTCGAATGGTGGCTCCGGTCTCAAAAACCAGCTCGTTTGATTGAAAACGAGGTTGTATCCGCCTCTTAACTGAGGCTTCCCCATTCGGGGTACCGCATAAGCCAGCAAGATCGGCTAGATGCATAGGGCGTATCTGTGTGGCCGCCGGCCAGGAGACAAAGAGAATTGGAACAGAAGAAACAGAAGAAACAGAAGAAACTGAAGAAGAAGAAGAAAACAGCGCGCGTGATCTGTCGGGATCGCAAAGAGTTTTGGACGACACAGACGCAGTTTTGGCAGTGGGTTAGAGATGCAGTCGTCATTCAGACTGGTGACTCTCCGCCTACGGGGGTATTTGTTCGGCAACACGAAGAATTAATGGTCGTCTTCAGTAACACAGTGCTCAACCTGGCCCGACCCAACCACATGCGCGAGGCGCTCTTGTCACGCCGCACAGCGATGGCGCGCAGGCGTGCATAATGCTACGTCAGCGCGCTCAGTAGCTCCCTAAGTTTGGATTTGGAAACAGCCATGCCTAGAGAAAAACCTACTCTTCATATCAGGTCCCTCCTATCGGCCGTGTTTCTCGTAGTGTTGGTTCTAGCGGCCACATTCACCTGCACCCGTAACGTGAACGCACAGCAGCCTACTGAACAGACCAGGGCGGTTAACATGGTGCCGGCAGCTGACCCTAACAAGTCAAAGAATGACAATGAATACTGGATCGGGCCGGGGGACCAACTCGCGATACAAGTCTTCAACAGAGCTCAACTATCGCGCGACCTGCGCGTCGACATGCGCGGCATGATAAGGATGCCCCTGATCGACGAGGATATCCGCGCCGCTTGTCGCACCGAGAACGAACTCGCCGACGAAATAGCCCGGATATACCGCGAGCGTCAATTGCTCAAGAACCCTGCAGTGTATGTTTCGGTAAAGGATTTCCAGTCACAGCCCGTAGCGGTGATAGGAGCGGTCAACTCACCGGGAAAATTCTTACTGAGGCGCAGAGTGAGGCTCCTGGAGTTACTGGTGTTCCACGCAGGTGGTCCCGGCGCGACCGCTGGCCGCAGAGTCCAGGTACTGTCGACAGCTCCGCGAGCTGCCTGCGAGCCTCTTCCCGCGGCTGAACAAGCTGGAAACGCCGACGCCAGGGCTGAAAGCGGCTTTGCCGCCTACGATCTGGCAGATGTTTTGGAAGGTAAGGAATCAGCGAACCCCTACATTCACCAAGGGGACATCATTAACGTTCCCGCTGCCGAGCTGGCGTTTGTTGTCGGGAACGTGTCGCGCCCGTCCGCGATTCCGATCGTGCAGTCAATTACAATAAGCCGCGCGCTGGCGATCGCCGGTGGTACACTTCCCAACACTAAGAAGGAGAGGATTCGCGTGATCAGAGACGCTTCCAGAAGCGGGACCAGCACAGAGATTCTGGTGGATTTGAACGCAACCGATAAAAGCAAGGGTGTGGACTTTCCGCTCGTGGCTGGTGATATTGTGGAAGTCGGCACCAAGACGGGGTTCCAGGCCATTCTTAGACAGCTTGCGGCAGCCGTCGTCCCCACGCTTACAAATCTGCCCGTTCGCGTAATCCCATAGAGCCTGCGCCCCGCCAACCATCAAACCCCTGAAGTCGGAATTGTGAGCACACCATGCATCCTGACGACGACGACAAAGTTGGTACCGACATTACCAGACGCGGCATGAGCAGCACCGGCGACGTTCGCTCACTCGTGCCATTCCGAGAACCGCCTCGGGTTTCATCTCCCACCGATGGTGATTTTGAAATCGACGACGAGCAAACATTAGGCCCCGGTGATTATTGGACCATGATTCGTGATCGCCTATGGTTCATAGTTACTGTAACCTTGATCATCACGGTCCTGGCGCTGCTGTACGTTGCGCGGCAGCCGGACGTTTACCAGGCAGAAGCGAGCATCCAGGTCGATCTGGAAAATAGCCCCACGATGGGATCTGCCAAGAACGCCTCGGTCATTATCAATGACCCGAGCGACAATACAGCGTATTTTAATACCCAACTGCTCCTCTTAAAGAGTCCGGCTTTTCTGCGACGTGTTGTTAAGACTCTGAGCGCTGAAAACGATTCGAGCATCTTCGGTCGCCCCGCAAGCTCAAACTTGACCTGGCGGAACATCTTCAGAGCGAATGGCGCGCAGCAGGAAAGCGCCAATGGTAAATCGCTTCGCGCCGATGCGATTGCGCCGGCCCCGCCGGATGGTGGCATCGCAGAGGCACAAAAGCTGGAGCCGTACGTGAACAGTCTTCGAACTGGGCTTGAAGTAAAACTGACTGAGACCACTCGCCTGATCAGCATTAGCTTCAGTCATACAAATCCGGCAATAGCCGCGAAAGTGGCTAACGTCGTTGCCGATTCCTTCGTACAGTCCAATTGGGAACGACGCGCTGCAACAAATTCAAGCGCAGGTGAATTCCTTCAAAAGCGCATTGCCGAACTGCAGTTCAAAATCGGTGAGAATGAGAAGCGACTAATCGATTATGCCAAAGAGCATCAGATACTTCCGCCAGATTCTGGAAAAGATATCGAAACTGAGCGCCTGATGACTCTCGACCGGGGGCTCTTGGAAGCAGAGAACAAACGGAAACTGGCCGAAGCGGAGTATCAAGCCGCCCTCGCACCGGGCGCTGCTGCCGCTCTGGTCGAAGGAAATAGTAGCGTTAACGCGCAGCTCAATACAATCAATGCCAGATTGGCCGACCTCCGTCAGCGTCGGGCAGTGCTGCTGCTCGAAGCAGGCGAGAACTGGCCGGAAGTCAAAGAACTCAATAAGCAGATCACGGACCTTGAACAGGAATTGAAGAATACTCGCGATCATGCTGTCACGGTTATTCTAACTAACCTTGAGACACGCTATCGGCAGGCTTTAGCCAGCGAGCAGTCGTTACGCAAGGGCTTTGAGCAGCAACACAGCGAAACTTTGGCTCAGGACGAGGCCGGTATCAACTACCGAATGATCCAGCAGGAGACGGCAACCTACAGGGGGCTGCTTGATAATCTGTTGCAGCGTTCAAAAGAGAATGACGTGGTCTTGGCCGCAACGCCAAACAACGTTCATGTTACTGACTATGCAACGCTACCAGTCCGACTCGTCGGCCCAAGGCGACTCACCATTGTCGCGATCGCGTTCGGCGGCGCTCTCATACTTGGTATTGGTTTCTCAGTATTCCTTGGCAAGATCGACGATAATGTGCCAATCAACTCGGTCCGGCGTGTTGAAGGTCTGTTTGGCTTGCCTGCGCTTGCCGTGCTTCCCAACGCCGCCAGGGGCAGACGGGCTTTTCCCGGCATTCGCGCGTTACAAAGGCGCGATGGCCGCGCGGGTAGCGCTCTACTCCTCAATCAGGAAACGCGTTCACCGCTAACTGAGTCTTACAAGAAACTGCGCACGTCGGTGCTGCTTTCTACCCCGGGCCGCGTCCCAAAAACCCTTCTCATGGCGTCGAGCTCTCCGAACGAAGGGAAAACTACGGCCGTCATCAACACGGGACTCGTGCTGGCTCAAACCAATGGAAAGGTATTGCTGATCGACGCTGACCTGCGTCATCCGAGCCTTCACGAGATTCTCGGTATCGAGAATCAACAGGGACTGAGCAGCATCCTTTCAAATCGGTTCAGCGCAGACCAAACCGTCGCGATGATCGAGCAATATGAGGACAGCAACCTCTACATCCTTCCTGCGGGTCCGCTGATAGATAACCCGGCTGAATTGTTAGCCTCAGACCGGATGCGAAGCCTCATAACCACGCTGAGCTCGACCTTCGCTCACATTATCATCGACTCGCCTCCCCTGAGTTACTTTACGGACGCGGTGCTACTTTCCACGATGGTGGATGGAGTTCTGCTTGTTGTTCGCGGGCCCAAGACTCCGCGTCAGGTGGCCCATCATTCACTACAGTCGCTGGAAGCCGTGGGAGCACCGATCCTTGGCGTCGTGCTAAATGATGTAAACGTGCGATCAAACGACTACAGGTACTACCGCGACTACTATGGTCGATATGACAGTTCTGCGAAAGCGAAGAATGGTTATTCAGGGACTAAGCTTGATCTCTAAGGCTCGGCTTCAGAACGCCGCACATCACTGCGAAAGACTCCAAGGAAACTGTTGTGGCCGAACCGTAACTGGGATTGACTCAGATTGATGGAGACTTCCTTTCGTGAACGAGTTCGGCGTTTGTTGGAGGGAGTGATCTTTTGCGGTGTTCTGACCCTCATCGCGTTGACTGCTGTGCCCTATGGGACGGTCGACCCGTGGTGGGAATCGATCTTCGAAGCGACAGCTTTCATCCTCGGGATTCTGTGGATTCTTGAAGGAACCCTGGGTGGCTCGGGATTGGTGAGAGAGCACCGGTTACTCCTGCCGCTTCTCGCGCTCGTGGTCTTCGCGCTAATCCAGAGTCTTCCCTTGAGCAAGAGTCCGGGCGGACCGGCGCTGGCAGGGGCCTTCGTGAATCGCGCCGTGAGCGTTGACCCTTTCGAAACCTGGCGATTTGCTCTGAAACTTTCAGCGATTACGCTTACCCTCGGGTTACTGCTCCGCTACGTGTCTAGCGTCACACGGCTACAAATCCTGATATACCTTGTCATTGGCATTGCTTTGGCGAGTGCATTGTTTGGCCTCTTGAGAGCTGGACTGCCGCAAAGCGTCTGGAACCCCACCTGGAGTCGTCTGACGTCTGACCAAAGCTATGGGCAATTCGAAAACCGCAATCACTTTGCGTTTCTGATGGAAATGGCAGTCGGGTTGGTCCTGGGCTTAGTGGTTAGTGAGCGGGCTCTACGGAAGCGGTTGGCACTCTACGCCCTGTCGGCATTGGCACTCTGGGCAGCGCTTCTGCTGACTCACTCCCGCGGTGGCGTTCTCAGCCTCATGTTGGAGCTCCCCTTCTTCTTTTTCTTGAACGGTAAGCTTCGAACTGCGCCCGGTTCTCCGAAGAATAACCCGACCCCGGAAAGAAAAAGATCGTTCTCGCTGGCAAAGAAGGTGGCATTAGCAACTTTTGTTCTGGCAGGAGTGGCAGCGAGCGTCGTACTTATTGGCGGGGATGAAACGATTACCCGCCTCGAGTCAACTCCAGATGAATTCGCCGCGCGAAGCGTTGGCCCTCCTAAGATCCACCGCCCCCAGATTTGGCGGGGAACGTTGGAATTGATCAAAGACCATCCGCTGGTGGGCGTCGGCTTTGCTGGTTACTCCGTAGCGATTCACCGATACCTTGGATCGTCGGGCGAGTGGGCGCCACAACAGGCTCACAATGATTACCTGGAAGTTCTGGCGAGCGGTGGCGTCGTCGGCGGCGCACTCTTTGCTTGGTTTCTGTTGACCTTTGCCAGGACCACTGTTAACCGCCTGCGGTCTGATTCCAACGGCGCGCGAGCCGTGAAATGCGGTGCGGTCGCGGGTCTCTTCGCAGTAGCGGTGCATAGTCTGTTCGACTTTGGGTTGCACATCACAGTGAACTCTCTTGTCTGCACGGCATTAGTAGTCGTAGCTGTTAAGAGCGGCAAGATCGAAGGTGCCCAGTGCGGACAGGTTCGACTGCAGAGTTCGTAGTTCGCGATGTTTGTTCAGCTCGCAACCACCACACATGTTCGATGGGCAAAGGCGCAGTGGCTCTCAGTGCTGCGCGTGGCCTGCTTGGCCGCAGGCTTGATCATTTGCCTTGTGGGAACTTACGGTGCCTTGCGCGTCGGATTATCTCGCTCTCTCGCCGCGCGCACGCCGAGAACGGGATCGCTCATCGCGGCTACCAAGGCTGTGCGAGTAAGCCCTGACGACCCGGAGGCGTATCAGGCGCGCGCGCGAGAGTTGCTAAGGCGTGGAGAGTTCAGGCTGGCCATCGAGGATCTGAGGGAAGCAATCAGCCTGAGGTCGGACGATTACAAATTGTGGTCCCAACTCGGGGCAGCCCTGAATCACGAGAATGAGACTGCGGGGGCGTTCGCTGCGTTCGCGGAGGCGGAGCGACTTGCCCCACTTAATGCCGGCACGCACTGGGATATTGGAATGCTGCTTTTGAAGCTCGGGCGGCGCGATGAGGCTTTCAAAGCATTTCGCAGCGCGACGTTGAACCAACCGGATCTGTTCACACAGGTCATCGAGCTGGCTTGGGCAGAATACAGCGCAGATTGTCGGGGAATTGAAGAAGCCGTCAGCCCACGGAATTCTCCAGAGCGTCTTACCCTTGCCCGCTTCTTCATGAGGAAAGGTAAGGCAAGCGACGCGATAAGTCTTGTTCGGGAGATCGACAAACTATCCAGTGACGAGCGCTCGCAACTTGTCGCCGAGTTGGTGAACACCAAATGCTTTGTAGAGGCCTATGAGCTTTGGGCGGCGGGTCTGGCGAAAACTTCGGCGAGCGAGGCCACCGGTGCAGTTGATGACGGCGGCTTTGAGAGCGGGCAACTCTCGGGGAGCGCAGGTTTCGGCTGGAGAATCAACAAGGAAGCTGCGATCAGGCCTTTTGTTGACAAGAACGAAAGCCATATGGGTACCTCTAGTCTGCGGATAGATTGGGTTGACAACCCGGCCACGTCGGACGAGACCATTTCACAGCTCCTACTGGTTGAACCGAACGCGCGTTACAAGTTGAATTTCGTAGCGCGGGCGCAGAACCTGGTCACGGGCGGCGCTCCCATAATCACGGTCACCGACGTGAGTCAAGAGGAACGAAAGCTCGGACATTCCCTGCAACTTCCGCTTAGTACTACAGGCTGGGAAGACCGTAGCGTGGAGTTCGCCACCACAAGCTCAACTCGCGCAGTTCGCATAGCTCTTCAGCGCGAGAGTTGCTCAGAGTCGATATGTCCCATCTTCGGCAGCCTGTGGCTCGATGATTTCTCGTTGAGTCAGGAGTCCAGCGGTCCAAAGTGGAGAGTCCAGACTCCAAAGGCCAGATCCTAAGACAATGGCATATGCGAACTACCCTGGGTCAGACAGATGCTTGACCAAACCAAACATCCATTGATTTCGTTCCGTGTAGAGGCACGTTAAGTTCCCGCGTTGGCAGAGTCAGTACATCCCTGACGCGCACCCTGCGCTGACTTCTGAGCAGACAGGAAACACCCCCGGACCTTGATCAAGAGTAGTAGATGAGTTTTCGAACCAGACGTGCCAAAGGAGAAATGTCTTACTCGGGAGAAATTCACCAGGGAACAAATCGAGTAAGTCCTCCAGTACTTCGAGCGGGTAAGCCTATACGAGAAACAAAACGATTAAGTGGTTGCTTGCCACCGCGGCACTCGCAGCTGTTTCACTTTTCGCGCTCCTTCTCTCGACCGTGAGGACTGGGACAGACAGGACGGCGCCGTCGGTCCCTGCGGGGCTAATAGCGAGTTGGGCGGTGGGGTCACAGATCAACCTCACATGGACGGCCTCGACAGATAACGTAGGCGTGACGGGCTACCGGATCTACCGCAACGGCCAGCAAGTGGCGACCACGGTTTCAACATCCTATTTTGACGTCGGACTTGCGACTGCCATGCCATATTCATATACCGTGACAGCATACGACGCGGCCGGAAATGTCAGTGTTCAATCGGCAGCCGCATCCGTTGCGACGCAATCACTCGCGTCAGTTGGTCCGAAGTATCCGCTGAAAGTGTCTCCGAACCATCGCTACTTCGTCGATCAGAACAATGTCCCTGTTCTGGTGATCGGTGATGCGCCTCAATCACTGGGAGGCCAACTGAATTGGACGCAGCAGACTACATACTTCTCTGACCGACAAGCCAAGGGATTCAATGCGGTTTGGATCAACCTGCTTTGTACTAAATACACAAGCTGTCGCGCTGATGGGAAAGCTTCGAGCTTCGTGGCTCCGTTTACCTCCGGCTGCTGTCCTGCAAACTATGATCTGTCCACGCCGAACAATACTTACTTTGCCCTCTACGACGCGACAATTAACCTTGCGGCTTCGTGTGGAATAACCGTGTTCCTTGATCCCATAGAAACGGGTGGGTGGTTGACTGCGCTTCAAAACAACGGGAGTACGAAGGCGTTTGACTATGGGGTGTACGTCGGCAATCGGTACAAGAACTTTCCTAACATTGTCTGGTTTCATGGCAACGACTTCGATCATTACATCGTCTCGACTGACAATGCACTCGTTGGCCAGGTCATGGCCGGGATTGCGAGTGTTGATAGCAACCACTTACAAACAATCGAACTCATGGCTGCAAAAACGGGGACGAACTCCGACAACTATTCCAATCAAGACACCGACCTGTCAGCCTATTGTGGCGCGGACCTCGCTTACAGTTATGCGCCAACATACAATGTGGTGCTGAATGCCTATAATAGCAGCCCGACAACTCCGGTGTTTCTTGGAGAAGGAAACTATGAATTTGAAAATCTAAAACGTTACTCAGGCGGTCCAACCGATACTTATCTCCTGCGAGAAACAGCCTACTGGACGCTGACCAGCGGAGGCATCGGGGGCTACCTTTATGGTAACCAGTACACTTGGACCTCAAACTGGACATCGGATCAAGCGGCGCGTTTGAACACGCCAGGCGCGGCCCAGATTGCCCACATCAATACACTGTTCAATGGACTCCAGTGGTGGAACCTGATACCAGACCAGAGCCACGCGGTAGTTACTGCTGGCTATGGCACGTACACGACCGGCAATTCCGAACCGCGAAACAATACTTACTGCTCGACTGCAGCTTCTGCGGATGGGCGGTTGGCGCTGACATATTGTCCGGCACACACCACTCTTACCGTAGCGATCTCCACTTTTTCAGGGGCGGTTACTGCTCGCTGGTACGACCCCAGCAACGGGACGTTCACAGCGATTAGTGGGGGGCCGTTCCCAAACTCTGGGAGTCGTGATTTCACAATGCCCGGCAACAACGCTGACGGCAATCCAGACTGGGTATTGTTGCTGCAGGCTGAGGGCAGCCAACGTGCTGGCTCGAGTTTGCGAATATCTACCAGGCGCTGACGAAGTAAGATGCTGGCAAAAGCATGAGGGATCTTGGACTGTTGGATCATCTGAGAAGCCGTTGAATGTCGTGACAAAGACTTTCAATACAACCAAGTCATATGAATGAAGATGCATCAATTCTAGTGGGCAATATTCGACCGTCTGCGGTCGCCCCGGATTACCCCGGCAAGCGCACTTCCACCATCGTCGAAGAGCAAGACTGGACACTGGTCATCCGCCCGAAGACCCGTTGGTTCGACCTGCACCTTGCTGATCTGTGGCGGTATCGCGATCTCGTAATGCTGTTCGTGCGCCGGGACTTCGTTTCGGTTTACAAGCAGACGATCCTTGGTCCACTTTGGTTCATCATCCAGCCGCTGCTGACGACTCTGACGTTTACCTTGATTTTTGGAAATATTGCCCAGCTCTCAACTGATGGTCTTCCCAAGATACTGTTTTACCTGTCCGGGGTCACCGCCTGGAACTACTTCTCCGATTGTCTCTTGGCGACTTCGGATACATTCAACGCCAACTCGGGTCTTTTCGGTAAAGTCTTTTTCCCCCGGCTGGCCGCGCCCGTGTCCATCGTGATCTCGAACCTGATCAAATTTGGCATCCAGCTTGGATTATTTCTCGCGTTCTATATCTATTTCCTTGCGAATGGAACTGCCATCCGCCCCACTCTAGCCTTGCTGCTCATGCCCCCGCTTCTTGTACTGATGGCCTGCCTGGGTTTGGGCAGCGGAATCATTGTGTCCTCGCTGACGACTCGTTATCGGGATCTCCGCTTCCTCGTTCAGTTCGGCGTTCAGTTGTTGATGTACTCGACGCCGGTCATATTCCCGCTCTCCAAGCTGCCGGCGCAATACCGCTGGATCATGCTGGCCAACCCGATGACACCAGTAATCGAGACATTCCGTTACGCGTTTCTGGGCACCGGCACTTTCAGTTGGAGACTCTTGGGTATCTCCGCCGCGGCCACATCGCTGATCCTCGCAGTAGGCATCCTGCTATTCAACAAAGTTGAGAAGACGTTCATGGATACGGTTTGAGGAAGATGTAACACCGACCGGAGACGATGCGTGAATAAACAGGATCGAGCAATTACATGTCTGACGTAATCCATATTGATCATCTCTCGAAGCAGTACCGCCTCGGCGTCATTAGCGGCAGACGGCTAGTGGATGATGTCAACCGGTGGTGGGCAAAGCTAAGGAGTAAACCTGATCCACTCTCCAGGATTGGCCCGCGACCCAAACGGAACAGCGCGGGCCAGAATGGGAACGGTGACACAGTCTGGGCCCTGAATGATGTTTCGTTCGAGGTCAAACAGGGTGACGTGCTTGGTATCATCGGGCGTAACGGCGCCGGTAAGAGTACCCTGCTGAAAATTCTGTCGCGCGTCACCGCGCCAACGAGAGGCGAAGTGCGAGTCATGGGGCGCATTGCCAGCTTGTTGGAGGTAGGGACGGGATTCCACCCGGAATTGACAGGCCGCGAAAATATCTTCCTCAATGGCGCTATCCTCGGTATGACCAGGGCGGAGCTTAGAGGGAAGTTCGATGAGATCGTTGACTTTTCCGGGGTCGAGAAATTCATCGATACGCCGGTCAAACGGTATTCAAGCGGGATGTACGTTCGGCTGGCGTTTTCCGTTGCCGCACACCTGGAACCGGAAATCCTGATCGTCGATGAAGTGTTGGCCGTTGGAGATGCGTCCTTTCGGCAGAAATGTTTGGGGAAGATGCAAAACGTGAACCGTTCGGAAGGACGAACGGTTCTGTTCGTAAGCCATGACATGGCCAGCATCGATGCCATTTGCAATAGAGGAGTGGTTCTAGAATCTGGAAAGGTCGCATTTGATGGTTCGACGTCGGAGGCCGTGAACCATCACGTGCGATCGCGGGCGCTGGATGCCGTTGTGAATGACCTTGAAGATCGCACTCGGCTGGGAAACGGCGAAGCCAGAATCCTTGGTATTCGATTTGAAGATGACGAAGGTAATCTGCGCACTCACTTCCGGATGGGCGAGCCAGTCAACATAATCGTGCGCGCCGATTTCTTCGAGGCGATTGAGAATCCGACTTTCGCAATTAATCTTTTAACTGACACTGGAACATTGGCGACCGCTTGCCTGTCTTCTCACTACGGTTTCAAGATGGGAGTGGTGAAGGGTCTTGTTGAATACCGGATGAGGATTGAATCTCTCTCTCTTTATCCAAGAAGCTACATAGTCGAACCGTATGTGGCGGACACAAGTGGCCTTTCGAACTTGGACTGGGTTCGCGACGCGGCAAGTTTCGTTGTGACGTTGGGACCTGACTTTATGGTAAATCCAATCGTCAACAAACATCATGGCATCATGTACATTCGGTCTCAGTGGGATGCAAGGCAAGTCTCAGAGGATGACTCATTCGTGGGCGCAGGTATTAGCCAAACCACACAATTCCGGCCCAACGGGCGGCCCGAGGAGCACCCCTCCGATGGCGCATAACACGCACCCGCGCGTCAGCATCGGCATGGCCGTGTTCAACGGCGGGAATTACATCCGCGAGGCGATCGACTCGATCCTGGCGCAGACGTACGAGGATTTCGAGCTCATCATCTCGGATAACGCCTCAACAGACAACACTGAGGACATCGTCAGGGCGTACGCGGCGCGAGACCGACGCGTACGCTACTATCGAAACGAGCACAACGTAGGATTGGCCAAAAACTACAACCTAGTGTTTCAGCTCGCAACGGGCGAGTACTTCAAGTGGGCCGCGCACGATGACGTTGTCGCACCGGAGTTTTTGGCGAAGTGCATCGAAGTGCTTGATCGTGACCATGACGTCGTCCTCTGCCAGGCGCGGGCCAAGATCATTGATGAAGACGGACGGGTCATCGGCGAGGATGTTCCCACCTTGCGCACGGACTCCCCAAGACCGCGGGACCGATTTATCGACGTCATCCAGGTGAGTCACTCGTGCCATCCGCAATACGGGGTCGTCCGGGCTCGGACGCTCGCGCTCACGTCGCTCATGGGAAACTACCCGGCGTCGGATCGTGTGTTGTTGGCGAGACTCGCCCTGTTCGGCCGGTTCCACGAGATTCCTGAGGGCCTGTTCTTCGCGAGACGGCACGCAACCCAGTCTTTGCAGGCGCACGCGAACCGTTATGCCCTCACAGCGTTTTACGATCCGGCCAAACGCGACAAGATCATCTTTCCAAAATGGAGAATACTCGCCGGCTTTTGGGGCGCGTTGGCCGGGGCCCCGGTGAGTTGGGTCGATCGAGCGTGCTGCCATGGCTACATGGCCAAATGGACCGGCCACAATCTGCCGGCGCTGGTCTCAGATCTCACCACGGCGGGGAAGATGGTGTTGCTGCGTTCGCGCGCGATCAAGGACTTGGTGACCGCGGCCAAACGTAGTAGGTCTTGGAGCGACCAATAATCGAGCAGCATTCCCAAAGACCTGGCTCGTCTCCAACACTCGGCGCCGACGTCCACAGGCTTCGTGGCGCAACGGTGAATTTAGAGATGATGCATTTGAATGGAAAGAAGGTTAACCCTGCTCTGCCATTGAAAGCAGGTGAACTTGTTGAGGTGAGGAGCAAAGAAGAGATCCTCGCCACTTTGGACGCGGACGCCTGCCTCGAGGGTCTCCCGTTTATGCCTGAGATGTTTCGATATTGCGGCACGCGTTTCCGTGTTTATAAGCGTGCTCACAAGAGTTGCGACACAGTCTTCCCGACCCGATCGAGAAGAATGGCGAATGCGGTCCATTTAGAGACGCGATGCGATGGAGAGGCGCACGGCGGGTGCCAGGCGGGTTGCCTCATCTTTTGGAAGGAGGCCTGGTTGAGGCGCGTCAACACTGACTCAAACGGAAGTCTCTCGTCCACTCCAGACCAAGGTTTCCAGATTCAGGAATCCGGAACTCGTAAGGGAAGCAGCGAAGATGACGTATGGCGCGGCACTCAAGCACCGAAACTGGACGGAGAGGAACCCACGTACGTTTGTCAAGCGACTCGATTGCCGTATGCCACTACGGATCTTCAGTGGTGGGACATCCGTCAGTATCTGGAGGATTACCGCTCCGGGAATGTCGGGATTCTAACCATTCTGAACGGACTGATCCATGCGATTTTGTTCCGCCTTAACAGGTTGCGTGGAGTCGGCCCGCGGATTAGTCGGTTCTACAACAAGATTGTCCCGCTTTGGGGCGGCACTCCCTGGCCGAGAGGAACCGGGTCCATCGAGTTGGGCCAACCTACACCGACAGAGATTCTCAATCTGCAGCCAGGTGAGCTTGTTCGGGTGAAGCCTTTTGAAGAAATACTTCGCACGGTGAACAGAAAAGCCCAGAATCGGGGTATGGTTTTCGACCAGGAGCTGGTTCCCTTTTGTGGGGGCGAATACCGCGTTCACAAGCGGGTCAGCAAGATCATTAATGAAAGGACAGGGAGGATGCAGGAGATGAAAACGCCCTGCATCGTTTTGGAATCTGTTGTGTGTCAAGCCCGATATAGCAGGTGCCGCCTGTTTTGCCCCAGGAGCATATATTCTTTCTGGCGCGAGATCTGGCTCGAGCGTCTTCCAGAATCCGCGACTGCCGTCAGGGAGCCGGCCGGCTCTCAGGGAGTAAGACCAAACGAAGGTGCTGTCCCAGGTGGATCATCGCATGCTATTGCCTTACACAACCAGAGAGAGTCTTCAGAGAGAGTTTCGTCTCCGTAAGAACATTTCGGTCACGCGCCATACAAGAAGGGGCGCTCAAAGAGACTTCTCGGGCGTGGCAATCCTGCAGGGGAACAGATCAACAGAAAACACCATGCGCGTATGTGTGACAGGTTGTAACGGATATCTCGGCTCGATGCTGACGCCTGAGCTAATGCGGCGCGAGTATGATGTGGTAGGGCTGGATACGGGTTTCTATAGCGATCGAGCGCTCTATCGGGACAGCTCGAGCATCCCGATGACCATCGTCAAGGATCTTCGTTTGGTTGAGCAGAAGGATCTAGAGGGGCTAGACGCAGTCGTCCATATGGCGGAACTCTCAAACGATCCTGTTGGGCAGCTGGCGCCCAACATCACCTATGAAATCAACCATAAAGCCTCAGTGCGGTTAGCGGAGTTGTCGAAGAAGGCCGGGGTGAAGCGGTTTGTGTACATGTCCTCCTGCAGCGTATACGGGGTCGCCAGCCAGGATTTCGTCGACGAGGAATCTCCGGTGAATCCGCAAACGGCATACGGTGAATGCAAAACCCTTGTGGAACGTGACGTGAAAGCGATGGCTAGTGAGGCGTTCTCCCCGACTTTCATGCGGAACGCCACGGCTTATGGGGCATCGCCTCGAATGCGTTTTGACATCGTGCTTAACAACCTGGCGGGGCTCGCATGGACCACAAAGAAGATTGCGATGACCAGCGACGGAACTCCTTGGCGTCCGCTGGTGCATGGACTCGACATCTGTCAGGCTATCATCGCGGTGTTGGAGGCACCCCTCGAAGCGGTTGCCAACGAGGTGTTCAATGTGGGCGACACCGAACACAACTACCGGGTGAAGGAGATCGCGGAGATCGTTGCAGAGGTCTTCCCGGGCTGCGAGGTATCGTTTGGTCCGCCGAGCCCTGACAACCGGAGTTACCGGGTCTCATTCGAAAAAATCCGGAAATACTTGCCGGGATTCAAATGCCGTTGGGATGCCCGGCGGGGGGCCCAACAGCTCCTCGATTTGTTCCGACGCGTAGACATGACGGAGGAGGTGTTTCAATACCGGACTTTTACGCGGCTGAAACAGCTCGAGCACCTCACCCGGACGCGTCAGATCGATAAGAGCTTCTTTTGGACAGAGGTTTCATGATCAAGGACTGGTCATGATCTGGCCGAGATCTTCAACCGCGCGTCTGACAAGCATGCGCTTCACTGAACTCCTAATGAGAGATGGCTGCGTGGTGGAGCTGCAACCTAACTGAAGCGAATACTGTGAAGTTCATCGGGACGAAACTGGAAGGCGCGTATATTATTGACCTCGAACGGAGGGAAGACTCCCGGGGTTTTTTCGCGCGCGCGTTTTGCCAGCATGAGTTCGCGGCGCACGGATTGAAGGCGGTGATCGCGCAAGCGAACGTCGCCTTCAGCCTGAAGAAGGGGACCTTGCGTGGAATGCACTTCCAGTATCCGCCTGCGCCCGAAACGAAGTTAATGCGCTGCACTAGGGGTGCGATCCTGGACATCATCGTGGATTTGCGTCCGGAGAGTCCTACGTATCTTCAGCACATCGCGGTGGAACTGACCGAAAACAACAGCCGCTCGCTTTACGTGCCTGAGCGGTTCGCGCATGGTTACCAGGTGCTGCAAGACATGACCGAAACGAGCTATCAGGTTGGTGAGTTTTATGCTCCCGAGACCGAAGGTGGTTTGGCTTACAACGACCCGCGACTGGGACTAGATTGGCCGCTCCGGGTTACGACAATCTCGGACAAGGATGCAGCGTGGAAGCCGTTGAGCGAAGTAGAGGTGGAACTAAAACAGCGCATGCTCCAGTGAAACTGTGCTGGCGTGATTGGCCGGAACTGAACCGGTTTCATCTCAGGCAGGGAAGGCTACAGGAGGAATACCGAACATGATCATCGTTGACAATGCACTCAAGGCGCGGGAAGAAGAATCCAGACCGATTCGCGTCGGGATGCTCGGAGCCGGCTTCATGGGCCAGGGGTTGACGAATCAGATTGTGAACAGTGTGCCAGGCATGCGCATGGTGGCCGTGTACAACCGCAATCTGAAGCGGGCCCACCACGTTTTCGATTACGCTGGCCTCGAGGAAACCGTCGAAGCTGAGACGCAGAACCAGTTGGAAGACGCGATTCGGGCGGGGAAGCCAGTCGTCACGGAAGATGCGCTTCTGTTAGCGCGGTCTGAGCAAATAGATGTCCTCGTGGACACGACTGGTTCGGTAGAGTTCGGAGCCCGGGTTGTGCTCGAAGCCTTCAAGCACCGCAAAGATGTTGTGCTCGTGAACGCGGAGATCGATGCCACCATCGGTCCGATCCTGCAAACCTACGCGGCGAAGGCAGGAGTGATCCTGTCCGCGTGCGAGGGAGATGAACCCGGCCTCCAGATAAACCTTTACCGGTGGGTCAAGGGCCTGGGTCTTACTCCGCGCGTGATCGGGAACATCAAGGGTCTTCAGGATCGCTACCGCAATCCAGCGACGCAGAAAGGCTTCGCCGAAAAGTGGGGCCAGAACCCTGCCATGGTTACCAGTTTCGCGGACGGCTCGAAGATCAGCTTTGAGGAAGCCATCGTGGCGAACGCCACCGGGTTCGTCGTGAAGTCTCGCGGGATGTCGCGTGGCCTTGAGTATAAAGACGACGTGATGAAGATCGGGCGGCTTTACGACATCGACGAGTTGCGGCGGCTTGGCGGCCTGGTGGATTACGTGGTCGGCACGCCGCTGACGAAGATTTACTGTCTTGCCGAACACCCGGATCCCAAACAACAACACTACCTGAGCTTGTATAAAATGGGAGACGGTCCACTCTACCCGTTCTTCGTCCCGTACCATCTCGTTCATTTCGAGATACCGAATGCCATCGCCCGCGTAGCACTGTTTCGGGATTCAGTCGCCAAACCCCTGGGTGGTCCCGTCGTCGAGGTATGCGCGGTTGCCAAGCGCGATCTGAAGGAACGGGAAACGCTTGATGACTACGGCATGTTCATGACCTACGGTGAGGCGGTCAACGCGGATGAGATGTGCAAAAACCGTTATCTGCCTGAAGGACTTGTCGAAGGATGCAAACTCAGACGCGACATCCGGAAGGACCAGGTGATCAGCTACGACGACGTGGAACTCCCGCCCGACCGCATCGCAGACCGATTGCGCGCCGAACAGTATCGTCACTTCCGCGGCGAGGTCTGGCTGGAGGAACTTGACCAGGATCGTCAGGTGACAACCAAGACGGCAGCCTGAACTGCTAACCAATCGATTCCAACCAACAATCATGAAAGTAGTACTGTTTTGTGGAGGCTTGGGCATGCGCATGCGCGAGTACTCCGAGGCGTTACCAAAGCCCATGGTGCCAATCGGATATCGCCCGATTCTGTGGCACGTCATGAGGTATTATGCACACTATGGACACAAGGATTTCATCCTGTGTCTGGGATACAAGGCTGACATAATCAAGAATTACTTCCTTGAATATAATGAGTGTGTGTCGAATGACTTTGTCCTCTCAAACGGAGGCAAGAACGTCGAGTTGTTGAGCACTGATATTCATGACTGGAATATCACGTTCGTTGACACAGGGCTCATGTCGAACATTGGCCAGCGTCTGAAAGCCGTCCAGAAACACTTGGAAGGAGACGAAATGTTCCTGGCCAATTATACCGATGCCCTTTCGGATGTGCCGCTCCCTGCGGTTATCGACTCGTTCAAGAGGAGCGGGAATATCGCCTGCTTTGTGAGCGTGAAACCTCGAGCCAGCTTCCATCTGATCGAAACGGAGCCGGGTGGGCTCGTGAAGAGCATCGAGCACATCGGCAGATCCGGCGCGAGGATGAATGGCGGGTTCATGGTTCTGCGGCAGGAGATTTTCACCTACATGCGCGACGGGGAAGAGTTGGTTGAGGAGCCGTTCCGTCGTCTGATTAGCGACGGGATGCTCATGGCTCATCCGCATGAGGGCTTCTGGGCATGTATGGACACGTTCAAGGAGAAGCAGGACCTCGAAGACGTCTTCAGCGGCGGAAACGCCCCATGGGCCGTATGGAATAACGCGGGGCTGACGAAGGAGCTGGTGTGATACCCCTTAAGCTAAGCGGTGTTACACGAGTTTTATGTCTGGGCGCGCACAGCGATGACATTGAGATTGGGTGTGGGGGCACGGTGCTCAGTTTGATTGATAGTTCGGACGCAATCGAGTTCTATTGGCTTGTCCTCAGTTCCGACGCGGAGCGGGCAAAAGAAGCCGAGCGCAGCGCGCGCGCCTTTCTGCGGAGGGCCCGCTCCAAGACCATTGTCGTGAAATCCTTCCGGGACGGTTTCCTTCCTTACATTGGCCCTGCCGTGAAGGACTCCTTCGAGGAACTCAAGAAAGCCTTTGTGCCGGATGTGATCTTTACGCATTTCCGGGAGGATCTTCATCAGGACCACCGCCTCGTGTGTGAGTTGACCTGGAATACGTTCCGGAATCATCTCATCCTGGAGTACGAGATTCCAAAGTACGACGCCGACCTGCGCTCGCCAAACTTTTTCGTTCCGTTGTCCGAGTCGCTCTGCCGCAGGAAGGTGCAGGGCTTGATGCGCTATTTCGGTACACAACGAGACAAACAATGGTTTTCCGAGGACCTCTTCCATGGCTTGATGCGGCTGCGTGGAGTCGAGGCCGCCTCGCCCACGTGTTACGCCGAGGCATTCCATTGCCGCAAGATGCTTCTTGACAGTGTGGCCTCCTAGTTCATTGGAACAGCGTTATCAAACAGTCTGCAGAGGTAGTCGTCTGCAGTAGTGCCGGTTAAGAGAAGGAAATCGTCTGAGTATGTCACTACGAGTTGCTTACCCTACGGTAACCGATTGTGGCCTTGGCAATAATCTAATGGCCGTAGCCAAGGCTTATCTGATTGCCCAATCTTGTCAACTGAAGTATCAGCCACCGGTATGGCCCCCGACCATTCATGTGAAACCAGCCACAAAGAACGGATATGGCTACTATTTCCCTTCATCCTCCAACGACAGGGTTCGAACGGCATTGTTCGCGTATTCACTTCGACTTCAAAGAAAGCTGAAATTTCGGATTGGTCCTCCGGTGTTGGAGTTTACGCGAGAGAGTTATGAGCGAACTCGCATCCAGGACATAGGAGAGGCTTGCTTAGGTTATCTTAAGGGATTGGGGTTTCATGACCCGGTGCGCTCCGTTGTTGTTACAACCGGTGGAATGTGGGGAGGATATGCTGCAATCAAACGCGCGCGCGTCTGGCTACAGAGTCTTTTGCTAAGCCATTCCGAGACGCGCAGGCGATTGGAAGAGCTCGAAGCGCCGGCAAAAGGACGCCTGCGCATCGGCGTCAATATTAGAATGGGAGATTTCAAGCCCTGGAACGGGACGTTTGAGGAAGGGGAGCGAGTCGCCCAGTTACCGCTGGATTGGTATGTTCGCATGTGCCGTTTGATCCGGGAAGCTTGTGATTGTGAATTCATTCTAGTCACGGATGGCACGCGGGAACAGCTTCGACCGTTCCTTGACGAAATCCGACCGATCAACTATCTGGGACAGCCTTATTCGGACCTCTTGGGTTTGTTGTTACTGAGCCGTTCTGACCTGGTAGTCTGCTCCAATTCCACTTATAGCAGACTTGCATGTTTCCTGAATGATAAACCGTATATCTGGATTTCCGACACTTTGGTAAGAGATCGTTCTAATGGCCACGGATATTTGTGGAAAGAGAATGGGACACCGAGGACTTCCAGGATCAAGGCTGTTCCAGTGAAAGACGATGCGAGTCGTGAAGCTATCCGACGGTGCTTCGCACTCAGCCACAAAACGTGCGCCTTACCAGAAGGCCTTAGTCGATTCCTTACGTCCGGCGGAGCCATGCCAATTGAGAATTGGGATGACCTGCTGTATGGAGATGCGGTGTTTTTGATGTAGGTCCCGAGTCGGGAAGCGGTAACAGGGATATGACGACCGGCGGGATAGAACCTGAGAGTGATGTGTCCCTGCCGATCCTCCCTATGCCCATTTGACATCCTTACGGTTGCCTTGTATCGCCCTCCGGCGGTTGATGGGACCGTACGAGATCCTCATAACGAAAACGGCTCTACTCAAAACGGGTTAATAGTTAGAGACCCTGATCACGCTTCAAAGGTTCCGAACAACCAAAGGTGACGTTTTCAGGCACAACGGTCAGGTGAATTCTGATTAACAACGCCGCGCGGAAAAAGACAATAGCTGTGATCACCGGATCAAGAGGTGAGTGGGGGTACATTCGCCCGGTTCTTCGTTTGATCAAGCAAGACCGCGAATTGGATTACGCGATCATCGCAACCAACATGCACTTGCTCCCGGAATTCGGCATGAGCGTTCGCGAGATTGAGAATGATGGTTTTCGGGTCGACGATCGGATATACATGACGTTCGACGGCTATACTGCCGCAACGATGACCAAATCACTCGCCTGCTTCCTTCTGGAGCTACCGACCGCTCTCCAGCGCATCAAGCCAGATGCGATCTTGCTCGCTGGCGATCGAGGTGAGCAGTTGATGGGTGCGATTGCCGGCGTACATCTGGGCATACCTGTGGCGCACATTCAGGCGGGCGAACTTTCCGGGAACGTGGATGGCATAGTACGGCACTCGATCACGAAACTTGCTCACGTCCATTTCGCCGCCAATGAGGAATTCGCTGAACGTGTGCGTCGACTGGGAGAACAGGAGTTCCGCATTCACGTGACCGGAGCACCGCTGGTGGACGAACTGGTAAAAGGTCAGGTCACGCCGCGGGAAGACCTGCGGCTGCGTTATAGGCTCAACGAGAGCGATAAGCTGATCCTCGCCGTCCAGCATCCCGTTACTGAGGAAGAATCTGCGGCAGGAGAGCAGGTCTCTGAAACTCTCCAGGCTTTGATCGAACTGGGATGGCCAACGGTTTTTGTCTATCCGAATTCTGATGCTGGAAGCGAATTGATTCGCACCAAATTGACCACTCTGAAGCGTCCGCAAATTCGGTTCTTCCGAAACCTCACGCGAGCTGACTACCTGGGTTTCATGCAAATGGCCGACGTGATCGTCGGCAACTCCAGTAGTGGCATTATGGAGGCACCCACGTTAGGCACACCTTGTGTGAACATCGGGGGGAGACAGAACGGCCGACCCCAGGCGGAGAACGTCATCAATGTCGGCTACTGCCGGAGCGAGATTCTGAAAGGCATCCAGAAGGCCACCTCGAGCGATTTCGTCTCTCGGGCCAAAAGCTCCACCAATCCTTACGGCGATGGCAGCGCTTCTGAGAAAATCGTGCACATCCTGAAGAATCTGGAAGTAACAGAAGCTCTGTTGCACAAAGAGATGACATACTAGCTGCAAGACGAAGTTCATGCTGAAACTGACCGACCTGATTATTCGCCCCAGTGAAACACTGCGGTCTGCTTTGAATCGAATGACCCAGAATCACAAGGGGGTCCTGTTCGTTTGCGATGACGACGCCCACCTCATTGGCGTGATCTCCGATGGAGATGTTCGCCGTTCATTGCTGGACGACACCTTGCTCGTAGCGCCAGTCAGTAAGGCGATGAATACCGATCCTATTACGGCGAGAACCGCCGCAGAAGCTATTGAGCTATTGCGGCGACTGAAGAATACGGCTCTGCCGGTCGTGGACCCCGGCGGACGTATGAAGGAGATCGTCGTGGATAGCGGAGTCGAGATATCGGTGTTGACGGATGCAGATATCGATCCCGGGCTTGCTCGATCACCGATTCAGGAGCCGGGTGCTGTCGCCATCATTCCAGCTCGAGGCGGGTCAAAGCGTGTTCCGCGGAAGAATCTGGCGCAAGTGGCCGGTCAGTCCCTGTTGTCTTTGGCTATTGAAGCCGCCAAGTCCGCGAAGCAAGTCTCGTGCGTGATCGTCTCCACCGATGATCCCGAGGTAGCCGATGCGGCCCGCGCGCTGGGAATCAGCGTTCCATGGCTTCGCCCGGAAGAGCTTGCCAGAGATGACTCCAGAACCGTCGACGTAATACTACACGCGGCGGATTGGGCCCAGCGACATCTGCGCCCAATCCCTGAACTGGGTGTATTGCTGGAGCCTACTGCGCCTTTGCGGACGCCTGAGCAGATTGATGAAGCGATCGATGCCCTGCGCGCGTCAGATGCCGACAGTGCGGTCTCGGTTTGCGAACTGCCGCATGTCTTCAATCCGGAAGAGGCGCTTGTTGTGGATGGCGGCTTGCTGCGACCATATGTGTCCTCGCGAACAATGAATTCTCGAAGGTTGCACGGCCAGCAGGCAGCCGCGTATGTTCCGACCGGCCTGGTCTATGCCTTTCGCATCCCTGCTGTTCTCGAGCACCGCAGTATCTTCGGCCGAAAGTCCATTCCGATAATGACTGACTGGGAGAACTATCTCGATGTGGACACGGCTGAAGATCTGGAACTAGCTGATTGCAAACTGAGGCGAAGAGCGAATGCGTTTTGAGGTGCGACTCGAGAATAGCCCCGTCGGCTGATCACCCTGAACCGATTTACCTTTCATGACCTGTTTTAGATAAGAGAGACGGAGTATGCCGACACGCATCAACATAGATGGAAGAGAGATTGGAGCGGATGCGGCTTGCTTCATTATCGCCGAAGCCTGCGATAACCACCTCGGCAGCCTGGAGGTTGCCAAGGAGATGGTGCGACAGGCGAAGGCGTGTGGCGCCGACGCGATAAAGTTCCAGCATCACCTGCCTGACGAGGAGATGTTGCGGGACGGTGTTCCGATGTCCGGCAACTTCAATATTCCGCTATACGATTTTCTCCAGCTCTACGCGCTCAAATTAGATCATCATTACGAGCTGAAGCAATACTGTGCGGAATTGGGCATCACGTATCTGTGCACGCCGTTCAGCAGGAAAGCCGCGGAAGAGCTGAATCAACTGGGTGTGAGCGCTTTTAAGATCGGCTCTGGCGAGCTGACGGATCTTCCAACACTCAAAGTGATCGCCTCATTCGGCAAGCCGATGATTCTTTCTACCGGAATGGCGGAGTGGGATGAAATCGACGAGACGATCAAGACTCTGCGACCAATAAACGATCAGCTGGTGTTAATGAATTGCGTGTCTGAGTATCCGGCTCGACATGCCGACGTAAACTTGGGTGTGATCCGAGAGTTGCAGGAGCGCTACGGATTGATAGTAGGTCATTCTGATCATACGCCCGACATTTTTACGTCTGTCGCCGCAGTTGCATTGGGCGCCAAGCTTCTGGAGAAGCATTTCATTCTGGACAAACGTCAGCCCGGGCCCGACCAGAGCGTATCAATCGACGCCTATGATCTTTATCAGCTGGTGCAGGCGACGCGGAGAGTCGAGGAAGCTCTTGGGACCGACAAGACCGTGCACGAGCTGGAAAAGCCCATACGAGTTTGGGCCCACCGCAGTGTCGTTTCGCTCCGCCCTATCTCTAAAGGAACGCGGATTACGCAGGACATGATCTGGACAAAGCGGCCCGGCACCGGAATTCCGGCCAGACATCTGGAGCAGTTGGTCGGCCGCATCGCCCTGATCGATATT
>JBGQGG010000007.1:0-183165 GCA_041497335.1 Pyrinomonadaceae bacterium | reverse complement strand
GATAAAGTGCAGGCCATTTACTTCGTCCATATCAAAGATGGTGCAGATGTTCGGATGATCCAGCGCCGAGGCCAGACGGGCTTCACGCTCAAAGCGTTTCAGGTTGGCTTCCTTGACGGTAAGTTCCGCGGGCAAGACCTTGAGGACGACCGTGCGGCCGAGTTTCTGATCGATAGCTTTGTAAACTGTTCCCTGTCCACCGGCACCGAGCTTGTGGGTGATTTTGTAATTGCCGAGAGTCTCGCCGACCATGAGGGCGCTATTTTAGGACAGAAGAGAAAAAGCGGAAAGGAAAGGCTGAGCGCGATCTGACGGGTGCCGGATAACGGTGTTCTGTCTGAAGCCTGAAGGCGTTCAAAAATGGCGGGGTATCACCTCCGGAAACGGATGAACGCCCTTGCCATCCTACTTGCAACGCGAAATTGCGGATCAGGTGTATTATGCGCGGCTCTCATGAAGCCTGAACGGCTCAGAGGTGATGGCCGTGGGCACCGCCCGCGGATCGGAGGACGAAAATGATCATGACCCTCAAAGGGTCACACCTTAGTCCCACAAAGGAGAACTCCCGCTATGACCCGGACTCTTGTCAGCCTGCTCGTACAAATAGTCTTCTTAACCAGGAATCGCACCAGTCCTATCACGTTCAAGGCAGGGCCCGACGACACGGTGAGGCAAAGTCGCAATGCTACTGCCCACCGCTTACTGCTCACTGACGATTCCGGCGGTCGCGCAAGATTCAGCTCGCTTCTCGTCGCGGTCATCATTTTGACTGGTTTGCTCGTCGTCGTCTTCGTGGTGGAAGCTGGAAACGCAAAGGACTTCACCGCAAATACGGACATGACGTCGGGCACTAATTACAGTCCCTCCGGCGTTCCTACCAACACAGACGATGTGCGCATCACACGAACTTCGACAGCTACGCTGAGGATCACGGCCAGCGCGGCGACTATGGAGTCGCTTAGCGTCGCCAACGGCAACGCTTTCACGATCTCCAATGGAACCAGCGGCGCAACTAACAGCACGTTAAATCTTGGTAACAGCGCTGGATTTACAAACACATTCAGCGGTGTTGCAAATGACCTGATCTATCTGACGGGGAATTCGACGCTGACTATCCAGGGCCCAAACGGTGGGGGTGGCGCGGGAACGGGCGTGCTGAATTCTGTGCTGCAATCGAGCGGCAACTTCAATATCGGTACCGGCTCGACCTTCACCATCAGCTCGGTCATATCCGGCAGTGGGAAAAGTATTTCCAAGACGAGTGGCGGAACAGCTACTTTGTCCGGCGCTAACACCTACGCGGGCGGCACGACAGTCAGCGCCGGAGTTCTTCGGCTCGGAAGCGATGGTGTTGTAAGCGCTGGTGGTGCGATCACAAGTGGCCCGGTTGGCACCAGCACAGTGACGCTTAGTGATACTTCGAACCTGAGCTCGAGCAGCACAACGGCACGGACACTCCAAAACAATCTTAGCTTGAGTGGCAACATTACTCTCGGCAACGCAGTCGATACGGGGGCGTTGACCTTTAATTCAACGGATGGAACGAATACTCTATCAACCGCCGCCACCGCGACGCTTACCGGCGACACCACGCTGACAACGGCGAGCGTCATCACCATCAGCGATGTAATCAGCGGCAACTTCAACCTCACCAAAGCGGGCAGCAGCACGTTGGCGCTCGGTGGCGCGAACACCTACGGCGGCAACACAACGATTAATACCGGAACGTTGGCCCTGACTGGATCAGGCTCGTCTGCGAACTCACCCACCATTACCGTAGCAGGTGGCGCGACCTTTGATGTCTCGGGCCGCACCAGCACCCTGACACTCCAGAGTTCCCAAACGCTCAATGGCACCGGGACCGTATCCTCCGGCACGATCAACTGCTCAGCGAGCGGTCTCACGATGGGGAGCACGAGTCCACTCACGCTATTGTATGCAAACGGCAACCCAACCCTGACTGTTACAGGTGGCGCGCTGACATTGGCTAGCGGCAATCCCGTTACGGTGACCGTAAGCGGGTCGGCGTTGACCGCCGGAGACTACACGCTGATATCAAGTAGCTCAGGTGGTTCAGTCGCCGGCGCGGCTCCTACAACTGTGATGGTCGTCCCCGGTGGACTTGACACCGGCATGGCAGCTTCACTTCAGATCACCAGCGGACAGCTCATTCTTCAGGTGGCGACACCCACCGCCGCCAATGGCAACGTCTCTGGCCAGATAGTCGACAGTAACGGCAATCCGGTCGAAGGCGCGGCGGTGCGCATGACCGGGACCCAGAATCGGCTGACGGTCTCCGACGCGCAAGGCAATTACCGCTTCGATAATGTCGAGACCAACGGCTTCTATACCGTGGTGCCCACGCGCGCGAACTACTCGTTCAGCCCGTCACAACGAAGCTTCAGTGCGTTGGGTCAACATACGGACGCGGCTTTCAATGCATCGTCCACCGGCAATGCTCTGAACCCACTGGATGCGACTGAGTACTTCGTGCGACAGCAGTACCTGGACTTCCTTAATCGCGAACCGGATGAATCGGGCTTTAACTTCTGGGTCAACAACATTGAGAGTTGCGGCGCGAATGCCCAATGTCGGGAAGCCAAACGCATCGACACTTCAGCGGCGTTCTTCCTCTCGATTGAGTTCCAACAGACGGGTTACCTGGTCTATCGAACTTATCAGGCCGCCTATGGCGATATCCCGAAACTCCCGGTGCCGATCAAACTTAGTGAGTTCAAGCCCGACACTCGGGAGATTGGCAACGGCGTCATAGTGCTACAGAGCGGTTGGGAGCAGAAGCTTGAGGACAACAAACAGGCTTTTGCGGCAGAGTTTGTACAGCGCCCGCGCTTTGCTTCGGCATATCCGACATCGATAACACCATCGGAGTTTGTCGACAAGCTCTTCACTAATGCGGGATTAACACCAGGTGACGCTGATCGCACAGCGGCGATAAATGAGTTCGGCCCGGCTACGACTACGACCGACGCAGCGGCGCGTGGACGAGCCTTGCGAAGAGTGGCAGAGAACGCGACGCTGGCGCAGCAGGAATTCAATCGGGCATTTGTGCTGATGGAGTACTTCGGGTATCTGCAGCGCGATGCTAATACTGGACCGGACACGGACTTCTCAGGTTACCACTTCTGGCTGGACAAGCTGAACGCCTTTGGCGGCAACTGCCAGAATGCCGAGATGGTCAAGGCGTTCCTGGTGTCGGGTGAATATCGCGGGCGCTTCCCGCTGTGAGTAGCTTATTGAGTCCCGCGAGTTTTATCTGCGCCTTCCACCAATTAGCCGCGAGGTGGAGTTTGAAACCATTCGACGGAAACTACGCCCAGCACAATACTTCGGTCCTGGCAATGAATGAACCGTCTCATTGATATTCCCACGGCTCGGTCAAAATCGGTGTTAAGATACCTCCGCACCCCCCAACAGAACGATCTTGACATGTCTGAGACTTGTTTGCTAAAGAATTGGCTAGTTGCGTTAACTTGACTTGAGTCCATCAGAACTTGCCCGAAGGTTCCAGACAAAGCATGCCTTCCACGCTGCTGGTGGTGTAATTAACCCGACACACAGGAGGAATTCAAATGAAGAATCAAAAGTCTTTTGCTTTCGCGATATTCATCGTGCTCACCTTCGCCTGTCTGCAAACAGCAGCACTTGGCCAGATCACAAGCCAGTCGACGGACGCCAGAGTCGCCAACGTCAGGGCCGAGGGAATGGGCGTCAGATTTGACGCGGCCATTTCGTACTCTAGTGCAACCCTGACAGTTTCGGCTCCTGACGGTAATGTCTACAGACGCGAATTCGCAGCGGGCGCCGCGCCCTCGTTCGCGCTTCTTGACAAGACCGGCGCCGCGCTAGGCAACGGTCAGTACACGTATGAACTCAGGTTCACTACGGTGCAACCCCGGTCCATCAAGGATCGCATCATATTCCCGGATGATGGGGGCACCGGTGTTGAGGATGAGAATGGCCGTACCAGCCGTAGACCACTGTCCGTGCAATCCGTGGTCCAATCGGGATCGTTCGCCATGCAGAATGGCGTCCTCTACATCGGCAACGAATCAGAACCGACTTCTGGCCGACCGCCATTAACGAAGAGCCTCGAAAAGAGCCTGCCGCAACAGCGATCGGGCGTGCTTTCCGGCAACACCGTGTCCAGACTCCGCAACCATCGCCTGTCTCTGCTCTCGATGCCCGATCAGGTAATCCCCGACGACTTGATCGTACAGGGCAGCCTTTGCGTTGGCCTCGACTGTGTCAACAACGAAAATTTCGGCTTTGACACAATCAGGTTAAAGGAGAACAACGACCGGATTCAGTTCGACGACACCAGCACCGCAGCGGGATTCCCAACCAACAATTGGCAGATCAGGGCGAACAGCTCCGCCAGCGGTGGCGCCAGTTTCCTGGCTTTCGTCGACCAGGGTGCCACCGGCAATTCCGAGACTGGCACGATTCTGTTTGAGGTCGACGCGGGTGCGCCGGCCAACTCGCTCAAGGTGAGTAGCACTGGCAAGGTCGGGTTAAGGACGGGCACGCCGGTGTTGGACCTGCACATAACAACGAGCGATACTCCCGCCCATCGGCTTGAACAAACCAGCGCGGGCGGTTTCACGGCGCAGACCTGGGATATCGCAGGCAACGAAGCCAACTTCTTCGTTCGCGATGTGACCGGCGGTTCGCGTTTGCCTTTCCGCATTCGGCCCGGCGCACCAACCAGTTCGATCGACATATCAGCGAGCGGCAACGTTGGCATCGGGACGGCGAGTCCAGGAACAACGTTGCACGTCAAGGGCCCAGGAAACTACGAGGGTATTATTCGCGCAGATAGTAACGCGGTAGACGCCTACACTGGATATGGTTGGTATGAAAACGGGACCAAAAAATGGAGCGTATACAACCATCCAACGATAGCAGACACCTTGCTGTTTGCGAATGCCTCTGGAGTGGATAAGGTTGCAATTGATCAAAACGGCAACGTCGGCATCGGGACGACGGCACCGACTGAACTTCTGACGGTCAATGGAACTGCCAGCAAGCCCGGTGGTGGAACCTGGTCCGTCCCTTCGGACGAGCGTTTGAAGAACATCAAGGGCCGTTTCAACCCCGGACTCAAAGCCGTTATGCAGTTGCAGCCGATCCGCTACGAGTACAAGCGGGACAACGCTCTCGGACTTAAGTCAGAAGGTGAACACATCGGCTTTGGAGCTCAGGCATTGCAGAAGATCATTCCCGAAGCCGTCACCAAGAACAGCGACGGATACCTGATGGTCAACAACGATCCGATCATCTGGACCATGCTCAACGCGATCAAAGAGCAGCAGAAAGAGATCGCGGAACTGAAAGGACAAGTCCGGAAGTTGCAGGCAACCTCGCGCCGGCACCGGAAATAAAAGCATAGCCACAAGAAAGCACAAAGGGCGCAAGAGCATAACGGGGGAATTCGTTTTTATGCTTCTTGCGCCTTTTTTGTCGCTGATTCTTTCTGCTGTGGGGCGGTCGCCCGCTAGTTTACGAACCGTCGCAATTGCACGCTGATCGCGAAACCGATCGCGATGAACGTGGCGAGAACGGAAGAGAGGCCGGCGCTCATCAAAGGCAGCGGCACGCCGATCACCGGCAAAAGGCCCAGGGCCATCCCGACGTTAATGAAAATCTGAAAGATGAGTCCGCCGACAATCGCCATAATCACCAGCATGCCGGTGCGGTCCCGCGACCGCCGGGCGTCGCTAATCAAGCGGGTCAGCAACAGCGCGTACGAGGCCAGCAGCAGCAAACAACCAACGAAACCGGTGGTTTCAGCCGTGACCGCGAAGATGAAGTCCGTATGGGGCTCTGGCAAAAACTTCAGGCTGCTTTGTGAATACTCGGATCCGCGAGCGCCCATCAATCCACCCTCGCCGACCGTGACCATCGACTGCCACGTGTGATAACCAAAGCCTCGTTTGTCGGCGTTCTCCGGATCCAGAATCACATTGATGCGCTCGAGCTTATATCCGTGGAGCAGCCCCGTTTTCACGCCGACTGTATAAGCGAGCGGCGCGCCCGCGATGATGGCAAATAGCGTCACGCAGACAACCCACATTCGCACTGATGAAAGAAAGAGGACGATGGCCAGAAGAGGCAGGTACGTTATCGCCTGGCCCAGATCGGGTTCCAGCAGGATCAGGGCTATCGGCAAACCAAGAATGGCACTGCCCACGAACAATTCTTTCCAGGTCAGCAAGCCGCTGCGATGCTTTCCAAAATACCTGGCGAGCATCAGCACTACGGGAATCTTCACAAACTCGGATGGTTGAAACTGTCCCAGCGGCCCGGGCAACTTAATCCAACATCGCTGGCCGTTGATCTTCATGCCAATGCCGGGAACAAGCACAATCACGAGCAGGACTAATCCCAGAACATAGAGGATGGGCGCCAACTCAACCAGGCGGCGGTAGTCAGTGAAGGCAATTCCCAACATTGCCACCAACGCGATGCCGAGACCGACCAGTTGTTTCTGCCAATACGTTTCCGTGGGCTGCGCATTATGAATCTCCCACGCGCCAAAACAGACGATGGCGATTGCCAGCACGGCGATCAACCAATCGAAATCCCTCAGGCTGCGTCTTTTAATAATAGCGACCATAAGTCAGTTATGAGCGACGACTAAGTAACTCATCACTTCCATCAGCGAATCCTCAACGCAATACTATTCTTCGGCGTCTCCTGCTGCGGCCGGGTCTTCTGATAGTAAACGTCGTAAACCGCGCGCACGGCCGGCGCGGCGTGTTGACTGCCGAAACCTGAATTCTCGATCAAAGCAAGGACCGCAATCTCAGGTTTGTAAGCCGGCGCGTATGAAACAAACCACGCATGGTCTTTGTTCGCGCCACTGTCTTTACCCAGCCCGACGACTTGCGCCGTGCCGGTCTTGCCCGCGATGTCGAACCCGGCCATCTTAATACTGGCGCCGGTGCCGCCGTTGTTGACCACACCCCACATCCCATCGACTACAACTTTGTGCTGCTCTTCAGGAATCGGGATGATCTTCGGATTGGGTCTCTGCGGATCCATTGATTGAAACGCACGCGACGGACGGTAACCAGCATCGCCCTCTTGTCCGATCGGTTTAAGTTCCTTCAGCAGATGCGGAATATAGAGCTTTCCACCGACACCGACCCCGGCCACCGTTCGCAGCAACGTAATCGGCGTGATGATGTCGTAAACCTGGCCGAAAGAAGAATAAACGGTGTCAATATCGCGCCATTCCGCATCGCGCGGGTTCATTTGTGCTTTAAACTCTGGTGACGGCGTCTGGTTAAGAGCTTCATGCGGCAGATCGATTCCGGAGCGCCTGTTGAGATCGAATTCGTTGACCATGGCCATGATGCCGGTAATCGTCATCTTCAACCCGAGGCGATAAAAATATCCGTCACATGATCTGGTGATGGCTGTTCGAATATCCGGAGTGCCATGATTGCCCATACAGCGCGTGAACTTGTTTCCGATCTGGATGCCGCCTCCACAGACGAGGTTCGACTTGTCGATAGTGATCGCGCCCTGCTGCAACCCGGCCACGGCCATCGGAATCTTCCAGGTTGACCCCGGCGGATAACGGCTCTGAATCGCGCGGTTGATCAGTGGTTTTTGGGGATCGTTCAGCAACGCCGTGTATTCCGCGCGGCCCGCCTTGGTCGTGATGCGCTGGGAGAAGAGGTTCGGATCGAACGTGGGATACGAGGCCATCGCCAGGATCTCGCCGTTGTTGGGATCCATTGCTACTATGGCGCCGCGCCTCGTTACCGACTTTTGTAACTGCTCTTCGGCGGCCAGCTGCAAATCGAGATCGATGCTCGTAACCAGATCCTGGCCAGGTTCCGGCGCTACGACCTCAATCTCTTTCTGAATGTGTCCGCGGCTGTCCACGATGACTTTGCGATAACCATCGCGGCCGCGCAGGTAGTCGTCGTAAACATACTCCAGACCATTTTGCCCGATAATATCGCCCGGCTTGTAACGCTTGTCTTTGTAACGCGGCTCCTCGAGTTGCTCTGGACTGATCTCCTGCACATAACCAAGCACGTGCGCCAGCATGCCATTTGGCGGATAACGCCGCTGTGGAGTTTGTTCGACCCGCAAGGCCGGAAGTTCCAACTGACGTGCGTCCACCCAGGCAATGTCAGCCTGCGTGGCGTCTTCTTTTATGAGTATGGATTCGAAAGCCGGCTGTGATTTCAACTGATCGAAGCGTTCGCGCAGAATCTCGCCGTCGAGTTTCAGTCCATCGGAAAGCGGTTTGATTAGTGAGTAACGATCGATGCCTTTGGTGTCTTCGCGAGAGAGAATGATCCTGTAAATCGGTCGTGAGTCGACCAGCAACTTTCCGTTACGATCCAATATCACCCCGCGGGGCGCCGGGATTGGCAGGAGACGGATGCGCTGGTTCTCGGCGATCTCGGCATAGTGTGTGCCGTTGATAATCTGAAGCAGGTAAAGCCGGACACCCAGCAGGCCCAGGAGCACCAGCACGAGCGCCTGAATCAGCCGCAGTCTTACGCGCAGGTTTTGTGAATCGTCAACGAATTTCATCTGCTTCTTTTTCTTCGCAAGACGCCGGTACGACCGCGAGCCACGCGCCGGCGCACCGTGAATTGGCGCCGCTGTCGAGCCTTGCTGCTAAAATAAGAATCGTAAGCGTAAAGCAACAGGGTGCCGGCAATCGTAGTTGCGATTAACTTGTATGATAAGGACTGAATAAACGGCATCGGTGGTCTCTGCCCGAGCAATCGATGCATTCCGACGTAAATAAGATTGTCCATCAGACTGGCACTCGCGAGAACCGGAATCCGCAAAATGGTCGTGTCCAGCATAACGCGCGAGGCTACAAAGTAGACCGCGTAAGCAGTCAGCGTTTTTGAGAATCCGCCGGCCCCCAATAAAGCCGGGGAGCCGCTGATAAAGTCGGTTGCCAAACCTGCCGCCGCTGCTACTATAAGTGCCTGCAAGGGTTCCCGTTGCAGCGCGAAATAGACGACCAGAATCAAGGCGAGGTCAACGTACGCCAGCGGTTGCCAGACGGCGCGCAGCGCCGATTGCAAAGCGATCGCTACAACTAACAGAACCGCGATGGTCAGTTGACGCATCTTTCGTCAGTGAGCAGTTGGCAGTGAGCGGTGAGCAGCAGGTCGTAAGCAACAGGCAGTCTTCGATCTCTCAGGCTCAAGTCGCGATTGAAAGTTGGCGGTAGCCATCCGCTGCTCTTTTCTCACTGCTCACTGCTTACTTTTCCTATCTACGTTGGGTAGCGCCTGATCGGGTTCGGTGCGTTGGGGCGGGCGGTACATTAGAACGGCAACTTCTTTTAACCTGTCCAGCCCCGCACCCGGACGGATATGAATCACTTGTGACTGCGTCGCAGCTCCAGGTCTCACCTCGACTACTTCCCCCACGGTGTAGCCGGGCGGATAGATCGCATCCTGGCCGGTAGTCGTCACGGTATCTCCGGGTTGCACTTTCTCCATTCCGGAAACGTAGCGCATTTCCAGCAAGCCATTCTCGCCCAGACCCTTGACTGATCCAAGGGCATTCGATTGACCCAGCTGACCGACAATGGCACCCGCTCCGGATTTCTCGTCGGTGATCAGCATCAACTGCGCGCTCCATGGGCTGGTTGATATGATGCGACCTACAATGCCTCCGGAAGTGACGACCGGCATGTTGACTTCAACTCCAGACCAGCGCCCTTTGTCGATGGTAACGCTGTCGAACCACATTGATGGGTCTCTGGCGATCACGCGCGCCACGACCATCTTGTAGTCGCTCTTTTCATTTAGCTTGAAGAGTCTTTCCAGCCGTTCGGCTTCCGCAGCGCGCTCTCGGGTTTCGCGCAACTCGGCCTGTATTTGATCGAGTTGCTGGTGAAGCCGCTGGTTCTCAGTCGAAGCGCGGCGCAGTTCGCCGATATTCCCGAAGAATCCGCCCAGCCAATTCCCCACGCTCGAGGCGCCCTGCTGAATAGGATAGGTGATGGTGTGTGCTATCGAGCGAATTTTTCGCTGTTTGGTAGCGTCGTCCCGAGCGTCATAGGTCATCAAAGCGAAATTCAGCGCCAGCAACGCAAACAGCCACCACGGGGCGCGTTGGCGAATCTCTCTTTGAGTGCGAATAGCGGCCATTGGTTCATTGCCAATTGCCAAATGCCGATTGCCAATTTGTTCCAATCGCAAATCGGCAATCGGCCATGTCTTTAGGTTCCGCTCGTCAAACTGCTATCCCACTTCACTCGCTTGAGTAAGTCAAAGTCTGAGAGCATTTTACCTGTGCCCAGCACGACCGAGGCCAGCGGGTCTTCAGCCAGAGAAACCGGCAAACCCGTTTCGATCGAGAGGCGCTTATCGAGGTTCTTCAACAGCGCGCCGCCGCCGGTAAGGACAATGCCGCGTTCAACTATGTCGGCTGAGAGTTCAGGCGGGGTTCTTTCCAGAGCAACGCGCACCGCGTTGATGATCGTGGACACGGAATCAGCGAGCGCCTCACGAATCTCTTCGTCGGTGATGGTGATTGTCTTGGGAATGCCTTCGATCAGATTTCGACCGCGTACTTCGAACGAGAGTTCTTCATCAAGCGGAAAAGCCGAACCAAGTTCGATCTTGATTGCCTCAGCCGTGCGCTCGCCGATCAGCAAGTTATATTTTCGTTTGATGTACTGGGTAATCGCTTCGTCCATCTCGTTACCGGCAACGCGCACTGAACGTGAATAGACGATTCCGCTCAAACTGATTACAGCGATGTCCGTGGTCCCGCCGCCGATATCGACGACCATGTTACCGTGCGGCTCGGTGATAGGCAGGCCAGCGCCGATCGCCGCGGCCATCGCTTCTTCTACCAGGTAAACTTCAGAAGCCTTCGCGCGATACGCGGAATCTTCTACGGCGCGTCGCTCAACCTGCGTAATCTCGGATGGAATACCGATCACGACTCGGGGGCTGACCCAGGTCTTGCCGTTGTGGGCCTTGCGAATGAAGTGCTGCAACATCTTTTCAGTCACTTCAAAATTTGCAATCACGCCGTCCTTCATCGGACGGATCGCGACAATGTTACCTGGAGTGCGGCCCAGCATCTCTTTCGCGTCGCGACCCACGGCCTCGACGGCATTCGTCACCTTGTTAATGGCAACGATCGAAGGTTCAGAGACGACAATGCCGCGGCCTTTGGCGTAAACCAGCGTGTTGGCGGTGCCGAGGTCAATCGCCAGGTCACTGGAAAAGAGACTAAAAATCGATCTAAATCCCATTTGAAAAAGGGTTTCCTGACTGTAAAATGAATTCGCCTGAAAATCTGAGCGGTCAATCCGTAGCACCAGTTAGAAGCTGCGAGATTTCGCGAAGTCGGGCGGCAAATCCTCTGCCAACTTACCGAAGCAGAACCGAAAGACCAAGATACAACTATCCGAGCAGTAACGCTATCACGAAATTAACTTCTCGCCGGGAATTCTCTGAAATTGTGACGGCCGAACCGAATTGGGCCCCGGGCCGTCGTCCTGGTGCACCGTTTCCGAGTCGGCCGTGACTCGGACACAGTTCTTATGGGCTGCCTTAGCGCGGTACATTGCCCGGTCGGCACAGGCAATTAGTTGCTGTGGAGACAACGCATGAAGCGGAAACACTGCGATTCCAAAACTGGCGGTCAACGAGAATCTCAACCGCCGTCCGCCGTTAAACCGGTTGGCTTCGATCTTCGCCCGAATGCGCTCGGCCACCTGAATGGCTTCATCTATTCCGGTCTCCGGCAGGATCAGCACGAACTCGTCGCCACCGTAACGCACCACACAGTCAGTGTCGCGTACTGACGGCAACACCACGGCGGCCACCTCCATCAGCGCATGCGAGCCCGCCAAATGTCCATGTAAGTCGTTGATTCGCTTGAAATCATCGAGATCTAGAAACAGGGCTGCGACATTCGAACGGTAACGACGCGCGCGCTTGATTTCATTTACCAGAAACTGGCGGAGATAACGCGCGTTATGCAACCTGGTCAGATCGTCGGTCAGCGAAAGGCGTTCAGCCTCGGCGATGCGAACCGAATTCGAGAGCGCCGACGCAATTGGCATCGTCAGCGTTCTGAGCAGAGCGGTTTCCGAGCGCGAGAACAATCGCGCTCCCGATCGACCGCGCCGACCTTCCAATACACCCAGGACTCTCTCTCCGCTGACAAGCGGCAAAGCAATGACGCGCTGACCGTTTTCAACTTTTCTGATCGCTTCAATTCTGTTCGCGGCTTCATGCGCGGCTTTTGATTCCGGTTCGTTGGGTGGCTCAACATGGTCGAACAATTCGCGTTGCCACTCTTGATCAAAACGCAATATGACGGCATCAGGGAAATTACGGGCAGCCAAAGGTTCAAACTTCAATGACTCGGCGTTATTGGTTTGGGTAAGCAGGAATATGGACCATCGATTGGCGCTTACCAGTCGCGCGACTCCGGCGAGCGCGGCCTGGCCGGCCTCCTTCTGATCCGAGGCGAGATGAAGCGAGGCAAGCAACGCGAATGCGCCGCGCAGATGTTGCCGGCGAAGCGAATTGGGAAGAGAAAAAGCGTGGCTGTCCGGGATGCTTTTGAATCCTTCCGGAAGTTTCAGCTCCCCGGTTCCCACGACGTCTTCGACCTGCCTTAACAGCGCGGGCAGTTGCGGAGGACTATCGGCGATTGCCCGAAAGCCAAGGCGCTTCAAAGTTTGATTATCTGTCCGTGGCAGACCGCCGTTACCGGGCCCGTCGAGCCCCTGACGGCAAGCAACCAGCGAGACGGCCGGCCATAACTCACCCACGCGTTCCACGATTAGACGTAGTTCCTCAGAATTCGCGCCATGCGGAATCTGGTAAAGGACAGCCAGTGGATCCGGCGAGATCTCTCGCGACTCCTCGCGCCACACGGATTCCGGATCAGCCATCTCGGTCAGGTCGTTTACGAGGACCGAAATGCCCGCTGATCTCAGGCTTTCTATTAGTTCAATTGCGGGCGCGGTAGCAGCGTCCGTAAGCAATATCACGTGCTTGATCATCCGGCGGCCTGGTCCTTGTTTGCGTTACTGTCCTGAGGATTCCTCATTGCTTGCCGGGGCGTCGCGTTTCCGTCTGCGATTGATCCCGCGTTTAGCCGGTTCTGGTTAGCGGCACGCGGTACTGGCTACTGTTGCCTTGTGAATCTAATACCTGAATTGTCGCTTCTCGCATTCCTGGAGGGGCACTGATTTGAACTTGAAAGATGCCGTCACCAGCGGCCGTGGCCTCGCGACCTGAGACGCGCACGGTAGTTCCAGGTGAAGTCGTGCCGCGAATAAGATAGACGTTGCCGCCAAGGTAAACGGCTGACAGGTTCGACACGGGAACCGCAACTGCGTTGGCGCCCTGAGTGGCGACGATAAACTTTAGCGGCTCGCTCCAGTCGCTTGTTTGTCCTGAAGAGGCGGTTGCGCGAATGCGCCAGAAATAAGCTCCGGGACGCAGGTCGGTGGCATTGAACTGTGTGACCACCAATTGATCGCGCTCAATTACTTTTCCTGCGGGAACAAAGAAGGGCGAAGTCGCCACCTCGACACGATAGTAGGACGGCACGCCCGATTGAGGTTTTTGCCAGCGCAACGGAACGCTCGCTGAACCGCTGACTCCGGTGAATATCTTTTCCAGATCGCGCGGCTGCAATGGTTGCGGCACGTCCAGCAGGCGCTGCGGCTTCGAAATCGTGCCGGACTGGTTGACTGAAACGTACTCACCGCCTGTCAGGGACATGCGCTCACCGATGCGGTTGGCACTTTCCACCGCGCCGCTGTTGACGCGAATCTCTTCGGTGCCTTCCGGATTAACTCCAAAACTGGCCGCCGTCTGCCCGCTGATCTGGTTCTGTGTCTTTGGCGTTTCGATCACGTTCTTGTTGTCTTCGCTCTGCTGCTGTGTGCGCACCAACATTTGACCACTGTCGACTACCACGTGAACGTTGGAACGTTTGCCGTCTTCGGCGCTGGCGTTGTCACGAATGATGATCGTGCTGTTAGGCCTGACTACTACCGTCGAGCCGTCCGCCATGCTGATGCGCGCGCGTCCGTCAGCCTGCGTCTGCACCGTGTCGCCGGGATAAAGCTGAATATCGTTATTGGCGAAGACTATTTGTCGCGTACTGGTGCGAATCACTCGCACATCCCCTTCGAAGGACATAAAGCGAGCTCCCGCCAACGGATCAGAGTGCATTGCGACGTTCTTTAGCGGATTGCCGTATTTCCAAACATACAGTGCTGCACCCCCAGCCATCGCACACAAAAGCAATATCGACACGCTGATGTAAACAGCGCGCTTTTGAATTATCCACCAATCGATTTCGAAATAGCTGACTCTTGTGGCCATCAGTTCTTATTCGGGGAAGGTGAAGACGGAGCGCCGGTAGCCGGGCTAAACCGAGCCAAACACAGATTAACACAGGGCTGTGCGGTCATTCAAGAACGTCATTTCATTGGGGGTTTTGCGAGGTTGATATGGGGAACCGCGAAAGATTCGACTGCATAAATGGGATTGGAGACAATCCAGGGCTGCCCTTTGACGGGTGTCGGGAGCGAATCGAGGTACGCCTCAACGCGATAATTTCCAAAGTCACTTATCATGAAGTCCGCAGTCGTGCCTGACTTTTGATCGATCACGCTGCCGTTTTTCAACAGCACGAACCGGCAGTTGAGCGGCGCGCTGGCCTTCAAATGTACTCCCTGTGTGGAGACGATCTCGTCACCCATGATTTTCGGCTCGGCGCCAACGGCCACGAAGTTGAACCCGGTCGGGTCGCCAAACAGATCGAAGGAAAGGTAACAGTGGCCCTGCGAAATTGCTTCGAGCAAAGACTCGCGACTCAGTCCCTTATCTTTCTTGATTAGCACGTGCGTGCGCACAGTGCGAAAGCTTCTTTCGTAAGGATCGAGCTTGATGCCAAGCAATTGTTTGCCGGACGCGTCATTCAAACTGACACCGATATTCGAATGGGCGTCGTTGCCGGCGGTGGCCACCAGTCGGCGACCGGTGGCTGAGATGGCATCGTCCCAGCGCTTCAGGTTTTCAGTTGGCCGGGCGAAAAAGTTTGCGAACATCAGTTCCGGGTAACGACCGTATGACCAGAGCCCATCAAAAGACGTCACCACGGGATTGACCCGCCGCGAGTTCGTGAACAGATTGTAAACTTCGACTCCATCAACAGAAGTTGATTGCCAGTTCTGAGAGTCACTCGGATAAGCTGCGAACGAGAGACCTCCGCCGGCCCGCTGCTTATCGATGACTTCCTGCGTCCTTTGCTTGCTGGTCGAGCCGGCGTTTGCGGAACCCGGAATCAGCAATAGTCGATCACCATCGGAAGTCGCCACCTCGTTGCCGTTGATGAACAGAACGCCCGCGTGGACTCCGCTCAGAGTCATGGCCGAAGTGTCAAAGTCCTGCTGCGGATGCTCAGTCATGATCACGAAATTAAGTTGGTTCGCCTGGGCGGCCGCAATTAATTCAGCAAAGTTCCCGGTGCTGTGTCCGCCGAGAGAGGAATGAACGTGAATGACGCCCTGGTAATCGACAAACTCGCTTTCAGTTGACGGAGGGACTCGCTGCGAGGCGAGTTGCCGAATCGTATTTTGCAGCCGGCTGAGACGGTAACGGCGATAAGCAAACGGAAGCTGGGACAGGATAATGATTCCCAGTAGGACGATCAGAATCTTGCGCTTCATAATTAACCGACCCGTTAATCCTCAAAATCGACTGAGGCGACCAGATCGCTGATGCCGCGGCCAAACTCGGCGACCTTAACGTGATCCGGATGAACCGTGTAGTCGTTCAGCGCCGCGCGATCGCGAAAGATCGCCACCAGGCCAGTGTCGTACGAGCGCGGCAGATGCAGCGTGTCGAAACCGACCGACAGGCTTTGAATCCCCGGTACGACTGAACTCAATGATCGCAAACGAGCCACGTGATCTTCGCGAGTCGCTTGCTGGGTATCCGCGCGATACTTCCAAACTACGATGTGAGTCAGCATGTCTTTTGTCTCTCTGAATTCAAGATCTCCTACTTCAAATATCGATCGAACCAGGCCAGCGTTCGCTCAAGGGAATCGACGCGATGTCTGGGCTCGCGCAGGCCGTGGCCTTCGCGCGGATAACGCACGAGCACAGTTTCAACGCCGCGACGACGGAGCCCCATGTACATCTCTTCTGCTTGTGTGATGTGCACGTCGTTGTCCTGTTCCCCATGAATAAACAGTGTCGGAGTTGACGCTTGCCTGACGTAGCGCAGCGGCGACCACTGCCACAGTAGATCATAATTGTCCCAGGGAAAGCCGCCAAATTCCGCGTGAACCAGGTCCTGGTAAAGCGAGGTCGAGTAAAAGCTGATCAAGTTGCTGACACTGGCGGCTGAAACTGCGGCCTTGAAGCGCGGGGTCTGCGTGATGATCCAGTTCGTCATAAAGCCACCATAACTGCCGCCCGTAACTCCCAAACGATTTGCATCGATCCACGAGTAGCGGCGCAGTGCTTCATCAACTCCGGCCATCAAGTCGCGGTAATCACCGCCGCCCCATTCGTTGAGCGTGCCGTCGGAAAATTTCTGGCCATAGCCGCTCGAGCCGCGCGGATTTAGATATAGAAGTGCATAACCGCGCGCCGCGTAAACCTGGAACGTGGGATTAAGAGCATAGCCGTACATTCCATGCGGTCCGCCGTGAATGCTGAGAATCATGGGGTACTTGCGATCTTCGCGCCAGCCGAGGGGCTTTATCAGCCAACCCTGGATCGATGTGCCGTCGAAGCTCTTGACCTGTAATTCCTCGGGTTCGACAAACTCGTGATCACGCTCGAAGGATGCGTTGTGTCCGGTGAGTTCCCTAAGCAAGGCCACGCTGGAGGAACCCAGGGCTGATACTCCAATGTCACTGAGACGGGTTGGCGACGAACTCACGATGACCGCCCACGCGCTGTTTGAGTCGCCAAAAGGGCTATAGCTGGTCACTTGAATCCGTCCCCGGGACATTGATGAGGACAGTTCTGGCGGATCGTCGCGCTTGATGAATTGTGGAAAGACACGTCTTGCCTCTCCGGTGGTGGGATCGGCCGAATAAAGAAACGTCGAGCCTGCGTCTCCTGCCATGAAGATGATTCGCCGGCTGTCCTTGAGCCACTTCGGATTGGTAGCCCGGCGATCAAGCGCGGCTGACAATTCGCGGCGCGATTCCCCGGCAGCGTCGGTAACCCAAACGTGCCGATCCTCAGCAACGCTGTCGATTGTCGTCACATCGCGCCTGGTCGCGGTGTAAGCGATCCGTTTTCCGTCCGGTGACCAGTTTGGCTCGTATTCGCAGCCGGCAGTTTGTGTGATTTGACGTACTTGTCCCTGTAGATTAGTGGCGAAGATATCTGAGTTGTTGCTGGCGTCGGGATCGGGTTCGTGGTTAGAGATGAAAGCGATCTCGTCGCCCCTGGGGCTAAAGCTGAGCGCTTGATCATAGAACGGACCCGCGGTGAGCTGACGCGGCTGAGGCTGATCAACGTCTGTGATCCAAACGTGGGTGCGCAGATGATCAGAAAACGAAGTGCGTGACTTGTACTGGATGCGATCGATCACGCGCGGATCGTCGTTCTTACTCGAGCCGTCAAGGGAGTCATCCTCTTCACTCGCCGAAACGTAAGCGATCATTTTCGAGTCAGGCGACCATGCCATTGACTCTCCTGCGTAGGTAATAAAGAAATTTGTGTCCCGGACAGCGGCAACGAATCGCGGAATTCGCCGGTCGGGACTGGTGACCCAAATGCCGCGTTGTCCTTCATGGGTCGAAAGAAAGGCGATGATCCTGCCATCCGGCGACCAACGTGGATTGGCGGCACTCCAACCAGTAGGCAGCAGTTGTCTGGCCGGATTCCGCAGCGGCTCCCAATTGCGTCGCTGCTCTGGTTGGCGGCTGGTCGGTGGATTCCCGTAGAGTCTTTCGACGGCGCGCACCAGCCACAGGGTACTCACGCTTTGGTCGCCTTCAGTGGTGGAAACTGTGTAGACCACCCAATCTCCATTCGGCGATATCTGTGGATCGCTGACCGTGGCAACGCGCAGAATATCCGCCGGCGTCAACGGTCGACGAGTTTGGGCCAGGGCTGTTGATGCTGAACCTAAAAGTAGAACTGTCGTCGCATAGATGGCGATACGGTTCATAAAATTTCTCGCAAAGACGCAAAGGGGCAAAGACGCAAAGAGAACTGATTCCAGTAAGCCTGGCCCAAGCCGCCGATGAAGCTTGTAAGCAGCATCAACTATCTCTCGTGCAATCTCATTCTCAGTCATGAGGCTCTTTGCGTCTTGGCTCCTTTGCGTCTTTGCGCGCAAGACTCCTAACCCGACGAGACGACTCGCAATTGTTCGTTAAGTAACTCCCAAACCTGCCGCACGTGTTGCTCAGTGGTCCGAATATTTCCTATCGAGAGTCGCAGAGTGAGTTTGTCATTCAGCTTCGTGTGCGAAAGGAAAGCTTTGCCGGTGGCGTTGACGCCGTGCATGATTGCTTCGTTAAGCACGTCCAGCCGTTTTGCTCGAACTCTTTCGGTCTCGCCTGCAACCGGCGGGTAGGCGCGAAAACACACCAGGGCAAATGGCAGTGGCGCCATCAACTCCCAATCCTTCGATCTTGCGATCCATGACGCAAACAGTTTCGCCAGACGGCAATGCTCGCGAATGCGCGCCGCCAGTCCCGCGGTGCCAAAGTAGCGAATGATCATCCATAGCTTCAAAGCGCGAAAGCGTCGGCCAAGCTGCACGCCGTAATCGGATCCGCTGCGCACTCTCTCCTGCTCAGGCGTGCGCAAATACTCGGGCACGAGCGAAAAGGCACGTCTTAGCAAGTCCATGTGGCGGCAATAAAGCACCGAGAGATCGAAAGGTGTGAACAGCCACTTATGAGGATTGAGCACCAGTGAATCCGCGCGCCGGCAGCCATCCAGAATATGCTGCATCTCCGGAACGATAGCGGCCGACCCTCCATAGGCAGCATCGACGTGCAGCCACATTGTGTGTTTCTCGCAGATTTCTACGATTGCCGGCACGGGATCGATGCTGGAGGTCGAAGTTGTGCCCACGGTGGCAACCACGCAAAAGGGAAGGAAGCCGTTGCGCTTGTCTTCATCGATTGCGTCGGCGAGGGCGTTCGGGTCCATACGAAACTCGCTGTCTGTTGGAATCTTGCGTAAGGCGCGTTGACCCAAACCGAGAGTAATGATTCCTTTGTCAATCGAAGAGTGAGCTTGCTCGGAAGCGTAGACGCGCAGGAGAGGCAGATCTTTTCGTCCACTCATGCCTTCCTCGCGGATGCGCATCTCGACGCCTTCGCGCGCGGCAGCGATCGCATGCATGCTGGAAACCGATGCAGTGTCATAGATGATGCCGCTCATTCCGGTGTCCAGGCCGATCATCTGGCGCAGCCAATCGAGCACGACCTCTTCCAACTCAGTAGACGCCGGAGACGTGCGCCACAACATGGATTTCACGTCGAAAGCCGCGCTCAATAACTCCCCAAAAATTCCCGGCGCCGAAGTTGACGTCGCGAAGTATGCGAAGAAAGAAGGATGGCTCCAGTGGGTGAGAGCCGGAACTATCAAACGATCGACGTCAGCCAAAATGGCTTCCATCGATTCACCGTTTTCCGGCGCCGATGTGGGCAGGTGCGCCTTGAGGTCGCCGGGTTCGATCTGAGCCAGCACGGGCAGTTCTTCTATGTGCTCGAAATAATTCGCGATCCAGTCGACAATCTCGTGGCCAAAGCGGCGGAATTCCGCGGCGGACATGTCGCCAGTTGGTGGTGCACCTGAGTCTTCTGTCGGGTCAGACATAACCGTTGCGGGTTTCCTTTGCGTCTTTGCGTGAGACTGAATCCTTCAAACCATTCACGACTCGCGAAATCCCATTCTTGATTAGCCCCTTCATGAACTACTGGTATCGGCTGTTGCCGGCGTACTTGGAGCCCGCCAAAGTTCAGCAAGAAACAGCGTGTTAAGGCCAGAACCCCAGAGGCTGCAACGGCCGCGGCGACGTGCCTTCGAAGAACCAACTCGCGCCTACTCGCAGACGATGATGCCAGGTGGGTAAGCGGGCCGTGTACATAGCAAAGCGCGCCTGGCGGGCCAGCGGACCGCTGATCACTTTGCCGGCAGAGAGCACGGCGGCGTGTTCGGTTCCCAGGCTTACAGCCTCTCCCAGTTCGACGAAATGTCTGGTCTTTAGTTCCCGGCCTTCGATGAAAGCGCGAACGTTGCTCGCGCACAATCCTGATTCCTGAAGCGCGAGTTGAGCAGTACCGGCAAGCGTGGGAACGACGTCGGGATAGAAAGCAACATCGCCCAGCCCAAAAACATTCGGGTAACCGTGCACTTGCAGCGTCCGCTCGACCAGAATCAGGCCCCGCCGATCCTTTTCCACCTTGAGGGCCTCAACCAACGGACTGACACGCACGCCCGCGACCCAAACGACAGCCGCAGCCCGAAGCTCGCTGTGCGTTTGATTATGTTCGAGCGTGATTCCATGTTCAGTCACTCGAACCACACTCGTTTCGGTGTGTACCTCGACGCGGCATTCTTCCAAAGCATCTTCGACGAACTTGCGAATCTCTTCGCCCATGCCCGGCACCAGGCGATCGGCCATTTCTACTATCAGCACGCGCGGCTCGCCGCGGAGCGCGCGGCGCTTAACCGCATCGCGCAACAGATCGGCCATCTTGGTCGACAGCTCGACGCCACTGGCGCCACCACCGACGACTGCGAAGGTCAGGGCGCTGCGGGTGTCTTGTGGAGCAGCATCCGGCTGCACGCGATCGAGCGCCTCAGTCATGCGCCGGCGCAAACGATTGGCGTCGTTGAGTGTGCGGAACGGCAAGGCAAACTGTTCCGCGCCTTCGACCCCGGCATAATTGCTTACGGCGCCCGGCGCCACGACCAGCACGTCGTACGAGATTGATTCGGGGCGGCCGGCCAGGGTCACCGCGCCGGCATCAAGATCGATGTTTGTAACCACGCCCCGAATGAAGCGGACCTTTTCGTCAAGCAGCTCTTTGCAGTCCGGGGCGATGTGCCAGGCTTCCACCTCACCGCTCAGAAACTCATAGAGCATCGGCTTGAACAAAAAATGGTCTTCATCGTTGATCAGCGCAATTTCCCCGGCGCCGGCGAGATCGAGGGCGGTGAACAACCCCCCAAAACCGCCGCCGATGATTAGAATTTTGGCGCTGCTTTGTGTCATGGTTGGTCGACTTTGATCCAAGGGTTCGAGCGGCAAATCTTACCAGACAAACTTTACCGGCGCACGGCCCACTCGAAGGGGCGCGGCTGGACAGTGGTGTGACCAAAGTGTTAACTTCTGGGTCGTAAATCCAAGTTTTTGTGGTTTGCCCTCTTCTTAAGAGGGCTTACTGCGGTCTAGGAGGGCCATCTTTAGCAGTGTTAGCAAGAGAAGCAAAAGAAAAAATTGTGACCGACTTTCGAGCACACCAGACAGATACGGGTTCGGCCCCGGTCCAGATTGCGCTGCTCAGCCAGCGGATCAACGAACTCACCGAGCATTTCAAGACACACAAGAAAGACAATCATTCTCGCCGAGGCCTGTTAAAGATGGTCTCGCAACGACGGAGTTTACTCGATTATTTGAAGCAGACGGACATACAGCGCTACCACGAAGTCGTGGGGCGACTTGGACTGCGCCGTTAAGTTAGCTATCGATTAATCGTTGAGACGAACAATAGAACAAAAAGCAAACGAGAGAATCTTCGAGTCTCTGATTTAGAAAAAGCCCGCGTCTAATCGAAGAGCCTGTGCCCGAGCCGAACGTGACGGCGATACCGGGAGCCAGGCGACGCGTGCGGCCTTACAAAATCCGAAGGCGGCGAGAGCTTCACGGCTAGGCTCTGCCGCCTTTTCTTTTGGAGTGCGCTGACTTGTCAGCGCTATTGGCACCCCGGCGGGGCCGCCCCGCTGGGGACCCCGCAGGAAAGCGACGACAAGTCGTCGCACTCCATGGACTAACCAAAGCGCAGCGGATGAGACGTTGCGTGCCCGCCCAAGCGGCGGGCGTCGTCAGAAGGAGACGAACAAAGATGACAGTAAAGAAGTATCTCAAGGAATCGATTAGGGTCGGTGATCGCGATCTCACGGTGGAAGTTGGTCGCCTGGCGAAACAGGCCGACGGATCCTGTGTCATTAGTTACGGTGACACGATGGTTTTGTGTGCTGCGGTCGGCGCGCTGACGCCGCGCGAAGGTATCGATTTTTTCCCGCTCACGGTTGAATACCGGGAAGCAAACTATGCCGCTGGGCGCATTCCGGGAAACTATTTTCGACGTGAAGGCCGGCCCAATGAAAAGGAAGTATTAACCTGCCGGATGATCGATCGGCCCTGCCGGCCGTTATTCGCCGAGGGCTATCGCAACGAAACCCAGGTGATAGCGACGGTAATTTCGGCCGACCCGGACAACAATCCGGATGTGGTGGCGATTACCGGCGCGTCCTGCGCGCTTTATCTTTCCGATATCCCCTTTTCTACTCCGATCTCCGGAATACGCATTGGACTTATCGATGGGCGTTATATCGTCAATCCGACTTACGACGAAATCCGGGAATCGAAACTGAATCTGATCGTCGCCGGCACGGAAGAGGCGATTGTGATGGTGGAAGCCGGCGCAGAGGAAGTGTCGGAAGCGATCATGGTCGAGGCGTTGATGCTCGCGCACAAAGAGATCAACCGGCTCTGTCGCTGGCAGAAAGAACTTTACAAAGCTCTGGGGATTGAGAAGCGGGCCGTCGAACCGCCGGTGCTGAACGAAGAAATGATTGGTGAGATCGAGCGTAATTATGCCGAGCGCCTGCGCGCCGCCCTTGATACTTCGGGCCAGGAAAAACGGGCGAGTTACGCTGCCATTGACGCCTTGAAGAAAGAAGTTGTCGAGGGCTATCCCGAGGATCAGCCCGAACTTCGCCTGATGGCCAGGAAAGCTTTTGACCATCTCAAGGAAAAGATTTTCCGCGACGATATCCTGAACCATCGCCGCCGGCCTGATGGAAGGCGCTTTTCCGAAATTCGCCCCATTACCTGCGAAGTTGGTTGGCTGCCGCGCACCCACGGCTCGGCGCTGTTTACGCGCGGCGAGACGCAGGCGTTGGCCACCGCGACGCTGGGCACGAAAGAAGACGAGCAGTTCATGGACGACCTCGAGAAGGGTGAGGTCAAGCGTCGCTTCCTGCTGCATTACAACTTCCCGCAATACTCGGTCGGAGAAGTTGGCCGCTTTGGCTCATCATCACGCCGCGAGATCGGGCATGGCGCGTTGGCGCGGCGGGCCCTTGAGCCCGCGCTGCCTGACGACACGGTGTTTCCGTACACGATTCGCATCGTGTCCGACATTACCGAATCGAACGGTTCATCTTCGATGGCCAGTGTGTGTGGGGGAACGTTGGCGATGATGGATGCCGGGGTGCCGTTGAAGTCTCCGGTCGGAGGCGTTGCGATGGGCCTGGTGATGGAAGGAAACAAGTACGCAATCCTGACCGACATCGCCGGCGCCGAAGATCATTACGGCGACATGGATTTCAAAGTCGCGGGTACGAGCCAGGGAATCACCGCGCTCCAGATGGACATCAAGATCGCCGGCGTCAATTCACAGATCATGGCCGAAGCTCTCGAGCAAGCCAAGAAGGGACGCCTGTACATCCTGAACGCGATGCAGCAGGCGCTGGCTGAGCCGCGCACGGAGATTTCACCTCTGGCGCCGAGAATCATCAAGATCAAGATTAATCCTGACAAGATTCGCGACGTCATTGGACCAGGCGGGAAGGTGATTCGCGCCCTGGTTGAAGAGACCGGCGCCAAGATCGATGTCGAGGACGATGGCACAGTCTCAATCGCCACCGCCGACAGTGCCGCGGCTGAAGCAGCCGTGGCCCGAATTCGCGGCCTTACGGCAGAGGCCGAAGTAGGTCAAACCTATGTCGGTACCGTGAACCGCATCGTGGACTTCGGCGCGTTCGTCGAAATCTTTCCCGGCACTGATGGGCTGCTTCACATCTCTGAGATCGCTGACCGTCGCATCCGCGACGTCCGTGACGAGTTGCGTGAAGGTCAACAGATCATGGTCAAATGCATCGGCAAGGACGGCAACAAGATTAAGTTGTCCCGGAAAGCCGTGCTCAAGGATGAAAACCGTCAGGGCGAAGACCAGAGCGCCCTGAGTGCCAGCGAAGAAAGCTGAGACACATTGGAGCAAGCGGGCGGCCCTGGCGAAACGCCACGCCCGCTTCTCTAAACCCGCCTTTCAATTGGCCTAAATCCTTTTCTGAAACTGGAATACCCTCCGTATTAGCTCTGTTTCCCTAACAGGTAAAACAAGCCCACATGGGTTTTGAACTTGTACGCACGGCAGGCTGTCTCCGCTGTCTCCGAAATCGAAGAAAGCTTGAATATCGGATGTATAAAGAACAGTCAAAGTGCCGTTTGAAAGTCTTGAGGAGGGAGTTCCTAACCAGATGAGGACTCGAGTTTTTCGGCCTATTGCGACGTTTCTTAGCTTGTTGCTGTTGGTGGCCGTCCCCGCACAAGCTAGTCCGATCAAATTCGCAGACGTCGTGAACGTGATGGGCGACCTGCAAAACGGTGGCCAACTTCAGCGGCTTCGGCTGCGGGCGGTCGCACAGGATCCGAGTGTGTCGGGGTCGGCGACTTCCGCGTCAAGATCTTCAGCCGCTGCGGTTGCTCCTGCTGCTGAAGGCGATGCGCAATTGCCGGCATCGTCTCTGGTTTCCGGAACGGAGGCGGTTGCGCCTTCTTCGCTTATGTCCGGAACTGAAGTCGCGCCCCAACAGCCCCAGGGCGACGTTCAGGTGTTCGAACAGGACAACGTCGATGGTACTATTTGCGACTGCGGCGAGATTCCGGCAGTAGGCGGCGGCTTCCCGAAGTGGCCGTTCCTGGCATTGATTCCGCTGATCTGCGTGACAGGTATTTGCAGTCATCATGAGAAGCCACCTCCGCCACCCGAGAATACTCCGACACCGCCCATACCCGAGCCGGCGTCGTTGTTGTTGTTCGGTTCCGGAATCGTGGCTCTGAGCGCGGGCGCGCGACGCCGTTACGCGAAGATGCGCGCAGGCAAACAAGCAGCAACCACGACGGAGGTGTAACGATGAACCAGAAAAACTTCATGGTTGCCTTTCGCCCCAACTCAGCCGTTATCAAGGCAGCGGTCACAATCCTGATCGCGGTAACATTCGGTCTCGCGTGCACTTCGACGACTGCTTATGCCAAAAAGAAGAAGGTGAAGTACGGCACGATCGAGATCACGACTAACCCTGGCGGATTTCCTCTGCGCATCGATGGGAAGCCGGAAGGCGACACCTCGACGACAGCTCGCGTGATCGAGCTTGACCCGGGACATCACAACATAGAAATCTTGCTGCCTAACGGGGGACGTTGGGTGCGAGACTTTGATGTCGAACAGGGCCGCAAGCTCTGCGTTAATCTTAACTATCATCCGAAGAAGATCACCATCAACAAGTCTCCATGCCCCTATCCGGTAAATATTTCAGCCCCGGTAAGCGTGAATGACGGCGACCTGATTACCTTCACTTCTGACGTCGCCTACAGCGGCTCAGCGCCACTTAGTTACACCTGGACGGTCTCGCCATCTGACGCCAGAATAGTCAGCGGCGTCGGCACCGCGACGATTACGGTGGACTCCACCGGTCTCGGCAGCCAGCGGGTAACTGCGAACCTGATGGTCGACGATGGTTCGGGCGAGGCAATGTGCCGTCAGCGGGCGCAGGCTTCAACCGCTATCATCAACAAGAAGCCACCTCCGCCCGAGTGCAAACCTTTCGACCAGTTTCAATCGGTGGCCTTTGACGATGACAAGGCGCGTCTGGACAACCTGGCAATTGAACTCCAGGGTGCTCCTGACTCGCAGGCTTACATCATCATCTACGCGGGCCGGACCAGCCGTGCAGGCCAGGCCGATTTGCTGGGCCGTCGTACGATGGACTATCTGACAAATCAGCGTGGGGTCGATTCACGACGGATCACAATCATCAATGGTGGCTATCGTGACACGGACTTCATCGAAATCTTCATCTGTCCGCCGGGAGCCACACCTCCGCAGCCGACGCCGACCGTACAACCGGGCGACGCGCAGCCTGCGCAGGAACGCACCCGGCCCAGAAAACCACGTCGTCGCGCCGACGACTGAGGCTCGCCGACATATTCAGCCCTGAACATGGGCCTTCAAAGCAGGTGACAACGCCCCCCTTTGTTGTCACCTGCTCTTTCATTTGTCTTGCGCTCGTCCAGGGTATACCAAGGTTCGCAGCTTCTGCTGCTACTGACAATAAGGTCCTGATCTGGAAAAAGGTTGACACGCCTCGGGGGGGGTGATATGAGGCGCAGACAAATCACACGGTTGCTTACTTCACATCTGCTCCAATTTCCGCCGTTGGAAGCTCGTCGCGAAGACTTTCGATCGCGCCAGGAACAAAGATCTCGTTGCCCGGAATTGACTGGAGCAAGACCGACCACACGCTCTTGTTAGCACTCTCAACAACTTGTCACTTCTGTACTGAGAGCGCGCCGTTTTACCAAAAGCTCCAGCGAGAAAAAGGTGATCATGTGCGCCTGGTAGCGCTCCTTCCGCAGCCGCTTCAGGAAAGTCGGAACTATTTAGACAAACTCGGTATTACCGTTGACGACGTAGCGCAAAGCCCTTTGAATTCCGTGGGAGTATCAGGCACTCCGACTTTGCTCTTTATCGATAACCAAGGCGCGGTAATCGATTCGTGGGTTGGCAAACTATCAGAGGGTGCTGCTGAAGAGGTAAGGGCGAAGGTTAGTAAATAGAGTTCTGGAGGTGATCCCAATGAAAACACAATCGTCGCTTATTCGAATACTGTGGTCGCTGGGTTACGTGATTGTCGCCGTCGTTGGACTGCGTATTGCAGCCGCCGAACCCTTTCGCGTCCAGGACTCGCCGCGCGAGCGAACTGTGGTTAGAAAGCCCTGGAGTGTCGAACCAGTGAAAGTAGTCGCCGCTAAGAACAAGAAAAAAGCAAAGATCGAGATGGGCAAATCATTCGACGATGATGATGACTGGCTCGATGGCTTCACCGTCACGGTGATCAATAACTACGATAAGACCGTCACTGCGATGACCATCGAGATGATCTTCCCGCGAGAGCCGGGCGATAACAGGAAGAACTTTCTCGAGGAGTTGCATTTTGGCCCAAGCCCGATGGCGCCTGAATACATTTATCGGGATCCGAATAAGGTGATAAAGCCAGGCGAAACCGGTGATCTCGAAATAGGACCTCAGGTATACAGCAGTATTGAGGACGCGCTGCGAAAACTTGGCTATTCAAACAGCATCAGGCGCGTCGAACTGAGGATCAGGGAGGTGGGGTTTGAAGACGGAAGCGTACTGCTTAGCGGGACATTGTGGATCCAAGACCGGAACAGTCCGAATGACCCTACGAAGAAGATCCGGGCGAATAAGGCAAAGGCACCCGGCGCTCGCCACCATGCGACTCACGTTCTATCGAGCATCTCAAGAACACCTTATTCTCACAGTAAGCGTCCAGCGCTTCTGAATGCGGCTCAGTCTGCCTGCTTTGAACAGGGCTGGACAGACCAGGATTACTGTGGTTACGAAGGTGACGGCAAGTTTGGATGTTACACCTCAAGCGATAATTTGGATGTTCAAAGTGAAAGATATTAGCGGCGCTCAGATTGGCCGCTGGGCGTGGGACGTATTCCTGGTGCAGTCGCCCTGAATTAGGCCAAGGGCGCTTCAACAGCAGGTGACAACGCCCCCTTTGTTGTTGCCTGCTTCTAGTTTGTCCGCTATTGGAAGTTCGGATGCTGAAGTCGATTCGATCAAGAGGAGGTCGAATCGGATTTGCGCCGTTTCCCAGGTCCCAGTAGCCGGCGCGAATTGCTCGCGCCGGTCAACTCGTCGAGATTAAGCCGAGTCCCCCCGCCGGCATCTGAATAGACAGCCGCCTGCTGGGCGCGCCGGCGGCGAAACAACAAGGCGCCGATCAAGCTCCCAACGCCAACGCAAATCAGCAGCGACAGGCCAGAGCTTTTCAGCACCGCCACCAGGACGCCCGCCGAAGTCTGGGCAAGGTAACGCTGGAGCCGCTCGTATAGGTGCGGATCCTCTCCCAACCACTGGACCACCTTCTCGTACTTGACCTGGTCGATCAGTTCGTTGGCGGTCTTTTCATCCAGGGCGTTGAAAACGAAAACCGAATAGTTGCCGACACGACGATAAGCGGACGGGACGGCCTGGCCCTGGCTTTTCAACTCCTGAATCTTTGCAACGATGCGCTGGTCGCTTTCGATCGAAAACTGCGGCGTCGTAAATTCAACGATCAGCAGTTGCGACTGACCATAGTTAGCAGTCACGGCTTCCGTGCCACCTTCGAAACTGAGTTCCTTGATGATCGGCTGGCTTGGCACAATTGTTTGAAGCGTTTCCAAACTTACGGCGTAAGTGGGTTTTACGGTCTGCCAACTGGGGAGATGTTGGGCCAGCACAGGAATATCGTCTTCGCCCTTGTCTAGCGACGAAGCCAATGTTCGCGCTAACTCAAGTCCTTCGTTGACGCCCTCCGGATCTGTTATCGAAATCAAAGCAAGAGCTGAGCCCCGAAAGAAATATATTGTGTCGCCTGTCACGGCACCGACCGTTCCCACTGCGACGGGCTTTGCCTCGTGCGCCTGGTCTGCGTTTCTTACCAGATAAGTAAAAAGGGAATAGGCGGCTGATTCAGAGCGGGTCGTAGCAATGGAAACAATGAATCGCTTACCGTCTCTTGCGAAATAGTCTCGGCCAGCCCGCGCCGTGATATCAAACGCCGCCGGCAAGAGTTCTCCGGGAGAGGTTACATTGACCTGAGTTGCCGAACTGCGCGCCTCAAAATCGCCAAGGTGATCAGTCAGGAGCTTAGTAGCAGGACCTGTGGTATCCGTATTCTCTTCTTTAGCTTTGACAGCATAGACTCCGCAAAAGATTAGCGCCAGAGCTAAGCAAATTGCTCTTGAGGATGTGGCTGCGGCGAACAAAATACAACTCTCCTTAACCGAAGCTCAATAACCTTAGACCCGCAGATCGTCAGTAGGTTCCTTTTCTTAGAGTCCGCAATTTAATGCCGGCGCGCCATCTCGCGCAAAAGCAGGTCGGCATAATGGCGCGGATTGTTGATGTTATGAAGGACCGTGGTCCCGCCGATCTCGCTGGCATTATCGACCACCACGTCACCGAACCCCAGCAGACGCTGCAGGATTGAGGCCGAAACGGTGACGTCCTGAATCTTGGCCAGGGGCATGTTGCGGGTCGTCCTGGCGATCAGTCCGTAGTCGATTTCGATCTTGGAATCGGTGAGCGTATAGCGAATCATGTTGCGCTTCAGATGGTAATAGGCCGGGATCAGGAGGAGTCCCAGCGCCACCGGCAAAGAGTAGTACCAGGGAATCTCGACGAAGCGAACCATCGCCAATAGTACCGTCAATAGAATCGCTCCCACGATCGCCGCGGCATAGCCAATCTTGATGAAGAGCATCGTTGGCCTGACCGTGAAGATCACGCTTTCAATCTCGTCATCATCGTGACGCGCTGGAACGGAAGACTGTGGCCGCGCGATTTTGGTTTCTTCCGCGTCAGGCGCGGCCGCGCCGCACTGATCGCAAAAGCGACTGTTCGGGTTAAGAGTCGATCCGCAGTTGGTACAGAGCATAGCCTTAGTACTCCAATTCTTATGTTCAGGGAAACGTAATGATGGCCCCATGATTACATAAAAGAGCGCCTGTCCCTAAATGGAAACGAGGCGACTCGCCTGGTCTCAGACGCGTCGCCTCGCCTCCAAATATTACGGGGTTCGTTATTGACTCATCAACTGCAATCTTCCGTCGGGCAGTCGGATAGTCAAGACGCTACGTTCGTAAATCGTCAGCGGCACCCCCTGTTTCGCCTGGAGCTTCGCCAGTTGGGTCGTAGAGAGGCGGGGGGCGTAAAGCGCTGCATTTGGATCGCGCAACAGCGCATAGCGGCGAGAGATTCGCCGTACGTACTCCTGAGTTTCAGCATAAGGGGGGATTTGCCAACCGTACTTTTCCACGGCGCCTTCACCGGCGTTGTACCCGGCAAGAGTGAGGTTGATGTCTTCATCAAAGCGATCGAGCAGGAAGCGAACATAACGGGCGCCACCCTCGATGTTCTGCCGCGGATCGAAGATATTCGTCACACCATAACGGATTGCCGTGCCCGGCATTAATTGCATCAACCCGCGCGCGCCCTTGGGCGAAACAGCATACGACTTGAAGCTGGATTCCTGGTGCATGATCGAATAAAGCAGTAGCGGATCGATTCCGTTTCTGGTCCCTGAATCGATCAGGTAGTTGTCGATCTGAGCACTGCCCGTCGTGTATCCGCGCAGCGGCGAAGCTGCGCCGAAAGCCGGCGTACCGACGGGTTCGTAGATTAGCGCAGTATTCTTGACTGTGGTTCCGGGATCATCCAAAGAAATCGCGGCCGGTGTATTTTCACTCGCCTTGTTCGACAGTTGGTTTCTGCTCGCTCGCCGCGATCGCGGAGACGACACCGGGGCTTTGACCGGTTCGGCGTAGACGCGCACGCCATTCCGGGTGTCAAAGTTATCGAACGAGTATGTAGTGCTCTGGGCTACAGCCGTCGCGCTGGTGAAGGCGGACGCAACGAGGAAGAGTAGTACGAAAGCGGTACGGGGGAATTTTGTCATGGTCGGCTTTATGAATCCTGTCAGTAATTGATCCGCGGCGGGGTTGTCACCGGACTGATGCGATCAGCAGCTCCAAGCGAAGCCGTTGACATCATAGCAAAGCGGTTTAAGAATTGCCAAACATTTTAGCCGCGCCGCTAAATCGGTTGTATTGCAATAATTACAGCAACGAGGGCTTAAGTCCAACTGCCTCTATGGAGTGACTGGGGCTCGGATTTGGTCCTTGACAGCGACGTTATGATGGCGGCTTAGAGGCTGTCACATTAGTCTTTGGCTTTATCATTTCGCGCGATAACGCGCCTTCCATATCACTAAGGAGAACGAGATGAAGAAACTTCTGTTGGTTGTACTCTCACTGCTGGTGGCCTGCTCGCTGACAGCGGCAACGCAGAACAAAAACGCCAACACCAACGCTAATAGATCGACGAACGGCAACACGTCGACCAACGTGAAGCGGAAACCAGTCTTTCGCGCCACTGCCGATCAGATCAAGCAAGCGCAGGCAATTCTGAAGCAGCGCAGCTTTTATGGCGGCGAGCAAACCGGCAAGCTCGACGACGATACTCGCGCAGGCCTCAAGAAATATCAGACGGCTGAAGGTCTTAAGGCAACAGGTACTCTGAATAAGGTGACGCTCGAGAAAATGGGCATCGCTCTCACCGATAAGCAAAAAGCAATGTAGTACGAGTATGAGGTTAGGGTCGTGGATTCCACCCTGTTGGATTCAGCCTGGCCTGGATGGGGAGGGATCGACTAGTCAGGCTGCAAGTGTGCGCCCACATCTGCAGCCTGATTCAACGAACGATGCACGGATGTTTCCGCACAGGCTATCCTAGTGCATCGAGCAATGCCTGCAGTTCCGACGGCAACGGAGCTGTAAATCGCAACTCTTCTCCGGTTCGTGGATGACGAAAGCCGAGGTGTTCCGCATGAAGGAACTGGCGCCCGAGCTTTGCTATTTCAGAGCGAAGCTTGTGGTCTGGTACGGTCTTATCACGACCTCCGCCGTAGGCTTCGTCGCCAACCACAGGGTGTTTGATCCAGCCCAAGTGGACGCGAATCTGATGAGTGCGCCCGGTCTTTAGTTCGACATTGAGCAGAGTGAATCGTGCAAAGCGTTTGCGGACCCGGTAAATTGAAAGCGCTGGACGCCCGCCGCGCACAACGGCCATGCGCGTGCGATTACGTGGGTCGCGCGCGATTGGCTGATCGATTTGGTCCGTCTTTTTCTCGACTTGTCCGTGCACCAGCGCTACATAAGACTTGAAAACTTCGCGGGCGCGAAATTGGTCGGCCAGATTTTCGTGCGCCGATTCCGTCTTGACCACTACGAGCAAACCCGAAGTCCCTTTGTCCAGGCGATGCACGATACCCGGCCGCGCCGTTCCACCCAAGGTCGAAAGCTGCTGGAAATGGAACGCGAGGGCGTTCGCGAGAGTGCCCGACGAGGCGCCGGCTGCCGGATGAACTACCATTCCGGCCGGCTTATTAACGACGATCAACTCATCGTCTTCGTAGACGACGTCGAGGGGAATATCTTCCGGTGCAAAAAGGGTTGATGGCGGCGGCGTAAGCTCAACTTCAATTTCGTCGCCAGCGTGGATTTTGTAGGAAGACTTGACTGTGCGGCCGTTCACCAGCACATCGGCCTCTTCGATCAGTCGCTGCAATCGCGCGCGACTCCAACCTTCAATATGTGACGCCAGAAACGCATCCAGGCGTTCACCTTCATTGTCGGTTGAGACAGAAAGGTGCAGGGACGGATTTTCGGCTGGCGGTATGTCGTCGGATGCTGTCACTGCTTGCACGGAGTGATCACGGCGTTGGCGGCCAGCCGATCGTGAATGAACTTATCCACATCAGCTTCGATCAACTCGCCGTTGACTACCCACGCCTTTTCCATGAGCACGTCGCCGCCGGAGTTGCACTTGGAGGGTTCGAGAAAAATATTCCACGGCGAACCCCATTTTCGCGTGTCGCCGGTCAATTGGCGGTACCCATAGTGTGGAGTCTTCTCGCGGTCATCGCGGGACTCTGATTCGCTTACCACCGGATAAGGCGGCCCGGACGGACCAAAGTAAGCTTTCACGTCGTCGCGCGATCCGTATTCGCTTACCCCAACGATCTCAAATCCCTGCACCTTGTATTTCTCGTACAGGCTTGCGGCTACCGGCGCCTCGTTACGCCAGTTCGGACACCAGGGTGCGAAGTAAAGGACCATGACGAGCTTTTTGCCCTGCATCAGCGAGCGCAACTCGACCGGTTTGTTGTTGGCAAGATCGTTGAGCGTCCAATTCTTGTAGTTGACGGTCTTCTCTTGCAGCGGTGAATATTCGTGGCTCTGCGCGTGCAGCGCGATGGGAGCAACCATCAGGGCGAATAGAATCAGCACTAACCTTTTCATTGCATTACTCCAAACTAAATCTCGAAACCCGGGTCAGTTAGTTTAGTCGTTCCTTTGCGCGGTCGCGGGTGCTTCCTCGAGCAGGGGCTTGATCGCGGCTTCAAAGTTCTCGCGTGTTTGTGGTCCAACGAATTTTTGGCGAATACGGCCTTCGCGATCAAGTATGTATGTGACCGGCAGACCCGGCCCGTTGCCAAACTGGGAGCCAATTTCTTCAGCGCCGCGCAAGATGGTGTAGTCCTGCTTTATGTCTTTTTGAAAATTGCGAATTGAATCAGACGTGTCGACCGCCGAAACTGAAACGCCGACAACCGACAGACCTTTCGATTCAAGGTCGCGTTGCAGCGCATTGAATTCCGGAATCTCCGCACGGCAAGGTTGACACCATGTGGCCCAGAAGTTCAGTAACACGACTCGACCACGCAAAGAAGAGAGACGAATCGGTTTTCCATCAAGAGCCTCGAATTCGACGTCGGGTGCAGGCGCAAACCTCGAATTCCCCGGGGCAGGCACGGCGGGTGCCGCGGGCGAGACTTTCAAAAGTGCTTCCAGGTTCGGGAGCATCCCGGCAAGTCTCGAACTCGCAAGTAAGCTTGAATAACCCGTGGCAATCAACAAGCCAATCAGGATCAAGACTACACCCGAGACCACCTCAACTTTGTGCAGATGTTTGCGAAACTTGGAGTAGAAAGTGAGGAACTTGTTGATTCCCAGACCGGTGATCAGGAAGGGCACGGCAAGTCCCGCCGAATAAAAGGTGGCCAGAACGAATCCGCCTTTCCAACCGCCGCTGGTTGCAGCCAGCGCCATGATCCCTCCGAGGATCGGGCCAATGCACGGCGTCCAACCGGCCGCGAAGGCAACTCCCAAGGTCAAAGATCCCAGGACACCACGAGGCTTCTCGCTCGAAAACTGTCGCGTGTCCTTGTATAGGTACTTGATCTTCAGCAAACCGATCAGGTGCAGTCCGAAAACTATTATGACAATGCCTCCGGCAATTCGTATCCAGGGGTTACTCAGAATTGACGAGCCCACCAGACCAGCCGTAGCACCCAACGCGATAAATATCACCGATAAGCCGATATTGAAGGCGATCGAGTTGATTACGACTGCGCGCAGTGCGCCGCTGCGTGAGCCCCCTTCACCCTTCATATGCTCGATGCTGACTCCCGACATCAACGACAGGTATCCGGGCACCAGCGGAAGCACGCATGGGGACAAGAACGATAAGAGCCCGCCCGCGAACGCAATTAACATGTTAACCAGAGATATTTGCATTGCTCTAACTTCGCCTGAACAGTCTCCCAAACCACATCGACAAATTCAAATACAGGCCTGACAGCGCCAAAACGCAGGCCAGGGCCGACCATGTTACCAGAAGCGGGACCTGCCACGCGCCGGCAAAGAAATAAAAGTGCGCCTGACGAAAGTAACGCGTCAGAGCGCCGGGCGGTGGCGTTTTGATCACCGTTCCGCTTTCGGCATCAATCAGCAGCGAATCCGCGCCCATCCCGCCAATAGCCTGATAAACCGGCCGTCCATCGCGCATCAGAAGCGTCAGCGCCGTGGTGGGCAATTTCCTGCCCGCAAACTCACTGGCCTTTGTCAGAGCTTCTGTCGGTAAGACGCGAACTCGCGTTGCATCGATGCTTTCGACTTTGCCGCCTTCGACCGCGTTGGGCCAGGCATACAAGAGCCCACTCGAGGCCCAGGCCAGCACGGGAATGGCGACGATCAAGCCGAGCCAGATGTGTACGCGATAGACGAATTTTCTCATCGAAAGCTTCGAAAGAGCGCAATAACAACCGCTCAAGGAGATTTCTTATCCGTGTCGCTTGTTCCCCACGTCACCGCGCGGTTTCCGTTACGGGCTCGTCGATCAGTTTTTTGATCATCTTTTCCAAAGCAGCTATGCCCGGACCACCAGCTCCCATTCCCATCGAGCGCAGATTTCCGCGACGGTCAATCAAAACGTAAGTGGGTATCCCGTACACTCCGTAATTCAAGACGTCCGCGTCAGAGTCGGCGGCGGCGAATCCATAAGCCAGCGCGTTTTTCTTTTTGAAGTCTCGCAAATAGGCCGACTCTTCGTCACGACTTACCTTACGTCCTTCTACGCTGCCAAAGTACTTCGTAACACCAATGATGGTCAGCCCCCTGTCTTTGTAACTCGCGTCCCACCTACGCAGATCGGGAAAGGTCTGCCGGCAAGGCCCGCACCAGGTCGCCCAGAAATCGAGTAACACGACATGACCGCGAAGGTCGCTTAGCTTCGCTGGCGGCATATCGATCCAATCGGATCCCTTGAGGTCCGGGATCTTCTCAGTCGCTTCCGTGGTGTCATCAAAAGTGCGAAATGGATCAACGGACGGATCGATTTCCTTCGCTCGCTGGGTGGCGAGGGTGAAGAGAAGCGCGGAGGGCCTTGAAATGGCGAACTTCCGAAGTCTGTACATCACACCGGCCGCATCATCGCGTCTGTTCTGCTTCAAATAAGCCTCTGCAACCTGACCGGTGGCGTTCACAAGCATCTCTTCACATTGCGGCATTTTGCAGGCCTTCTCCGCGATCCTTTGCTTGGCCAACCTGTACATCGCCTTGGCATGAGTCGCCATTCTCTCGAAGTCGGCAGCAGTGCGAAACATGCCCGTGAGTTGACCCTCGATCTCGAATCGCTGGGACGCATCATTCGGTTTGTTGCGCTCATACTCCGCCGCGATTTGTTCGGCCTCGTCGACGAATTTCTTCCTGATAGCGCATTGGATCGCTACCGGCCGGGCGAGTTGGGCTGTCTCTCCTTCGGGAGTCAACGCCAGAAACAATCGCAACGAATCCAATGCGGCGCCCTCTTTTCCCGCGAAAGATTGAAGCCTGCCAAAGTAGTAAAGATCGTTTCCGACAAGTGGACCGCGGACCTCTAACTCGGTCACATACTTTGCGGCAAGTTGTCTCTGTTCCTGACGGGCCGCGCCCATCAGCTTTTCGTCGAAAGGAACTTTCTGCTGATTGGATTCGTCGCGCTTCCTGTTAACGTATCCATCTACTTCCTCGAAGAAGACTCTCGGTTCGCGAGAGGTCGCGCTGCCAGATCGTTCGCCCGGTGAGGCGAGTTGCGCCCGCGCAGTCTGGGCTCGCACGATCGCGGCAAACAGAGCAATGCAAACCGAGAGCAGAAGGAAAGGTCGGGCCAAAGCGCGCATAAGAATCCTAAGCGTGATATAAGCAATCGCTCCGCTTCCAGTCAGTGCGCTGCGATCGCAGTTGAGCCCGGCGCCGGCTCATCAATCAGCTTCTTGATCATTTTGTTCAGTGCCGCACTCTCTGCCTCGTTCGAGCCGACACTGATGAATCGCACCACGCCGCGACGGTCGATCAAAAAGGTAGTAGGGATGCTGGACACTACATAGTTCCGATCGTTCTCGTCCGAATCGGCAATGGCAAAGCCATACGGCAGCCGAAACTTCTTTTTGAAATCGCGCAGGTAGTCCATCTCCTGCGCGTGCGTTAGCGGCTTGCCTTCAGCATTGCCGAAAAAATTTGTCACGCCCAGAATTACCAGACCTTTGTCTTTATAGGTTTCATGCCAATTCTGCAGCCGGGGAAAGGTCACGCGGCAAGGCCCACACCAGGTCGCCCAGAAATCCAGCAGCACGACGCGCCCGCGCAATTCAGAAAGCCTCGTTGGCTTTTGGTCGATCCACTCATTCACGCGAATTTCCGGCGGAGCGGTAGCCGCTTCAGTCGCGTCGGGCAACTTGAAGAGATCGATCCTGGGATCAAGCTGCAGCAGGCGCCGCAGGGCTAACTTGTGTAGGTTGGCTGACGGCAACCTGAGCGCCAGGACGCGAAGTTCCTGCACGTCCGCAATGGCCTGCTCCGGTTTTCCCGACTTCAACTCGGCTTCTGAGAGCAGCGTGACTGCCTCGTTCAGCAGTGTGTCACGAGCCACCGGCCCCTTCTTCTTAGCCGCCACTTTCGCTGCCGTCCACATTTCCTGGGCGTGTGGCAGCGCGTGCTTATAGTCTCTGGTTTTGAAGTAACCAGCCACCATCCAGTTTTCCAGTACGTAACGATCGTCGGCCAGTTGCGGTTGGTTCTGGGCGTACTCTGACAGACGGCTTTCGGCCTCAGGCAGCAGTCCTTTTTTCGCCGCTTGAATCACGATGATCGCGCGGGCATTCTGTGCCGGCTCGCCCGTCGCGCTCTGGTTCTCAGTCAAAAAGCGGCGCATCGTTTCCAGGGCCGCGTCGAAATTGCGCGCCAGGTTGTAAAGCAAACCGAGATAGTAAACGTCCTGGCCTTCGAGTTTGCGCGCGGCTAAAACCGTTGCGTGCTGCCCGGCCAAATCACGTTGCTCACGCTTTATCTTTTCCTCGATCTGCTGGTCATAAGGCATCTGCCGTTTTTCGAACTCGGCAAACTTCTTCTGCGTGTAGTTGTCCGCGTCTTCGAAGAGTTGTAGGGCAGTGCGCGGGTCGCTCATATTAATCGCCGGTAGACTGGCCGGCACGTCCGCGGGCTTTGCGTCGTTGGGTTTGTTGCCTTCAGTTGGGGCTGTGCTGGCAGCGTCCTTCACGCGACCGGATTGGGCGGAAGCAGAGCTACCGGCTGCGAGACAACCAAGTAAGACAAGCAGCAAGAGGTCAAATCGTTTCATTAGTATTTCGGAGACAAACGCAGCGTTTTGAGTGCGTCACCAGGAGACGCGAGCATGTTAGGACACGCCGATGGTGCTGTCAAAATAGGATGTTGCACCTGCGCGATGAGGTCAGTACCGCCTGCGTGAGCGCGCGGGTCGAGCACGCAACAAGCACGTTGACGGAAGGACCCACCCGCTCACGCAGGCGGTACTGACCTGTTGGCCGTAAACCGGTTTGGTGAAAACGCACTCAGGCTCGCCGGCACAACCTCGTCAACAATCGCGTCGGCAATCCGCTCACCGGTAACCGGCGCCAGCAGGATTCCATTGCGATAATGACCAGTAGCGTAGAACAAGCCTTCAACTTCTTCGCGAGGACCGAGCACGGGAAGATCATCTTTGGCGCGCGGACGAAAGCCGGCCCACGAATCAACTAAGGGCAGACCCGCTATCGCCGCAGCGATCTCCAGCGCCATCGCCTTGATGGCCTTAATGCCGTCGTCAGTAACCTGCTTGTCGAAGCCCACGTGCTCGACAGTTGATCCGGCCAGCACGCGGCCGTCACAGCGGGGTACGAGGTAACCGCGCGCGCTGTAGATCACGTGCTGAGCAATTTGCGGGCGCGCTGCAAAGCAGAGCATCTGTCCGCGCACTGGTTCGACCTGGATTGGCGGCAGGGATAGACCCCATGAATCGATCAGTGAACTCCAGGCACCCGCGGCAACGACGACGATGGGCGCGGCGACAAAGCCTGACGAGGTTTCGACTCCGCGGACTTTTTCATCTTCGATCAGAAGCGCGCTCACCGCACAGTCAGTGGTCAGTTGAACGCCCAGCCTTTCATTCGCTTTCACCAGTGCCTCAACCAAACGTCGATTCTCAACCTGGAAATCGTTTGGTAGACGTAAAGCCGAAGCGACGTTAGCAGAGATGCACGGCTCCAAACGCCGCGCTTCGTCGCCGCTCAACCATTCAACTTGCAAGCCTACACTCGCCTGCCATTCATAGCGCCGACGGAGTTCTTCTTCCTCCTTTGGCGTGAAGCCGAGACAGAGTGTGCCACTCCGATCAAGCTCTACATCGATACCGGTTTCTTCCTTAAGAGCGGCGGCAAATGCGGGATACAGATCGCGGCTGGCGCAGGCCAGGCGGAAAAAATCGTCTGCGTGATCGGCTTCGACCTGCGGTGCGAGAATGCCGCCGGCCGCCCAGGACGCCTCCGCGCCCGGCCGCCCGCGTTCAATCAACATCACTTCGCGAACGCCGCGCTGTCTGAGCGCGCGCGCAATGGTTAATCCGATGACGCCACCGCCGATGATCGCTACGTCTGCGGTTCCTCTTGGCTTGAACATGAATAGTGGTCGGTGGCCAGTTGTCAGTTCCCAGTCGAAGTCTTATGCTGAACCGCCACGAATTACTCTGAACTGGGGAGTGTTGGATTTGTTTTCTGCTTACTGCTCACTGCTTACTGCCTACTGATTTTTATGCATCGTATCACACTGATTCCCGGCGATGGCATCGGCCCCGAAGTCGCTTCCGCCGTCGTGCGCATCATCGAAGCTTCGGGTGCGCAGATCGAATGGGAGACGCACGTCGCCGGCCAGGAAGCGCTCGACAAATTCGGCGCCACGCTACCCGAGGAACTAATCGAATCAATCAAACGCAACCAGGTCGGGCTCAAAGGTCCAATTACGACTCCGGTTGGCAAGGGCTTTACTTCCGTTAACGTCGGTTTGCGCAAGGCGTTGGATCTCTACGCCAACCTGCGGCCGATTCGAGCGCTGCCGAACATTCCCTGCCGTAATCCGGATCTCGATATCGTGATCGTGCGCGAGAACACCGAAAGTCTCTATTCAGGCATTGAGCATGAAGTAGTTCCTGGCGTCATTGAAAGCTTGAAGATCATTACTGAGAAAGCTTCGACGATGATTGCGCGGTTCGCGTTCGAGTTCGCCAGAAGCGAAGAGCGGAAGAAGATCACCTGCACGCACAAAGCGAACATCATGAAGATGTCCGACGGGCTGTTCCTCTCTTGCTTTCGCCAAGTGGCGAAGAAGTACCCGGATATTCAAGCAGAGGACAAGATCATCGACAATGCATGCATGCAGCTTGTGATGCGGCCCGAACAATTCGATGTGCTCCTGTGTGAGAACCTCTACGGCGACATCGTTTCCGATCTGTGCGCCGGATTGATTGGCGGCCTGGGTTTAGTGCCCGGAGCAAACATCGGCGAGAAAGGGGCCGTGTTCGAAGCCGTGCATGGCTCTGCGCCCGACATTGCTGGCCAAGGCATCGCCAACCCCACCGCGCTCTTACAGTCCGCAATTTTGATGCTACGGCACATTGACGAACGCGCCGCCGCGGACAAAGTCGAAACGGCGATGTTTAAAGTTTTCGAAGAGGGCAAAGTCCGCACCCGCGACATCGGCGGCACCGCGACCACAGACGAGTTTGCGGATGCGATTATTGAGAAGATGAATTGATGCGGGACATCCGAAAAAACATAGTGACGCTGAATCAAACGTGGTTTATAGTGAAAATTTCCGAGAGTACTCTCAACAGGAAAGTCATACCACGTCATCTTGCTCTAAGACAATAATGGAGTGTTTCTTAAGAGCTGATGAAAGATACGGAAAACACAGCGGCAGATTTTGCCGAGAAACTGGGACTGGTAGAGGTTCCTTGGTTCTCGTCACTTCATCCGGGCAGGCACAGTGTTTTGCTCGATGGAGGTCGGGGTTCGTTCGCTTTGTCGACGGGTGCCAATTGGATATTTAATCCCGATCAAGTAGCGAGCTGGCTTTGGTCTTCAGATATCGCTCATCATGTGCGGATAGCTGAAGATAAGATAACTGTCTCCCGGTGGGACGACCCGTCAGCTGAGAGGATATGGAGCCGTGGAAGCGTAGAGAATAAGGTCGAGACCTTTTATGATTATTTGCTGGTCGACTCCGTTAAGAGCAGATTCGACGTGGTTGAGCATTCGATCGACGTTTTTCGGCGTATCCGAAGCTACGTTTATGAAAATAGGCTACCAGACGAATCAAGTATCCATATCTTTCTTTATGTCATAGCCTCAATGCTCTCCACTATGAACCAAATTGCTTACGATGACCCGACTGCAATCGTAAGACAATTCGCTCTTGATGAGGCGCAGTTGGAACCATTTCAACGGCGTGGAAAAGATACTCTCGTGGCTCTCGTCGAGCAATTCCGCGTGCCTTCCGAAGCGCCACGCGCGCTTGAAATGATACCGGAACTGCTGGTTCGGCATGCGGGCGGCACGGTTTTTCAAGAAGCGCATTTTGAGATTATTCGCAGTAGTCCCACTGATCTATTCAGTTTGCCCGGTCGTGCCGAAGTAAAGATAGACACGCGTGGGGGAACTCACTTTACTCCACCCGCATTGGCAAGGGCCATCGTGGAACAATCGTTCTGGAATGTTCAGCTGGGCGACTCAGTAACGATTCTCGATCCATCATGTGGTGCTGGGGCTTTTCTTCACGAAGTTCTACGCTACCTTCAGCGAATCCAATACAAGGGGCGCATTTCCCTTCTGGGATTTGATATTTCGGAAAACGCAGTGGCCATCGCTCGTTTTGTACTGGGTCAAGCCATTAGAGACTGGCCGGACGTGCAACTGGAGCGGCTTGAAATCCATGCTCGAGACTCATTAGGTGAAGTCTGGCCAGACTCCGATTTTATTCTAATGAATCCTCCGTTCATCTCGTGGGGTGGGTTGACACGTTTTCAAAGAGATCAGGTGAAGGAAATTCTCGGACGGCGTTATGTCGGACGCCCGGATTACAGCATGGCCTTCATAGAGAAAGCGATATCCAATCTGCGAGAAGGAGGTGTTTTAGGAGCTCTGTTGCCGGCGAGCGTACTTAGCACTGAAGCTTCTTTGCGATGGAGACGTCATATTCTTGAACAAGCTGCGCCGATTCTTCTGTCAGTGTTGGGGGACTATGGGATCTTTAGGCATGCCATCGTCGAGGTGGCTTGTGCGGTTTTCTTGAAAACTGAAGACGTGGCACACGCCGGTGGGGCTTTCTTATCTCTATGGACTAGTGACAAGCGCGGAACCGCAGGTGAGGGAATCAGGCACCTGAGAAAACTACAAGCAGCAAGAGCCGAGGGGTACGCCATAAAGAACACTGCCTCGTTGTCAGGTGAGGGCTGGCGCGTGTCACAAATTGTAACTAGTACTTTGAAAGATCTACCGGATTGGCGCCCGAGGCCTAACCGGCTTGGTGACGTTCTTGAACAATCAAACAAGGCTTTTGCCACGACGGTCCGCGATATTTTCCATGTTCGTGAAGGAGTGCGCGCCGGTCTGAGGAAGGCATTCATCATATCAGGTGAGATCTACGAGCACCTGCCCGTACAAGAAAGAAGGTTCTTCAAACCTATTGCAGAAAACAAAAACATCAGGAAAGGTAGGATCGGTCCGCACGATTTCATTTTCTATCCCGATGCCAAAGAGTTGCAGGAGCTAAGCACTGAGGATGACGTCAAACGGCTACTCCCGAGTTACTACGAGCGATATCTCGAACCAAGCAAGAAGGATTTATTGGCGCGCAAGTCGCTGCGCGGTCGGGATTGGTGGGTGCTGAATAGGTCTAGAACGTATTTCCGAACACCGGCCCCTAAGATTGTGAGCTCTTTCTTTGGTAATGCCGGAACTTTTGCTTTGGACTTGGATGGTAGCTATGTAGTGGTGCAGGGCTTTGCGTGGTTTCTCCAAGCGCCTATTCGCGAGTCTATCGATGGTTTTCCGGAGCAAACACGTGGCTCAATTCAAGAGCGCATTCTGTTTGCCTATCTCGCAATATTAAACTCCGCGCTGTTTTCACTCTTGCTGGCAGAGTTCTGTCCTCATGTCGCTGGAGGACAATTCAACTTGAGCAAGCGCTTTATCGATCACATTCCCGTACCCAATTTGGTTGACGACGCTCAGCAAAGTGTAAGCCTGGGATCGGTAGTGTGGTCCCTTGCCACGGAGGGTGAGTTGATTCATTCCGGCGCTGGCTCGCACAGGCCAGGCCTCCTTAACGAATTGGTTGCCCAAGTCTATCGAGTACCGCTTACCTCATGGCCGATCAACGACAAGTAGAAGAAAACTATACCCCTCTGCGGGTGCCGAAAACGACAGTTGGAAGGCATTGGGGAGTTCTACAGGACAAGCTGGGAGAGGTTCTGCCGCAAGTAGGAGGGAAATATTTCATTGAGTCCTCGGCTATTGGAGGCGCCGTTGGCGATCTGAGGTGTGGCGATTTTCCCGGTGAAAAGGCTTATCGCGAAAGAGGAATCAATGTTCCGGTTGTGCCTCTCCTAGAAGCGAACAGCGAAGTGCGATATTGGTTAAGCCTGCACCAAGAATGGAGAGAAGATCTAGCTCCAGGATCAAAGCGACTCGTTTATCACGCTACGGGATTAACCGTATTCTTCGGCGATACTGCTAGTCCCGATAAGTTGCAATTATTCCGCGCTGAGTGGGCCGGTGTGAGAACTCAGTCTCGTGGAATCTTCATTTTTGAGGCTCCCGGGGCCGGTCATCCGCACTGGCAGTTCGACGCTTACGAAAGTCGCGCCGGCGAAGTTGAAGAAGAGCGCAAGAGGTTGGAAGGATTTGTCCGAGCCTTGGACGAGATTACGCAAGTTGAGGAGTTTAGCGAATCGTTAGTTGAGGAGTTGTCACCACAATCTACTCTAAACCGAAATGTTTGCATGCAGCGCTTGTCGAGGGCACATTTCGCCAGTTGCGCGAATTGGTCACAATTTCCGTGGACCGGAGATGAGTCGCAAACAAGAGCTCATGCACAAGGTCCGGCCGACGTTTCTGAGATACAGAACTGGATTGTCTCAACTGTGGTCTATCTGACAAAAGAACTCGCCCGCTAGACCGCCATCGATGTCGAAACTCTTGCCCGATCGTGCTCTCGCTTGACTGACACCCTCTTGACTCAACGGAAACGTGAGCCGCAGCATACCTATCATCCCTCGAAGCAACGTGTAGATGGGGCCAACTCAAAGGAGTGTCCCAGTGATTACTCTGAGGGTTAACGGCAAGGCGGTTAGCGTCAGCGTTAATCCGGGCACGCCTCTAATCTGCGCTTTGCGCGAAACGCTTGGCCTGAACGAAACCAAATGTGTTGCAGGATCGGTCGGTGTTAAAATCTCAGAGAGGTTCGCTAATGAGTTCTTTGCTGACATCAAATCCGGCAACCGCAAGCGACGATCTGGTTGCGCGGGGACAGAGCACGTATCGCCAGAGACTGGCGTCTGTCCTTGAGCCTTCACACTCCGGCGAGTTTGTTGCTGTCGAGCCAGACTCGGGCCGCTACTTCCTCGGAAGCACGGCGAGCGCGGCGCTTGTCGCTGCTCATGCTGCGATGCCGAACGATCTTTTCTACCTCACACGCGTTGGCCGAGAGACCGCGCATACCATGCAGGCAGTTTCTAAGGTCGATTACTTTGCAGTGCGGCGACAAGAGCACCCCAGCGCGGCTGCCGCGCCGGGGACCCCGCACGTCGCCGCTTTCGAAAACGCTGACTAGTCGCGCACTCCAAAATTACATTTCTGCTTGCCACCGACTCAACACTTCATCAATGCGTACTGCCACCGCGCTTCTCGCGTCTATCCTATCCCAGCCTCTGCCGAGAAGTTCATCGTAGTTAGTTTCGCGATGCCGAATGTGAGCAATTACCGCAAGTCGCACTGCCTGCTCATCTAATCTCCTGCCCATGTCCGAACGTCCAATGCGGCCGCTGTATTTCAGGCAAGCGTGCTCGGAAATCGCTTGTTCTCTGCCAGTCTCCATTCGGGGAAAAAGTTCCCTGGTCTTGTTAGCGAATTGCTGCACAAACTGGCTATCGAGCCCTGCTCTCCGTGCGGCTTCGCGCTCCCTTCGCAGCGCCCGCACTTCAAAGTCAGCGAGGCATTCTTCCTCAGCCAGATCGAGCGCGCTCTCTTCGACCAGGAGTCCTTGCCGCTCGTATCGCCGTCGAGCACGACTCCATTTCAAGACCACGGCCGATAGACGAGAATGTTTCCGCGCCCGCCGGGTCAGGGCGGCGTCGCCGGACGCAAGAAAGACAAGCTGGTCCAGATCCCCGCACGAGAGACAAAGCGCGCCTTTGTCTCTGACGAGCGTAATCCAGGCTTTCGTACCGAGATCTTCATGACACTCATCGCAGGTTGAACTACGATGCGAGATGAAAACCTTGATTTCTTCCTTTTCCGGCTTTGCTGTTGCGGACATTGCGACCGGATAATAAAAGCCGCCTGACGGAAAAGCAAAGAGAGTTGCTTACACGCCGCACCCGCGACATCGGAGGCGCGCGACGACGCATGAGTTTGGCGGATGCCATTATTGAGAAGATGGGCTAACCTGGCGACGAGCCGCGTGTTAGAATCTGAACAATGGAACGGGAACCCAGGATGAAAGTGGTCGGCGGGAAGAATCTCCCATCATATTGGGAGCGATTCGACCGGCTGCAACGAACTGCGCAGGCTCTGCTGGGCCGGCCGGTGAGCCCAAAGGGCGTATTCCGTTTCAAGACCTTTGAAGAGTTCGAACAATGGAAGCAGACTCTCCACCAAGACCACCCCAGGAAACCGATCTCGTAGGTTTGTGGATCTGGATCAATATGCGGTTGTACGTGTCGCTGACGAAATCGTCGTTGATCTGATGCTGTCAGCTTGCGGCGTGACCTACGATGACGCGGTGGATCAAATCGAGTTCCGCACGATTGAAGAAGTGACGATTCCATTTCCGTCGGCGAAGCTTCTGCTCCGCATGAAGCAGACCTACCGCGACAAAGACGTCATGGATAGAAAGTTCCTCGAGGGCAAGTTGAAACGGGAATCCACCTAACAGGGCACGTTTGACACTAGAACCGAAAGCCCACGCCGGCCGTGAATTGAAAAGTATGACCGGTATACGCTGGACTGATGATGGGCGCCCCCAACGTTGTTACGCCTGTAATTGGGTCAGTTATTAATTGAAACCCAGTTGTTCGCTGCCCGAAGCGGACCATCGTATCGCCGAAGTCGAAACGCGTTACGATGTGACGGGAGGGATAGAACTCGAGAACACCGCCAACGTCAAGGGCGAAGTTTGTCAGACGACTCGCCTCCAACCTGAATGGAAACGGACCACCACCACCAATTGGGACAACATTGAATGCTCCTTTGCTGAAGCTTATAAGCCCAGGTCTGGTCTTTCCGAAAATTCCCCATTTCTGAAACCGCTTTCCGGCTTTCACACCAAACAAGCCCTCAGTAATGCGGCCAGTACCGCAGAATTCGCACGTATGTGGAAAGAAGTAACCGGCGGCTTCGAGGGCAACATGCTTGTTGAGATTGTAGGTAAATCTTCCGCCCAGTCCTGGTTCAGTGTGTCCTGGATTAAGTGTTAAGGACGAAAACTCCGCCGCCACTTCGTACTTCGGTATATCCGCGGATTGCGCGCGAGTGTTAAGAGGACTAAGCAACAAAGAAATAGCCATAGCAGTGATTGTGAATAACAGGTTTCTTTTCATCGTCGTCTCCCTGGTTAATGAACTTGTGTTCGTGATTCCGCTTGATTGCGCTGCCGGAACCCATCTGTCGCAGCACACACTTCTACCGTTCCCCGGCCCTCAACTTTCGGGCGCCGGAGAAAAACTTGTTCGAATACTGTTCGGAAACTCCTGGTTACTTGTAACGCAAACTGTTAGGCTCCACCGGGGCTGCCCCGGCGGGGACCCCGGGTTTGCGCGCGCAAGTTAACAGCTTGCGCCACACGGCTCACGGACTCTTGGGCCACAGATTCTCAATCCGGTCAGCGCCGCCGATCATCACCCGCGGGTGTTCTGTAGTAGCTTGAGCGCCGGCCGCATTTGTTTTGTTACTAAGGGTGCTCTGCTGTTGATTGCGAAGCCTCGCGGCCTCTTCCTTGGCGGCCACCACGGCAGCGTCAAGCCTTTCGAACACATCCTTCTTTCTCGCCGGCGGCGTTTCAGATCCAAACATGGGCGTGTAGTTTGGATCATGCAAGACCCAAAGATTCCAGGTGCCCCCGCCCCGCAGGATTGGCGCACTGGAAAGCCATTCATAGTGGTTGCCGCTGACCGTGAACTCGATCCGGTTATCTTCGATGATGCCGACCTTCTGGAATTGATAACCTTCGCGGGGCACGAGCGAAAAGATGAAGCGGCCACGGTCCTGGACATAAAACCATAGCAACGTCCCGGTACAACTCTTCGTCGATTTGCCCACCGAAACGACATTACCGTTGACAAGCAGGCGGTAGTCTTTCACCGCCAGCTCGACCGCATCGACCGCGAAATCGCGGGGCAGCGTTGTCGGGTTGTTGTCCCAGAGATGCGACCGATCAAACGCTACTTTCACGACGTCCACGATCTTGACGCCTGTGTTTTGATTGACCAGCAGGTCAAGTGAAAACGCATCGCCGTCATCCAAAGTCTGGGGCTCGGTTGGTTTCGGAAAGGTCGAGATAATTTCCGACTGAGGCTGCTCTCCTTCGCTCGGGTTTCCCGCTCTCAGTTTGCTTTCGTACTGGGGATCGAGCGGTCTGACCACAATCTTGAATTGCTTTGCAGCAGGATTGGGCGCGACCCAGAGATCATATCCAAAGATGAACCTTCCGCCGGTATCTTTCAGCACTCGGTGGATTATTCGATTTTCATCCGCGAGCGCCTGTGAACTGAGAACCGCAGGCACTCGTTGCAACTCTGGCGATACTTTCTTCGTGTCGGTCCAGGCGGTTTCACTCTTGAAAGCCACGAACCCACCATCAGCCAGCGGCACGACAAGTTGGCGCTTCGCAGGCTCTTGCGCAGCCGCGACGCACGAGAAGGCCGGAAGGCAGAACGCCCAGATTAGAACTCTGTTCAGAACTTTGATCAGAACTTTACTTCTCATCCCTGTAACTTCCCTTGATGATTGTGAGCTTGGGATCACTTGTCGGTTTGAACCCGACCAGACTGATTAGAGTGTCCTCAGTTATCTTATTCTGTCCGGCCGTTGCGATCGATGTGTTTCGCACTGCTCTTTCCAGTCGAACAGTGTCACGTGAAGAGTGCCGGGGGTTCTCTCGATACACAACTCGAGTAATGGTGCGTTCCTGGATTACCGGCACCTCAACAATCTTAGTTACGACGGATGGCGAGTCGGGTAATCGCGCCCCCTTCGACGAACTTCGCGAATTCATCGCGAAGGTAAGTGACAGACCAAAGAGCACAACCAGAACCGCGGCCAGCGGAACGGGCACCGGCACGGAAGCCGTGACGAGTTTTCGTAGCCAGGTTCGCAGGCCGGGTTCGGTTTGCAGATGCCGAGAATGCGACGAAACGGCTGACTCGGAAGCACTCTCCAGATTCTGCCGCAGTCTCTCATGGTAGCCGGACCAAAAGCCTTCCGCAGGTAGCGCGGACTCCATGGCCTGATCCGCGAGGCGCAGCACACTGCGAAGAGAAGCAAACTCTTCGCGACAGTCGGGGCAATGTTCGAGTTCGGCCAGCAACGGCTCACTTTGATCCGGCGTCTTCTCCAGGGCCTGTTCGATCAGTCGGTTTCTTGTTTCTTTGCAGTTGTGCATTTCCCTAAACTCCTATCTCTATTTTCGCCTGCAGCGCGCGGAACGTTGTTGGTGATTGGACGTCAATATCCAGGTGTTCGCGCAGCTTAGTGACCGCGCGGGAAACAGATTTTTTTGCGGTGCCCGTCGAACACCCAACCGCTGTGGCTATCTCTTCGTAAGTCATTCCTTCATGATGCTTGAGCAGAAAAATCAATCTCTGTGGCGGCGTTAATTCCGAAAGAGCCTGCATTACTCTTTCTGCCAGAATTTTGTTGTGCAAAGTAGTTTCCGAATTTGAAGTAGACGCCAGGCGTTCGTTGCCTTCGATCGAGTCCACGCCTGATAGCGTGATGTCGGTGGTCTGCCCGCGCCAACTGTAATGTCTGGCTCGCTGATGGTTAAGAAAGCAGTTGATTGTTATCTTCCGCAGCCAGGTGTAAAAGCTGGATTCACCTCGGAAACTGCCCAGCGCCTGGTAAGCTTTCAGCCACACGTCCTGAGAGAGGTCCTCGGCGTCGTGTGGGTTGTGGCAATAGTGGAAGGCAAGCAGATAAATGCGCCGCTCGTATCCTTTGGCGAGGAGACAGAAGGCTTCAGTGTCCGCTGATTGGGCCCGTCTGATTAATTCGTCTTCGATGTTGCTCACCGGCCGATTGCCTCAGAGGGAGGGGTAATAGCCGTTCTTTGCTATCACATCTTACGCTCTAACACTCCAATAGACACGCGCGTTCCGGATTTGGTTGGCGTGAGCGTCCGAAGTGCTAACAAAAATAGCCGGGAGCGGAGATATCGGGTCTGCTAACTGGTCTAAGCGAGCGATGATCATTATCTATTGCCTGTCTCTGTTGCCTGTCTCTTGACTCAATCGAAACGCGGGCCTAGCATAAACAGCATCCCTCGAAGTAGCGTGTAGACAAGGCTAACTCAAAAGGAGTGTCCGCGTGATTACTCTGAAGGTTAACGGCAAGACGGTCAGTGTTGACGTCGACCCAAATACGCCTTTGCTTTGGGTGCTGCGCGAAACGCTCTCGCTGACCGGAACCAAGTACGGCTGTGGCGTGGCCCAGTGTGGCGCCTGCACGGTTCATCTGAATGGCGAGGCGATCCGTTCCTGCATTAAACGTGTAGCGGATGCCGCCGGCAAAGAAATCACCACCATCGAAGGTCTGTCCACTGATCTCAGTCATCCTTTGCAGAAAGCGTGGATCGAGATTGACGTGCCGCAATGTGGTTATTGCCAGTCAGGACAGATCATGAGCGCGGCTGTCTTGCTCGCCAGGAATTCAAAACCTACGGATGCGAACATTGACGATGCGATGACCGGTAACATCTGCCGCTGTGGTACCTATCCGCGAATTCGCCAAGCCATTCATCGCGCCGCGGAAATGAAGAGGGACGGCGGGACTACAAAGTAGATCATGACAGCGAGGTGACGAGAGTTGTGAGTCGGACGGAAGGGTTGCGGTGCCGTAGGCACGAGATGTTTATAGCTCCGAGCGTTCCTTGATTTTCTCAGCCCATTCATGGGCGACAGGTATTGCGCTCCTAACGGAGCTGGTTAATTCACGTGCCCGGCGGACCGTAAACATTGGGCCGCTACGCGGGGAGTTCCAAGAAGAGTTAGAAGAGTCGGGAGCAATGACTGGCAAATTGAAACGACGAGATTTTTTCCGGATAGGCGCGGCGGCCGGCGGCGGGCTGCTAATCAGTTTGTACCTGCCCGAGGTGACCAACGCCAAGGTCAGCGACAAACTGAAGTTTGTCGGACCTCAGACCTTTGCGCCCAACGCTTTTGTCCGCATTGGCACTGATGACAGCGTCACGGTCATCGTGAACAAGTCAGAAATGGGTCAGGGCGTCTACACCTCTCTGCCGATGCTCCTCGCCGAAGAACTCGAAGCCGACTGGAGCAAGATCAAAGTCGAATCGGCGCCGGTCGATGCTGCTTACAATCACACTTCGTTTGGAATTCAGATGACCGGCGGCAGCACGAGCACTGCGTCTGAATGGGAGCGATTTCGTAAAGCCGGCGCGACGGCCCGGGTGATGCTGATAGCTGCCGCCGCGCAAAACTGGCAAGTCGAGCCGCAGAGCTGCCGCGCCGAAAACGGTTATGTGATGCACTCGGCGAGCGGCCGGCGCGCCTCCTTCGGTTCGCTCGCTGATGCGGCGGCGAAGATTGAACCGCCAAAGGACGTCACACTGAAAGAACCGTCGGCCTTCAAACTTATCGGAAAACCGACTCGCCGTCTCGACACACCTGCGAAAGTTAATGGCACTGCTCAGTTTGGCCTCGACGTGAAGATTCCTGGGATGCTGACGGCGGTGATCGCGAGGCCGCCAGTGTTTGGCGGTAAGGTCGCCACTCTCAATTCCGAAGCTGCGAGGGCCGTGCCCGGTGTCAGGAGTGTTATGCAGGTGCCGAGCGGCATCGCGGTAATCGCCGATGGGTTCTGGCCGGCAAAGCTCGGTCGCGATAAGCTCGAGATCAAATGGGACGATGGGCCAAACGCTAATCTCTCCACCGCGGGCATGCGAGAGCAGTACGCGAAGCTCGCCCAAAACCCCGGGGCGATTGCGCGCAAGGTCGGCGATCCTGCCAAGGCACTCGCGGGTGCAACCAGAACGATTACGGCGGAGTACGAAGTGCCTTACCTCGCTCACGCAATGATGGAGCCGCTGAACTGCGTCGTCGATTTGCAATCCGATCATTGCGAGATTTGGACGGGCACTCAATTTCAAACTGTCGATCGGATGGCGGCCGCCGCGGTTGCAGGCTTAAAGGCTGAGCAGGTGCAAATTCACACGATGCTGCTGGGCGGAGGCTTTGGGCGACGCGCAAATCCGGCGTCAGATTTCATCGTTGAAGCCGTGCAGGTCGCGAAAGTCGCGAAAGCTCCAGTGAAAGTTGTTTGGACGCGCGAAGACGACATTAGCGGCGGCTGGTATCGCCCGATGTGGTATGACCGAATGGTTGCCGGTATTGACGTGCTTGGTAGTCCGATAGCCTGGACACACACGATCGTGGGCCAGTCGATCATGGAAGGAACTCCCTTCGCGGCGTTTGGCATCCGCAACGGGATCGATGGAACATCGGTCGAAGGCGCGGCGGATTTGCTTTACGGAATTCCTAACCTGCAAGTCGATCTGCACACGCCGAAGATCGGCGTGCCGGTGATGTGGTGGCGGTCAGTGGGTCACTCACACAACGGATTCGCCGTTGAAGCTTTCTTCGATGAAGTAGCCCACGCGGGCGGAAAAGATCCGGTGGAGTTGCGACGCACCTTACTTGCAAATCAACCAAGAATGCGCGGCGTGCTCGATCTGGTTGCGCAGAAGGCGAACTGGGGTAAGCCCCTGGCGGCAGGCCGAGGCCGGGGCATCGCCACGCATTTTTCGTTCGATAGTTATGTGGCGCAAGTGGCGGAAGTCTCGGTCGACAAAAGCGGAGCGGTGCGGGTACATCGCGTGGTCTGCACGGTCGACTGCGGCCGCGTCGTAAATCCCGACAGCGTTAAGGCTCAGATGGAAGGCGGGATCGTTTTTGGCCTGACTGCGGCCCTGAAAGACGAAATCACTCTGGATCGCGGTCGCGTGCAACAGAGAAATTTTAATGACTATCCGATGTTACGAATGAATGAAGCGCCTGAAATTGAGGTTCACATTGTGCCGAGCACGGAAAATCCAACCGGCGTAGGCGAGCCAGGCGTGCCGCCGGTCGCCCCGGCAGTGGCGAATGCGATCTTTGCGGCGACAGGTAAGCGAGTCAGGAAACTGCCGATTGGACTGGTGGCGATGGGTTGACTATTTTGCAGTGCGGCGACTCGTCGCCGCTTTGGCTTACGGTGGCGTCAGGTGTGGGAATGCCGCGACAGGTCGCAGCTAAACAAAAGCGCCACTCTGCCGCCGATGGCTCACGACGAATTTGCCACACGATTCCAGGGCGGGCGCGTTACGGCGCTGCTTGCCCGCAGTGAGTTTGACATCATCTCGCCTCCGGAAAATTGTCTCAGCAAAATCCATTCAACTCGCAACGCCCGGCCAGGCTTATTTGGCTGATTGCTCTCACGTCGGTCTTCGGCGTCTGCTGTTCCCGACAGCCCGAAAGCAAGACTACGCCGGCGCAGCCCGTAACGGCCCCGGCCGGTAAACAAACCTTAACCGGACGCGTAGTAAGCGTTGCCGATGGCGACACTGTAACGGTTCTCGATTCAAACGACACGCAGCATCGCATTCGTTTGGAGGGTATCGATGCTCCGGAGAAGCGACAGGCCTTTGGATCAAAGTCGAAAGAGAGCCTGGCCGCAATGATCTTCGGCAAGGAAGTGACGGTCGTTTACAGTAAGACGGATCAGTACGGGCGTCTGGTAGGGAAGATTCTCCTGGACGGAAAAGACATCAACCTGGAACAGGTCAAAGCCGGCATGGCGTGGCACTACAAGGAATATCAAAGAGAACAGACGCCCGAAGATCGCGAGCTCTACGCCAGGGCCGAGGACGAAGCGCATGCGGCGCGGCTTGGTCTGTGGCAGGATAATGATCCAACTGAGCCGAGCGCGTTCAGGAAGGAAGAGAAACGAGGGCGAGAGGACGCGAGATGATTTTGGAGTGCGGTGATGGCGGTGCTTTGGTTAGGAGTTCCGCCTTCAGGCGGAGCTTACTTCATCATAAGACCGCCTAAAGGCGGAACTCCGAACAATCGCCTAACGGCGCTTTCGAGCTGCTTTCTCCGCGACGCCTCCGCCTTCGAGTTCTGCTCTCGCCTTCTTCGGCAACTTCGCCAGCACCAAATCGTAAGCGTTGCGCAGTAGCGCCTTCAGTTCCTTCTCACTCAAAGCATTGAAGCGCTCGAGCGCGACCCAGTGATAACGCGCTGAGTAGGGTGCGGGATCGATGCCTTCTTCTTCGGTGAGTTCAGCGAACTTTTCCGGTGTGCACTTGAAAGACAGGGAATATTTTGACGCGCCCTCGAGTACCGTCACTGCAAACATTTTGCCGCCGATCTTGAACACCAGGTCATTTCCCCATTGCACATTCTCAGTGACGTGCGGAAACGAAAGACAATACGTGCGAACCTGTTCAATATCCATAGCGCTACATATCCTCCAACACGAGCAAGGCCGTCTGCCCGCCGCCGGACGTGACGTTCAATAGCGATGAAGACGAGACACGGACCAACGCGCCTTCAGCTTCGTTATGAAATAGAAACGGATTGAAATCAACGAACATCTCTTCTATCCGCACTCGATCGCTAAATGTTGGGAACGGAACTCTCCTTAGGGCCGCGCGCTCCTGCACGACGTAAGGGCGATCCAGCGCCAACGATAGCGCGTCCTGCCACTCGTGCGGTGAAGTCTCCCACCCGATGAATACCCCATTGCCACCGTAGTCATCGTTGGGCTTGAGGACGAATCGTTTACGCTCTTGCTGGATAAGGCTGATGAGATCGTGCTCCGCGCCGCGGAAAGTTGTCTGTCCCCGTTCCACGCGACGCGTCCAGGGAATGTGTCTTCGAAACACGGCGATTTCTTCGGGAGCAAAAAGGCGTGCGTATCGTGGATCGCTCAGGATCGCAAAGCCGGCTTTCTTATGGGCGATCTTTGTGCGGAAGGAATTTGCGATGCACACGCGACCGTCCGCGTACGCGCGAGCGAGCGGATGAGCATCGCCGCATTGCTCGAGAAACTCATGAGTGATGACGCGTTTGTAAAGAATGTCGATTCTGAAATCTCCGGCCATCAAATGACCACCGTCGTAACGCAAGTCGCGCGGGTCGGCGATGACGGTGGGGTATCCTTCTGCCGCAAAGTATTTCTGCAGGACGCGAAACTCGCTCTCGGTCGGCACTCCCTTCCAATCCACGATGGCAATATTCGGGGGTTGCTCTTCGCCTCCCCACTCGCGATACGCAACCAGCAAAGCCGTCAATAATTGCCGGTGCGGCTCCGGATGCCAGTGTCTGTGGTTTTGCAAGAGATTCCTGACGTGACTCATACCGAAAAGAACCTTTTCCAGTTGCATCTGATCACCCACTCCTGCAGGTGTCTCGGCGTTGTATTCGAGAAACTGAAAATCTGTTTCGGTGACGTAAGCATCGAGCCTGCTGCTGACGCAAAGCCGAGAATAGCCGGGATCGATTCGCGCCAATTTTTCTTCGGCGTCGGTGAGGCCAAAAACCTTCAATAGCTCTTCATTAATTAGCGCGTGGGCTACCAACTTTTCGAAAGCCAGAGCGATCATGGTCGCGGCTTGCGTGACCTCGTCGTACTGTGAGCGGGTGATTATGTGCGGTCGCAGAAACGGACAGGTGGGGCGGTTGCCAAAAACCAGGCCGAGTTCGCGCTGCGCCGCGATCAGTTCAACAAAAAGGTCCGGACCAAAAGTTGGATCGTTGAGAATCCGTTCATCTAATTCTTTGAGAATCAGGGAGAGCATCGGGGCTATGAACTACAATTGCGTTACAGCAGCGGGCCGTCTCTACCCATCAGCTCGCGGCGGACGATCTTAAGCTGCGGGCTGCCCGCTTTGATGAACCGATCGTGAAAATCCTGGAGCGAAAACTTGCTGCCCATCTTACGCTGGTAATCCGCGCGCAGCTTTAGAATTTCCAGTTTGCCAAGCGTGTACATCAAGTAGGTAGGATCTCCGGTGCCGCGTTTGGTTTCCATCTCGCCCACGACCGGTTGCTGCCGCCCTTCTTTGATAAAGAACTCCTTCGCCTGGGCCATCGTCATGCCCTGCGTGTGCATTTTGATCCCAACGATGTAGCGACAATCACGGAGCAAAGCATCGACTAACTGCGCCAGACGGTATTTCGGATCGTTATTATTGAAACCTTCGTCGAGCACCATCTCTTCGCTGTAGTGCGCCCAGCCTTCGGCGTTCGATCCTGCGGCGGTCAGCTTGCGCACCTTCGAAAGCTCTGGATTGTTCTTGACCCAAAGGAACTGTGTGTAATGCCCCGGCCAGACTTCATGGACTGAGACATTGCTCAACAGTGGATAGTTGTAACCTTGCAGGTATTCTTCCTGCTTTTCTTTCGGCCATGAAGGATCCGGCAGCGTGATGTTGTAATAAGCTTCGGTAGCGTTCGCTTCATAAGGGCCGGGCGTATCCATTGAAGCAAACGTCGTCGCGCGCGCAAACGGTGGTGTCTCTACCACTTTTGCCTGCGCGCCGCCGGGCACGGTAATGATTTTCTTGACGATCAGGAATTGGCGCAGACCGTCGAGTTGTTGCTGTGCCGAAGACAGTAGATTGCCGCCGGTCGGATGATCTTTTTCGACTTCTTTCAGAACGTCTTCCGGCGATTTGTTCGGATCGATGCGGCGGGCAGTTTCTATAAACGCGCGCTGATCTTTACGCAATTGGGCATAGCCAATCTTCAAGAGCCGCGGCAGCGGCACGTCGACCATCTCGTCGTCCAAAACCTTCAAACGATAGTTCTCAGCCCCAATCGCGAACGTCCCGTTTGAACGCGGCAGCAGGTCGTTTAGCAAAAATGTTTGATATTCCTTTAGCGCCGCGATGGCCGTATCGTTGCTTTGCTTAAACTCCGCACGCAGAGCTTCGTCCTGCACGTCCTTGAACGTCTCAGTCACGGTGGTTTGAAAGAATTCAACGTTACCGGGTAGTTGTTCGATCGCAATGTCCGTGTAAATCTTCGGCGAGTTGCGCAACACTTCGCGCGCCTGCATGAGCGCGCGCGGAATTTGCTGCTCGCGCTCGATAACCGAACGCAGGCGTTTCGGTAGCGGCGCGAAATTGCGCTTGATGAGCGCGAAGATGCTGCCCGTGACGGCGCCCGAATAAGCGTCCGCGTTCTTACGCCACATCTGGATCCGTTCTTCTTCCAGCAGGCCGCTGTGGATCAAGGCGATCATGATCTCGCGATCGTCGCGCTCCAGCGGCCGAAGCGTGCTCGGACTGATCGCCTGAAACTCTGCCAGGTAAGTCAGCAGCATGCGACGGTTGCGTTGGTGCGCGGCGATTGAGAAATCCTCTAATTGGCCGTCGTACTGGTGGAATCCTACTCCGGTGGCTTGCGAAGGATTTGCTTTGAAGTAATCCTGGAAGTACGCGTCGACCACTGCGTGGAACGACCGTGGCTTCGCACCGATCGATTGTGAGAGGCTCAGGCAGAGCAGACAGGCAAGTAAGCCGGTGACAAGTAAACGTTTCATAGTTATTACGTGCAGACTACAGATGTTGCGGAAGAGTCGTAACCTGCAAGAATCGGCGCGCGACGTCGGAGTAACTAGTTGACCCGAGTTTGGCGATCGCCGTTAGATCGGGCGCCAATCTCTCGCAGCCGCTTGACGACTTGATCGATTAGCCAGTTCGGAGTAGAGGCTCCGGCGGTTACGCCGACGCGGCCTACACCTATCAATTCATCGGGGTCAATTTCATCCTGGGTCTCGATCAAAAAGCTGCGCTCGCACTGCTCTTTGCAGACGGCCAGGAGCTTGATGCTGTTTGAGGAATGCTTGCCACCGATGATGTAGAAAACGTCGACCAGTCCGGCCAGCGCGCGCGCAGCGTCCTGACGATCACGCGTAGCCGAGCAGATGGTGTTAACGACCTGTGGCTCAGCATCAGCTTTAGCGCGTACCGCTTCCGCAACTTCGATGAACGTTTGTAATTTAAGTGTCGTTTGCGAAACCACCAGCGGCGCATGAAGCGGCGGAAGCTTAGCCACCTCTGCGGCATCGCTCACGACGAATGTGTTGCCCGGCGCATAACCAACTACGCCGATCATTTCCGGATGGTCCGGGCTGCCGGCGACGACTACGTGACGGCCTTCTTTCGCGGCGCGCTCAGCCAGTCGCTGCACGCGAGTCACGAACGGGCAGGTAGCGTCAACGACCAGGGCCGCGCGTTGTTCCAGTTGGATTTGTACCAGCGGCGTGACGCCATGCGCGCGAATCACGGCGATCTCTTTGTTGCCAACTTCCGCCGGCGCTTCGATCGTGGCCACGCCTTCGCCTTCCAGGCGTTTCATTTCCTGCGTGTTGTGGATCAGCGGGCCGAGAGTGCGCACGGGCGCGCCAACTTCCAGCGCGTCCTCAACCATCTCCACGGCGCGCTCGACGCCAAAACAAAATCCGAATTCGTCAGCCAGTAAGACTTCCATATCTCGGCCCAAATCTTAGCACAGTCGTAGTTATGAGGTCAGTACCGGGAGCGGTAGCGACCGGGTCTCGTCTTGGCGATCCGGGCGAGTCTTGAGGCCCGGTCGCTACCGCTCCCGGTACTGATCTCACAGCGGATGTGACCTCTTAAGACCTACCTCACTGGTTCGCGCAGCACTATTTCAGCCGCTGTTCGGGCCGTGCTCGCGGCCTGCGGATGGTTTTCGCGCAAACCCGCAACCTGCAACAGCGCCTCGCCGGTGCGCGAGAGCAGGCGAACCAAATCGCCTTCTTCGGCTCGGGTCTCGTGAACCAGCGTGGGCCAGTCAGCGCCGCCCGCCCAATGTGCGGCAGCCGCAGCGGCCGAGAAGTTTATTTCCGGTGCGGCTTCGATCCCCAGTTTCCATTCCTCGGTCGAAACTTCGAAAGCAATCTCTTCGAACCGCACCAGCAGGCCCACAATCGCATCGTCGAGTTCCAGCTCGCCATAAGCGCGATCTTCATCAGCGGCCAGCGCCGCGATCAAAGCCGCCGCCCGCGTCGCATTAAGCGAGGCGAACAGGCCGCGTTGCAGGGCCTCTCCGACCAGCAGCGGACGATCGACACGCAAGTCCGCCAGCCAGCGACCGCGGTCCGTTACGCGCTCGTTCGCGAAATCGAGATAGCCGAAGTGATCGAGCACGCGCGCGGACCGCTCGAACGGTTCCCAAACGTCGGCCCGCAGGCGGTTGATCTGTCGGTCCACTCGTTCGATGGCGGCGGCTTTCGCTTGCAGCGACCACAAGACTTCGTTTGCGGCGCTCTCACTCCGGGTTGACGAGCCGGCCAGCGAATCCATCAGGTCGTTAATCAATTTGATCGAATCTTCTTCTTCGGTGCGCGCATCCCGCAGCCGAGGTTCGGGGAGGGCGAGTTGATTGCCGCGCTCATGGATCTCAGCAAATGCTTCCTCGACCTTCTCCGGCTGCGTTGAGAACAAGGGCGCGAAAACTCGCCCGACGCGTTCCAGCGGAAACGAGGCCCAGCGTCCATCTTCCCTTACGCCGGTAACCCCATCTTTGCCGCGCGCGGTAACCAACGCGAGGCGTTTGCCACTGCGACCGATGGCCACCACGCGGCCGGGCTGGATTACTTTACTCAGCCACCGCAGACGCGCTTCACGGCGAGTCTGCGGCGCGGATTCAAGCAGGCGCGCGCGGGCACTCGCCAATCGCTCGAGTGCCTGAACTGTTGAAACCGGCACATGAATGGACGCGTGTTCCAGCTTTTCTTGAATGCGCTTTTCGTTTTCATCGCGCATTGTTTCCAGCTTATGTATCTCCGGCAGCAGGTTTCGAAAGGCGAAGCTCTTTTCCGCAATGGCGCGGACCTGCGCGAAATTTCCGAAGGCGTCCAGCAGATTCAGCAGTGATGTATACGTGGCGCGAAACTGACTCTCGAGATCGTCCGGCGGCGCGCTAAGCAACTCGACAATGCGCTGCGGATTTTGATGAGGGCCGGGTGCAGCGACGACAAATCCCACGCGATCTTTTCCTCGCCGGCCCGCGCGTCCGGTCATTTGTTGTAGCTCAGAAGCGGTGAGGGATTGCCAGCCGCTGGCACTTCTTCGATCGGCACAGGTTATGACGACTGTGCGCGCGGGAAAGTCGACACCAGCCGCAACCGTCGCGGTGGCAAAGATGGCGTCGAGAAAACCGGCGCTCATCATCTTTTCGATCACCAGCTTCCAGGCCGGCATGTGCCCCGCGTGGTGCGATGCGATACCCCCGCGCACGATCGCGTCCCAGTGACGATGGTTGCGCATCTCCGGATGCTGCTCGACAAAACTGAGCATGAAATCGCGGCGCGAGTCGCGACGCTCGTCGGCCTCTGTGCGACGACTCATTGCGGCTTCCGACGCAGCTTCGTCGCAACGACGGCGAGTCGGCAGAAATACTATCGCCGGCAGCAAATTGTAGGAGCCCAGCGCCGCGAGCAAAGTCGCGGGCGGCATTTCCGGCATGCGGAGTTTCATGAAAAGTAAAAAGGCAAAAAGTAAAAGGCAAAAGGAATTACCATCTCCGGCGTCTCCCTCTCCCCAATCCACCACGGTGACTTTCCTTCTGATCCTGTTCGTTCAATCGCGCAATCTCTGAATTCAACTTTCCCTTTTCGCCCAGCAGCGGCACCAGACGCTTGTCGGGCATCAGGAACGCTGCCCGCAATGGTACCGGCCGGGCGCCGGGACGTGTGATCACAGCGCAACGCACGCCACGCACTTCAGCGATCCATGACGCGAACTCTTTGCCGTTTCCGATCGTGGCCGAAAGCAGGAGCATGCGAATGCGCGGCGGGGTCAAAATAATCGCTTCTTCCCACACATGTCCGCGTTCTTCGTCCGCCAGGTAATGCGCCTCGTCAAACACCACCAGATCCGCGCTTACTTCCTCGCCCCCGCGCAGTGAATCAAACAACTGGTTGCGAAAGATTTCCGTTGTGCCCACGATCAGCGGCGCATCTGAATTTTCTTTGCGATCTCCGGTAAGAATGCCGACGTTCTCTGATCCGAACTCTTCGCTGAACTCGGCATACTTCGAATTGGTCAGTGCTTTCAGCGGCGTTGCGTACCAGGCTCGCTTGCCCAGCTCTAACAGCCGGCGAATTTCTTCACGGGCGATCCATGTCTTTCCGCTTCCCGTGGGTGCCGTGACCAGCACATCCTCGAACTCCAGCGCAGTGAGAGCTTCCACCTGGAACGGATCGGGTTTGAAGGGCGCAGGCTTCGGAGTACCGATGTCTGAAAGCAGTGTGCGCAGGTCGCGCCCGTAGTTTCCCGCAGCCGGCGGCAGAGCTGACAATCTTCCACCGGAACGGTCTGGTGCAGGAACGTGCGATGCGTCGCGCGGTGTTGACCTGGCGCCTGTCCGATCGCGTGGGCCACTCTTGCCACGCCTTCCATCGTTTCGATGACCGCCAGAGCGTCTCATACGGACATTGTATGGCAAGCCCGGCGGCCGAACATATCCAGCAGGTGTTTGGAGTACCGACTTTAGTCGGATTTTTGTCGGTCGAGAAAGGACCCAACTAAGTCGGTACTCAAAACACCGGTGAAGTGCATGACATTTCGGTTTCGAGGGCGTGGTTGCGGCTTACCTATGGGTGTCTTAGTATCTTCAGTACTCGAACTGCTGGAATAAGAAAGGCGAGTTTCGCAACGTAGCTCGGGCTCGATGCGTCCAAGGGGTGCGCTCTTTTATTACAGAAATGTTTGATTTTACCGAAACAGACGGACTTTTCGACAACTTTGAAGTCAACCGCGAGCCATTCTGGCCGCGAATCTCATGGCTGATTGCCGGTTCGGGCGCGTGGCACGCGGTCCTGATCGCCTGCATCATCCTGATTCCGCCGGTACGTGATGCGCTGAGCATCGCAGCGATGTTTTCGGGCGCGGGGTTCGTCGATCGACCCTACAACAAGACACAGATCGAGAACGAAGGAGACATCGTGGAAGTCACTACCGAGAAGTTTCATTACCCGGAAGGTTACTTCGCGATGGATCAGCAGGCGATGCCCACTCCGGCGTTTCCGCAAACGGCTCCTTTCAACCCGCCGCCCTTTTCACCTTCACAGCTTGCAAATCTGACTCCAACGCCTTTGCCGGTCGACATTCCAACTCCAGCGATCGCCGCCAATGCGACGCCGACGCCCAGTCCAACCGCTGAGGATGAGAAAGAAAAGCAAAGGATCGAAGAAGAGCTGGACAGACTCGCCAGGGAGAACGGGGTCAAGCGGCCGAAAGAGATTAATACGCGTCCATTCAAAGATCTCCTGGCCGCAGCAAAGAAGAAAAAGGACAGCGGCGAGTTGAAGCTTGACGGGCAAATAGAATTGACGGTCGAAGCCGATCGTGATCCGGACGGGAAACTGCGAAATGCGAAGGTGACCGACAAGGCAGGTGACAAGAAGCTCGAGGCTGTCGCGCTGGATTTTATCGCGGCACTCAGCGACAGCGGCGTGCTGGATTTTCTCGAGGACACAAAACACCTGCGCGTGACGGTCAAAATTAACGACAAGACGGTAGAGGTGGTTGCTTCCAGCGAAGTCGAATCGACAGACCGCGCCAGGAAGCTGGAAAGAACATTCAACGGCATGATTGTGCTGGGCCGGATCGCCAAGCGTGGCGAGGAAGAAGAAACCTATTACAACCACACCGAAGTGAGCTCGAACGAAAAGGAAGTCAGCGTAAAATTCTCGATGCCGCGCGGTGAGATGGGTGCGTTACTGTCGAAATACAGCGAAGAGAAAAAGTGAAGCGCCTCTTGGTTCGCACTTATCTCCCTTCTCCCCAGAGGAAGAGGGAGCAAGAAGCACCGCACCCCCGAATAAGACTTGAATTGATCGAGGGAAAATCAATGAGAAACAGGTCTCTCCTTATGAGCTATGTGTTCTTGATGCTCATGTTTCTGAGTTGTGCCAACCGGCAACCGATTGCCCAACCGCCCGCGACCAACACACCGAAGGAAGACAAAGTGGAAATCAAATTGACGAGCACGGCTTTCAAGGAAGGCCAGCCGATTCCGCGCACGTACACCTGCGACGGCGTTAACGTGTCACCATCGCTGGAATGGAGTGGCGTACCAAAGACTGCGAAGACCGTGGCGATCATCTGCGATGACCCGGACGCGCCCGCAGGCACCTGGGTGCATTGGGTCCTTTACAACCTGCCGGCCGATAACATCGGCATAGTCGAGAACGTGCCGGTCACAGAGAAGCTGGCGGCAGGCGGATTTCAGGGCACGAATGATTTTGGGAAGATTGGTTACGGCGGACCCTGCCCACCGTCAGGAACGCACCACTACTTCTTTAAGATTTACGCGCTCGACGGCGAGCTTCCTTTGAAAGCCGGCGCGACGAAAGCCGAAGTGATGAAAGCAATGGAAGGTCACATCGTTCTGCAGGGACAGTTGATGGGGACGTATCGTAGATAGTACGGGTTTTACGGACACTTGAAAACTTGTGGGCAGCTTTTGAGTAAAGCCGACAGAAGGCTAAACAGTCCAAGTATTGCCGCCGCGCCAAGGGATATGAGCCAAGGTTTCCATCGATCTATCCTAGCTCTTTCCCGATCATGGAGGCTTACTGCTATCTCAAGAAGCTTAGTAACAACGTCGCTAGGTAAAGCGTCGCGCTTGTCATCTGGACCCTTTTCTGCGACTGCGCGGGCAATAAGTGAAATAGTATGGGCATCTTCAATTCCCTTATCTTTTTCGCGTAGCCGAAAAAACTCTGGGTGTTCTTCGGCTATCTGAGTCCAACTGCTCGCAGATCCAGGAGACCTCTGTAGGTCTGATTTCACACCTTTCTCACTTCGCAGAGTGGCTTTGTGAGCGAGCGCCAGAACCTGATAAGAGCCATTACATCGGAGAGCCTCTTAGGATCGTAGTAACTTGTTTTTTTCATTTGATGGTACGCAGCTCTTCGTTTCTTCGAGGTTTCTTGGCTCACTACTTAGTTAGCAATCAACTCGGGCACATGTTCAGCTTCGTACTTTTCGATCAAAACGCTGAGCACTTCCATCAGGGAAGCTAACGGGTGACTCTCGTCTTCGCCTACCTCGTCAACCAGATGGTCCAGCAGCGCTACTATGCGGTCGTACTCGGCTTCCGTGTGAGGCACGAATACATCTCCCGATAAGGAGGACCAGGCGGTTCCCGCTCGTTGCACATCCAGATTCTGCATCGTCACTCCTTCCACTTGGATTGGTCGTATTCTTTGTGCGTCAACAATGCTCTGATATAAAGCCTTTTGCGATTGTAGTGAATCGCGGCGATCAGGCGGACCTTATTGCCGCTAACATTGAATACGGTAAGTTTACCTACCTGATCGGCGGATGGAAAGGGGCTTGGCGAAGTTCAGCAAGCGAAACGAAATTAGCCTTCTTAGCGAGTTGGTACCATCTTGCTAGCGCTGTTTTAGCGTCCGGGTGCTTATCCGCAAATTCATTCAAGCGCTTCCGAGTGATTACATGCATGGTTGGGAGATGAAGGCCTAATTCACGGCAAAATCCCTTCCGGCACCTGCCACGGATGCAATTCAACCGCGAGTCTTCCGATTTTGATCATCGGATCTGTGGCGCAAAGGTCCTGTGCTTCCTGCAACGACGCAACTCGGAACACAAAGATCCCACGCAAGTCGCCATCGTCACCAAACGGTCCCGCCACGACCAGCTTCTTCATCTCAGCCAGGCGATTAATATTCGCTAGATGCGCCTTCTGTAGTTCCTGAACCTGCGGAGTATCTCCGTCACCTTCTTTGCGGTTTGGTCCCTTCTTCAAGAAAGCAAAATAGAGAGTCTTCATCTCGAGGGGCAGGTTCCGCTTCTTGAAAATGTCTTCTGACCACCATGGATGCATCTCAGCCACAAATAGACCTGCTTTGACCGCCGGGTCGGCGTCGACCCAGGTCTTTGCTTCCTCGGTCGAGGACGTTCGCAGGATGAATACGCCGGCGAGATCAGTATCGTCGCCGAAAGGACCTGCGACCACAGCCTTGCCGGAATCGAGCAGCGCCAGCACGTTAACCAGGTGTTGATGGAGAATCTTCCGTGTCTCCGGCGTCTGAGCCCCGGTCCACTTCGGCCCTTTCCGGAGCAAAGCCATTTGGAACTGAACGAGCTTGGACTGGGGCTCTTTCTTTTCCTGCGCGAGCGTCAGCGGCGCGGCCACTAAGGAACACACGATAACGAGTGACGGGATTAGATTCTTGATCGACTTAATTCTTGTCATCGTTAACTTCCCACCAGGCGACATAAGCCCGTCGGTCTTTTGAAAAACTCCCTCTCCCTTTGGGAGAGGGCTGGGAGAGGGACTGAGTGTCGAGCCGTCCCAGCTACGCCCCTCTTCCCCGGCCCTTCTCCCAAAGAGAGAAGGGAGAAAGGATCTTTCTGGTCGCGTGAATGCCATTAATTGATCTTTGCCGTCTTCACGCAAGTGATCGCCGGCAAACCTTCCGCGATGGTAGTCCACGAATCACCGCCATTCTTCGAGGCGAACAACTTTCCGCTGCGCGTCCCGAAATAGATGCCCGTCGGATCGTTTGCATCTGCTTTCATGCTATCGCGCAGGATGGTTTCGAACGCGTCTTTCTGTGGCAGGCCCTCTGTCAAAGCCTCCCACGATGCGCCGGCGTTCCTGGTGCGATAGACGCGCAGCCTGGCTTCCGGCGTGCAGCGAAACTCGTCTGACTCAATTGGAATTATGAAAGCCGTGTCGGCATTGTTCGGGTCGATCTCCAAAGCAAAGCCGAAATCCGAAGGTACGCCGTTGGCGATGTCTGTCCAGGAATCGGCGCCATCGTCGCTGCGATAAAGGCCCCAGTGATTCTGAAGAAACATTCGCTGCGGATTCGACGGGTGGCTGACAATCTTGTGCAAGCACTGGCCCCACTCCGGATACTGCTGGTCGGGCGGCAGGAACTGTGCGCGCACACCTTTGTTGCGCGGTTGCCAGTTTTTGCCGCCATCGTCGGTGCGATAGACGCCGCCGGTCGAGATGGCGATGAACAAGCGTTGGTCATTCGATGGATCGGGAAGAATGGTGTGCAGACAGAGCCCGCCTCCGCCCGGCATCCACAGCGTTCGGTGCGGATGATCGAACAATCCCTGCTCGAGCGACCACGTTTCGCCGGCGTCAGTTGATTTGAAGAGCGCGGCCGGTTCGACGCCGCAATAGAGCGTGTCAGGCTCGCCGGGATGACCTTGCGCTATCTGCCAGATCTGTTTGAGCGCCACCTCGCTGCCTTCGGGAAACTTGATGTTATACCTCTCCGGATCGCTCCAGGTGTTGCCAAAGTCATCCGACTGACTAAGAAAAGATCCAAAATGAAGACTGTTCACTGCCGTCCACAAACGCTGGCGGCCCTTGCGCCCATCGTACGCCATCGCATAGACCGCGCGTCCGGGAAAATATGGCCCGGCCTCGTCCCACTTCTCGCGCGCGCCATCAGAGCGAAACAGAAACGCGCCTTTCATCGTGCCGACGAGTACCAGGTTGTCACCTGAGTTGACGTTGATTTGATTTGGTGTTGGCATTAGGGAACTCCGCTAATTAGTTCTAAAGGCGATTAAGGTTGAAATCCAGACGGACTTGAATTATACAGCGAGCTTAAGCGGGCACAAATCCTGGAGAAAAGAGCAACCCGATGGTCAAGTTGAAGTACTTTTCACCTGAGCTATTCAAGTTTCTCCGCGAACTGAAACGTCACAACGACCGCGAGTGGTTTCAGGACAACAAGTGGCGTTACCAGGAGTTCGTGCGTGATCCGTTCCTGCGTTTCATTGAGGACTTCGGTCCCCGGCTGCGGGCGATTAGTCCACATTTCATTGCTGATCCGAAACCATCGGGAGGATCGCTCCTGCGCATCTATCGAGATATGCGCTTTCGCAAAGGCCAGGCACCATATCAGACGATGACTGCGGCGCGCTTTCCGCATCGAGCGTGGAAGGAAGTTCGCGCGCCCGGCCTCTATCTTCATTTGGCGCCGAAGCAGTGCTTTCTGGGCGCGGGTCTCTGGCATCCCGATCCCGACACTCGGGCGTCGGTTTGTGATGCGATCGTGCGCGACCCGGCGAAATGGAAGAGCGCGACGAGTGGTCGGGTCTTCAAAGCAATGTGCGAACTCTCCGGCGACTCGATGAAGCGTATGCCGTCAGGTTACGATCCAGGCCATCAATTTGCGCGCGACCTGGCGCGCAAAGACTTCATCTCAGTCACCTATTTCACTGACGATCAGGTTTGCGCTTCAGACTTTCTCGATCAAGTGACGAAAGCTTCTCGTGCCGCCGCGCCTTTAATAGAATTCCTGACACGTGCAATCGGTCTGCCATGGAGTGCGAACGAGAAGCAAAAGCCGCGAGAGGTGCTGCGAGTCGACGCGCCCAAGCTGAAATAGGACGATGATCACCTACACACGGATCTTCTCGGACGCCCACGGAGAATCGCATTTCGAAGAAGTCGAAATCGATCTGACGTTGACTGACTATGCGCCACCCGCGCCGCCGCTCGGGCTTTCGTCTTTTACGCCGGCGACGCAGTTTGGTTTCATGAATGCGCCGGCTGGTTGGTCGAGTGATTGGCATCGCGCAACTGCCCGCACCATTTTCTTTGTGCTGTCCGGCGAATGGGAAGTTACTGCCAGCGACGGCGAAGCGCGGCGTTTTTCCACCGGCAGCGCGCTGCTCGTTTCGGACACCACGGGCAAAGGACATTCGTCCCGTGTTGTCGGTGAAATTGATTCGCTGGCTGCGATGGTGCAGCTTGGAGACTAGTAGTGTTTGGAGTACCGACTTCAGTCGGCTTCTTTCGATCGGCAACAACAAGACCCGACTGAAGTCGGTACTCCAAACTCAATCCCTTTGCTCTCCGCGTCGCTTCGTGCTAAAAGAGCACCGCAAACCATCCGTATTTATCTGGAGGAAAAACTAATGTCTCGTCGCACCCTGAGGGCGGAATTCTGCCGCCGGGTTCTGATCCTGTCCGTCGCAACTCTCGCTATCGGCTGCCTGAGCGTCAGGTTCGCCGGTAGGCACATCTTCGTTGAGGCGCACGCCCAAACATCAAATAGCAGTACCCGTTTGTTGCGTTCTCCGACAGTGAGTTCGACGCAGATCGCGTTCGCCTACGCGCAGAACATTTGGATCGTGCCGCGCGCGGGCGGCATGGCGCGTCGCGTCACCAGTTTTCAGGGCCAGACCTCCAATCCGCATTTCTCGCCTGACGGAAAATGGATCGCCTTCAGCGGTGAATACGCCGGCAATCTTGATGTTTACGTAGTGGCAGCCGATGGTGGCGAGCCAAAACGCCTGACGTGGCATCCGGGCGCTGACGCGGCCCAGGGATGGACGCCCGATGGCCGCGCGATCATGTTTTCCACGTCGCGGGCTACCTGGTCACCGAGCGGCGCGCCGCGCTTCTGGACAGTGCCCGCGGAGGGTGGGGTTGAAGAGCCAATGCCGCTGCCGCGCGGCTATCAGGGCAAGATCTCTGCCGATGGATCCCGCATCGCTTACCGCATGAATAATTCATGGGACGATGAACGCCGCAACTATCGCGGCGGCCAGAACCGGCCCATCTGGATTGTCGATCTCAAGAGCTACGACCTCGTGTCGCCGCCATGGACCGATTCGAAGGATGTCGATCCGGTCTGGTCGGGCGAGTCGGTTTACTTCATCTCCGATCGCGACGGCGTGGCCAACGTCTGGGCCTATGACACCAGGACAAAGAAGCTGACGCAGGTGACTAAGTTCACTGACTTTGATGTGAAGACTATGGATTCGGGCGGCGGCGTGGTTGTATTCGAACAGGCCGGTTACATTCACGAGCTGGATCCAAAGAGCGGCAAAGAGCACGTCGTTAACATCACGGCCACTGGAGATTTCCCGTGGATGATGCCGCGTTGGGAAGACGTGACCAGTCGCATGACGAACATGGCGATCTCGCCGACGGGTAAACGAGTAGCGGTCGAAGCGCGCGGTGAGATCTTCACGATCCCGGCTGAGAAAGGCGACGTGCGCAATCTGACCAACTCGAGCAGTTCTGCCGAGCGTGATCCGGCCTGGTCGCCCGATGGGAAATCTATTTCATACTTCAGCGACAAGTCGGGCGAGTATCGTCTTTACATTGAAGCGCAGGATGGCCTTACTCCGCCGCGCGAAATCGCCCTTGATAAGCCTACGCATTACTACACTTCTTCGTGGTCGCCTGATTCGAAAAAGATTCTTTTCAGCGATACCAACCTCCACGTCTGGGTGTTAGACGTGGCGACGGGCAAAGCGACAGTTGTAGGCAACGATCCCTGGATGGTGCCCCAGCGCACGCTCAATCCTGTCTGGAGTCCCGACTCAAAGTGGGTGGCGTATTCCAGCCGGCTGCGTTCGATGTACCACGCGATCTTTGTGAGCAATGCCGAGACCGGCGAGACAAAGCAGGTGACTGATGGTCTGGCCGACGCGGTTTGGCCGGCATGGGATGCCGGCGGCAAGTTCCTCTGGTTCCTGGCCTCGACCGATTTTGGTTTGCGATCGCAGTGGTTGGACATGACTTCCTACGATCATGACGAGAACTTCGGCTTGTATCTTGCGGTACTGAAGAAAAGTGATTCCAGCCCTCTGCTTCCGGAGAGCGACGAAGATCGAGGAGTAGGTACCGGTCGTCGCACAGTACCCGGCGCTTGCGTTACTGATACGCCGCCTGCGGCAACCGATACTACGCCTGGCGAGCAACCGCAAACTCCGCGCGGCCCGCGACCACCCATAAGCGTACAGATTGACTTTGACGGGTTGCGCCAGCGGATCATTTCGGTTCCTGGCGTCCCGGAGCGCCAGTACTCAGAGCTCCATTCCGGAGCGGACGGAATTGTCTATTACCTGGAAGCGCCGGCGCGCGGGCAAGGTGGCGGCGGTGGCGCAGGTGGCGGCGCAGGTAGTGAATTGATCCGCTATCGGCTTTGCGATCGGCGCGCGGCTGCTTTCGCCAACGGCGTTTTGGCTTACGAAGTAAGCGCGGACGGTCGCAAGCTCGTCTATCGCGCAGCCGGTGGCGGTGGCGGAGGCGGGCGTGGGCCGGCCGCGGCTGGCGGCGCGCCTCCAACTCCATCTCTTTTCATCGTGGACGCCGATCGGACGGCGCCACAGCCTGGCCAGGGCCGGCTCAATGTCAGCCTGCGCATGTATCTCGAACCTAAAGAGGAATTCAAACAGATCTTTAACGAAGGCTGGCGCAATCAGCGTGATTATCTCTACGTCCCGAACCTGCACGGCACCGATTGGGCGAAGGACAAAGAGATGTATGGGGCGATGCTGCCCTATGTGATGCATCGTGCTGATCTCAATTATCTGCTGGATATGATGGGCTCTGAGATTGCTATCGGCCACTCGTATGTGCGCGGAGGCGACATGCCGGACGTGCCGCAATCGCCAGGCGGACTGCTGGGTGCTGACTTTGCGATCGAAAACGGTCGTTACAAAGTTACGCGGATCTATGACAACGAGAATTGGAATCCCGATCTCCGTTCACCGCTGGCCGTGCCCGGCGCAAATGTGAACGTTGGCGATTACATACTCGCCATCAACGGCATTGAATTAAGGGCGCCCGACAACACCTATCGTTTGCTGGACGGAACGGCGAATCGACAGACGTCGCTTACCGTTAACGACAAGCCGTCGATGGAAGGAGCGCGCCATGTAACTGTCGTGCCGGTGACGAGCGAGCAGGCATTGAGGACGCGTGCCTGGGTCGAGGCTAATCGCCGCCTGGTTGAGAGGCTTTCGGATGGTCAGCTCGCTTACGTCTACTTGCCGAACACGGGACAGCCAGGCTATTCGAGCTTTAATCGCTATTACTTTTCACAGCAGGACAAGAAAGGCGCGATTATCGACGAGCGTTTCAACGGCGGTGGCTCAGCGGCCGACTACATCATCGATGTGCTGCAACGCGACTTTGACGGTTACTTCAATAACGTCGCCGGCGATCGTTATCCGTTCACGAGTCCTTCGGCCGGCATTTGGGGTCCGAAGGTAATGATCATTAACGAGATGGCCGGTTCGGGTGGCGACTTGATGCCTTACATGTTCAGGTACCGGAAGATTGGATTACTGGTTGGCAAGCGCACCTGGGGCGGACTGGTCCACACGGCTGACACACCACCGTTCATTGACGGCGGATCAATGATTGCCCCGCGCGGCGGGTTCTTTAGTCGTGATGGTCGTTGGGCTGTCGAGAACGAAGGCGTCGCGCCTGACGTCGATGTTGAGAATTGGCCGAAGGACGTCGTTGCCGGTCGCGATCCGCAACTGGAGCGGGCCGTGTCTGAAGCGATGCGCATGTTGAAGGAACGCCCGGTTGATCGGGCTACCAAGGAACCACCACCGCCTACCTGGGGCGTGCGTCCGAGACAGAGGTAGGATCTCCGTTGAGATTTAGGCCAGCAAGTTGACAATCAGGCCAACGCATATAGAATTGCGACAGCTTACAAGTCCTTCAGACGCTTAGATTACTCACAAGGAGAGTTCCTATGGCCCCCAATTCCTTAAAGAGATCGCTTTTCCTTTTCCCCGGTTTGCTCGTAGTCTTGCTCGCAACTCAGACAGTTGTCTCTGCACCTCCGTTGCCGAATCCCGTGCTTTACCTGATGGGGACCGAGGCTTATCAGACCGGCGGCAAGCAGTTTATCCGCTACAACTACGACGTGTTCAATAAAGCCGATTACCCGGCAGCACTTTTCGCGGCTACCCCTGCCTTACCGCCATGCGGTGCTAACACCAAGGCGTCTCGTACCTGGGTGGATTTCTTCGATTCGCGCGGGAAACGTCTCAATGGATTCTGCGCCCTGGGCAAGCCCGATGATCTTACCGGGATCTGGTTTGCGCTCGAAGAAGGCGTAGTTCCGCCCAGCTACGTCTATATCGAGTTGAATGATCGCCAGACCAACACCAAGTACAAATCGAACCTGGCTGACACGACGCCGTAGCACAACTCGGCCCGCCACTTCCTCTTCGAATCAGTTTGTTCCAGCAGCGTTGGCCGGAAGCCGGCCAGCGAAAACTCCGATTGGCCGGCTAGCTGTTCTTTAGGCAAGGCCCGCTCTCACATCCAAACAAACCAGCCATTTGCTGATAGCTTCGTCCCGCGTATCATGCAAGCTTCGTAACGTTCCGGTTTTCGTCAGTCGATTTCTGCAAACCGGTGGGAGGTGAACCTTGCCACAGAAAGATCTGCATAAGCTACTCGAACGCATCCATCTTCGGCTCGACGAGAGCATGGTCGGCATTGCTGAGCAACTCGCCGATCTCGCCGCCGCCGATCTGGCCGAACTACTCAATCAACTGACGCTGGCCGAAGCCGCGACCGTGGTTTCGCTGCTACCGGTCGCGCGCGCGATTGAAATCTGCGACCAGCCGACCATGCGTCGTCGCGCTGCAATCCTCGAACAGTTGGAACCGGATCGCGTCGCGCAAGTTCTCGAAGGCCTCTCCGCCGACGAGCGCACAGACATCATTCAGAAGATGGGTCTGCACGAGCGGCATCGCATTTTGCCGAAGCTTAGCGCCGAGATGCGAAAGGAACTCGAAGGCCTGCTGCAATATCCGGCGCACACGGCCGGCGGCATCATGACGACCGAGTTCGTGCAGCTTAGTCCATTAATGACTGTCGGCGAGGCATTGAAGCACATTCGTTCAGTCGCGCGCGAAAAGGAATCGATCTATGCGTGCTATGTGATGGAGCCAAAAACGAACCACCTGTTGGGAGCGGTTTCGTTGCGTGATCTGGTGATGGCCGAATTGGAAAAGCTGGTCACCGAAGTGATGCGTCGCAAACCGATCACAGTGAACGCGCTGGACGATCAGGAAGCAGTGGCGAAGAAGATTGCCAAGTACAACCTGCTGGCCGTGCCGGTTCTGGAAAAGGACGGCAGCCTGGTCGGCTTTGTCACGGTCGACGACGTGATCGACGTGCTGGTTGAAGAGCAGACCGAAGATCTGCTGCGCATGGCCGCAGTCGAGCCGGGCGCGCTCGACAAACCCTACTTCGATAATCCGATTCTGCGCGTAGTGCGAAAGCGGATCGGATGGCTGCTGCTTCTATTTGTCGCCGAAATGTTTACTGGTACGGTGCTGCGCCATTACGAGGGCGAACTGGCGGCGGTGGTTGCACTGTCGTTTTTCATACCACTTTTGATTGGCACGGGTGGCAATGCCGGGTCGCAAACTGTGACGACGATCATTCGCAGCATCGCGCTGGGCGAGATTCGCTTGAAACAGTCCGGGCGCGTGCTGGCGCGCGAGATGAGTATCGGCGTCATGATCGGAGTGCTGATCGGCACAGTGGCGTTCTTCCGAACTTTGCTTTGGGGCCAGCACACTCCGATGGCGTTTACGGTAGCGATTACGGTACTCGTAATCTGTACCTGGTCGACGACCGTCGGCTCACTCATCCCGATCGCAGCGGAACGTTTCGGAGTTGACCCGGCAGTGCTCTCGGCGCCTTTAATTACGACGCTGGTTGACGCTACGGGGTTGATTATCTATTTCTCGATTGCCAAGGTGGTGCTGCACCTCTAAATTGCATGACCGGGGGGATCAATGAAAGTTGGCGACATTGTTTCCTGGGAACGAACGTTTACTGAAGACGACATTCGGCTCTTCAACAGAGTCTCGGGCGATGAAGGAGAACATCACGTCACTCCTGACGAGCAGGGTCGGTTGATGGTTCATGGGCTGCTGACCGCGACCGTGCCCACGAAAATCGGCGGCGACATGAACTTCATTGCGCGGGAAATGAAATTTCAATTCCATCGTCCAGTGTTTGCGGGCGACACCGTCACGTGTGTGGTAACGGTCGTTGAGTTTGAGCCGGGAGAGCAGTATACAAACGTGCGAACGGATTTTGTCTGCCGCAACCAGCACGGTAAGGATGTAATGAGTGGCCAAGCGCAGGGAATCATTAGACAGAGTGCATAGAGGATCCTATCTTGCGGGCTGCGGCACTTTGTTTGAGGGAGGAAAGACAAGCGATTCGAAACATGCCAAACGTTTTCCCGGAGAGAACGACAGTTATCGCGGCAGATCTAATCTGGCCACTTTGGAACTTGTTCGATCTAACACCTGAAGGTCGCGGAGAGAACTGGTACCCGCGACTGTCGTATTGAGGAAGAGATGCTGAAGTTTCTTGCGACATCATTTATTGCACTTACCTGTCTGGTGGCGTTGTGCGCGCAGACTAAGTATCCCGACGAGCAGTCGTGGACGAACAACTTCCAGATACAGCAAGACGAGTTGAGCAGCACGGGCCGGAATCCATATTTCAGTTTGGAGCCTGGCTACCGGATAGTGCTGGAGAACGGCAACGAGCGGCTGGCAACAACAGTCCTGAACGAGACGAGGAAGATCGATAACGTTGAGACGCGCATCGTGGAAGAGCGCGAAACCAAGAACGGACAACCGGTCGAAATCTCCAGAAACTACTTTGCAATTAGCAAGCGTACGAACAACGTTTACTACTTCGGCGAGGACGTGGACATCTACAAAGCGGGCAAGGTCACTAGTCACGAAGGCGCATGGATGGCAGGCAAAAACGGCGCTCGCTTCGGACTGGCTATGCCGGGCGTGCCGACTTTGAAAGCAAGGTATTACCAGGAGCTTGCGCCGGGTGTCGCGATGGATCGCGCCGAAATCGTCAGCCTCAGCGAGACGTTAAGTACTCCGGCGGGAGTATTCAAAGACGTCTTGAAAGTCGTCGAGACGTCACCGTTGGAACGCGGTGCGGTTGAAGCTAAATACTATGCGCCGGGTGTGGGTCTCTTACGGGATGGATCGCTCAAGCTGGTGAAATACGGCAAAGTTTGAAGGCGTTGTCCTGTGAGCGGTCAATCATAACTGGGATGTCAGTGATAGAATTGCGTCGTGAGGATCCATGAATTTGTTTGGGCCGAGGATAGGATTGACCACATCGCCCGGCATGGTGTTACGCCTGAGGAAGTCGAAGAAGTGTGCTTTGGTCGTCCATTGATACTGCGAGCAAAGTCCGAAGGCGAAAACCCTGTCTACCATGTTCTCGGACAAACCGATGTGGGTAGATATCTGTTCGCAGTCGTCATCCGTTTTCCTGATGGTAAAGGATACACGGTGACTGCGCGGCCTATGACTGACAAAGAAGAGCGCCAGTACCGGCGGTGGAAGGAACGATGAAAACACAACGCTTACCACAGACCGATTCGATTCAAGAGTTGGCCCACTTTTGGGACACGCACGATCTGACGGACTTTGAAGACGAGTTGGAGGAAGTCACTGATCCCGTCTTCGAACCGGCGACGGTGATTCCTCTGAATCTGGAATCGGACGAAGCCGAGGCTGTAAGAAGGATCGCTGAAGCTAAAGGGATTGCTGACGCCGAACTGATCCGCGGATGGGTGCGAGAGAAGATACACGCGGGTTGAGGCGAGATTCTCGAAGCTTAGCCTGACCCGAAAGCTAATGAGCGCGAGATCTGGCTGCGCGATCCGAATGGGTGTGGTGGTGCGGCCGGACGGCAGAGGATGGCTAGTTAAGGGCTTGCAGACGTTGGAACTTAACGAGCCGCACCATGTTTGGTTCTCCTTACGTACGGCAGCCGGAAAGTTTTCGTGGCTCCATCGCCCTCAAAAAATGATGTAATCCGCATACCGGGTGGAAAATCTAAAGGAATTGTTGTGACAGGGTACATGACTACCAAACTACTGTCATCGCGGTCTTCAGTTAGCGAATAATACGGATAAGGCTTGTCAACTTCATCAGGAAAGACCTCGGCTTTGATAGATGATGTCCGGCGAACGATGTCGAGCCATTTTTCGTTCTCAGTTACAGCCTTCTGAGGACTCAAGTCGAACGAGTGATAATGACGAAGCGCACCCTTAACCGTCTCAATCAACATCTCTGAAATGTAATATACGTGATAGAGATTGAATCGGATGTCTCGTGCAAACGAGAAGGCTGAGTTGCAATCCTCATGTAGATTGGCGGAGGGTCCCGGGATTCCTTGTGCGTCTGGTTCTTCCAAATAGTAACCAAGCCTAACTTTCGCCTCGTTTTGAAAGAAGAGCGCTCTCAGACGGTTCTGTCTGTGTTTCAGCCCATTCACTAAGTGTGCGAGGTAATCATCCCGATAAGGAGCAATATCTCGTTTGAACTGATCTACGGTAGGAAATCGTAGATAGCAACCGGGGCGCGGCGCGCGTGACTATTCACGAAGTGATAGTTGTCAGGGATTTGCTGCAAGTAATTTGCAGCCGAGGGACCAATGCTTCCATCCTGGCTTATGGATCTAGAAATTCTCATTTAATCTTCCGATTTTGAAACCTGTGTGATTTTACTGCAGGTTGAATTGGGCCTCAACCATCGTGCTGAAGTGTCCGCCGCTGACACGTCACGAGTCGCGAGTAGGCTTTCAGGTTGTGTTATGCTTATCGCGTTATGGAATCGACACAAACAAAAAGTGAAATTGTCCGAGCCATTCAAGAACTACTGGACGACGCTACCGTCGAAGCCGCGATGGAACGTCTCTACTTTCTGGCGAAAGTCGAGCGCGGGCTTGAACAGTCTAAGGGCGAGACAATCTCGCATGAAGAAATCAAAACCAGGTTCTTAACGATTCGGCACTACGCCGAAGGCGTTCGATAATTCAGCCCAGGGTTAGCACCCTGGGGAACCAAGCCAACCTGAAATCCCTACCCTGAAAGGGTTGCACCAAAGCGCCACCAAACATTAGTCCCAGACCTCGCTCGACATACCGCTCATTGGTTTCTTATCTTACCTACAGGGTAAGAATGGGTGGAGGGCGCTGTTTTCCGGGGTGTTACCCGGGGCTAAATTATTAAGCGCCTTCGGCGTTAGGACAATCTCGATAAGCCTGGATGCATCAGTTGAACAACCCAACCGATCACGCAATCGATCCCGTCTGCGGAATGACCGTCAACCCGGCGACGGCTGCTGGTTCATTCGAACACGACGGCAAGACGTACTTCTTTTGTAGTGCGCACTGTCTCGACGTTTTCCGTAAAGATCCTGCGCGCTTCATCAACCGAACTCAAGACAGTGGCACGGGCGTCCCGCCCGTGAATCACGCGCAAGATGCGCGTGCCACGATCGAATACACGTGTCCGATGCATCCGGAAATTGTGCGTGACCGGCCAGGAAGCTGCCCGATCTGCGGCATGGCTTTAGAGCCGCGCACAATTTCCCTTGAGGAAGAAACGAATCCTGAACTCGTCGACATGACCAGGCGGTTCTGGATCGGTCTCGCGCTCAGCGTGCCCGTATTCTTGATTGGCATGAGCGATTTTTTACCCGGGCGCCCGCTGGAACGAGTGATCTCGATGGAGGCATTGGGCTGGATCCAGCTCGTGCTGGCAACCCCGGTTGTGCTTTGGAGCGGCGGGCCGTTTTTTGTGCGGGCGTGGCAATCGGTTCTGAACCGCAGTCTCAACATGTTCACGCTGATCGGGCTCGGCATTGCGGTTGCGTATGTCTACAGCATAATCGCTAAGCTCTTTCCCGGTGCGTTTCCAGAATCGTTTCGCGAAGGCGGCGCCGTCCCGGTCTATTTCGAAGCCGCCGCGGTCATCACTACGCTGGTCCTCCTGGGCCAGGTTCTGGAGCTCAAGGCGCGCAGTCGCACGGGTGCGGCAATCAAATCCTTGCTCGGCCTGGCGCCCAAAAACGCGCGACGCATTCGAGCAGATGGAACTGAGGAAGATGTTCCGCTCGATCAAGTGAAGGCCGGCGATCTTTTACGGGTGCGACCTGGAGAAAAAATCCCGGTGGATGGCGTAGTGATCGAGGGAGCGAGCGCCATCGATGAATCAATGGTTACGGGCGAACCCATTCCGGTCGAAAGACGCCCGGGAGATCAGGTAATCGGCGCAACGGTAAACAGCACGGGCTCGTTTGTGATGCGGGCTGAACGTGTCGGGGCCGAGACTTTGCTGGCGCGCATCGTGCAGATGGTTGCGGAAGCACAGCGCAGCCGGGCGCCGATACAAAAGCTTGCGGATGTTGTCGCCGGTTACTTTGTGCCGATAGTGATCACAGTTGCGATCGTAACCTTTGCGATCTGGGCCACTGTGGGACCAGAGCCTCGCCTGGCTCATGCACTCATCAATGCTGTCGCGGTCCTGATCATCGCCTGTCCTTGCGCACTTGGTCTGGCGACGCCGATGTCGATCATGGTGGCCATGGGCAAAGCCGCGACGGCGGGTGTCCTCTTCAAAAACGCCGAAGCGATCGAAGTGATGCGCAAGGTCGACACGCTGGTAGTCGATAAGACAGGCACGCTCACTGAAGGAAAACCGAAATTGGTAAGCGTGGTGACCGCGAATGATTGGGAGGAGCAGGAGGTCTTGAGGATGGCCGCCAGTCTCGAGCGTGGCAGCGAACATCCGCTCGCCGCCGCGATCGTTTCCGGCGCCCAGGAGCGCGGAGTTGAGTTAACTAAGACCGAAGACTTTGCTTCAATAACTGGAAAGGGTGTGACAGGCAAGTTTGAGCGACGAACTGTAGTGCTAGGTAATCGCGCATTGATGGACGATCAGCAGATTGATCTCGGGGGGTTAGTTGTAACCGCCGAAAGGCTCAGGAGCGACGGACAGACAGTGATGTTCGTGGCGGTCGATGGCCGGCCTGCGGGCTTGCTGGGCGTTGCTGATCCAATCAAGGGCACGACACCGGATGCAATTCGGCAACTGCACGGCGAAGGCCTGACGATTGTGATGCTCACGGGAGACAATCGCATAACCGCCGAAGCCGTCGCGAAAGAACTCAACATCGATGGTGTAGTCGCCGAGGTTCTGCCCGATCAGAAAGTCGAAGCGATTAAGCGTCTGCAAAGCGAGGGTCGAATTGTGGCGATGGCCGGCGACGGCATCAACGACGCGCCCGCATTGGCCCAGGCCCAAGTGGGGATTGCGATGGGCACCGGAACCGACGTGGCGATCGAGAGCGCCGGCGTGACTCTGGTGAAGGGCGATCTGCGCGGCATCGTGCGTGCCCGCAGACTGAGCCGGGCCACGATGCGCAACATCAAACAGAATCTTTTCTGGGCATTCATCTACAACCTTTTGGGCGTGCCAATCGCGGCCGGCATCCTCTATCCGTTCTTCGGCCTTCTGTTGAGTCCGATGATCGCCGCCGCGGCCATGAGCTTCAGTTCAGTTTCGGTGATCGGCAATGCTTTGCGTTTGCGAGGGGCGCGCCTTTGAAGGGACCCTTGACCCCAACACACCGAGTAAACAAACTGTCAAACGTCGGCAGTTAAGGGTTTCCCACCTTATTTGGCGGCGAATCAGCCCTTTCCTATCCCTACTATTCTTATTGATTTTTCGTGTCTAGCAGTATATTATGCGCCCCCCTCGCACAAAGGTTGGCAAGAAGCGTTTCTTGTCGAGTTTCTGGAACTCAACCCAGTCTGACCATTTGTTCCACGAAGCCTTGTTCTAGCACCAATGCTTCCACAACCCTCATGGTACAAATCAAGACTGATTGCATCAGAGCGTAGCTACCATCAGGCTGTCTTGCGGAAGCCAGAAAGTGGTAGCGAGCTTGTCTAGCGTACGGCTTTAGGCGTAGATGATTTGGAGACGGAGTCCTTCGGTTTTTTCCGTCCGGCTGCACGGCGGACAGGTCTGAAGAAAGGGGAGGAGTGTGTTCCTGCGAATCATGGGTCAAAGGGCTGAGGTGTTCTAAAGTTTCCAATCCAGTCAAAAGGAGAAACCTATCATGGCAACGATCGAAACTGTCAAGATTCATCCAGCGATCGGGATCGCACGTGTAGGCAATAGCCCGGACCAGTTTTTTGTCGGCCCCGAATTGCCGGGCGTTTGCGATGTGCCGCCGGGCGGCTACAAAGACGCGGGCGAACCCGGCAAAGGCATCCCGCCCCGCGTCAAGCGCCAGGCTGCCCGTTTCCGCATCTTTGGCTACGATCGCGATGGCAAAGCAGTGGGAGAGCTGACAGCCAGCGAAGCCACAATCACCTGGACCGTTCACCTCGCGAACAAAAAGGCGGAATGGTTTGAGTTTATGGGGAGCGATGGAGAGCACAACAAGCCTACAGCGCCGCGCCGAAACAAGAAAATCACGGATCGGAAGAAACTCATCATCGATCCGGGGCCGAGGACCATCACCGGTCCCGGTCAGTCAGCTCTGTTCACCGGCGGCCAGTTTGTGGGGATCCCGGTTCCGCTTGGCGAGATCCGCACCGAAAAGGACGGCCGGCTGCTCGTAATCGGGGGCTTTGGCAAATCGGGATCCTCGGACAAAGCACTGCCCATCAAAAACTACGCCAACAACGATGGCTGGTACGATGACGTCTCCGATGGCCCGGTGACCGCGCAGGTTACCCTCAAAGGCGGACGACAGTTGACTGCGACGCCATCCTGGGTGATCGTCGGCCCGCCGGATTTTTCGCCTCCGACCAGACATTTCATCACCTTCCACGACATCGCCGTAGAGGCCGCAATCAGCCGTGGATTTATGCAGCCGACGGCTCGCCCTTCTTTCACCCAGGATATCTATCCGATCTTCGCCCGCACCCTGGACCTACAGTGGGTACAGGAGATCGCCTTGGGAGGTCACGGCCCGGAGTCCGGTGGACCCGGTGATTTTTCGAAGAGCCTGGCGGAGCTGGCCAGCAACGGTCCGGAGCACAAAGAGTTTCGACACCACATTTTCGGGATTCTCCGGAATCCCAACGCGACAGGCGCCGCGGCCAAGCAGCAAGCAAGCAGTAACTTCATGCCGCTGCTCTCCGGAGATGATGGCGATAAGACTTTCGGCAAATTCGGAACGTGGCTCTCACTGACCAAGACCCGATACGAGATGATGCGCCGATGGGCAGAGGGTGAATTCGAGGCGGACTGGAAGGGCGAGCCCGAGCCGACGCGAAAGGTCACGCCCGAAGGTCTGGATCGGGCCGCGCTCGAGAACTGCTCAGGCGGGCCGTTCTTCCCGGGCATCGAAGCCGCGTGGCTTATGCGAAACGCTTCCGTCTACGCCGAGCCATTCAGGTTTGATCATGTGCAGCTCGTAGCAGGCGACGTCACCAAGCGCAGCGCGTTGCCCTGGCAGGCGGACTTCTTCGAGTGCCGCGAGCATTGGTGGCCCGCGCAACGGCCGGACGAGGTCCTGACGCTTGCAAACTACAACAGCCTCAAAGAACTGGATCAGAAATTGGCGAAGCTCGATCCGAAGAGTGCAGCTTTCAAGAACCTCAAAGCGCAAATGGACGACCTGTGGCGCCAACGCTCGCCTTGGGCGAGAGGACTTCCGGTAAAGGCCCCCGCCGGCGACAACGCGATGGTGAACGACTGGCACCGGCTCGGATTCCTCGTCAACCAAACCAAAGATGGCGCCCCGCTGCGGCTGAACGGTCAGCCGCAAGTCGTCGAGACTGAGCGAGACGCATCACTGAAGGAACAGGCGTAATGCACGGCGCACAGGAGTTGAGACTCTTGAAGCGCGACGCTAGGAAATCATACAGATGAAGGCGATTGACGTACTCGTGCTCGGTGGCGGACCCGCGGGCAGTACTATCGCGCTGACGCTCGCACGCGCGGGCCGTGCGGTGACGCTGGTGGAACGCTCGCGTTATGACCAACCGCGCGTCGGCGAGACGCTGGCGCCATCCGCCCGTCTCAGCCTGGCCAGCCTGGGATTGTGGGAGCGATTCGAGCGGCAAGGCCACGCGCCGTCTTACGCGATTCGCTCAGCCTGGGGCGAGCCACAACTGTACGAACAGGATTTCACGTTTCACCCGTACGGTACGGGCTGGCATCTCGACCGGCAGTTGTTCGATGGAATGATCGCGGACGCTGCCGAGGAGGCCGGCGCAACAGTGTACCGCGGAGGCCGCCTGGAAGATAACCTACAAGAGGAATGCGGCGGCTGGCGGGTCAGCCTGAGACACGAGGGTGCGGTTCACCGATTCCAGGCTTCATTCGTTGTGGATACCACCGGGCGCGTGGCTTCATTTGCGCGGCGGCGTGGGGCGATCAGAAGAGCGCACGACGCCCTAGTCGGCGTCCTCGGGTTCTTGTCGCCATGTTCGCCGCGAGTGAATCGGGAGTTCTACACCCTCGTCGAAGCAAAGGAGTCCGGATGGTGGTATTCGGCCTTGCTGCCAGACCTGCGAATGGTCGCCATTTACCTGACCGACGCCGATCTGATACCTCACGGATGCGAGTCGTTGCTGGCGTTTTGGCAAGCGCAGCTGAACCAGACCGATTACACACGGGCGCGTCTTCGCTCATTCAACGTCGAGTCCGGCCCGCACGTGGTCGCCGCTAACAGCTCAACACTCGATCGCCTCACGGGCAGCGGGTGGTTAGCAGCGGGTGATGCCGCAATGGCCTTTGACCCGCTTTCATCTCAGGGCATTTCACAAGCGCTGGAGTCAGGCGCGCTCGCAGGCCAGGTAATCGAACGCCATCTCGCGGGGGATGCCGCGGCGCTTCCTCAATACGCCGCTCAAACGAACAGGGTTTTCAGGCGGTACGCACAACTCTATGAAGGTTACTATGGTCGCGAGCAACGCTGGCCGCAGTCCACCTTCTGGCAACGCAGGCGTGGTGCCTCTAAACGGATGGGAGGGGATAGAACTCCTACCACTGTGATAGAGCAAGCAGCTTACTAAAGGAGAAGATAATCATGAGCAAGACTAATCACAACAACGCCGGGCGCAGAGAGTTTCTGCTGGCTAGCGCCGCCGCTACGCTCGGATTCGCATACCACGGAATCTCCGGGATCAAGGCAGCCGACTCGATGACAAATCATCACGCCGGGTTAGCAGACCCACCGGCTACTCACGGAATGCTGTTTTTTGGCGAAAAGACAATCTATCTTTCTCACCTGCCAATGTTCAGCATGACCGTTCATCGTTATCAGGTGATTCTGGAGGTCACTCTGACGAAGGCGGGCGACGACCCACAAGCCGCTTACGTGAAGGACCGCCGGCAACACCCAGCCACAAAATTCTACACCTTCGTACCGGAGCCATTCGTCCTGCCGGAGCTTGACCCGGCGAATCCGCAGCGGAACTCCTTTAAAGGCACCATCGTTCGCGGCCATTTCGAGCGTGGCGGCAAATCCATCAATGAGAACGTGGTGGCGAATGTTACCCGAGTCGTTCATTTCCGCAAGTTCGACCCGGCAGCGGCCGGCTTGCCGCAGCTCGAGTATTTCCTATTCGGTAAGAACCAGGAGTTGTTTCTCGCACATTTAATCACCAAACCACCCGACTTCGATCAGATCATGCCGGTCGCCAAGACCGATCAGCCATTCACCGACGAAGCATTGGGCCAAGGCGTGCCAATTACCTTTCCCGGCAAATTGAATAAGCCAGCTAAGAGAATCAAGGCATCGCCGCAAGTCATCGGGCAGGTGAAGAAAGCCGATGGCTCTCCGGGCCAGGTCAAGCTCCAGACAAAGGCGGAGTTGTATTTCGAGACGGGGGATTTGGCCGACTAATAATTCTTCGCGGGGTCTACAACCTTTTGGGCGTGCCGATAGCGGGCCGGGATTCTCTACCCATTCTTCGGCATTCTGCTCAGTCTCATGCTTGCCGCGGCGGCCATGAGCCTTAGTTCTGTTTCAGGGATAGGCAATGCGCTTCGCCTGCGACGTACTCGGATCTAAGTGAATGTGGCGCCTCCGCCCGTTTGACTCCCCATCTTCATCCTGTTCGGCCGCATACGAAGAAAGATTCGATATGAGCCTGGATGGTTCGCCGCCACATAAACTGTCGAATTAGTAAATCGGATCATTTACTTGCCACAAACCACTTGTGATCCTTGAGTTGCACCCAGTCATTGTTTTGTCGATCCCACCTCCAGAGGATCGCCCGTCATGTGTTCCTTAATCTGAAAGCGCAGAAAGTCGTGGATCGCCTTCAACGCATCCGCATCAGTCGTTGACATCCGAATGAAAGCACCCCGCTCGGACTCGCCAAACTCGTACTTGATCCTGGCCTTTAGTTGTTTCATCACATCCGCTCCCGGCGGGTTCTGCTCATGAATGAGCATGGGCGCCGAGAAGTTTCCGTCGCCAAACATTTTTGCGATGTGGCGCATGTGCTGTCGGATTTGATCGCGGCTCGCGGTATCACTGCCGTCATTGGCCTCGATCTGAATCACGCCGCCGCCGGGCTTAAGAAGAAAGTGATGCGTTGTCTTCGTATGATCGAAGCCCATCACTTTGTCGCCGCGCTCGTTCATGCTTTCCATTGAGTCGTGTTTTTGTTGCGGTTGCTGCGCATTAACCAGAAGGCCCGCGATGACGGCGACGCCCAGAATGGCGATAATCAAGTAGCTTTTCTTAATCATGATTTGACTCCCTTTTTCTTCAAGTTACGTTTCCCTGGGGCTGAACGTATCGGTTTATTACTGTGATTGATCGCGCTCGATGCCAGTGCTTCGAGCAGCCCGGCTGACGCACCCGGACGTGTTCGTGCCAGCCGCTTGTCCCAATCCTTCAGCGTGCTTCGCAATTCGTCGCGCAGGGTCGACAGTTCGGACAACTGTGATTCAATGCCGGAAAGCTTTTCCGCCGCCAGCTCGCGGACGCGCTGGCAAGGCACGCCGCCGCGATCGCGAACTTTGAGCACACTGCTGAGTTCATCCAGTGTGAATCCAACAGCGAGTGCTCTCCTCACCAGGCGAACGCGATCGAGCGCCCCTTCCGAATATTCGCGATAGCCATTTGTTGAGCGTCCCGGCTTACCGAGGACGCCTTTGCGCTCGTAGTGTCGGAGTGTGTCCGTGCTTACACCGGCGGTCTTTGCCAGTTCGCCAATTCGCCGGACGGTTTTGTTGCGAGAGTTGTCTTGCACAAAAGCATCTTAAACCCTGGAATCAATTCCAAGGTCAAGCGGTTTTTTCAAGGCCCCAGTTTTGGAAGCACTGGCCAACCGAATGCAGGGCGCGGCCTGAAAGAGCACCGCGCCCGCCATCTTTACCTGTTGATTGCGGCTAACCCAATTTCTTGACGTGCGGCGGCTCGTATTGCTCACCGTATTCGGGGTATTCGATGGTTATCGTCTCGCCAGGCCGAGTGTCTTGAGTTAACAACGAGAGCGCGTCGCGCAGGACTTTCTTTTGCAGGTCGCGCATGCCGGGGCGTCCCAAACTATTTCCGATCTTGAATCCTTTGGGGTAGAGAGCCCGGGGCGGGCGCATCTGTGCCGACACCTCGGGACTGACAGTTATCAGCACCGTCGGAATGCCTTTCATTTCGATTTCACGTTGGACCGCGACGACCGTGCGGTGACAGACGCTCGGTCAACCACCGGTGAGAATAACCGCATCAGCGCGCGAGCCCTTGTCGATCTCGTTGGCAATTTCCGGCGCGGTGCCTTCGTACATCGCCTTCAACTGCATCGTGAAGCCCATGTAGCCGATGTGCTTTTTGGCAATGCCGCTAATGACACCATCTGCTTCGAGATCACGGAGTACATCAATCGGAAACACGACATTGATGTCAGAATCAGCGTCCGAGTGATCGTAGTGGTGATGCGTCACTATTAATTGCGATGAGTCAACCTCAGGTGGAATCACTCTATAGCCGAGGTCGCCGAGCTCATCGGCAATATTGAAAGGCTCCTGACCTTTTAAGTGCACCCCACCGGCAGTGACGATCGCAATCGTGCTCTTCGACAATTCGCGATCGAAAGGCGTGAAGGGAACACATTTTCTCGAGATAGACATAAGACAGATGTCAGAGGTCAGAGGTCAGACTGTCAGATTTTTAAGATTCTAGGTTAGCAAATCTGGGTCAAGTTACAAACTTGGACCTGAGCGTTCCCCAAATCGGACTTTGCGTCTTTGCGCCTTTGCGTGAGAATTCTTCTTGCCAACGTCGCAATTCACGCAAAGCCCTCAAGGCGCAAAGAAAAATGCCAGATGCCGGATTCATCTTACCTTCCGACATCTGACATCTGATCTCCGACTTCTGACCCCTGGCTTACAGCTTCCGTAACACTTCGAAAAGATCTTCGTTGTCTGGTTGGTCGGAAATGTCGTGGATGTCTTTGTAGGCGAGTTTGCCTTCCTTGTTCACGATGAAAAGGGCGCGCTCGGAAATTCCATCATTTTCGCGGTACGCGCCATATGACTTGGCCACTTCACCCTTGGGATGGAAATCACTCAGAAGATCGTAGCTGATTCCGCCGAGGCTCTTGGCCCAAGCGGTGTTGCACGGCACGCTGTCAACTGAAATGCCCAGCACCTGAGCATCGTAGCCCTTGAAGCGTTCGAGGTCGGCCTCGTACGCGGGCACCTGCGCCGTTCAAACCGGGGTCCAGGCCAGCGGATAAAACGCCAGCACTACATTATTCTTGCCGCGGAAATCCGAGAGCTTTACCTTTTTGTCTTTAACAAGATGACTCTTTAGCTCGAAATCCGGGGCCATGTCTCCAACTTCAGGCATAAAATAGAATTCCTCCTTGGAAGATCACATCAGAACTTATTGTCGTACTTGATGAAGGTAGATTAGCGTGTTTCGGATGATCGTTCAAGGAGGGATTCAACTGCGGCAAAGCCGCGGTCAACGACAGTCACAACTTTAAGCGTCCGAACGAATCCGGGAGTTAGATCCGGCAGATGAGCAGTTCGCGCTCGTAGATCATCTCCGGGGGCAGGCGATCATGCAGATCTAAAAAGAGTTCTTCGTGGTCCACAACCTCAGCGTGCCACGCAGCACCGTCGAATGCCTGCAACTCATCAAACTTCTCCTTCGAAAAGTCGAGCCCCTGCCACTCGATGTCCTCATAGTGCGGCATCCACCCTATCTGAGTCTCTCTGGCGAGCGCGGGGCCATGGCCGCGGTCGAAGATCCATTTCAACACGCGCATGTTCTCGCTGAATCCCGGCCAAAGAAACTTTCCTTCGGCATTTTTGCGGAACCAGTTCACGTGAAAGATGCGTGGTGTCTCGGATAGCGAGCGCTGCATTCGAATCCAGTGCCGAAAATAATCGCCCATGTGGTAGCCGCAGAACGGCAGCATGGCCATCGGGTCGCGGCGCACCTTGCCGATGGTGCCCACCGCCGCCGCGGTCGTCTCTGAGCCCATCGTAGCGCCGATGTAGACACCGGAGCTCCAGTTGAATGACTGATACACAAGCGGCATTGTAGTGGCGCGACGTCCACCAAAGATGATCGCGCTGATCGGCACGCCGTTGGGATTCTCCCAGTCAGGATCAATCGTCGGGCACTGTGCAGCAGGAGCAGTAAAACGCGCGTTCGGGTGCGCGGCTTTCGCGCCGGTCTCTCTGGCGATTTGCGGTGTCCACTTTTTACCTTGCCAGTCAAGGCATTCCGCCGGCGGCTCGTCGGTCATCCCTTCCCACCAAACGCCGCCATCGGGCGTGAGCGCGACGTTGGTAAAGATAGAATTCTTTGAAAGGGTGATCATCGCGTTCGGATTCGTCTTGGCGGACGTACCCGGCGCGACCCCAAAAAAACCAGCTTCGGGATTGATGGCATGTAATCGCCCGTTGGCGTCTGGCTTGATCCACGCAATGTCGTCTCCAACAGTCCAAACTTTCCAGCCTTCGAACCCAGCGGGCGGAATGAGCATGGCGAAATTTGTCTTGCCGCAAGCGCTCGGAAACGCGGCCGTAACGTAAGTCTTTTCACCCTGCGGATTCTCGACTCCGACGATCAGCATGTGCTCGGCCATCCAGCCTTCATCACGGGCAATGTTGGAGGCGATGCGCAGTGCGAAACACTTCTTGCCGAGCAGGGCATTGCCGCCATACCCGGAGCCGTAAGACCAGATCTCGCGCGTTTCGGGAAAGTGGACGATGTACTTTTCTTTGTTGCAGGGCCAGGGTACGTCCGGCTGTCCGGGGGCAAGCGGCGCACCGACTGAGTGCATACACGGCACCACGCGCATGTGCATGTACTCCTTCTCAATCTCCGCGAACACCGGCAGACCGATGCGGGCCATGATGCGCATGTTGACTACGACGTAAGGAGAATCGGTGAGTTGCACTCCGATCTGCGACATGGGCGAGCCGACCGGCCCCATACTGAAGGGCAGCACATACATCGTGCGACCTTGCATAGAGCCGTCGAAGATCTCTTTCAGCTTCCGGCGCATCTTGTAGGGATCTTCCCAGTTGTTGGTGGGACCCGCACCGTCCTTTGAGAGCGAGCAGATGAAGGTGCGATCTTCGACGCGGGCGACATCGCTCGCGTCCGAACGCGCATAATAGCAACCTGGCCAAAGCTCTTCGTTGAGTTTGATGAAGGTGCCGCCGGCTACCATCTGAGCTTTGAGCGTCTCGTCCTCTTCCTCTGAACCGTCCACCCAATGGATAGCATCAGGTTTAGTCAGATTGGCCATCTTCTCGACCCAATTGAGCAGATGAGTGTTCTTGCTCAGCGGGACGGCCGGGTCAATTGTTTTCTTTGTGCGAGTAGAACTCATGATTGGTTTGTGTGTGCGTTTGGCAGTTCGGTTTCCCGAGATTATGTTGAGGACTCGGAGGGACAGCGTACCCCATCGAATCCCGTTTATCACGACCAGTAGTGTCGGTTTCTAATTTCTTACATCATCAGGGCCTTGTGAGGCAAGCGGAACAAAGGGAAAGCGTTTCCCCGGGGTTTAGCGTTGGGCTTTTGCCTTTTGGCGATTGCGTCTGCTATTAGCTTAGACAATGAACCGAAAACCGGGAAGAGAAGCTTTCACGAACACCGAGTGGAAGCTGATTCAGCGTCTGCGCACTCCCGCACAGGTGCAGCGTTGGTTGACCCTGATGCCCTACAACTGGGAGCGGCAGGGCGGCACGATGCGTTCTTTCCGCGAAGTGGTGAAGCGCAATGAAGCCCATTGCCTCGAAGCATCGGTCGCGGCCGCGGTGATTCTGGAACAGCATGGCTACTCACCTCTGCTGCTTGATGTTGAATCGTGGGACCTGCTTGACCATGTGATTTTCGTGTTTCAAAAAGATGGCTTGTGGGGATCGATTGCCCGTTCGCGCGACACCGGACTGCACGGTCGCAAGCCGGTGTTTCGTAATTTGCGCGAGCTGATCTGGAGCTACTTTGATCCTTACATCGATCGCACTGGTCGGATCAAGGGATATGGCCTCACCAGCCTCTACGATCTCGGTAACTACGATTGGCGTTTCTCGGCCAGGAACATGCACAAGATCGAAGATCATTTGCGCGCCATCCCGCACCAGAAGCTGCGCTCGTCGGATCGGCGTTACGAGTACTGGCACGAGCGCTATCTGAGATTCAAGAAGCGCTATCCCGATCGCTCGCCGGTTTACTATGGCAATCGCAATCAGTGGATGTTGTAAGGCTCACTCGGGCGATAGGCGCTGACCTGAGATCGTTTCATAACGCTCGCGAGTGTGCGCCTGGGCAAAGAGCTTGCCCGCGGCGGCCTTTTAGCTCTAAATTGAGCTTGCATGAAAATGTTCCTTTTGCCGTTCTTAACTCTTACCGGGAATCCGAGGCTCCGTTGTTGGGATGTATTTTACTCGTGAGGCGTTAGCCCGATGCTACTATTTTTTGCAGTTTTTGCTTTCGCCGCAGTTATCATGTGCACCATTACTGATGTGATGATGATCGCTCCGCCGAGCATTGCCCAACCCGAAGGACGCTCGCCGATGAAAAGAAAAACCCAGATGGGGTTCAACACCGGCTCGATATAGCCGACTATGCTGGCGTCGAGGGAACGCAGGCCCCGCGCCATCGCCAGCGTGAACAAGAGGTAAGCCACTCCGATTTGGACGATACCGAGATACGCGATGCAGGCAAAATCTGACGAACTGATGCCTCTGCGGATGGCCCCAAAGAAAGCCGGCGCGCAAAGCAAAACTACGATCAGGTTGCCGTAGATCGCCGATGAAGCACGATTGACTTCGCGAGCCCTTGAATGACGCAGCAGCAGGAAGAAGAGCGCGAAGCAAACTCCCGAGGCCAGGGCCGCGAGATTTCCGTCCACGTCCTGTGGACGCAACTTGCCTACGAAGAACAAAGACATGCCGGCCACGCAGACTGCTACCGTAATCAGATCGCGCAAACGAAACTTTTCTTTATAGAAGAGCGGCTCGAGGATCAGGACGTAAACCGGGGCCGTGTACTGGAGGAAGATCGCGTTGGCCGCGGTCGTCAGCTTGGTAGCCAGCACGAACAGGATCAGCAAAGCTGCGTAAAGGATCGAGGTGACGGCGCTGACGCGGTTGAGGCCAAAGCCTTCGTGCCGGGTGACGATGGCGATGGTGATTGCCGCCAGCAACGAGCGCCCGAACGAAAGTTCGATCGCCGAGAGTGAGGTGGCCTTGATGAAGAGACCGCCCGTGCTCCACAGAATTGCCGCGCCGAGAACAAGAAGCAGCGGAGACATACTCGGCTTTTTTGTTAACAAACGAGAATCTTCGGCCACTGGTTTGGAGATAGACTTGAGTCATAAGGTCAGTACCGGGAGCGGTAGCGACCGGGTTACTGTCCTGGCAAAATCGACCATCGCGTGAATTGAGACCCGGTCGCTACCGCTCCCGGTACTGACTGCATCACCGGCGTGATCCACGCCGTAATTGGCTTGCGGCTCTTCGGGCTTGGGACTCTCGATCACTGAATGATCTCAGGTTTCGCCTCTTCATCTTGATCTGGCGAAGCCGGCATTTGAACTTGCGCTTCTTCCCTTAACGCGCGGAGATGTTTTCCAAACTGTCCGTTCCAGGGCGGAATTACTACTGAGACTGCGCCGTGTGCCTGCGCCTGACACGCGAGGCGAATCAAAGGTTTCGGTTCAGCGGTATCGATGTAGCCGAATTCCTTAATCTTCTTTCCTTCGCGCGCGGCGACGTCGGCAAGCTTCTCCGCGCCACCGAGCACACCCACCCAACACGTGCCGCAGGAAGCTGAGCGACATTCGACCGGAATCGGCCCCTCCATGCGTCGCGGATCGATCGCGCGCCAATCACGGGCCCTATCTTCAGCAGCGCCCCAGGCGAGGTCCTGGCCCTCGTTCAAAATGTATTTTGCTTTGTCGTCGGTTTCGTCGTGCGTGATGGTGAACTGTTTGTTGACCGTGCGCAGAAAACCCAACAGACCCTGGCTATCTTGTTTAGCCCGGTCGCGGAGAATTTGTTCAGGAGATTTCTTAGCGTGTTTGCGGTCGATGCAAGTCGTTCCCGGTGCGGCTTTAAAAGCAGCCAGGCCCGCCTGCTGCACGGTCATGAAAGCTACGGCGGTGATGCCCACCAGCAGGGATTCATCTTTCTTCAAGGCTTTGCTCACGTTACCCGCGGCCGCGAAAATTTGGTCCGCCAGAGAAGTGCGGGTTGTTTGATCAAAAGAATCCGCATGCTGCTCCACGGCTTTCTTTACCTCAGGCCAGCAGCGGTGGCCATACAGAAACGCATGCGAACTGTCGATCTGATCTCTCAATTCATAAGTGCCTTGCAGGAGTAACTGCGCCGCGAGCTTTTCGCGATCATCAGACTGTTGCAGCGCGCGAAACAGCGGCAGCGGATAGAAAGCAAACCAGATTTGCGTGGCATTGCGATCGACTTCATGGATTGTTCGCAAGAGCGTAACCAGCGCAGCCGACCATGCTTCTTCGTCGTGTTGATTCAGGAACGTCTCGAAAGGAGTTTCAGTATTCATAAGTCTCTCAGATGCGAATTCTTCGTCAATGTGAATCGCATACTTTACCAGCATCGTGCGGGAGTCTCAAACGTGTGCGCATTAGCCGCGTAGCGGCACAATGTTTATAGTTCCCGCGGCCACAAATGGATTCGCAAGCTCCTTTTAGGAGCGACATGGTTAGTCTGTCGCCCATAAATGGGCTAAAAGGAAATCCGAAGGAGCGCTGTAACCATAAACAGTTCGTGCCTACGGCGCCCGGGGAAATCACCGTTTGACAAGTGTTATTTGAGTCGAGTAAAAGACGGGATCTCAAGGCGGAAGGAGTGTAGTCGTGGGAGAAAAGCAGACTGAAGACCGAAAAGCCCGCCGTACTTTTGACAGCGCTTATGGCTTTTCGTTCAGTATTGCGATTGGTCTGGCGTTGTTCATAGCCGGTCTCGTCATCAGCCTCACCGTCGGTGAGGGAACCACTGGGTTGATCTTCGGCATACCTTTACTGGTGGCCGGCCTCATCATCCCCGTCTTCATGATGCGCGATCTGTTCAAGACGAATGAGATCAAAGCACCTTGTCCCGGTTGTGGAGAGACGATTAGAACCTCAGACGCCACTCTGCAGCTCAAGTGCTCGAGTTGTCATTGTGTGATCGATGTGCGTGAAGGGAAATTGTTACTGGCTGAAAAAACAAACGTCTAGCAGTCTGCAGAAAAACTCCATCTCCCAAAGGGAGAGGGAGAAAGGCCTTGATTTCTTACATCGGCGGCAGCCATGAGCGCGTCCAGTAGTCGCTGATCGTCAGCGCAAACAAAATCGCCAACCAGAACAGCGCTGCGGAGATGACCAACCAGATTAGACGCGAACTGTAACGCACGTGCATGAAGTAGAGGACCACCAGCGTGGCTTTCACCACCGCGATCGTCAGCGCGACGATCGCATTCAGAGGTCCGGGAAAATCGCGGAACGCCGCCAGCACGGTGAGACCTGTGCCCAACAGCAACGCCAGGAAGATCGTAATGTAGACTCGCGGATGAACTATGTGCTCGCTCATAACTCAGAGGTCGGAGATCAGAGATCAGAGATCGGTCGCAAAACAAATTCGCAATCCGAAATTCCAAATTCGCAATTAGCTCAACCCATGTGTCCTTCCAGATGACGACCCAGTAAGTAAAGCAACGGGAACAGAAAAATCCAGATGATGTCCACAAAGTGCCAGTAGAGCCCCGAGATCTCAACCGGCGCGTGATACTCAGGACTGAACCGCCCCCGCCAGGCCATGATCGTGAGCACCCCGAGCAGACCCACGCCGATGATCATGTGTAAAGCATGCATGCCGGTCATGGCGAAATAGATCCAGTAGAACAGCTCGACGTTTCGCACCGTAGCGCCCGGAACCAGATGCAGTTTGTGGTGATCGGTGTCTCCCGGTTTGGCAACTTCGGGATCGAACGGACGTCCGGGAATCAGTTGGCCGGGAATCAGACGGTCGTTGTACTTGTCTCGATATTCGACCGCCTTAATCCCGAGGAAGGCCAAACCGAGCACCAGCGTTAACAGCAGACAGATGATCGAGTTGCGCCGCTTGCCCACCTGGGTGCTGTAAACAGCCATGGCCATCGTGAAGCTGCTGAAGATCAGGACGACGGTATTAATCCCACCGAGGCGTATGTCGAGGTGATTACTGGCGGTCGCGAAGGCCGCGGGAAACTGGTAGCGATAGATTGTGTAAGCCAGGAACAGCCCACCAAAGAACATGATTTCGGTGACCAGAAACACCCACATCCCCAGCGTGCCGGCCTCACGCTGCTGCTCCATGTTCTCGAAATGATGCTGCAACGCGCTGTGCGCCACGGCTTCGTGTGTTGTGGCTAGACCTTCAGGCATTAAAAGGAAATTGCAAATTGAAAATTCAAAATTGAAAATTTCAAACTGAGCACGTTCCCAAACAAAAAGTTTGCAATTTGCATTTCTTGAATCGAACGATCATTAAGTTTCGACCGGTCACTGCCGCTCGAATTTGCCGACGACCTCTTTGTGCTCCGGCGGCGCAAACTCATACGCTTCCGTGGTCACGACCGGAGTTGTTATGAAATTCTCAGTCGGTGGCGGTGAAGCTGTCTGCCACTCCAGTCCCGGCAGATTCCAGGGGTTCGCTTCCGCAATCGGGCCATAGCGCATCGACCAGACCAGGTAGCACAGCGGTATCAACAGACCGACCCCCAGAATCGACGCGCCCGCCGTAGACAAAACGTGCAGCACCTGCCATGAAACCATGTCGACCGGATAGGTGTGATAACGCCGCGGCATGCCCATGTAGCCAAGCACAAACTGTGGCGAGAACGTCAGATGAAATCCAACGAAGATTACCAATGCGGCGAAGCGCCCCCAACCTTCGGGATACATGCGGCCGCTGATCTTCGGCCACCAGTAGTGCAAGCCGCCCAGATAAGCCAGCAGCGTGCCGCCGACCATGATGTAGTGAAAATGCGCGACAATGAAATAGGTGTCGCTCAAGTGCACATCGGTGGCCAGCGAAGCAAGGAACATTCCCGTCATACCGCCGATGGTGAACAAGCCGATAAAACCGAGGCCGTAGAGCATCGGTGTGTCGTAAGAGATCGAGCCTTTGTAAAGCGTCGCGGTCCAGTTGAAAACTTTGATGGCCGAGGGAATCGCGACCGCGAAACTCAGAAACGAAAAAATCATTCCCGCGTAAACGGACTGGCTGGAGACAAACAGGTGATGGCCCCAAACCAGAAAGCCGAACACCGCAATTGCCAGGCTTGAGAACGCCACAAACTTGTATCCAAAGATATTCTTGCGCGAGAAGTTCGCGATGAGTTCGCTTACAACTCCCATCGCCGGCAGTACCATGATGTAAACGGCTGGGTGTGAATAGAACCAGAACAGATGCTGGAACAGGACCGGATCACCTCCGGCTGCCGGATCGAAGATGCCAATGTGCGCCAGCCGCTCGAGCGCCACGAGCAGAATCGTGATCGCCACCACCGGCGTGCCCAGAATCTGAATCAAGCTGGTGGCATAGTGCGCCCAGATGAAAAGCGGCAGCCGAAACCAGGTCATACCCGGCGCGCGCATGGTGTGGATCGTGACGATGAAATTCAGTCCCGTCAGTATGGACGAAAAGCCGGAAACGAAAATCCCGACGCCAGTCGCAATCACGTAGGAGTTGGAAAACGTCGTGCTGTAAGGAACATAGAAAGTCCACCCGGTATCAACGCCGCCCGCGAGCAACGCATAGATCGTAATGATTCCGCCGGCCATGTAGATGTACCAGCTCAGCAGGTTGATGCGCGGAAACGCGAGGTCCTTTGCGCCAATCATCATGGGCACCAGAAAGTTTCCCAACGTCGCCGGAATCGCAGGGATCAGGAAGAAAAAGACCATGACGATCCCGTGCTGAGTAAACATCTTGTTGTAGGTGCTGGACTGAACCAGGTCGGCCTGTGGCGTGAGGAGTTCCAGCCGAATGGCCATTGCGTAAAGGCTGCCGATGAAAAAGAAGAAGCTGATCGCGCCGAGATAAAGCAGCGCGATGCGCTTGTGATCCCTGGTCAACAGCCACGACTTCACGCCGTATTCGGCGTTGATGTAGTTAGTGCGTGGCGGCTTTGGTGTTTCGAATTCTTCCATCTTTGTTCAGAATACCAATAGGTCGAATAGGACCTGTCCGTCCTATTTCTTCACTGCCGGTTTCGCTGTCTGCGTCTCAGTCTTCGACAGAGACTTCACATAAGCCACGAGCTGCAAAAGCTGCTCTTCATTAACCTGACCCTGAAACGAAGGCATGATCGGTCCAAAGCCCGTGACGATCTTTGCCTGTGGATTCAGAATCGATTCGCGGACGTAAGCCTCGTCGGCTTTTGACGTTTGCCCGTTATTGAGGACTACATTGCTGCCGAACAATCCCAACAGCGCCGGTCCGCGTCCACCTTCGGCGTTTGCTCCGTGACACGAAGCGCAGCCCAGCGACTCGAATATCTGCTTGCCGGCGGCCGCGGGTGACATTTGATTTGCGTTGCCGCTCAGCCAGTTTTCAAACTCGGTCGGCGCCATCACTACCACCCAGCCGCCCATCCCTGAGTGATTCATGCCGCAGTACTCGGCGCAGAAAAAGTGATAGCGCCCGGGCTTGGTCGCTTCGAACCATTCGGTCGTGTATCTGCCGGGCACGACGTCGGCCTTGATGCGAAACGCGGGGATGAAGACATCGTGTATCACGTCTTCGGTGGCCATGATCAGTTTTACCTTGCGGCCCACCGGCACATGCAACTCGTTGATCTCGCGCTGTCCCGTGGCATGCTGGAACTTCCACATCCATTGCTTGCCGACGACATAGATTTCCATCGCGTTTTTCGGCGGACGATACTCCGTGTAGTAGACTTTCGCTCCCCACACAAAGATGGTCATCGCGATCAGGAGCGGAATGATCGACCAGAGCGTTTCCAGTTTGGTCGAGCCTTCGATCGGTCGCGGAATTTCGGATGGATTGCGGCGGCGATACTTAATGACAAAGAAAATGATGACTAGCGAAATCAGCAGAGTGAAAAAGACGGTCACGCCGGAGATGTAGAAATACAGCGCGTCCACCTCGCCCGAATAGGTCGAAGCACTCTCTGGAATAAAGGGAATTTGCATGCTCGGTACTTAGTACTTAGAACTTAGTGCTTAGAGAACTTTGTTTTTGTGCTTGCCGTAGACTGCTCACTGCTCACTGCTCACTGCTCACTGCTCACTGCTCACTGCCCACTGCTCACTGCCCACTGCTCACTGGCACCGTTTCAGTGGGCCGCCCCCACTTTCGCAGAGCGAGCAATAATCCGACTATCAGGATCAAAGTGACCACGCCCGCCACCCGCATAATATTCATTACCACCGCGCCATATTTTCCCGTGGCCGGATCGTAGTGATAGCAGTAAAGCATTAGCGCGTCGACCGGCGAGCCGATTTTGTTTTGCGAAGCCTCCACCAGACCCAGGCGCAAATCTCTTGGCGGATAATCAATGCCGTAAAAGTAGCGCGCGAGTTTTCCTTCCGGCGTCAGCACCATGATGCCGCTCGCGTGCGCGAACTGGTTCGTTTGCTCGTCCCAGGTGTAACGAAAACCAACCGCTTCGGTTAGCCGCTTGATGTTTGCTTCGTCGCCGGTTAAGAAATGCCAGCTCGCTTCTGCTCCGGGACGGTTGTAAGCCTTCACATAAGTACTCTTCTTGGCGGCGGCCAGATCCGGCGTTTCGCGCGGATCAAAACTGACAGTGACTACTTCATACTGTTCGCCGATATTGAATGAAATTTGTCTGAACGAGCCCATCATTCCATTCAAGACCTGATTGCACAACATCGGGCAAGTGTAATAAACGAGCGATAGTACGACCGGTTTGCCTTTGAAGAACTGACTCAGGCGAACGTCGCGACCCTGCTCGTCTTTGAAAACCGCATCGAGCGGAATTTGCTCATTCAGTCTTTGATCGATGCCGACGCTCTTCAGCACTTTTGGCAAGCCGGTCGCTACGGATCCGGATTCCGGTCGCGCGCCGTAAAGTGGCGAGCTTGGCTGCGGCACGCCGGGCTGGGCGAAGACAGTGAGCAGTGAGCAGCAGGAAGGCGCTGATTAGCAGGCAGTGGGCAGTGGGCAGTGAGCAGCAACTAGCGCGCCGACACCATACCGTTTGCTCTTTGCGTACTGCTGTTTGCCTACTCGTCAAGTTTTTCATTTGTCTTACTCCCCACCGCCCACTGCTCACTGTTTCCTGATGGGCAAACCCTGCTTCAAAATCTCTTCTTTCGCCTTCTCGATCGGCATGCCGTAGCGTTTGCCGTTCTGATCTACCGGACCGTATTCGAGCACGTCGTTCCAATGCTCGCGCAGTATCTTGATCTCCCAGAGCGGGTCTTTCGGCATTCCTCCTCCGCCCCTAACACCAGGACTTCCCTCTACTTGCTTAACCGGCGGTGCTGTCTTCCCCAGCTCTTCGGCAAAACCCGGCGCGCCTTGCAGACGCGGCTCCGGCGGTAGACGTTCTTTGTCGCTCAGCGCCATGGGCGAGGCCGGCGTTTCCTTTATCTTCGATTCGAAAGCGCCGAACAGAACCCACATCAGGAAGAACGAGGCGACCATCAAAATGAAGAGCCCGACCACGAACTTTGCGATGGCCGAGATATGAACATCGCTGACCTCGTGCGTGACATCGACGTTCTTGATGTAAGAAACATCAGGCGTCTCCGTGACGTGTCCGTTGTGTTTCGAGTTGCTCATCTGAACTTAGTGCCTAACTGCCCACTGCTCACTCAGTTTCCTGCGTGGGCCGTCAGCGCTTGCTCAAGCTGTGGATCGTTAATCGCGACCAGCCGTCGCTGCTGCAACTGCCAGGCGAAGGTCGCGATCCACAGTCCACCCATAGCAATGGGCGCCACCAGATCCATCCAGCTCAAATGAAAATGGTCGCGATTAAAGGTCGGCTCGATCAGCCAGATCACATCCACAATCCTCATCGACAGAATCAACACCGCCAGCAAAGCAAGTTTCTGCGGACTCTTCTTGGCCGCGCGCGACAGTAGGGTCATGAACGGAAAAGCAAATTGCAGGATGACGATCCCCAACGCAATTACACCCCAGCCTCCGTGCTTGCGCGCGACATACCAGGTGGTTTCTTCAGGCAGGTTGGCCGACCAGATGATCAGGTATTGCGAGAACGCAAAATACGTCCAAAGCATCACCAGCGTCAGCATCAGGTTGCCCCAATCATGGAAATGCGAGGTACGCACGACCGCCTTCATCGGCTCGCGCTTTTCCAGCCAGGCCATCACCAGAATCCCGAACGCCAGCGCACTCAAACTCCACGAGGCTACGAAGATCAATCCGTAGATGGTTGAAGACCAGGCCGGATCCAGCGACATCACCCAGTCGATCGATGCAAACGTGATGGTCAGTATCAACACGCCCAATCCCGGCCCGCTGATCATTTGCAGCCGCTTCCTCATTTTTGGATCGGCAGTGCGATCATGTTGAAGTGAAAGCCAGTTAAGCACCAGAGCCATCAGCGACCAGATCGCGAAATAGAGGGCCGCGCGAGTCATGAAGAGCGCCGGATTCAGATAGTGGGCGGCTTTTTCTCGCAACGCCGGAACCTGATCCATTGCGGCGCGATTCGTCCAGGGATAGATCTGATTCAACCCCACCAGCACCGGAATGAACAGAATCAACATCAGCGGCAGCGTGCGGGTCGCGGCCTCAAGCACGCGGCGAATAATCAGACCCCACGCACCGCCGGTCAGATGCTGCAACATCAAGAGTGCCAGGCTGCCGATCGTGATTCCGATCCAGAAGATGAATCCAACCAGGTACGCGTGAAAAAACTGAGCGCGATCAACCAACAAGCCGAAAACAAAAAGCGCAAAGAACAGAGCGCCGACCGCGAGCGCGAGCGTGCGCACACGAGTAATCTCAGGCGGAGGGGTGTAACCTGACTGAATCACCTGGTCTGTCCTGCCCCCTTAGTCGGTTCTGCCGGCATCTGGCTCAACTGCAACGCGCGTATGTACGCAATAATCTTCCAGCGATCTTCGACCGGAATCTGGGCCGCATATGAAGGCATCGCGCCCCAACCGCTCGTCATCACGTCAAAGAAATGGCCGACCGGCGCCTGGCGCAGGCGATCCTGGTGATACGACGCGGGCGCCGGCTTATTGAAGCCGCGCCGCGCGACGATGCCATCGCCGTTACCCGTCGCTCCATGACAAACCGAACAGAAAATATCGAAGCGCTCCTGCCCGCGATTGAGGTCCTCCTTAGTGATCGGAAACGGAAACGTCTCCACGTCATCGGGATACAATGCCGCCGGGCTCGGAGATGAAGCTGGCCCTGGCGGCGCGCCCGTGGGCGGTGTAGCCGACTGCTGGCCCCCGTCACCTTTCTTCCCGAGATAAAACTCGCGGTCGGCGCGCAGGTAACCCCGCGGCACGGTGCCCTCGACCGGAGGCCTTGATGAAACGCCATCCCGGTAAAAAGGGTTCTGGCGATAGGCTTTGACCTTGGGCTGGTCTTGCATGTCACGGCGGCAGGACGAAAGGAAAAAGGCAAAAGGTAAAAGGCAAAAAACGAGCGCCAGGCGAGTAGCAGAATCGCCGCGAAGCGTCCTCACTTTTCCCTTTTCCCTTTTTCCTTTTGCCTTACAGATCCACATCACAAACATCCCGCGCTTCCAAACTCTTCAGAAACCGCATTGCTTCGTCATGGTCGAACTTCGGATCCTTCGATTCGATCACCAGAAAGAAACTGTCACGCGTGGCCAAAGCAAAGTTCGGCGCATTGAAAACCGGATGATAAGGCTGCGGAAGTTTGTTCAGCGCCAGCATGCCAAAGACCGCCGCGAACGCCGCCGCCAGCACGGTGCATTCAAACGTAATGGGAATGAACGCCGGCCAACTGTTGAAGGGCTTGCCGCCAACGTTAATCGGATAGTCGATCACTTCCATCCAGTACTGCATGAAAAATCCGCCCACGGCGCCGATGATCCCGCCCGCCAGGACGATCAACGGCAAAGTTGTGCGTTTGAATCCGATCGCGTCTGAAAGTTCTTCGATCGGGAACGGTGAATAGCCGTTGATCTGTCGATAGCCCGCTGCATACGTCTCACGCGCCGCCGCAACCAGTGCGCTCGGACTGTCGAACTGGGCCATTACACCGTAAAGTCTGGGAGGTTTTGCTTTCATAAAGACTGTCAGTCAATCATTTTCCATATGTCATTTTCCATTTTTCATTTGGTCATTCACTTTCTGCGAGGCATATAGGATTACCAAAACGGTCATCGCTCACCACCAAATGGCGAATGAAAAATGTCAAATGATAAATGGAAAATGGCTCTTCTCAACTCAACCTTCCTCGACCTCCGCTTCCGGCAAAATCGTGCGCATCTCGAAAATCGAAATCATCGGCAGGAAGCGAATAAACAGAAACAGCAGGGCCAGGAAAAACCCAATCGTGCCGATGAACATCGCCCAATCCCACTGCGTCGGTTTGTAATAGCCCCAGGAGGAGGGCAGAAAGTCGCGATGTAGACTGGTCACGACAATCACGAATCGTTCGAGCCACATCCCGATGCTGACCACCAGAGAGATCAGCCACAGCAGTAACAGCTTCGAGCGAATCTTCTTGATCCAGAGAAGCTGCGGCGTCAGTCCGTTGCACAGGATCAGTGCCCAGTAGTACGGCGCGTAAGGGCCGTGCATGCGGTTCCAAATCATATAGCTCTCGTACGGGTTGCCGCTGTACCAGCCGAAGAACGCCTCCATAATGTAGCCGTAGACGACAATCAGGCCGGTTGCCAGCATGACCTTTGCCATGTTGTGCATGTGGCGCATCGTGATGAAACTCTCCAGTCCATAGACCTTGCGCAGCGGAATCGTCAGCAGCAGCACCATGGCAAAACCTGCGTAGATGGCCCCGGCCACAAAGTAAGGCGGAAAAATCGTCGCATGCCATCCGGGAATGACGCCGACCGCAAAGTCAAAACTGACGATCGTGTGCACTGAAAGGACCAACGGCGTCGCCAGGCCCGCGAGCAGCAGATACGCCATTTCATAACGATGCCAGTGTCGCGCCGAGCCGCGCCAGCCCATTGCGAGCATGCCGTAAACAAGTTGAAACGGCTTGCTCCGGGTGCGATCGCGCAGCGTGGCGAAATCGGGAATCAATCCCACGAACCAGAACAGCGCCGACACGGTCGCATAGGTCGAAACCGCGAACACGTCCCACATCAAAGGGCTGCGAAACTGCGGCCAGATGCCCATCGTGTTCGGATAGGGAAACAACCAGTAGCCGAGCCAGGGCCGGCCCAGGTGCATTAGAGGAAAAACTCCGGCTTGCGCCACGGCGAACAAAGTCATGGCTTCCGCGAACCGATTGATCGAAGTCCGCCACTTCTGTCGCAGCAAAAGCAGGATGGCCGAGATCAAAGTTCCAGCGTGTCCGATTCCGATCCACCAGACGAAGTTCAGAATATCCAGGCCCCAACCGACCGGAATGTTGACGCCCCACAATCCGATCCCCCTGAACAGGAGGTTCGTGATCGTCAACAGCATCAGTTGGAAGAGCGCAAAAGAAATCGCAAAGCCGATGAACCAGCCGATCGGCGTCTTGCGCTTCAAGACGATCGCGCTGATCTTGTCGGTGACCGAGCCAAAGGTCAGCTCTGATCCCACGACCGGATGCGTCGCGTGGATCGATATATGGGCGTCGTCTGGTTGTTCTGCCATGTGTCTTATAGGACCTATCTGACCTATTGGTCCTATTAAGATTTAATTTCCGGGTTCGGATTCCTCAGCGCCGACAAATACGTCGTGCGCGGCCGCGTGTTCAGCTCGCCCAGGAGCGAATAATCTCGCTCCAGCGCTTTTAACTTCGATACCTTGCTGTTCGGATCGTTGATGTTGCCGAACACAATCGCTTCCGTCGGACAAACCGATTGGCAAGCGGTGACAATCTCGCCGTCGTGCACCTGGCGCCCTTCAATCTCTGACTGGATCTTTGCCGACTGAATTCGCTGCACGCAGTAAGTGCACTTTTCCATCACGCCGCGGCTGCGGACTGAAACATCCGGGTTGCGCATCAACTGATAAGTCGGCGTCTCCCAATCCTGATAAAGGTAAAAGTTGAAGCGGCGCACCTTGTACGGACAGTTGTTCGAACAGTACTTGGTCCCGACGCAGCGGTTGTAGACCATGTCGTTCAGGCCTTCGCTGCTGTGCACCGTCGCGTGCACCGGACAGACGGGTTCGCACGGCGCGTTCTCGCAATGCATGCAGGGAACAGGTTGGAAGAAAGGCCCGGCGGGTTTGTCGGCTTCACCTTTGAAGTAACTGTCGACGCGAATCCAGTGCATCTCGCGACTGCGAATCACCTGATCTTTGCCCACGATAGGAATGTTGTTCTCCGACTGGCAGGCGATCATGCAGGCGTTGCAGCCGACGCAGCTATTCAGGTCGATCGACATGCCCCAGGCGTAACCATTCCCCTGGTTCTGGTAATCGTAGTCTTTGTAAAGTGAGAGCTCGCGCAGTTCCTTCTTCTGCTTCTCCTGTTCTTCGCGCAGGTGCTCTTTGTCTTTCAGGTACTCTTCCAACGAACTTTCGCGCAAAAGATCTCGGCCTTCCATCGAGAAGTGAACCTGCGTAGCCCCGAGTTCATACCGACCAGCCGTTTTCGTTGCTTGCGCGCCGCTCGTAAACCACGGCGAATCGGAGGCGCGAATTTCGTAAGCATTGAAACCCTGTGCATCGCCAACGCGGCCAGCACGCGCGCGGCCATAGCCGAGATGGATCGTAATCACATCGTCAGGCTGGCCGGGCATGATCCAGGCGGGCAAAGCTTTGCTTATCGTGCGGCCGTTGAGTTTGAGTTCGAGTTGATCGACCATCGCCCCGCGGCCACGCTTGTCTTCTTCGTAGTTCTGCGGCGCCACGCCGAGCTTTTTCGCGGTGTTGGCACTGATCAGCGCGACGTTGTCCCAGGTGATCTTCGTCAAAGGCTTGGGCAGTTCCTGCAACCAGCCGTTGTTTGAGAAGCGACCGTCGTAGATGCTCGGGTCAGCGCGGAAGATGAGTTCATACGAGCCGGATTTTGCTGGGAGCGCGGACGTCCCGTCCGCATTTGTCTGCGCAAGAGAGTTAGCCCAGTCTGATTTCAGGGAAACAGTTTTTGTTAGCAGCGCAGTGTTAGGAATGAATCCGTCGTGCAGACACTTGCGCCACCACGATTCGAAATCGGGAGGAGAACTGGCCGCGACGACCCGGTCGCTACCGCTTCCGGTACTGACTCCTGGCCCTGCGGCACCTGCTTGCCCGCGCCAGTAATCCTTAACCATGTCGTAAGGCTTGCGATCGTAATTGTCGCTGAAAAGAGCGAGCATCTCATGCGCGGTCCGGCCTTCGTAAAGCGGGGCGATCAATGGCTGCACGATCGTCACCGTGCCGTCGTACGTGCGTGCGTCGCCCCACGATTCCAGGTAATGCGTCGCAGGAATGTGCCAGTGACAAATCTCGGAAGTCTCGTTGTTGTAGAGACTGTGATGCGCGCGCAGCCTGACTTTGTTCAATCGGTTCAGATCGAGACTGAGATCGACGGGTGTGTTGTAAGCAGGATTGCCACCGATGATGACGAGCGTATCAACCCGACCGGCGTCGATGTCGTTAATGAGTTCGCGCAGCGACTGAGTCTGGTCGACTGAGTTGGCTTCGACTGGATCGGTGTAGAAAAGTGTCTTGCCGACGTTGCCCAACAAGTCATTGAAAGCATGAGCGAATGCGTGAATGTATGCCGGTTGGTCTTCACCCGCGATCACAATCGAAGCACCTTTGTGTTGTTGAAAATCACGTGAGAGCGCGGTTACCCAACTGGCAAAGCTCTCAGTCCCTCTCGGAGCGTTTGCTATCGCCCAGGTAATGGTTTCCATCTCACTCGGCTTCACCGATAGCCGGTGATCCGCATTCGCACCAGTAGTCGTCGGCGTACTCTCGACGACATACAGCCGGTTCATTTCCGCATTCTCGCCATTGATGCGTCGTTTGGCAGCATAGTCGCGCGCATAGCGGAGGGTGCCGGGCATCGCCGACAGAAAATCTGACCCCAGCGACAAGATGCGATCCGCTTTACTGAAATCGTAGATCGTATTCACCGGCTGGCCGAACGCCATGACTGCCCCGGCGCGCGCGTTGTCGCGATTGACCGGTTCGTACTGATGCCACTTCGCTTCGGGAAAATCCGTAAGGATCGTCTTCATCTGCGCGGCCAACGTTGGTGACGTGATCGTTTCGGTCAGAAAGCGCAGCCCCGCGCCCTTCGTTGCTTTGAATCCCTGGTTCTCCTTTTCGATTGCTCCCCGAATTTCTGCGACGAACGTAGACCATGCTCGAGTTTCGCCACGATAGAGCGGCGTCTGTGAGCGATCGGGATCGTAGAGCGTCAGGATCGAAGCCTGCGAGAAGATGTCGGTCGCGCTCGATCCGCGATCCGCTGGGTCGCTGTTGCGGTTGTTCGGGTGGTCGGGATTGCCTTCGAGTTTTGTCGGCCGGCCTTCGTTACTGCGCGCCAGAAGGGGCGTTGCTATGCCTCCTAATGAAAAGGCCGTCGCGAAATAGAGACCTCGGCCGGGAATTTCTTCTTCGGGCTGCTTGACGTAAGGGACGATCTTCTCAGGCGGTTGAATCACACAGCCGCTCAAGCCAGCCAGCGCCAGTGACGCGCCCATCAATTTCAAAAACGTCCGTCGCTCGACCGGGTCGTTCCACTCTTCAGCCTGCTGTGGGAACTCGCGCTGGACGAACTCTTCGAAGATTGGAGAGTCGGCTAGTTCTTCGAGACTGCGCCAGTATTGTTTGCCGGATGATGCGGACGGGACGTCCGCGCTCCCAGCATTTAGCACGCGATCGCGTAGCAGTTTGAAATTTATGTGACGGTCGTTGTTCATATTCCTGTTCCCTCCACCTTTGGGGGAGGGTTAGGGTGGGGGCTTGTGGCGCGTAAAACCCTCACCCCCAACCCCTCTCCCAATGGAGAGGGGCGCATGACTTCAGCTATCGATGACAGGTCGAACAGCTTGTCAGAACTGCCGGGTCCTGAATGTGGTACTTCTTTTTCAAATCCATTCCCTGAGCGATTTGGTCTTTTGGTGGTCGCCACTCCATGTCGAAAATCTTCTCTTTCGGCCGCACAAAGTCTTCCGGACGACGATGACACGCAAGACACCATTCCATTTGCAGTGAAGTAGCTTGCGAGACCACCGGCATCTGATCGATCCGCCCGTGGCAAGTCGAACAGCCGACGCCTTTGTTCACATGAATCGCGTGATTGAAATAAGAAAAGTCCGGAAGGTCGTGGACGCGAATCCATTCCAGCGGCTTGCCCGTCTTGAAACTAGCGCGCACGGGTTCCAGATACGGACTGTCGGCCCAGATCTGTTTATGACAATTCATGCACACGGCCGTCGAAGGCATGCCCGCAGAGGCCGCGGTCTCGACTGACGTGTGGCAATAGCGGCAATCGATACCGTCGTCGCCAACGTGATGCTTGTGACTGAATTGGATTGGTTGCTGGCGCTCGATCCACTGGCCCGTGTTCCATCCCGAGCGAGTGATTTCTGCCGTGACCCAAAGGGCCGCGAAAAGAATGAAGGCCGCGCCGTAGATCGTGGCGCGCGCCAGGTAATTCGTGCTATGACGGAAAATCTGTGGCATCGCCGCAATCGTTTAGCGGACGTACTTGTCCGCTAATTGCCGGCAGATGGGAGTGGTCCCATCTCTAAACGCTACTCTCGAGAAACTGTACTCAGTTATTACTCTGGAGCGATTACTTTAACGAGATGAGCAGATTTTTTCAAACTAACAATCGAATAAGTGTTAGCATGTCGGCCGAACAAAATGTTCATCGGACACTTTGCAGTAGGTTTGGCGTCTAAGAAACTGGCGCCCAGCGCATCACTCGGTGCGTTAATTGCCGCGCCGGTTTTACTCGATCTTCTTTGGCCAGTTTTTCTACTGCTGGGATGGGAGCACGTTTCGATCCAGCCCAGCAGTAATCCATTCCTGCGCCTCAGTTTTGATTCATATCCGATTTCGCACGGCCTGGTGGCGGTTGTTGGTTGGGCGACACTCTTCGCTGCGCTCTACTATGGCTTCACGCGTTACGGCTCAGGCGCGGTTGTGATCTGGATGGGCGTGCTCAGTCACTGGCTGATGGATTTCATCGTGCACCGCCCGGACCTGCCGCTTTACTCCGGGGGCAGTCGAATGGTGGGACTCGGACTGTGGAATCATCGATGGTACACGATTGCGGTCGAGGTAGTGCTCTTCGCCGTTGGGATTTGGTTTTATCTGCAACAGACGAAGGCCAGGGACAAGATAGGGGTGTACGCCTTCTGGGGATTCATTGTTGTTCTGGTCGCGGCTTATGGAGGAGCAGCCTTCGGACCGCCACCGCCGAGCGTTAAGAAGATTGCCATCGCCACCCTCTGCAGCGCGGTGCTGATTCCCTGGGCGTGGTGGTTCGACAATCACAGGGAAGTGCGCGAACCCGGCCCTTAAGTCTCCCGCCGCAGACAATCAGACTCGCCGCCGGCTAATCAAATTTATCAGAGCCACGAACAGGGCCGCTCCGATAATCGACCAAATCACAGGAAAATGCGTTCCGCCCACCGGGATCACCAGCATCTCGGGAAGATGAAGCTGGCCTGCTATCCACGAGCCCAGCAGGGCGCCGATGAATCCGAGAGCGATCGAAACCAGACAGCCGCCGTGCGTGTATCCGCCGATCGCCTGCCCCAGCGCGCCGCAGACCCCTGCGATCAAGAGAAGTACCAGCAATTGAATGAGCATGAAAGTCCCTCCGTTTTGTCCGCCAAGCTTTAGCTTGTCGAGTTTCAGCGACAAACTGAAGTTTGTCGGACATTAATCTTCCAAACCGCCCCGCGAATATCGTATAATCCGCAAAGTTTGTTGGCCGTGGGAATTCTCCAGGTCAGTTAAGTCCAAGGCCCTTGCCCACCGATTGACAAGCCGAATCGTCGACCTCGACAAGCAAAATACTCGGTCCCAGTATTTCAATTCAGGAGTTCAAAACTATGTCGAAAGTTCTCTCAGTCCTCTTAATCATTATCGCAACGTTTTCGATGGCGTTCTCTCAGGAGCCATCGCGAAACAGCGACAATCCGCCCAGCCAGGGCATCGCTCCAAAAGTGCCCAATGGCATCGGCCGGGCCGATGTTCGAGTTTTTGATGAACGTGGCAATCCTATCAGAAACGCCTACGTCAAACTAGAATCTACGCGGACCGACGGCTTTTTCTGCGAGAGCTGGGGCGAGACCGACGAGCGCGGCGTGATCGCGCTGCTGCCAATTCATATGGGTAGTCTGAAGTTTAAGGTTAAGGCCAAGGGTTATCGATCGCAGGAACTGGAGGTGCCGGCAGATGAGCTGGGTGATTCCGTGCACGTTACTTTGAAAAAGAAATAGTCGATGCTTCGTTAGGCGCAGGATGTCTAATGCTTCGTAGTTGGTTGTTGGAGTTGAACGACTATGAAACTCTCGCCGGTTGCGCGGTGTTTGCGGGCGCGTAGTAGAGAATGCGATTGCAGTTGTCGCAGGTAATGACCTCTTCACCACGACGGACGTCGGCCATTATTTGCGGCCGCAAAGCCATGTAACACGCCATGCAGGCGCCGTTACGCGCTTCGGCCAGCGCCACTCCGTCGCGAATGCGCGAGGCGATTCGTTTGTACATCGCGCTGGTCGCCTTGGGCAGTTCATTCATCAGGCGTTCGCGTTCGGCCCGCGCGTTTTCCACCTGCCGCTGTTGCGTCCGTACCTGTTCGTCGAAAGCTTTGAAGCCTGCTTCCATGTCCGCGCCCAGCTTCTCGACTTCCGGCGCGCGTTCGGTCAGGTCTTTTTCCGCCTGCTCGACAATTTCCATTTGCTCGAGGATCTGCGTCTCGAAAGCCGAGATCTGTTTGCGCGCGGCGTCGGCTTCGCGAATCGCGGCCGTGTATTCGTCAGGCTTCTTGGCTGCCATCAGATTTCGGTCGGCGCGTTCGGCGCGTTGTTTCTGTTCGAAGATTTCAGATTCCAGGCGGGCGCGTTCCTGGCGGGCGTTGTCACGACGCTCTTCCAGGGTGCGAATTTCAAAGGCGCGCTGATCGAACTCTCTTTCGATCTTGGCGCGCCTTTCAGGAATGCTTTCTATTTCGGCCTGTAGTCTTCTTATATTAGTATCAGCGTTCTGCAAAGCGATTAAATGCGATAACTCCGCTTTCACTCTTTATAGACTCCTCACAAGATTAGGTTTGTGAACGGTGGCATTCATGCACCAATAATCACACAGGGTGCGGGTTGCTGGCAAGCGGGGAGGTTAGAGGCTCTCCGAACACCTAATCAGGCGTGAACAAATGCTCTTCGATTCCTGCGAGACTGTGTATCTGCATACGATCCGCCTCAACTTGGATGATTTTTTGTTCAAAATCATAAGGGTTGTCGGGAAACTCCGTTGTCGCAAACTTGCAAAACTTCTCCAAAAGCTTGCCGACGGTTCGCCTCCGCTACTCTTTCATCAGAACCTTTAATCCACAACACTCCTCTAGGCACGTCGCCAGGTTTTAGCTGAAATCTTGCAAAGTCTTTATCTAGAGTAACGAGAACGCCGTCCTGTTCGACGGCCTTTTCTCTCACCTGCGTTCAGGACCTAGTTCTTCCTCGCGAGGCAACCCAAAGAAGACGTGACTGGGGGGTTGCTCCTGATCCACCGTTCTACCGCTCGGTCGAGTAGGACGCGCCGCACCGCCCAACGGTTCACCGTTGAGCTTCTTTGCAAGTTCAGAAGGATGCTGCAGGGGTGTCATAACGATTTGAGATGCTCCATGTACTTTGGATCTAAGACTGAGACAAAATGGTCTTCAATATATGTGTCTCGGCGTTTAGTGAATAGTCTCCGAGGTCATATGTTAGTTTGCTTTTGTCGGGTATCAGAACGATGGGGAAGTCCTGTTTGACAGAATCATAAAACCTGCTTCTGAAGTCTGCGACCTCGAGCGTATTCTTAAACGACACTTCTGTCCGAGCCTCGACGAGGGGTGGCTTCTTGAAAATCAACCTGTTATTTTCCATTTTCTCAGTTCGATCCGGTTAAGAAGATGACGGGCAAAAGCGTTAAATCAGTGGTTGGAGCATACTGCTTTACGAATGGGATTTCAATTGAACTTGGTTCAGTGACGGAGTCACTATGAAAAATCTTATTAGCAGTGTTTTGCGCTTTGTCGGACCGATTCTTATAGTGGCAGCGCTTGCTTTTGGGCAAACCTCCTCCCCAACGCCAACCCCCACCCCGCCCCCCAGCGATATTTTCATCATCGATCTGAAAAACGACAGGAAACTGAAGGTGGGTCAGCCGATCAAGATCACGAGCGAGGCCGGCTATAACAACCAACCAGCATTTCTGCCCGACGGCCAGAGCATTCTCTACACCTCGATCAAAGACAAACAGGCGGACATCTATCGCTACGATATTCGCAATGGTTCCACTACTCAGGTTACCAACACGCCCGAAAGCGAGTATTCACCCACCTTGATGCCGGATGGAAAATCTATTTCAGTGGTGCGGGTGGAAGCAGATGGGACGCAAAGGCTCTGGAAGTTTCCGCTCGCCGGTGGAGAGCCCTCGCTGATTTTGGAAAGCATCAAACCCGTCGGCTATCAGTTGTGGATCGACGATCAGACCCTGGCGCTTTTCATTTTAGGAAAGCCGAACACTCTACAGTTGGTGGATCTGCGAACGGGAAAGGCGGAAGTGATTGCCGACAACCCGGGACGAGTTTTGCGTCGCATACCTCATGAGGACAAATTCAGTTTTGTGCACAAGGTTTCCGATCAGGAATGGCTGGTTAAGTCATACGACTTAAGAGTGAGGGCCGTGACGACGATCATCAAGACTTTTCAGGGCGTCGAGGATTATGCCTGGACACCCGAGGGCCTGCTCCTGATGGCCAGAGACTCAAAGCTGTTTGTGCGCCAGAAGACGGATTGGGCCTGGGTGGAGATCGGGAACTTTTCCAACGCCGGACTAAGAAACATCACGCGCATTGCCGTCAGTCCCAAGGGAGATCGGATTGCCTTGGTAGCGCGCTCAGAGACCCGTCAGTAAGATGAATCAGCCACAGATAAACACGGAGTCACACTGATTTCCTCTATGATCTGTGCGCATCTGTGGCTCATTATTTACTCAGCCCCCACGGCCTTAGCCGCATTGATTCGCCCGCCGCTGGAAACCTTTCCTTTCAAAGAAGGAAGCACGTCGACGGACTTCAAAAGCCTGGCGCGCAGATCGTTGACCGACATCTTCGGATTCTCGGCGAGAATCAGCGCTGCGACCCCGGAAACGAAGGGCGTCGCCATCGAGGTGCCTTGCTTTTCCGTAAAACCGTGCTCGAGCCAGGTGCTGAGGATTTCCTGGCCCGGAGCACCGATGTGTACGGACTTTGCCCCGTAGTTTGAAAACGACGCGAGCTGATCGTTGCGGTTTAGGGCGGCGACACTAACTATGTTGCCGAGGTTGTAGCTGGAAGGATAGTGCGACGTCTGATCGTTGTTGGAACTTGAATTACCCGCTGCAGCCACGAACAGAATGTCTTCCTCAAAGGCTTTGCGAATAACGTCTTCGAGGGCCCGCGACTTCGCGGTCGAACCCCAACTAGCCGAAATGATACGTACGTTCACGCCGGCGCGCTTACGGTCAATGACATAATTAATCGCTTCAATCGCGTCTTTCGTGGTGCCTGTGCCATTGGCGTCCATGAAACGCAGCGGCATGATCTTCACGTTCCAGTTGACACCTGCGATGCCGAGTCCGTTGTCGCCTTCCGCCCCGATGATGCCGGCGCAATGCGTGCCGTGGCCGTTATCATCCATCGGATCGTCATTGTCATCGACAAAATTAAAGCCATGCACGTCGTCGACCACGTCGTCGATGGCGCCTTTGGACGTTAGATCATCGTCCTGATACGCCTTGATGATTTGCGGACGCGTCCAGATGTTGTTCGCCAGATCGGGATGCGAATAATCGACGCCGCTGTCGATCACGGCGACAACGACCTGGTCGCTCCCGGTGGTCACCGCCCAGGCCCGCATCGCGCTGATATCAGCCCCAGCTTTGCCATCGTTCTCTCCGCTGTTAAAGAGTCCCCATTGCCGAGAGAACATCTCGTCGTTGGCATGCACGTGCTTGCTCCCTGACTCGTCGTGATCCAGCGTGATTGTGATGTTGGCCTCGGCGTATTCGACTTCGGGAAGAGCGCGGTATTGCGCTACCACATCGTCGGCGCTCGCGCCGTCCTCGTCTTCGATCACATCCAGACCTTCAACCGACTCAATGCGATCTTCGACCTGGTCGTTGAATTGTGAAGTGATGCGGGTAATTGCTTCCAGGGTAGTGCCGGAACGAAAACGCACGAGCACTTCAGATTTCCTGTCCAGTCTTTGATTTTGTTCGTACTCAGTTTCTGCGGTCGGCTCCCGATCTTTCTGCCACACGGCGGGGTTATTTTGAACCAGCCGCGGCCGGCGATGCCACTTGCGGAGTCCACCCGCGAAGGCAGCGATCAGAACCAGCACCAGAGCAATTGACAGATGGGCCCAGATGTTATTGCGACTCATAGAAGCTATTTCAAATCTCAGATCTCAAATTTCAAATCTCAATTATCTCAAATTTCAAATCTTGTAATTCTCGCCATTGAAGTTGAACAGCCGCAACTGTCGAGTACTTGCTCGATACTCGTAAGCTTTGCCGTTCGCCTTCAGCCGAATGCGCCAACCGGGCGTAATCACCTGGGCGCTCATTTCGTCTTCGATCGGGGCGCCTAAAGCGGCGTCCGGGAAATCAGCCTGCTCGGCTAATTCCAGATCGATCCCGGTTTCGGACGAACCGAGTCGTTGCGCCAAATCGCGGCGGGCTCGATCGATGATGTCTTGTTGACTAGATGACATTGAATTCAGAAGAGTCTCCGGCAGAGTAAACGATCAGAACTCGTTTCTTGTTCCCGGAACTCGTTTAGGGTCTAGTTGCGCGCTTGGTTAATGGGTCACGGCTGTTTAGAGTACCAACTTTAGTTGGGTTTTTCTCTGTGCGACAAGAGCCCGACTGAAGTCGGTACTCTGAACACCCGTATTCAAACAAGATCTCCGAAGCGATGCTGGATGAGAGTAACCACCACAATCGCAGCGGTTTCGGCCCGCAAGGTGCGCCCACCGAGCGTGACAATCTCCCAACCGCCCTCGCGGGCCAGTCCAATCTCTTCATCAGCCCAGCCACCTTCCGGGCCTACCAGGGCTACGATTTCTGTGGGTTGTCCGGCAAAGCTGTTCGTCGCCTCAGACAAAGATCTGCCCTGGCGCTCAGAAAACATCAAGCGCGCAGCACTGGTCGAAGATTTCTTTTCCTTAACAGCCGATATCATTGGCAGGGAATTGAACGTGAGCGGCGCGGCGATCTCGGGCACTAGCGCCCGGCCCGATTGCTTGGCAGATTCAAGAGCGATTCGCCGCCAACGAGTCACTCGCCGGTTTGCGTCTTCGCTGTTCCGGAGTCGCACGTCCGCGCGCTCCGTCGCCACCGGCACAATCCGTTTGACGCCCAGCTCCGTCGCTTTCTGGATCACGAGGTCAAACTTTTCACCTTTCAGTAGAGCAATTGCCAGCGTGAGCTCCAGCGGCGATTCGGCACGAGCGGGCTCGACCTCGGCAATTACTCGGAGTTCGGCCGCATTTCTCGTAATGCTTTCGACAGCGCAATGAAATTCGCGGCCCGCGCCATCGAAGACATGGACCTCTTCGCCGCTTTGCAGGCGCAAAACGTCGCGGAGGTGTCGCGTCTCCTCGGCGCTTAGCGTCACGGATTTTTCATCCGGCGCGAACGCGGCAGGCGGTGCGTAAAATCTTCGACGAGTCATTGTGTGCTTCGCGACTTGCAGTGCCACACCTTCAGACCACCAGCGCTATCCACTCGCCATCACCAACAGTTTCAAAGCTGTCGGCGCCCAGCTCCAACAAACGCGACTGAACGAGTTCCCGCTGCGAATTCAGGATTCCGGATAGAACCAGACGGCCGCAAGTGGCCCCCAGCAGCAAAGGAAGTAAGTCGACAATGACCGGCGCAGTCAGATTTGCGCAAACCAGATCAGCAGATTGCGACTGTTCATCAACACTGCCGGCCCGGAAATCAATCTGGTCGCCAACGCCATTCAGCCGCGCATTCTCGCGCGCGATATCGATCGCCTCGGCGTCGGTGTCGTAAGCCTCGACGCGCGCTTCGGGAAACATTTTGGCGGCCGCGATCGCCAGAATGCCCGTACCAGTACCCACATCAAGAAAGCTGCCACCACGGAAATATTTCTCGATTGCTTTCAGACACAGCCGCGTTGTTTCATGCGTGCCGGTGCCAAAAGCCATGCCGGGTTCAATGCGGATGATAATGCATCCACCCGCGTCCGCAATTTCACTCCATGGCGGCGCGATGATGAAGCGGCCAACTTCGACCGGCTGCCAGTCTTTCTTCCATTCGGCCAGCCAATCCCGATCGGCTACATCACGAACTTTAAGATCTATTAGCGACGCCGGCGCGAAATTGTAAATGCGAAGCGCGTCGAGCAAGGCGGCGCGTACCTTTTCAACCGCAGGGCGCCGGTCGTAATAGCCGTGCACCGTGACCCTCGCATTGTCCACTTCGCTCGTTTCTGTTCCCAGCGCGCCCGCTTCCATCAGGCCATACTCAATTGCTTCGCACGCTTCACTAAGCGCGATCGCATCAAGGGCGTGCCACCTTTTCGATGAATCGCTCACGGCTTGATTCCCAATTCATCCAGCAGGTGATTGCGCTCGCGCCAGTCTGCTTCGACCTTCACGAACAACTCGAGGTGACAGCGATAGCCGAGCATTGCTTCGATGTCATGACGCGCGCTGATACCGATTTGTTTCAGCCGTTGGGCGCCATGACCGATGATGATTTTTTTCTGCGAAGCTCGCTCGACAAAAATCGTGCAGTAGATACGAGCGTAATCTTCGCGCACTTCTTCAAAGCGTTCAGTTACGACCGCCGTCACGTAAGGAATTTCTTCGCCGGTGGTTTCGAGGATCTTCTCGCGCACGATTTCTGAGGCGAGCGCCCGCATCGACTGGTCGGTAAGTTCGTCCGCCGAAAACAGCGGCTCGCCTTCCGGCAAGTGTCTGGTCATCTCAGCCAGCAACTGCTCGATCTGATCGCCCTTCAAAGCCGAGATGGGCACGACGGCCTGCCACTCGTGCTCGCTCTGATACCACTCGATCAACGGCAGTAGCTGTGATTTGTCTTTCAGCTTGTCGGTTTTATTAAGCAGGAGCAGCGCGGGCTGCTCGGACTGCTTCACGAGATCAAGCACGAACCGATCGCCATTGCCGGTTGCCGCCGAGGCGTCGCGGATCAGGCAAACCAGATCTACGCCGAGCAGCGCGTCGTGGACCGCGGACATCATGCGCCGGTTCAGTTCATAGCCAGGCTTATGCACGCCCGGCGTATCAACTAAGACAATCTGGCCTTCTGGCCGGGTAACGATGCCGAGAATTTTGAAGCGAGTTGTTTGCGGCTTGTTCGAGACAGCCGCGATCTTTTCGCCGACCAGTCGATTGAGCAGCGTTGACTTGCCCGCATTCGGCCGGCCGATGAGGGCGACGTGGCCGGCCCGATGGCCCGCCGCCGGATTATTCGTTTGGTTCTGGGACATCCGGTGGAACAACTATCTCTTCAGGCGGGACGATGACGACTTTGCCGTTTTTCCAGGTGGCGATTGGATTACCGAGGCGCTTGTGCATCAGCAACGCGTGATTGACGGCGCGCTGGAGGACTTTCTCGATGTCCTTGCCGTGATCGAGGAACAGTCGTTTAGTTAGCTTAATCTCAGTACTCATTTGGACATCTCTTGAAAGCGCTCCCAGAGGTCAGCGTGAACAATGCTCGGCTCTTCGTCTTCACCACCTTGGGCGATCATTGTCGGACTGGGTGAGTCGGAATTATCGTACACGGCCCATGTGTTCGCCAATGGCTGGTAGAGTTTTGAGAAGTTTCTCAGCCCGGCGGCGTATCGTCTGCGAACGACCTGCTCTGGGACGTCATGTCCTTCGGCGATGACGACGACTTGTGGAGATGTTTCACTCATCCAGTCTAATCGGGGCTCATGCAGTCACGACAAACCGCGCAACGGCTGGCCGAAGGTAAACTCGACGATATGTCCATCCGGGTCGCGCACCATCGCGAAGTAACCCACCACACCACCGGCATCTAACGGAGGCTGCACCAGAATGTCTTGCTGACGAGCCTGTGCGACAATTCGATCGACTTCTTTCCGCGAGCCGCATTGAAAGCCGAAGTGATCGAGACGCGCCTTAACTTCATCTTGCACGATCACCAGCACAAAGACCGGATCTTCACCGGACGGAGTCGGCGTTCCGAGCCAGACATTGTGCCGGCCTTCGAGTCGACGATCCCGTACGATCGAAAGACCGCAGAACGAGGTGTAGAACTCGACTGAAGCGTCGAGATCGCTTGCGTTGATTGTGATGTGGGTCCAGCGAGTTGGCATGTCAGTCGTGTTGCGGAACCAGGGAATCCTTCCGACGAGTGATGATTCGACGACGGGGTTGCGCTCAAAATTTACTGATTGCCGGCGAACCGGGCAATTCGTTCTCTCAAGCCTGCCAGAGATTGATTGAGATCAAAGCCTTCCGGATTGCGCGTGCGCTTCTGTTCCAGTTCGTTGAGCAGGTAGAGAGTACGACTTCGACCGCCCTTCAGCCCGTCCATTATTTTCTCTGCCAACCACTCTTTGCCATTGGCTTTCGGTAGCAGTGGAAACTGGGACTGCAACTCCTCCACGAGTGAGGCGTCAACGTCGATGCGGAGTTTTTCCACGGCGGCTCTGACTTCCTGAATCGCTCTGATGGTTTTGTGGGCTGGCTGGTCCGGTATTTCCTGCAATAGATGCAAGCAGCGCGAAGATTGTATCTGTCGTCCTCTTGATCGAGCGGCCATCTCAGCGGCAGCGACAACATCACCTTCGTATGTGCCATCATCAAACAACACAGCCCCAATCACTAGAGTTGGCCGCGAAGTTTCCGGCGGCAGACTTCCGATGGCGCCGATAGTGGTTTTTAATATCGCCCCCGGCAGCATTATTGGTTTTACTCCACCTTCGATCGTTTCGGTGCGGCTCTGCTGGATCACAATAGTGAGCGCTACGATGCCCCTGGCGCCAAGGTTTTGCAGTGTCAATTCATACGAGTGAGATGATGGCTCGTCGCTTTGCAGGTCGACGAAGGCAACGGACTTGAGTGCATTAACTACTTCAGGCAGGACCCTTGCCGACGGCTCGGGAAACGGCCCCGGCTGGTACCTTACGACTCTAAGCGCCAGCGGCTCGAATCCATATCGCTCCAGCTCAGTGACCGTAATCGTCTCGCCTTCGAGCGCAAAATAAGACGCGATGGTTTGTTCTTTTTCACCATACTTAGGACCGGGCGCGTCGACTGGTTGTGAATCATCGAAGACCGCGCCAATCTTGATGCTGACGCCATTGCGGTCGAGTACTGGGCGAATCCTGATCCTGGTCAACGGCATAGAGTCGCGGGGTTGCTTCCAATCCGGCCGCTTGGGAGGAGGTCCGATCTCAATGGATCCGCCTTCCGATGATACAGAAAATCGGCTGGGGTGCTCGCCGCCAACGATCTCGATTCCCAGATCTGTCAGGGTGGATTTGGGCAGCTTTTCCTGGGCTGGGGAGGTGACACACAGCAAGCCGATCAGAATCGAGTTCACAAAAACAATTAGGCTCGATCGAAACATGATCTTTCGCTACCACCAACTCGTTGTTCGGCTTCACCCGCCCTTACTTCATCGCCAGTTCACCATTCAGCTTCATGATCTCCAGCGTCATCTCAGCCGCGGCGTACATGTCTTTCACGTCCAGCCATTCCTTTACGGTGTGAATGGCGCGCATGCCGGTGCCGAGGTTCGCGCATTCGATACCTTTGCGGTTGAAAATGTTTGCATCACAGCCGCCACCGGAGGCCATCGTCTTGACGTCGAGACCCATACGCGCAGCCGCCTTAATCACCAGTTGGACGACGTGCGAGCTGTCCGGCACGTCCATCGAGGAATAATCGCGTTCGATATGCGCTTCGACTGAGGCCTTCGTGGTCTTACCCTCAACCGTGACTTCATATTTGGCGGCCGCGTCCTCCAGGCATTTGGTCATGTGCTGCGTTTGGGCTTCCAGCTTCTCTTCGCTGTGCGAGCGGGTTTCGCCTTTCAACACACAGAGATTCGGAATGATGTTCGTAGCCATGCCGCCCTCGATCTCGCCGATGTTCGCGGTCGTCTCTGAATCGATGCGGCCGAGCTTCATCACGGCCAGACCTTCGGCGGCAATCTTGATGGCCGAAATCCCATCTTCAGGAGCAACGCCCGCGTGCGACTCGAGTCCATGAATCCGATATTCCATGTGATTCGATGAAGGACCTTTGGTGAAGAGGAAACCCGGATCGTCTGAGTCGAATACAATTCCGTACCGGGCCTTGATCTTTGAGACATCTGCGTTCTTGGCGCCCAGCAGGCCCACCTCTTCGCAGATGGAAAAAATTGCTTCAATAGGCGTATGCGGAATGTTCTGCTCCTGCAGGCAGCGAATCACTTCGATTACCACGGCACAGCCGGATTTGTCGTCGCCACCCAGGACGGTGGTGCCGTCGGTGCGGATGATGTCGCCTTCGATGATTGGTTTGACGCCTTCGCCGGGAACGACCGTGTCCATGTGCGCGCTCATCATGATCGATTCGGCGCCGGGAATCGTGCCCGGAAAACGCGCGATGACGTTGCCGGTGTTGCCGCCAACCTTTTCTCCGGCGTCGTCGATCTCGACCGTGGCGCCCATCTCTTCACAATACTTTTTGAGGCGCTGTGCGACGTCGCGTTCCTTGCGCGAGTGGCTGTCGATTTGGACCAATTCGAGTAGCAGGCTCTTGATGCGTTCCTGGTTGATCATTTGTCCTCCGTCAACATTTCAGGTTTCAAATTCGCTAACTTGAAACTTGAAACCTGAGACTTGAAACTGTTTTGAGTCATCCTACTACACGACCTTGCGGGGACGAAATTGCGGCTCTCCACTCTTCGCCGCGCTGATTGAGCTCGTCAAGGGCACGCTGGAGTTCATCGCGCTTTGCGTTGAGTTCATCATCACTAACATCGGCAGACACGAAGATGGGCGCGGCGATATCAACTCGCGCTCGAGTAAAGGGCTTCGGCACCTGAAATCGGTCCCAGCTTTTCTTTGCTTCCCAAAACTCTTCGGCGGTAATGGTAAACGGCAGGATGGGATTGCCGGTTTTCTTGGCCAGCAGTACGGCGCCCATCTTGGCCACGTAGCGCGGTCCCCTGGGACCGTCGATGGTGAAAGCCGTAGGACAGCCCGCGCGCATGAGGCGCACCATCTCGACGACCGCGCCGGTAGCGCCGCGCGTGGATGAACCGCGCGCCGCGCCATAGCCGAATCGTTGAATAAAGCGCGCAATATGTTCACCGTCAAAACTCCGTGAAGTCATCACCACGATACGGCGTTGTCGCCAGAAGTAAGTCGAGAGAAAGACACGATTGTGCCAGAACGTGTAAATGGGAATGTTTCCTTCGCGCGACGCGGCTTCCCAGTTTTCCCAGCCTTCGATTTCAAACTTGACGGTGCGGCCGATCATTTTGATGAGAATGAAGAACGCGAGATCGGCGGCACGAATCAGCAAACGATCTTTGAATGCGTAAGCTGAGAGGTTCGCAAAGGAATAGGCGCGGGCGGTGTTGGCGGCTCGTCCTGCGGTAGCGTCGGCGGATGTTGGTGCAGATACACTCATTGGTACGGAACCGCTTGCGGTAGCAAGCGGGTGATAACCAACGCCAAAATCTCTTTCACCTTAGACCCGGTCGCTACCCGCTCCCGGTTCTGTACCTTCCCGTCAATCATAGATCTCCGGCGCGCCCGGCGGCCGGGTCTTCCAACGTCGATGAATCCAGAGCCACTGGTCAGGATAACGCCGCACGTATTTCTCGACGACATTAGTAAACAGTTGCGTCAACCGCCGCACGTCTTTTTCGTCGTCGCCGGAGCGTTCGAAAGAGAGTGGCTCATCAATCTTCAGTAGAAAGCGCCGGCGTTGTCGGTCCCACGGAGCAAACACGGGCAGCACGGCGGCTTCGGTGCGCAGCGCCAGTTTTGCCAGCATGAAAGTGGTTGACGCCTGCACGTCAAAAAAGTCGACGAAGATTCCTTCGCGGTCCAGCGTATTCAAGTCAACCAGAATCCCGAGGGTGCTGCCCGTCTGGAGGATCTGAAGCATCTCGCGCGCGGCCGAGCGCTTGTCGATAGTACGGTTGCCGAGGCGCGTGCGCCGGTGGTCAATCAGCCTCTCAATCTTCGGATTATCGATCCGGCGCACCAGAAAGCTCAAAGGATAGCCGAACAGCGAAAGCGCGAAACTCGAAAGTTCCCAGGCCCCGACGTGACCGGTGAAAAGAATGGCGCCCCGGCCACTCTTCCGAGCTTCTTCAATGTGCTCCAGACCTTCGCAATCGATCATCTTTTGCAAAGTCCGGGGGTTCGCCGTGAAGTGACTGAAAACCCCGAGCAGCCGGCCCAGGCTTTCAAAACAGCCGCGCAGCAAAAGCCGGCGTTGGCTTTGACCTAATTCCGGAAAGGCGAGCTCCAGGTTGCGGTCTCCCGTGCGCCGCAGCCGGCCGGAGAAATAGTAAGCACTGCGGCCCATCTTTGCGCTCAAAAACAAGGCCACCCGCAGCGGCAGCAAGCCGAAAGCTAAGAGCAGCGAACTGGCCGTCAGGTACTCGAGATCGATTTGCAGCCTGGATTTGCTCATCAGCGGACGCGGTTGAGAGGTGAGTGTAGCGCATGACTGGTGATGAACAAAAATTTGCCGACTTGTCGGCGCTTTGGTTTGGAGTACCGCCTTAGGCGGATGTTGTGAGGAGACAAGGTCCGCCTGAAGGCGGAACTCCGAACAATCCAAAGCGGCGTCTCCCGATGAATCGGGCTTGCCGTCGCACTCCAAATCGCCTCGTCACCTGCCCCCACCTCTGCTATATTCTGCAACGCGATCGGCGACCGTTTCGTATTCCACGGTTAGGAAAGGCCTTCGGCTAATCTCTCCGCTGCCGAATACTTCGACAAGATGATCCAGAGCGGTAACGACAAGTGTCGGATTCTCATCGTTGAGAACAACGATGACGTTCGCGCCGGTCTGGCTGTTGAGCTGAACCAGCTTGGTCATTCAGTGACCGTGGAAAGCGAGCGCGGCAAAGCTCTGGTTCGCGCCGACCTGGGTGAATTCGATCTGCTGATCAGCGATCTGGTCGATCAAGAGTCCCCAACTGAACCTGCCGTTGTGAGATCGTTCAAAATAGGCGTGACCGGTTCACTAGTGCGCCGCACGATTGCGCAACTGCACGACATCATCGTAAAGACTCTCTCATTCAAACTTCAGCGCATCGATGCTGAGCAGAAGGTCGTTCATGTTCGTGAAAAGATTGACCTCGAGCTGCCCAGCGATCTAACCCTGATGAACTCTGTGCTCGAGTACTTGCTGGATCGCGTCGCAAAATTAGGCCTGATTCAGGTAGAGCAATCGAATTTGTTCGTAGCGTTGGACGAAGCTTTTGTGAACGCGGTTAAGCACGGCAATCGAAATGATCCGTCGAAGCTGCTGCGCGTCACCGCGGAGTTGTCCGTCCACGAAGCAATCTTCACCGTCGAAGACGAAGGTGACGGTTTTGACGTACGCGAGATTCCCGATCCGCGTGACCCGGCTAATCTTTTCAAGTCCTCCGGCCGCGGCGTCCTGCTGATCTACAACATCATGGACGAAGTCGAGTATAGCGAACACGGCACGCGGCTGAAGATGGTGAAGCGCCCCGAGTCGGGCGCGCCCGCCAACTGATTCTCCGGAACTAATATGGAAGCAGTGCCCGCAAGTGAAGCTTCTGCCGCCGCGCGTCTCGCGGCTGCCGCCAAACCTGAAACCGACAGAGCTGCTTCCGGTAAAAGCTTTCTGCGCAGCTATCGCTTCTGGTTGCCGCCGGCTTTGGTGGCGCTGGTTCTTACGCTTATCTATCTCAACCCGTTTATTGGCGACTGGGACGGACTGGATTACACCGTGTTCTCTTTGCGCGGCGAACCTTCGTCAATGGCGCTGGGTCGATCGCTCTTTACTATTTTCAATCACGCGTTGTACACGCTGGCGCATGCGGTTTTTGGTGTCCGCCCGGAACAGGCGTACCTCCTCTTCAAGTATGCAGTCGTCGCCCAGACGCCGCTGGCGGTGATTGCGTGTTGGATTCTGGCCCGGGATCTCACCGGATCGGAAGTTTCAGCAACTGTCGCGGCGCTGCTGGTAGCGCTGTCGCCGATGTTGGTGATCTACGGCGGTCAGGTAATGACCGATGTACCTTCCGTCTTGTTTTCGGCGGCGGCGTTGGCGGTCCATCTTCGGGGAGTGCAACGGCGGCGGGTTTGGTTGATTTTGGGTGGCGCGGCGCTGCTGGGTCTGGGCGTGAACCTGAGAGAGACGGTCGGACTCTATCTTGCCTGGCTGGTGATTGCTCCGTTTGCCGGCGGTTGGAAACTCGATCGGCGCACTATTGCAGTGTTGGTTGGGTCGCTGCTTTTCTTTTTTGTTTTTGCCTTTGGAATCTTCGCCGTCTGGTTCGCTTCGGATCCGGTTTATCGGGCCCACTGGCACATTTGGCTATCTTCGATGCAGAGCGAATCGACGCGCCATCCGGTGGGCCTCGCCAATCTGCGCCCTTTCTTTCTTTATTTTTTCCTGGCGGCGCCGCTGATTTTTGTCGCCTTGCCGATGGCCGCGTTGAAAGAATGGCGCGAGCGCGGATGGACGTTAACCTTGACCGCCGCGGCAGTCGGTTTGTTCGCCAACGCGATGCTCTTCTTTAACTACAGCACCACGATTAACTGGCGATATTTCTTGACGGGCGTGCCGGCGCTGGCGCCTTTGGTTGGCGACTACTTTGTTAGATCGCAAACTGAGAAGTTAGGCGGCGAACGACGCGGTTTTGTGACCGCGATCGCGGGTGTAGCTCTGGTTGCCGGGTTGATGGGACTTCTCGTCCAGCCTGCCGGCAGTGAGTATTTCAATCGTTTGGCGCTGGCCAAAACTTACGATGAGCGGCTCAATCTGATGCCGCGGAATGCGGTGGTGATTGCCGGCTCGGAAACAGTAGCCGTTAATTACTGGCGCGGGATTGGCGCCGGCGAGTGGGACGCGATCGGTATCGGCGCCGGCTGGCCGCAGGGAAAACTGGAAGAGTCGATCACGAGCTATCTGAAATCGGGTCGACGCGTTTTCCTCGACGCAGATCCGCGGTGGTGGCAACCATGTTCCTGGCACGTCAGCGAAATCGACGAGCTGGCAAAGATCGAAACGCGTTTTCACTTCAAACAAATCGCGCCGACGATTTACGAGATTCGTCCGTTACAAGACAGGTCAGCTACTGACCAACCTCATCTTCAGAACCTGCTGCCAGAGAATCGACTGGAAGAAGTGAAGAAGTGTTTCAATGCGGGGTAGACTAAATCGCACGGCGCGTCAAGCAGTTTGCGTCTAATTCCGAGAAGTTTCTTGACATAGCTACATAGCTAGGACTCGGAGTATAGTTGCGGTTGATCAACGGTTCTCCGCAACGGAGTGGCCACGATGATTCTCAAACTAACAGCGATTGCATGCGGTCTATTTCTTTTAGGATTTGGTATTACCGCGGCCCTCAAAACCCCTCAAGAATATACGAAAGACAAGTCTATCGCTTCATTAGCACAGCGAACTAAGAAGCAAGGGAAAACAAGGGTGGAGGCTCCGGGTAAGATCATCGATTATCCCGGGATGAATATGGGCTTGGATGAAGCGCTTGAAAATTACAGCGTGGTAATAGCGGAACCAATCGAAAGAAAGAGCTTCATAACTGACTCTTCGGATGAAATAAGTACTGCTTACAAATTCAGAATAGTGGAGACTATCTCGCAAAGAAACGCCGTCTTTTGTAACACCTGTCCTCGCCTAAACGATGTTTCTGCCAAACTTCAACCAGCTCTTTATAATGAGTTCATCCTAGACCTATCTGGCGGAACAGTCACCGTCGATGGTGTGGAAGTTATCATGGTCAGTGACGGAACATTGAAAATTGAGGACGGCCAGAGATATCTCATGTTTATCTCTTTTACTCCCGGCGGCATGGCAAGTCTCAGGGGTGGTCCTTCCGGACTTTTCCGAATTACGTCCGACGAATCGCTGGAAGCTATGGGCAACGGCAAACACCGGCTAGCCGTGGAAATTGCAGCCCGGTTTTCGAAGAGCTTGTCTAAGCTGAAGCAAGCGACCAAACGCTAACTCCCATTACGCTGCCTGCGTCGATTCTTAATAAGTCACCTGCGGAAATAAAGGCCACAATCGCGCATGAAATTGGCCATATATTCGGTTTAGTTAATGATGACAGTTGTACGAGCGTTATGAATTCGGCTGACGCCGCATGGGGGGCTACCAGTGCGATTAGGGCGGCAGACGTGGTCGCTGTAAATAAGAACTTCGGACCTAATCGAAATTCCGAATGCTTCGCTGACCTCGCTACAGGTGCGACGTGCTTGTGCCCGGCACCGACGCCGACACCCTGCCTGGAAAACGGTATGGCCTGTTCTTGGGATGGTGACTGCTGCAGCAACTCGTGTAGTCAATGGACGCAGACTTGCAAAGACCCCGACGAAGGAGTTTGCGCCACAGCCTGACCTCCAGCAGGCGAGTCAAGGAACGGCTTTCTCGCTCTCGCTGAGTATGACAAGCCACAGAACGGCGGTAACAGCGATGGCAGAATCAACAAACAAGATGCCATCTTCACTTCGCTGCGACTTTGGCAGGACGTGAATCACAATGGCGCCTCTGAACCAACTGAGCTGTTCAAGCTTCGCGAACTTGGCGTTCATGCCATCGATCTCGATTACAAAGAATCAAAGCGAAGAGATCAATACGGCAATTGGTTCCGATATCGCGCGAAGGTCAGAGATGCTCAGGGGGCGCAGGTCGGACGCTGGGCGTGGGATGTGTTTCTTGTAAGAGCGCAATAAGAACGTGGCACGGGCGTCCCGCCCGTGAAATAAGTCAATTACGCGCAGGATACGCGTGCCAGCAATCAAAAACACCCGCAGGCCCTGGCGAGCTTGCGGGTGTTTGTCTGTTTGAAATCAACTAAGCCGATCGCAACTGCGCCAATGCGGGAACCGCGTGAGGCTGAGCCGGAATGAAGTAATCTCCGGTACCGGGGAACAGGGTTTCCTGCCAGTGAGGTTTCCGCGAGATCCACGAACTCACCGATTCGGAATCGACCGGCCGCGAGAACAGGTAGCCCTGCCCGTACTGACACTTCAGTTTGCGAAGTTGCATTAATTGACTCAGGGTCTCTACGCCTTCAGCCACAACTTCCATCCCCATGTTTTCAGCCAGCGAGACGACCGTGCGCACGATCTCGATGTTCTCGGCCGCCTCGCCGATACGTCCTACAAACGAGCGATCTATCTTCAAAGTGTTTACCGGGAACCGGTGCAGATAACTCAGCGAAGAGTAGCCGGTGCCAAAGTCGTCGATGCTCAGTTGCACGCCAAGTGCTTTCAGACGCTTCAGCAGTCGCGCGGCCATCTCGGCATTTTCCATCACGGCGCTCTCGGTGATCTCGAGCTTCAAATGGCGCGCCTCGACGTGCGTCTCTTCCAGAATCTCCCGGATGTCGCTGACGAGACTGGGGACCGCCACCTGTTTGCCGGAAAGGTTGACGCTCATGAACAGCGAGCGATTCGCCGGCGATTGCCACTGCCATTTACAGAGTTGCTGGCAGGCGCGCTTCAGAATCCACAGACCCAGCGGGACGATCAGGCCGGTATCTTCGGCGAGCGGAATGAAGTCGGAAGGATTGATGAAGCCGCGCTCGGGATGCTGCCAGCGAATCAGAGCTTCAAAACCCGCCAGTTGTCCGTTATCGAGTGAAACGATTGGCTGGTAATACACGCGCAACTCTTCGCGATCGATCGCGCGGCGCAGGTCGTTCTCCATTTGCAGCACATACACGGCGTGCGTGTGCATGCCCTTGTCGAATATTTCGTAGCACGCTTTGCCCTGGGCTTTGGCGCGGTACATGGCCGTGTCCGCATCGCGCAGCATATTCTCAGGGTGATCGTAACCTGTCGAACTAACTGCGATGCCGATGCTGGTAGAGGTAAAAACCTCGTGGCCACTGAGGTTGAACGGCGATTGCAGCTTCTCCTGAATTCGCTGCGCCATGTTGGTCGCTTCGGACTGACTCGGAATTCCATCCAGGAGGATCGCAAATTCGTCGCCGCCCAGGCGCGCCACCATGTCGACTTCGCGAATGCAGCTTTCCAGGCGCCGGGCCATCGCGATCAGTAGTTGGTCGCCGATCGAGTGACCGAGACTATCGTTCACGTTCTTGAAGCGATCCAAATCCAGAAACAGCACCGCGAACTGATAGTCCTCGTGTTGCTTGGCGCGCTCAATTACGAATTTCAAGTTTTCCGCCAGCAGCGCGCGATTAGGCAGCCTGGTTAGCGCGTCGTGAAAAGCGGCGTGGCGAAAGTGGTCCTTGCTTTCCTGTAACTGGACGCTGATGCGTTCCTGCTCGGCAATGTGACGGCTAAGTTCTTCGACGTGGCGCTCTGCCTGCTCGGCGCGCTCGCGCTCAGCCTCGGCCCGCGCCTTTTCAGCTTCCGCGCGTTCGCGCTCTGCCTTTTCAGCCTGAGCAGCAGTGGACCTAATGTCGTCCAGATACTTGTGGTAGGTGAAATAGAGAACCGCGATTACCGGTGTTCCGACGATGAGGATCGTGAGCCCGGCCTTTTCGATCGAATTCGAACTGACGGCGGCGACCGTTGCCCCTACCAGATAAGTAATCGAGGTCCAGAGATAGTGCGTTTGCCAGGTGCGCCAGATTGGTTGACCGCTTTTGAAGGCCAAACCAATTGCGCTGATCCCGGTGTTCGAGAAATACTGCACCATTGCCATCGTAGCGATCGCCGCAATAAACGATGACAACTCGAGCGATCTCAGACCATCGAGCGGCCCAAAGAAAAGCCTCAACACCACTACGGTAAGAAACGTCGAGCAAACCATCATCCCCGAATTAAAGAGGACGGTAATCGGCTTCCTGCTGATTTTCAGAGCTCCAAACAGACCATCGGCAACCGCCAGGAGCATGCCCGCGAAACCGCCGTAGAGCAGCAGCACGAGAAAGATTAACGTATCGGAAACGGTAATAGTGGTATTGACGCGCGGGATCTCGATGGCGAACCGCGCGCTAATCAGCATCATCACCGTGGCCAAAACCAGGAATCGAAGGTCGAGTCGCGGCATCGGCAGCCAGTACGCTGAAAAAGAGAAGGCGGCCGCTCCCAGGGCCACGATCATCCACCTGTAGGTATTGGCCAGTTTCCGATAGCTCGTCAATTGTGCAGTTGCTTCCACGGTTGTGCCTCGGCGGGATGTCAGCGCAGATAGATGGTTTCGTAGGCGCTGTGAAACTGATACCCGGCTTTCGCATAGAACTTCAGGGCCTTCTTGTTTCGCTCACTTACCGTCAGACAGATCGACTGGCTGCGTTGAAGTAGTATCGAAGACAGTGCCGTCAGGCAGCGCCGTCCGTAACCCTGGCGCCGCACTTCCGCATGCACGTGGACGCCTTCCAGGTAAGTAACCTCCGGAGTCTCGCCAACGACATCAGCTTTGAAGATCAATCTGTTGTCCTGAATCCAAACCCAGACGCGGCCTTGTTCGATCCGCCGCGCGGTGCGATTGCGAAAGCCGCCGGGATCTTTTTGCATTGGGTTGATGCCGCCCTCTTCAAAAGCCATCGAAGCGTTCACGGCCATGACTTTATCGAGATCGCTAAGGTTTGCCGGCCTTAGATCATCCAGGCTTTCCGGCGTAGTTGCGGGCTTGATCTGTTGGAACAACATCTCGCGAGAGATCAAACGCGGTTCGTGCCCGCTGGAATAGTATTTCCAAAAGTTGTTGATGGTTTCCTGCTCGCCTCTGATGAGATGGACATTCAGACAATTGCGAGCCAGACGCGCAAAAGAGGCCAGCGAATTTTCAGTGCGGGCCTCGATCACCGTAGCGTGGCCGACCAGGGCAACTCCCTCCAGCAGGCCATATCGATCGCGACACGCGTAAAACGATCCGCGATTATGTGGGCTCAACAAACCGTTGTCACGGATCAGGCTGGCCATGAAAACTGTGTGAATTGGGCGACGCGCGAGGAACTCAACCACTTCTGCTTCATGGGACCGGTTCAGTTCAACGATGGTGCAGGGTTGATGGCGGGTAAATCCATCAAGCGCCCCCGCTTCGGATTCAAACCGCATGAGTGTGACAGCCATCGGGTGTTCCTCTTAGCTACGTTTCCATCCAAGTGCCGTGAGCGCCGGCTTCGCGCAAATGCCGGCGCTCCGAATTGCAAAGAGCAGGTTATGGCTCCGGCTGCATTCCTTCTCCGGCGTCGCCCCCGATCAGTGCTTTGATAGACATGGCTTGTACGGCAGAGTCACCCAATACCACGCCATCTCCGAGGATGACTCCATCGCCGAGGATGACGCCGTCGCCCAGAATGACGCCGTCGCCCAGGATGACGCCGTCGCCCAGGATCACACCGCTACAGAAGATTATGCCGTCGCCCAGAATGACTCCGGCGCTGGTAAAGATAGTGTCGCCCAGGATGACGCCATCACCGAGGATGACACCATCACCGAGGATGACACCATCACCGAGTATGACGCCGTCGCCAAGTATGACGCCGTCGCCCAGTATGACGCCGAGGCCATAGTAAGTCTGGTAATTAGTGATCAGGCTCGGGCCGGTGGCGTACCAGTGTTTCAGCATGATGCCCTGAGACCACGTGAAGGTCTTTCCACCGATCGTTGTCTGCGGATTCGGCGCGGGGCCGGTCAGCATTGGGCTGTCCTGCGGCGTACTTGAATTAATGTCCGTGCGCACCAGCTTTGCCAGTCGCATCGCACCTTCGACGTTCAGTTCGCCGGTGCCCTGTTCGAGCATGTTGTATCCGGCTAATGGTCCGGCCGTGTACATCAGGATCATCTTGACCATGTTTGGCGTCAGCTTCGGATTAGCTTGCAACAGCAGAGCTGCGGCGCCGGAGACGACGGGGGTGGCCATAGATGTTCCACTTAGGTACATCAGCCTTCTGTTGTTATCGTCTGTGATTCCCGAATCCAGCTCAGGGTGATTAGTTACGAGGTAGTTGACATCGCTTTTTTTGCCATCAATGCCAAGAATCGTGACCCCGCCATTGTCGGATTCGGCATAGATTAGTTTGTTGCCGGGTGCGATGAGATCTGGCTTGAGCAAGTTGTCATAGTGCTTAACGCCGTTCGCGTCCGTTGAGTAGCTTCGCGTCGGGCCGCGAGAGCTGTACGTGGCTACGCCGTCATCGGTGCGGGCATTCGTTCCGAACGTATTGGCCGCGCCCACCGTAATTACCGAGGGCTCGTTACCGGGCGAATGAATCTGTCCATAGATCTTGTTGCCGTTGGCATCCTTGCCATTGTTGCCGGCCGCGGCGACCACCACGATTCCCGCGTCAACCAGCGCGCGTGCAGCGCGACAGATTGGATCGTTCTTGTAAGAACTAATTGCCGGTGCACCGAGACTCATGTTGACGATGCGGATGTTGTACTTGTCTTTGTTCAGCGGATTGCCGGAGCTAACCGGTTTCGTTGGGTCCGCCGGGCTGATAATCCAGGTTAGTGCATTCAGCAATACTGAAGTGGAACCGACACCATTCTTATCAAGCACGCGCAGGTTAATGATGCTGACGCCGGGCGCGACGCCGGAATATGTGTTGCCGCTGGTCGTGCTGACGCCACCGGCAGCCGAGCCTACGTGAGTGCCGTGACCGAACGGGTCGTTGTCGGCATTGTTCTCAGTGGTGAAGTCCTTTTTGAATTTAATGCGGCCGCCACTGAACGCTGCGTGGCTAGAGTCCATACCGGAGTCCAAAATGGCGATGCCGATGCCCGTGCCATCGAAAGTAGTCGTGCTCAACGGCACACCCAGAAGGGAATAGTTCGTTTGGGTCCTAATCAGATCCGTTCCGGTCGTAGCCGTGACGTGTCCGAAAGATTCCAGTTTGACGTCCGGCGAAATGTAATTAGCCGCGTGGCTCTTCGCCAACTCTTCGATGGCCTTGGCCGACAGTTCAACTCTCATCGCGCCGATCTGCTCCATGCGGTCGCTGATAAGGACACCGTTGCGCTTGAGCAAAGCCTTGACTTCTGCCCCATGAACATCGTCAACCTGCAGGATTGCGGTCACGCGTCCGTTGGGGCCAGCACTCTGCATCAGCTCGCGCATGTCCGAAGAGATCTTGTCGCCTTCGAATTCTTCGTTGATGGGGCTGGACTTTCTATCCTTACCCGCCTTGAAACTCGAAGTGCTTTCGGCCACGCGGTCGATTGAGATCACGTTGAATAGCTTCGCAACAGTGGCGTCACTAGCGATGTAACCGGCGTAAGCTTCCGGCGTGGCGGCGCCGATGATGTGAACACGTTTGGCCTCGATCGCAGCCTGCACGGTCGCAGAGACTACGCTCGTGGCGCGGGCCCCGGCATACTCATGAAGCTGGTCGACGAACAGAATGATTTGGCCGTCACCCTTTTCGGCTTCAGCAAATACAGCCTGGACGCGATTCTCGAATTCCGCGCTCGTCCTGGCGTCTTTGGCCAGCGCGTCAAGACTCAGTCTGAAGACACGCTTGTCGCGCAAGGTCTCGGGCACATCGCCGAAAGCGATTCTGGCGGCCACGCCCCGAGCAATGGCGTCCCGATCGAGATCGGACTCGCCCACCACGACGGGCGCTTTTCCCGTCACTGAGAGACTCGCGATGACGCGGGCCACGCCGGCTTCATGACCACGGGCCGTCTCCAGCTTGCCTCTGCGCGCCAATAAGGTAAGGTCGGTGGCGTACTTTGACAGCACCTGATACTGGCTATCGGTTGTGCCGCGTGTCTCACGGTCGCTGGTCGCTCGGTTTTGTTCATTTGACTGTGCCGAGGTGTGGCGGCCAAACGTAAGGCCGACGCACATCGAAACCAGAACGGCAACCATGGTGATCCATGTAACGACTGGGGTGTGTTTATGTGTTTTCATTTCCATCTTCCTGTAAGTTCTACCGGTCAGTTATAGACAGCCGGTTCATTTTGATTTGGGGCAGCCACTTACAACGCTTGCTCCCATCGGGCGTGAACGAAATCTGAAAGGTCCCTGCTGACCTTAGATCCGCAAGCAAACTCTTCAGCGTTCACGTTGCGACGAGCCTTTTTGAAAGATCCTGCTCGTGGAGAGACTCCACGGGCGCTTTCCGCTAGAGCGAGCCCTGTGCCACTTGCGGTTTACATTGGCGAAGTGGTTGAAACGTTGGGAATTAGCTGATTTAGTCCGGTCTTATTCTTACGGAGAGTTAAATCAAGTTGACAGATGTCCTCAGTCAGATTAACGGGCAGGCAATCGTTGTGACGGGGCGTAGGGTTCAAAAAGCGCGGCTTCCAGAAAAGTCGCAAGGCGCGCGGAATAGCCAGTTTGTTACTTCGGTCGCGGGCGAGGGGTATAATCCGCAGAGCACTTAGGCCACGCCGCGTGGTCTAATATGTAGTTAGCCAGACAGCACAGTGGATGTCGAACACCACAGCATATCTCGTTCAAATACGAGCCGCACAGAGGCTCGCCAGCCTCATCGGCATCAAGTCCGACCTTGAGCGTGTCTTGTGGTGCTGTGAACGCATGATGGAGCGGTATTCGGGCCCGCACCTCAAGAAGGATCCATTCGACATTGTCGGGTTCACAACGCCACTGGACTTCGATGACTGGGAGACGCTTTCGACGACCGTCTGCGTGGCCTATGCGCGGTGTTTCAAGTCCGGCATTCGCAACTCCCTCAGAGATGAGGATCTGAACTCAGAAGACCATGAGCTACAGGAACTCCACAGTTTCCTCCTTGACCTGCGCGATAAGCACGTCGCGCACTCGGTCAATCCATTTGAACGTAACCAAGTGACCGTGCACATTGACGACCATTTCACGTCGTCCCAGGAGATCGTGAGCGTCACGCCGAGTCATACTCGTGCGGTTGGGCTCACCATTGGGGAGCCTGCAACGGTCGCGCGTCTTGCCAAATGGTGGTTGGAATTCGTTCGGCGCGAGATGGCCTCCGAGACAGAAAGGCTCCTCGCGGTCTTGCGCGCGACACCGCTGTCGGAACTGAAAACCTTCGGCACCCAGGGCCCCGATCCTCCCCGGCAGCGTCGCGATGTGCGCAGACGGCGAGAGCGCCCATGATTCAATTGTGTGTGCCCGTAGACTTAACACACGGGTCTTCCTGGCGGCTGGCTAACATTCAAATGGAGCCGACGCGCCAGGCGGTCTGTGCGATCATGGCGGTTCGGCGCGCGGCTCATTTGAACCGTTCGGCCGCACGTGGCCTCGGAGAACTAATTCATGAACAGAACACTTGCTTTCATCTCCCAACAACTTCTGGTCGCAATAATCCTCGGTTTGTCATTACCGAATCTCAGTAACGGGCAGGAACGAGAGCGGCTGGTCGATTGGCAATCGGTCACGCCGGGTTCGGATGCGAAGGTCCTTGAGGTTGTCGATATCACCGTAAATGGAAAGTCTATTACGACCGGGCATGCTTTCACGGGCGGTGAGGATTGGTTGGATACTTTGAGTTTCAGAATCAGGAACATCTCAGGCAAGACAATTATGCTCTTTTCGTTCGGCGTTGCTTTTCCTGAAATCGACTTGGGAGGCGGACGGAGCGCGATGCTCTCGATTCCGTACGATGCTGATTCGCCGCGAAAACACTCCGGCGAACGAAAGCCGATGTTGGCCGACAGCGAAGTAAACTTGAAACTCTCCCAAGATCAACTCGGAATGCTCAGGCAGATAAGCATGAAGCGTATCGGTACTACGTATCTGACCCGAGTCAACATACTTCCTGGACTTGTAAACTTCGCGGATGGTTCGAAGCTTGGTGGCATTTCGCTTCGCAGACCTTGAACAAACTGGGCGTAGCGGCCGAACAAATCAGCTCAGGGGCTAGAATGATCGCATGACGATTCAGACGTCCGAGCACGGCAGAAGGCGGCAAGTCCTTGGCTACGTCGGTGCTGCTCTCCTCCTGCTGATTATTCCCGTGAAGCTCTTACGATACTGGTCGACGACCGGTCAGATGCTTGTCGGCGTGGCCCCGAGTTTGCTAGGGCCTTCGGGACTGCTCTTCCTCTTGCTCTCCAGTCCCGGAAGGTTGTCGAAGCTGACGCTGGTGCAGAGGGCCATATTGGTCGGGGCGATTTCCGTTGGTCTCGAACTCGCGCAGCTGCTCCCGCGTCCGGGCATCTTGGCAAGGGTGCGCTACACCTTCGACGTTCTCGACCTTCTTGCGATGGTTGTGTCGGTCAGCGTATCGGCTGCCATCGCGGGGTTGGTGCTGGGTCGCGGCGGGAACAGGAAGTGAGCCTTCGTGGGAGGCACGGAGCATAACTACGGCGTCCACCCGACGCCGGGCGCGCCCTCGCGGGCTTCAGTGCTCAACCGAACGTTGCGCGCCCGGCGCGGGTGAAGCCGAGCGTTATGCGTTTCTACGCGCCCAATAAAATGACCGACCAAGAACGAGCAGCCAAATTCATCATCTTTGCCATCAAACAGGCGAACGATGCGCAGGCATTTGGTTTTACCCGGAACGAATGTTGCCGCAACCTAAAGATTGCTATCCACCAATACCGGCAAAACAAGATCCTCGGACATCACGCGCAAGCGCATAAGGCGCGGATTCGACGATCTAAAGCCGATCTGAATAGGCCAGACAGCGAGTGCATGGTTGAACACGTCATGCCCCAAATGGAGATTGTGAACCATCTCATGGACATGCGCCCACTCACCAAAGCGGGCGTAATCGAACTCTTGACCAATTGTCTTAGGGTCATGGTTGTAACCCGCGACGAGCACGCGCTACTCAACTCCCGTGGATGCGAAGTCGCTTGAGATTTATGCTCTCGTTGTTACTCATACTCTGCTCGTCATTGTTCAGGGTAACGCTCGCTCAATCACCATCTCCTTATACAATCACCGGCGACTTGCGCGACGAAGCCGGCCACGTTTTCTCCGGCGCCACAGTCTGCGCAATCCCTACGGACGGAACTGTTGTTCGTGTCCGCGACAAGATCTGCACGGAGTCGGACGCGCAGGGAAAATTCGCGATTAATCTTATGCAAGCCGGTAAGTACCAGGTGTCTGGTGAGAAGATGTCGGATGGATATATGCCTGCATATATTCCGTTCTATAGAGATCCTAACATTCCAACACCGGAAGTAATCGTCGGCGATCAGAACCGAAATGCATTCCTTTCAGTTACGCTTGGTGCAAAGAGCGGTCTCATTATCGGCAAAGTTATAGACGAGGCTAACGATACTCCGGTTCAGGACTTCGTGGTTTGGGTCTATCAAGCGCGAACGGCGAACGCGCACACGCATGAGGTCGTGAAAGGAAATCCCTCCGGCAGGTTCAGAGTCCATGCTCCGCCGGTGCCGTTTAAGTTACGTGTGGTATCGGAAGGTTATGAGGATTGGGTCATGGGCGGTGGAGTTTTGGTCTCGGCTGGCGGGGCAATAAAGGCGCCCGGGTCCCTGCTCGTGCGTACTGGAACCGCCGACTTTGCCGTGTATCTCAAGAAGAAGAATGCAGCGTCACTTGTACCGACAACAGCCGCCGATGAGAAGCGTTTGCCGGCTCCGGTGCAGCTAAGTCCACAAGACAACGAGGTGTTCGACTACTTTCCGCGAAACACCAAACTGTTGTGGAACCCAGTAGCAGGGGCGGTCTCATATGGAGTCGAAGTGGAATCCTGCTGGAACCTTTCGCCTGCGGCGCGCTCACGGCTTGCCGATGATGGGGAATGTATTAATCCGTCTCCGTACGACGAGAAATTCAGGCTTAACGACACGACTTATGAATTTTTCTTCAAGGGTGCCCAACCCGGCAGGTGGCGAGTCTGGGCCATAGATAAAGACCACCGACCAGGTTTCAAGAGCGCGTGGCGAAGGTTCGTCTATCTGAAATGAATGATGCAAAGTGGATCCAGGTTGGGTTTTGCCCCGCGGCCACCTCAACTCGGGCAAAAGACCTCCCGAAAACTTAAGCTTCTTGCCTTCTGTGCATTGCGCTATAATGCCGGCGGCGTTAGTGGTTTCGGTTAACAGCGGCGATTTCAGCTAACGACGCCTGCCATCATAGACAGTCTGCTCAGAATCGTATGTTCGAACGCTACACTGAAAAAGCGCGACGGGTAATTTTCTTTGCACGTTACGAGGCGTCGCAATTCGGCGCGCCTGCGATTGAGCCTGAGCATCTCCTGCTGGGCCTGATGCGCGAAGACAAGACTCTGACCGGCCGCTTTTTTCCCCGCGCGCAAATCACGATTGAATCCATCCGCAGAGAAATAGAAGGCCGCACGTTGCTGCGCGAGCGGATCCCGACTTCGGTCGAATTGCCACTGGCCCCGGAAACCAAGCGCGTGCTGCATTACTCTCACGAAGAGTCGGATCGCCTGCAACACCGGCACATCGGAACTGAACATCTGCTTTTGGGTCTGCTCCGCGAAGAGCGCTCGATGGCGGCGCAGATTCTGTTCGAGCGCGGACTGCGGCTCAACGCGGTGCGTGACGAGATTGCTCGCCAGACCGGGGCCGACGCGCGCCACCGCAAGGACATTCCGCACCTGCTCGAATTCTCGCGCGACCTGACTGAGGACGCGTCCAACGATCGGCTTGATCCTTTGATCGGGCGTGACGGCGAAATCGAGCGCGTCGTGCAAATTCTTTGCCGGCGCACCAAGAACAATCCGGTGCTGATCGGCGAGCCCGGCGTCGGCAAGACCGCCATCGTCGAAGGTCTGGCCCAGCGAATTGTGCGCGGCGACGTACCCTCGTTTCTCGAGAACAAGCGGATCCTCTCGCTTGATATCAGTCTGATCGTCGCCGGCACTAAGTATCGCGGCCAGTTCGAAGAGCGCCTGAAGCAGATCATGCGCGAGCTGATCGAGAATCCTCAGTACATCGTCTTCATTGATGAACTGCATACACTGGTGGGCGCGGGTTCGGCGGAAGGGTCGCTGGATGCGGCCAACATCTTGAAGCCGGCGCTTTCGCGTGGCGAGATTCAGTGCATTGGCGCCACCACACCCGCAGAGTTTCGCAAGTCAATCGAAAAGGATCGCTCGCTGGAGCGACGCTTCCAGGCCGTCAAGGTGCCGCCACCCTCGGAAGAGGAAGCGATTAAGATCCTCGAAGGCGTGCGCGAGCGCTACGAAAGTTTTCATCAGGTGCGTTATACGCAGGAAGCGCTGGCAGCGGCGGTGATTCAATCCACGCGCTACATTCCGGATCGCTTTCTGCCTGACAAGGCGATCGATGTGATTGATGAGGCCGGAGCGCGCATCAAGCTGCGGGTAAGAGCTGAGCAGGGCAACCTGGATGCGCTCACCGCGTCCCTCACCGAATGGGAGCGCGCCACCTATGGTCGGGCCCAGGCGCCGATCGAAGATGAGGAAGACGCGATAGTGATGGCTGAAGTCACCCGGGCCGATGTTGAAGACGTAATTGCTCGCTGGACCGGGATTCCGATTACTTCTCTAAAAGAAGGAGAATCGCAAAAGCTTTTGCGCATCGAAGCTGAGCTGCACAAGCGGGTGATTTCGCAGCGGCCGGCAATCTCGGCGCTGGCCCGCGCCATTCGCCGCTCACGCGCCGGGCTGAAGAATCCGCGCCGCCCGGTCGGCTCGTTTCTGTTTCTTGGCCCTACCGGCGTGGGAAAAACTGAAGTGGCCCGATGTTTGGCGCAATTCCTGTTCGGCACTGAGCGATCGATGATTCGCTTTGATATGTCCGAGTTCATGGAAAAACATTCGGTGTCGAAGTTGATTGGCTCTCCGCCGGGTTATGTGGGGCACGAAGAGGGCGGCCAGTTGACTGAGCGGGTAAAGCGCTCGCCTTATGCAGTGCTGTTGTTTGATGAAATAGAAAAAGCGCACCCGGACATCTTCAACGTGCTGTTGCAGGTTTTCGAGGACGGCATCCTTACGGATGCGCTGGGGAACACCATCGACTTCAAGAACGCGATTATCATCATGACTTCGAATATCGGCGCGCGCTTTATTATGAAAAAGGGTGCGATGGGTTTCCAGGGCTCGGCTGATATCTCGCGCACCAAGTTGGAAGAGATGGTCATGACCGCCGTACGTCAGACTTTCAATCCGGAGTTTGTTAACCGGCTGGACGAGATCATTATCTTTGACGAGTTGGGCGACGAAGAGTTGCTCGACGTCCTCCAGTTGCAGGTCGATCAAATCAACAGCACGATGTCCAGTCATGGCTTTATCGTGCGTCTGGCCGATGACGCTAAACGCTGGATCGTGAACAAGACCTGCGCCGACCGTTCATACGGCGCGCGCCCATTGCGTCGGGCCCTGCAGAAGTATGTGGAAGATCCCCTCTCAGAAGCTCTAATCCAGGGACACCTGGGTGAAGCTTCCCTGGTCGAGATGTTCGTGGATGGTGACGAGTTGAACTTTCGCTCGATCACGATCGATGAAACCGGCCTTGAGCAGACAAGTGATTTACTGCTCACCCCCTGAAACACCTTTCGAATCTCGGTTATCAATCCAATTATTTTCTTCTGGCGCGTTGCGTTTTGGACTTTCGCTTTATTTTCTCGGTATAATGCGCCACTTTGCTAAATTGGAAACTGGCAACGGGGGGAAGCCGAGGTGAATCAAAGTGCTCCCCAGACAGCGCAACCGCGCCGAGTTTGTGTTACGGTTTTCCCGAAGTAAGCGCTTAGCTTTTCATACGCCGAGTAAAGTCCCCAAGAGAGACCTCTAAGGGAACCGTCCTTATGCACTCTTATCGCGTCGTTTGGCTCGCTGTTTTGAGCATCACCATTGCCACCTCTTCTTTTTTCATCGCCAGTCGTGTGCGTGCCCAGCAGCCCCAGCAGAAGCTGGTCGAGGAAGTCGACATCATCGGGAACCGCCGGCTGCGCAAAGACGACGTCATCTACTACATTCAGACTCGCCCTGGTGATCAGTTTAGTCCTGCTCAGATCGAGCGTGACTTGCAGGCACTCAATAGTCTCGGCTTCTTTGAAAAGACCGAGACGCGGGTAACGACTGAGGATGCGCCGCGCGGAGGCATCAGAGTCACCTTTTACGTCAGAGAACTGCCGATCATTCGCGACATCCAGTTTGAAGGACTCAAGAGCGTCTCCGAGTCCGACGTCCTGAAGACTTTTCGCGAGCGACGCGTCGGAGTTTCAAAAGAGGCCATCTATGATCCGGTTAAGGTGCGCAACGCGATCCGGGTGCTCAAAGAACTGCTGGCGGCCAAGGGTCATCCAAATGCGACAATCGCGGAAGGTAAGGAAGAAGTGTCCTCGACTTCTATTGCGATCACTTTTCAGGTGAACGAAGGAGCGCGGGTGCGCGTGGCTGAGATCCAGTTCGAAGGCAGCAAGGTTTTCAAGGGCGGCACGCTTCGCGATCAGATGAAGTATGTTAAGGAAGCCGGATTGATCTCTCGCATCAAGGAACTGGACATTCTCAATCGCGAAAAGCTGGATTACGACCTGCATCGCGTCGACAATTACATGCGCTCGAAGGGTTATCTGCAGGCGCGTCACGGCGAGCCGCGGATAGAAGGTTTGGGTCCGCGCCGCACCGGCTTTCCCATCCTGCCGTTGCCGTTTATTTCCTCGGTTGATGACACCCTGAAGATCACGGTCCCAATCATCGACGGAAAGCTTTATCGTCTCGGCGAAATGAAGATCGAAGGCAACTCGATCTTTTCGGAACCGGCGATCAAGGCCATAGTCGGCCTGCAAAAGGGCGAGGTTGCGAACGGGGAAGCGATCAGTAAAGCGCTGTATGAAAATCTCAAGAAGTATTACGGCCAGCAGGGTTTCATCCAGTACACGGCCGAAGTCACGCCGACCTTCAAAGACAATCCGCAGAATCCCAACGAAGGCATCGCTGATTTTGTAGTTACAATTGACGAAGGAAAGCAGTTTACGCTGCGTCGACTGGAATTCACCGGCAATACGTTCACCCGCGACAACGTGCTGCGTCGCGAAGTGCTGATAAACGAAGGCGATATCTACAACCAGAGCTATTTTGAGTACTCCATCACCAGATTGAATCAACTCGGCTACTTTAATCCGATTGATAAAGATAAGGACGCCGATTACCGGACTAACGAAGAAGAAGGATTGGTAGACGTCACCGTGAAGGTGGCAGAGAAGGGCCGCCAGCAGATTTCCTTTAACGGGGGCATTTCGGGCATTGGCGGATCTTTCTTTGGGCTCGAGTATTCCACCAACAACCTGTTCGGACGCGGCGAGGTCCTTTCTCTCAACCTGGCCGCCGGTAATCGCCAGCGCGCGTTCACGTTTTCCTTTACCGAGCCCTACATAAGAAATCGACCGATTACCGCCGGCTTTACCGTATTTGCCTACTCGCAACAGTTCTTCGGCGAAGGAACATTCCTTTCGCAGAATGTCGCGGCGCAACAGGGAGCGTTTGGAAGTAGCTTCGGTTTGCAGAGCACCGGCGAAGAGAATCTTTTCACTCGGAAATCGCTCGGCGCTTCGCTTTTTGCCAGCGCACCCTTGTCCGAGTTTTATCGCAAGCGGCCTTTTACACAGTTTTCGCGTGTCGGCCTCACGTATCAGCTCGCACGGTCAAGCGTTACGGATCCTCCGGTCAATACTTCCGGGGGTACCGACCAGTTCATTCCCGTGATCTATGCGCAGCCCGACATTCTGACCAGTCGCGTGACGGCCAATTTTGTGTACGATACCCGCAACGCGAATATCGATCCGACCATGGGTCGCTCGCTTTCATTTGGGGTGGGTCTGGCCGGGCTCGGCGGTGACGTGCGCACCTATCAACCGACGCTCGAGTTCACCCAGTTTTACCCGGTGCGGAACAAGAAGTCAGAGCACCCGCACGTTTTTGGTTTTCGGATCCTGGCGGGAACCGTGGGGAGCTTTGCTACTACCGCCACCGTACAAAACGCGAACTCGCTGGCTTTCGTTGCCGGCGTGCCTATCTATGAGCGTTTCTTCCTGGGCGACGAATTCACGATTCGTGGTTACAACGTCCGCTCGATTAGTCCGGTGACGCCTCTGGATAACTTCATCACCTCTCGTAACGTGGTGCTGGCCACGAATCCGTCGGGAACGCCGGCTCCGGTTCCCGGCCTGCCGCCATCGCTTGCGAGTATCGGTACGTTCACCGGTCCCACCGGAAGTAACGTCGCGCAATTGCCGCGCGTTTACACGGCCACCGGTGGCGACACGCAGTTTTTGGGAAACTTTGAGTATCGGATCCCAATATTTGGCAGCACCGTAAGTGCAGCTTTGTTCGTCGATGTCGGTTCGTCCTTTAACCTTCGATCAAAGGGTGAGCAGACCTATTCGAGCCAGTTTCTCGCCGACCAGCCGTTCCTGTCGACGGTGGGCGGCATTAATTGCCCGCGGCTTGGACGTCCCGTTACCATAACCCTGACCTCTCTGGCAGCGTGTGGTAACTTTTCGAATCTGGCGGTGGATCCGCGGGCGGCGCAGTTGTTTGACATAATCGCCCTGGTCGCCCGCGACAACCGGTTAATATCAAGCGACGAACTCAATCAAGCGGTTAGGCTCGGTCCGACGGATCCCAATACCGGCTTACCCTTCGGTTTACAACAGGTATTCCTCCGCGGCGAAGCTCAAACAAACACTGTCGTCCGGCTTGACCAAAGTCTGTTTGCAAAGTTCACCGACATCCGTAGCAGCCTGGGCGCCGAGCTTCGTTTCCAGATACCTATTCTCAACGTGCCTTTTCGCCTTATTTATGCGTATAATCCCAACGCCCGGAAAAACCAGGTCATTGATGGTTTCCCGTTCTTCTTTAACGAGAAAAAGAGCGTCTTTCGGTTCAGCGTAGGCCGCACATTTTAGACAATTGACCGCACCTGCGAGTGGGTCGCCAAACAAGCAAACCAAACCGGCGGCATGAACAACTAACGGTTGAGTCAAATCGCCCTCAGAAAGTAAGGAGTACTACTAACAAAGTTATGAAGATATTTCGTGCGATAGCCGCAGTCGCTTTCTTAGCGGCGATTAGCGCCGGATCAGTTTTTGCACAGCCGCGCACTACTGCGCCGGCTGGCCCTTCGCCGGCCCCCGCCCAGACGGGCGCCATACCCGAAACCAAGATCGCACTGGTTAACACCGATGAGTTTGCCGACGAAAAGACCGGCATAACCCGGTTGGTTGCGGCGATGAAAAAGGTTGACGGCGAGTTTCAACCGCGGCGAACTGAACTGCAAACCTTGCAGCAGCAGATTGATAAGGCGACCGCTGATCTCAACAAAGCTGCTCCCTTGCAAGACCCCAAGGTTACGGCCCAGCAGAATGAAAAGATCGAACAAACGAAGAAGGAATTTCAACGTAAGGGCGAAGATGCGCAGACGCTATACCAAAAACGGCTGCAGGAAGTCCTGGGACCCGTCTATGACGACATTGGCAAGGCCCTCGACGCTTTTGCCAAAGCGCACGGCATCACCCTGATCCTGGACGTGACGAAAGTTCAGGGGATCGTGAGCGCCGAAGCGTCGCTGGACATTACCAGGCCTTTCATCACAGAGTTCAATAGCAAGAATCCCGCGACCGCGTCGTTGACGCCACCGGAGTAACTGCTGATTTTTTGACGAAGCTTATCAGGATGCGGAGGTGCGGAAATGGCGCGCGTCTCCGCATCTTCCGCCTTGAGGGCGCGTCGATTATTACAAACGTGGAGCAGTACCATGAATAAGACTACTTTGACCGCTGCGTTCGCGTTCGCAGTCTGCCTTTCCGGTTCCCGGATTTTCGCCCAGGGGCCGGCAACTCAACCGCGGCCCCAACCTTCGCCGGCTCAACCGGCCGTGGCCAACGTGCCAGTCAGTAAGCTTGCCGTGATCTATTCGGCGGCCTTTCAGGATCCAAAAAACGGCATCGCGCGGTTCACGGTGACGTTGACCAAATTGAATGGCGAGTTTCAGAAGACACAGGACGAGTTGAGCCAGACGGCGCAAAGGCTGAAGGGACTTCAGGACGAAATCAACAAACTGCAGCAAACTCCCGGCGTAACTCCGGCCCAGATCCAGGCAAAGATTGATGCCCTGGATCAACAAAAGAGGGATTACCAGCGCAAAGGCGAGGACGCTCAGACGCAATATCAAAAGCGGCGGACGGAACTATTCACGCCGCTTCAGGATGATGTGGGTAAGGCTCTGGATGCGTTCGCCAAGGCCCGTAACATAACAATGATCATCGACGGTAGTCAGGTCGAAGGGATTCTCTATGCCGCCGATGTGCTCGACATTACCAAGGCATTCATCAGCGACTACAACAATAAGAATCCAGCGACCGCATCGGTAACACCGCCAAAGTGATCGGTGCGCTCGACTTTTGGCTCAGACGATTGTTCATCCACCTCGATCATTTCTGAGAAGCTCATGGAAACGGTTCTCGATTCCGAAGACATCAAGAGACTTCTGCCGCATCGTTATCCCTTTCTACTGGTCGATCGGATCATAGAATTGGCTCCGCTCGAGCGCATTGTTGGCATTAAGCAGGTCAGCATCAACGAATCTTTTTTTCAGGGTCATTTTCCCGGCGCGCCCGTCATGCCCGGCGTTCTGGTGATTGAGGCGTTGGCGCAATGTGGGGCGATCCTCGCGTTGCGCGAAATTGCCGATCGCGACCAGAAACTCGTACTTTTCACCGGCATCAGAGAGGCGCGATTTCGGCGCCCCGTAGTTCCGGGGGACACACTCGTTTTGGAAGTTACGGCCCTGCGATTCGGCCCACGTATTCAGCGCATGCGCGGTGAAGCGAAGGTTGATGGGCAACTCTGCGCTGACGCCGAGCTAATGAGCGTGATCGCCGACCGCCCCACTGCCCAGGTATGAGCGCTCCATCCATTCAAAGTCACGCGCGCCGGGAATCTTCAATGCAGATCCATTCGACCGCGGTTGTCAGTCCCCATGCCCAGATCGGGAGCGGGTGCCACATCGGTCCCTACGCGGTAATTGGTGACGAGGTCGTCCTGGGCGAAGGCGTGCGCATCCATGGGCATTGTGTGATTGACGGACGCACCCGGATTGGCGACGAAACCCAAATCTTCCCGTTTGTCTCGATTGGTTTGCCGCCCCAGGATTTGAAATTTGCCGGCGAGGCTTCTGAAACTGAGATTGGCCGGCGCAATCGCATCCGCGAGTTCGTGACGATTCACCGCGGCACGTCAGGCGGCGGTGGGATTACGAAAACCGGCGAAAACTGCTTCATCATGGCCCAGGCGCATATCGCACACGATTGCCTCATAGGTAACAATGTGATTATGGCCAACGCCGCGACACTCGCCGGCCACGTCATCGTCGCAGACGGAGCAAACATTGGCGCGTATTCGGGCGTGCATCAGTTCTGTCGGGTTGGTCGCGAAGCTTATGTCGGCGGCTATTCAGTGGTGGTGAAAGACGCTTTGCCTTTTGCGCTCACGGTGGGTAATCACGCGAAGTGCTACGGGCTCAATAAAGTTGGCGTGCGCCGGCGCGGTTATTCGCGTGAGACTATGGCCGCGCTTCACCATGCCTTTCATTTGTTACTGTCGTCAAAACTGAACACGACGCAAGCTCTCGAGCGCATGCGAGAAGAAATCAAGAATTCGGATGAAGTGAACGAGCTCGTTCAATTCGTCGAGTCGTCGAAACGCGGCATCGTTAAGTAGGGTGTTGGGTCCAGGGTGTTGCCAACACTCGAAAGGAGACCTTCGTTCCCTGGGACCCAGGATTAGCTTCCTTGAAAAGCAAAAACCCACAACACCCTAAACCCGACTCCCTACACCCTATGAACCTTGGATTGATTGCTGGAAATGGTAAGTTTCCGTTCCTCGTGCTTGAGGGTGCACGGAAAGCGGGCGCTTCCGTCGCCGTGGCGGCCATCAGGGAAGAAACCGATCCGGATATTGAGCGCCTCGCCGACCGATTGATCTGGGTTGGCATCGGCCAACTCGGAAAGATGCTGCGTTTTTTCAAAGATGAAGGCGTAGACAAAGCGATCATGGCCGGCCAGGTCAAGCACGTGCAGATTTTCAGTCGGGCTATTCCCGATGTGCGCATGCTGAAGATGCTGCTGCGCCTTCCGCGCCGTAACACCGACGCGCTTATCGGCGCAGTTGCCCTAGAACTCGCGAGCGAAGGAATTGAGCTGATTGACTCGACCTACTTCTTGAAAGACCAGCTTCCGCAGCCAGGCAATCTTACTAAACGCAAGCCGGACGGCCGGGAGCACGGCGATATCGAATACGGCCTCGAGATAGCGAACGAGATCGCGCGGCTCGACCTTGGCCAGACGATCGTGGTTCGCGATCGCGCCTGTGTGGCCATCGAAGCGATGGAAGGAACGGATGCGGTGATACGCCGCGCGGGCCAGCTCGTTCGTGGCCGGCTGACAGTCGTAAAGATCGCCAAGCCGGATCAGGATATGCGTTTTGATGTCCCGGTGGTTGGCCTTCCCACGATTGAAGCCATGATCGACTCAGGAGTTACCTGCCTTTGCCTGACCGCCGGCAAGACTTTGATGTTCGAGCGCGAAGAAATGATAAAGCTGGCGAACAAGAACAAGATTGCCCTGGTTGCTGTTTAAGCCGGGGTAACCGGCCTTACCTGACCGGCCTTACCTTGACTTGACCGCGGTTTAGATATAAAAGCGCTGAGTCAGCAACCAAGATTAAGCGTGAGTTCAACTGACCTCGCATCAGCCTGGTCTATCTGAACTTCAAATGAAAAAGGAGTACCAATCATGGCATTACGTTTAGGCGATGTGGCGCCCGACTTTACCGCCGAGACCACCGAAGGGCCGATTACCTTTCATGAATGGCTGGGCAATAGTTGGGGTTGCCTGTTTTCTCATCCGAAGGATTTCACTCCGGTTTGCACGACTGAGTTAGGGGAAGCCTCGCGGCTGAAACCGGAATTTGAAAAGCGCAACGTCAAAGTGATCGGGCTGAGCGTGGACCAGACCGATTCGCACAAGCGTTGGGCTGAAGACATTCGCGAGACGCAGGGGACCGCGCTCAACTTCCCGGTGATCGCCGATCCGGATCACAAAGTCAGTGAGCTCTACGACATGATCCATCCGGAGATCAGCGATGTGTTCACCGTCCGCTCGGTCTTCATTGTTGGACCGGACAAAAAGGTCAAGCTCATGATCACTTATCCGGCCAGCACGGGCCGCAACTTTGACGAGATTCTGCGGGTGATCGATTCGTTGCAGTTGACCGCCGGCTACAGCGTGGCCACGCCGGTTAACTGGAAAGACGGCGACGATGTGATCATTGTGCCTTCTCTGTCAGACGAAGCTGCCAAAGAGAAGTTTCCCGGCGGTTGGAAGACTCTAAAGCCGTACCTGCGTGTGGTACCGCAGCCGAATAAGCAACAGAGCAAGACGGCAGAACAGACCTGAAACTCCGCGGTCAACAACCCGCAGCAATCGGAGGGGCACGACAGGGCGTGCCCCTTGCATTGTCTCGATGACCTGACCACTCTTTATGCGCGCAATTGTCACCACCCGCAACGGCGATGCTGATGTGTTGAGGGTCGAAACCCGGCCCGATCCGGTCCCCGCCAAAGGCCAGGTTTTGATACGGGTGAAGGCCGCCGGTTTGAACTTTGCAGACATCCTTGCCCGGCAGGGTCTATACCCCGACGGCCCGCCGAAGCCTTGTGTGATGGGCTATGAAGTTTCCGGCATCGCCGAAGCCGTCGGCGACGAGGTCGATCGCACGCTGGTCGGCTTACCAGTAATTGCCATGACGCGTTTCGGCGGGCAGGCCGAACTCGTCATCACGCCGGTCACACAGATATTTGAAAAGCCTGAACAGCTCAGCTTCGAACAAGGCGCCGCGGTTCCAGTGAACTATTTGACGGCGTGGGCGCTACTGGTGACGATGGGTGGCCTGAAAAAAGAAGAGGCGGTGTTGATTCATAATGCGGGAGGCGGTGTCGGCCTCGCGGCCCTGGACATCGCGAAACATGTCGGGGCCAGGACCTACGGGACAGCGAGCGCTGCGAAGCACGAATTTCTGAAGGCCCGCGGGCTGGATCACGCGATCGATTATCGCAAACAGGATTGGCTTAAGGCGCTGATGGAACTCACCGATCTTCGCGGCGTTGAGTTGGTTATCGATCCTCTCGGAGGCTCGAGTTGGAAGAAGAGCTATCGCGCCCTGCGAACGACCGGACGGATGGGAGTCTTTGGCATGTCCACAGCTTCGGCCTCCGGAATTCGAGGAAAGTTACGAGCGTTGAAAGCCCTGGCGCAAACTCCGCGGTTCCATCCGTTGGCCCTGATGAATCGTAACCGGGGCGTGTTCGGTTTGAATCTCGGACACATGTGGGGCGAAGGCGAGAAGGTCGCGGGTTGGACAGGCGAGATCGTGCAAGGAATCAATGAAGGTTGGATTCGGCCTCATGTCGATCGTGCTTTCCCGTTCGATCAAGCCGCCGAGGCGCACCGCTACATCGAGGCGCGAAAGAATATCGGCAAGGTTGTGCTGGTGCCCTAGCCAACCGCACTCTGAAACGACTACCAGCGATTCCATTGAAATAAGCGGAGGACTCGATGCCGGAGTTTGTGAAAATTGCCAAAACCGATGAGGTTTCTGCCGGCCAGGCCAGACTGGTCGAAGTTGGCGGCAAAGAGATAGCGCTCTTCAACGTCGCCGGTTCGTTTCATGCTATCGATAACAACTGTACGCACGTCGGCGGGCCGCTGTGCGAAGGCGAGCTTAACGGCACTGAAGTTACTTGCCCCTGGCATGGAGCGACTTTTGATGTCACGACCGGCCAGGTGCTCGGTCCTCCGGCAGGCGAGCCGGTCGGCCGCTACGATGTGCGCGTCGAAGGTTCGGACGTCGAAATCCAAGTCTGAGAAGTCATCAGGGTCAAAAACCTGCGTTTTGAGGCGGGCTACCGCCCGCCAGCTTCACGCGATCTCAAACACCGAAAGGCAGTAGCCCTCCTCCAAACCTCATAATCCCGCCACTGCTTTGCTTCACAAAGTACTTGACACAGCAGAAGAATTCAAGGTAAGTTAGCCGCGATGATTCGACTGGCTGAGTCAACCGAGCCACCGCCCGCGCTACATGATCGCGCGATGGACAACCTGCGCTACATCCGGGAAACGATGGAGCGCGCTTCGTCTTTTACGGCGGTGCCGGGCTGGGGGCAGGTGGCGATTGGCGTAACCGCGCTGGCGGCGACTTACCTGGCGGCGCACCAGCCTACTGCTCGAGGATGGCTGGGGACTTGGATCGCTGAAGCGATCATCTCGCTGCTTATTGCCGGCTGGTTAATGGATCGAAAGGCACGCGCTTTAGGGGCTCCGCTGCTTTCGGGGCCGGGCCGCAAAGTCGCATTCAGCCTCTCCCCACCGCTGGTCGTCGGTGCCCTCTTGACCGTAGTCCTGTTTCGAGCCGGATTGACTGAGGCCATTCCCGGCATGTGGTTGCTGCTTTACGGAACGGGCGTGGTTACCGGCGGAATGTTTTCAGTCAGTATTGTGCCGGTCATGGGCATCTGCTTCATGGTGCTGGGGGCCGGAACGCTGTTCGCACCGGCGGCGTGGGGGAACTGGTTTATGGCAGCGGGCTTTGGCGGCCTGCATATTATTTTCGGAACGATTATCGCGAGGAAATACGGTGGCTAAAGCGCAAGCGCTCAGGCGCGAAGTAAAGAAAGGTCAAACTGAGAAGGAACGGCTGCGGGGCGTTCAAGGTGGCGCGCACGGCGGCGCGCCGCATAGCGCGCATGAGATTGACCGCTTGATTCACGAAAGACTTCGTTTGGGAATCATCTCTGCTTTGGCGGGCAACGCTTCGCTCACGTTCAAGGAACTCAAACACACAGTGAAGACAACTGACGGGAACCTGAGTGTGCACGCGCGCAAGCTCGAGGACGCCGGGTACATCAACTGTTCAAAGAGTTTCGAAGGTCGTACGCCCAAAACCGAGTACAGTTTGACATCGGCAGGCCGCCGCGCGCTGGAACACTATCTCGATCACATGGAGGCGTTGATCGGCAAGATGCGAAAGGCATAAGAGACTGCCCACCCAAATTTTTTTGGTCCAGTTGCTTTGCCAGGCAAAGCGCTTTGCCCCAGGTAATCAATCGCCGCAGGAGCTTTCGATGCACACTAACGTCAATTTGGCTGCGCCGATCGGCGCCATGGCATTGCTGGGCACTGGCTTTCTTCTCTTCGTGTCCGCGCTGGTGCTGATTCAATCACTGATTATCCGCAAGCACGGCCGCGCGAAATTCGTCGTGCTGGTAATGCTGTTAATCGCCGCAGCTTATTTGACAGCGATCCTGATCTTCTCGTTAGCAAGTCATGAAAAGGTCCTGGCGCGCGGTGAAGAGAAACATTTCTGCGAAATCGACTGTCACCTCGCCTATTTCGATCTTCCAGCGGACGTGAAAGCGACCACCCTGCTGATCAATGAAGGCGAATCGCTTACGCGTTTGGTGATTGGCCACGAGAACAGTCCACTACACCGCAAGACCAGATTCCAACTCTGAACAAACCCGATGTAGGTGTGCACAGGGTCAATCTGTGGGAAGCCACGTGGTCGCAGACCGAGTTCGATTCAACAATGGGCTAAAAAGGAAATCAAATATGTTCGAGCCATTCAAATTTCAACCAACTGAGCAGGCATCTGTTCCAAGGAGCACTTCCATGATCAAACGCATAGCCGCAATTACTTTCATCTTCTTATGCACAGCCGTCGCCTGGGCCATTCTCGGGGCGACGATTTTCCAACGCACATACTCATCCGATAGCTCATCGGAAAGTCACGTCGTTTCCACCTGGGGCGCGCCGCAGAATCAAGCGCCACCAACGGCGTCGTATGACGAAATGGTGCCGAAGAAGGAAGTGAGTACTGAGAACGGCAAGAAGATGGAGCGCGTAACCCAGGAGAAAGTAACCACGGCACTGCCGCTCGAAAGCAGCCACCTCAATGTCGATCTCAACCTCGAGCACCGGCAGAAGGGTTTACTGTGGTACAGCACCTACAAGGTTGGTTTCGACGGCGCTTATTCATTTCGTAATACGAGTGACAAAGATCAGACCGTGGCATTCACACTGAACTTTCCCACGGCCCAGGCGATCTACGACGATCTGGTTTTCACCGTAGATGACGTGCCGGTGACTTTGAAGAGTGAAAAGAACAGCGCCGGCGGCACTGCGCTGATAGCGGCCGGAAAAATTGCCAACCTGAAAGTGGGATACAAATCGCAGGGACTGAATGATTGGCATTACAGCTTTGGTAGCGCAGGCGTTGGTAATCAGGGGAACGAGGAGTATCGCACGAATACGGCAGACGTCGCGCAGGTTCGCGATTTTTCTTTGAAGATGACCACGAACTTTAAAGACATAGATTTTCCCGACAACACACTTTCGCCTACGGAAAAGACTGAGACTCCGAACGGTTGGGAGTTGAACTGGAACTACAAGAATCTGGTTTCCGGCTATCAGATTGCGATGACCATGCCCGAGAAATTACAGCCCGGCCCGCTCGCCGGTCGCATCAGTTTCTTTGCCCCGGTGTCTCTGTTTTTCTTTTTCTTTCTCATGCTGATCATTACCACGCTGCGCGGGATTGAGCTGCATCCGATGAACTACTTCTTCCTCGCGGCTGCGTTCTTTTCTTTCCATCTGCTGCTGGCCTATCTGGTCGATCACGTTTCGATCCATATGGCGTTCGGAATCTGCTCGGCAGTGTCGATCTTTCTCGTAGTCTCTTACCTGCGGCTGGTCGTGGGAACACGTTTTGCGACCCGCGAGGCCGCCCTGGCCCAATTCATCTATCTGGTGGCCTTCTCTTACGCGTTCTTCCTGAAAGGCTTCACCGGGCTAGCAATTACGATTGGTTCAATCCTTACGCTGTTTGTCGTAATGCAGGCGACGGGAAAAATTCACTGGAAAGAAAAGTTTACAGCCGGAAATCCGGTACCTTCACCCAACGCCGCGGGATAGACAGCGCGTGACGAGTGAAACAACCAGCCACAGATGAACACGGATAGATACCGATTTGAAGGTTTTTCTTATCCGTTTCATCTGTGATTACCTGTGGCTGATGGACAGTCGCGCCTTAGCCCGACTCTAAACAAACGCGAGGCCGTGGTGATATTGTTAGGCCATGCCGACGCGTACATCCGGTAATCAATCCAAAGCGATCAAACGGACGCGCCAACAAGAGGGCCCGGCGATCAGCCCGGAAGAATTTCTGGCGTTACGGAAACCAAAAGGCGATCTCATCCTGGGGACTGCCGGCGAGCGCGTTTCACTCACCAGTCTCGACCGCATCTACTGGCCGGACGAGAAGCTCACGAAATTCGATCTGCTTTGCTACTACCTGAAGGTCAGTTCGTACCTTCTGCCTTTTCTGAAAGACCGTCCGGCGATTCTGCAACGCTATCCGCGCGGGATTAAGGCGCCGATGTTTTTTCAGCAGGACCTGGAAAGCGCGCCTGCCTTCATTAAGACAGTGCGGCTAATGAATCAGGAAGGCCGGGAACTTAACTATGCCGTTTACACCACGGTTGGATCGCTGTTGCATTTCGTAACCCTGGGAACGATCGAACAACACCCGTGGCATTCGACCGTGAAGCATCTCGACAAACCGGATTACCTGATGCTCGATCTCGATCCGAAGGCGGCGCCATGGCAAAACGTTTTAGAATGCGCGCTCGTTTGCCGAGAAGTGTTGAATGAACTCGGTCTGCCAGGCTTTCCCAAGACCTCCGGCTCGTCGGGCATACACATCTATGTGCCGCTGAAGCCGAAATACGAATACCGAAAGATCGCCGAGGTGGCTATGGCGCTGGCAAACGAAGTCGCCCATCGCGCGCCGAAGATTGCTACGACGCAACGGTCGCTCGCCAAACGTCAGAAGCAGCAGGTGTACGTGGACGCAATGCAAAACGCGCGCGGCAAAACGATCGCTTCACCTTTCAGCGCGCGCGCCAAACCCGGCGCCACGGTCTCGATGCCGCTCACCTGGCAGCAGGTTGAAAAGGGTGTGACGATTTCAGACTTCACGATCAGGAATGCACCGGGATTGGTGCAGAAAAGCGGCGATGCGTGGAGGGAGTTTCGTGAGAGTCGTCAGAGTCTCAAGTTGGGGTAATCATATACCTGACTGACCTTGGTTGGTTTAATAGAGTGAAATACCAGGCCGATACCAAGGAGCCTACAGTTTCTTTTTGAGAGATTTCTCAAGCTCTTCCATTGTTAAAGCCTGTTTAGAAAAACCCATATGATTCCAGGCAAATTGCCTGATTTCTTCTGCCTGTGCGGCGCCGTTTCGTAGCTCGTTACGGTGCAGTACAGCCTCATAAAGATATCTAACGCCGGCCTTCTCATTCATCAAAACTAATTGCTCCGCCGACTGGAGCCGGACAAAAGGAGAGGATGACTGAGTCAGGGCTTTCAGGAGATATGGTACTGCAGCAGCCCCGTACATATTCCTAAACTGATAGGGCAGACTTGAGGCGCCATCAAGCATAAAGGGCAGTAAATCATCCATGTCCCTTTTGTCTTTATGCCAGGTCAAACAGATCAACGCCTGTTCGCGAACCTCAGGATTCTTAGCGAGTTCCAGAAGCGCCTTTCTTGAAACCTCGGAAGGAGCGGAGGAACCGAGATACTCGGCAAGGTTTCTTAGAAGGACATTGTCTCGAACTGTCAATAAGTGGTCGAGACTCTGGTACACGAGAGTGTCTGCTTCTGAGAAGAAGTCGCTATTCTCTTTCTGCCACTCCTCTTCGCTAAATCCGAAACCAGCCATCGGATGATAGCTCCGCAAGCGATAAAGAATCTCGGTTGCGGCGGCTGCTTTCGAGGAATCCGGTGAATTAATATATGGAAAAGTAACTTTGAGCAGTTCGCGTCGTTTAGGCCACAGCAGATCCATTGAGCGCGAAACAAAGCTTGCAATCTCGGGGCTCGGCCCCTTCTCCGTGATTTCGGACAACGTAAGTTCGACAACTCTAGCTGTGAAATCCTTGTTCTGGCGCGATGTCGAGGCATTGGCACAAGAAGCAAACTGTATCAGGAGGAGCAGAACAATTAGTGGATACCTCTGATTGAGCGACATTTGTCGATCACCTTGTCTATATCTAAATCAATCGGCGTTTCGTTCTCATGCTTTGGAATGATGCCGAGATGAATTGATGACAGTTCAACCGCAGCCCGTCTAAAAACTTTCAACTGTAGGGCTTCATGGCAAGCATGGATTCGGAACTTCAGCGAAATGATTTGTCGTAAGCTAAGGTTGCGCCAGTTTCCTTTTACCCTCGATCGCATCCCGATACGCCCCGCCGGTCACATCGCCTATCTTGATCGCCGCTTCGAATTCTTTGATCGCTTCGTCGTTGTGATCGAGGAAAGCAAGGATGCGGCCCATTGCTTCGTGCGCGCGTGACAGCAGGACTTTGTCGATTTCCGGTGCGGCAGCCGCTACCGCGAAACGATAGTTGGCCAGGGCGCGATTCAATCTCTGCGACTGCAGATCGTCATCGGTCGTGTCGCGTGCCCACAGACTGGCAGTTTGGCCCAACGTAAAGAACAGGCGCGGGTCGCCGGGATATTCCTGTAACATGGACTTCAGACGCGTCTCAGCTTCCTCATAGTTGCGGGTCTGCAGGAGCTTTTCCACCTCAGTTAAGCTTTTGACCAATGCAGAGCCGCGCCCGACCTCAGTCTCTTCACGAGCTTCAGCGCTCGGATCGATTAACCAGACCGAATAGCGCGGGTGAGCTTTGCGCGCAGCGGCTGCGCGATCGCGCGCGGCGCTGGCTTCCGCGAGCCTTTTGTTTTCGCGCGCCGGATCGAAACCGGAAATCATTTCCGCAAAGAAATTTCCGACATCAAAACCCGAGGATTGAAAGTCGCGCAGTTGATCGGCAAAAAAGAAATCCAGCACCGCGCCCTTTTCATACTCGTCCGCCAGTCGGGCTATGGCTTCATCGGCGATCGTAGCCCGCGCCTTTTCCGCTTCACTCGCGATTGTTTTGCGCGCAGCGTCGTCTTTTGCCAGTTGCAAGCGCCGGCGCTGGATATTTGTTACTGCCGTCATTCGGTTTAATTCTTCAAAGCGCACGTCAGCGGCCGCGACAAACGATCGCCCTACCACGACAAACACGTCCGGAGAAACTTCGGCGCCATCTTTGGTGCGGGCGTCGATCAGTTGCTTTACCTGGACGCGTTGGGCGGCGATCTCTTTGTTGAACTTCAGCACCAGCGGATCGATTACGTATTGCAAATAGCCGCGACGCATCTCGGATGAAGCAAAATCGGTACCTTCCGGAACGATCGCGTAGTAGTCGTCGGCGATCACTCGCAGGTTGATCGCGCCCGGAGCCGCCAGCAGGTCCGGCACGATGTAAAACCGCCGCTCATGCTCGCGCGTCGTGTAAGCCTGGGTATTCTTCTTTTTGTCTGGGCTCTTGACGCGCACGCGTTCAGTCGACACCACGATCGGTCGCGTGTGCAGGTAAGACAGGATCGCGCGCACCATCTCGCCCGCAGGCTGTTTCAGGCGATCGCCTTCCGCCTGGTACGCGCGCATGTAAGAGGCCAGACGCTCGTCGATGGCTGACTTCTTGTAGAACTCACGCACGAGCGGCGCAAAGTCGAGTACCTCGAGAAGGCCGCCCGGAAGATCGTCCGAACGGGTAGGCGAATCAAGGAGGGGCGGATCACCCAGCGCGTAGGCCAGCGAGACGTAACGCGCGGCCTGGTCAGCGGCCGTGGCCGGCGCGGGCAGTTTGTTATGATCAAAGAAAGCTTTGAGGCGCTCACGCAGCCCGGCGTCGAGGTTCGCCTGGTCCTTTCTCACCAACAGACGAAAAGGAGAAGGCTCTTTGCCAGACGGCGTCGGATCAAAACCGGCGGCATCCAGCGCAGCCGTTATGATAATCAAGCGCGCGTCGGGTCGTACACTGACGCCATATTCAGAGAGTTCGAATGGCGCCGTCGGACTCGCTTGCTCGGGTGCCTGCACTCGGGGAGAAGGTGACGGAGTTGCGGGGCGTTGCGCGGAAGCGGCTCCGGCGGAGATAAAAAGAACGATTGCGAAACAAGCTTTTCTAATCATTGGATTGTTGATTTCCCGGATGAACCAGGCGGAAAGCCCTTAATGTTAACGGATGCGCCTCAAGCGAACAAATCGGGGATCGGACTCTAATTGGCAAAATCTCAAAATTTCAGATGTCGGGCCCTCGAAGCTGGATGCCAGAGACGTCCGATCCTGGTCACGCCACGTCGGGAATCCAGAACTTCTGTCCGTCGACTTCCACGCTCTTCAATCCGTGGCCCGGCAGTTCCTCTTCCGCCAACCCCAGAAAGGTAAAGTGCGGCAAATCGCTCAAAACGGTTTGGAACCACCCGTGCCGAGCGAGGATTTCGCGGACTCGCTGGTCAAAAAATTCGTTAGCGTCAAAGGCCAGCATAGCAATATGCTGCGAAGTTCCCGGCGCGGCGATCGAATAAAGCACTGACTTTGACAGGTTCTTGCTGAAGAAGATGCCCTCCTTCTCGAGCTCCAGAACTTCAGGTACTTGTTCATTCACCGGCAGACCGCGAAGCCGTTCGGCCTGTGATTGGCTCAACCTCTCAGCGTTGGTCCAGTGGTCAAGCGCCGGCAGGAAGCGCGAATTCCACAGACGCACCGTGTCGGCATAACTTCGGCGGGCGGCTTCGGCGCCATCACGAGGCGAGATGTTCAGGCCCTCGGCTCGAGCGATGGCGCGGGCTTTCAACAGTGCCGACATTGCCGCCGGCTGCAACTCGATCACTGCGTCGCCGATCGTGGCGGCCGCGCGCCCGGCCGCTTTTTGAAAGCGCGACACTTGTTCTTCACTGGAAAAAACGCAGAGAGGCGGAGGCAAAACGGCTTCGGCGCCGACGAACATCGCTCCATAGTCATGCAGGACACGACGCGCCACATGATCCTGTGGTGGGCAGATATCTTCGATGCTGGTTCCACGTAGCTCCAGCGCGCGCCTGAGCGTGACATAGAAGGGCGAAGAGTTGTGAGCCATCTTTGTGATCTAACTATTCAACCTCCGAAACTCGAATGATAATCGGCCACGGGCCTGGCATCAACTGAACCATGGACAGGATTAACGGAATGAACAAGATCGCTCAGGCGATGTCCGGACTTGTCGCTGCCCTCCATCTTGTAAATCTTGTCAATCCTGTCCAATACTGCTCTTCGATGACGCCGGAACTCTTCAGGGAAATCATCGCGACCTATCGGCGACATGGCTGGGAGTTGCGGCGCGTCCTGCTGAGACCGACGACGCGATCTGATCTTGGCGAGCAGTCAGTCGGACTCTTTGATGAAGCCAAACTGGTCGACTCTGAAATGGACGCGTTATGGTTTGCCCGGCCTTCGCACGCAGGTCGCGAAGCCTGGGAGCTGCGTCTGGTCGCGGAACAGCCTTTCGCGTTGTTTGAAGCTTTCGAAGCTGACGAGACTGAAGAGAACAGGGAGGAAGCGCGGGTCGAGATGGAAAACCGAATGCGAGCGCACCTGGCACAGACTTTAGGTCTGTGGCTTTACCTGGCGTGACCCATCGTCACGGGAATCTTGACAACCTGGCCGTCCCGAAGCACGACGACCTCAACGACACTGCGGGGTATTGCGCGCCGCACACGGGAAAGCAGTTCATCGGTTGTTCGAATCGGGACTTTGTCAAAATCCGTAATGATATCGCCCTTCTTAATTCCAAAAAGGTCCGCCGGCCCATTTGGTTCTACGTAGTCAACTCGCACGCCATAGGTTTTGGTGTCTGGATCACTAATACGCGTCGTTCGGTCACTTTCAAAACCGAACATTCCCTTGCCCTCGGGCCGGTCATTAAACATGTCCCGCAGTTGATTGAATCCATCTTCAGAGATTGTGGTCAGTTGCGTATTGTGAAAATTGCCGTCGCGCACATAGATCACTTCGAGCCTCTTACCAACAGGCGTCTGGCGCAGCAGGTCCATGATCTGGTCGTCGTCAGTAATCGGGTGTCCATCAAAGCTGGTAACGACATCGCCGCCCACTAAGCCCGCTTTGTCAGCGGGCGAGCCCGGAGGCTCAACCACATCGAACGTCACGCCTCCGTCGGTAGTTTGGAATCCGTCCACGCCAACATACGAGCGGCTCGCTGCGGGCGCACTGATGCGCGGAATGTTGCGCACGTTCTTGACGAACATGCTCAGGCCGCCGCCAGTGGCGAAAAAAATTCCCAGGACAATCCACATCCAGGTCATGCCGGTAAAACCCAAACGCCGGCGGCGCGGATAACCTCCACCCGTTTGCCGGACCATGGGCGCGGTCATACCCGGTGCATACTGATTCGTGAACTGTTTGTTGACCGTGGCCGTAGCGTACGGCAGGCGGACTGTTTCCGTGTACTCGGCCGGGCCCTCGCCGAGCCGATTCCCGCACGAGCGACAGAAGCGCATCTCCTTCGGCATTGGCGCGCCGCACTGGGTACAGACAATCGCCCCGCTATTTCCCGAGCCGGGACTGCTCCCGCCGAAGTTTTGCTGAGGCTGCATGACTAAATTTGCTCGAATTCTTAAGCTAAACAGTTGGATGACTGATGCCCGATTATACGCCGGATTAAGGCGAATGGTTCAGTCGAAAGCGTTTTTTTGGAACCGGGATCAGGCGCCGTAGGGCCTATAGGCCCAATATCGCCTATCCCCACGAGTTTACGAACAGCACCCGACGAAGTATAGTCAGAATCACTAATCAAATAGTAAATGAAGGCAACGGAATGGAAGTGACCAAGGCCCTGGCCGCGCTGCGGCCGCTTTACGGCAGAGGCAATATCGAGATTGTGACCCGCGACGGGCATCGCGTCCGCGGTGTCGTGCGCAGCATGAAAACTACCCAGGCCCTGACCACGCCCTGCGTAAAAGTCGAGCGCGCCGATGGCGAGATCGTTAAGGTTCCGTTCACCTCGATCATCGAGATTATCAATTACAATCCACGTGGTTAACTGCTCACCGCTCACTTTCTTTGCCATGCACGATCTCAACTCCATTGACTGGAAACCAACAAAGCACAAAGGAATCTTCGTAAACATTCTCCGTCGTGACGAACAAACGGGTGACGCAACGGTATTGATCCGCATGCAGCCGGGCTGCGGCTATCCTGCGCATCGACACGTCGGCCTGGAAGAGGTCTTCATTTTGCAGGGTGGTTATCGCGACACACGTAGTGAACATCGCGCGGGCGATTACATCTTGAACGATGCCGGATCTGTGCACGCGCCGATTGCCCTCGACGGCAAAGACTGCATTATGTTGGCTGTTGCACACGGCGGCATTGAACTACTAAGGAAATGATCTACGCTGCTCACTGCCCACTGCTTACTGCTCACTGAAAGAGACGATGTCGCTCGAATTCACCGTCGAATATCCCTGCGTCCTGCGCGCGCGGTATCCGGAACAGCATCTGCGTGAGTGGGGGCGGCTCAGCAACCTGCACACGGTTTTGACCACCGGCGATCAAAGCGCGCCCGGCCCTGACAAGATCAAGTGGATCGAAGATGCGGGTGCTGAGATCGAGTTGCTGCAACGCGAAACTGTCGTGTGCGCGAATTGTCCTGCCAGCCTGCCGCTGGAAGCCGCCGGAGAAGGTGAAGCAGTGGGTTGTCTGGGCCGCATCAACTATCCAATCGATGCTCAGTTTGAAAAGTTCCTGGCCGATCGGGTTCAGCTTGTTCTCGACACTCTTGATCCCGAAGACCAACCGCGTCTGCTGCATATCCTGGTCGATCTGGAATCACCTTTTGATGGGGAGGCGACGAAAGAGCTGCGACGCGTGACGACGGCCGACGGCCTGCGCTTTTTTGAGTTGCGACTTCCGATCGGCTTGACGCGGGCAGGCTCACACCTGACCACGGACCATGTATTCGATATGCTGGCGGGGTTTCGCTCAGAGGATGCCGAAAGCTCCAGCTACACGCGCGAGTTTCCTCAGGCAGCCACGGCCGACTATTACGATTTTCTCGATCTGATGCTGTGTAATGATCTGAGCGAATCCGAAACGTCGCGTTTACACGCGCGCAGCCGCAACTATGCGCAATTTTTGCGGCTGCTGTCGGCGATTGAACGCGCCGAAGCGTTGAATGCTCGCGTGCTGGTGGATTAGTGAGCGGTGAGCAGTCAGCGAGCAGTTGCCGTGGCGGCGAGGTCAGTACCACCTGCGGTAGCGGGTGGGTGTTCCTGGGAGCGTGAACTCGAAACTCGAAACTCGAAACTCGAAACCTGAAACTGCCCACTGATCACTGCCCACTGCCCACTGATTCCTCATCCACCTGCCTGAGACTATCCAGGATCAGATTCGTATTGCTCGCGGCTTCGATGGTTATGGGGAATGTTTGCGCGGACTTCTGGAAACTAAACGCGCCGCCGGTGATCTCGACAATTTGCCGAAACGCTTCATGGGCGATGAGCTTCCCGCTTTCCGCGCCGACGATCTGTCCGTCATTAAAAAGCACGCGCCCCGCCTGCGCGTTGTTCGTGAGCATGAGGACACCGGTCGCTCGCGAGTTTTCGATCGCCTGAATCGCGTCGAACACACTAATGACTGTGAGGTCGCCGGCAAAGGTGACGCCGGGAGTCACGCGCTGCAGTTTGGTTTCCTTCGCCGACTTCCTGCTCAGTTCAGGGTGCCGCGCGCGGCGAATCGCTTCCAAACCCGTGGCGATCGAGATGCGACTGTCGAGCGTCTTTGCTTCCAGCAGTCGATCGTGCGCGGCGTCGAAATCATCTCGCTCGATGTAGAGACTGGCCAGCGCCAGGCAATGACGCGCGGCTTCTTCCGGATGTTTGTGCGACGCGGCCACCTCGCGCATGCGCTCGCGCAAAGGAATAGAACGCGGGCTGCGCTCGAGCGCGGTCTTCAGACGCTTCAGCGCTCGCTCGGGCGCGCCGTACTTAATGAACAGCTCGGCATCCAGGAGCGCGGTCTCAACTTCGCCGACAGGTTCTTTGTGATCGTCCCTCATGAAATCCGAAACATGATAGCTCAACGTTAGCGCATTCATCACGCTAAAACGAGAGGTCGCAGCGGCTGGGTTCATCGCGCTCCTTGCTCGGCGCTCAAACGACAGTGATTGGTTGTGGCCACCCACATAGGGTCAGTGGGGGTTCTTCGCTGGCTGCGCCCAACTGAAACCCTTATTAGTTAGGAACAAATCCGGAGGTCGGGCGTCTGAGTCATCAAACGCCGGAAGGAAGCCTTTATGCGTTATTCGTCAGGCGCGACGGACGTTGGCAAATCCAAAGCACAGTTCAGATTGGTTGGTAATTCTGCGGCAAAAGCCGCGCCCGCCTGCTGTTATACTGCTCGCCGCTTACGGCCTTTACCCCGTGAGATACAACTTGCAATCTGGGCGGACGTACAAAAGACTTATCTCACGGGGTGAACTGCTATGTCCGACATTCAAACAGACTTTGATCGCATCGCCCTGGTCTCAACCGATGGCGCGACTCACAACGAGCATTACCACAACTTCCTTCTGCGACATCTTCCGTCGAACTGTCAGGACGCATTGGAGATCGGTTGCGGTACCGGCGCGTTCGCGCGTCTGCTCGCCGAGCGTTCGCAAAACGTTGTGGCCCTCGACCTGTCGCCAGAGATGATTCGCATTGCGCGCGAACGCTCAGCGCAGTTTCGGAACATTGAGTTCGAGCTTGCCGATGTTCGCGACCGGGTTCTTCCTGTGGAAAGCTTCGATTGCGTCGCCACCATCGCGACCCTTCATCATCTGCCGTTTCGGGAGATATTGTTGAAAATGAAGGCGGCACTGAAACCCGGTGGCGTCTTGTTGGTCCTCGATCTATTCGAGCCCGAGCGGAACTTATTTAAGCCCGAAGGATTGCTCGACACTTCCCTTAACATTTTCGCCATAGCCGTGAGCGGCAGCTTGAGGTTGATTCATCATGGCCGCCTGCTTCCACGTCGCGAAGTCCGCGACGCCTGGGCCGAACACCTCCGCCACGATATTTATCCAACCATGCATGCCGTCCGCGAACTCTGCGCAGAGATTCTGCCCGGCGCTAGAGTCAGGAAGCATCTCTTGTGGCGTTATTCGATTGTGTGGAAGAAGTGTGCAGTGAAGTCAGTACCACCTGCGTAAGCGGGTGGGTCCATTGAATCAATGTGCGACTTGAGTGTTGAATCCACCCGCTCACGCAAGTGGTACTGACTTCACATGTGGACGTTCTCCTGGTATGCGTAATCTGTGGATCATGCTTCGGCTCTGCGCCCCCAGCGGGTAATCGCCCAGACAGCACCGAGCAAACCACTTGCCGGTGGCAGTAGCAGACCAACCACTTCAACCAAACCAGGGCGACGCATAAACATCAATGTAGGCAGAGCTGCCGTAACTCCCACCAGCGCGCCATGCCAAAGCTGAGGAGATTTCGCCCGGCGCACAAACAGCTCAAGGCCCACATAGATATTCCTGACCTTTACATCTTTGATTACACACTCTCCAATGTCAGATGCGATTTTCCCAAAGTTCACTTTGAACTCCCGCTGGGTCGCGACCCCGAACAATTCGAAGGCATGCTGACGGGCGAGACTATTTCCGGAAAATACTCTGGTCGCTTTTATAAGGAAGAGGCGCATTCAGCCGTGTTTCGCTTGTGGCGAGAGAAGAGAGATGAGCGATACACAAGGGAAGAAGTCAGCTTCACCAGCGGGAATGTCAAACTCGCCGGCACGCTCTTCGTGCCGCTAAAAAAAGGTGCGCACCCGGCCATCGTTTTCTTCCACGGTTCTGGTCCGCAAACGCGCGAAAGCTATCTGCGGTACTTCGCTGATTTTTATGCCCGGCGCGGCTTTGCGACGTTGATTTACGACAAGCGCGGCACCGGCAGATCGACGGGAGAAATCTGGTATCGCACTGGTGACAACTTTGACAACCTGGTGGCCGATGCGCTGGCCGGATTGCAGTTTCTGCTTAAGCGAAACGGCATCGACCCCTGCATCCTTCCCTTGATTCTTTGGAGGCTCCGCCTCCGCTATACTCCCGACCATGCGCCGCACCGCTTTACTCATAACCCTGGTCCTGTTAGCGCCTGCTTCGGCCACAACGCAAGCGCCGCAGAGCCCGTCACCGATGGTCGATCAGACGCGGCCGCATCCACGCGTAACACAAACAGAGGCTAGCGGCCGCCGCGTGGATCTGAAATCGCTGAAAGGCGCCACGCTCTACATTGACCCGCACGTCAACCCGAACCGGCCTGTGCCTTTGCTGATTCATTTCCACGGCGCGCCGTGGTTGATCGAGCGACACGTAGCGCGTTACCTGCCAAAGGCGGCATTGATCACTGTCAACCTCGGCTCGGGTTCGAGCGTCTACCGCAAGCCTTTTGAACAGGAAAATCTTTTCCGTAAGTTACTCGACGAAGCGCGGCAGGCCTTGTCGATCAAACGCGGCTGGGCGTCGATCACACTCTCCGGATTCTCGGCAGGGTACGGCGGGGTGCGCGAGATCCTGCGCCGGCCGGAATACTTCGTGCTGGTAAACAACGTGCTGCTGCTGGACGGCATGCATGCCAGCTATTCGCCCGAGGGAAAGTTGCTGGCTGACGGCGGCACGATCCAGGCGTCGGACGTTGAGGCGTTTGTTAACTTCGCGCGCGAAGCAGTCGCTGGAAGAAAAACTTTTGTGGTGACACATTCCGAGATCTTTCCCGGCGCATACGCCAGCACCACCGAGTGCGCCGACTACCTGCTGTCTCAACTATCACTCAAACGCCTTCCAAAATTAGCTAACGCCCCGATGGGGATGCAACAACTGAGCGCGGTAGACGCAGGCGGCTTTCACCTGCGCGGCTATGCCGGCAACACCGCCCAGGATCACGTCGACTTTCTGCACGCAATGCCCGCGTGGTTTGGGTTGGTGAGGATTAGGTAGCACATCGTGAATGGCTACGAAATCGGCGACCGTGATGGCCTGAAAGGGTACGTAACCGCGCACGTTTTTTCTTTTCACGCAGAACTCCTTGTTAGTGATCTCCTTGTAAGAGTGTGCCTAAACCATGTCGGCTGGTGATCTTTGTCAGCATTGATCCACTTATCGCGTCTTCACTCACCTCCTCGCTGAAATCCGTTGTACTTGCCGGCGCGTGGGCATGGTTCTTGCGGCAACACTCCTGAACAAACACTTCTAAGGATTGAAAGGACAGTTCTGAGTCCTAAGTGTGATTACAAGTGCAGGACGCTATGTGTGCTAACTAACAGACGGCTGACGCTGCCGTCGTGTATAAGCCTGTTGTCGCGGCACCGTCAAACTGCTTTTCAAATTAGGAAACTACCGGGGGCGAAACGCGCTCGCACTGAAACTTGCGTTGAAAAAGCTTGAGCAAACCAGAGGGTTCGCGAGAAACGATATCGGAAGAATGTTGGGTCGATTTTAGAGAAGGAGAGTTTTATGAACAGGATCAAAGTATGGCCGCACATGACCATCGTGGCAGTAGTGTTTGCGCTCATCGCCGGCTTCGGCGTGTACTTGTGGATGAAGCACGAGCAGACCGTATCCGCCGAGGAGTTGCCCTATGCGGCGCGCATACAACGAGTGGATGGCGAGGTGGCTTTCAGCGATAACCTCGCGAACACTGATGCGAATGCAGAGTGGACAACCGCTACTGCGAATCAACCCTTCTCAGAAGGAGATCGGATTTACACGCGTGATAACTCGCACACCTCGCTCGCGTTTAGCGGACGCAATTTCGCGCGGCTCGATCCGAACACATCGCTTGACTGCGTGTCGCTCGGAGATCGCCGCACTCAGCTCGCGCTCCGCGACGGCTCGGCAATGTTCGACGTCGGGTATTTAGCACCTAATGAATTGTTTGAAGTAGGCACGCCCAACGGCGCGATAAACTTTGATCAGCCCGGGCTGTACAATGTTGGTTTCGACCGGAATGGCGGTGTTCTCGTCTCAGTGCTGAGCGGACTGGCGCAGGTTGTAGGCTTGGGGGGCTCCGGCCAGGTCAGCAAAGGCGAAATGCTTACCCTCCTGGGCCAGACGGCGGCCGAGGTGGCGTTGTCGCGCTTGAATGGCCAGGATGCCGGACGTCAGGTGGACGATTATTATCGATATCAGTATCCGAATTCTTACGACGGCCGTTACAGCAACTACGACGCTTATCTGAGTGACCCTTACTATTACGATCCTTACCAGCGCAACGTGAGTTATAAGTATGCGGGTTCAAACATTCCGGGCCTTAACGACCTCGATTACTACGGCGACTGGCAGAACGTGAACGGTTATGGCAACGCCTGGAGACCGCGGGTTGATGCCGGTTGGGTTCCCTATCAGCAGGGTCAGTGGACCAACAATTATCCGTATGGGCCGACCTGGGTTTCAAGTGAGCCCTGGGGCTATGCGCCCTATCACTATGGACGCTGGGCCAACGTGGGCAACCAGTGGTACTGGGTTCCCGATGGGGTGAACACGACGCCGTCGTATGCCCCGGCCCTCGTGGCGTTCGTTCCACTGGACGCCAACCAAATCGGTTGGGTGCCGCTGGGCCCGGGCGACACTTATGCGCCCCGTTATTATGACGATAACTGGCAGCCGCATTATCTGACGCGGGCGAATATAGTCCCTGCACAACTTATTAATTTCGGCATACCCGGGGCAGTGACCGTTGTGCCAGTGGATGCCTGGGGTCGCCCCATCGATCCGCGCAGTGTCCGAAGGATTGATCAGCAGAGGTTGGCATCACTGAGGTCAACGCTCGATCCTTTGACCCTGACTCCGCTTAGAAACGCAGTAATCCACTCGGCATGGGGACGCGGCAAGATCAATCTGCCGCCGGGCATTGCGAAGAAACTTAGGGACACGCCGGTTTTTGTCGGCACGGACATCAGGGAGTCGCGGTTTCGCAAGGACCTGGCGAAGTCGATGCGCGTGGAACGAGTTTCCGACCAGGCCAGGAATCAAAAGTTCAGGGTTAAAGACGAGCGCGAGGAAGCGCGGCAAGCGGACGACGGACGCAAACAGGAAAATGAGAAGCTCAGCACTGAAGTCGCCCGCAACAATAAGGAAACTGAGCGGCAGGTGAGTCACCCTGAGCGGCAACAAAGAAAAGAGACTCGTGGTCAGGAGCGCAATCAGCAGCCCAATCAGCAGAAGTCCCGGGAGAAGTCTCAGGTGAAAGCCGCACCACAATCGCAGGCCGTTCGAGTAGACAAACCCGGGAAGCAGCAGTCTCAGGCGAAAGCCGCACCGCAATCGCAGGCCGTTCGAGTAGACAAACCCGGGAAGCAGCAGTCTCAGGCGAAAGCCGCACCGCAATCGCAGGCCGTACGAGTAGACAAACCCGGGAAGCAGCAATCCGAAGGGGCGTCAAAGCATGAAAGCAAGCAGAAACCACCGGCCCAGCCAGGCGCCCAGGGTCAGGGTGGCGGCGGAAAAGGCAAAGGCAAAAAGCCGTAAGTGTGCAGTGAGCAGTAAGCAGTAAGCGACGAGTCAGAGCGGGGCAGTAGCAGCGCAGCGACCGGATCTTTTTGGAGTGCGGTGGCAAGCGCAGCGCGACACCGCTTTAGATTCGCCGATCAGTATCTCTCAAGATTCATCCAAAGCGCCGTCGCCGCTTCGCTCTGCCGGCGCACTCCAGAATGAGGACCGTCTGCTCTGTTCTCTTCTGCCTTCCCAATCCCTTATTGGAAATACCGCGTAATCTCAGAGCCGATCCATTTCCCCACCGGGACGGAGACGCCATTCCCGATCATTCGGTAAGCGTCCGTGTCGCCCCTCGCGAAAGTGAATGAGTCAGGGACACCCTGCAGCCGGACGTATTCTCGAACCGTGTAGGGCCGCACGCCGCGCGGAAACCGTCGGTCCGCAACCAGTCTCGTGCTCAAGTCTTTGGCGTAATGCGCAACGCAGGTGGGTGCGATGTCCCCGCGTTCCGGATCGCTGATAATCGGTCGGTCTCGATATGCCCCAGCGAGGCGCCGGCCCACATAGTCAGGGATGTGCGGCGCGGGATCCGCGATGATGGAGTCAGTACCGGGAGCGGTAGCGACCGGGTCTCAACCCACGCGACGGTCGAGATCGCCAAAACGGTAACCCGGTCGCTACCGCTCGCGGTACTGACTCAATTATGATTAGCCGGTCTCTCTTTTGCGGCAGCCAGATCGAAGATTTGACCGGACAGGCAACATGTACGTAGTAGTCCGGGAGTTTTGTCATTGCTTCCATGATAACAGGGAATTTCTTCATCCCCGGAACGTTCCGAGGCGACGTAAAGCTCGGGCCTGCGGATAGCCACGTGCCGGAAGAAATGGAGGAACAAATCGTCTCCGGTGCGCACCCCGTGAATTGAAGCGATCGGTGAATACTTTGTGCATGGATAAGTCGCTACTCTTGGAGTGCGCCGACCTGTCGGCGCTTGCTATGCGATGACTGAATGAAGATTGTCAGCGGCAACACGCGCCATGAGGTCAGTACCACCCGCGGTAGCGGGTGGGTTCAACCATCCCCTATCGGAAATACCTCATAATCTCCGACCCGATCCATTTTCCCACCGGCACCGAGACGCCATTCCCGATCATTCTGTACGCATCGTTACTGTTCCCCGCGAAAGTGAATGTATCAGGTACTCCCTGCAGCCGGGCGTACTCTCGAACCGTGTAGGGCCGTGCGCCACAGGGAAACCGTTTATCCGCAACCAGTCTCGTGCTCAAGTCTTTGGCGTAATGCGCAACGCAGGTGGGTGCGATGTCCCCACGCTTGGGATCGCTGATAATCGGGCGATCACGATACTTGCCGGCAGACGGCGGCCCACATAGTCAGGAATGTGTGGCGCGGGATCCGGCTCGAGTATTTCTGCTAACGTGACGGGCTTTTCAGAAGCAGGTTCGCGCCAGGCGAAGTTTCGCCGGCTGCCAATTATGATTAGCCTGTCTCTCTTTTGCGGCAGCCAGATCGAAGATTTGACCGGACAGGCAACATGCACGTAGTAGTCCGGGAGTTTCGTCATTGCTTCCATGACGACCGGAAATTTCCTCATGCCCGGAACATTCTCAACCACGTAAAGCTCGGGCCTGCGGATAGCCACGTGCCGGAAGAAATGCAGGAACAAATCGTCTCCGGTGCGCACACCGTGAATGTCACCGATCGGGGAATACTTGGTGCAGGGATAAGTCGCCACCATCACGTGGCATTCCTTTTCAGATTGAACAAGCTTCTTTGTGATGTCGCACTGGACGACTTCGTGAGAGAAGTTCCGACGCAGGGTTTCGCAACAGAGAGCCTCGATCTCAAAGCTTTGCTGCAACGTCAGACCGCCCGCTTGGAGGCCGATGTCCATGAGCCCGGCGCCAGAGAAGTAGGTGTTAGCGAGTACCGGGATCATCAGAATAGTTCCGCAGCTTGGTAGCCGGGCGATACTACCCAGGCAGCTCCATGCTCGGCAAGTACGATATTTTGCATCGCCACCTGTGGGGCGACGTTGCAAATGAAGTGAAAAGTTCTTCGGACCGTGATTTATCGTGATGCAAGAATCTTGCGGGCTGAGTACGCTGACAGAAAGTAGGAAAAGAAGTATCGTTTGTCCCAATGAATTCTCCCTTTTCTGTTCAGCCGGAGGGACTAACAAGCGACTAAAGCTTAATACCAGACACGGTGGATCTAACTAACCGAGGTCGAGTGGCCGCACTGGGAGAGCGGTCAAGATGGGAAGACTAATGGATGGTAATAAAGAACAGGCTGGACCGACTTGCCGCAAGCGATTGATGTGGCCAGGACACGCGGGATGGACAGATTTCCTAGAAAAGCTTGAAGGTCCTGACGGCTGCGATTTCAAGAAAGATGAAAATGGGAAAACAACTTGGCGCTGCAAGGGCGGAAAGGATAAGAGTCTTGCCGCGGCAATTATGCAATCCATGGGCGACGTGGACATTCCGGCTTCGCTCGCTTACTTTGAACAACTTAGCGGCTTCTGCGATTGCGAGATTTTATTCAACGTAACAGCCTTATACCTTCGCAATTCCGTTTTGGCAGCGCGTCGGAACGCCCTTAATTGATGCCCTCTCACTACAATGCCGACGAAACGTCAGACTCAGTCGTAGCACAAACAATTTTCGTTCAAATTATCCTGAAGCCGATCTCTCGCAGGTACTCAAAGGTCGGGTCGTAAAACTCAGGCTTGCGGGTTGGGTCAACTGAATCACCACTCGGCACCACGATTACCATTCCTTGTCGAGCGCGAGTTAGCAATACGCGATATGCGTTCTTTTGATAAATCTGACGCTCTGGTTTATTGATTCGATTCCAACGATCGGCGCGGAGCGACTTGTGCTCCCAGCCTCGCGGGGTGTATCTGAAATCGGCGTCCCAATTTACGCAGGTCCAATCCAGCTCAAGCCCTTGAACGTCAAACTCCGTGCCGACACCTTCGAGATAAGGAGATGAGCGCACATCCTCAGGTCCATCGAGAGACCCAGTGAATCGGATCCATTGGAGACTTCACGTTGACTATATGCGGCCTAATACATGAGGACAGCCTAGCAAGAATTTTGCATCACCGTAGCAAAAATCTTGCGCGCCGGCAGAACCCAAGCTAAGCTCAGGCCTTCCGGGTAACGGCCTTGAGCGACAACATCATTCCTTATCATGAAATGTGTAGGCGAGAAGGGACCAGCCTACAGCGTGGGATGCATTTTAATCGCGGCGGGAACTATTCAGTGATTCTAATGTCTGTTCGGCGGGGAGCTCCTTATAGCGATCGGCTTGAAGATGGAGGCACAACTCTCATTTACGAGGGACACGACCAGAGAAAAGGAGATGTTCCAGACCCTAAACTAGCCGATCAATTGGCGACCAGCCCATTTGGAAGGGCAACCGAGAATGGCAAGTTCCACAGCGCCGCGCAAGCAGCAAAACTCCGGCATCGGGCCCCGGAGCGAGTGCGCGTTTATGAAAAGATCTTTCGTGGCGTTTGGTCGGATAACGGAATCTTTCACTTGATAGATTCGTGGACTGAATTCGACGGAAAACGCCGCGTGTTCAAGTTCAAACTGATCGCGGTTGACGGGGAGGAAGATACTTCTCGCTTACCAATAGCTACTCCGGAACGTCGCCGAATAATCCCCACCGAAGTGAAATTGGCCGTTTGGCAGCGTGATGGTGGTAAGTGCGTCGAATGCGGCGCTACAGACGAGCTTCACTTCGATCATGACCTGCCTTGGTCGAAAGGTGGCACCTCAATTACAGCTGCGAATGTTCAGCTCCTCTGCGCCCGACATAACCTCTCTAAGAGCGATCGAATTGTTTAGTCCGTGAAATAGACGACCGAATGTCTGTCGCCTGCTTAAGCGGGCTTGGATTCTTTTGGGTGCCTGATCCTCGGGTTACGCTCGCTGCGCTCGCTTCACCCGGGGCTAAATTCTGCCGCCGTTACCCGGCTCGTTGACGCTAAGGTCGAGGGTGCATCATTCGAGTGGGCAATGAACAGAGATGTGCCCGAATCACTCATCTTCCAAAATCGCTTCAGCATCAATCGTGATCTCGACGGTGTTGCTGACGACGATGCCGCCTCGGTCCATGGTGTCGTTCCAACTGACACCAAAGTCCTGCCGATTGATTGAGGTCTTGGCGACGAAGCCGGCGCGGGTCTTGGGGCCTTTGTCGACGCCGTCTTCCCACCAGGGCGTTTGCCATTGCCCGAGGTAGTGGACGTCGAGTTCCACCGGGTTGGTGACGCCGCGAATCGTGAGCTTACCCGTCACACGGTAATCAACCTCGCCAATCACCACGACATGGTCGCCGCGAAAAGTGATCTCGGGAAAATTTTCCGCGTCGAGAAAGTCTGCGCTGCGCAAGTGTTCGTCTCGCGCAGGCTCGCCGGTCCAAATCTTTCGTGCGTCAATGGTGACTACGACGGCAGAGGCAGCCAGGTTTTTCGGATCGAAGTTGAGCAAGCCGTGCACGTCTTTAAAATGTCCACGGACATAGGTGACCATCATGTGCCGCGCGCAGAACTCGGCGGCGGTGTGGCCGGGTTCGAAAGTCCATTTAGCCATAGTTGGTAAATCGTAAATGGTAAATCGTGAATGGTAAAGGAGGGGGCGAGGGCAAGCCTCACTGCAGAGGCGTAGCCTCAGTTAGAAAGAGGGAAGTCGCCGGAAAGCCGGAGGCTTTCCGCAATGTGCTGCGGCGGAGCCGCTTGGAATCAGTGGACGGTGAGCGGTCTGCAGGTGGTGGGAAGGTACTACGTCTTCGGAGTCTTTGCCCTAAAGCCGATCTGCTTGCGCTCGCGGGCGGGGGACGACATCAGTTGCCTAATTGCGGCGATGGTGGAGGCTATAGCCTGGTCGTGTGTCCCAACCTTTCTTTCCAATTCACTGATCTTTGCGGCAAGCTCTTTGTACCGCAGGGCGGTCTCGCGCAGCTTAACGAAGGCGCGAACGACAAAGACACTCATCCGCACTGCCCGCTGGCTGTTCCGGCACGTTGGCCGCCATGATGGCGCCGTGCTCCGTAAAGGCATATGGCATATACCGCCTGCCGCCTCTACTCTTTGAGATCACAAATTGTGATCTCAAAAACTTGAATTCATCCAATGACAGCTGAGGCAGATCGATCCTCTTGCAACTTTTATTACTTTCCTGTTTCTAGCGTTCCATCTATTATGCGCTGCGACAACGCGAGTCCGCACAGCGGACGAATGATAATAGCCCAGCAGTTCACTGCTGGGATCAGCGCCAAACCCGATTCGAAGTAGTCCGTGAAGCGGACGGCTGAAAGGAGACTCCCATGTCGCACTCTTATGTCAGCAATCTCATGCATTGCACCTTCAGCACAAAGAATCGGTACCCGGCCATAGACTCAGAACTCGAATCGCGCCTCTGGCCTTACCTGGGAGGTATTGCAAAAGAGAATCGAATGAAGGCGCTGGCGATCGGAGGGACGGCCGATCACGTCCACGCGTTATTGTCACTGCCGGGGATGATGAGTTTCGCCAAGGCGGTTCAGTTAATCAAAGGCGGATCGTCGAAGTGGATACATGATACTTTTTCGAATCAAAAGAGGTTTGCATGGCAGGAGGGCTATGGGGCATTTAGCGTCAGCGCCTCCCAGGTGCCGAAAACAATCGCGTACATCAATAATCAAGATGAACACCATCGGAAGAAGAGCTTCGAGGAAGAGTTTCTGGAGCTTCTCAATAAACACGGGATCGAATTCGATCCGCGTTACGTATTCTGATGGTTCAAGGCCGGGATTTCAGTCGAATCGCATCAGGAACGTAAGTCCGTGGAGCGGGCAAATGATAATAGCCCAGCCCTGACAACTCGGGGCTGGGATCAGAGTCGTATCAATGCAATGAGTCCGTGAAGCGGACGGCTGAATCCAGGGACCTTGGGATTTCAGTCGTCCGCTACACGGACTCGATTTTTCCAACCTCATCCAATTCCCAGCGATAAATCGCTGGGCTATTTTCAGTAGTCCGCTTCGCGGACTCAAGCTTCGCGCCCAGCTAACACTGGACCCTTGCCGTACGTCTACCAACAGGAGATTCGCGCAGGGAAGAGTAACTAAGTAGGATTGAACCATGAGCACCCTTTCGAACGGACGAACGGCTGTTACCACTCTAAGGTTGTCTTTAATGCTGGGCGCGACAATGCTGGGGGCGACGTCGGTGGCGATCTCTGCACAGACGGCGCAACCTTCGCCCAACACGAGCGAGGCACAGCTCAAAAGAATTCGCGAGAGCGCTCAAGGTAAATTGGATCAACTACACGCGGCCGCGGGGTTTCCCGGCGCCACCATCGGCTTTGTGCTGCCGGATGGCCGGAGCGGGTCGGTCTCGACCGGAGTATCGGACCTGGCCACCAAACGACCACTCGCGCCCACCGATCTGATGCTCGCCGGAAGTATCGGTAAGACTTTTGTTGCGGCCATGACGATCCAACTGGCGCAGGAAGGAAAGGTCAATCTCGACGACAGGATCGAACACTGGTTCAAATCCGAGCCGTGGTTTGCGCGGCTGCCTAACGCAAACGACATCACGGTGAGAATGTTGCTGAATCATTCGAGCGGCATCGCCAATCATGCGGACGATGACAAGTTTTACAAAGCCCTGGCCGCCAATCCTGACCGAGTGTGGAAGTATGAAGATTTGGTCGCGTTCGTGCTCAACAAAAAGCCGCTGTTCGTAGCCGGCAAGGGTTTCGCGTACGCCGACACCAACTACATACTCGTCGGAATGATCATTGAGCGAGTTACCGGGACCACGTTGTATGCGGAAGTGACGCGGCGGTTTCTCAAGCCGCTCGGACTTGATCATATTGTTCCGCAGGAGGGCCGGATCATTCCCGGACTTGTGAACGGCTATTCTTCGTTCACCATGCTGGCCGGTCCCAAGGGCGCGATGATCGTCGATGGCAAGTTCACCATCAACCCGCAGGTCGAATGGGCCGGCGGCGGGTTCGCCTCGACTGCCGAAGACCTGGCGCGCTGGGCCAAAGCGTTGTACGGGAGTGATCTGATTCAGAAGTCTTTCATGGACCAGATGCTTGCCGGAATAAAGACCGGCGAAGTCGATCTGTACGGCCTCGGAGTAGAAATCGGCGAGGGGCGTTGGGGAAAATCCTACGGCCACGATGGATTGTTCCCGGGGTACGTAGCGGCGATGGCCTACTTCCCGCAATACCAGGTGGCGGTGGCGATTCAAGTCAATACGGACCGCGAGAAGCAAGTGGGGAAGGACTTGAGCGGATACCTTGATGAAGCGATGAAGCTGATCGTCGGCGAACTCACGGGAAAGAAGTTTGAAGAGCCGGCGGATCGCAAGGCAGTCGCGGTCGATCCAAAGATATTTGATGGTTATGCCGGCCAGTATGAAGTAGCGCCCGGCGTGATCCTGACCATCACGAGAGACGGTGAGCACCTGATGGCGCAAACGAAGGGGCAACCCCGGGCCCAGATTTTTCCCAGCTCGGAAACCGAATACTTTTCCCGCCGTATCGATGTGCAGATCAAGTTCGTGAAGAACGAACAAGGCCAGGTCACGGGTATGGTCATCGTTCAAAACGGACGGAACATTCCGGCCAGGAAGATTAAGTGAGAAATTTGGAATGCGGGAGCGCATTAGAAGGAACATGAACCGGCTGGAGTATTCGTACTAATGCCTCATCTGAGAATCGGTGATAAGCAGCTTGAGTACGTCTGGCATGGACCGGGCGCGGCGGAGGCGCCGACGCTCGTGTTCCTGCATGAAGGTCTCGGCTGCGTCGCCATGTGGCGCGATTTTCCCGAACAGTTGGTGGCTGAGACTGGATGCGGCGGGCTGGTCTATAGCCGTGCCGGCTATGGGAATTCCGATCCGTGCGAGTTGCCGCGCGCCGCGCAATTCATGCATGACGAAGCTTTGGTCACGCTGCCTCAGGTGCTGGACGCGTTTCAGATACGCGAAGCGATCCTGGTTGGGCACAGCGACGGCGGATCGATTGCGCTCATTCATGCTGGCGGAATCCTTAACCACGAAGACACGAAAGGCACAAAGACGGCTGACAGTAACAGCAAAGACAGTAACAGTACCAAGCCGAGCGCGCTTTTGCCGAAGACCTTAATTCGCGGCTTGATCCTGGAAGCTCCGCATGTCTTCGTTGAAGAACCAGGTCTCGACAGCATTAGAAAGATTGCCGAAGATTATCGAAGCGAAGATCACGGTGGGCAATTGAAGCAACGATTAGAGCGTTATCACGGAAAGAATGTCGACGAGACTTTCCGGGGCTGGAACGATGTCTGGCTGAACCCCGAGTTTCGGACCTGGAACATTGAAGAGTATCTGCCGCACATCCGCGTGCCGGTCCTCTTGATTCAGGGCGCAGATGATCAGTACGGCACTCTGGCCCAGGTGAAAGCTATCGAGGCCGCATGTCAGGGGCCGGTGCGCACGGTCCTGCTCGCAGAGTGTGGCCACAGTCCGCATCTGGATCAGCCGGCGCGGACGCTCGAGGCGATGCGGGGATTTGTGGAAGAGGTTCGGAGTTCCGCCTTCAGGCGGACTTAAGTGGATAAAGACCGCCTGAAGGCGGAACTCCGAACCTACCGAGCGCGTCTCGCCGCTTTGCGCCGTCAGTGTGACGTTGTGGGAAAGAACCTGCTCAGGTCGAACTTCTCGGTAAAATAGCGCTTCCGCCAACGAGGGTTGACTTCATCAAGCAACAAAGCTTCAGACGCTCCGAATGAATAAACAACCTCGCGCCGTGACTGACCCAACTTCTGCGTGAGCAGTTGACGAAGAGTGCGCTCCCGAGTTTCTTTGGCCACGTCCGCAAACGACTGGTAATCCTTCAGCGCTCGAAATTCTTTGCCGGGCTGATACCTGGCCGCGGCCAATCGCGCTAATTGGTATTCCGTGTAACGGGCAATGCCTTCCTTCCAGAACTGAAACGAAAAGTATTTGTAATCATCCGGCGCGAGCAACTGCTGAAATTTCTGTCGCGCCTCGAGATAAGCTCGCAGTTTCTCGGCGCGGACGGTTTTGGGAGATCCAATCGCGTCTGAGAGCAACTGACTCATCGTGGCGAACTGATCCTGCACTTCCTTGTTGTCGTAGGGAAAGGCGTAGTTGAGCATCCACATGCCTGACTGGTCGCCATGAGACAGGTTCAAAGCATTAACGTCTCGGTAGTAGCCGGGTTGGGAGTCCTGCAACTGATGAAAATGCTCGTGCAGCAGAATGATCGCCCAGGGCGTGGATGTCTTGGCCGAGGTGTTTTCTGCCTGACCGACATGGAAGGCTTCTCTTCGGCTAATACTGCCTGAAAAGCCAGAAAGAGAATCAACGCAGTGGTCAGTCTTGCTTTCATTCGCCGCACTATTCAATAACTCGCAGCTTGGCGTCAAGGACTCGGGATTCGGATTGTGGGCTGGTTCGACGTGGCCCGCGCATTTTGGAGTGCGCCGGCATAGCGAAGCGGCGACGGCGCTTTGGTTTGGAGTTCCGCCTTCAGGCGGGATCTTCTTTCCCTAAGACCGCCTGAAGGCGGAACTCCCAACAATCCACTGCTCTCCAAAATTCAGAAATCCAGACGCACTCCCACACGAATCTGGCGCGGACGCATGGTGCGCGTGGCGACGAGGAAGGAATCCAGGAAAGCCTGGCGGGTGTCGGCAGAAGACGTCGGGCCAAAGGCGCTGAAGTCGATGAACTCGCTGCCAAAGCTGAATACAGTTTTGTTCAAAACGTTATCGAACTCAAGGACCGGACGCAGTCGAATCTTGTCCGAAACTTTGAACTCGCGCGCCACGCTCAGGTCGAAAATGAAAATGCCCGGACCGATGCCGGCGTTGCGGGGCAAGTTTCCCGACTGGCCAATCATCGGCTGGGTGAATTGGTTCAAGATGGAGGCGTTGATTGGCTGGCCGGGGCTGCGCCATTTCAGCACCGCGGTGTCCCCGGCAAAGATTGGCCGGTCGTTGCCGACGTCGTCGAGGTTTCGATCCGCGCCGCCCAGGCCAAGATTGAACGGCGCGCCGGATGCCAGACGCAGAATCGGCGCCAAGCGCAGCTGGCCCAAAAACTTCGGCGTATCGATCGTTGCAGACAGTGTGAAACGATGACGCCGGTCCTGCAGGCTGCGCGCGCGCTCGCCCCGGAAGTCGCCGGGAATCAAAGCGTCCGAGGTGTTCACGATGCCATCGTCGCGCAGGAATGAAAGCGTATACGACGCTCGAAACGAAAAGCCAGCCCCGTTTTTCGCCCGCCGGAACCGATTGCGCAATTCCAACGTCAGGCCGTGATAGAAGCTGTTGCCGATCGGAATCAGTTGTTCGACCTCGCCTTTCGACGGATCGGGACGCAGCGAATCTAGAGCTGCCAGCGCGGTGTCCACAGAAATCGTCGAGGTGAAGGAATTGAGATTGATGAGCGAAATCGGCACGCCGAATTCCGTAATGCGAATCACCGAATTCGGGTTCGCCGGATCCGGCGACGACAGCACAAAGCGAACCAGATCGCCCGCGGTCGTAGTATTCAGGATCGTACGCACGCCTCCGGGCGCATTGAGAAAGTTAGTAAAGTCGCGCGACGCCAGATAAGTAGTAAAGCTCTTGAACCCTTTCGGCAACACCGGCGCGTTCGTGTTGAACTCACGCCACAAATGCAGACCGCGATTCCAGGTATAGTTGGCCTCGAAGACCCAGTTGCCGACCTCGCGCTCGAACCCGAGGTTGGCCTGATAACTTTCCGGAATGCGAAGCTTCGGATCCAACCGACGTGAGAACCCGGAGTTCAGCACGCCGAACTGTTTGACCAGCGGCGAGTCAGCCGTGAGTGTCTGTGGAAAGTTAAGATTCGCGGCGATGAACGCGCGGCGCTGGGCGTTGCTCATCAACTTACCCGTGGCCGGATCCCGGAGCGCGTCTGTGTCAAAGAAAAGTTGCTGCGCACCCAGCGTGAAATCGTCAATCGTGCGCAACAGCGCGCGGTTGTAAAAGATTCCCGCGCCTCCGCGAATCACCGTCTTGCCCGACTTGAAGGGATCGTACGAGAAAGCAACCCGCGGCCCAAAGTTATTCCGATCGTGCACGATGCTTTCATTTTCGAAGCGGAGGCCGTAGCTCACTACCAGGTTCGGCTTTAACCGCCATTCATCCTGCACAAAGACGCCGATGTAGGTGTTGTGTTGCGTGGAAGTCGTCAAAAAGTTTTGCCGGAAGCGGCTGGGAATGTTCGCGAGAAAATCGCCGGCGCTGTCGAAAGCCCATGTGCCGCCGGCGTCACTCAGATCGATGAAAGTGGATTTGATCCTTTGAATGTCGCCGCCAAACTTCAGCGAATGATCACCTTTGATGTAGGAAAAGATCTCCTGAACCTGGAGGCGAGTCTCCCGGCGATCGGTAGCGCCGCTGGTCGAAGTGCCGGCCACGAGGGTGCCGGTTACCAGTTTCAAAGGATCGTTGATGCCGATCAGCACGACCGGCGACGTGGCGCCGCCGGTGGCCACGACTGCTGGAGTCAGACGTGAATACTGAAAGCGCGTCTGGGCGATTGCCCTGGCCGAAAAAACGTAATTATCGAGATAAGCGATCGCGTCGGTGTTGCGGGTTTTTCCTTCCAGGGCCTGGGCCAGGCGATTTCCGCCGCCAAACTGCCGCAGGTTCCGCAGGCGGCCAAGCTGATAAAGGACTTGTCCGTTATGCATTTCGCTGAACTTGTGATCGATACGCGTCGTGAAGATCTGATTGCGTCCCGGCGTGCTCACCGAACTTATGAAAGGCGCGACGGCGGCGCTCAAAGCCGGGGCGGAAGCATTTTCAGTTCGCTGGCCGGTGAGATCCGTCGGCGCCGGCAGCCGAAACAAAGAACTCTGCTGCACCGGCACCAACGTGTCGATCATGGTCGAATCCAGCACCTCGTCAAATTCATAGGCGCTGAAAAAGAAGGTGCGGCTGCGGCCGTCGTAGAGCTTTGGGATAAACACCGGGCCGCTGAAAGTGAAGCCGGGGACATGTTCCTGCAAAGGCAGACGCGACAGACCCAGCGAGTTGTTTTTCCAGGTGTTCGCGTTCAGTGATTCATCGCGGAAAAAGTAGAAACCGCGGGCATGAAACTTATTGGCACCGCTGTGCGTGCGCAGGTTCACCCGACCACCCGAAGCGCGTCCGTACTCGGCGGCGAACTGATTGCGAATCACCTGGACTTCTTCGACAGCTTCGATCGACGGCGTGAAGCGCTCGCGCGCGCCGCGGTCGTCGTTGTTGTCCAGACCGTCGATGGTGATGTTGTTGGAATAAGCAGGGCTGCCCGAGAGCGAGAAGTTTCCCGCTTCCTCCGGAGTCGAGCGCGCGCTGGTGCGATCTTCGGCGAGTTCGCGAGTCGAAAGCGGTTCTTCCGCGACGCCGCCCAGCGTGAAGATCAAATCGAGCGGCGAACGCGAGGCGACCGGCAGGGACTCAACCTCGCGCGTGGTCACTGTGCCGCCGACAACCGTGCGGGTCGTATCAACCTGCGGAGCTTCGGCGGCGCTGACGATTACTGCCTCGGCAGAGACCGAGGCGGGCTTGAGAATGAAATCAAGTTGGACGTTCTGTCCGGCAATCGTGGTGAGATCGGTTCTTTCTTCGGGGGCAAAGTTTGTGAATGCGGCCTTGACGCTGTAGACGCCGGGCGGAAGTTGAATCAGTTTGTAACACCCGTCGCCATCGGCCGCCACCGTTCGCTCGACCTTTGTCGTTACCAGCGTCGCAGTAACGGTCGCGCCGGGAATCAACGCGCCATTCTGATCGGTTATGCGTCCGCTGATCGTAACGTTGTCCAGATCCTGCGCGGCGGCCTCTCCTGGCGCAAGGCATAGGAGCAGGACGAGCAAGAGGATACACTTTCCATAAAGCCGTCTTTGCGAGTAAGACCAATGAGAATTCGAACCGGCGAAGTTTGGGAGAATTTTGAAGGGGCGCATTCCAGCATTGTAATGCGCACTTCAAGCATGATCTTGGAGATCGAAGATCGAATTGTGGGCGAATAAGTTAGCGCGACTTGCCACCAGCGGCGCGGCGTTTTGCCGGCACCGGCCGATTGATGCGGCTGATGGGGACCAGGGCGCCGGCTTCGGGCGGCGGCGCTTCGGTGAAGCGAGAAAACTCTTCGGCGTGACTTTGCAGGTAATCGAAGAACCGCTCGAACTCGCGCTGCATGACGTCCATCTTTTCGCGCATGTTCAGAATGATCTCGACACCCGCGAGGTTCACGCCGAGATCTCGCGTTAGCGACAAAATAATCTCAAGTCGTTCAAGATCAGTATCGGTATAAAGACGCGTATTGCCCTCAGACCGCGAAGGCTTCAGCAGTCCTTCACGTTCGTACAAACGAAGTGTCTGCGGATGCAACTCAAACTGCTCGGCTACGGCGCTGATTGTGAATGTTTTGGCTCGCCTTTTCATTTCCGATTGCCCATTTCCAATTGCCGATTGGTCTAATTGCGAAGTCTCTTCCTTACCTTCTAAGAATCGGCAATGCTCATTCCAGTCCCATTACCACCCGCGGATTCTCGGTATTCATCTGCCCGTACTTGCGCAACAGCTCTTTAGTCTCTTCCGAAATTACTTTTGGCAGCACTACCTGAACGTCTACAAACTGATCGCCGTGGGCGTTTGGATCGCGCAGAGACGGCGCGCCGCGTCCGCGGAGACGAAACTTCTGTCCGGACTGAGTTCCCGGCGCGATGCGCAACTGCGCCTTGCCCGTGACGGTCGGCACTTCAATCTTCGCACCCAGCGCTGCCTCGGGCACAGTAATCGGAACGGTAACGTAGATGTTGTCGCCCTTGCGCGTGAAATACTGGTGACGACCTACATTCGTGATGATGAATAGATCGCCGGGGGGCGCGCCCAGCCGTCCGCCTTCACCTTTCTTGGGAATGCGCACGCGCGAGCCGGTGTCCACGCCCGCGGGAATCCGCACTTTGACATTCTCAGTCTTGGGCAAAGTGCCTTTGCCTTTGCAAAGCGAACATGGGGGACGCCGTTTGCCGCTGCCTTCGCAATCCGGACACTCCTGCGTGAATCGCAAACGGCCGCCTGCTCTTTGCACCTGGCCTGAGCCTTTGCAGGTGGGACACGTGATCACCGATCCGCCCGTGTCGCCTGCGCCGTGGCAACGCGAACATTGATCAGATCGTTTCACGGTCAGGTTCGTAGTGAGTCCGGTAATCGCTTCTTCAAACGTGAGCGAGAGCGGCATTTCAATGTCCGCGCCTCTTTGTGGCTGAGGCCGCGGTGGCTCGCGCTCGGCTTTTCCGCCGCTGAATAGATCGGCAAAAATGTCTCGGAAGCTGGTGCCGCCGCCTGTCCCACCGGAAGTCGAGGCTGCTCCCCAATCAAAACCGGAAAAATCGAATGGCGTGCCGCGAGTGTGAGTAGATCCCGCGCCGCCGGCGGCAGCGTTGGCGAGATTGTCTGAGTACTGACCAAAGCGATCGTAGACCGAGCGCTTCTTGGGATCAGAAAGGACGTCGAACGCTTCGCTCATTTGTTTGAAGCGATCTTCGGCAGACTTGTCGCCTGGATTTACGTCAGGGTGGTACTTACGCGCCAGCCGCCGGTAGGCTTTCTTGATCTCTTCCGGCTTGGCGTCGCGCTTCACACCGAGGATTTTGTAGAAGTCCTCTTTGGCCATTACTCACATTGCCGATTTCCAATTGCCGAATGCCGATTGATCCCTGACCCGAATCTCGCAATGAATTACCAGAGCGAGTGAGGTTGGCGACCAATCGGCAATCAAAAATCGGCAATCGGAAATCTTCTTACTTCTTGTCTTCGTCGACGTCGACGTATTCGGCGTCGATCACGTTGTCTTCCCCGCCTGTCTGGCCGCCCGAAGAAGCGCCCGCAGCGGATGATTGCTCGGTCGTTTCCGCTCCGGGAGTCGGCGATGTCTGCTGATACAGCGCTTCGGCCATCTTGTGCGAGACAGTTTGCAGCGCATTGAAGGCTTCGTTCATGCGCCCAACTCCGCCTTCCTCGAGGGCCTTCCTGGCATCGGCAATGCCGGTTTCGACCTCGCCGGCAACCGCGCCGACTTTCTCGCGATTTTCGTTCAGCGTCTTCTCCATCTGGTAGACCAGACTGTCGAGACGGTTCCGCGCTTCAATCTCTTCACGCTTGTGCGCGTCCTCGGCCGAATGGGTATCGGCATCGCGCATCATCTTATCAATCTCATCCTTGCTCAGACCGGATGACGAAGTGATGGTGATCTTCTGTTCGCGACCCGTGCCCATGTCTTTGGCTGAGACGTTCACGATGCCATTCGCGTCGATGTCAAAAGCGACTTCGACTTGCGGCATACCACGCGGCGCCGGCGGGATGCCCACCAGATGGAACTTGCCGAGCGTGCGATTGTCCCCGGCCATCGGGCGCTCGCCCTGAAGCACGTGAACCTCAACCGAGGTTTGATTGTCCGAAGCCGTCGAGAAAATCTCGGACTTGCGCGTAGGAATGGTGGTGTTGCGCTCGATGAGTTTTGTGAACACCCCGCCCAGAGTTTCAATCCCGAGACTCAAAGGCGTAACGTCGAGCAGCAGGATGTCGGTCTTCTCGCCGGAGAGAACGCCGGCCTGCACGGCGGCGCCGATGGCCACGACCTCGTCGGGATTGACGCTCTTATTGGGCTCTTTGCCAAAGAAGGCCTTCACAATCTCCTGTACTTTCGGGATGCGAGTCGATCCGCCCACAAGTACTACTTCGTCAATCTTTGATGCATCCAGGGCCGCGTCCTTCAATGCCAGTTCCAATGGCGGAGTCAGACGTTTGAAAATCGGATCGGCCAACTGCTCGAACCGCGCGCGCGTGAGCTTCATCACCAGGTGCTTTGGTCCGGACTGATCGGCAGTGATAAAGGGCAGATTGATTTCGGTCTCCATGGTCGAGGAGAGCTCAATCTTGGCTTTCTCGCCGGCTTCCTTGAGTCTTTGCAGGGCCATCTTGTCCTTCGAAAGATCGATGCCCTGGTCCTTTTTGAACTCGTCGATGATCCACTCAATCAGGGCTTCATCGATATCGTCGCCGCCGAGGTGCGTGTCGCCGTTGGTCGATTTCACTTCGACGACGCCTTCGCCGACTTCCAGAATCGAGATGTCGTACGTGCCACCGCCAAAGTCGAATACCGCAATAGTCTCGTCCTTCTTCTTATCCAGACCGTAAGCCAACGCTGCCGCAGTCGGTTCGTTGACGATACGCATTACTTCCAGACCGGCAATCTTGCCGGCATCCTTGGTTGCCTGGCGCTGCGAATCGTTGAAGTAGGCGGGAACGGTAATGACGGCCTTCTCGACTTTTTGCCCGAGATAGTCTTCGGCTGACTGCTTCATCTTCTGCAGGATCATGGCCGAGATTTGCGGCGGGCTCCATTCCTTGCCGCCGGCCACGATGCGAACGTCACCGCCGGTTCCGGTCCCCTGAACCTTGTAAGGAACCTGTTTGATTTCTTCGGTCACTTCGGTGAAGCGCCGACCCATGAATCGTTTGATTGAATAGATTGTGTTTTCGGGGTTGGTAACGGCCTGACGCTTGGCGACCTGGCCGACCAGCCGGTTCCCGTCTTTGGCAAACGCCACCACTGAGGGTGTCGTCCGACCGCCCTCGGAATTTGTGATTACGATGGGCTCACCGCCTTCCATGACGGCGACTACCGAGTTAGTAGTTCCCAAGTCAATCCCAATGATTTTGCTCATCTTCTCAGATACTCCGCTAATTTTATTTCCGCCGTTCGCTGAGCGAAAAACGGGTTGAATGCAGGCTTAGAATAATACCTGAGTGTTCCCTTGTCAACTTTGTTACGGCCCTGTTGCGGGGCTGCGGGCAGGCGATCCTGGCAGGTCTTAGGTTCCGGTCAGGATTATTTGCGGTCGTCGTTCATTAGTCCAGAGACAAAGAAAACATAGTGGATACCCGAGAGAAGAGTGAAAGCAAAGACGGTGGTGTAGACGGTAGGCAGATAATAGCCGGTGCCGACCCGAAGCTGGGCCGCAAGAATGACGATAGCGACCGCCACGATCTGAACTACGGTACTGAGCTTTCCCAGGAACGAGGGACGAAATGCGCGAAAGCCGCTGACCATATTGATCGCGGCGGCGCCAACCAGGATGAAAACGTCGCGGCTGATTACCGTGATGGTCACCCAAAAAGGTATGGGCAGATGTTTTGGCAACGGGGTCGGAAAGACGCTGCGCATTGAAAGCACTACAAACGACGTTACCAGCATCATCTTGTCGGCAATCGGATCCAGAATGCGGCCCAGGGGCGATTGTTGGTGGAAGCGACGCGCCAGCAGTCCGTCGAGCCCGTCAGTGATTCCCGCGACCACAAACACGCCCAGGGCCAGGAGAAACTTTTGATAAAAGAGCAGCGAAACGAATACAGGAATCAGCGCCATCCGAACGATGGTCAGCAGATTTGGCAGAGTAATAATTCGAGAGGACATCAGGACATTTTCGATTTTTGATTGCCGATTTGCGATTGACCCTTGGAAAGCCGTGGATCAGCAATCGTACAGAGAATTGAAATGCTACGAAGCGGCGCGCAATTCCAATACCGAAACTTCCGGCGGGCAACCGTAGCGAATCGGCAAGACAACAGTGCCGAGTCCGCGGGTTACATAGATCTGCGTATTCCCCCGGCGCCCGAGCCCGCGCAGTAATCGCCGACGCGGCCGGCCGGAGCGGTTCTTTTCAGGGCGCAGCGTAACCTGACCGCCGTGCGTATGGCCGCTGAGCACAAAATCGACGCCGGCCCGGGCTGCGCGGCGCAGGATGATTGGATTGTGTGCCAGCAATATTTTCAATTCGCTGTCGCTGGAGCCGGCCAACGCCAGCGGCAGGTCTTCCAAACCAACCATGGTGTCGTTTACTCCGGCCAGCCAGAACGACTCTCCACGCAGATCGAGGCGCAGGCCTTCGTTGAGTAGAACCCGGATGCCTTCGGCGCGAAACAAATCGGCGATCAACTCCGCGTCAGTCCAGTGATCGTGGTTTCCCAGAACGGCGAAAACACCGTGGCTCGCGCGGAGCCGGCCCACCAGCTCAGCGCAGGGCGCGGCGTAACTACGATCGTGTGAAATGTAGTCGCCGGTCAGGGCGATCAGGTCGGGGCGCAGATCGTTTGCCGCTTGAATAGCACGCTCGAGATGACTGGGGTTAACTAAGGGGCCGTAGTGGAGGTCTGAAAGCTGGACGATACGCAGTCCTTCGAGGGCCTGCGGCAAACGACGCAGGTAAATCTGCTGTCGTTCGATGGCAATCATGAACGGCTCAGCAAGGGCCACGCGAGCCATCTCGCCCAGCGCCGACCTAATTACGGTCAGCGGTCGCGACTCTTGCTTGGCACGGTGGCGCGCCGGACGGTCATGTCTCCAGCGAATTGGGGTCGACATATTCGATTGGGGGATTTCTAAAGCGCGTGCATTATAGTGATCGCTCGCAATGAGCGCAAATTGCGCGCTGCTTTATTGTTTCAGAACGTCTACGCGACGGTGATTTCGTCCGACAAATAAACGTCCTGGATGGCGTTTAAAAGCTCGACGCCTTCATTCATTGGCCGCTGGAAAGCCTTGCGTCCAGAGATCAGGCCCATGCCCCCGCCGCGCTTGTTAATGACCGCGGTGCGTACGGCTTCAGCCAGGTCGCTGGCGCCTTTCGACTCGCCGCCTGAATTGATCAGGCCGATGCGCCCCATGTAACAGTTAGCGACCTGATAGCGCACCAGATCAATCGGGTTATCGGTGGTCAGCTTCTCGTAAACCAGTTTGCTGGTCTTGCCATAAGATTTGCCGAGTTCCTTCTCGACGGACGTATAACCACCGTTGCGTTCGGGTAGTTTCTGCTTGATGATGTCGGCTTGGATTGTCACGCCGAGGTGGTTTGCCTGACCCGTAAGATCGGCCGCCGAGTGCATGTCGCCTTCCGGGGTTTTGAATTTCGGATTGCGCAGATAGCACCAGAGAACGCAGGCCATTCCGAGGTCGTGCGCCTGAGCAAAGGCTTCTGCGACTTCGGTAATCTGACGCGTAGCTTCATCGGAACCGAAATAGATCGTGGCGCCGACAGCGACCGCGCCCAGGTTGTGCGCTTCTTTCACCGTCCCAAACATCACCTGGTCGAATTTGTTCGGCAGCGTCAACAGCTCGTTATGGTTAATCTTCACGATGAAGGGAATCTTGTGCGCGTACTTCCGCGCGATGCTGCCCAGCACGCCAAACGTCGAGGCGACGCCGTTACATCCGCCTTCAATCGCCAGCTTCACAATGTTTGCCGGATCAAAATACTGTGGGTTCGGAGCGAATGACGCGCCGCCCGAATGCTCGATGCCCTGGTCGACAGGCAAGATCGAAACGTATCCAGTGCCCGCCAGCCGGCCGTGATCGATGAGCGATTGCAGCGAACGCAGGACTGCCGTTGAGCGATCTGATTGCGAGACGACTCGGTCGATATAGTCAGGCCCGGGCAGATGAAGCTGCTCTTTGGGAATTGTCCTGGACTTGTGATCCAAAAGTTGCCGGGTTTGAGCTCCCAAAAGCTCTTCCAGACGATCGATTATCGCAGCGGAACGTTTCATTTCGGTTGCCATGGTTTCCTCCAGAAAGATTGCGCGTGTGTCGGTCTAATTCGACGACAGAACTCATAAAGTTAAGGTTTGAGCGAGGTGTGGATTATAACATACGGAATGGTCACGTTCTGAAAGCTGCCAGTGACTTGTGGTCCCGCAGCGCGTCCTAACCCGCATTATTCATGAAGAGGCAAGAGGTGAGCAAGAGATGGGCGTTTGGGTTGGCTGGTGGGGAGGCGGTTGCAGTGGGGCACGGTTTGCCAAGGCTGAGCGGTCTGATTTGGTTTTGGGATGGGGTTGAGCAGTGCGGTGGTGGTTTTAGAGGCGAGTTGGCCTAGCTGGGCGGCGGGTGCCCGGATGCTCGCGCTGGTTGTAAGGATAAGTAGTGGCCGTTAGGTAGGGGCGGCGCCGAGTAGGCGGGCGATGCGGGT
>JBGQGG010000006.1:0-189065 GCA_041497335.1 Pyrinomonadaceae bacterium | reverse complement strand
GGCCGCGCTGGTGATCGTGCCGTTGCCGATCGTCCACGCGTAGGTAGTCGCGCCCGCCGGCCCGCTCGCCTGGTTGCCCGTCGAGTTGGCGCACACCTCAGTCGGCGCCGGCGTGATCGACGGCGTCGCCGGGTTCGGGTTCACAGTGAGCGTCGCGCTTGAGGACGCAGTGCTGCACGCTCCAGTACTTTCGACGCTGTAGCTACCAGCGTCCGATAGCACCAGGCCGGTGATTGAAAGTGTGCTCGTAGCGCCACCGGAAGTAATGGTAACGCGGCCACCGAGGTCGCCGTTACTCAAGACTGTAGTGCCTTTCTTCCAAACAAATGTGAACGGGCCCGGGCCGGAAGCCGTCGTGCTGAACGTGGCTGTGCCGCCTTCGCAGACTGTCTGGTCCGCTAGGTCGATTGTCGTATTAGCTTGGATAACAACCGAAGCAGTAACGGTCTGGTTGTCCGCAGCGACGTCAATGTTCGCTGTTCCCGGAGTGGCGCCGGCCGTGAAGGTGGCCGAAGCTGAACCGTTTACGAAGTTAGCGCTAACGCCCGACAAATTGCCAAGAGCCGGCGTGGCATTAACGAAAGTAGCCGCAAACGCCGGCAGACCATTGAGCTCGACGGTCAAATCCGCGCCCACATTTCTTTGCTTGATATTGGCGGTAATATTCGAGGTCGCTCCGCTGCAAATCGTATTAGGATTGCCGCTCGCCTGAAGCTTCAGGAAAGTGGTCGGGAAAACGCTGCCTGAGGTGCTGCGAAAATCATTCGCCCCTGGTCCGGCATTGATACCCCACCAGTTATCGTCCGCCGCAAAGACACCGCCGCTGCGGAACAGCGTGAGTCCGTTCGTAGGAACCGTGACACTGTTCCCGACCAATCGCGAATACCTGACACTGGCGACAGTACCGCCGCCGTTGATGGCGCCGCCGGAAATAGCGGCATGGTTGTTTACAAACGAGCTTGTCGTGACCGTGAGTGGTCCGCCGCTCTCAACAATTATCGCGCCGCCGCTGCCGTTCGTTGCTATGTTGCCTGAGAAGGTCGAGCTGTCGATAGTGTAAGTGCTCACACCCTGATTGAAATCAAAAAGGTCCGCCGCGGCGCCCCCGGCCGCTATGGAATTGGCTGTATTGGAGGTAAAACTTGAGCCAGATATCGTCAGGGTGCCGAGCGACGGAGTCCTGCCAAACGGATCGCCGGCCGAATAGCCTAAGCCCCCGCCACTACCGCTGGTTGAATTGCCGACGAAACTGCAACCCGTGATGGTCAAGCTACCACCTGCGTGTGACACCCCGCCGCCACCTAACGTGCCACCGCCGGTTGCCGAGTTTCCGGAAATCACGCAGTTTGTCAGCGTCAGGCTATTGTCGATCGAGCCGGAGATGATTCCGCCACCGCCGACGGCCGTCGATTCAGTTCCACCCGAAATCGTGACATCCGAAATACTGGTATCAAAATTCGGATCCAAAAATGGATTGACTTCGATTACTCGATCGCCCGATTGAGTCTGGTGAATGATGGTAGTGCCAGCGCCGGCGCCGATGATCGTCGTGTTATCGGCCGTGATGTCCAGATCCCCGATTGAGTCATCGCCGTTGAAGCCCTCACCGGCACCCGAAATGGTCAGATTGTAAGTTCCGGCTGGGACATTAATAGTTGTCCCGGGGTTGAGATTGGCGAAAGCCACCGCGCCACGAAGACTGCAATCGTTTGCCGCCGCGGTACAGGCGGAAGCAGCGAACGTGTCGTCGGTCCGATCCACGGTAATAGAAGCAACGGGGACAATCGGACCAGTCAGGGTCACTCTCGACCGGCGAGCAAAATCACTGCCCGCCTGAGTCTGTTTCGTGCCGCGTACGCTGATCCTGTGCGTCTTTCGGTCAGGAGTGTTCCCGGCGGCTGAACTTGATGCCGGCGCCGCTACGAACAAAAGCGCGGTTATCCCCACCAACGCAGCAATGATCACGAAAGCAGTTTTTGATTTTTGAGAGTGAAGCATTTGCCGGCTCCTCCCCAGCATCAGCGTGCTGGGCAAATATCCAGACTTTTATTAACTGGGCCACAGCGCTCCGCGCTGTGGAACGCACGCCGCAAGAGTTCGCACTTTGGCGGTGACAGCAAAGAACGAAACACCGTCGAGACCGCTCCGGCGTCGAATTGCCGGAGCGGGAAAATCGAGAAACTATTTACGCGCAAGCTTGCGCCGCCATCATGAACGCGGCGGAAAGACACCCTGCAACGCAATACAAAAGTTCAAAGTCAGGTACGGCTGCAAATTGTTATGCGGCAAGCTGCTGCCCGTTATTGATAGACAATTGGGATTGAGGGCCACATTGGCGGGCGTACCGTAAATATTCAGGGCGCCGCGTCCGAATGGAGCCTGTGCCCAGATGCTGTTGACCGGCGTTAGCGAACCACCGTTGGCGGCCACCGAGCCGCCGAACTGGTGCGCGTGCGCTGGCATCTCTGTAGCCACGAGCGTGACGGATTCTTCACCGCCCGTCTCGCCGAGAAAGCGGTCAGTCAACCCTGGCCCCTGGCCCTGGTGTATCGCGCCGCCACCCTGAAGGTTGGGCAGCGCAAAGTTGCTCTTGCCATCGCCCCCGTAGGTCGTACCCAACAGCGAGAAGAGCGCAGTATTCTGACTGAGCGGCAGAATCTGGCCATTACACATCGCCCAGCCGGTCGGCGCAAAATTAAAAGGGAAAATCCGTATTTCGGCTACAAAAGGATCCGCCATGGTTTTTGTTTCCTTTCCTAGTTCCTTGAGGGGAATATTCCCTGAAGGGCGATGCAGAAGTTAAGAGTCAGAAAAGGCGACCGATTCTCGTGGGGCTGGCTGCCGCCCACGGCGCTGACCGTCCCGGCGCCCATTGCGGAATTCGGCACTGCCGTCGTAAAGGCGCTCTTGCCGCTGTTTGCCAAAAAATTACCGATCGGGATTGCCTGGGCAGCGGCGACGTTGCTGGCATTTGAACCAGGAACGAGAGAGTGTACATGAGCGGGCATTTCTGCCAGAGTCAGCGTATGGACTTCCTGTCCGCCTGCCTGGCCAAGGTTGAAATTACCGTCGAAGTGAAACGGAACCCTTCCCCGCAAATCCGGCAATGCAAAATTGGTTTGACCGTTGCCGCCATAGGTCGTCCCGAGCAATGAAAACAAAGCCTGGTTCTGATTGATCGGCAGCAACTGGCCGTTGCACAGAGCCCAACCCTTGGGCGCAAAGTTAAAGCTAAAAATTCTAATCTCAGACAGGAATGGTTCTGCCATGATGTTTCGCTCCTTATCCTTTCATTTCCGATCCGTTACCGACTAGCGTTCAAGCTCCCAAGCCATTAACACAAAAGAGTCTCAGGTTTGACTTGGGAAAATCCCAAAAAGGGAAATGATGTAATCGATAACAAGAAAAGGTGTCATGTTATCGTGCGGCTGTGATCCTCCAGTGATCGTACTGTTAATCGGCGACGATCCCATAAACCCTCCACCTGCGCCGGCGGCGTATTGGGTAGCATCCGACGGCGCCGACACGGCTCCGGTAGGATCTGCGACCTGACTTTGGCCACCCGAACTGCACAGCGCCGGATGGGTATGGGCCGGTGTCGACGAGGTGGTGAGTGTGACGCTTTCCACCCCTGCGGCTTCCGCAAGAATGTAATTCTGAAGGCCAGCACCCTGACCCATGTGTATCGGAAACCTGCCTCGCAGATCAGGCAACGCAAACGTGGACTGTCCGTCGCCACCATAAGTGGTTCCGATCAGATTGAATAAGGTTTCGTTTTCGGAAATGGGAAGCAGCTGCCCGTCACAAAACATCCATCCTGCCGGCGCGAAATTTCCGGCAAACATTCTGATTTCGCCTATATATGGTTGAGCCATCTCATTCTCCTATTCAAACCAAAGGCAACTACTCGTTGAAGCCCTTGGTAGCAATGACGTTTACAAAAGCGCTGCAAAATTCCTTCGTTCGAAATTGTGGAACATCGGAAATCTGCTCCGCACAGCCTACGAGTACAGTCGATTAATCACCACTTCGTAATATCGGGCGCTCTTGTCCTTTGACACGATCGGAACGATGAGCAGCGAAAACATGCCAAGCTTCTCATGCTCAATCATGTAAGTTTCCTGTCGAAGCGGCGACGCATTATCGCCATGGAACGTAAGCGAGAAAGCCTCTTTCGGCCCGTTGGCGCTGCGCTCTGAGCCGAGGTCGACAACTTCAATCAGCTTAATCGGTACCCTTGAAACGCCAATGAAAAACGACGTCTTCAACTGGGCTTGAAACGCCGCCTTATCCAGAGCCAGGCGCGGTGCTGTCGAAGACAATCCTCCGTGGCCCAGAACTCTGTCCGTGAGACCTAAAGAAACTGCGGCGCCCAGAGCGCCCACCGCTCCCTTTTTCAAGAAGCCTCTACGCGAATTATCCATGAGCAATTGCCTCCCAATGAAATTCTCGACGCCCAGGTAGCTACAGAAGTCGTGGAGTGTAGTGCGTTGTCAGGAAACTTGCAACAGAAAAGTTGCCAATATTAATGCCGGACGAGTTTTTTCTTGTCTTTTCCATGCCTTGACTACATATTCTCGCGCGAATCCTCACGCGAATCATAGATTCACTGGGTCTTATTACCCCGGAGACCACTCCATCAGAACATGCATTCCCTGCTCCGCGCTCCGCGAAAAGCCAAGCCGCTCAAAAAGGCGAAGCGATGGATTGAAGCTTTCGACGTAAATCCTTAGCAACTTCCCGCAACCTGAAGCCTCGTCCTGCAGGCTTCCCAGCAAGTTGCTTCCGATCCCGCGGTTTCGGTCCCGCGGGTGAAGCGTGATGTCTACGATTCGTATTTCCGCTTCCAGACGAGCAACATAAAGCCGCCCAACCATGCGATCGTTGAAGAGGATTATGTCGTGATTGGCGTCGGGATAGGTCTTTTCATAATGCTGTTGCTGAGCACTAAACTGTGTCAGAACGAAAGCCTGCTTCTGTTCGTCGGACCAGGGTAGCAAAGCCATCTCGTCGGCCCTGGTGCTCGCGTAAACCTCGAGCAGGAAAGATTCATCGGCAGGAGTAACCGGTCGAAGAGTAATTGGTTGGCTTACCCCGGAAGTTTGGTTGGGATGGCGAGTCACTTGTGGGTTTGGTCTTTTGGCTCCCCGTAAAATCAACTGGCCGTTTTCTCCGGCTGGAGAATTCGATTGAAGACGGCTTCGTAGTAGTATCCTTGATCGTCCTGCTTGATGGGAACCAGAAACAGATCAAATTGTCCCATCTCGTCATGCTCCATTCGCCGCGTGCCCTGCCCCAGAAAAAACTCGTTCGGGCCAAGAAAGAGAATCCAAAACTCCTCCTGCCTCTCATATACCTTGTGTTCTGATACTTCGATCAACGAAAGCTCGACGCTCTTGCCGGCTTCGAGGCGAACCTGAAATTTGGTTTTGAGATGCTTAGCAAAAGCTTCGTGTGTTAACTTTTCCGCCACAAGACTTTCCTTTCCGCATGAATCTTAAGCGCCAAAATCCTTACTCCATCGGCTTGTTCATTATCAATACCATAAAATCATCAACGTTCGGACCGTAATGGAATTTATTCAGCAGGGGCTTGAATGAAACTCCGGCAAGTTCTATTCGGTCCGCCAGCTTCCGGAATCTTGCCTCGAAATCGTTTTCTGAGATCAAAGCGAAAGGCAGCGACATCCCATGCTTCTCGAGTACGTGATTCAAACACTGGAGGTGCTCGTCGCGCCCACTCAGCACCGCGACCCGATCGTCTATGCCGAGAAACTCTTTTAGTGTCTGCAGCCGGCATTGAAAACCAATCACGCGCGCGCATTCCATCACATGGCCAAAGTGAATGGAAAACTCAGCGTGGTTCAAGTGAAAAGATTCGACCGGGTACCTTGATACACTTCCATACTCAGATAGCACCAGCGCACCGCCCCGAGAAAGATGCCTCCAGGCCCGCTCGATAAACTGAAAAACGCCCGCGTTGACGAGAAAAGAAGCGGGTGCGGACTCGACCGACAGTTGATATTTCTCAACATATTGAGCGCCCTCCCCCAGCCATTCCGGCCCGTTCTCGCTGGTCTCGTCATGACGGTTGCGCTGGACCGCGGCTAACGGAAAATCAGCGATCACCTCATTGGCAATAATGAGATCGAACCTGCGGCCGGGGAGATCAAACTGCGTAGCATCCTGTTCAAAGTGCTCGATAGCCGGCTGCAGCTCAGATAACATTCGCCGTTGGCCCGCGATTAACGCCGGGGACAAATCCATTATGTGATAATTCGGTCTGGCTCCGTTGAGCGACGTCGCGCATAGCTGTAGCGTTTGTTCGATGAAGGATCGCGCGAACGTTCCCGTGCCGCCGCCGACTTCCAGGATCTCAAGCGGGCCGGAGTGGCCCAGCAAGGGCACAACTTCCGGTTTCAAAGTAGCAAGACAAAAACGCGAGCCATAATCCAATCCACCCAGCGCCTCGCTTGGAAAGCGAAAGGCATGGTTCAATGTCGGCTCAATAACATCAAACTCCCAGGACGCATCCGAGATTCCTTCCCGGTGAAAGTTAATTATCGATTTGGAATCGTGCGCGGCCGGCTGCGCTTTCCATCGAGAAGAGTGATAAAAATTCCGCGGCACTGTATTGAAAGGTTTGTAGGGATCGTTCAAGTCCTCAGTGTGCCGGGTAAATTTTATCAACTGCCTTTCCTGTCTGGTAAGAAATTCTATTGCCGTCCGGAAGGCGGCGTGTTCGAGGACGTTCTCGCCGTCTTCCTTGCAGATGGATCCAAATATTTCCGCCAGCGTCTTCGTACCATTAGCCTGTAAGAATACTTCGGCGGCGAAGGGAGGCATCTCTTCTTCTATGATCGCCGCCAGATCGTCGCGCTTTGGCGAGTAGACTCGTTCCGCCATTGATACGCGCACCAATCGCATCTCGCCAGTCTCGGAGCGATAAGCGACTGCCGGGTTTTGGAGTGGTCGAACTGCATACTGATCAAGAAAAGAGGACAGCGCATCGTAACCGTCCGGCACCAGAAACTCCTGGTCTATCAGTTGGCGTATTTGTCGGCCGTCTTCGCCCAGGTTGTCCAGGTCTTCGCTACTGAAAGAAACCCGGTTGCCCAGCCTGGCCGCAAACAATAATGAGCGAACTCTTTCGCCGGGCTCACAAACCTCGCCCGTGAGCCGGTGCACCACGGCGTATTGGCTGGCGTTGGGGATCAGGTGACTCTCGATGAAGTTGACGTAAGGGCTCAGCGTGTAGGAAAGCATAGAGTGAATCGCTGTTGCGGGCCTCTAAAGAGATACCTGATTAGAAACTCAGTATCGACCTAACCGACCCAGTTCATTTCAAGATAGCTTCCGTTATCGTCAGCGGTCGAAAACCCCAGCCGCTCGTACATTCTTACCGCCGGGTTGGTCGTCACCACGTGCAGCCGAACCGACTTTCCTGTCCTGATGGCTTCATCCAACAAGGATTGAACCAGTCGTGTTCCAATGCCGGCGTTTCGATGCTCAGGCAACAGAGCGATGTCTACCAGCACCATTTCTTGCTCGTTTCTATCAACCAGCATACGTCCAATGGGCTGCGAGCCCTGGAGAATAATGTTGTCGTCGGCCAGCGGATACCGGTGGCTGTATTGTAGTTGCCGAGCATTGAACTGCATCTTAACAAAAGCTAGTTTTTGATCTTCGTTCCAGTCAATCAGTTCGAGTTCACCAAGGCGAGTGCCGACATACAGCTCGAGCTGAAAAGAGTCGTCATCTGGCGTAGCCGGACGAAGCGTTATGCGGGCGACTTCTTCCTGCGACCGTTCCATCATCTCTATCTCTTCGCACTGTGCTTCAACGGGGCTTTCACTCGGCGGGCGGTTGTGGACTCACTTGATCATGAAGCGTTTTCAACCGCCTGATTTCAAAGCGGCGCGAACCTGACGGGATGCTGACCACGACCTCGTCGCCCTCTTCTTTCCCCATCAGGCTGCGGCCGATCGGAGAAACCGTCGAGATCAAACCAGCCGGCGGATCGCTCTCTTCGGGCGTGACCAGACGATAGGTGACTTCTTCTTCGCGCTCGGCATCGTAAAGCACCAGCGTAGAACCATAGGAGGCCTTGTCGCGCGGAATCTTCGAGAGATCGATTGAATTAACTTCGCTCATGCGCTGTCTTAGTTCGCGGATGCGGGCCTTGACCATCGTTTGCCGCTGCAGAGCGGTTTGGTATTCAGAGTTCTCGCGCAGGTCGCCAAACTCGAGGGCCCGCTTGATCTCTTTCGGCAGGTGGACACGCAACTCGCTTTCCAACTCGTCCAGCTCAGCTTGAAGTTTCTTCTTAATGTCCAGCATCAAAGTAGCGACTTCCCCGATGGCGGATTGAGTCTTCCGCCGACTTGCTCCTGTCTACTGAATCAGCCCTTGTCGTTAAGCGCATCTTCGATCGCCTGGCGCATTAACTGGGGCGTGGAATAAGCATTGAAACCGGTGAAGTGTTTCACAATGCGCCCATCGCGCGAGATCACAAAGCTCTGGGGAATTACCGACCGGCCCTGCACGGCTTCTACTAATGGCCCGGCTAATGTGCCATCGTCCCAAATTATTTTGTAGAGGATGCCCTGCGACTGAACATACTCCTTCACATGCGCCTGGTCGTTGTGCTCGTTATATGTGGTTGCCAGTCCCAGCACCACCAGGCCGCGCGACTTGTACTCGTTGCTCATCTTCACCAGCTCCGGCATCTCCAGGCGGCACGGTCCGCACCAGGTCGCCCAGATGTTCAGGACGACCACCTTGTCCGTAAAGTCCGAAAGCTTTAACGAGTCGCCATCCAGTGTTTGCAGTGTTGTGTCGCGTAGCTCTTGCGGCAAACTGACGAAGGCTAGCGGAGGTGGAGCGTTGTTCACAGAGGGCGTGTTGGTAACAGGATTAGCTGGAGTCTTGTTAGTAACAGCTTCGCGGGACTTCCAACTCGATAAGCCCCAGGCACCGATCAGACCGACGGCAGCGAGGGTGATCACCAGCCGCCCGGCCGTCCAGAAAGATTTCTTGTCAGTCTCAACAGAGGAAGATTTTTTGGGTAAAGCCATTAAGATTCCGCTTTCCTGAATTAATTTGCGCCCGCCATGACCCGGAAAGTAGCAATGCGCGCCAAGTCATCGCCAATAATCGCATATTCCCCCGGCATCAGCGAAACGCGTGGGCGCACCTCCATGAAAACCAGTTCACCATCCTTCACCAGTCCGCGCAGAGTTGGTTTGATGATTTCTTCGGAAGAAATGGCATACCCGCTCATCCCCCGCTCGGCTATGGCCGTAACACGACGCGCACCTTTGTGCGGTGTAAGCCAGACCAGGAAGGGCGGATGCGCACCCGGCCGCTGGTAGGTGAAAAGAAAAAGCCGCGGCGTCGCTGTTTTGAAGATCGTCACCGCATGCTCACCCTTAAGCTCGATGTAACTGACCTTCGTGCTCTTCGCTACCTGCTCAGGATGAAGAGGCGTCTGTCCCTGCTCAAAAGGCAACGGCACTAATCTGTTTTGCTCGTCGAGGGTGTAGATCAGAGCGCGATCGGAAGGCGGCGAGGGGAGGAATTCCTGGGCAGACGCTTGTGTGAGGCAGAGCATAATGAGGGTAAGCCCGGCAGTAGTACCGAACAATGTCGCGAGGGCCTTTCTGCGCGCGACATCAGACAGCATGAATCCTTTGTGTAAGCGCATGCGGCTTGCCGCTCTCCAGTGCGGTAAGGTTTGACACCAAGGCCCGAAGGGCCGTGATTGAATGCACCATACCCTTCCTGCCACGCAAATGCCCGTCGCTTAAGGGAAGATTGATGAACCCACCGCGATGAGTTGGATTTTACCACGCTGACGAAATCAGCGATCGTGATGGTTGACGGCAAAGATGCATACAGGTGAATGTGGTCATACATTCCGCCAGCACAAATCAATTTAGCATTCTTGTTATTCATTATCCCGCCAATGTAACCGTAGAGATCGTCTTGCCAATCGGTCCCGATCCACGGTTCCCGTCCTGCGGTGCTCCATATGAAATGCACTAACCCCGCGTGACCTGCTACTTGTCCACAAGCGCCGCTCACAGTAGACTTTCCCACAGAGATCGAATCGCGTGTTTGGTTCGTATGTTTGATATCTCGGAGTAGAAAGATGATCACCAACTCTTCGCTTTATTCGCGCGTTGTTGTTTCCACATTGGCGCTGGCCCTGTCCGGTTTCTTCAATTGCGGCGCTGCCTGCGCACAGGACATTAGCGGCGGCGCAGGCGTGCTGCTGGCCAGTGCCGAAGTCGAGGCCAAGTTGGGCAAAGGCATCTTCAGCACTCCGCCGAATGTTGCCCACGCGCCTAAACGCCTCGAAAAGAAGACTGTCACCCGTGCGGCCCATCCGTCGCATCCGCAAAGAACAACAACGGCCGGCAACAAAACCGAAAACTCTGGCAGAGAAACAAAACCTCGCGCGGGTGATTCTTCAAAACCTTTGGGCGACGCGGCAAAGACTGTCGCGACCGCCGAATCTCTGAATAAGCAGGGCGATGACTTTTTCGACGCGGGTCAATACCAGAAAGCCATCGACGCGTATCAGCAGGCCGTGAAGCTGCAGCCAAACTACCCCGAGGCCTACCTTAACCTCGGCGAAGCCTATTTCAATCTGGGCCGGTACGACGAAGCCATCGCGGCAGACAAGCAGGCGATTGCCCTCAAATCCGACTGGGGCGCTGCTTATCGCGCGCTGGGAAATTCCTACCTCAAGCTGGATCGATCGGCAGAAGCGCTCGAGGCTTTGAAACAGGCTCTCAATCTGGATCCCAAGGACAACGAGGCGCGCAACGCTCTGAGCCTGGCCTATTACGATCAAGGCGTAGCCGCTTACAACGCGAACAAGTACGAAGAGGCAGTGACTGCTTACCAGCAGGCCGTTAACCTCAAACCCGATTACGCGGAAGCCTATAACAATCTGGGCGATGCATACCGCCGGCTTGATAAGTTCGCGCAAGCCGCTGAGGCCTATAAGCAGGCGGTGCGAATCAACCCTCAAATGATCGATGCTTACAGCGACCTCAGTTGGATGTATGACAAGCTGGGCCGTTATCCGGAAGCCGCGGAGGCTTACAAGCAGGTGATTCGCCTTAAGCCTGATGACGCCGAGGCGAATAACAACATGGGATATGCGCTCGGGAAATCGAAGCGCTGGACCGAAGCGATCGAAGCTTTCAAGCGAGCAATACAACTGAAGCCGGATTACGCAGAGGCATACAGCAATCTCGGTTGGGGTTACAACAATATCGGGAATTACACCGCGGCACTCGATCCTCTCAAGCGGGCGATCCAGTTAAAGCCGGATCTGCCCGAAGGTCATTTCAATATTGGCATTACCTACAGGTGGTTGAAACAGGCAAACGAGGCGCTGGCTGCATTCCAGGTGACAGTCAAATTGAAGCCGGACTGGCCCCAGGCGCAGAACAATCTGGGGTTTGCCTACGGCAACCTCGGCAAGTGGAAAGAGGCCATCGTGTTTCACAAAGAGGCAATCAGACTCAAACCCGATTATGCGGGGGCATATTACAATCTGGGTGTCGCGTATCTGATGTCCGGTGACAAGAAGAAGGCTGCCGAGCAGTACCAGATTCTACGGACCATGAATCCTAATAATGCGAAGCTGCTCTACCAGCAGATCTACAACAAGCCACCGCCGGCGAATTAGCCATAGGCCTCATAGGATATCCTGCGCCCTGAGCGTAACGATCGTTGCGATCACCAGGGAAAAGAACATCACGATCAGCACCAACGGGTCGAGGATGATGTTGCCCCACGGATGCAGGAAGTTAACGTAGTTGCTCAAATCCTCGGGTAACTTTTCCGCTTCATGAACTTCAGGAACGGGTTTGAGCTTGGGTGCAGAGGGCTGAGTGCTTTGCACGCCGCTCTGGAGGTCTTTCACATAATCTTTCATCTTCCGCTCGTATTCCTTTGAATCATCCTCGGCATTCTTTTTGTAATTCGCGACATCTTGGCGAGCGTTGGCGATGTGCTCGTCATTTACATCCTCGTAATGCTTGTAAAGCCCGCGACCTTTGTTCTCGCCTTCGGGATCGGAACCTTCTTCATCCAGAGTATCGAGCCTGGACCAGCGTTTCAGTCCATCGAAGGCCCAGGTCGCCGGCATCAGCGTGCCAATGACGCGCGCCGTATTCACCGGCACGCCCACCAAGCCTGAAAACAGAATCTGCGGAATCAGGATTAGCGGCACCAGACTGGTGGCCATCTCTGAAGTCTTGACCATCGCGGACACGAACAGCCCGAGCGCGAGGCCGACCATTGCCGTGATCAGGATCACGGCCAGCTGTGGGATCGCCCAACCCGGCAGATTCATCAATCCGACGTAGTGCAGGAACTTCAGCGACCCGAACAGGAGCAGACACTGAAACGACACGATCAGCGCCAGCACAAAAAGCTTTGAGGCGACATACGGCAGCAGACGCAAGTTCACCATGCGCTCGCGCGTGTAGACGGCGCGCTCGCGAATAATCTCGCGCGATGCCACGGATGTTCCGAACCAGATCGATACCAGTGCCAGCATGAAATAAGGAAAGTCGCGCGGGCTCTTCGCGCCGACGACGAGATAAGTGAGGAAGGCAATGATTGGCGCCTGGCCAAAAAGGATCAGCAGATTGAATTTGTCGCGGCTGAGGACTTCCAGGTAGCGACGCGTGAGGGTGCCCCACTGCCGCACCGCATCGATGACCGACGTGTGCCGCTTTGGCGGCGCCGCGGCGCGGCCATCGCGCGGCAACAGGCTAATCGGCTCAAGCACATTGCGTCGATAGGCTTCTGTGCTTTGAAACCTGCGCTTCCAGTCCTCGGCGACCTGTTCCGAGATTTGTTCGCGGTGTCGCTTGAAAGCTTGCTTCTGCGACTGCGTGGCGTTGGCCTGAAGCGGCGGCATGGCTGCGATCTGCTGATCTACCGGCGCCTCGAGTTTGTCGTAGAGATCCTTGAAGCTCTCGGCCTTGACGTGCGCCAGCGCTTCCTGGGGCACGCCATAGAAGACCAGCTTGCCGCGCATCAGCACCACAATCTTGTCGAACAGTTTCACGTTCTCCATCGCATGCGTCGTGAGTACGACAGTGCGGCCGCTCTCAGCGATCTGGCGGAAGAGCTTCATGATCTTCTCTTCCGTCGCGGGATCGAGACCTGAGGTGGGCTCGTCAAGAAAGATTACCGATGGTTTTGTGATTAGTTCGACGGCGATCGAAACCCGCTTGCGCTGTCCGCCTGAAAGCTGGCCCACCGGCACGTCGCGGCGTTCGGAAAGGCCGGTGACGTCCATGACTTCATTCACAATCTGATCGATCTCTCTGGTAGAAACATCGCGCGAAAGGCGCAGCCGCGCGACATAGTAGAGCGTGCGATAGACGGTCAGCTCGCGATGAATGATGTCGTCTTGCGGCACGTAGCCGATCGATTGTTTGAGGGAATCCAGATGTCGGTACAAATCGAGGTTGTTGATGAGCACGTTGCCGCTGGTCGCCGGGCGCATCCCGTTCATCGAATCCATCAGCGTCGACTTGCCGGCGCCCGACGGGCCCAGCAAACCGACAAACTCGTTCGGCTGAATGGTGAGGCCCACGTCGTCGAGCAACTTGATCGAGCCGCCGCCGGATCGATTGGCGACGATCTTCGTAATGTTGATGGTGTCGATGCGTGTCTTTGATCGCGTGTCGTAAACCGCGACACCCTGATGCGCATCAGCCTGCAAGACAAACGGGCCGATCTGAATTACGTCAGAGAGCTGTACCTGACGCCGGCCGCTGATGCGCTCGCCGTTGACGTATACACCGTTAGTCGATCCGGCGTCTTCAACCGTCACACTGCCGTTGTCCCGCGCAAAGCGGGCGTGATGATTCGAAATCTGTAATCCATCGAGGTGTAGATCATTGTCAGGCGCGCGCCCCACCGAGAGTTGTGGGCGAGTGTCGAACGAAAGCCGCGCCAGCAGTTGCGGCTGGGAAGATCCGGACGGAGTCGTCGGCGCCAACGAAGCCGATCCGGTGGCCACAATAGTTCGCCCGGCCATCGCGGCAATTTGACCAAAGGCAGGCGGAATCAACTGCTGGCTCGGAGTCGGCGCTCCCAGCGGTCTTTGCGACGGCGCGGGATGCGCCCGATCGATCAGGCGCAGCAGCGGTCCGCCCGTGCCCAGTTGAACCTCATCCCCATTGAATAGTTGGACGGCTTCGGTGATCCTCCGGCCGTTCACCAGCGTCCCGTTGAAGCTCTTCAAATCGCTTACCACGAACTGTTCGCCGCTTTTTTTGATCTCGGCATGACGGCGCGAGACCACCGCGGCTGCGGCGTCGATCACAACTTCGCCTTCGGGATCGCGGCCCAGGCGCGTGACTTCCCGGCTCAGCTCGATGCGCCGCGTCTGGCGCGTGTCGGGATCGATCAGGTCGAGATGAGCTGGTTCGGTTCTGGCGGGTGCAGGCGCGGGCTTTTGAGTACCTCCAGCCGCCGTCACCTTAGGCGGCGCAACCGGTGGTGGAGCTGCGCTAGGAATCTCGGGAATCGCGCTCCGCGACTCGTGAAACGTTGCCATCCGGCCGAGGTCAGGGTTCTTGGGTTCAACCCCCGAGACGGCGGACTGTTCAATACTGACGACGCGCAAAATTGGTCCACCGGTGCCAAATTGAACCTGAGAACCAACTCGCACCTCGACCGGATCGGTAATCCTCTGGCCGTTCACCAGGGTACCGAAGCGCGAATTTGCATCAGCGACGCTACAGCGGCCCTGGCCGAGTCGAAACTCAGCGTGCGTGCGCGACACCATTGGCCACTGTTCCTGGGAAAAGAAGTAATGACACACGCCCGGGTCTCGTCCGACGCGAACGACGTCGCTGGTGAAAGTGCGTTCGCCGTGCAATTGACCGTCGCGATCTTCTGCCAAAACTATTTTCATGGTTGAGTGCGCGATGCGGGCTCTGTTTTGGAGTGCGATGACTTGCCCCGGCTTTCACCAATGAAAGCGGTGTCCAAGAAAGCTGCGACCAGTCGCAGCACTCCAAACGGCCCCACTATTTCCTTCCAAAACGGAACGATTCCAACATCATCGGCAGTTCGCCCTTTTTGCCTACGTCATCAACACTTTTCAGTTCAGGGGCGAGCGACGTGGCCAGCATCAACAGCGTAACACCGTTCTGGCCACCGTCAACCGGAGGGACGAAGATCACGCGTCCCCAAACCTTGAGATCACCCTTGGCGGTATTTGGCGACAGGCTCTCGAAACGAAACTCATAGCCATCGTAGACACCTGCTTTCGTTTCACCTTCCGAAGCTTTTCGGTACCCGGGAAACTTCTTCTCAAACTGCGCACTAAGATTCTGTGCCAGGGTGGGAAACACCGTGCGGTCGGCCTCATTCGAGCCCGCTGACACGTAAGAACCCACCGCAAAATTCTCCTGAGTAAAGTCCGGCGGGATACGGCGTTCGACCTTCGCAAAGTTAGTCGCTCCCGGCATACCCGCAGTCGGATCCTTTTCCCATCTGTTCGGATAATAGAACGAAAAGTCGACGTAATGCTCGGCGAGCTTGCCGTTGAGTTTCGTCTTCGAATTCACAAATTCGACAGCATCAGCAGGCGGAGAATAGGGTGGCGGCTCAGGCACCACCTTCATATTCGTGTTTCCCAAATCCTTCGGCGTGGTTTGAATGTTGGGAGTTGGCTCGTTTGTCGACGGACGTGGCGGCTCTGCAGTGGAACGCCGAGCCTGAAGCGCCGAAATAATCCTGGGAGCAACCATGTAAGCAACGACGCCGAGAGCCCCGCCCAGAACCAAAAGCACCGCGAGAATGCCGAGCACGAGAGGCAACCTGGATTTTTTCGCGGGAGGTTGCGGCGTCACTGAAGGTTGAGCCGGTAATGGAGCGGATTGCGGCGGCGTCAACGGCGCAGAAGTAGCGATTGGACCCGAACCCGATAGCTGCATCGTAGGCAGCGGCTGCGATTGCGGTGGCACACTTGGAGATGTGTCGGCCATAACGTCGCTGACTAGCGGGCCAGAAACAATTGTCGCCGCTAGCGCGGGCGGCGGGGCTGTCGGCGGCGCCTGATCCTGTGTAGTGCGCGACCTTTCTGAAGTTGTTTCCTCCGGACGCGAGATCACGGTCTTAAAAGGATCGAATCCGCCGGTGACTTCCGACACCAACTCGCTCGATATCTCTTTCGTCGGCGCGTCATCTTCAAGCTGCGAACTGTCAAGACGAATGGTCTCCAGCCCTATATCAGCGGCTGCGAGTAATCCGCCATCATAAGTGCAGAACTTCTGCGTATCAGTGGTGTAACTGCGGTTACACTTGGGACAGCGTTTCATAATTTTTTCGGGGTTAGCTCCTACGGTGACACCTTTGCGCGCGCCGCGGCAATTTTGTTTGTTAGTTCGGCATTGCCCGGATCAAGTTGCAGTGCTCGTTCATAAGCACGCAGTGCTTCCTTCGGACGGCCGCCATTCATATACCCGTCGCCAACGCCGCCAAATCCAAACATTCCGGCGAGCTGTTTGCGATCTGCAACAGAAGCCAGCTCCACCGCCCCTTCATAAGTTTGAAGAGCGTCATCATAACGCTCCAGACCCAAATACGCGCGCCCCAGAATGTTCCGGGGAGGGAAACTCCTGGGACTTATCTGGATCGCACTCTTCAAAAACGGTTCAGCTTCTGCATATTTCCTATTGACCGCGAGCAGCCGGCCCAGCAAGTACAACGCGCCGGGATTTCGCCCGTCCATTTGCAGCGCCCGTCGCAAGACGGGATCGGAGTCGCTCCAGCGCTGCTCTGACTGCATCGCATCGGCAATGAGCACGAGTGTCGGCGCATCTTTCGCCTGCTCGACTGCCGATCGATAGAGAGGTTCGGCCTCGTCCCGACGATTCATCCGGCTGAGCACAATGGCCAGATGCACGCGGGCCACGACGAAGTTTGGATCCAGCTCGGCTGCCCGACGAAACGTCGCCTCTGTGTCCTTATTAAACATCCCGCGCGTTATCATCGCCACGCCCAGACGGTCGAATGCGATCGCGCTGGTCGGCTGCAACTGCGTCGCGCGCTTCGCGAAGTACTCGGCATCAGCGAACCGCTTTGCGTTTGATGCTCCGGTGCGAGGCTGAACCAGGACAAAGCTGAGCGCCTTCAGCGGTTCGGCGTCGTTTGGAGTTAACTCGACCGCCTGACGATAAAACTTCTCGGCATCGTCCCAGCGTTGTTGGTCAACGAAGACATTGCCCAGTCCGTAAGGCGCCCGCGCGTCGCGGGGCTTCAGCTTTAGAGCCCTCCGATAAGAAGCTTCGGCTTCAGCAAAGGCGCGCCCATCACGTGCTTCGTTCCCGCCGGCGAGTGCCTCTTCAAACTTTTCTTCTATCTCAGCAGGGTTAGGTCGCGCAGGCCTGGCCACCGGCCTGGCCACCGGCTTGGCCGCCGGCTTGGATGGATTGACGATCCGTTTCGCTTCCGGATTCTTAGGCCGAAAGATTCCGGCGCCACCGCTGAGGTCGCCGCCGACTTCCTGCGCGCGCGCCACGCCTGAACAAATCAAAACTGAAAACGAGAGCAGAATTGGAACAGTCAGACTCAAGGGCTTTCCGTACCTCTGAAACATTTAATTCCTCCGTCTTCCTTGTGGGACGAATATAGCAGACTTACTATGCTCGAACGGCTTAGTGGACAACCTTGCGACTGCGTCTGATTTTGAGGAAACCTGTCTGTGAAGGCAAGTCACCAGCAGCCTCCCGAAACTCCCTCCCCTTTGGGAGTGGGCCGGGGAGAGGGATGTAGATAAGCAACAGTCGTTCGTGTACGTGTTGCTGCGCCTCGGCTTCAGACTCTTTGGAGGCCAGTTCTCCTCGGAGGTATGCGAACCTACGAGGCGGACTTTACCAAACGAAATCCCAGTACCGGATTCTTGTAGTTGGGCGCAAACCAATCGCGCATCGTGCCGCTGACTTTGTTTGCCGAACTGCTATACGAGCCGCCGCGCACCACGATCCAATCCTTATACTGCGGCAGAAGCTTCAGCGGACTGCCCGGATAAAGCGCCGCCCTTGAGGACGTCCATTCCCAGACATTGCCGATCAGATCCTGAACTCCCCAGCGATTGCCGCCCTGCGCATATGTTCCCACCGGCTGTTCCTTCCCCACGCCCGCCTCCTGAGTAGCGGCGCGGCCCGGCGCCCAGGCGTTGCCCCACGGATAAAGATTGTCTTTATCTCCGTTGCGCGCCGCGTACTCCCATTCTTCTTCGGTAGGCAAACGATAGGTTACACCGTCCCGCTTTGAACGCCACTCAGCAAAGGCGACCGCGTCGTCGTAAGACACGTTTGAGACGGGCAGCAGTTCCTGACCAACGGGCGCCTTAACACTACCCCACTGCTCGGGTGGCGCGTGATTAGTATTTACGACAAACTGCGCGTACTCAGCATTCGTCACTTCCGTCTTGTCCATCGAGAACGGGCTGACGGTCACCTGGTGCGCCGGCCCCTCGGTGGGAAGCGAGTCATTTCTTCCCATCTGAAATGCACCGCCGGCAATCTCTACAAGATTCGGTTTGATGGCCTCAGGCCCGGTGGGTTTGGTCGGTCCCGCCGGCGTGACTATCCTTGATCGAAGGATGAAATAGCCGCCCACGCCGGCTCCGATCAGAAGCACTGCGCACAATCCAAGGATAAGCGGCAGTGAGGATTTCTTCTTTGGCACCAGACTGACATCGACATGCGGAAACGATCGGGCCGCGCTCCCGGGAAAACTATTGTCACCCATGGTCGCCGCGCCGCCGCGTTGCACCTGCGTCGCTTCAGGATCAACTGTCGCAGTTGTTTTGGGCGACATGGTCGAGGCCAGTTGAGTCAGCTTTTCTTCGAGGACTTTCGTCTGCTTGGCCACCAGCTCTTCAAGGTGCTTTCGCTCTGCTTCGCGCTCGCCCTCTCCTGCTTTTCGTTTTTGCTCCTCCTCATCCGCCTTCCTATCCGCCTGATTGCGTCTGGCCTGAGCTTCGCGCGCCAGCTCTCTTTCAGCGAACAAGGTTTTCTGCTCTTCTTCAAGCAGCGACGAAGCACTGATGGTTCCGGCCAGAGGGTCAAAGGCCGTCGTCGAACCTTTTGGCGGCACCGTCGATTGCGCGCGTGAAGGAGGAAGGACGAGCGTTTTGGAAGCGTCGATCTTAGCGGATTCTCCCGTCCGCTTCATGACGGCGCTGGCCGTCGCCATGGCCTGGCGCAGTTCGTTCACAAACTCGTCTGCCGACGCCGTCCGATACTTCAGCTCTTTCTCCAGAGCGTGACGGATGGCGGCTTCTATCTGCGGCGGCACTTCGATGCCCTTCGAAGCCAGGGACGGGACTTCCAGCGTCAGGTGCTTTTTCATGATCGCCGGTATCGAACTGCCTTTGAACGGCACTTCGCCGCTCAGCATCTGGTAGAGCATCACCCCGAGACTGTAGATGTCGGCGCGGGCGTCAGGCGGATCATCCGACCACTGCTCGGGCGCCATGTAGAACGGTGAGCCCATCAGTCCCGTGGTTTGCGCCGCGATGAATGAGCCGAGTAATTCGCCGGATTTGATCTTGGCCAGGCCGAAGTCGAGGATCTTCGCGCCTTCGCTGACGGGCACACCTTCCTGGATCATCACGTTCAACGGCTTCAGGTCGCGGTGAACGATCTTCTGTCGATGAGCTGCGGCGATACCCGCGCAAATCGGCTGGATCAGCTCAAGCGCGCGCATTGGTGACATCGCGCCTTCCTCGGCCATGATGTCCTGCAGGGATTTACCCTTCACGAACTCCATCACGAGGAAAGGCATCGTGCCCCGCACCACGCCAAAGTCAGTGACTGCGATAATGTTCGGATGTCGGATCGCGGCGGCCGCGAGCGCTTCCTGGCGAAAGCGAGTCGCCAGATTAGGATCGTTGCCGACTAAATCAGGAAGGATGACCTTGATCGCATGCTGGGTTTTTAGAAAAATGTGCCGGGCCTTAAAGACCACTCCCATGCCACCCTGCCCCAGGCGCTTCTCGAGTTGATAGCGGCCGTCAAGGATCGGATCTCCACTGATCGACGGCACAGTCTGACTGCCGTCGTCCGGACAGTTGTTGACGTCGTCAGCGTAACAGTTGCGACAGGTTGGGCACTCTTTCATTCGTTAATTCGACTGCTGCGTTCACCCCGGGCGGGTTAGGACATTCGCGAAAAGGATTTTAGCGGCTGTAGAGCAGGCAAGCAAGCAGGACTACTTCACCGAGTCACTCAATTCCCAACTCAGCCCCGGGCCATCAAGCAAGAGTGCGAAGTGATTGAGAACATTCCTTCCTAAGATACCGCTTTGCGAGTTGACCACAACGAAACGTCCTCTGAAGGTACGCCCTAGAAATACCAAGTTGAGGCGCACTGACTTCGCCACGCTCCTATGGCCATCAAATCCCTCCAACTCGTAACTGTCGTTAAGGTCAATCTTAGAGCCCAACTTATTGATGGATGTTTGGGGAACCAGAGTGATATCAGAACCGCAGTCAATCAACATCGGCACGTTTCGCACGGTATTTCCGCTGCTAGGATCTTGTATGCTCACTACCGCAACGGGAGCTGGTGGGTCAAAAAGGTTGGAATCATACGTCGGCATCGGTTAGGTCTTCGATAACTTGCATTTCGAAATCTTTCGCTTGCTCAGGGTGGGCTAAGCGCGGGCTGGCGATGTGAAGGGTTGTTCGCGTCTCCGCATCCGGCACCAGCACGTACACACGAGTTTTTTCGGGAATGTCGGTATTTGGAGGCAGTGTCACGTGCCCATTCTCTACGACACCTTCATATGTTGCGAGTCTTCTCATTTCCCTATGTCTTCCTTTAGCCGAATCTAGCATAAGCCAACTTTTCCGTCTAATGGCAAGCTGAATTCCAAAAACCAACTGCCGTAAAAGTTAGTTAGTCGGACGAGTCGTGGGTCGGTCTTTCAACGGTACGGCTTGATGACTCTTATGAGTTCAGACTCGCCTTTCATTTTTATGTCGATCACGGATCGGTTCAGCTCTGTTTCGAGAGTTACTACCACATCTTGGATTCCCCGGGCTTCTAGTTCCTGCGAAACCTGTCCTGCCGCAGAATATTGATCGCCAGCTTTGTTAGGAATTAGATCCTCTGCGATCGTAACCCTCTTATCATTTCCTTTTTCTTTAAAGATGAAAGTTATCTTTCTGTTTGATGTGACGGGGTGCTCGCCTGATGCCCAAATAATCGCATCAAAACCGTGCTCATCTAACCTTTCGTCCCAACGTTTCACCACTACATTCACCAATCTTTGCGGTACGGGAATCGCCGTGACGTAATCGTTGCGGTCGATGAAGCTGCTCACCTTTTCATCAGAAAACGCAAGCGCGCGCAGATCCGCCTCCGAAATGTCTGGCGCCACGATGACGCGCGAGCGCAACTTGCCGTTGACCTGCACGGGAATCTCCAGTTCTTCCTTGCGAGCCAGTTCCGGATCGGCCATCGGCCAGACCGCGGCTGCAAGCAATAATCCCCCTTCGTGACCGAGGCCCTCCCACATCTCTTCAGCCACATGCGGAGAGAAAGGCGCCAGCATTACCACCAGGGCTTCAATTGCTTCTCTTGCCGCGAAAGCGTCGGCAGGTGAGGCCGATGCCCGGTCGACATTAAACTCGGCCAACGCGTTCGAAAGCTCCATCAGCGCCGCGACATTCGTGTTCAAATCAAGCTTTTCGAAATCATCCGTCACCCGCGCAATTGTCTGGTGCGTCTTGCGGCGCAGCGCGCGCGCGGCATCGCTGAACTCCAGTTTGGCCGCGGGCGTTCCCTGCCCTTTCAATTGATCGCGCAATTGATCGCGCCACCGGTAAACCATCGTCCACACGCGGCGCAGAAAACGCACCGCGCCTTCGATGCCGGTTTCCGACCAGCGCAGTTCATTTTCGGGCGGCGCCGCAAACAGCACGAACATGCGCGTCGCGTCCGCGCCGTAAGCCCGAATCATTTCGTCCGGGTCAACGCCGTTGCCCAGGCTCTTGGACATGGCCTTCCAATCATTCGTGCCTTCGACGCGATTGGTTACCATGCCCTGGGTCAACAAACGCTTGACCGGCTCGTTGGATTTCACCAGGCCGAGATCGCGCATCACCTTGTTCCAGAAGCGCGTGTAGATCAGATGCATCACCGCGTGCGAGTCGCCACCGATGTACTGATCGACGGGAATCCACTTCGCTGCGATGGCCGGATCGAAGGGCATCGTTTCATTGCGTGGATCCGTGTAACGAAAAAAGTACCACGATGAATCAACAAACGTGTCCATCGTGTCCGTCTCGCGTTTAGCCGGTCGGCCACACTTCGGACACACCGTGTTCACGAATTCAGGCACGTTCTTCAAAGGCGATTCGCCCGTGCCGGTGAACTCTGCTTTGTTGGGCAACATTACCGGCAAGTCCTTTTCCGGCACCGGAACCGTTCCGCAGTTGCCGCAATAGACGATCGGAATAGGCGCGCCCCAGAAGCGCTGGCGCGAGATGCCCCAGTCTCGGATGCGGTAAGTAACGGCCCCACCGCCAAACTTTCTCTCGGCCGCATAGTCAGCCATCTCGCGCATCGCGTCATGCGAAAGTTTGCCGCTCCACTCGCCACTGCTGACCAGTACGCCGTATTCAGTGAACGCTGCTTTCATGTCCATCGATTGATCACTTCCGGGAGTCACGTCAGCGCTCTCTCCCTGCTGTCCATGAACGATAGGAGCGATCACCTGCCGAATCGGCAAGGTGTACTTGTGGGCGAAATCGAAATCGCGCTGGTCGTGCGCCGGGACACTCATCACTGCCCCCGCGCCATAATCCATCAGCACATAGTTCGCCACCCAGATGGGCAGTAACTCTCCATTGAAAGGATTCACCGCGAGCTGGCCGGTGTTTATGCCCAGCTTCTCTTCTTCTTCCGCCGCATCCTCCGTCTTGATCGCGCGCGCGCCCTTTGCTTTTTCGGCGAACTGCATCACGTCATCCTTCAACGACGAGCCTTCCAGCAGCTTCGGCAACAGCGGATGCTCTGCGGAGAGCACGATCGCGGTCGCGCCAAAGATCGTATCGATACGAGTAGTAAACACGCGCACCTTCTCGTCGTGCTGCTTGACGGCAAAATCTATATAGGCGCCCTCGCTGCGACCGACCCAATCGCGCTGGCGCTTCAGGACCTTTTCGGGCCAGCCGGCCTCGATCTCTTTAATGTGCTCGACCAGTTCCTCCGCGTATTTGGTAGTGCGCAGAAACCACTGCTCGATCTCTCTCTTGACGACCGGCGTTCCGCAACGCCAGCAAATCCCTCCGGAGGACTGCTCATTCGAAAGGACGGTTTCTTCTTTCGGGCACCAGTTGACCGCCGACTTGCGCTTGTAAGCGAGGCCGCGCTCGAACATCTTCAGAAAGAACCACTGGTCCCATTTGTAAAAGTCGGGCCGATGCGCAGCGATTTCCCGGCGCCAGTCATAGCTCACGCCCAGCCGCTGAAGCTGACCGCGCATGTGCGCGATGTTTTCTTCGGTCCAATCCCGCGGTTGGATGCCACGCTTGATCGCGGCCTGCTCCGCCGGCTGACCGAAACTGTCCCAGCCAATCGGATGCAGGACATTGAAACCGCGCAGGCGTTTGTACCAGGCCAACGCGTCGCCGATCGAGTAATTGCGCACGTGGCCCATGTGCAGAAAGCCCGACGGATAAGGCAGCATTTCCAGGGCGTAAAACTTCGGCCGCGGATCGTCGTCGTGCGCTTCGAACGCGCCCGCTTCGGCCCAGCGCTGCTGCCACTTCACTTCGATTTGTTCAGGAAAATATTTTTCGTCCATGATTCGAACTGACTCGCTATTCTTAACCGCAACTTACCTTAATCACGGATGCCGACAGCGCAAAGGCTTTATTAAAGCATTACCGCGCTCGGGCCGCCTAACTCTTGAATTGATGTTTGAAGTTCCGGCCGCTTCGACGAATCGGGCTTAGAGCGCCCGACGCAGAAACGGCACCGTAAGGAGGAGTTTGGTAAGTGATCGATTCCGAAACATTAGCTCAACCTGTAACGCCCAGGATTCTAGCGAAAGATCGCGGCCGAGTCCAGAGGACGTCAGGCAGTCTTTCGGTGTTCTTCCATGTAAGCACGCAACAGAGAATTAATTCGCGTTTGATATCCTGGTCCCTGTTTCTGATACCACTCAACAACATCACCATCGACGCGGAGAGTTAGCTGCTTCTTGCGTATTACGGGCTTAAGTCCCCGACGAACAATTCCGCGCGCGAACATCTCAGCGGTCACTTCCGGTATATCGGAGAGATCAATATCTTCGTCCTTCATCGCGTCTAGACGCTTCAAGTCAGTTTTTGATTTCCTTGTGGTAGGCGATCTCTTCATTCTTCGTTGCCTTCCTAACCGATATGATTCGCATTACTTCGTTCGTTTCAGTATGGGCGATAGCCACCACTCTTCCCCACAGCAGGCCGAACGTGAGAAAGCGCGTCTCGTTGTAAGAATACCGATCATCCAAAGAAGTGTTGGTCTCTCCCGCGAAGACTACTTCGACGTCCACGAAATCGATTCCGTGCTGCCTGATATTCGACCGCCGCTTAGCTTCGTCCCATTCAAAACGCATAATAAGTGTAGTGACAGATTGTAGTTACGTCAAACTGCTCTTCCGAAATTCAGCCGTGCACAAACGATCGCAACGCCTCCAGGTTCTTCAAATCAGCGCGCGGGTCGTCGTAAGGAGTTTCCAGAATGAACGCGGCGTGCCGTAGCTTTGGATGACGCGCGACGCGGCGCAGGGCTGCGCGGCCGATGTGGCCTTCGCCGATGTGCCAGTGGCGATCGACGCGCGAGTTGTATGGGGCGCGCGAGTCGTTGAAGTGAACGGCGCGTACATTCCTCAGCCCGACGGTTCGCCGGATGATTTCGATTGTGGCTTCCAACCCGTCCGCTTCACGAATGTCGTAACCGGCAGTGAACGAATGCGCCGTATCGACGCAAACGCCCAGTAAAAGCTTTGGGCAGGCATCCATGATCGCGCGCAGGTGTTCGAAGCGATGCCCGATGCACTGGCCCTGGCCCGCGGTGTTTTCCAGCAGAATGCGCAGCGTTCCCAGTTTCAAACCCTTGCAGGCGAGCTTTAGACTTAGGGCGCAGATTTCGATGGCGTCCGCCTCACTTGAACCGCGAGCGCTGCCCGGATGCAGCACCAGATAATCGGCGCCCAGGAGGATCGCGCGCTCCACTTCTTCGCGAAACGACGCAATTGATTTCGCCAGCAACAACTCATCAGCCGCGGCCAGATTGATCAGATAGTTTGTGTGAATCAGAACGGGCGAGATTTTCGTTTGGCGTCTGGTCTTGCGAAACAGATCAATGCTTTGACGTGTTAAGGGCTTGGCCATCCAGCCGCGCGGATTCCGCGAAAAGATCTGCACCGTGTCACAGCCGGTGTCCCTCGCAATCACCAGCGCGTCGTGCAGGCCTTTGGTAATAGGAGCATGAAAACCGATGCGCGGCCTCCTGTTAGTTTTCTTGTTCATTCGCGCATGCCCAAACCACAAAGACGCCAAGGCACGAAGTTAAGCAGCAAGACTCTCTTTGTGACTTTGTGTCTTCGTGGTGTTACTTACCGCTTCTCTGTCTCTTCCATCACTCGCAGCATGTTCCCACCCAGAATCTTGTCGATATCGCTTTCCGAATAACCCCGCCGCAAAAGTTCCTTAGTCAGGTTCGGCAAATCGGCAACCGATTTCATGTCCGTCGGCACCACCTGGACGCCGTCAAAGTCCGAGCCGATACCGACGTGATCGATACCCACGAGCTTTACGATGTGATCGATGTGATCGACGATGCGGGCGACCCAGACGGGAGGCAAACGTTTCAGGAACTCTTCGCGCCGCACGCGATCGCGGGCGAGTTTCTTGTGCGCGACGTCGCCTTTTTCTTCATCGGAAGCGCGCTGAACTTTCGACGCGATTTCAGCGTCAACCTTTTTCTTCTTTTCGCTGTAGCCGGGTTCGATGTGTTCGGGATAGAAGATCACGTTCACGACGCCGCCGGTCCTGGCCAGCGCAACAATCATGTCATCGGTGAGGTTCCGCGGCACGTTTGTAATCGCACGGCATCCGGAATGCGTTGCGATTACCGGCCGAGTCGAAGTGTTTACGATGTCCCAAAACGCAAGATCAGAAAGATGTGAGACGTCCACCATCATGCCCAGTCGGTTCATCTCGCGAATAACCTGCTTGCCAAAATCGTTCAAGCCGCGAGCCTTACCCACCTCATCGCCTGACGAACCGGCCCAGCTCGTGCTCACGCTCCAGGCCGGCGACATGTAGCGCACGCCCATTTGATAATACCGGTCGACGTTCTCAATCTTCTCGTCGATGGCATAACCGCCCTCCATTCCCATCAGCGCCGCGATCTTTCCCGCCGCTGCAATCCGCCTGACATCCGCGGCGGTGGTCGCCAGCTCCCACGTTTCGGGATGCTTCTCAGCGAGATCGTGCACGGCCTGGATTTGCTCGTCGGCGCGCTTCATTGCCCGTGCGCCACCGCCACCAAAAAGCTCCGGCTCGACCCAGATCGAAAAGAACTGCGCATCGAGCCCGCCTTCCCTCGCGCGCACCGCATCAAGATGCCCATCCGACAGGCGCTGTTCCAAATCGACACTCTCGTCGACTAGTCTTTGCGTTGTGTCTGCGTGCATGTCGATGACGATGGCTCGCCGGTGGATTGACAGCGGATCGGTCGCGGCAGTTGTATTTTCAGACGTATTGTCCATGGATTTGCGTTCTCGATCTTCAGTCTCGCTGGAGTTACGGCAGTTACTGGTGAAAAAAACGAGCGCGGCGCCGGCCATCAGCAGCAAAGCCGGCCACCGGCGCGCACGCTGAATTCCGGGAAAATCAATCTGATTAATGTTCTTACTTGAATGCAAGTTCATCACGAATCGTACGAAGGGCGGTCTTTAGAATCAAGCCCGCGTTCAGAGTACCGACTTCAGTCGGGCTTTTGAAAGTCAGGGGAAAACCCAACTAAAGTTGACTCTAAACGACACGGAATCGGGAGGGTGATTCATCTTGCAAAGCCGCGCGACTTTAGAGTATCGTGCTTTGTCAATCAGACTCATAAACATGTCACGCGGTTCGAACTATTAGTCTCCAAAGGAGAGTAAAATACATGTTTTCAAAAAGCGGCAAAGACATACCTAGTCCACGCATTTGCGACGAGGTGTGGCATGACGGCGAGTTCATCAAATGGAATGACGCGCGTGTGCACGTAATGTCACACGTTCTGCACTACGGCTCCAGTGTCTTTGAAGGCATCAGGTGTTACAAGACCAAACGGGGGCCGGCGATCTTTCGCCTCCGCGAACACATGCAGCGCTTTCTGAACTCCGCGAAGATCTATCGCATGGATCACAAGTGGACAATCGATAATTTCTGCGATGCTTCAGTCGAATTGGTGCGGCGCAGCGGAATGGAACAGTGCTACATCCGGCCCATTCTTTTCCGCAGCCTCGACGAAGAACATCCCGCGTTCGGCGTCAATCCGTTTCCGAATCCGCTGGCCTGCTACATCGGCGCGTGGGACTGGGGCAAGTATCTCGGCGACGAAGCAATCGAGAAAGGTGTCGATGTCGGCGTCGCAACCTGGAGCCGTCTGACCCCAAATTCGATGCCGGCGATGGCCAAGAGCGGCGCCAACTACATGAACTCGCAATTGATCAAGATGGAGGCGCTGCTGAACGGATACTCGGAAGGAATAGCGCTCGACGATCGTGGTTACGTTTCCGAAGGCTCTGGCGAAAACATTTTTGTCGTCAGCAACGGGGTGGTAATGACGCCGCCGCTATCGTCATCAATTCTGCCGGGCATTACGCGCGACAGCGTGATCCAGATTTGCGGAGAACTCGGAATTACTATTAAGGAGCAGACGATTCAGCGGGCTGCGCTTTATGTTGCCGACGAGTTGTTTTTCAGCGGCACCGCGGCCGAGATTACACCGATCCGTTCGGTCGATCGCATCTCGATTGGTTCAGGTGGGCGCGGAGAAATCACCGCGAAAATTCAGAAGGTCTTCTTTGAAATCACTTCCGGTGAGCGCCAACCGCCGGGGCCGTGGCTGACTTACGTACGCGAACAAAAGGCCCGCGCCGCCAATCAACCCGCGGCGGGTACTGCCGGTAACGGCCGTGGCTCCGGAGCGAAGGGAAAAGCTGAGTCTCGGGTAACTCCAGTTGAACCCGAACTCGTCGCGCGGGCGCAGGCTGCGGCGGCGGATTAGGGCAAGGAAAACCGAGCGGTCAGAAAGCAGGAGGAGCTCGACAGCGACTCCTGCTTTTTGTTTGACTGACAGTTTTCTCGCAGTTTTTGCACGATGAACTGCAAAGTCTGCGCTCTATCGAGCTTCTTCCGGCTGAGGGATTTCAGCGCTTGCCGGCTCGGTTTCCTCGACCTCGATCTTCTCACCCATCAAGACCAGGATCTGATGTTGCTGCCCGTCACCCACTAAGACAACTTCATTACCTGACTGGACGACGCCATCCAGTCTGACTTCGGCGACGCCGCGGTTGAGCGAATGCGGATTCTCGACAATGATGCGGTAGGCTGTTTTGCCTCGGCGATAGTTAATCTCAAACTCGCGCCAGAAACGCGGAATGCATGGATCGATTCGCAAACGATCACCTTCCAGCTTGAACCCGAGAATGTATTCGAGCGCCGCGCGGTACATCCATCCGGCCGAGCCCGTGTACCACGTCCAGCCACCGCGACCCGTGTGCGGCGGCACCGCATAGACATCGGCCATGGCGACGTACGGCTCTACTTTGTACTTGTGCAAGCCCGCGCGCGTCGACGCGTGATTGATCGGGTTCAGCAGTCCGAACAACTCGCCGGCGCGATCGCCGTCGCCCAGCAACGCAAAGGCAATCACTGTCCATAATGCCGCGTGCGTGTACTGTCCGCCGTTTTCGCGCACGCCGGGAACATAGCCTTTGACATAACCCGGATCCAGCTTGCTCTTATCAAACGGGGGAGTGAACAAAACGATAAGTCCATCGCCGCGACGAATCAAATATTCATTTACCGCGGCCATCGCGCGGGCCGCGCGATAGGATTCCGCTACGCGAGAGATCACCGCCCACGTTTGCGCGATCGAATCGATGCGGCACTCGTCGTTCTGCGCCGAACCCAACGGCGTGCCGTCGTCGAAATATGCGCGCCGGTACCAATCGCCGTCCCAGGCTTGTTCCAGTCCTTTCCTAAGAATCTCCAGGTGCCGGCCATAGCGGTTGCTGCGATCCTTCATTTGATATCGCTCGCACAACGGCGCAAATCCGCTCAAAACGGTGCAGAGAAACCAGCCCAGCCATACGCTCTCGCCACGACCTTCGACGCCGACCCGATTCATGCCATCATTCCAATCACCCGATCCCATCAGCGGCAATCCGTGTTGGCCAAGCCCGAGGCTGCGATCAATTGCGCGCGCGCAATGCTCAAGCACGGTGACGCTCTCAGTCGAGATGTCAGGCTGCAGGTACTTTTCAGTTTGATCCGGTTCCAGCAGCGGGCCTTCGATGAAGGAAACGGTTTCTTCCAAAACCGAATAGTCGCCGGTCACCCTCACATAAAATGAAGCGACGTAAGGAAGCCACAACAGATCGTCTGAGAAACGCGCACGGACACCGCGGCCGGTCGGCTCATGCCACCAGTGCAACACGTCACCTTCCTTGAACTGGCGCGCGGCGGCACGGAGGATCTGTTCGCGTGCGACCTCGGGAGTCGCATAGACCAGAGCCATCACGTCCTGCAACTGATCGCGAAAACCAAAGGCGCCGCTCGATTGATAGAACGCTGAACGTCCCCGCACGCGACACGCCAACGTTTGACACAACAGCCAGCGATTCACCAGCGTGTCCATCGAGGCATCGGGTGTTTTGATCTCAATCGTGCCCAGTAGTTGATCCCAGAATCCCAACACTTTTTCGAAAGCTTCGTTGACGGCGTGAGTGCTGCGAAAGCGCGCATTTACCGCGCGAGCTTCTTCGATCGATTCGGCCTCGCCCAGTAAGAAGATCACCTCGCGGGCTTCGCCGGGCGCGAGCTCGATAGACGCCTGGATTGCCGTACAGGGATCCAGACCGGCGCCATCGCGACCACTCAAGGCCGTGCGGCGCAGCGCGGCCGGCCGCGCCAGAGATCCATTGCGCCCGATAAACTCCTTCCGATCGCAGGTGACTGTGAATTGACGCTCGCTGGTGCCGGCAAATGCCACGCGATTCGAAAACTCGTTGTTATAGGAATTGCGCGCGAAGATAGCGCCCTCGTTCTCTTCCACATCCGTGACTATGTGATTTGCCGACGCTTCGCGGGTCACTCCCAGGACCAGCTCCTGATAGCTTGTGATTGAGAGTCTGCGCCGCCGGTCTGAGCGATTGCGCAAACGCAGCAGAGAAATCTTTACGGGTGCATCGAGGGGCGCAAACACGAGCAACTCCTGCGAAATGCCGTGGCTGGCATGTTCAAACACGGTATAGCCCTGGCCATGGCGAATCAGGTAGCCTTGACCTTCGCGTATGGGCAATGGAGTCGGCGTCCAGGTGGTGCCGGAATCTTCGTCGCGAAGATAAATTACCTCGGCGGGTGGATCGCTCACCGTATCGTTGGACCAGGGCGTGAGACGGTTCTCATGGCTGTTGAGCGACCAGGTAAAGCCCGCTCCGGTTTCGGTAATCATGAATCCAAAGTCGGTGTTGTTCGCAATCACGTTGGACCACGGCGCGGGGGCCCACTGGCCTTCGCCCAATACGATGACGTATTCACGCCCGCCATGCGCAAAGCCGCCGAGTCCGTTAAAGAAGGATACCTTCGGCGGCTCAGGAGCCGACTCAGGATAAACTTGCGACGGCGACCGCGGTTGAAACTGGGGCGGTAAGGTTTCTTCGACCGGCCGGCGCACGAGCTGATCCTCCAAAGAACCTCTTTCGCTGACGATCACAACCCGGGCCACTGAATGCAGCAGAATCCGTACTTCCTCAGGCATGATGTCTGAGAAGCGAACGAAAACCCCGCCGGGTTTGTCCAGCATTCCCAGCGCGCCGGATGTCCGCACCGCGATTTGCAATGTGTCATGAAGTGATTGCGCATAGCCCGTCGGGTGATCATTCAGGATCACCAGGTCAAAACGGAGTCCTTTCGATCGCAGATATTGATGACCTCGCAAAAGCTGCCGGGCCATCTGGATGTCTTCTTCGCGATCAAGGCGCAGAATCACAATCGGCAAATCGCCGCTGATTCCCTGCGACCAGAGACCCGACTGCGTCAGTTGGTTCAGCGCCAGGACATGAGGCCGTGGACGCAACGAAGGATCCGCATACAAGATCCGGCCGGCGAGTCGCTGAAAAAGATGCGCCTCGTTGGGATCGATGTGCAGGTGGCTCATCTCGACCTGAGAGCGCGTCCAGGCCAGCCGGGATTCACGTTCGAAGATATTTGCGTCGTGATACTTTTCCGCGATTGCGATCGCGTGGTCGCGCGACTCTGCCACCCCGGTAGTGAAAACGATCTGCGCGGTTTCGTTCGGCAGCAAACGCACCCGGCAACGCAGGCTGAAAATCGGATCGAGCACCGCGCCCACGGTGTTCGAGAGCGGACGATCTTCCATTACCGCCACCGGCCCCGCAGTAGTGTGCCCCCGACCAAGAAAGCGCGCCCGATCGGTTTCAAACTGGATTCCGGCAATCGTTTCGGCGGAGGTCGACAGTACATGCACGCCCCAAACGGCTTCGTCCTGCGACGAGCGCGGGCGCCGGCGCGCAAACAGCGCTCTGTGCGGCGCATGGAACTCAGTTTCAATGAATAGATTGTTGAACGCGGGATGCGCCAGATCATCGGCCCGGGGCGCGAGCACGACTTCGGCATAGCTCGTTAACTCGATCTCGCGCGGGCGGGTTGAATAATTCGCAATCGACAAACGTCGCATCTCGGCGTTGTCTTCCGCCGAAACGATCACGTCCAGGTGCGTGACAATGCCGAAATCGCGACGCCAGAAGTCGGCCTTGTCCTCTGCAAAGGCGACTTCGTAACTCTGCGGTTTGCTGCCGACAGGTTGGTGACCCGCCGACCAGACGGCGCCGCTGCGCACGTCGCGGATGTAAACAAAGCTGCCACAGTTATCGCGGGTTGAGTCTTCGCGCCAACGGGTCACTGCCAGTGGTCCGCACATCGAATAGCCGGCGCCCGCAGTCGTGATCATCAAGCTGTAGTTTCCGTTCGATAACAACTGAGTGCGCGGCGTGGGCAGATCGGCGGTGTCGTAAGCGCGTGTGACCAGACCGGTGAGGGTGCGCACGACCCGCCCGGTCAAAACTTCTTCGGCCCGCGGGTGTGCCGCCGGAACGCCGCGCGGGATGCGTTCCTGTAGCAGCAATTCCGTCGCCTGCACGGCCGGATCGCTGTGAAATCTGTTCTGCATCACCTTGCGGTTGAGCAGATTATCGAGCGCCACCAAACTCATGCCCTGATGATGCGCCATGTACGCGCGCACCAGTGTGCATCTTTCACCTTTCTTAACTCGCTCTGGGGTGTAGTCCAGCGCTTCGCAAAAACCATAACGTGAGAGCGCGCCTTCCCGCTCCAGCACGCGGAGGTTCTCCATCCCCTGGGCCGGAAAAACATTCGCGGCCAAAATCGTCGAGTAAGGCGAGACCACCAGGTCTTCGATCAAGCCGCGCTTCAATCCCAGACCGGGAACACCGAACGGCCCATACTGATAATTGAGTTGCAGATCGCGCGCCGAGTATGCCGACTCAGAAATGCCCCAGGGCACGCCGCGTTCATATCCATATTGTATTTGCCTCGAGACCACGGCTTCGTAAGTCTCGCCCAGCAATGTCTCGCGATAGTTGCGCATGAGCAGCAGCGGCATCAGGTACTCGAACATTGTGCCGGTCCAGGAAATCAACGCGCGGCCCCCGTCAACCGCCGTGAGTTGGCGCCCCATGCGAAACCAGTGCTCCTGTTGCACGTCGCCCTTCGCGATCGCGATGAAACTCGCCAGCCGCGCCTCCGACGCCAGCAGATCATAAAAAGAGTTGTCGTTGCAACCTTCAGTAACGTTATAGCCGATCGTGAAAACCTTGCGTTCCGGATCGAGCAGAAACTTGAAGTCCATCTCATCGACGATGCGCTGACATGCCTGCGCGATCTTTGCCAACCGTGATGTGATAGTCCTGGCAGCTTCGGCGGCCTGCTCGATCGCGCCGGTAAGCGCAATCAACTCGGGCAGGGCTGCATCGCGGCTCGGCAGAGTTTCGGACACAGTTCGCTCAAGCATTGCCCGCAGCGCCGCCAGTTGCACCAGCGCGCTATCACAGATCTCTGAGATCTGAGCCAGCGAGGGCACGCGGCACAGCCCTTCCGTAATAACTTTCCAGTGCGAGCGAATGTCGTCATCGCGCAAAACGCCCAGCGTTATCGCGTCGAGCGCGGCGGTCCGAGCAACAGACCACGGCGCCAACAAATTCAGGTCGCGACGATAGTTGCGCACTTCGTGCAGCAGAGAGCTGGTCCACCAGCGCAACTCGGTAAACTCGTCTCCGCCATGCTCGAGTGACAACGCCGCCACGATGTCGTCAATCACCGTCGCGCGCTCGTGGACAGCCTCAAAGAGCGTGGCCCATCCTGCGAGCGCGTCCGGAGCGTCAACTGAGAGCAGGCCGGCGCATTCCTGAATTTCGCCGCGCAGCTGCTTAATAGTAATTGCGTCAGTGCGCTGGCGCGCAGCCGCGAGCTTTGATGTTTCCTGAGTAATGGCGGCGACTGTGTCTTTTAATCCGTTGAGCGCTCGGACGTCGAAGAGGTTGTCGTCGTGAAGATCGAGAGTTGCCTGCTTCAGCGCAATCAGACTGCCGGCGAGATTCCCACTGTCGACAACGGAAACATACTGCGGCCACATTGGCAGCAGCGTGCGCGTGTCATGCCAGTTGAAAAAGTGACCGCGAAACTTGTGCAGTTTTTCCAGACTAGCAAAAGTGAATTCGGTTCGCTCCACTAACTCAATCAGACCAATGTAACCAAAGTCGTAAGCCGAAAGGGTCGAAAGCTGCAGCAACCCGATGTTCGTGGGCGAAGTGCGATGAGCAATGACTGGCGGATCTTCCTGAAAGTTATCGGGCGGCAACCAGTGGTCTTCGTCACCCACGAACGTTTCGAAGAAACGCCAGGTGCGCCGCGCGACTATGCGTCCGGTCCGCACGTCTTTGGGAGCAAAATCTTGCGCGTCTTCCACCCGGCGGCGGCTGACGTAAAAAGCGACCAGCGGAGAAAAGGCCCACGCCAGCAGGAACGGCAGCGCGAGCGGCAGCGCGCGAGGTCTGGTGACAATTACCAACACCGCCGCGAGCAACGTAATTGCTTCCGCCGGCCACATGAATCCGAAGAATGTCGGGATGTCGTGCTGGCTCGACCTTTCCGCGCCCGCGGCGGTCACCCATTCAAGCAAGTGGCGGCTGGTAATCAGCTTGCGATAGACGGTCCGCACAATTGCATCGACCATTAACCAGGCCTGATGCGCGAGGAAGACAACCTCGAGCGCGAGTTGGGCGGTGTTTGTCCGCATGTCGCCCCAGACACTCCAGAAGTGGCTGGTCCACGGAACGCCGCGGGGATGAATCAGCAGGCCCGTAGTAACGTGCGCGTAAACAGGAAAGGCCAGTGTGACAAGCGCGAAAAGCGTCCACCAGAGTGCGCCGCCAGGCAGAATCGTCCAGCCGGCGATCAGTAACAGAATGATTGCGGGCGCCAGCAGGCTGCGACGCAGGTTGTCCAGAATCTTCCAGCGAGAGTTTGCCGAGATGCGATTGGGTCGTTTAGTGCCATGCGCGGCGCGCACCACGCTCCGTAACCAGCCGGCAATCTGCCAGTCGCCGCGCGTCCAACGATGCTGGCGCATCGCGTAAGTGTCGTAGTGGGCGGGATAGTCGTCGAGAAATTCGATATCACTGACCAGCGCCGAGCGCGCAAAGATCGATTCAAAAAGATCGTGACTCAGCAACGTCTGGTCCGGCGCACGATTGTCAAGCGCTTTCTCGAAAGCATCCACATCATAGAGACCTTTACCGGTGTAGATGCCTTCGCCGAAAAGATCCTGGTAAACATCAGACGCAGCGGTCGTGTAGGGATCGATTCCGGTGTTGCCTGAGAAGACGCGCGCGAACAACGATCGTGAAGCACTTTCAAGCGAGATGCTCACGCGTGGCTGTAAGATCCCATAACCCTTCACCACTCGCTCAACCTCGGAATCGAAGCGAGGGAGATTCAGCGGATGAATGGCCGCGCCAATCAAACGCTTTGCAGCATCACGCGGCAACTGCGTGTCAGCATCCAGCGTGATGACATAGCGGACCTGCGAAAGTAATTCCGGGCTACCGGTGGCCACAATAAAACCGGCTTGGTTCTTTCCGCGAAGAAGCTGATTGAATTCACGCAGCTTGCCGCGTTTGCGCTCCCAACCGATCCACTTCCCTTCTGTCTCGCACCACCGGCGCGGCCGGTGAAAAAGATGAAAGCGGATGGGCTCGCCCGCGCTGTATCGCTTGTTGAGTTGTTCTATGCCTTGTTTTGCAGCGTCAAGAATCTCCCGATCCTCCGGCATCTCTTCGGATGCCGCGTCGGCGAAATCCGCCAGCAGGGCAAAATGCAGATGCTCGTCCTGGTTCGCCAGATAGGCGATCTCGAGTTTATCTGCCAGGGCCGCGACCGTGGCCTGGTCATTGAAAATCACCGGCACCACGACCATTGTGCGGGCTTCGGCGGGAACACCTTTTGAGAGATCGATTTTCGGCAACAGTTGCGGCTCGAGAACGTGTGTGACATCCCAGTTGAGGACACTCAGCGCCAGATCGCTCGCTGGAATCAGCGACACCAGAGTGGCAATCGCAGCCATGACCAGGCTCGGCTGCGCGCGCCATACAGCAATGACGGTGAAGCCAATGATCAGCGCTGTCAGCAGGGTCAGGGTCCCGAGATAAGCGAGAGTCGCGCGTCGTTGGACCGCCCGCAACAGACGTTCACTGAGGCGTGGGCGATACGATGCTTCAGCTTCAAGTCGAGGAACTCCATCGGCAATCAGAAAGTACCCAACGTGCGCATGTGAATTGTCCTCGCCGGCACTGCGAGCTTCTTCGGCCATTCTCAACGCCGCGCGCGCGATCTCAGGCTCGCTCTCTTTTGCGCCCTTGCTGATGCGCTCAATGACGTGCCGGTAACGATCGCGCGTCGCGAAATCCATGCGCGAATAGACGCTCGCCGGATCCTTCGCCAGCTCCGGATCGATCAGGCTCACTGTCTCAAAGAAGTCTTTCCAATCGAGCGTCGAGAGCAGACGCATGGTGGTGATGATGTTACCTACCGTGACCTGCGCCGCTGCCTGGCGGTGATGCTCTTCATGCACGATCTTCTCGATCGAGAGGCCTTTCTTAACGAGTTGTTTTTCCAGCCACTCAAAGACCACCATCACCGCGGGGTCTTGTTCGCGCAGGCGCTGCGTGAGCTGCGCGACGAACGCGCGTCCCAGCGATTTGCGTCTGGCCATGCGGGAAGTAAGCAAAGGCAACACTTCGTTAGGCTGTCGCTGCGCCAGTTCGAGCAGTTTGTCGGCGAGTCTGTCGGCTTCATCTCGTTCCGAGCGTGACGAAACAATGCGCGTCGCCAGGCGGCGCAGGTTCTCAACCAGCGCCAGCCTGAGGCTGATCGGCACCGCCCATAGTTCGCCAATCGAAAGCGGCGAAACTTTCTGATAAGTATTAATGAAACGGCGCAGCGTTTCCGTATCGAGATGACTGTCAGTGTGCGCGATCAGGGCGACGGAAAGCGCGTAAATGCGCGGATAGTTTCTGAAGTCGCCGGCGGCGAGCTTTGGCAGCTCGTGGTAATAACTCTTTGGCAAGTCCTCGCGAATTTCGCGCACTTGCTCTTCGACAATATGAAAGTTGTCAACCAGCCATTCAGCCGCCGGGGAGATGACGTGCTCTTCGCGGATTGATTCGACCAGAGATTTGTAAGCGGCGATTAGCTTGCGACCGTTCTCTTCCAGACGCGGCAGCAGCAGGCTGACTCGTTGGGGCCTTTCGGCGATCTCATGCTCAGCGGCGAGGGCAGCGGCGTATTGCTCAAGCCGCTCGATGCTGTAAAGCTCCTCGCGGATCGGCACCTCCGCGCCGGCGTCAGCGCGTTTGAATCCGCGGAACAATGCTGAGAACAGTGAAGCCATGGTCACTGACCAACGCGGGATAGTTTACGGGGAAGTTTTCGCAAGGATATCACGGCAGAGTATAGAACTGCCCGCGCCAGGGCGGTTGGCCGCGCAACTCGACCGATTACAAAGTTTCTATGGCTGACTCTCGATCAAACCGCCGGGCAATTGCGGAACTCAACTCGATTAGTCCCGGCATGATGTAGAAGACCGCCACCGAACTTAGCAACGCGCCGGTCGAAAAGCGAGAGAGATGCGTGTTCGACCAAATCCCGAAATACGTGAGCGAAAAGTCAATTGCCAACGGCGCCGCGGCGAGAATCAGCCAGACGCGTGGTGGTGTGTCAGTGCGTTTCAGCGAGCACGCGAGGGGGTAGATCAAAGCGGCGACGGCGAAGCCCAGATACAGGCCGGTGCAACGCGAACACACGCCGAATTGGTACCCGCTGAGATGAAATGAACGCTCGGGGATTTGATGACAGACAAAGCTGAAGGCTTTGTAGATCGGGGAGGCGAATTCAGGATGGCCGTGGGCCCGGGCAAAAGGCGCGCCTACGATCAAGCCAACAATGGCTAGTGCGATCGCACTCACGAAGAGCCATATGGCAATCGCTCCGCGACGGGCGCGTGTCGCCTGCTCTGTTAAAGATTTGCGTTCGACGACAGTCGCGCTCATTTTGTAAGGCAGGGGCGTAACGCAACTGACAGGTTGAGTATCACTGAAGTGCGCAAGCGCGGGCTCCCCGCCGGGGCAGCCCCGGGTGGGGTGCCCTTACAGCTGCGCTACATCAGAATCTGACCACCGTATCCGGCCCACCTTCGATGTGTACCGTATCGACAAAGCGAATGTGCTTTGACTCTGTGGTCATCACCAGCGAATGCGTGCGCTTGCCTGAACCAAAAAAGCGCACCCCACGCATCAGCGCTCCGTCAGTAACACCAGTGGCCGCGAAGATAATGTTCTTGCCGGGCGCGAGATCGTCGGTGTCGTAGGTCTTGTGCGGATCCGTTATGCCCATCGATTTCAGACGCTCGATTACCTGCTCCGCCGGTGGCACTTTATTCCTGTCCACTCCTAATTTGTCAGGGTCGAAAACCAGGCGAGCCTGAATCTCACCATTCAGGCATTTGATTGCCGCCGCAGTCAGCACGCCTTCGGGCGCGCCGCCAATACCGATACACGCGTGAATGTTTGTGCCCGCGACGGCCGCCGAAATACCGGCTGAGAGATCGCCGTCGGAAATCAATCGGATGCGCGCGCCCGCTGCCCGCACGTCGTCGATTATCTTCTTATGCCGCGGACGATCCAGGATGATTACGGTCAAGTCCTCGATGTCGCGACCCAGACGTCGGGCGATGTTGCGCAAGTTGTCTTTCACCGGAGCGTCGATGTCGACCACGCCGCGCGACGAAGGCCCGACGACGATCTTGTCCATATAGATGTCCGGCGCGTGCAGCAACCCCCCGCGCTCGGCCGCGGCCAGGACCGCGATCGCGTTGTTAGCGCCCAGCGCGCACAAGTTCGTGCCCTCCAACGGATCGACGGCGATATCCACTTCGGGACAATGCGCGGCCATTTCTTCGCTGACGCCGAAACCGCCACCGACTTCTTCGCCAATGAAAAGCATCGGGGCTTCATCGCGCTCGCCCTCACCGATCACAATCCGACCGCGCATCGGCACAGAGTCCATCACCTCGCGCATGGCCTCGACGGCGACCTGGTCGGAATACTTCCGATCGCCCTGGCCCATGGTGCGGGCCGCGGCTATGGCCGCCGCTTCCGTTACGCGCAAAAAATCCAATGACAGTTCGCGCTCTGTCCTCAACTCTGGCGCCATTGTTTGTCTCCTGTGCGCAGGCATGTCGCCTGCAAAAACTGCCGACTAAGAATGAAGAAAGCGCCGCCATAGTAGCAGAAAACGCCGAGCGGCTGAAAACCAACCGCTGCCTGGCCGCGTATGGCTATCATTGGCGAGAACGATACCCAGGTTCCGGCAAAGGAAGATCTCGCAGCCACCGAACAAGCTTTGAAGGACAGCGGCAATAGCGATTACATTAGTGCTGTTGCCTAAGTTGAATCATCTGTTTCAAACCAGCAGCACCGGCGCGCCTTCGGAGTACGGCGAAATCGAAGAAACGATCGCCCCAATCGCTTTGCAAACGATGGGTGATTGGATCGTCGTGCACGCTCGGTCGGCAACACCGCAGTAAGTCTGGAGGACAACTTCAGTTGGGCTTGGCGACTCGATCGCCCAACCGAAACCCGCTACTCTGAACTGCCAACGTTGACTTGCCCTGTCGATGTGGCTATGCCGAGTACGATGCTGAGAGCGGGCGTTACAGGCTGACGCCGGAACAGGCGGTAGCCTTGACGGACGAGCAAAGCCCTTTCTATGTCGGCGGCGGATTCTTCGTGATTAAAGCCATGACCAACGCCGTCTCGCGCATCGAGGATCATTTTCGCAACGGCGGCGGCATGCTCTGAGGGGTGAGCATGATCCAGATCTATTTATCGGAACTGAGAAGTTTTTCCGTCCGGGGTACTCGGCCCATCTGGTCGCCAACTGGATGCCCTCGCTCACCGGAATTGAAGAGAAGTTAAAGACGGGCGGCAGCGCGCTCATCGTCGAGCCGATGACTGGAAATACCGTTGAGGAAAACTTCAATCCGATCGGCCGCCCTTTTGCCGCTGCTTCAACTCTGTGCTGCACATCGAACTCCCTCGCGCTAGAAGGGCCGGCCCTTGGGACCGTTGCGCCGGAAAATGCACTTCGCGATACCGTACTGGCTGGCGGCCTCACGCAGTTTCGGCGCGCGAATGAAACGCCCTCTAATCGGGTTTTCGAGGCGGCCACTGAGTCGGCCCTGACGACCTCGCCGGATGATGTTTAGTTACTGATATGCAACGATCTTAGCGGCGTTTGCGATCATTGTTGCTAATAAGATTAAACCCTGTTCTAGAAAAGGTTGACTAAACTGATGGAAGGGTTGTAGAGTGCGTTCTCAGACCGTGCCTATGCCCACAATTCTTATCGTCGACGACGACGCTGCCATCCGCGGCATGCTCTATGATCTCCTCTCGGAAAAATACGAATGCAACACCGCCAGCATGGCCGAAGAGGCACTTCAGTACCTGGAAGTGGAAAAGTATGACGCGATCTTGACCGACATCGGGATGCCCGGATTAACCGGGGTTGAGTTATTGCGACGAGTACAACAAACCGACTCAGACACACCGATTATTTTGATCTCGGGCAAGGGCAGCGAAGAGGATCCCGGTGACCTGATCGACCTGGGTGCGTTCGCCTATGTGACCAAGCCTTTCAACCTGGACGAGATCGAGGAAGTGGTGGAGCGGGCGGTGGGGCAGACACAATCATAGAAAGCAAAAAGACATGAAGGCCGAGGGATTATTTTCCAATTTCGTGCTCTTGGTTCGTGCTGAAGCGTCTTAGTTAGAGCGCGACGCCGCGCGCGTCGGCGGGCCTCCACGGAGGCAGGCTCTTCCGAGCAGGCTTCTCTTTTTTCAATCCCAAAGCCCAGTCAGCCTGCATCAGCGTGTGAATGTCGCGCGTGCCTTCATAGATCACTGCGGCTTTGCAGTTGCGCAGGTAACGTTCGACGGGATAGTCGTTCGAATAGCCGTTGGCGCCGTGAACTTCGATCGCCATCGACGCCGCCTTCTCGCTGCGCACGGTGGCTTGCCACTTTGCCAGGCTGGTGGCGCGGCCGCTCGACTGGCCCTCGTTCTTCAACCATCCGGCACGCAGCCAGAGCAGACGGGACATCTGATAGTCGGCTTCCATCTCGGCAATCTTCTGTTTGACCAGTTGATGGTTGGCGATCTTGGTGCCGAAGGTTTCCCGCTCGTTCGCATAGGCGATCGACGCATCGCGCGAGGCACGAATCACACCGGTAGCGCCGGCGGCCACAGTGTATCTTCCCTGCTCGAGGGCGAACATTGCGATCTTGAAGCCTTCGCCTTCTTCACCGACGAGGTTTTCTTTCGGCACGCGCACGTCCTGCAAGGAAAAATATCCGGTGTTGCCGGCGCGGATGCCAAGCTTTCCGTGAATCGTTCCAGAAGTAAAGCCTTTCATAGTCCGCTCAATGATGAAGCAGGACATACCTGAGTGATCGCGCTTTCTTCGCTTCTCTTCATCGGTCCAGCAGAAAAACAGGAAGTTGTCGGCCGTATCAGCCAGACTGATCCACATCTTCTCGCCATTCAAAACATATTCGTCGCCGTCGCGCCGCGCGGTTGAGCGCGCCGCCACCACGTCTGATCCAGCGCCCGGTTCGGTCAAACCGTAAGTCGCCAGTTGTTCGCCTTTCGCCTGCGGGACGAGATATTTTTGCTTCTGGGCTTCGGTGCCCCAGGTGTAGAGCGTCAGCGAATTCAATCCGACGTGCACCGACATCGCGACGCGCAGAAAGGTATCCACGGCTTCCAGCTCTTCGCACACCAGGCCCAGCGAAATGTAATCAAAGCCGGCGCCGCCGTACTTTTCAGGAATGCACACGCCCAGCAGATTGATCTCAGCCATCTTCTCAAATACCTCGGGGTGAAACTCCTGCTTCTCGTCCCATTCCTTGATGTAGGGCGCAACTTCCTTCTGCGCAAACTCGCGCACGGTCTGCACCAGGGCTTCGTGGTCGTCGGTAAGTTGAAGGTCAATCATCGGCGATACTTTAGCATAATCCGCAGATTACGCAGATTGCACAGATTGGGAAAATACAAATCGGCGATGTTCAAGACTACGCCTCCCGAAATTTAGCAATAAGCCCAACTCATAGCCGGTTGCTTGAGGTAATTTATTAGCTGCGCCTCCTCCGTTCCGCCCATCCGGGACAGTGCCTTCAGTCAGCACCACTGTTGCTGCTTGTGAGAAACTTGGATTCCCTTTTCTTGTTACGCAATGATCGCATAGCTCCTTGATTTTTTTCTTTCAGTTTTTTCTCTCTGTGTAATCTGCGTAATCTGTGGATATCGCTTCCTTAGCAACTGCTTTGGCTTCCTCCAACGTGGTCACGCGTCCGTCCAACTGCATCTCGTAAATGGCGCGGGTGATTTCGCCGATGCGCGGACCAGGTGTTAAACCCATTTCCAGCAGATGGCGGCCGAGCAAAAGGGGCGCGGGAGCCTTTAACGCCACTTCCAGCTCGCGAGCACGCTCGATGAACCATTCCTGCGCCGCGGCGTCGTACCACTTCTCTCGTGCAACCCAAGCTGCATTGCGACCAAGTGAATCGGCTTTCGCTACGCGATACAAAAGATCAAGTTCGCACTTTCGCGCCAGCCGCCGAAAAGCGCCATCGCCCACTTCTGTGCGCTTCTTGAAATACTCGCCGGGCTTCAAATGATCGCGCACCAGCGCCACAACCTGCGTGCGAACGTCGTAGCCATCAAGCGTGTGCATGTTGAGCTTGTCCAGAAAACTCAACGTCGGCTCGACGCCTGCTTCTTCATGGCCGCGCGACCGCAGGCGCCCGTCAATCAGCTCCGTCGTCGCGGGTTTGCCAAAATCGTGCGCCAGGGCCGACAGCATTACCGTGACTTGCTTGGGGTAAGGAAGATCGTCAATCAACTCGCGAGCACGATCGATCACCAACTGCGTATGCACGAACACGTCGCCTTCGGGGTGCCATTCAGGATCCTGCGGCACATCCATCAGCGCTTTGATTTCCGGAAAGAGCTGATCGATGGCGCCCAGATCGCGCAGCCACCTCAAACCAATCGCGGGGCTTTGAGCGCGCAGCAGGAGCTTTTCCATTTCTCCCCAAATACGCTCCGCGGGTAGATCGGTTAGTTCAATGGCCCGTGAAAGTTCCACAGTCCTGGGCGCGATATCAAACTCAAAGCGCGTGGCAAACTGTGCGGCACGCAACACGCGCAAACTATCTTCGCCAAATGTGTCCGGGGAAACCGCGCGGAGAACCTTATGCTGAATATCTTCGCGGCCTTTGAACGGATCAATGATCTCGCCCGTCAGCGGGTCTTGCAGGATCGCGTTGATGGTGAAATCTCTTCTCGCAGCAGCTTCAGCGATTGTCATCTCCGGATCGCCCTCGATAAAAAAAGCGCGATGCCCGCGACCTGTCTTGCGCTCACGGCGCGGCAGTGAAACATCAAGGTGGGCGCCGAGTTTGTAAACCGTGAAGGCTTCGCCGACGACACTTATCGTACCCAACATATCGAGCAGTTCGCGGAGGCGGGCCGGTTCGATACCGTAGACCTCGACGTCCCAGTCCTTCGGCTGCTTGCCCATGAGTTCATCGCGCACACAACCCCCCACCAGCAGCGCCCGGCCGCCGGCATCGCGGGCAGCTTCAGCCAGTTTCAACACTGTCTCAGGTACGTCCATCGCTATCAACATAAAGGCGGGCACTAGCCCCGCCTCTAAACCAATCTTGCTAGTGTCGATCGGCAAGAGTCTACGACTCATTACCAATTCTTACGTTCGTTCCCCGGGTCGAGGGCAGGCAGCTAATTACCTGGGCGCGTTCGATCTTGGTTAGCTCTGAACCAGCCGCGTGCCAAAGCTTGACCCAGAACGTGCGGGTCTCTCCATGAATCGCAAAGGTTGAGCCGTCGTTCATCACGGCCACCGGTTCGGCCATCGTTCCGGCGCGCAACGCATCGAGTAACTCAGGGATATATGGCTTGAGCTTATCGAATTGGACCAGCACCGCGCTGTCGTCAACTTCGGCCGGTGGTAATTCCACCGGCTCGGCTGATTCAAGCAACAGACGAAACTCAGTTTGATGATCGCGTTTCTTGACTATCGGCATTAACGCAATCAAACCACAGTGACGCGTAACTCTCAAATCGAATTGCTTGACTGTCCCATCCGCGGCGCTTAATCTAGCTAGGGGCGCTTTGGGCGAGTGCCCGAGGTCTTGAAAAGATGATCAGTCAGCGCCACAGCTATCGCTATTACTATTATTACGGTCCGCTCTCCGCTGGAAGGGACGGTCGGGCGATGGGCTGTCGCGAGATGATCAACTAGCACTCGCGGACAAGTTTCCAGTAACCGGCCATCGGTCCTTCCAGGCGAAGGATCGGTGGCTGGTTTAGTTTTGTCCGACAAACTTCAGTTTGTCGCTGATCTTCAGTAAGGCATGATTTGAGTGTTGACGACAAACTGAATTCAGTTTGTCGGACACCAGGGCAAGCACCCAGCTTCCCAAAAGACGAGGTTGAACCTATGACCACTGACAAGACAAAAGAGCTGCTTTCCGATCACGTCGACATGCGCATGGTCGCGGTCGACACGGATGAACTCACGGCGGATCGAAACACCATCGTACAACTCGATCCTGATCATCCCGGCTTTCGGGATCAGGAATATCGCAAGCGCCGGAACCAGATTGCGCAGCTCGCTTTGTCGTATCAACCGGGAGAGACGATTCCGGACGCGCCCTATACGCTCGACGAACACAGAGTATGGCGAACGATTTGGACCGCGTTGCGGCCGGCTCAGCAGCAGCATGCTTGCGCCGAATATATCAGCGCGCTAACGCGTCTAAGCTTCGCTCAGTGTCTTTCGAGGGAGTCGATCTTGGATCTCGGAGTTTCTTTAGAAATTTGGATCGCCAGATTGAGTAAGTTGAAAACGACATGCAGTTTCATTAGAGATTTGACGCTTATCGCAAAACTCCCGGCGGCATCTTGGTTGCATGAGAGGAAAACGTCTACCCCGAACTCGATCACAACAAAGCGTTTCGGAAGCTTCGAGACCTGGACAATCGCTGAGCAACCAAGGAGGTTCGATTCTATGTTAAGTGCACACAAATCTTCGTTTCGCGTGCTGCTCCTGACGGTACTCTTCCTGGCTTTCGCTACGGTCGCCCTGGGCCAATCTACGGCAACACTACAGGGCACCATTAAGGACCCGAAGGGTTCCGTGGTGCCGGGAGCTAAAGTTACGGCGCGCAATCAAGCAACCGGAATTGAGCGCTCCTCTCAAACAGACACTGACGGCAACTATCAAATGGCTGCGCTGCCCGTGGGGCTGTATTCCGTCGAGGTTGAGGCGCAGGGATTCAAGAGCGCTACGATCAGCGACCTTGGCATCGAGGTGGCGCGCACTGTGGTTCAAAATTTTCAGCTCGAAATCGGCGCTCTGGAACAGAAAGTCAACGTCACTGCTGATACTTCGGTGATCGAGACCGCCACAACCTCGGTGGGCCAGGTTATTAATCAGCGAACGGTGCAGGAGATTCCGCTCAACGGACGGCACTTCGTCGACCTCGGATTGCTGATACCCGGCTCGGTGACGCCGCCGCAGAATGGCTTCCTTACAGCTCCTCTTCGCGGCCAAGGATCTTTCGGGTTAAATACGGCTGGCAATCGCGAAGACACCGTGAACTTCATGATCAACGGCATCAACCTAAACGATCAGGTGCAGAACCAGATTACCTTCCAGCCTTCGATCAATACAGTGCAGGAGTTCAAGATTGACAACTCCACGTTCAGCGCAGAATACGGTCGCAGTTCGGGCGCGATCGTGAATATCGCCACGCGCTCGGGCACGAACGACTATCATGGCGAGGGTTTTGAGTTCTTTCGCAACAGCGCGCTGGATGCTCGCAACTTCTTCGAGCGTACAACGAAGCCAGCGCCGTTTCATCGCAACCAGTTCGGCTTCAATATCGGTGGCCCGATTAACCTGCCTCGCTTTGGCGAAGGCGGCTCAGCCTTGGGCTACAAAGGAAAAAACAAAACCTTCTTTTTCTTTAGCTACGAAGGGTTGCGTCAACGCCAGGGACTCACCTTGCCAATCGTTACTGTCCCTACTGAGGCACAGCGGGCAGCAGTTACTGACCCGGCCATATTGAAGCTGCTTCCACTGATTCCGAGATCGGCTAGTGGACTAACCAGCGGTTCAGCCACCGCGCCGGTGAATATAGATCAGTGGACCGGAGACGTGAGCCACAACTTCAGCAGCAAGGATCGGCTGCATGGCTACTACGCTTTTCAGCGTGACCAGCGCGGCGAACCCACGTTGCAAGGGAACAACATCCCTGGATTTGGCGACACACGCCAATCCCGCCGCCAGATATTTACGCTGAATGAAACTCGCACCTTCAGCTCAAAGTTGGTTAACGAGCTTCGGTTTGGCTTCAATCGCATTCACATTACGTTCAGCCCGAATGCGAAACTCAACCCCCTCGATTTCAATATCAAAGATGGAGTCACAGATGCGATTGGGTTGCCGCAGATTTCCGTTGGCGGCGGCGGTGTTAACTTCGGTGGTCCAGCCGGCTTTCCGCAGGGCCGTTCGGACACGAATTTCGTTGTTTCTGACACTCTCAACTACCTGCGCGGCAATCACTCGTTCAAGTTCGGTGGCGAGTGGCGGCGGTTCTACAACAACAATACGAACCGCGATACCGGAAGCTTCACCTTCGCCAGCACTGCCACTTTTCTGGCCGGTAACGCAAACGGGTTCACTGCCACGCTGGGCGATGTTTCAAGCGCGATCTCTCAGGGAGCGCTGGGTATGTTCGTTCAGGACAACTACAAGATGCGACCCAATCTGACCCTGGAATTGGGTCTGCGTTATGACTGGCTCATGTCGCCGACCGAGCGGTACAACCGCTTCGTCGATTATGTGATTCAAACCAACTCGCTGGTTCGCGTGAACAGCGGCGTCGCGCCGGTGTACAAAACGAACTGGAAGAACTTCCAACCACGCGTTGGTTTCTCGTGGGATCCATTCAAGAATGGCAAGACTTCGATTCGCGGAGCCTATGCGATTCTCACGGATCAACCGGTTACCAATCTCGTGACCGGCAATGCCTCGAATCCGCCATTTGCAACGGCGGTCGCGTTGCCGAACACTGTTCCCACGACCCACCTGTTCGACGCCACGGATCCGGGTCATGCGGCGCCGGGAACTACCGTCTCGCCGAGTTCCGTGGATCCAGGCTTTGACACCGCGTACGTGCAGTCATGGAACTTGAACGTGCAACGCGAGGTGGCGTCTGGACTGGCAGTGTCAGTCGGATATTTTGGCTCAAAGGGGACGCACCTGCGGCAATCGCGAAATTTGAACCAGACATTTCTGAATGCAGCGCTGGTCGCGACACGGCCATTCCCGGCCCTCTCGCTTAGTAGCCCTATCTCTCCTGGTGTTCCCTTACTGAACATCACGAGCCGCGAGGGCACGGGCATTTCGAACTACAATGCGCTCTGGGTAACCGCCACGAAGCGCCTGTCGAAAGGTTTTCAGTTCAACGCCTCGTACACATTTTCGAAGTCGACTGACTACGGCTCGCAAAGCTCTCAGGGAGTCACGCTGCAGGACAGCAACAACATCCGCGGCGACCGTGGGCTTTCGGACTTTGACGCGCGCCATAGGGTTGTGGTTAGCGGGATCTATGAACTGCCGTTCCGCAAGAACCAGCTTGTCGATGGCTGGCAGCTTTCCGCTATCGTCCAGTCGCAGAGCGGGAATCCGGTGACCCTTCTGGCGGGTAATGCCGGGGCAATTGCCGGAGGCGCCCCCGCAGCAAATGCCAACTCGCTGACCGGACTCGCTACTTTGCGGCCGGACGTCGGTGGTCAGATTACCATCCTGAACACCGCTGCCACGACTGGCAATGGGGTGCAGTGGTTCGCGAATTCGACCTGTGATCCTCGGCCCGGAGGTTCATGCCCGGCCGGCGCCGTCGCAATTTTGCCGGTGGCCTTCGTCAGCGGCAAGACCATCTATCACTTTGGTAGTTACGGACGCAACACTATAATTGGGCCGTCGTTCAACAACACCGACTTCTCAATCATCAAGCGGACCAAGATTGGCGAGAACAAGATCATCGAGTTCCGCTGGGAAGTCTTCGATCTCTTCAACCATGCGAATTTCGGTCAGCCAGGCCGCGTGGCGCAGGTCGGCAGCACGACGTTCGGTGTGATCACCAATACACGCTCCCCAACCGGTGATTCCGGCTCTTCAAGGCAGATGCAATTTGCTCTTAAGTTCAAGTTCTGAGCCTGGCTTAAGTCAGTTTCGGCTTGCGCGCACCGGTTACTGACGGCCGGTGCGCGTCTTTTTTTAGATCAGTTTAGAGTTCATCAAGCTTTAGCTTGTGTCGGTAGTCAGCCCACTTAAAGGTTGAACTCTGAACGCAGACCCGAGAAGCAAACTTGACAGTCTTTTCAAGCCGCGCCTATAGTTTGTGTGCGAGTTTTAGAACATGACACGTAAGCTTCATTATTACTATTACTGGTGCGCCTGTACGTTTGCTTCTCCTATGGGAGGAGCGTCCGGGCGAAACCTGCATGCGTGTGAACTCGTAGCTTAGTCAACACACGAACAGTTTTTGAGACCGGCCGCGACTTCCGAAAGACCGCGGCCGGTTTCATTTTTTACCAATGATTACCGAAGAAGAAGTACAATTCGCTTTTCAACGTCAGAGCCGCTGGCGCGCTCGCAATCTGGAATCACAGATCGGCAACACGCCTCTGTTGCGTTTGCGTCGCGTTGCGCGTGGCTTACCATTGGGCGTTGAAGTCTTCGTCAAGGCTGAGCACTTGAATCCAGGAGGCTCGGTCAAAGACCGCGCGGCGCTGTCAATAATCGTTGACGGCGAGCGCAGCGGCCATCTTTATCCGGGCAAAGTAATTCTCGACGCCACCAGTGGAAATACGGGAATTGCCTATGCCATGCTTGGCGCAGCGCGTGGATATCCGGTGACTATTTGTTTGCCGGCAAATGCGAGCATCGAGCGCAAACGCATCCTGCAACTTTACGGCGCGGATATTATTGAAACGGATCGGACACAGGGCTCGGACGGGGCACAGTCAATCGCCCGGGAAGTCGCCGCGCGCGATCCAGCAAAATATTTCTACGCGGATCAGTATAATAACGACGCTAACTGGCGCGCGCATTACGAAGGCACGGCGCGCGAAATCTGGGAGCAGACTGAAGGACGCATAACTCACTTTGTAGCCGGCCTGGGAACCTGCGGCACGTTCACGGGCGTAGTCCGCAAGTTAAAGGAACTCAAGCCCACGCTCTGCGCGATCTCAATGGAGCCGGATTCGCCGATACACGGACTTGAAGGGCTCAAACACTTGCCAACTTCCCGGATGCCGGGCATTTTTGATCCGGGCCTGGCGGATGAAACCGTCGAGGTAGCAACCGAAGAGGCGCAGGCGATGACGCGTCGTCTGGCGCGTGAAGAGGGCTTGTTCGTAGGCGTGAGCTCCGGCGCGAACGTGGTCGCCGCTCTGGCGCGGGCGGGCGAACTGGCGGCGAACTCGGTGGTGGTAACGATTCTGTGCGATGGCGGCGAAAGATACTTGAGCGAACGCTTCTGGACTGAGTAAGTGGCACAGACTTCAGTCTGTGGATGCTGCGAACGAAATCACAGACTGAAGTCTGTGCCACTCAAACGACTATGGCAGCCGACAAGGACAAGTTGGATCTCGCGACGGAACTGGTTCACGCCGGCGAGGGAACAGAACCACCTACCGGTCAGCCGACCTCTACCCCGATCTATGCGAGCGCGACTTTCACCTACGCCTCGATGGAAGAAATCGATCGAGTCTTCGCGGGTGATTTGCCGGGCTATATCTACACTCGCTACGGAAACCCGACAGTCACGGTTCTTGAAAAGGCCATTCGCGCCGCTGAAGACGGCGCGACTGCCTGTGCTTATTCGTCCGGAATGGCGGCCCTGCATGCAGCTTTGTTTGCCTGCGAGTTGACGCCGGGCGCGATCGTCCTGGCGTCGCAGGATCTCTACGGCGCGACCACGAATCTGCTGCAAACGATCTTCGGTTCCTTTGGAATCAAAACCATCACGGCAGATTTCAGCGACCTTGATGGCTTGCGGGCGAAAGCAAATGAAGTTAAACCTCGCGTACTCGTCGCCGAAACAATCTCGAATCCCTTGCTCAAGGTTTGTGATATCGACGCCTGTGCAGAGATTGCGCACGTGGTCGGCGCCCGACTGATCGTTGACAACACCTTTGCGTCGCCTTATCTGTGCCAGCCTCTGAAACACGGCGCGGATATCGTTGTGCACAGCGCTACGAAATTTCTGGGTGGACACGCGGACGCAATGGGCGGCATCGCGGTCGCGCGCGACGAAACCGACAGCCTGGCTTTGATTGGGGTGATGAAACTTGTGGGTGGTGTCCTAAGCCCCTGGGAAGCGCACGAGATCCTGCGGGGCTTAAAGACGCTGGCAGTGCGAATGGATCGCCATTGCGAGAATGCGGCAGCGTTGGCTGTACATCTCCAGAAACATCCGCGCGTCGGCCGCGTGTATTTCCCCGGATTCGCCGCGGCTGAGTATCAAGACGTGGTAAAGCGAATTCTGCGTCAACCCCATCTGGGCGCGCTGGTTTCCATTGAATTGAAAGACAACAATCGTGACACGACGTTTCGTTTCATGGACGCGTTAAAGCTCTGCGTGCGATCGACCAGTCTCGGGGATGTTTTTACCAGCGTGCTGCATCCGGCGACGGCTTCGCATCGAGATCTGTCGCCGGCGCGTCGTCAACAGTTGGCAATCACCGATGGATTGGTACGAATATCAGTCGGTATTGAGAATATCAACGACATCATCGCGGATATCGAGCAGGCCTTTGAGGCTGTTACAGAACCCGGAGCGGTAGCGACGGGGTCACCCACATGATCGAAATTATCGAACAGCACCTGTCCGACATGCGCCAACACGGCGAGCGCGACTATCCGTTTGAATGTTGCGGACTAATGCTGGGACGATTCGAGATCGCTGAACGCAAGATCGTCGCTGAGACTTATCCAATCTCAAACGCGCGCGAAGAGGAAGCCAAACGCAACCGGTTTTTGATCCGGCCTGAGGAGCTGATGCGCGGTGAGAAATACGCGCGGGAAAAAGGATTCGACGTCGTGGGTTTCTATCATTCGCACCCCGACGATCGCGCGGTGCCTTCGAAATACGATCTCGATCATGCCTGGCCAACTTATTCATATATAGTTGTTGCAGTTGAGAAGGGCCGGGCGGCTGACCTGCGCTCATGGGAAATGGAGCATGATCGATCGCAGTTCAACGAGGAAGAGATTAGAGAAGCGAGCCGCGCAGTGCCAGACAAGCGTTAGTTCGTCATTCCCTCCCTTTGGGAGAGGGCCAGGGTGAGGGCGTAGCTGAGGAACCTTGAAGCAACTCATTTCTTTTGTTTTCAGTCGCGCGAAGGCGAGAGAAAGAAACAAGAATCTGTGACTCGCGCCGCTAAGCCCTCACCCTAACCCTCTCCCAGAGGGAGGAATGAATCAGAGGTTTTGGAAAGGAACCATAATGCCAGTCACAATCACCATACCTACTCCCCTGCGACAGTTCGCAGCCGGAAAATCAGAGATCACGGTTGAAGCCCGCACAGCAGGGGAGGCGCTGAATCACTTAACGGACACGCACCCTGATCTTCGCCGGCATCTATTTAACGATCAGAACGCGTTGCGCAATTTCGTGAACGTGTATGTCAATGACGAGGACATTCGCCACCGCAATGGTCCCGACACGCCGGTCAAGGAAGGTGACACGATTCTGATCGTGCCTTCGATCGCCGGCGGCGCAGCGGTTTTGGATGCACCCGCCAGCGGACTCCTCCCGATGCTCTCGAACGAAGAGGTCGCGCGCTACAGCCGTCACTTGATCATGCCGGAAGTGGGCATGACTGGTCAGCGAAAATTGAAAGCGGCGAGTGTGTTGATGATCGGGACCGGGGGTTTGGGCGCCCCGCTCGGAATGTATCTGGCGGCTGCGGGCGTGGGACGACTAGGTCTCGTAGACTTTGATGTAGTTGATGCGTCGAACCTGCAGCGACAGATCATTCACGGCACGAAGGACGTCGGCCGGCCGAAGATTGCCTCCGCCCGCGATCGGATCGAAGACATCAACCCGCACGTCGAGATCGAAACGCACGAAACCAGACTGACCAGCGCCAACGCGATGAGTCTTTTCGTCAACTACGATGTGATTGTCGATGGCACGGACAATTTCCCTACGCGCTACCTGGTAAACGACGCGTGCGTGCTCACCGGCAAGCCCAACGTTTACGGTTCCATCTTTCGTTTCGAAGGACAGGCCAGCGTCTTTTGGGCCGAACGCGGCCCGTGCTATCGTTGCCTCTATCCTGAACCGCCGCCTCCGGGTTTGGTGCCTTCATGCGCAGAGGGCGGCGTGCTCGGAGTGCTGCCGGGAATCATCGGCACGATCCAGGCGACTGAGACAATCAAGATCATCCTGGGCGCGCCGGACATTATGGTTAACCGGCTGCTCTTGTTCGACGCGTGGCGGATGCGTTTTCGCGAATTGAAGCTGCGCAAGAATCCGGATTGCCCGGTCTGCGGCAACAATCCGACGATTAAAGAGTTAATCGACTACGAAGCGTTTTGCGGAATTACCCAACAACCACAGGCGACTCAACCAACTATGGAAGAAATCACGGCGACTGAACTGAAGCAACGGCTCGACCGAGGCGACGACATTCAAATCATCGATGTGCGCGAGCCGCACGAATACGAAATCGGCCAGATTCCCAATTCGAAGCTGATTCCCCTGGGCCAGGTGCTCACCCGCATGAACGAGATCGACTCGGACCGCGAAACCGTCGTGCACTGCAAGATGGGCGGCCGCAGCGCCAAAGCGATCGACGCCCTGCAGCGTTCCGGTTTCACCGGCAAGCTGATCAACTTGGCAGGCGGCATCACCGCCTGGTCGAATGAAGTCGATCCCAGCGTGCCGAAGTATTGATGAGTCAGGAGCGCGGGCATCCCTGCCCGCCTTGAGCGCAGAGCGCGAAACGCTTTTCGGCAAGGGCTTACCTCAGCGGTAAATATTCAACGCGATTGATCCACTTCGCGGGATCTCCCGCCTTTGCGATAAGTTCCAGGTCATCGACGCACTCTCCAATCGTCACTCTCGTTTGCGCGGCGTAGATGACGCCAACAAACCTGCGACCAGACCGCTGCCGTAAGACTGCCTCAACTAGCAAGTCCGCGTCTTGTGTGAATAATATCCGCCCCAATTCGGATGCTCTGTCGAGCAGACGCGGATCTGAAAGCTTCCTCGAACCGTCTTCCTGCGCCGTCAGAACATCAACGCCACGCACCCGTAATTGATCTGTGATTGCTGAGTGCACATGAACGTCCATGAAGAGTTCGATCATTTGTGAGACAGATTATCAGAAAGCGAAAAGTGATTGACTGGGGAGTGGCCGCTATGGGACAGAAAGGCCCGAGCGCCCCGCGTTAATGAGTTTTGAGCCCTTAAGAGAGTAGCTTCTCGCGATCGCGCAGCCGCGCTTCCAATTCTGCTCGCGTCAGCGGATTCTTTTGCTGGGCCCTCATCTCTTCAACAAATCGATCCCGACGCTCGATGTCGGCATCCACTTCGGCCTGGTGTTCGTAATAGTAGGAGAGGGCGGCATGAATCTGAGCCATTGAGAGGTGTGGGTGCTGGCGGTGCATTTCCTCGGGGCTCCATCCATAAGCCATCTTGTCGAGTACGACTTCGACGACCTTAGTATTCGCGCCGCTAATCCAGGGAACGCCCTTCTCGTCAAGCTCGATTAGCGAATTCAGCACCGCCACCATGATTACGTTACCTCTGTCCTTAAGTTACCACGAGCTTAGACGCTCGCCCAATACCGCGGCAGCAGGTAGAGCCCGCCTACATTAGCCGCTTGAGGACTTTCGCGACGCGTTTCCTTTGCGACTCTTTGTCGAGCTTGTCGACTCGCTTCTCGATCACCTGCTGAAATCTTTTTCTGTTGTCAGCGTCGATCACCGGGACGGACATCTCGACGTACATTGGGAACTGATTGTTTGGGCAACTTATCAACTGCTCGATCAACAGCGGGACGCAGACGCGTTTGTTGGCCTTGAGCGTTCCCAGCTTGACCAGTATTCCGACCGCATGGTCTCTAGCGATGACTGAGCCGCTACTATCGGCAACCTCGAGGATCTTCGACAACATGCCGAAGACACCCTTTGGTTGTTTCACGGCGATTGTGTCCAGCGCCGTCATGGCACCCCACACCAGACGATTGTTCTTACTCTCCAGCAGCTTGCCGAACTCTTTGTAGTATTTGGCAATCAAAGTGGGATTGGATTCGCCTATTTCGTACAGCACTTTGATGCAGTCGCTCTGTATCCCTTTGTTTTTGTGATCCAGGTTTTCGATCAGCTCCTGCACCGCGGCAGCATTGCGCTCGCTCACTATCCGGCGCGCCAGCTCTTGATTGGGCACCTCATCTCGGCGGTTAAGCGCAGTCGCTAACTTTTCCAATACACTCACGGGTTACTCCCAACATTAGGATGACTAAATCGCGGATTTCTTGGCGTTACATTGTAGCGCAATTAACCTGGTGGCCAGCGTTGGTTTGCCAATCTTACTGTCGCACTGCATCCTCGCCGCTTCTCGGTGTATGATTAGGCCCGCAATAATCCCCTGGCGAGGTAAACAACAGACGTGAGTGAAGCAACCTTGGACGTGACCAAAGCAAACGACGCGATCTCCACCACAGAGGAACAGCCGCATAAGTGGGTCTATTTGTTTGAAGAAGGCGGCGGCGATAACAAGTCGCTGTTTGGAGGCAAAGGCGCCGGACTTTGTGAAATGACCCAGGCCGGTCTGCCGGTGCCGCCGGGGTTAATTGTGACCACGGAAGTGTGCAACGCCTATTACGCGAACCACAAGCAATTTCCTGAAGGCATGTGGGAGCAAGTTACCGACGCGCTGCATGAGATCGAAAGGAAGGTGGGCAAGAAATTCGGCGATGCTAAGAATCCTTTGCTGGTTTCGGTCCGATCCGGCGCGGCCTTTTCGATGCCGGGAATGATGGATACCGTCCTGAACCTTGGCCTCAATGAAGAGACGGTCCAGGGTCTGGCCGAGCAGACAGGCGATCTGCGCTTCGCCCTCGATGCGTACCGGCGCTTTGCCTCGCTCTTTGGCGAGATCGTGATCGGCGTGACGCATGAAAAGTTCGAGCGCGTGATGGATCGCTTCAAGGCCCAAACTGCCGGCGGTAAGGACACCGATCTCAAAGCCGAAGAACTGCGTGGAATCATCGCTGCTGAGAAAGAGATCATCCTCGCCGAGCAGCACGCCATCCCCGACGATCCCTACGAACAGCTTCGCGTGACCATCGGCGCGGTTTTCAATTCGTGGATGGGCCGCCGGGCAATTGATTATCGCCGCATCAATCGCATTCCCGACGACCTGGGCACTGCGGTCAATGTGCAGGCGATGGTCTTTGGCAACATGGGCGCGACCAGCGGCACCGGAGTCGCGTTCACGCGCAACCCATCCACCGGCAAGAAAGAGCTTTACGGCGAATACCTATTAAACGCGCAAGGCGAAGACGTGGTCGCCGGCACGCGGACACCGAACCCAATCAGCCAGCTCAAAAGAGAACTGCCAAAAGTCTATGAGCAGTTCTCAGCAATCACGCAGTTGCTGGAAAAGCATTACCGCGACATGCAGGACTGTGAGTTCACCATCGAGCGGTCCAAGCTCTGGATGTTACAGACACGCACCGGCAAGCGCACCGGCGCCGCCGCCGTGCGCATCGCCGTGGACATGGCGAGCGAGAAACTGATCGATCGCGCGGCCGCGATCCGGCGCGTCACTCCCGATCATCTCGATCAGTTGTTGCATCCGACGGTTGATCCAAAGACGGATGCGCGCGTGCTCGCCACCGGTCTGCCGGCAAGCCCCGGCGCTGCGCAAGGCAAAGTCATATTCAGTCCCGACGAGGCGGAAGAGGTGGCCAAAGAAGGTGCGCAGGTTGTGCTGGTGCGACAGGAAACCAGTCCCGATGATTTTCACGGCATGGTCGCTGCCCAGGCGATCGTTACGGCGCGCGGCGGCATGACCAGTCACGCCGCCGTGGTCGCCCGAGGCATGGGGAAGCCCTGCGTCAGCGGCGCCTCGGTTTTGGAAGTAGATTACAGCCAGCAACAGTTCAGCGTGAACGGCGAGGTCATCACCAAAGGCGAGTGGATCACGGTTGACGGATCGACTGGCCGGGTTTTTCTTGGCAAGGTCCCGACCATTCAGCCCACTTTGGGTAACGATTTCTACGAATTGATGAAATGGGCGGATGAATTCCGCCGCCTGAGAGTACGCGCGAATGCCGACACGCCGCACGACGCTCGCGTGGCCCGATCGATGGGAGCTGAAGGCATCGGCCTCTGCCGCACCGAACACATGTTCTTCGGCGACAAGCGGCTGGCGTGCATGCGCGAGATGATTCTGGCCGACGGTACCGGTGCCAGGGAGAAAGCTCTGGATAAACTGCTCCCCCTTCAGCGCGGAGATTTTGTCGGCATCTTTCGTGAGATGGCCGGCTTCCCGGTGACGATTCGATTGCTCGATCCGCCACTGCACGAGTTCCTGCCGAACGTTGACGAGCTTTTGGGTGAACTGTCGGAGTTGAAGATGGCCCTGCGACAGGCGGGCACACTTGCCGACATGGATCACCTGCTGGATGAGATCGACGAGAAACGCCAGTTGCTGCATCACGTAAACAAAATACGCGAGGCCAATCCAATGCTCGGCTTCCGCGGCTGCCGCCTGGGCCTGTTGTATCCCGAAGTCACCCGTATGCAGTGCCGCGCGATCTTCGAAGCAGCAATTCAGGTTAAAGGCGAGCGGAAGCAAGTCACTCTGGAGATCATGGTGCCACTGGTGTCCGTCAGTGAAGAGTTGGCCCAGCAGTCCGAGTTAATTCACGAAGTGGCGCGTCAGGTAATGGGCGAACATGGGATGAAGTTCGAATATGAAGTAGGCACGATGATCGAATTGCCGCGCGCATGTTTGACCGCGGACAAGATCGCCCAGCACGCCTCATTCTTCTCATTCGGCACAAACGATCTGACGCAAACCACTTTTGGCTTGAGCCGTGACGACTCAGGACGGTTCCTTCAGGCCTACGTCGATCGTAAGATTTTTCCCGACGATCCTTTCCAGGTGCTCGACCGCGAAGGCGTGGGCGAGTTGGTGCGCATCGGCGCCGAACGCGGTCGCAGCGTCAAGCCTGATCTCAAGGTCGGCATCTGCGGCGAGCATGGCGGCGACCCGAGTTCGATCGCTTTCTGCAACGAAATCGGATTGAACTACGTCAGTTGCTCGCCGTACCGGGTTCCGGTCGCTCGTTTGGCAGCGGCGCAAGCGGCGCTGGAAGCGGAAGCAAAGGCAGCGGCGGAGGCTGCTGCAGAGGCCGCAGCCGATGAGGATGCGAAAGCTCGCGAGGCGGTTGGGGCATCGCAACTATAGAAGCTGACACTTCGCGCTGTGATCCCGGCGATTAATCCTTTGAGGAAAGCGATATGAACAACGTTTATGAAGAAGTTGCAAGTGCTGCCTTAACTCTGCCACCTGAAGATCGAGCACTGTTGGCGGACGATTTGGTGGCGAGCCTGGAAGCATCCCAAGCGGAAATTGATGAAGCTTGGCGAATCGAAATCGAGCGGCGCATTAAGGAGATCAAGGAAGGCAAGGTTCAATTGATTCCCGGTGAGCAGGTAATGAGCGAGTTGCGCGCTCAACTCAAGCGGTGAATTATCACTATCATCCCGATGCACGAAAAGAAGCTTCGGCCGTTGTGGCGCGCGGCCTAGGATGGAAATGACGAGACGATTCGCAAGACTCTCCCGAGCAGAGCGGGAGAGAGTAGAAATGGAATACCATCGCATGAACCCGGAGGACTTCGAATTAAGGAGTGACGTGATGAATCAACCGCTCTTGAGGCAAATCGAAGACAGTTTCACCCAGTTGTCGATCCCTGAACAACTCCACTTGATCGAGCGTCTTGTGCATCGCGTTCGGAAGGACACTCTAACCCAGGGAGAGGACGCGGACAATCAACTGGCGCAGATGGCCGCCGACCCAGACATTCAAAGAGAGTTGCGAGAGATCGAATGACTCTTGAAGTGATTTATGCCGAGCCAGTCAGTTCCAGTTTGTGGTGAGCATCGCGTTTCGAAAGAGTGGCGCGCGGCCACGTTCGAATACGGTGAGGACGGTGTTTCGATTCGAGTACCGAACATCTACGCCTGGGTTTGTCCGCAAGATGGTGAAGCCTCTTTCACGCCCGAGACAGTCAATGAACTGATCGTTACCGTGCGTGAAATGATTGAACCGGCCAAACATGCCCGCGAGCGCCGATCGATGCCCACCGAGTATATTGTGTCGATTGGCTGAAGGCCGCCGTGCGGTGCCTTTGGTCAAACTCAATCCTCTCCGCTCCCGAAATCCATAACAAGAACGCTCGCGAGAGTTAAGCTTTCGCTGCTATACTCACGGCTCTTTTGAGACAATGAACGATGCTATGGACCGAGAGTTCCAACCATTACTTCGGCTACTAGATCAATTGTCTGACGAGTTCGTCGAACTCCAGAACGGAGTGCGCAAGGCCATCCGGATCGCCGACCATGATCCAGAGATGGCTCTGACCCGCACTCGTAAGGTCCTCTAGAGTACATTGTCCGTGATGTCTACGTTCGGCGGTGCAATGAAAAGCCGGGCACTCAGCCGCTTGAGAACTTGCTACAGCATCTTTCTAAGGATGGACACCTACCGAGAAGGGTATCAGCGTACGCCAACGCGATTCGCGACCTTGGTAACGTTGGAACACATACATTCGGCGAAGGAGTGTCAATGGACGACGTGCGGCAGTCGTTAGGACAGTTGATGCCCGTCGTGGAGTGGTATGTCAAAGTCGAACGTCCAGATGCCGTAAAGACGAGTCACCAGCTACGCGATTCTGGCCCTGTGGTGGGCGTTCAGCGCGCGAAGCGCCGTTCTTCACCGCGCAACGAGTTGTATCGAGAGTATTTCAATACCGTGGTTGCTGATTTGCTTGAGCAGGGCGTAAGGGCATCGCCCCCGGGGCGCAGCTGGTGTGGTTTTCCGTCGGGAGCTAGCGGCATTAGCTATAACACGGATTTTGCTCGTGGTGATCGCGTCCGTGCTGAGCTTTACATTGTGAACAACAAGGACGCCTTCAACGCGTTGTTGGCTCAACGTGAAGCGATTGAGGTGGAGCTAGGCGAACCTCTAGAATGGTACTCGCCCGTTGACGTGATTGCGTCTCGGATCACGCTGTACCACGAGGGCAGCATTACCGACTCCGAGGAGCAACTAGCTCAGATTCGCTCATGGGTAATAGATCGATTATTGAAGCTGAAGCGCGTCTTTCGGCCAAGGCTGGCCGAACTGAATAGGCGTCGCGCCTATTGATTCGCAATCAATTTTCGCTTGTTCCGAGAAAGGATCATGAAATGCGCGTCGCACTTCTCTTCTTCCTGTGCTTCATCATCGCCTATCCGTTAACTCAAATGACCCCATCGGCTCAGACACAATCACCCGCGCCCAGGCCACCCGACGTTGTCTATCTGCTCAAGCCGACGCACGTCTTTGATGGCGAGGCGGCGCAACTGCACGATGGCTGGGTAGTGTTAGTACGCGGCGAGAAGATCGAAGCTGCTGGTCCCGCAAGTGAAATCAAAGCGCCGGTAGATGCGAAGGTGATCGATTTGCCAGGGATGACTTTGATGCCCGGGTTAATCGAAGCGCACTCGCACGTGCTGTTGCATCCATACAGCGAAACCGTCTGGAACGATCAGGTCGCGCGTGAAGCGTTGAGCCTGCGCGTGGCGCGCGCGACGAATCATCTGCGCAGTACTCTGCTGGCCGGCTTCACGACGATTCGCGATCTTGGAACTGAAGGCGCGGGATATGCCGATGTCGGACTGAAACAAGCGGTGCAGCAGGGAATCATACCCGGGCCACGAATGGTTGTCGCGACGCGCGCCATCGTAGCGACCGGAAGTTATGGCCCAAAGGGTTACGCGCCCGAATGGAATGTTCCGCAGGGAGCGGAGGAAGCGGACGGCGTTGATAGTCTAACGCGGGTAGTGCGCGAACAGATCGGCAAAGGCGCGGACTGGGTAAAGGTTTACGCCGACTATCGCTGGGGCGCGGGCGGCCTGGCGCATGCAACCTTTACGCTGGATGAATTAAAGCTGGCGGTCGAGGTTGCGAAGAGCGCCGGCATTCCGGTATCAGCGCACGCGACTTCGACCGAAGGAATGCGCCGCGCGATACTCGCCGGCGTCGAGACCATCGAGCACGGCGACGGTGGCAACGTAGAAATCTTTCGGTTGATGAAAGAGCGCGGCACGGCGCTTTGTCCCACACTCTCAGTCGCCAGCGGTCCTAATATCGACAAGAAGAAAATCGTTTTCAAGCAGGCACTCGAGGTGGGAGTCACAATCGCCAGCGGCAGCGACGTCGGTGTCTTTGCGCACGGCGACAACGCGCGCGAGATCGAAGCGATGGTGGCCTGGGGAATGCCGATCATCGATGCGCTGCGTTCCGCAACGTCAGTCAACGCGCGCGTGCTGCACATGCAAGACAAGATTGGTCGCGTCCAGCCGGGACTGTTCGCCGACCTGATTGCGGTCGAAGGCGATCCCACGCGCGACGTCTCGGCCTTACGTCGCGTGCGTTTGGTGATGAAGAGCGGAGCAATGTACAAGCAGCCGTGAAGCAGGGCAGCGGGTCAGTTAGAGTTCAGGCTTTAGCTTGCGCCAGTTCATGAAGTCAGTACCACCTGCGTGAGCGGGTGGATCGAGGACTCAAACCTAACGAGGTGCGTGTCTGGCCCACCCGCTCACGCAGGTGGTACTGACTTCATGGCAATGAGCAACCTGAAGGTTGAACTCTGAACGCAAACCGACCCAGTACCTTGAACCTATTACTTTGTCGATGCAAAACCTTCTCGATCTCACGAACAAAGTCGCTTTGATCACCGGCGCGTCATCCGGCATCGGCGCGGCCACAGCTGAGTTGTTCGCCCATCTCGGCGCGCTTGTGGCCATTGGCTGTTACCACAACGAAGCCGGCGCCGAGCAGGTACGCGAGCAGATCGCTAACGCCGGTGGCAGAGCGATTGCGATTCGCGCGGATGTACGAAAACCAGATCAAATTCAATCGCTGGTGACGCGAGCCACCGAAGAGCTGGGGCCAATCGATATCCTGGTTAACAACGCAGGCTCGCTAATCGAACGACAACGAATCGCCGAAATGACTGTCGAACGTTGGGACGAAGTAATGGATCTCAATTTGAAGAGCGCGATGCTTTGCTCGCAAGCGGTGGCGCCTTCAATGATCGAGCGGAAAAGCGGCGCGATCGTCAATGTCGTTTCTATCGCCGGGAGGACCGGAGGCGGCCCTGGCGCTGGCGCCTATTCCACGGCAAAGGGTGGGCTCATTTCGCTGACGAAGGCTTTGGCGAAGGAACTCGCGCCCTACGGCGTCCGCGTCAATGCGATTTCACCCGGGGTGATCGATACGCTCTTCCATGAAGTTTTCTCGACGCCGGAGATGATGCGCGGTTTCGCGGCTGCGACCCCGCTCGGTCGCGTCGGCACGCCAAGGGAATGCGCGACAGTGATCGCGTTTTTGGCTTCTGAAGCTGCGAGCTTTATCGTCGGAGAGACGATTGAAGTCAATGGCGGCCAGTTGATGCTCTAACTATCTTCTTTGTTCAGCCAGACCCTTTACTCAATAGTCTCTGAAGCGTTCGCCGATACCAAATCATCGAGCCTCGTTCCCGGCTTAACTTCGATCGGATCGCGGCCTTTGAAAAAGATTCGCGCGCCGGAGGATCCCTTCAAGACAGTGACCCCATTTTCAATGCGCACGATGGCGCCTTCCCGCAGACCTACGACCGGCGCGTCGTTCTCTTCGTGGAACTGAACGATTCGCTCTTCTCTGGTCTCACCCATGTGCGTCGAGTTGGGATCGGGGTCCTGGAAGTGCGCATTGATTTGAAAAGAAACCAGGCCGAGCGCGTCGAAAGAAGGCGGCTGAATGATCGGCATGTCGTTCGTGGTCTTGATTGTGGGACAAGCCACAAGCGTCCCGGCGCTCGATCCGATGTAAGGCATTCCGGCATCAACCCGGCGACGGATCGCCCCGAGCAGATCAAAATCGTACAGCGCCTTTAGCAACCGAAAAGTATTTCCGCCGCCAATGAAAATGGCTTCGGCGGCGTCGACGGCCTGGCGCGGGTCTGCGGCGACGTGAATCGAATCCAACCCATAACCCATTTTTTGAAAGCGCTCTCGCGCCAATGCCGCATAGGCGTCGCGGTCATGAAGGGCGAAGGGGACAAAGAGTACGCGTTGCAGATTTCTCAAGAAGTCACGGATCTCGCCATCGGCATGATCAAGAAAGCCGCTGCCGTAGAGAGTGGAGTTACTAATTAGAAGAATTCGCCGGGTTGCGCTTTCGCTGTTCATTCACCGCCTCCACGCTTTGCTGAGGTCGTTTAGCGATTAAACTCGAAACGTATCACTACGCCAATTCCTGATTGCCTTCTTAATCTCAGCTGGTTTGCTGAGCCGTCCTCCCAACACTTCACGCACCAACCCTTCGAGCTCTGCGTCCGCAGCGAAACGCAGCGCGATGATCTGTCCGACGCGGAGTGAACTGGCTTGCTGCGCCAGGTCGGCGGGAAGGAGTTGCTGGTAGCGGAGTTTTTCTTCCAGCCGGATGATTCGGTCTTGTACCTTCAGCGCATTGATTCTGGCGACGAAGGTCAATCCCACCAGGGCGGCCGAAACCACAATCCACCATGCCTGATTTCGTCCGGGGTTCTTTACGCACTCGACGATTGACCAAACGAAATTGATCAGCATCACCGGCAGGACGAAAAAGTGGAACGGTGGATGCCAACGAGTGTGGTTGGCGAAGGTTTGCGGGGTGTCTGCCATGTTTGTGTCCTCTCGGATTTAGGTTAATCCACAGATTACGCTGATTACACAGACGGGCAGGAGTTGAAGACCAGAAAACCATCAGGGAGGCGCGCCGTTGGCTTTCGCTTTAGTCTCTGCGTAATCTGCGTAATCTGTGGACCAGTCCTTCTCTATAGGTTCGTGTCAGCGATCGGCGTCGAGGACGCTAAGGCCTGCGGCGGCTCCGGCGTGAAATCCTCGCCTGGATTAATGAATCGGTTCAGCTCGAACTTATACTGCTTGTCGTAGAGTTGCTTGTAACGTCCATCCACCAGGAGCAGTTCTTCATGAGTGCCTCGCTCCACGATCTCGCCATGCTCCAGCACCAGGATCTGATCCGCGCTGCGGATCGTCGAAAGGCGATGCGCGATGACGAAGGTGGTGCGGCCGCGACGCAATGACTGCAGGCCGTCCTGGATCATGGCTTCGCTCTCGCTGTCGAGACTCGAGGTGGCTTCGTCCAAAATCAAAATCTTCGGCTCCGCCAGGATCGCGCGGGCAATAGCGACGCGCTGACGCTGGCCTCCTGACAATTTCACACCCCGTTCCCCAACGATTGTGTCGTAGCCGTCGGCGAAACCGTTGACGAATTCCTCACAGTGTGCGATGCGACTCGCTTCGATGATCTGCTCGCGCGTGGCGTGTGGGTGGGCGAAGGAAATGTTCTCAGCGATAGTTCCATCGAACAGAAAGTTGTCCTGCAACACCACCCCGAGTTCGGTCCGGTAGTCTCGCAAACGGATGGAAGCAAGGTCCCGCCCATCAACATTCACGCGGCCTGACAACGGACGATTAAATGCCATCACCAGACTGATCAGAGTGCTCTTTCCTGAACCGCTCGAGCCGACCAGCGCCGTCGTTGATCCGGCAGCCGCCTGGAAGGAGACGTGCTTTAAGACGGGAACGCTCTCGTTATATTCAAAGCTGACATCGTCGAAACTTATCTCACCTTCGGTTTGTCCCAACGGTTCGCGATCGGCATCGTCCGCGTCTTCAGTAGCCATGCGCTTAATCTCGCGTATGCGATCAAGACCGGCAAAGGCCTCGGTGATCTGCGTTCCGATATTCGCGATCTCGACGAGCGGCAATACGACCAGCATCGTGAAAGAGATGTACATAAAAAACTGGCCTGGTGTCATTTGTCCGGCGAGGATGGAATGCCCGCCGACCAGAATCAGGATCACGCTGATGCCGCCTATGATCACAGTGGAAAAGGCGGTCACGCTGGAGACGCCGGTCATCGAGCGGGCAACGTTGCGGAACAGACGGTGCGCCCCCCGCGCAAAGACGATCTCTTCGCGTTTCTCCGCGGAATAAGCTTTGACAATGCGGATGCCCCCCAACGTTTCCGCCAGTCGCCCCGTAACTTCAGCATTGATCTTGCCGCGCTCGCGGAAGAGTGGCCGGAGCCGGTTGAAAGCCAGTGACATGCACGCGCCAAAGATCGCGAGGGCAATGAGCGTGATGGAAGTCATCCGCCAGTTCAGATAAAACAACACACCGAGCGCGATCGACGCCGTGGTCAGGCTACTGATCAGTTGCACCAGTCCCGTTCCGACGAGGTTTCTGATGCCCTCGGCGTCGGTCATGATGCGAGAGATGAGCACGCCCGTCTGTGTCGAATCAAAGTATTTCACCGGCAGACGCGCGACGTGCTCCTGAACACTCTTGCGCATCTCGGTGATGGCGCGTTGCGCGGCAACCCCAAGCACCTGCGAGAGGCCGAAAGAACTAACTGCCTGAATCAACGTCGCAACGCCCACGGCAAGCGCCAGCGTCAAAAGCAAATCAGTCCGGTGCTTGATGATGACTTCATCAACCAGGTACTTCGTGCTGGAAGGCAAAACAAAACCGGCGAGCCGGTTGACGACCATGAGCGCCAACCCCAACGCAAGCCGACTGCGATGCGCCCAGATCAATTCCTTCGCGTCGAGCCATACAATTGAAAGTGAAGGACGCTTTTTCTTCTCGGCCATTAACGGATGATCCCTTTTCTGAATTGAGCGTGGCCGCTCGACTCTACTTTAAGATGCCGCTATTGGTCTAATCGACTGGAGGAGGGACAGTTCTTCAGCTCCGTTACGAGCGTGATGTTTATAGCACCGCGAGTCATGGCAATGAGCAGTTCCGTAGGAGCGACATGTTTTCAGACGATGGACTAGTTGACCACGCAATACATTCCGCTCCTACGGAGCTTACGAAATATGTTGTCACCGAGGAGCTATAAACATTTCGTCCCGACGGGACTCACGGATGCTCACCTTCCCCAGGTCACAAACATTCCCAGCGCGGCCGCGGACATTATCGCCGCCGTAGACCATCCGATAAAGTTGGTGAGTTTTCCGTTGACGCGCTTGTCCATCACTTTCTTGTTGTTGGATACCAACATGATCATGACGAGCAAAGGCGGCGCCAGCACACCATTGATTACCGCCGTCCAGAAGAGCGCGGTTACCGGAGCGATTTTCAGAAAGTTTATGAGCATCCCCACCAATGTCGAGGCAATGATGACTCCGTAAAAGCGGGGCGCGGTGTGAAGCTTTTCATTCAGGCCAATCTTCCATCCGAAAGCTTCGCCGATAGCATAGGCACTTGAACCGGTCAGCACCGGGACTGCCAAAAACCCGCAACCGATCAATCCAAGCGCGAATAGAATGGTAGCTCCGGGACCTGATAACGGGCGTAAGGCTTCTGCCGCTTCAGTGGCCGTTTGAATATCTGTTTTGCCCGCGGCATGCAGCGTGGCCGCCGATGCCAAAATCACAAAATAGAAGACCATACTGGCAAAGACCATTCCGACGTCTACGTCGATCTCGGCAATCTTGATCTCTCTGTCGGTGGCGCCTTCGCGCTCTGCCAAAGTCTCGCGTCCCATATTCAATTCTTCTTCGACTTCCTCGCTCGCCTGCCAGAAAAACAGGTAAGGCGAAATGGTCGTTCCCAGGATCGCGACCAGGGTCATCAGGTAGTGGTGGTCGAAATGAATCGTGGGGATGAAGGTTGCTTTCAGGACTTCGCCCCAGTGGGGCCTGGCTAGAAATGCCGCGAGGATATAACCGAAGAGCGTCAGCGTCAGCCATTTGAAGATCTTCGAAATCAGCGCGTACGAGCCGAAGATCTGAACAACGACAATTCCCACGGCGATAGGTACGACGAGGGCGAGTGCGGGAATCGGCAGGAGCAAATTGATAGCTGCGGCAATCGCTCCGATGTCGGTGCCCGCATTAATTGTGTTGGCGATCACGAGCAGTGAGATGGCCCCGTAAACGACCCAGCGCGGATAGTACTTTCGCAGCACCCCGCCGAGGCCCATGCCGCTCACCATTCCGATCTTGGCGCAGATGAATTGGACCGCCGCCATCATCGGCAAGGTGACGGGCGCGGTCCATAGCGTGGTAAACCCAAACGCGGCGCCCGCCTGGGTATAGGTCCCAATTCCCGACGGGTCGTCGTCCGAAGCTCCGGTAATCAAGCCGGGCCCAAGAATCATCAAAAGCCGCTTGATAGGATTCTTCTCGCGGTCGATTCTCGACTCAAGCGCCTCTTTGTTGGGCTGTGCGGTTTGGTTCGCCGTTTAGTTTTCCTCCCGGAAAGATAGTTTGCCAGCATTCTAATGTAATGTCTTTACAGTACGGTCTTGTCTGCTCTTTCTCTTCGAGTTGATCTCCGGCGGAGGGTTTGCGGGCGAGATGCCTGCCAGCGTAAGCTGTAAATCTGCCAGTAAAGTAATCCGGGCCAAAGTTGCCCCCTAGAGAAGTTCCACGGCTACGACTCTCTGATCTCCCCGACGATTGACAGCTTATATTGCCGGAAGTGTAAAAACGAAGTTAAGTATTGCCGAAAGTTCGAAGGAATAGGTAGTTCTCTAATTTGAAATCCAGAATGTCTGCATCGCATAAAGACGGCAGCGACGGAATCTGATAAGTCGTGTGTGTCACGTCCGGTTCTTAGGGGGCCGGATCGGAGCAATCCCGCCCGGCTACCCGACCGCTAGTCTCTCTCTCATAAAGTTAATATGAGGTCTGTCAGGCGTTGCGGCTGGTTCGCTCTGACTTGAAGATAGGGTTATACTGCAAACGCTGTAAACGTTCGAGACTTTTAAGGCTTGCCGTCATACCGTAGGGTATCGTCCTTCGCCTCCTTTAATCGCCTCCTACCATTTTTGAACTATAGCGTGAATTCTGTACCTTGCATCGGAGGTTTGAATCATGCACTCAAAAAGAATTCTACTTGCCGTGATTGCACTCTGCGTCATCACGCTCTGCACAATCGGCACTCTCGCACAACAGGGCACAGATTGTCGGCGAAGAAAGGAGCCAACGGAAGGGTCTCTTGATCTGACCGGAGAGTGGATGGATAACAGCGTCAATCTCAAAGTGAAAATCACGCAGGATGGGACTGATATCCTGAGTCAGAATGATATCCCGGATAAATTCGCCATAGTGCGGGCCAAGTACCTTGTTCCTTACAAGTGCGCGCAAAGTTCGGATGACGGTCAAGCCGTCCTGCTCGATGGTGATTTCAACGGGCAACTCTCAAAGAAGAACTTGGGCGCGCACCCCGAGATTACGGGCGCGGTATTTATCTGCCAAGATGTGCGCGGTCCTAACAACACCATTTACAGCGAGCGTGTTCAGGGCGAGATGACGCTGACCGTTAGTCAAGATGCCAATTCTATGACCGGGTCTTTCGAGGACCCTGCGAAGGGCACTCAAAACATCAGTTTCACCCGACTCTCTAAAACTGAAACTCCACCAGTCTATGCTCCGCAGAGTGTTATCAAGACAACCACGACCGCGAAAATCTACCAAGAACCTTCGATCGACTCGAGAGTTCGCTACACCGCGCCGCCTGGAACGCAACTCATCTTCGAGAACTCCTACACGAAACTGGATGCTGACGGTAATCCCACTTGGTACTGGGTCACAAACGGTGAAGGGCCAGAAGGTTCAAAGAACACCGGCTGGATTCAGGCTACCCAAATCACCTGCGCCAAGCCGAATACGAAAGCGCCGGGCAAGATAGGTTAAGCATTTGTGATTCAGACAACTGAAGGTTCGTGCGGAAATACTCCTCTCATTTCTCAATCGGAGGTTAGTAATATGAACTCGAAGAGAATTTCACTTGGCTTGATCACACTGTGCTTCGTGGTCCTGTGCGGATTCGGAGTTCAGGCACAAGAGAAAAAGAGAGAGGGAAAGGCTTGCTGGAAAACGCCACCCGCCTGATAGTAGGCGTCTTTGAAAGCGACGACTGCGTGATACTGCGACCACGCCGCAAAACTTATGTGATTAAGGATTGCCTGGGGGATTGAGGACGTTAACGCGCACGGCGCGCCGTTGAAGAGGGCACCCTGCGCTCCGTCAGCGGACTTTGACTGTGATGGAGTCCCTGATGACAAGTACGCGACTATCCTTTTGACGCCAGCCGCAGCAAGCGGAAGAGTCCGTAAGCGCTTTGAAAGATGACGGGAGTGCGACAGAGCGAACCTTAATACAGAGCAGGTTATACTTGCCGTACCAATGAGTAGCTTCATTTGTCAGACGCCTTGATCCAAGGGATCGTGGCTGTGCGACGTTTCATTGATCCCTGCTGTCCGCAGCGAAACGCATCCTGACTGTAACCTTAGTTGAATCCAGCGTAGGAGGATACCAATGAACAAGCTTAGCAAACTCATTATACTTGCTGCCGCAGTCATTGTTGCGGCCCATGTTGCTTCAGCTCAAAACAATCAACCACCGCAAAACCAGAAGGTTGATCTAAACGGCGAGTGGGAAATCGAGTCCTCGCCTGACCGCGGGCTCAGGCTGCTAATTACTCAGAACGGCACGAATGTCAAAGCCACCTTCATTCACAGGGACGAGCCCGGCAATTACAGCCCAGAGTGTGAGACTGGCGGCCAGCGAGATCACCTCTTCGAAGGACAGTTACAAGGCGCAAGCCTAACCGGCAAAATCATGCAGTGCACGCCGAGTAGCAAAAAAGTACTGGTCGAGGACTGCAAGCTTGATCCTGTTTTCGAGACAACGTTCAAGACCACGGTAATGAGAAACGAGATTATTGACGGCACGTGGTTCGCCGAAGGCTGGGGCGCCCAACAGAAAAATGGCCACTGGGTGAATTGTCATCGGGATAATAAATTCAGTAGCAACCCCGAGTTCAAACTCTACCGGCACTGCTATTTCAGCGGCCTGGATTGGGTAAACCAATATCCGGAGAGCACCTCCACCGACGACCTCGCCGAGCCGTTTCAATCTAACGTCAACAAATTCATTGCGGCATTGCAAGTAGCGGGAGCAACAGCTTCAATCAGCAGTACATACAGGCCCGAGCAACGTTCCTATTTGATGCACTACGCTTGGCAGGTTAACAAGAACAACCTTGACCCGCGAAATGTCCCCGGGTATCCCGGCGTGGAGATTTGCTGGGTCCATCGCAAGGCAGATGGAGATTTTGACCTTAACGCATCAAGAGCGGCAGCGCAACAAATGATTGGGCCAAAGCCTGGTTATAACATGGCGCACGATGCTGCCTGGGATGATCAATGGTTCAACTCTGCGCATGACGTGAAGTACTCACGCCACAACCTGAGCAAGGGAATCGATATGACGATCACCTGGACAGGAGACCTCACGATTACAGACGGCACTGGAAAGCAAGTAACAATTACCAGCACGCCAAGAAACGGAGCCGGCAACGCTGATTTGCACGCCGTGGGTGCGACCTATGGTGTGTTGAAGTTGGCAACAGATGCACCGCATTGGTCCGACAATGGCTACTGAAGGAAAGGCGGCTAAGACTTAATTAATGGTCTCGTCGATGATATCCCGAGCTGCGCGACAGCCGCAGGGGGCCCGATATCAAGATCAAGAACTCCTTGCAGTAGCCCAAGCGTTAGCGCGGGCTTGTGAGCATTTTAATGGAGGTGATTAGACCATGCGCTCGAAAAAGATTTTACTCGGCTTGATCGCACTGTGCTGCGTGGCCCTGTGCGGATCTGGAGTTCGGCCACAACAGACAAAGAGAACTGGGAAGGTTTGCTGGAAGACGCCGCCCCCGCCGTGGTTCGACACTAAAGACTGCCCATCAGGTAAAGTGAAACCGCAGATACTTTCCACTGGAGAACAAGGTCCGAATGGCACAGTTATTTGTAAAAATATCTTGATGTTCTGTGGATACACCCTGACCAAATATACAACGCTCCCAGATAATTCGGGAAAGGAGCATTGTCCTACCTCGGATGGCTTTTCTCTCCCGGAGATCTGTTGCGCCAAGTTAGCTCAAGCGGTCAAAAGTAAACAGCCGTGTGACCCGCAAGTTGATGTAAATTGCGACGGAAAACCAAACGCGGATGACGCTGACCCTTTGAATCCTTCAGCGGGTGGCGTCCCTCAGGATTACATTTGGGTGGACTCTCCTTCTGGACAAGCGATTGTCCTAGATTGTGACGGACACCAAATCACCTTTGTAAATGGCACTCGGCTCAAGACGACCGGGTACGCTCCGAGAGGTGCTGGCGCGGGTGGTGATATTGCGTATTTTTTTGGTGATGCTTGTTTTGCGATAGAATCCGAATTTGTTTCGTGCGAGCCGCCAGCAAATTCTTCAACTTCAACGCAGAGCGGTCCTGCGCCAAGTACTTCGCCAACACCCGGCTCAACTCCAGCTTCACCGACCGGGGGCGCATCAGGCTCAACCAGCGGAACACCGACACAGACGAACTCGCGCGCGAGCATCAGCGGTAAGATCACATCAAAAGACGGCACGCGCCTGTTCGATGTGCGGGTGCTGTTGAGCGGCAGTATGAACACCGAGACGCGCACCGATGCAAGTGGTAACTACTCGTTTGATAATTTGGTGGCGAACGGCAGCTCTTCCTATAGGGTGAGACCCGTGCGGTCTGACTCTAACTTCAACCCGCCACTCCGCATCTTCAACCCGCTTAGCCAAAACCAGACGGCTAACTTCATCGCCAGTGGCGGCGCTGCGGAAACAGTGGCGGCTCAGAGCGGAAGCAGCTACGAACTCAAACCGAACCCGCAACTCAAGGGTCAAACGGGTCAACTCGTCTTCAGCTTCACAGACAAAGATGCCCTTGGCGCGGTGACGATAGCCCCAGGCGATAAGTTCGTATTCGTCGGTAGTGAAGTTCCGCTGCCGCCGGGCGCGTATGACATCACGGTCAATGGCGCGCTTCTGAGAGCAGTGCCTATTCAGCAGGGCATGGATACCAGCATCAAGATCGGCGTGCTGAACCTCTCGGTGGCAGCAGACATCTACGATCAGACGAAGGCAAGAGAATTGTATTTCTTAACCCCAGGAAAGATCGCGTTGCCGGTTGGCGCCTATAACCTAAAGATTAATGGGGTGTTCAAACCAGTAGTCATCCGTGACAAGCAAGTGACCGACTTCTGACCTTCTGTACACCTTCCGCAGATGGCAGCGTCGTTACTGCAATAGCATTAGATAGAGATGCCTGCTTTCTCGAATTGAAGCGATGTGCCCTCTGCGGTTGAGAGATTCCATAAAGCCAAAATATTCGCTAAGGGTGTGGTTTCAATGTGTGCCGCGCACAACGTATTAAGAACTGGTGTGGCGCGAAGCTCCCACACAATTCTGTGTTGAACTAAGCCGGTGGTAAAGGCGACTTGGAGTTTGAAGGAGAAAGTTAGGGGACGAGACTAGGGAGATTGGCGGGCGTCGGTTGGGCCAAATGAACGGCGCGGTTGGCGGCGACAGTGAGACTAGAGCTAGTGGAAGCAATAAGTTGCCGCGGCGGCAACTTATTGCTTCAAGTTACATCTTCGCCCGTATCTGGTTGGATTTGATTGGCTGGGAGGCAGGGACTCGAACCCCGATAGCCAGATCCAGAGTCTGGAGTCCTACCATTGGACGACCTCCCAGCAGCGAATTCGAATTTACGTAAGTCAGCGGATCAAGTCAACCGCGGGTCGCTACGGCATCTTCAGCCCTTATCGTACGCATAATTTCTTACGATGCCGAATCCGAAGTCTTGCTAAAAATAGTTCTTGCGCTTGGTGCTGCAATAAAAGCACAATAGGCGCTCGGCAGTTCTCACATCCTGCCGTTACTTCACGTTCGCGATTTTGATTACCGCCCAAAGTCTCTGGATCCAATGAACGAATCACAAACGCCCCCTGACTCGAACGAATTGGAACGTCTGCGCGCACTGGTCGCTGATTACGAAACGAAGCTGACCGAAGCGGCGGCGCTGGTCGCGCGCGTCAGACACGAAATCAATAATCCACTGGCTGCTTTACTGGGTCAGGCGCAACTAATGTTGCGTGAAGAGCTGAGCGAGAAACCGCGCCGTCGCGTCGAGACTATAGAAAAGCTGGCGATCAGAATCAAAGAGATCGTCGGCGAACTTCGCGACATTCAAACGCCGGTGGCCGCGGTAAATCGCGCCAAAGATTAGTCTAAGCAAGATCAAAAAGCAGCACTTCCGCCTGGTCGTGCGCCGCGATCCTGAGTTCGCTTTCACCGCTCACGGCGGCCCCGTCTCCCTGCTTCAATTCCACTTCATTCAGACTGACCCGCCCACGGGCGACCTGAAGCCATGCGTAGCGACTCTGGTTAAGGGAATGAACCACGGTCTGCCCGGCATCGAGGACGGTCGCATAAACTTGCGCGTCCTGATGAATCGTTACCGCGTCTTCGCGGCCATTATTTGCGGCAATCAATCGCAGCCGTCCACGCTGTTCGCTGAAGTGTTTCTCTTCATAGCCTGGCGGCAAATCATGAGCGCTCGGAAGGATCCAGATCTGCAACAGATGAACTGTCTCAGTGTCTGAGGGGTTAAACTCGCTGTGCGACACACCGGTACCGGCACTCATCCGTTGCACGTCGCCGGGTCGAATGACCGAGCCGTTGCCCATGCTGTCACGATGTTCGAGCGCTCCCGAAAGAATGTAAGTAATGATTTCCATATCGCGATGCGAGTGGGTGGGAAATCCATGACCCGGTTGCACGCGATCCTCGTTGATGACACGCAGACTGCGAAAGTGCATGTGCGCCGGATCGTAATATTGGTCGAAAGAAAAAGTGTGATAAGTATCCAGCCACCCAAAATCGAAGTGCCCGCGATCTTCTGATTTGCGAATAGTGATCATTTGGAGCGCAGGCATCCCTTGCCCGCAAAGTCGTTTGGAGTACCGCCCTTCAGGCGGAAACTTGATTAACCACGCGCCATTAACAACGCGCCGCCTTAAGGCGGAACTCCAAACCCGGCATCTCCTGTCTTTCCTGAATGAGTTCGATGAGCCGCGGAATATCTTCCCGCGTAAAAAGCGGCAAACCGTTCAGGTTAATATCAATTGTCAATCCGGCGCGCCACTCATCAAATCGGGTCCGAGCAGTTCCAGCGTCGCAGTCATCAATCGTCGAAAGATAGAGCGCATCGGCTTTCGCCAGGGTTCGCCGGGCCGACGTTTTCAGCTTGTTCGCTCCGGCGCGCGCGCATGTGATCGCGAAATCCGCCGTCACGTAATCCAGAAAGCTGTTGCCTTCGACCAACACGCCCGCCGATCTTACTCGCGCGAGCGCCTGTACAATTCCATCTTCCACTTGTTCGTCGTTCGCTATGACCCAATGCACGGCTGACGCGCCGGCATCCCAGAAACGGCCGGTGTCTTTTCCCCTCTCGTAATTCTCTTCCCGTGCCGAACGAATCAGCGGCTCGTCACGGATCAAATCACTCACGCAGCAACCGTTCGGGTCCCTGCCGCATGAACGATAGTGTCCGCGCGTCAACTTGATAGCCTCCCAGCCCGGCAGCCGTTGCAGCAGTTCGCACACCAGCGTCGTCTTGCCGGTGTTGGACGACAATCCGCTGACCGCCACAATCGTTGGCGCCTTATTTGTCATCTCTAATGGTTGACGAGAGCAAGATCTTCACCAGCATTTCCAGCCCGGCAGCATCCTCTTCATCAAATCTCGAAAGTTTAGGACTATCGAGATCGAGCACTCCAAGGAATCGTTTACCTTTCATCAACGGTACCACGATTTCCGAATTCGAAGCGCTGTCACAGGTGATGTGCCCGGGAAACTCATGCACGTTCGGCACAATGGTCGTGGCGCACTTTGCCGCGGCGGTCCCACACACTCCCTGGCCAAGCGAAATGCGCATACACGCCGGCTGGCCCTGGAAAGGCCCCAGCACGAGCTCGCCGGCTTTCTCAAAGTAGAAGCCGGCCCAGTTCAAATCCGGCAGCGAATGATAGACGAGCGACGAGAAATTCGCCGCGTTGGCGATTAGATCGCGCTCGCCGGCGAGCAGACTGGAAAGCTGCGACGCGAGCTGGTCGTAGCGCGCGCTTTTCGAAATCTCCCGTGGTTCTTCTAATTCAAAATGGCTCATAAGATCTTCACCACAAAGACACAAAGATCACAAAGCTCTTTGAGGCTTTGTGCCTTTGTGGTTAGAACGTTCAGGTGATCGCCGACGGCCGGATACTAATCACCACTGACTTCGACGCCGGCGTGTTGCTCTTGTCGGCAACGCTGCGCACCGGCACGAGCACGTTGGTTTCCGGAAAATAAGTCGCCGCACAACGACGCGGAATGCTGTAGGCCACGATTCGGAAACGGCGCGCGATGCGTTCCTCGCCCTCAAAGTGGCTGATCAGATCCACTACCTGACCATCCTTCAGTCCGTCGTAACGAATATCGTCGGCGTTCAGGAAAACCACGCGGCGTCCGTTTTGAATCCCACGATGACGATCGTCCAGCCCGTAAATCGTCGTATTGAACTGATCGTGACTGCGCATGGTCATCATCAGAAACTGGCCCGGCTTTAGATCATGCCGAGGCAAGTCATGCACTGTGAAGTGCGCGCGACCGTCATCGGTTTTGAACTCGAGCTTACGAATAGGATTAGGCAGATAGAAACCGCCGGGCTGTCGCGCGCGCTGGTTGTAGTCTTCAAAGCCGGGCACGACGTGCTCAATATGAACACGAATGCGATCGTAGTTCGCCAGCAGTCCATCCCAGTCAACACTCGATCGAGTGCCCAGAACAGCTTTCGCAAGTCCGACGACGATCGCCGGCTCGCTCAACAGATGTTCCGACGCCGGCGGCAAACGTCCCTGCCAGCCTTCGACCACCGCCATTGAGTTTTCTGTGGTAATGAACTGCGGACCACTGCCCTGTTCGTCAACTTCGGTGCGGCCGAGGCATGGCAAAATCAGCGCCTGCCTGCCCGTAATCAAATGCGCCCGATTCAATTTCGTCGAAACGTGCGCGGTCAGGCTGCAACGACGCAAGGCGTCGGCGGTGTATTCCGTGTCGGGTGTAGCCGAAAGAAAATTTCCGCCCAGGGCAAAGAACACTTTCGCTTTGCCATCATGCATCGCAGAAATCGCGTGCACCGTATCGAGTCCGCGCCGGCGCGGAGCATCAAAGTCAAATTCGTGACCCAACCTGTCAAGAAAGTCCTGGCTCGGCTGCTCCCAAATTCCCATCGTCCGATCGCCCTGGACATTGCTGTGACCACGCACCGGGCACAAACCTGCGCCCGGTTTTCCCATCTGCCCACGCAGCAGCATCAGGTTCACGATCTCCTGAATGTTCGCCACGGCGTTCTTGTGCTGCGTCAGGCCCATGGCCCAGCAAGAGATCACGCGTTCAGATTCGATGAAGATTTTTGCTGCATCTTCGATTTTGACCTTCGTGACTCCGGATTGGTCGAGAATGTCGCCCCAGTGAGCTTTGTTAACGGCTGCTCTGAATTCTTCGAACCCGGAGGTGTGACTATTGATGAACTCTTGATCGAGGACCTGGCCCGGCCGTCGTTCTTCGGCATCGAACACTTCCTTCATGATCCCTTTCAGCAAAGCCACGTCGCCGTTGATCCGCACCTGAAGGAAAAGATCAGCCAGCATCGTGCCTTTGCCCAGCCAGGTCCAGACTTCCCGCGGATGTTTGAAGCGCGCCAATCCCGTCTCTGGCAGCGGGTTAATGTGAACGATCTTGCAGCCGCGCCGCTTTGCCTGTAGCAGCGAACTCAACATGCGCGGATGGTTTGTGCCGGGATTCTGACCAATGACGAAGATGGCGTCGGCCAAGTCAAAGTCTTCCAGTATGACAGAGCCTTTTCCGACCCCAAGCACCTCCTTCATTCCGGTGCCGCTGGACTCATGGCACATGTTTGAGCAATCGGGCAGATTGTTCGTGCCGAACAGGCGAACGAAGAGTTGATAAAGGAAGGCGGCTTCGTTGCTGGTCCGGCCCGAGGTGTAAAAGATCGCTTCGTCCGGCGAGGCCAAAGATTTCAATTCGTTGGCGATCAATGCGAAGGCGTCCGGCCAGTTAATAGCCTCGTAGTGATCCGCGCCTGCCCGCAACCACATCGGATGCGTGATGCGCCCCTGCTGGTTAAGCCAGTGATCCGATTGCTGTGAGAGATCGGTCACACTCCACTGCCTGAAGAATTCCGGCGGGACGCGTTTCGTGGTGGCTTCATCCGCGACATGCTTGGCGCCTTCTTCGCAAAACTCGAAATGCGAGCGCTCGCCGTCAGGTTCGGGCCAGGCGCAACCGGGACAATCAATGCCCTGCTTCTGATTCAATTGCAGGAGCGTGCGGGTCCCGCGCACCACTCCCATTTCTCCGAAGGTGTATTTCGCCGCGCTGAGCACTGCGGGAATTCCGCCGGCGACTTTACTGACGGGTTTGATGCTTAGGTCCGTCGTCTCTTCGGGAGCTTGAGCGCTCGCAGGCATTACACTGTCTTGGTGATCTGACATTTGATCGAGCGAACAAATCGATTGCAAACACCAATTCTAGTTCCATCGGCAGGGAGGATACAACGGACGCCGTTGTAGTAGAGTATTTTCCGTTCGAGGTCGTTGAAAGCAGAAACGGGGTCTCAGGCTCCTGATTCTGAATTTGATTCATGCGCGGCTGGACTCGCTTTTCAATAGGATTCTTTCTCGGACTCTTGCTCACCTGAGCCGGCTTTGTACTGGCTGGCGTAGGACATGGAACATAGCCTTTGGTCTGCAATACAGGTCTTGTGGGCTTTGTCTTCTCATCAACCGGAACTTCTAATCTACGGGGCCATATTGTCCGTAACCCTGGCAGTCCTGGTGCTTCTGGGCATGAAAGGAACTGAGGCAACATCAAACAACCATTGACTTGCTCCCCCGATTAGCTTAAAAGCATCTTCTTCTCTTCTATCAGTTCGGCAAGGGCTTCATGCCGCCAGTTGCGAGGAACCCAAAATGACTCTAAGAAGATTGGCGCGCTTGCTCGTCGCGAGCGCCCTGTTTGTTAGCGCCGCTACCTTCGCCGCTCATGCGCAGAGCCGGCCAGGGCGAGCTCCCAACCAACCCATCGACGAGGAATACTCAAAGAAGATTCGCGAGTACACCACCGAACCTTTCTTCAATTCGCCGTTGACTGATTATTTGCCGGCCTCGCCCAACGTGCCGACACCAAAGGCGGTGCTGGGCGATGTAGCCGGCGCGCCGGGCAAGCTGCCGTATGCTGAAGAGGTCTATCGCTACATGCGGCTGCTCGAGAAGGCGAGCCCGCGGGTGAAGGTCTTTTCCATCGGTACGACCGAAGAAGGACGGGAAATGATTGCCGTGGCCATCGCTTCGGAATCACTGCTGGCAAAGTTGGATGAAAATCGCGCGCGGCTCACGAAACTCGCCGACCCGCGCACGATCAACTTCGATGAAGCAGAAGCAGATCGCCTGGTTGATCAGTCGTTTCCAATCTACTACATCACGGGCACGATTCATTCGCCCGAAACCGGCGCGCCGACTGCTCTGATGGAACTGGCTTATCGGCTCGCGGTCGACGAGAGTCCTTATATCAAATCAATTCGCGATGGCATGGTCACGCTGATCACTCCCGTGGTCGAAGTCGACGGACGCAATCGCATGGTTGACGTTTACAACTGGCACCTGGCGCATCCGAAAGACAATTGGCCGTCGCTGGTGTACTGGGGCCACTATGTTGCGCACGACAACAATCGCGACGCGATGGGGATGTCGCTCAAGCTCACGCGCAATGTCTTAAATACTTTCGTCGGGTGGAAGGCGCAGGTGCTGCACGATCTGCATGAGTCGGTTCCCTACCTTTACGACAACACCGTCGGTGATGGGCCCTATAACGCCTGGGTCGATCCGATCCTGACCGATGAATGGCAGATGATCGGCTGGAAGAACGTTTCCGAAATGACCAAGTTTGGCATGCCCGGCGTCTTTGCGCACGGCACCTTCGACACCTGGTCCCCGGGCTACCTGATGTTCATCGCGGCGACACACAACGGCATCAGCCGGCTTTACGAAACTTTCGGCAACGCGGGCGCCGACACTCTGGTGCGGACGCTTTCGGAGAACGAGACCTCGCGCACCTGGTACAAGCAGAACCCACCGCTCCCGCGCGCAAAATGGTCACAGCGCAACAACAATAACTATGAAGAAACAGCGCTGCTGATCTCGCTCGATTATTTCAATCACGAGAGCAAGCTCTTCCTGAAAAACTTTTACTTGAAAGCCAAGCGGTCGATTGAAAAGCCTAAGAATGAAGGTCCAGCTGCTTATGTTTTTCCCGGCGACGATCCGCGGCCGGGCAACCAGGCGAACCTGCTGCGGCTGCTCCAGGCGCAGGGCTGCGAGATTCATCGCGCCACCGCACCCTTCACGGTCGCCATGAAGAAAAAGTCCACGCGGCGCGGCGCTGAGCCTCGTCCGGCAGCCAGCGGGTCACCTTCACCAGCAACCGCAGCCGCGTCACCCTCACCAGCAACCGCAGCCGCGTCACCTTCACCAGCAACCGCAGCCGCGTCACCTTCACCGCCGACCAAGGCTTCCGAAACTGAGATGCGCACCTTCCCGGCCGGCAGCTACATCGTGCGTATGGATCAACCTTACAGTCGCATCGCCGACGCGCTGCTCGATTACCAGTACTGGAGCCCGCGTGATCCGCAGCAGAATGTTTATGACGATACCGGCTGGACGTTTGGCGAGGTCAGCAACGTGCAGGTTGTCCGGGTCACGGATGTAAGTGTCCTGAGCGCGGCCACGGATCGGGTTAACGGCGACGTGCGTTCAGCCGGCGGCGTCAGTGGCCAGGGTTCAGTCTTTGTCGTCAACAATAATGCGGACAACAGTCTGATCACTCTGCGCTATCGTCTGAAGAAAGCGTCATTCGACGCAGCCGAAGAACCTTTCGAAGCCGCCGGCAAAAAATACAATCGCGGCTCTTTCATCATTCGCAATGCCTCGGCAGATGAAGTGAACAAAGCGGCGTCGGAACTTGGCGTGCAAGCCTTTGCGGTTGCTGAACCTCCAACAGTTAAGACTCACGCGATCAGAGTCGCGCGCGTCGCGATCATGCATACATGGTTAAGCACGCAGGACGAAGGCTGGTGGCGGCTGGCGTTCGACCAGATGCAAATCCCCTATGACTACATCAGCACGCAGGACATAGCGAAAGACCCTGACTTGAATAAGAAGTACGACGTGATTGTGTTCGGGCCGGGCGGCGGGAATACGAACGCGGTCATCTCTGGCCGGCCAATGTACGGCAATCCTCTGCCATGGAAGAAGACTGAGCTGACTCCAAATCTTGGCGGCTTTGCTTCGACCGATGACATGCGGCCAGGACTTGGTTGGACGGGACTGATGAACCTGCAAAATTTTGTAAAGAACGGCGGCGTGTTCATCGGCTCTGATGACTCGTCCGACTTTGCAGTCTCGACCGGTTTCACTCCCGGAGTTTCGATTCAGCGCTCGACACGACTGCGAGCGATTGGCGATGTCTTGAAAACCAGATTTGTGGATTCAACCAGCCCTATCGCTTACGGCTACGGCGACACGCTCTCGGTTTATTGCTTCAACGGGTTAATCTTCAATATCAGCAATGTCGCCGGCGGCGGTGGCGGTGGCCGGCGCGGAGGAGGAGGAACTCAACAACGCGCAACTGGTCGCGGTACCGTTGACGATCCCGACGTGGTGCAGGGTCGGCCTCCGGCAGAAATTCCTGAGCCGCCGCCAACAGGAGAAACGTGGGAGGCCCCGCCGATCACCGATGAGCAGCGCCGCAACCTGGTCGGCTTGATTCCGCCCAATCAGCGGCCGCGCGTGGTTCTTCGCTATGGCGACGCGCGCGAACTTCTGGTTTCCGGGTTGCTTGATGGTGGCGACGAAATCGCGCAACACGCGGCCGTGATCGACTCGCCGCTCGAGCGCGGCCACGTCGTGCTCTTTTCAAATAATCCCTTCTGGCGCGGACAAACTTCGGGCAGCTACTTCCTGGTCTTCAACACGATTCTGAATTTCGATAATTTAAACGCGGGGAGGAAGGACTCAGCCGCTGACGGACAATAGACCTGACGATGATCCGGTCGGTGGGCAGGCAGAATATTCGAGACGCAAAGGCTTTCCTTCGGCGGGCAGGCGCACCAGGAAGCGATCGTGGACGATTTCTAGCGTCCGGCGAGTCGTTGAATCTTATAGAGCAGGCTAACTCCGCGCGACGTTAATTTGGAGAACTCGACCGAGTTAGCAAAGAACTCTTCACAGTTTTCGTAGCCTTCATGACATCGCGGCGCCCACCAGGGCTCAATTTCCTTGAACGTAATGAACCCAGTAATTATGAGATAGTAGTATGCAGAATCAGATGAGTCTTCGTTGTACCTTGACCCTTTGAAGACCTCATCCATAAAGTTTTCACTTGTCCAATGCTCCCAGTCTGCACCGGGATTCGCGAGTGCAATAGCTTCCACGATATTGAAGAGTGATTTCTTCTTCCCATAAACCGCGGTGTCCCTTAATTCCTTTTCGAGTTCTTCCAGCTCGTCATGGTAATCCCAACGCCTTCGAAAGCAAGCCTTGAAGTCACCTGAGATTGAAGGCTTCATCCAATTTCGTTTTGGTCTGAGTTTTCCAAGAATGCGACCGAGTCGATTCTTAAGTCTCTCCTTAGCCTTAGCGCTGGTCAAGTCAATGAAATGCATTCCGGCAAGGTCGGAGAAGAGGCGTATATCACCTCCGAGCGTAACTAGAACTGTCTTTTCTTCAGCGATGCCCAGCGCTACCCCAGCTTCGAAGATGACGTTGGGGCGGGCTTGCCATCGGGCTTCATCACTCCCCTGGGCTGCGCCGGTCTCTGGCGAATAGAGAGAAGCGTGTTCATCTGGTGTGAACAGCGCAATAACTGCGTCGGCCTTGTTGATTCCGCTGCGGACGATATCAGCAATGAAAGGATTGGGACCGAGCTCATCCGCAACACTCTCAAAAGGAAGTTCCTTCAATCCAAGCGATGTTATGAATTTGACCAACTCACGGTGCGCCTCAATATCACGGCCATAGATGATAAAGACTCGTTTTGGCATAGTAATTACTCCGTTCTAACGATCGCTTTGTGAAGGTTACGGGTTACGTTAGCTGGTAACTCGTGGATGCAAGTAATCGTTTTCAGGCGACCAATTACGGTGAAGTCTTCTCCACATTGAGTCCTCAGATCAGAGTTTTCCAACCCGGTTGAATTCATCGTTGGAGCCAGCACTAAACGCGACGATGGTCGCAGGCTCTGGGACCAGCTTGTTAACTTGTCTCTTTGACTTGCGAGGTGGGCGAATGATAGTAGAACCCTGCGTCGCGGTCAATAAATAGTTGACGTAAACCCAAATAGCCAACCGGAGGAAACCAAAGCATGAAGCGTGCTGCCTGTTTACTGTCTGTTCTCTTGCTCTTTTCCGCAAGCCTCCTTGCGCAACCGCGATCAACTTCCGATACAAGAACGCTCAACATCGCCGAAAAGGTCGCCGGAATGGAAAAGTATTCCGGCTACTTCAATTTTTACTGGGACGCCAAAGCCGGAAAAGTTTGGCTCGAGATCGATAGGTGGAACTCTGAGTTTCTCTATGTTGAATCCCTTCCCGCCGGCATCGGTTCGAATGACATTGGTTTGGATCGCGGTCAGCTTGGACAAAGCCACATCGTGCGCTTTGAGCGAACCGGGCCCCGTATTTTGTTGATAGCATCGAACCAGGGCTATCGCGCGAACAGCGATAACACTGATGAGCGACGAGCGGTCAAAGACGCCTTTGCCGAATCGACGCTGTGGGGTTTCGAAGTTGCGGCGGAAGAAGGCAGTCGCGCGCTGGTCGACGCAACGAGTTTCTATCTGCGTGACGTTCATCAGGTTCCCGGCACGCTGCAACGTTCGCAACAGGGAACCTTCCGTCTGGATCCGACGCGCTGCGCCTTCTACCTCGCCAACACAAAGAATTTTCCGAAGAACACGGAAGTCGAAACTACCATCACGTTCACCGGTGAAGAACCTGGCCCGTTGGTGCGACAAGTAACCCCAATGCCGCAAGCCATCACCGTGCGTGAGCATCATTCGTTCGTCGAGTTGCCTCCGCCGGGTTTCAAGCCCCGCGTCAACGATCCCCGCGCCGGCTATTTCGGAATCAGCTTCATGGACTTTGCGACGCCGATCAGCGAGCCCATAACCAAACGCTTTATCAGTCACCATCGCTTGCAGAAGAAAGATCCGTCCGCGGCGATGAGCGACCCGGTGAAACCAATCGTGTATTACGTCGATCGCGGCGCGCCCGAACCTGTGCGCTCCGCGCTAATCGAAGGCGCAGGTTGGTGGAACCAGGCGTTCGAGGCCGCCGGATACAGAAACGCGTTTCGCGTGGAGTTGATGCCGGAAGACGCCGACCCCATGGACGTGCGTTACAACGTGATCCAGTGGGTGCATCGCTCGACGCGCGGCTGGTCGTATGGATCGTCGCTCAGCGATCCGCGCACTGGAGAAATCATTCAGGGTCGCGTTTCGCTCGGCTCGCTGCGCGACCGTCAGGATTTTCTGATTGCCGAAGGTCTGCTGGCGCCTTATGAAAAAGGCAAATCGGAAACGGCAAAGATTATGGAGCAGATTGTGCTGGCGCGTTTGCGGCAACTGGCCGCCCACGAAGTCGGCCACACACTCGGACTGCAACACAACTTTGCGGCGAGTATTACCAATCGCGCCTCGGTGATGGATTACCCGGCGCCCCTGGTGAAGCTCGGCGCCGACGGAATTCCTGATATTTCCGATGCTTATGCGCGCGGCATCGGCGAATGGGACAAGGTTACGATCGCCTTTGGCTATCAGGATTTTCCCGCCGGCACGGATGAGAAGACTGCGCTCGATAAGATTCTGAGCGATGCTTTCAAACGCGGCTTGATGTATCTCACGGATCAAGACGCTCGTCCCGCAAGCGCCTCCAGTTCAGTCGCGCATCTTTGGGACAACGGCGCGAACGTCGTCGATGGGCTCGGCGATGTCATGAAGGTGCGGGCGGCGGCGCTGCGGCGGTTTGGCGAAAACAATATTCGCGAAGGCGCGCCGATGGCGACGCTTGAAGACGTGCTGGTGCCGCTTTACATGTATCACCGGTATCAGGTCGAAGCCGCCGCGAAACTGGTCGGCGGCGAGGACTATACCTTCAGCTTGCGCGGCAAGGGTGACGCGAATCCGCAAATCATTTCGCCTGAAGAGCAAAGGCGTGCGCTCGCCGCGGTGCTCGGTACGCTCAAGCCTGAGGCGCTGGCGCTGCCTGAATCTCTGTTGCGTCTGATTCCGCCGCGGCCGCCGGGTTATCCACGCACGCGCGAAGACTTTCGCATTCGCACAGCTCCGAGCTTTGACGCGCTGGCGCCGGCCGAGGCGATCGCTAATCACGTCTCTGACTTTCTGCTGAATCAGGAACGCGCGGCGCGACTCGTTGAGTTTCACGCGCGCGATCCCCGCTATCCCGGCGTTGGCGAAGTGTTGGACAAGATTCTGGCCGCAACCTGGAAAGCGCCGGTAGGCACCGGTTACCACGCTGAGATTCAGCGCACGGTGAACATGGTTGTGTTGATGGATCTGATGTCGCTCGCTTCCGGAGAACGCGCTTCGAATCAGGTACGTGCCGTCGCTGAACTGAAATTGGAAGAATTGAAGAACTGGCTCGCCGGCCAGCTGCGCTTCCAGCAGGATGAAAACCAAAAGGCGTTCCTGCTCTACGCCGCGAACCAGATCAAACGCTTTCAGGAAGATCCAAAAAAGATGAACCTCACCCGCGCCAATGACCCACCTGACGGCCAACCGATCGGCATGGATTGGTGGAGCCTGTCGGATCGGGAGTGGTGCGATTGGCGGTAGGGAATTTGGAGTGCGCTGACTTGTCAGCGCTTCTAGTTTGCTTAAGAACTGCGGCGACGTTTCGGACTGCGCCGACTAGTCGGCGCTTTCGAAAGCGGCAACAGGTTGCCGCACTCCAAAATGGGCGTGTCAATTCGCCGCTCAATCCCCATTCTACGTCTTCGCAAATGAAGGTTTCCGATAGTTGCGACGAATGAGCCCGTTTTCGGATTTCACTGACGACCTCGTCCCAGGGAATTCCAAGGTTGTCGTCGCGATCCATCTCTTCCAGCCGACGGTCTAACTCCTTACGCTGCGCATCAGTCAAGGCAAGCTCGCTGGGAGTTGCGGCCAGGCTGTCCCAAAGTTCCTCAATCAAATCGAGGCGCTCATCGCTGGTCAATTCCTTGATGTTTAGATTGGGTCTCGCCATTGGGTTGAGTGTTGCACTGCGGAGAATTCTTGGCAAGAGCGGTTGAAGAAGCACTGGCGTTCAATTGCCGAGACGGATGCGATACAATCTCCACCAGAGGTCCAGACATGTCTACCGCGAAGGAACACATCACCGAGTTGGTTAAGAAGCAGCCCGACGATAGCTCATACGACGAGATAATTCGCGAGCTGGCGTTTGACTTAATGGTGCAGCGTGGCCTGAAGAATTCAGACGAGGGTCGCACAATTACAAACGAAGAAATGCATCGCCGGATAAAGACTTGGCAGAATTAAACTGGACCCGGGAAGCCGAAAACTGGCTCAAGGATATTCATGATTACATTGCGGCGGACAATCCCGATGCTGCCGCGCGAACTGTCAACGGTATTTATGAAGAAGCGCAGTTACTCAAACTGCATCCCGAAGCCGGATACAAATACGAGCCTGAATCCTCTCGCGCCGTCCGCATTCTTCTCTACACGCACTATCGAATCACCTATCTAATAAAACCCGATGGCAACATCGATATTCTCGGAGTCTTCCACGGCGCGTTGGATATCGATCGATATCTTGTCTAGAACTCAGTACTACCAGTTTCTTGCTAACCTGAAAGCCACTTTCTCAAATGTGTCAAAGTACAACTCGTGCCACTGCTGGGTGGGAAAGGCTCGGTACTGCTTCCTGAGAAGGGGACCGGGAAAGCGTCTATGCGGAGGCAGGCCAGCCACGCCGGCCACGTCATCCCGAAACCTTGAAAGGGCATGACCACTTCTATGAGCTATAGCATTTCGAACTAGTACCGCTTGTGCGAGGATGCCACGATCCGCATTATCAATTTCTGTAAATGGCTTACCTTCATTTAGGTATAACTTCACCGTATCGAGAAAGTCTTTATAGGGCAAACACTCGACATACTTTCGCCCTTGAAGAACTATTGTGCGGTAGTTCTTCATGGATGTGGTACTCATAAGAGCGTAATGCCCCCTTTTTCGGCTGCGTTTACCACACATGAATTCCGTTAAGAGCTCGTCCAATAAGCCTTCGAAGAGAGCAATCGAATTTAAGAAGGTCGACTCATAGAGCAGATCGCAATCCGACACACTCAAATATCCGTGACCGTGTAGTTCGTTTACACGGGTGCAGCAAGATCTTAAGTGATCTAACCTGCTCTTATACCGTGTCGCGCAGTCAATTGGCTTTTTCAAGGCCAAGGCTCTCCATGAAGAATTTGTGTCTGGTTAAGCGTCTCCCCGTATCCGCGGTGGCCTTCTCCATTGCGTCCTGAATCTTTTCGGGCAAGTCCCCCGTGGCGATACGTTCGTTCATTTGTTTGAATCGGTAGCGCGCCTGCGATGGAAGGGCTTTGGCGGCGCGGCGCTTCTTGTAATCTGAAGCGAGTCCGTAGATGTGATCGTAACAAGCCGAAAACAACGAATAGAAGAGCGCTTGCCGACGAACTCGGCTCTCGGATAGCAAATCGCCGAAAGCCCCATCGATAGACTCCAAGACCTTCTCGAACTTTCTTTCAAGGACAGAGGCGCCTTTCAACTTGTCGTCATGTTGTGCATAAAGCTTATCGAGCTTGGGCTGACTCTTACCCTTGATTCCGTTCATCATCGCCGCTAAATAGTCCGAAACGGATTCGACTTCAATCATTCGCGCGAAGTCATCTTCGCTAAAGACATTCCACTTGCGCCATAAAGCCAGGTTCCGAATGGCGACCTCGTAAACGAACGTTTTGAACGCACCGAAAAACTTCGCGTTTCTTAACTCTTGACGGCTGAGGCCCAGTCCAGTCGAGTTCAGCCGCGCAAAAATGCGAAGAACCACCTCGTCATCGGTATTTGGTGGAAAGACGTGAGTTGATATTTCGTACTCGAGTAAGCTGGATTGAATATTCTCCGGCAATTCCTTAAAGCTGCGATTGGCTACGTCTGGATCCGGGTTATGCACCTTCAAGAGATCGAAGGAGTCCCGAGCATCGTCATAGTCTTTGAGACTTGTTGGATCAATGAATGAGAAAAGTGTACGTAATCTTTGCTGACCATCTACTACCTCGAGAGTGGAGGTGAGATGCTTTAAGTCTTGCGTCTTTCGAAGGAAGATAATCGGAATGGGAAGACCTTTCACAACCGTGTCGATGAAGAGTGACTTTGCTTTAGGTGACCAAACCTCGCGCCTCTGGAAAACCGGCTTTAGGATCAACGTTCCTTGCTTCTGCCAATCCAAGAAGTTAGACACTGTGTAAACTGTCCTCGTAGGCTTTATTTGCAGCATGACTGGTCCTTTCGAAACGTGGTTACAAACCACGACCTCTTCGCTCTAATCCGTACAGAACGCGCCGCAACGCACGGAACGACGATGATCATCACGAAGCGACTTCGTGAGGAGTAGGAAGCATCCGGACGCGGTTTTTATCACATCGAATGTGTTGTGGCAATCAAAGTGAGAATTAATCAGGCTACAGATTCGCTCGATCCAACTTAAGCAACGCACCCAGCAACACGTTCGCGCCGTTTGCGATGTCCTCGGGCCGAGAGAATTCTTTCGGTGAATGGCTGATGCCGCCGATGCTGGGAATGAAGATCATGCCGACGGGCGCTAGGCGGGCCATGTCCTGCGCGTCGTGACCGGCGCCGCTGGGCATCTGCTTGGTAGTCAGTCCCAGGTCCTTCGCTGATTCACCGATGAGGTTGCGAATGCGCGGATCGGTCGGCGCGGGAATGTTCACGTTGATCTCTTTGAAGTCGAAAGTGACCCTGCTGGTTTGGGCAATCTGACCAGCTTCGGTTTTGATCTTCTCAAAAAGCATCTGAATTTTCGCGGCGTCCAGATCGCGCAACTCCAGACTGAGAATTACTTTTCCGGGAATCACGTTGGGCGCGCCGGGCAGCGCCTGGATGCGACCGACGGTGCCGACCTGACGGCCCGGCATGCTGGTCACCACCCTATTCACCGTCTCGATGAATTTGGCCGCGGCCAGTAGTGCGTCCTGACGATTATTCATCGCGGTCGTGCCCGCGTGATTGGCAAAGCCTTCGATAGTTACGTCCCACCAGTTGATTCCCACGATCCCTTCGACGATGCCGATGTCGATCTTTTCGTTTTCAAGAATCCCGCCCTGCTCGATATGCAATTCGAGATAGGCAGCGATACTTCCCTTCCCGCGTTTGACCGTGGAAAGCTTTGTCAGATCGCCGCCGATAAAATTGATCCCTTCGCGAATGGTCTTGCCGCTGCGACTGACGAGATCGAGTTCCTTCTCGGTCAACTCACCGTTAATGGCGCGACTGCCAATCAAACCGCCTTCTTCATTTTGAAAGATGATTACTTCGAGCGGGTGGCGCGTGGTGAGATTATTTTCGGCCAGGGTTTGCGCGACCTCAATCGCACCGAGCGAACCCACATCGCCGTCATAGTTTCCACCCTCGGGAACACTATCAATATGCGAGCCAAACAAAAGCGGCGGCAGCTTCTGATCGCTGCCCGCGCGCCTTCCGATCATATTGCCGGCAGCATCGATGGTCGTCTCGAGTTTCGCCTGTTGCATCAGGCCCATCACGTACTCGCGGCCGCGACGATCGGCTTCGCTGTAGGCAAGACGGCTGACACCACCCTGCGGGTTCTTGCCAAACTCAGCCAGGGCGTTGATGTGCTCGACAATGCGCGCTCCATTCACGCGTAGTTGCGGTTGCCAGGATCGGAACGGTCGCAACGCGATTGCGCCTGCTGTCCCCAAAAGTCCGAAATTGAATTGTCGGCGGTTAATGTTCATCTGGTCATCGAGAGCGCTTTTATCATATCGAACGAGTTGGGGCAATAAATGCGCATTGAAATCATTGACGATGATGGAGTCAGTACCGGGAGCGGCAGCGACCGGGTGACGACTGGCGATCTCGACCGTCGCCTGCGTTGAGACCCGGTCGCTACCGCTCCCGGTACTGACCTCATCCACAGACCCCTGGCAGATTCTCGTACCGCTGGCAACCCACTCAAACGCTGGTTCCATCTTAGCGGCAGTGCGCAAGAGTCACGACGCTGGTTCGTTCTGAAACCGAAAAGCCGTGTCTCTCTTCGTTCGTTCATTCCTTTTCGCGAGTGTTGCCAGTCTGGTAAGAGGTTGACATGAAAAAACTAATCCCGATTACAGCAAGTTTGCTTTGCTTCGCCCTGCTGGTTTGTAGTGTGTTAACGCCGAGGGCGCGGGGCCAGGAATTGGCGCCCACAACCGCCGACCCCTTTCAAACGACTGCTTCGAATCTGATCATTCCTCAGGCGCGCTCGTACGTGATTCGCGCGCAGGCGCAGCCGATTCAGATCAGCGACGTCGCTGCTGACGTGCGCATCCTGCAACAAGTCGCAACCACAACCCTGGAAATAGGGTTGGCGAACCCGAGCGAAAGGCAGCAGGAAGCTGAAATGCTCGTGCCCGTGCCCGACGGCGCCGTAGTTCGCTCATTCACGTTCGCCGGATCCGCGAGCGAGCCAACAGCGAAACTCCTGCCCAAGACTGAGGCGCGCACCCTCTATCGCTCGATCGTAAATAAGCTCAGAGATCCCGGTCTGTTGGAGTTCGCCGGATACAACCTGGTGCGCTCCAGCGTGTTTCCAGTTCCGGCGCAAGGCAAGCAACGGGTGCGGCTGGTTTACGAACACGTGCTCGCGGCTGACGGTAACCGTGTCGACTATGTTTTGCCGCGCAGCGAATCGTTTGAAGCGACGGCGACGCCCTGGAAGATAACTGTCCAGGTTAGATCCAAAACGCCGCTGGCCACGGTCTATTCGCCGAGCCATCAGATTGGCGTTGAGCGCTCGGGCCCGGAACAGGCGTTGGTGCGCGTCGAAGGTGGCACGAAGCTCGAGCCGGGACCCTTTCGGCTCTCCTATCTGACCGAGGGCAACGGTCTCACCGGATCGCTGATGGCCTATCCAGACGCGCGTATCGGAGGCGGTTATTTCCTGCTTCTGGCCGGCATTCCGCCCACCGCGCAAGCGACCAGGACGGCCATCAAACGCGAAGTAACTCTCGTGCTCGATCGTTCCGGCAGTATGGAAGGGGAAAAGATTGAACAGGTGCGTGCCGCCGCGCTGCAAGTGGTCGAAGGACTCGAAGAGGGCGAAGCATTCAATATCATCGACTACTCTGATTCGATCGCCAAATTCGCCGAACGCCCCGTAATCAAGAACAATGACACTATTCACCAGGCGCGCGCCTATCTAAAGGGGCTGAGGTCGAACGGCGGCACAAACATTCATGATGCTCTGGTCGAAGCGTTGCGCCAACCACCAACGCCCGACATGCTGCCGCTGATTATCTTTCTCACTGATGGTTTGCCGACTGTCGGCCAGACACGCGAGGCGGTGATTCGCAATGCGGTGGTGGCGACCAATACGCACAAGCGTCGCATCTTTAGTTTTGGAGTCGGCTTTGACGTTAACGCGCCGTTACTGACTTCGATCGCCAACGACACGCGCGCCGTCGCGACCTTTGTGTTTCCCCGCGAGAACGTCGAAGCCAAAGTCTCTCAGGTGTTCCGGCGTCTTTCGGGACCGGTGCTCGCCGATCCGCAACTGGTCACGCTCGACGCGAATGGCGTCGTCACCACGCAAGCTGTTCGCGAGTTGATGCCTGCTGAACTCAATGACGTCTTTGAAGGCGATCAGATTGTCCTGCTGGGACAGTATCAAACCAGTGATCCGCTCAATTTCCGCATCGCCGGAAATTATCTCAGCCGGCCGCGCACCTTTGATCTCAAGTTTGATCTAAGCAACGCCACTACCCGTAATGCTTTTGTGCCGCGTCTGTGGGCCAGTCGAAAGATTGCCCGGCTCATCGAAGAGATCACCAAAGCCGGGGCCGACACAGCCCAGGGCCCCAGGTCACCATCGGTGGTCCCGGCCAATTCCGCACCGGGCGCCGATCCAAAAATGAAAGAGCTGGTGGACGAGATCATCCGCCTGTCGACTGAGTACGGCATCCTGACTGAGTACACGTCGTTCCTGGCCACCGAGGGCACTGACTTTTCGAATTCGGAGACCGTCAGAGTGACCGCGGGCCAGTCACTGATCGCAAACGCCCAGCAGACCCGCACTGGCATGGGTGGAGTATCGCAAGCAATGAACGGCAGGGCACAGCAGGTCCAGTCAAGCGCCAATCGCTCAAATAATTTCCTGACCCAGAACATGCAGCTGGTCGAGATTACGAATGTTCAGCAAATCACGGATCGCACCTTCTTCAAGCGCAACAACCGCTGGGTCGATGCTCGGATGCTCGACCGCGAGAAGGACCTTAAACCGGATCGCACCATCGAATTCGGCACCGAAGAATTCTATCAACTGGTGGATCGGCTGGTGGCGGAAGGCCGCCAGGGCATCCTCGCGTTGTCGGGCGAAATGCTGCTGTTGATTGATGGCAAGACGGTGTTGATTAAGGCGCCGGCGAAGTAAGACATAGAAATTTGGTTAAGGAAGCGGGGCGGTAGGCCGACCGTGAGGGAGGGCGTTTCAGACTGTCACTGGCTCTTGAAGGTGAGACTCAGGCTCATAATGCAGCACCATGAGTTGATCTGGACGCAAACCCAGCGACTGATAAGTGCGACCATTGCGATCGCTGAATTCGACCTCGTACGCAGTGCCGTTCTTCAGCAGTTCAACCACGGTGCCCACCTGACCGCGCGCAAGATTGTGTTCGGGAACACCAACCGTCAGCGCCACCACGTCAAGGAGTTTGATTTCATCACTCATAGCAACCTCAGATTTTCATAACGGATAGCACGTCGTCAGTACCACCTGCGGTAGCGGGCGGGCTAACGAAGCGCAGCAGTTCACTTGCCGCACCCTATGCGATAGAATCCCACCGGAGGTTCGGAAATGTCTACCGCGAAAGAACAGATCACCGAGCTGATTAAGAAGCAGCCCGACGATAGCTCGTACGATGAGATTATTCGTGTGCTGGCGTTTGACCTAATGGTGCAGCGCGGCCTTAAGGACTCAGATGAAGGCCGAACAATCACGAACGAAGAAATGCAGCGCCGGATAAAAACTTGGCAGAAATAAACTGGACTTGGGAAGCCCAAACCTGGCTCAAGGATATCTACGATTACATCGCGGCAGATAATCCCGACGCTGCCGCGCGAACCGTCAACGGCATTTATGAAGAAGCGCAATTACTAGAACGGCATCCCGAAGCTGGTTACAAGTACGAGACGCAATCCCCTCGCGCCATCCGAATTCTTCTCTACGGTCATTATCGAATCACCTATCTGATAAAGCCCGATGGCAACATCGATATTCTCGGCGTGTTTCACGGCTCATTGGATATAGATCGATATCTCCTGTAAAAATGAGAACGGAGGAGTAATGGAGAATCAGCACTTAGGCGACTTTACCTTCTATGGCGACCTCCTTGGAGTTGGCGCAGCTTATCAACTAAGTTCGGCGTTAGCGTACGAACGTCTTAATGAGTTTTACAACACTGTCTTTTCATTCTTATTTGAAAAGACCCAGGAGGGCCGGAACCTCAAGGTATATATGTTCAGTGACTCCGTCCTCATTTATGGCAAGCAAGTGGAGAGAGTCCTGCCCCAACTTCAGAAAATCTATTTAGAACTTTTTCGCAAGGGACTCTTGTTACGCGGAGCAATCGTCGATGGTCGTCTGAGGACCGAACCTCGATTAGAGGGTGATAATTTTCGAAAGTTCCTACCCAAAAACGACACATTGGCACGTGCGGTTGGTCTCGAAAAGACGCATAAGGGCGCGCGTCTACTCATTTCCCCGAAACTAGCGGAATCTCTTCTCGGTAGAAATCGCGATTGGCTAACAGTCGATGGATACATCCGTAACGCTCATCGTGAGGTCGAGACTACGAGCGTCCTCCGTCGGATTTGTCCGACGCCGACCGGAATCGCATATGAACTCCTTTACTTTTGGGATCCCGCTTCGCCTTTGTCAGATTATGCGGCGGAGAAATCCACGATGAATGAGATCGCACAATTCCTCGATGTCGAGGCTGCCACTCATTATCGCGAGACCATCAGTCTCTTGGAACGTTCAGAGTTGCGCGATATGCGTACGCGACAACTTCTCTGTGTTGTTTAGCGCTCTCTCACCGCTGCCAGTCTTTCAAGCCATCAACCACACGCAGGACCTCGGCTCGCTTCTTCTCAAAGACGGCGAAGGTCGCGATGATCAGCGCGCCCGTGACGATGCCGGCCACATACCACAGCCACGTCCAGCCAAAATTGACCGACGCATAATTGATCATGGTCGCGATCGACAGCAGCAGAAAGATCGAGCCTAACAAGAGGAATGCCCGGATGCGGAAGATCATGCCGCCGAAAACTCCGGCAAGGGATAAGCCGGCGAGGACCAGCGGCAGCCATGGCGATTGCGCCACGCCGTTAATGAAGATGTCGGCGGTTGAAGAGACGTAGATTGTTACCAACGCCAGGTAGCGAATCCCTGTCATTTGCGATTCGGAAAAATCCTTGCGATTCAGATGGGCCGCGATGAGCACCGAGACCGCCGCGGGAATCAACCAGAGCTGCGGATGCTGCCAGAAGCGATACTCGGACGTCTGGTTCAGCAGGTGCCAGAGTCCGGCGTTTCCGGCCAGGGCTGCGACCAGGCCAAACCAGAACGACTTTCGCAGGACCGAGAGCAAACCGTAAAGCCCGCCGACTACGAACAGCAACGTTGAATAGTCGACCTGCGACTGCGCGATCCAGAAACCAAGGACCGGCAACAAAGGCAACAACGCCCCGGTGCGCTCGATGGGCTGGGCGAGCACGAGCACCTGACGGCGCCGCAGCATTTCGCTGATCACGACACCGGTATAAGCGATCGCCACTACCACCAAAGGCCAGTAACGTTCGAAGAATCCCGTGAACAGCCAGGGCATCGTCAACCGGATATGCATGAACAGCAGCGCCAGCATCATCTCGGCAACATAAACGTAGTTGGATCGGCGGAGTTCCGATAGCCCAAGCGGATCGTGCCGGGGTGAAGTCGCAAACACGATGCAGAGCGCTACCGCGGCCGCGAGGGTGAGCGCGACCACCATGAGCGGGAGTGGATTGATGCGGACCGCGCCAAATTCGATCTGATAATAGATTTCGGTGCAGAGCACGAAGCCGAGTGAGAGGACACCGGCGATGGCCATTGCCGGCACACAGTCGCGGAAAGCCCGGGTCCAATCGGGCTCCCGCGCTAACAATTTGTCAAACCCGCCTCCGAACAAAGCGACAATCGCAAACATCGCCGCCATCAGGATGACCGCGCGATTCAGCCAGGTTCCCGTTGCGCCCGGTGTCAACCATGACCAGCCGAAAAAGACCGCGCCCAGAAGGAACATCGACACTGCGGCCCTTTGCCAGTTCACCCGCCGTGGCCCTTGCGCCATCAGACCAAAGGTCAACGCCTGGGCGGCCACAGCCAGCGATGCCGTGCCGCGCAAGGGCCACTCGAAGAATCTCAACTCAATCCCGAATGCCAGGCATACCACTGACGCCACGACCAGGCCGTTAAGGACAATCAGCCACTGCAGTTCACCCACGGTTGGATCCAGGCGCGGCGGAATCTTTAGTTGCCTGGCCCACGCAACCACCACGTCCCGCGCGCGCCAGATGAGCCCGGCGCCCAACGCTTGAATAGCTCCAGCCACCATCAACGCCCAGCCCAGACGACGCGGCCCCAGGCTTATGTGATCCAAGAGCGTTCCGGCTTGCAGTAGTCCGAGCAGGTAAAGTCCGGCGACGGCATACTGTGCCTGCCTGTCCCACAAGCATGCGGCCATTAGAACGGTTAGCGAGGCCAGGGCAAACCAATCGAGGCGGGGCGTGATCGAGTGTTGAATCCCGGATGCATCGCCACTGAGATTCACTGCGACAATAGATCCGATCGCCAGCAGCGACAGCAGCGCCGCGAGATTGTGGAAAGAAGCAGCAGCAGTCGAGTTTAACTTTGGCGCAACGCGGCGAGCGCGCAATTCGAGCCCTAACCACAGCACACTGGCGAGACTCAGGGCGATCACGTTCGCTTCGATGAAGGAGCTGCCGCTGAAGATCTGTTGGCTCTGATACTTAATCAACCAGATCGCTACTGAGGTATTGAACAAAATCCCCGCGGCGTAGAGATAAAATCGCTTGCAGCTAACCCAATTGAGCGACGCCGCGAGCGCGCTCATCGCCACCAGCGCGCCGATCGACCACCATGCACCGAGCGGATCGCTGAACGGACCGAGTAGCGCTACCAGCACCACGATCGAGCCCACGGCCGTGGCAAACAGCACGCTGTCCCATTCCCAATCATCGGCGAAGGTCAGTCCAATGCGCGCCCACAAACCGGCGGCCGGCTGGTGCTCGGCACTTTGCACAAACTTCGGCAAACGTCTCGCCAGCAAGAGCAGCCATGCTATCAAGACTAAACTGCCGAGCAGGACGTGCAGTCCCGCCCACCTCGCGACTCCGAAACGCGCTATGCCGAAGGCCGCCAACGATCCCATTGCCAGTAATGATGCGGAAACAGAGATTACGCTGAGCGGTTTCCTGAAGAGCTTATCAAAAGCAATTACCACTCCGATTGTCAGAAGCACGGCGAGCCATCCGTTGAAACTGCCGGCGGCAAACGTGCCGGGTCCCGCGCGATAAGGAAGCGCGATCAAATGTAGCGCGACCGGCACGATTAGAAGCGCGTTCACAGATATCGCGATGAGCTTCTGACAAGTCAGGAAAACTCCCTCTCGCTTTGGGAGGGTGAGAAAGGATCCAGGCGGATCGACGGCCGGCATCCACCAATCACGCGTGGCCATCCATACCAGCGCCACGCAAGCGGCGGCGATCGCGTTCAGTTGCAGCGAATTTGCGAGGACGACTCGGTTCATCAGACCATTGCCCGCCGCAACCGAGAGCACGTGGACCACCGTCACCGTCAGGTTGACAAGCAATCCGGTGGCGAACGCGAACCCCGGAGAGCGCTCGCACACCGCGTGAATTCCCAACGCCAACGCAGCGAGGATCAAGGGAACACTGTACAAAGCCAGACTGCCCATTGCATGGAAGATTCCAGCTTGCGGGCCGCGGGCCGGTACATAACTAACGTCATCCACTACCGGAGAGAGGGTCAGAAAAAGCAACGGCGCCAGGGTGAGGAAGAGCAAAATGGCGCGCTTGTCGTCGAAGCCTGTTAGCGAACTTGCCTGGGATGACGAGCCAGACAATCGTTCACGAAACGCATACGCGATCGAAACAGCGAGCAGGAAAATCGCCAGAGACCAGCGCCCCGCTGAGGCGGTCGCGAACTGTGATTCAAATCTGCCGGCCAGCAGCGGGCAGACGGTCCACAAAATGACCAGCGCGCCCAGAGCAAACCCGCCGCGGCGACGCTCGCGGAGATTTCCGAACATCACAGCCAGCAGAATCGCCCACACGATCCAACCGCCTGCTCGGAAGATCAGCTCATGCGGAAATCCCGCGAGGTCAAATACCAGCGGATTGCGCGCAGCGTTGGTTAACTCCCTGCTGATTCCACTCACTGCTCCTAGAACTGTCAGCAGGGTGAATCCGACAACCAGGGCTCCGGCCAGGAGATGATCGAATGCGATAGGCATCTCCAGAGCTTGCCTCACCGCCCGGATCCAACCGCCTTCATTAAGGACTTCGGTTTCAGAGTCGGCAGCGCGGTGGCTATTTCCCGCGGCACCCCCGACGCTTTTTCTGGCGAGCACTCTGATCGCGATCCATGCCAAACAGATCAACCCAAGGACGCTGCCGAAGATCTGCAACGCCCATGGATGCAGCCACGCGTGTGGCTGGTAGGCATACCAACCAAGGCGTTGCAAAAGGGATTTGGTTGACAAGACTGCGCCGAGTGTCAGCGTCATCTGGAAGGCAGTGAAGAAAATCGAGGCGCGGCTGAGGACGAGCAGGCCGAGCCATACAGCGGCCAGCCCGAAGGTGCGCGTAGCGAGTAACGATGACGGTTCAAATCCGCGTGAACTTATTTCCGTTAACAAGAACAAAGCCGCCACAACTGAACCGGCCACGGCGCACTTCTCTAGCGGCGCAACGATCAATCGCTCGGCTTGGGGCTTGCCATAATGGCGGACAATGAGGGCGCCGCCGGTGCAAGCTGCCGCGAAAGACAACAATGTCGCCTGCCACGGAAGGCGCACAGCGAGCAGCGACGTGCACACCTGCGCGGCAGTAAAGAACAACAGCGCGGCTGCCGTCCAGGTAAGAGTGACGGAGTTCCTGCGCCAGGCAAACCAGAATGCCCCTGCCGTATACAGCGCGAAAATGGCTGAGACATGGTGAGGATCGCCGGCAATTCGAACGCCGTACACGGTAACCAACAGCAAGCTAACAATCGCCACCGCACCGGCGGCAAAGAAATATGAAAGGGCATCACGCTCTCTTTGCCTTACTTTCAACCACTCGTGCGCCAGCGTAAACACGACGAACGGAATAATCAGTGCCTGCCCCGTGCTCACGCTGCTGGTAGTTTGCAGCAATGACGTGACGCGCAAGTTGCGCCACGGAACGTGACCCGCAATCACCTGAAACGCAACCACGCATGCGATCGAAAGGCAGCCGGCGGCAAGGAAGTGGGCCGGTGGCAACTCGAGGAAAACCGCTATGGCAGTAAGAACCGCAAAGCTGAGTAACGCTGCTGGTACGATGCTGGCAGGATTGGGCCAACTCAGGATCATTCCGGAGAGCACTACCGCCGTCCCGAGAAGGGCAAGGCTGGTTCCGACGGTGCGCGCCGCGGCCAGATCTTTGTGAGTAGCGCGCCGCCAGAGCAGTGCACCGCTGGAGAGCATCGGCGTACCCGCTAAAGTCACCAGCGGGGCCAGATGCATCATCGACATGCCGATTGGTCCCGACCTGTAAAGCAAAAGGCCAAAGGGGAGCGACGCCGCAAACGTGGCAGCTCCCAGCGTGATGAAAATCTCGTTGGTCTCGCCCTCATCGATCTCGTCGTCAGCCAACGCGCGCTGCAGCATCCACGCCGCTGTGGCGACGTAACAAGAAACCGGAAAAGCGCCGAGCGCGAACAGCAACGCCGGAGAATTGTCGGGCGCGCCAAAGTGGCGGATGAGCAATTGACCCACTGATGAGGTGAGCACTCCGGCTGCGAGCAACTGTGGCCACGATGAGGTAATCACTCGGCCCGCGAAATAGACCAGACACAGGAAAAGTGCCGGCGCGATAAGTTCACTGCCGATCACCAGTGCGCCGGACGGGGCCGTGCCGCCGGAAACCGCGGCGATTGCCAGGAAGTTGAGGGGAACCAGCAGCACGGCGATAGTGAGAATGCCGCGGCTGGTGGTCGGTAATTTCCAACGGTGTTCAGTGTAGAAGCCTACTCCGAACAACGCCGCGGTTACGGTCGTGAAAATCAAAAACTTCACGACCGGAATGCTCGAAATCTGCGCCCACAGACTGATCACCAGGGCCGTCGAGCAACCTACGATCAGAATTCCGCCGACAATCTCACCCCAGCGAATATTACTTTGCTCCATGAACGCCGCGAGGACTTCGGCGAAGGGGCGTCGCGGTGGCTGCAATACCGGCGTAACGGCCACAGCCTCGTCTGAATCCGCTGCCCACGCTCCAAACTGTTGCTTAGCATGATCGGGTGTGTGCTCATCAAAAGGCGCGCCCAAAGGCGGTGTCGTAACGAACGGCGGCGTTGGCTTTGGAGCTCCTTTTGCTGCCGGTTTGTGCGCCCCGGCATCGCGTTCAATAGAGGGCGCGGCGTTGGAAACCTTGGAAGCCTTGCGAGGTGAAGTTGTGGAAGGAAACAGCGAGCGTTGTTCAGCACTACCGGGACGACCCTGCGGAAAGATTATGTGCTCGCGCTCGTTATCGATCTTCGCCTTCAGCACGCGGAAGTTGACTTCATCCAGCGCGCCCGCCTGATGGAGGCGATCCAACTGGCGCAGGGTCCCTTCAAGTTCGCGGATTAGTTCCTTTTGCGCTGTGGTCGGGCGCACCGCACCACAACGCGGACAGTACTTCGTCGAGGTGAGCTGTACAACGTGACAGTGGAAACACTGCTCAGGCGCGGGAACGTCCAGCGACAGAGTCTGCACTCGCGCTTGAGATTTTCCGCCGGTGACTTGCCGCACGAACCAGGCCAACGCCAGCCATATGCCATGACCGATCAGCGTAACGCTCACCAGCAGGATGACGAGGATAACAACGAGGGTTATGAGAATGTCCATGAAAGTCAGTTAGCTCAAGATGTCGGCCGAGCCGAAAAGTGAAGCGCAGACTTCATGATAAATCGCCAGGGAAAGCAGGTTCGTTGTGCACACGCCTTTGGCAATTCGTGGCCCGTGCTGGCCAAACTATACTCCAGTTTCGTTTGCGTAACTACAAAACCAGTTTGCTTGCGGCACTCGCATCTTGCGCGTGATCACGGGCGGGACGCCCGTGCCACTTTTCAACAAGACTTCCAGCGGCCATGCTATTATCTTCGACTGATTTTTCCAGGAACTCTGACAATGAACCTATACGACGAATTTCAGTGGCGCGGAATGGTGCATGAAGCCACGCCGGACTTGCAGAAAGTCCTCGCTGAGGAAAAGTTGACCGCCTACATTGGCTTCGACCCTTCCGCGGCGAGTCTGCATGTCGGATCGCTTTTACCCGTGATGGGTCTGGCCCGCTTACAAAGATTCGGGCACTCGCCTATTGCCATTGCCGGTGGCGGTACCGGGCTGATTGGCGATCCGAGTGGAAAGACAAAAGAGCGCCAGCTCTTGACTCCCGAACAAGTCGAAGAAAACCTCGCCGGTATTAAAGAGCAGCTCAGCCGCTTTCTCGATTTCGACGCTGCCAACAATCCGGCGCGCATCATTAACAACGCGGACTGGCTCGCCCCCATCTCGATGATGGAGTTCCTGCGCGACGTCGGAAAATACTTCACGGTGAACAACCTTCTGGCCAAAGAAGCTATCAAGCGGCGGCTGGAAACGGAAGAAGGCATTTCATTTACTGAGTTCAGCTATCCTTTGTTGCAAGCCTACGATTATCTCGTCCTGCATGACCGGCACGGCTGCAATCTGCAGATGGGTGGCAGCGATCAGTGGGGGAACATCATCGCCGGCATCGATCTGATTCGCCGTTTGCGCGGCGCCCGGGCGCACGGCCTGGTGTTTCCGCTGGTGACTACCGCGGCCGGAGTGAAGTTTGGCAAGACTGAAGCCGGCACCGTCTGGTTGGACGCGAAACTGACCTCACCATATCGTTTCTACCAATACTGGCTGAACACCGATGACCGCGACGCGATCACCTATCTGAAGTTCTTTACCTGGCTATCGAAAAATGAAATTGAGGCGTTGGAAGAGAGCGTCCGGACTGAGCCGGAGAAACGCAAAGCCCAGAGAGAGTTGGCTCGTCACGTGACCGCGATGGTGCACGGCGAGCCGGCTCTGGAGAAGGCTCTGCGTGCGTCGGACGTTCTCTTCGGTAAAGAGATCAGCGGTTTGGGTGTTCAGGAAATTCTGGACATCTTCGCGGACGTTCCTTCGACTGAGTTGGAGAGATCGAAGCTGGATGGCGATGCCTTCACTTTGGGTGACGCCCTGGTTGTCTCAGGATTGGCTCCCTCCAAAGGCGAAGCCAAGCGTTTGGTTCAGGGCGGCGGCGTGTGTGTCAACAACCGGCGAGTCAGCGACGCGCGGCAAGCCATTTCGGGTTCAGATCTAATTGACGGACAGCTCCTGGTCCTGCGCAAGGGAGCGAAGCACTATCACTTGATCAGAATTATTGGAGATTAGTTCCCAGTCCAACACTCCACTCGCCTCGATCAGAACATTCCATTCTCGTTTGGCGAGTCTTTTGGTACTTCCATGCCGACGTCCCAGAGCTCGGCGAGACGATCACCTTCAAAGCGAAAGATGTGCACTACGGCGATCTCAGGTGTGTCGGGGGCGTGTCGAACGCGGGAGTGAATCGCGACCAAGTCGGCTTCTTCAAAGCTGTGGAGCACTTCAAGCGTCGTGTGGGGAAACTCTTTGTGGGCTTCCGCCATACCCGCCTTCAGAGATTCGGCGTCGCCTCGGAAATATGGATTGTGGTGACGAAAGTTTGCGGTGACGTTGGCATAGGCTTCATCCAACTTCCCTGAAGCGGCCAGCTTCAGAAACGTTGTCGCCAATTGCTTCTTGTCTAATGTTTTCTTCGATGCTTCTTGCATATTCCTCCGGTGGCCAGGTGAAATTGGGCATTAGCCCGCCCGTCAGCAAGGGCTCCTGAGTGTGAGCCCTCCCTGACGGTCGGGCTACTGCCCCGGTCAAGCACCGGGCGTGAACCGCTGAAGCAGATACGTCGGCAACTCGCTCACTTTCACACGCTCCTGCTCCCACGTATCGCGATCGCGAACGGTGACGGCTTCGTCTTCCAGCGATTGATGATCGACGGTCACGCAGAACGGCGTCCCAATCTCATCCTGCCGCGCATATAACTTTCCAATCCCACCCGTGTCGTCATAAACCGCGCGCACGACCGGTTGCAGCGAGCGCTTGATCGCTTTCGCCATGCCGACGATCTCAGGTTTGTTCTTCGCCAGCGGAAGTACAGCTACCTTTATCGGCGCCATTGAATGGTGAAGCTTCAGAATTACGCGCGTCTCACCCTTTTCATTCGTCTTCTCGGAGTAAGCGTCCATCAAGAGCGCGAGCACCGTACGATTGACGCCGGCAGCCGGCTCGATCACGTAAGGATAGAATCGCTGCTTCGTTTGTTCGTCGAAATACGAAAGGTCTTCAGTGGAATCCGGGTTCAGACGCTTCCCTTCTGCGTCTTCCGGCTTTTTCGAGTGCGTGCGCAGATCGAAATCGGTGCGATTAGCGATACCCATCAGCTCGTCCCACTGCCGCTCTTCATCTTCACGTTCCGGGAAAAAGCGATACTGAATGTCCACCGTGCGCTTGGCGTAGTGCGCCAGCTCTTCTTTCGGCTGTTCGTAAAGCCGCAGGTTGTCGCGTGAGATGCCGATGTCCCGAAACCATTGGTGACACGCGTCAATCCATTCCTGATGCGTCTGTTCGTCCTCGCCGGGGCGCACGAAATATTCCATCTCCATCTGCTCGAACTCGCGCGTGCGAAAGATGAAGTTGCCCGGCGTGACTTCATTGCGAAACGATTTGCCGATTTGCGCCACGCCAAAGGGCAGCTTGCGCCGGCTGGTATTTAGCACGTTGAGAAAGTTTATGAAGATGCCCTGGGCGGTTTCGGGGCGCAGATACGCTAACGCGGTTGGGTCGTCTTCGGCCACGGCTCCGAGTCTCGTCTGCAGCATCGTGTTAAAGGCCCGCACTTCCGTCCAATCTCGTGCCCCGCAAGAAGGGCAGTCGCCCAACATGAAAACCGGCCTCCCGTCCAGTTCTGAAACGCAATTACCTACCTTGTCAGCGCGAAAGCGGTTCTTACACTTCCGGCAATCCGCCAGCCAGTCGTGAAATGTATCTTCATGCCCGGAATACTTCCATATCAGCCGATTCAGAATGATCGAAGAGTCGAGGCCTTCGATGTCGTCACGTTCGTACACCATCCAGCGCCACCACGCGGCGCGGACATTGTTGGCGAGTTCGACGCCTAAGGGTCCGTAGTCCCACGCACTGCCTAAACCTCCATAGATTTCCGAGGAAGGAAAGACAAAGCCGCGACGCTTAGCAAGCGAAACAATCGTTTCAATGTTGGGTGCAGACACTTGTTTGTGTTGGTAAGTCGCTAATTGTATTCAGCAAAAAGAGCAAGGCAGGAGTGTAGCAGTCAAAACTGAGAGTTCAAAAGGGGAGTTGAGGTCAGTACCGAGAACGGTAGCGACCGGGTCTGGTTTTCATAATCTCGGATCACGCGGAGACGGCGACCCGGTCGCTACCGCTCCCGGTGCTGACCTCGTATGCTGTCAAGAATGCCCAAGCCTTACAAAACAAAAACGCGACCGACTCAATTGAATCGGCCGCGCCTTTTACCCCCTCGTTCGTAAACCCTAAAAGGCGTGCGGGCCGCTGATAAATCGTGCGAGGCTCCCCCTAGCCTCACCAGGCTGTATGTCAGCAGCCCTGCCTTTTTGCTCTTCGACTGTTTTGGTTACTCCGTTCCCCCGAAGGAGCCGCCATCGCTTCAGTTGTAAGGCGCCTCCCCCGAAACGCCTCGTAACCGTTGTCTCCGAGCCTGACCCGAAATTGCTTTTACCCTTTTGCTTTTGTCGGGTGAAAGTTTCAGCAACGATTGTGCCAGCGCCCCGTTACAGGTAAGCGCAAGCGGCAGAATCGTGCTTTGCCCGATGAAAACTGCGAACAGAAGGCCCCGCCAAGACCAGAGGCCTCTCCGAACAAATTGGAGAACCTTGTAAGTCTTCAATACAGGAACTGGCCGATGTGAACTAAAAACAGTCGCCGAGCCCTGACTATTCACTAGTCTGCGCTCCTGTGAATATGAGGTCAGTACCACCCGCGTCAGCGGGTGGGTCGACACCCAACGCGCGGGTTGAGTGCTGGATCCACCTGCTTACGCAGGTGGTACTGACCTCATTACGCGCGTCGACGGAATCCAGGATAAGCCGGACCGCGCTCAGAAATTATCGGGATGAAATGGACGGGCGTAAAACTCGCGATACAGCCAACCCAAAATGCGAAGCTCAGCCGTGCAGAGTGTTTCCAGCCAGCAATTGATAAGAAAGTCGGCGCGGGTGATCGCGGCAGGTATCTTTTGCGATTCGCCGACCACGGAACTTGCGGCAGCGATATCGAGTTTGAAGGCAGCCGAAACGTCCTCGGTTGCTTTTGTGGCCGTGTCGAGAGCGTTCAGTAACTGAGCAATCCATGCATGTAGTTCGCGTTCGGTTGGGTTATGAGCGACGGACTGCAGTACACCAATAGCCAGGCGATCCTCGGCGCGATTGAAATTGAATACATCTTCGCCTGCCAGACGGCTTTGTTCCTGCTTCCACTGAAACAGTTCTTCGACCTTTGCGTGCTTGATAACGGCCACGCGCTGGTCATAGTCGAGAAACCACTGGATTACGTCCGGTAACGAATCGTAGTCCACGGCGCCATATTTATCGCGCAGGAGTACGGGTTGGTTCGGCGCAGCCTCTGCATCTGCTCGGTTGTGGTTCACTGGAATCGAGTTCCCTGGATGTTCTGTTCAGCCCAGGGCTGAAGCTCCTCACCGGCCGTTCCTTTTGATTTCAAGCGTGAACGCCGCCCGTGCTTCGCCCACACGTTCACCGCGACGATTCGTAATCACTATGGGTGCATACGCAGCCAGCGCGACCAACGCTTTTTCTGAAAGCACGCTCAACTGTCTCAGGGCTTCGATGACTGCGGGCGGTCGTGCGCGGTGGTCGTCGCCGTCTTCAATCTTGAGCGCCAACCCGAGCCCGCTCGGCCATTCAGGGCAGGGCATAACACTAATTGTGTAGACGCCTTCAGCTCCGATTTTGGAAATCAAACGGCCTTCACCCGCTTTGATGAGTTCGGTGTCGAGACGGTTCTTCGTGCCGCCGACCATCTCAGGGTAATCAATCATCGCTTTGACGATTCGTTTGCAAGCGTCGCGAGTGCCGGCGTCAAAACTATCGGGCGGCGAAGCCAGCCGCGCGTACATGAGCGCCATCGCGCGAACTGAGATTCCGAAGACCGGAACGCCACAACCATCGACGCCGATCACTATCTTCTCGATCGGCACATCCGAAAACTGTGCAACGGTTCTGGCGATCGCTTGCTGCACTGGATTGCTCCAATCATCATAGCTTCCCGTCGGCGCGCCGACATGCAGCCCTAACGCCAGCATCGCCGCGTGCTTGCCTGAGCAATTGTTTTGCAGCACACTCGGGGTGTGGCCCTTTCGCGCCAGCTCGCGCGCGACCTCGGCGCTGAATGGCTCGTGCACGCCACACCTCAGCGCGCTCTCATCCAGTCCAATCTTTTCGAGCATCGATCGAACTGTGTCGACGTGTATTGGCTCGCCACTGTGCGACCCGCAGGCGATTGCGATTTCCTGTTCGGTGAATCCAAACCGGTCGGCCGCGCCTGAAGTGATCGCCGGAATCACCTGAAAGGGCTTCCCCGAAGAGCGCACGTAAGTCACGGTCTCGGGCGAACCCAGCGCCGCCACCATGTTGCCTGAGCCGTCGACCGCGGTCAGATGCCCTCGATGTCGGGATTCGACAATCGGGCCGCGCCACACTTCGACGAGCGAAGCCGGCACGACGGCCAATGAATCACTGAGCTGCGACATTGATGAGCATCTTAACTGCTTCGCCAACAAAAAAGAAAAGCGGGATTAGATCTTATCTAACCCCGCTTCCCTGAAAACAGGAGGGATCGTTGATGCGTGCCCGAAGCCTCCGAACTCCGAACAGTGGAACTCGTAGTTTGGAGTCCCGCCTTCAGGCGGAATCCAAAACAAAACTGAGCGCCGCCTAAAGGCGGAACTCCGAACGGTCGCCTAAAACTTTTCTTGTTTGTCTGCCGGCTGAAGTGCCGGGGAAGTTGCAGGCGCCAAGCCATTCACCAAGCGCGGGCGAACGGAAGCAGCCTTTGCGCGCTTGCCGCCTAACGAGAGCACGGTAAGCTTCACGGCCCGTCGTCCAAACCGGAGAGCTTCCCGAGTCGTTGGCGTCCAGATGTCGATGCGGCGTCCTTTGACGGCCCCGCCCGTATCCGCAACGAGATATTCTCCGCTCAGAGCGCCGGCTTCGACCCGAACACGCGTGCCCAAAGGCAAAACTGAAGGGTCGGCGGCGATCAATCCGCGGCTGACTGGCCGGCCGCTGGCGGTCCTTCCGCGCAGGCTATAGGCCGTGGCCGTGTAGGTCTGGGCGGCGACAACCGGCTCCAATTCTGTCTCGTTCACTACCAGGACTGGCTCGACCGGCACCTTCGGCGCGCTGATTAGAGAAGATGGCTCGGATATCGGCGACTCTCGCTTTGCTGATTCGGCGGCTGACTGGCTGGTCGCCGGCACAGACCCGGGTCGCTGGTTTGAAGTCTGAACCTGCTGAGACGACTGCTGAGTTGGCTTGGGATCCTGGCCCTGAACGTAGCCTTTTGAGTAGGAAATTACAGAAAAAACGAGAAGCACACCTACGGCGCGCCCAATAAAAGTAGATTTCATCAATTCGGGTTCTCCTATCCGATGGTTAAATGCCAACTTCCCAACAACATTGCGCGCGAGTCAGCTATTGCCTGTGACTCGACCTTCGACTCTAGGAGGTAGTCAGTCGAAGTAGGGCTTACGTCCTAATTACGCTCTGCTGGAAAGACCAAAAATAAAAGCGAACCCCTTAAGCCTGGTTCGCTTCCCTGTTAACGCTCGAAGAGGCTACCACAGGGGTCCAAACCTGTCCAGCCGGGAACGGCGGGTTCCGACCTCAGCCGGGGCTCGAGGAGGGCGGGTTTTGCTCAATTACTCAGTAAAATCGCGAATAGTTCAACGTCTGACGGGGGGTTCTTAGCTCTCACTTTGCAGCCCGGCGTACTTCTCGACCAGCTTCTTCTGCCCGTAACCAGGGAAACTGACGGTGAGCTTGGTCTGGTCGCCTGAGCCCTCCCGATGAAGCACGAGGCCGCGGCCATACTTGGCGTGACGGACATAGGAACCGGGAATGATGTCGGGGGTGCTGGGAGCGGGTTTGTCCGGATTGGAGCCGGGGCGCGAACCCTGTTTTGTCGAGGCCAAGCCCTCTCTATCGTCGACCACCGGACTACTCTTGGTCGGACTCACGACCCGCGGGCTCCCGCCCGCGGTCCGTTGACCACCCATTTGCGCGGTTCGTTTGCGGAAGAATTCCTCGATCGACTCAACGCTGTCATAGGTTTTGCCCGAATATTTCTTACCCGGACGTCTGGCGCTCAGGCGGCCGGAGTTGCCCGATTCGGAAATCTCGCCGTACCTGGCTTCCGAGGATTCGTCGTACTCATAGGCAAGAGAACCCGCCTCCTCCAAGGCCTTTGAACCTCGGGCGAACGACAGCCAGGATCTTCCTCTCGAAATATCCTCGATGAGTTCGAGTGGCATTTCATTCAGGAATTGTGAGGGCTCCGAAGCCAGTTCCTCGCCATACACCCGGCGCTTCACTGCATGTGTGACGTACAGATACCTCTCTGCTCGAGTCATGGCCACATAACACAGCCGCCGCTCTTCCTCGATATCAGAGGCGTCGCTGAGCGAGCGAGAATGTGGAAACAGTCCATCTTCCAGGCCGACGATGAAGACGAGCGGAAACTCGAGGCCTTTTGCCGAGTGCGCGGTCATCAATGTTACAGGGACATCGCTCTTATACTGGTCGGTATCTGCGACCAAAGCCGAGTGGTCGACAAAATCTCGCAAACCCTCGAAGCCCTGTTCGTCATAGTCGACCGCGGCGTTGACCAGTTCCTGTAAGTTTTCCAAACGCGCTTCAGCTTCGTCACTGTTCTCTGCCTTCAGCGCGCTTTCGTAGCCGGTCTCAAGGATCGCCGCTTTGACCAGATCGGAAACGGGAGAAGTCGAGTGAATTGATTGCTCCTCCACGCCCTCGCTGGCGGGCGCTATGTCATCCCCGAATTCGTCGCCGTCAGAATTCGAGCTACTGTTTTCCGCTGCGCTCTCAACCTTCGCAGCCAGCCCGTTGACGATTCTTTGAAAGTTCGCGAGGGCGGCAAACGCGCGCGGTGAAAGCCGGCGATCATCCTCAAGCAGATCAGAAATCGCTTCCCAGTACGAAACGCCCAACTCGCGGGCGTGACTGTCAATTTCGTCGAGCGTCAGCTTGCCGATGCCGCGCGTCGGAGTGTTGATGACTCGCTGCAAAGCGATCGAATCGTGCTGGTTCATCGCCAACTTCAAATAGGCGATGATGTCGCGGACTTCCATGCGCTCGTAGAAGGAAAAGCCACCGACGATGTTGTATGACAGACTCGCCCGGCGCATCGCTTCTTCAAACACGCGCGATTGCGAGTTAGTTCGATACAGCACAGCGGCGCGAATGTTCGGGGCCTCGCGAAGATGCTCTTCGATCTTCCCGGCAACGAAACGCGCTTCAGATTCCGCATCCAGGGCCTGGAAGTAACGAATCCGCTCGCCGGCCGAGTTCTGCGTCCAGAGAGCCTTTTCCTTGCGCTCGATGTTATGACGAATCACGCCACTCGCAACGTCCAGAATGTTCTGTGTCGAACGATAGTTCTCTTCCAGCCGGATGACCTTAGCGGACGGGAAATGCTCCTCGAACTTAAGGATGTTGGTGATATCAGCGCCGCGCCAGCGGTAGATCGATTGATCGGGATCGCCAACCACGCAGATGTTCTGCTGCTTTTCGGTGAGCAAGCGAATCAAGGCAAATTGCAGCGAGTTAGTGTCCTGATACTCATCGACGAGCAGATAGCGAAACCGATCGTTGTACCGCTCGCGCACTTCCGGAACGTCGCGGAGCAGGCGGACGGTCTTAATCAGCAAATCGTCAAAGTCGAGCGCGTTGTTCTTATGCAAGCGTTCTTCATATTGCTGAAAGACGCTCGCAATCGAAGCCCGCCGCTCGTCGATGAACTGCGCGCGCGCGCTGAAAGCTTCGGCGTCTTCACCGCGATTCTTGGCCGCGCTGATGGCGGCCTGAACGGAACGCGGCGCCAGTTGTTTATCGTCAAAACCAAGATCGCGAATACAGTTGCGAGTCAGTCGAACCGTATCGTCCTGGTCATAGACGGTGAACGAACGCGTATATCCCGCTTTCAGCGCTTCGATATCGCGCCGCAGAATGCGCACGCACAAACTGTGAAAAGTCGAAATCAACGGCGCGCTGCCGAGTTCAAGGCCTTCGAGCAGCCGGTGGACACGGTTGCGCATCTCTTCGGCGGCCTTGTTCGTGAACGTTACCGCCAGGATGTTCCGCGGCCAGACCCCGCGCTCAGCAATGATATAGGCAATACGATGGGCGATGACGCGGGTCTTGCCAGAGCCCGCGCCCGCCAGAATCAGCAGCGGCCCGTCGCTGGAGGCAACTGCTTCGCGTTGTTGTTGGTTAAGTTGGGAAAGAAATTCGATCATGAAAACTGATTTTCGATACATTTAAGCACACGATTTGCGGTGAGCAAACCACCGACAGAGATTCGTACTCCTTGCAGCTCAATTTGTGGGAACAAAGTTTACAGTGACTCTGTCTAACAGTATTATCTGTCAGCAACGTTCAACTAGATCACTTTTTTTCCAATTGAGGCTCACCATGAAGATTCCAATAGTCGTTGCCTGGTCGACGAGGTTGCTCTTAAACTCGCTTCTCGTTTTCTCTCTGATTCCGGCCGCTGCGAGTGGAAGCCGCGTTTCATGCCAGGAAAAGAGGGTGGTAAAGGAGAGCGGCTCGACCATTGAAGTAAACACATACAAGGATATTCCTGAAGCAACGGAACCGTGCACTCCGGAAGAGTGTGAGTGGTGGAAGCAGCTTCGAGAGGCGGGCAATATCCTCCAACGAAAAGGTGATGAGAAACCGAAAACCAAATTTGCCTTGCTGTTTCTTGAAGGTATGCAGAAGGCCTACCATATTCCGCTCAAGGATCGGCCGCCTCAGGTTTTGGCATTCGGACGACCGGCTTATTCAGAGATGACGCTCGCCCGCTTACGAATGACGCGGACAAACGGAGCTGCGGAACTCTCGGTTGAGTTTAGAGCCGATGGTTCAATCGGAGATGTCAATCTCATAAAAGGATTGGACAAGGAATTCGATAGGAGTGCGGTTCAAGCAGCGCGCCAGAATCTATTCCTACCAGCGGTAAGAAATGGCGCCTTTGTCACTGACTGGCAAAAGGGTGAAATGAAATTCTGTACCCGGATCAACTGCTAAGCGTGCCGGCGATTGTTTCTTCTTGAAGAACTGCACCGCTCGCTCGTGTTTCTCGGCGGCCTCGCGACTGTCGAACGTCCCAAGGTTTCTGCGCTTGCCCGTCTTTGGATCCTTCTTGCGAACGTAGAGACGATACTTGCCCGACTTCAGTCTCCTGATCATTTCATTAATACGCTCACTTTTTGCGTCAGGTCATCTAAGCACGTGAGTGTTGGTGTTTGAAAGTTAGTAATGTCCTTGCATCGTGTCGATTTAGCCTGGCGCCCGCGTTTAGAGTACCAACTTTAGTTGGGTTCTTTCGTAAGCAAAGCCCGACTGAAATCGGTACTCTAAACTTTTTTCAGTATTTGGCCGCGGCGCGGCGCAGTTCCTTGAACAGCTTCACCAGATCGTTCAACTGATAATTAGCATTCAGCCCACTTGGGTTGGGCAGAACCCAGACGCGCGCATCGGCGATTCTTTCCTCCTGCTCGCCAATCATAGCTTTAGGACGCGCAAACGCCTCGCGATACGCGCCGACGCCAAGGACCGCGACGATTCGCGGTCGATAGCGCCGCATTTTAGCTCTCAGTCTGCTGCCGCCCTCAATAAAACTCTCTTTAGTCAGCTCAGACGCCGCAGCGGTGGCGTGCGCCACAACGTTGGTGACGCCGAGATGGAGCAGCAAAAGCTCGTGCTCTGCAAACGGCGACAGCAATCGGGTCGTAAATCCCGACTGATACAGTGCCGGCCAGAAGCGATTCCCCGGCCGCGCAAAATGATGACCCACAGCCGCCGTGTACAGTCCAGGGTTTATTCCGCAGAAAAGCACCTTCAAGCCGGGCGCGATCACATCGGGGACAGTCTTGCCCTCGGCATCGATCAGTTGCTGTTTGGTTGGCCTGAAAGGCCGCAGACTTTCGGTTTTGGTAAGCTTGCTGACGATCATGAGTCGCCCATAGACTAGGAGGGCTAGGCGATCGAATGCAACCAGAAGGATGACTGTCGTCGGTCTCGCGACCGGCCAAATCTAAGACGAACCGCTCGGTTTCACTGGGAGCACGAGCCTGACTCGCAGTGACGAGGTCAGTACCGGGAGCGGTAGCGACTGGGTCGCACGATCCACCTGAGCCGACATCCTAGGCGACCAGACCCGGTCGCTACCGCTCTCGGTACTGACCTCATCGACGTGACATCTAGACTGATATGACCAAAAAAAGATCCACAGCGGCGCAGTCGAGCGCAAAGAAATCACAGAAGCGTCCGCCCGGAAAACCCGCGCTCGGCCTTTGTTCGACGGCCCGCGATGCGCGCATGCCCGCGGTCATTCAACCGATGCTGGCCACGCTCGTGGATGATCCATTTTCCAACCCAGAATGGATCTTTGAGACGAAGTGGGACGGCTTTCGCTCGATCTGTTTCGTCAGCAAGGGCAAGTCGCGCTTTGCTTCGCGCAACCAGATCGACATGACTCTGCAGTATCCCGAGCTCGCAAATACGGCCAAACAAATCGCCGCCAAAGAAGCCATCCTCGACGGCGAAATTGTAGCGCTGGACAAAGACGGGATGCCCCGATTTCAACTTTTGCAGCCCCGAGTCGGACGCAAGAGTGGCATTGAGGCGCTCCGCGGCCAGGGTCATATCGTCTACTACGTCTTTGATCTACTCTACGTGGACGGTCAGGATCTGATGTCGTGCCCGGTAGTCGAACGCAAGGAAGCGTTGGAACAAATTCTCAAGCCGGCAAGTTTCATCAAACTCTCTGAACATATCGTGGGCGATGGCGAAGCCTTCTTCAAACAGATCGAGAAATTTCATCTGGAAGGAATGATCGCCAAGCGCGCCTCCAGCCCATACCTGCAGAAACGCACCAAGGACTGGCTGAAGGTCAAGACTGTACAGCGCTCGGAAGTCGTGATTGGCGGTTACACGCAACCACGCGGATCGCGTTCACACTTTGGCGCGCTGGTAGTGGGCCTCTTTCGCGGCCAGGATTTGCATTATGTCGCACACGTCGGTGGCGGCTTCAACCAACGCACATTGGCCCAGATCTACCAATTGATGCAGCCGTTGAAAACCAAAGAGAGTCCGTTTGTCGATGCCCCGAAAACCAACGAGCCGGTCCAGTGGCTAGAGCCAAAGCTGGTAGCTGAAGTGAAATTTTCAGAATGGACTGCAGACCGGCGCCTGCGGCATCCGGTGTTCATTGGCTTGCGTGAAGACAAGAAGCCGGAGGATTGCCGTTTCGAATTCGAGCGCGACACGGACAGGGTGATTGGAAAGCGTGGCGGTAAGGGACGATAACGTCGGACTTCGGTCGTCTTAGCGGCGGGCTACCGCCCGCCCAGGTTTCGAAGGACGAGAATTGGCGGGCAGTAGCCCGCCTCTAAACAAGATTAAGAAAACGAAGGATTTCCAAGCTCTTTTGAAGGTTTCGAGGCTAGGCGTTGGGCCGCATCAGGCCGCGGAAGATGCCCTGGATTTCAACCCGCGAGGCGTGGACCCGAAGGGGCTCTAACTGGGAGTTCGAAGGTCTCAATTCCACTTCATCACCAAAGCGGAACAGCCGCTTCAGTGTCGCGCGGGCGCTGTCGACGAGCGCCACCACAATCTCGCCGTCGCGCGCTTCGGTGCGGTTTTCGATCAGGGCGATGTCGCCGTCACAGATGTGCTCGTCGATCATCGAATCACCTTTGACTCGCAGCGCATAGATCCGCTCCGGGCGCACGCGCCCGAACAGGAAGCGCGGCACGCAAATCATCTCGATGTCTTCAATCGCGTCGATCGGAACACCCGCAGCGATACGACCGAGCAATGCTACTTCGCAAACTGAATCCGCAGGAGCTTCTTCAACCTTGACTGCGAGGGTGAAACGTCCGGGCTGGTGTTCGCGCTTGATCAGACCACGCTTTTCCAGTGCCGAGATATGTTTCGCGATCGTCGCTTTCGAGCTGACGCCGAAGTAGCGCGCTATCTGCGCATACGATGGTTCGTGTCCGTGCTTCGCTAGAAAGCGGGTGATGTAATCGAGAACTTCTTTCTGGCGTTGCGTACGTGGCAGCATGTGAATTCTCAGTCTGAGGGCAAGTCGAATTCTAAGCGCGCAAGTCTGAATCGTCAAGCATTCTATGTCGAGAGTTGAAGAATCAGTTTCGAAATTTCATCAATGATCGTTGAGCCGTTTCATGAAACCTCACCAACCTGCGCAGTTTTGCTGCTCAATTGATCCCTTCTCGTCCAAAATCATTTGACTAGGCATGGCCTGATCGGATAAACCTTCGCCCTTGATACGAGTTTTGATAGTAGGCGTGTAACCGGGCTGGCATTGCACGCGTCATTATAGTTCTTAGCAGTCTACTACGACGGCAGCTTGCTACCTGCAGTTTCTTTACCACAACTCGATTGAAAGGACGTTTCCCCAAATGAAAGAGACGTGTCGTTCTGCTCGCGACTTTGGCGGGCTGCTGGCTGCGATCTGCGCGCTGATGTTCATAGCCATGGCGCTGGGAACATTGGCGACGCACGCCCAGGGCCCAGACCCTTCATCAACTGCTGCGGCGCAGACGCCGTCACCTGCTCGCAGCACTTCTCCAACCCCGGTCCCGAGCCCCACTCCGACCCCCATCAACTGGTCGAGTGACCCGACGTTGAAGCGCTTCGTGTGGCGCGGCATCGGTCCGGCCAGCATGGGCGGACGCATCGATGATATCGTCGGCGTGGACAGCAACCCGTACATTTATTACGTGGGGTTTGCCACCGGTGGGGTTTGGAAGACCGTTAATAACGGCACAACTTTCCAGCCGATTTTCGATACCTATTCAACTGCCTCTATTGGGGATATCGCGATCGCCCCGTCCAATCCGGACGTTGTCTGGGTAGGCACAGGCGAGCCCAACAACCGCCAAAGTTCGAGCTTTGGCGACGGCATCTACAAATCTACTGATGGCGGCAAGACATTCGCGAAGATGGGCCTGGAAAATTCGCAGACCATCGCCCGCATCGTCATCGATCCTAAGGACCCGAACATAGTTTACGTTGCGGTTCTCGGACACCTGTTTGGTCCCAACAAAGAACGCGGAGTTTACAAAACCACCGACGGCGGCAAGACCTGGAACAACGTTAAGTTCATCGACGAAGACACCGGCTTTACCGATCTCGCGATGGACGCGGCGGACAGCAAGACGCTTTATGCCGCGTCTTATCAGCGGCGCAGGACCTCCTGGGGCTTCAATGGTGGCGGGCCGGGATCAGGAATTTGGAAAACCACCGACGCCGGAAAGACCTGGACAAAGCTGCAGGGAAACGGATTGCCGGAGGGTCTGCTCGGACGAATCGGAATTGACGTCTCGCGATCGAATTCGAACGTCATCTATGCCCAGATGGAAGTCGGGGCCAGCACCGGCACCGGCGGTGAAGAGACGGGAGCGAGCCCGACACCGACGCCGACGCCAACTCCCGTGACCACAGCGAGCCCGGGCGCATCGCCTACACCAACGCCGGTCGATCCGAAGAAGTCCGGCGTCTGGCGCTCGGATGACAAGGGCAAAACCTGGCGCGTCGTCAGCAATGAGAATAATCGTCCGATGTACTACAGCCAGATTCGTGTCGATCCAGGTAATCCCGAAAATGTTTTCGTCGGTGGACTGAACTTTAGCAAGTCTACCGACGGCGGCAAGAAGTTTACCTCGCTGCAACCGGGAATCGCGCACAGCGACCACCATGCGATCTGGATCGATCCAAAGAATGGCAATCACATCATGATCGGAAATGACGGCGGCCTCGACGTCACCTACGATCAAGGCGCCACCTGGGAATACACCAACACAATTCCAGCGGCGCAGTTCTATGCAATTGCGGTCGATATGCGCAAGCCGTATTACGTCTATGGCGGCTTGCAGGATAACGGTTCGTGGGGCGGCCCGAGTCAGACACGCAGTAACGCGGGCATCACGAACTCTGATTGGTATCGCACTGGCGGCGGCGATGGTTTCTACTCGCAGGTCGATCCGACTGACTACAACATCATCTATTCCGAATCACAAAACGGCTCGATGAATCGTGTCGACATGCGCACCGGTCGTAGTGTAAGCATTCGTCCGCGCGCCGCCCCACGCCGTGGCGGAGGTGGCGGCGGAGGCGGTGGTGGTGGCGGTCGTCGCGGCGGTCAACCTGCCGCATCGCCATCCCCAACACCCGAAGGCCAGGATCCGCAGGCGGCGCTGGCGGCATTCGCCGCGCAGCAGGGCTTTGGCGGTTTCGGAGGCCTGGGGTTGCCTTCTAATGTGGTTCCAGCTCCCTCGCCGGGCGAACAATATCGCTTCTACTGGAACACTCCGATAATTATGTCGCCGCACAACCCGCGAACTCTTTACGTAGGCGGCGACAGATTCTTCAAGTCAGTCGATCGCGGCGATACCTGGACGGCGTCCGCCGATCTGACAAAGCACATCGACCGCAATACGCTTTCCATCATGGGCGTGAAGGGCACGGACCCGATGGCGTCAAAGAACGATGGTTACACCAGTTTTAGTTACATCGTGACCATCGGCGAATCGCCGGTCATGCCAGGCATTCTGTGGGTCGGCACCGACGATGGGAACGTCCAGGTCAGCCGCGACGGCGGGGCCAACTGGACGAACGTGTCCAAGAACGTGCCGGGTATCGGCGAGATGTACCACATTAACCGCGTCGAGCCTTCCCACTACGATGCTGGTACTTGCTATGTCGCGGTCGACGGCCACAGGTTCGACGATCTAAAGCCGTACCTGTTTGTGACTCGGGACTACGGCGCGACATGGAGTTCAATCGTTGGCAATCTGCCGCCTATAGGCACGGTCAATGTCGTTCGCGAAGATCCGAAGAGTAAAGATCTCCTGTACGCGGGCACCGAGTTCGGTCTCTACATTTCCATCGATGGAGGCCGTGAGTGGAAGCAGTTCATGTCAGGCCTGCCCACAGTCCGTGTTGATGACATTGTGGTTCATCCTCGCGACAACGATCTCGTAATCGGAACGCACGGTCGCGGTATCTACATCCTGGATGACATTACTCCACTGCAACAACTGACCTCGGGGAAGGTCCTGGACAAGGATGCATTTCTGTTCGACGTTCGGCCCGGCACGCAGTGGCTGAATGACATTCGCCTGAGTCGCTACACGGGCGGCGCGAAACTGTTTCGCGGCATTAACCCACAACCCGGAACAGCGATCAGCTATTACTTGAAGGCGGTGCCTTCCACCGATGTGAAGATCACGATCACTGACTACACGGGCAAAGTGATCCGCAACATCACGGGCACGAAAGAAATCGGCCTCAATCGCGTGCAATGGAACCTGCGCGGAGATCCTCCGCCCCGGCCCGCTAACCTTCCGCCCGGATTCGGTGGCGGCGGCGGTGGCGGTGGCGGCGGCGGTGGCGGTGGCGGTGGTGGCGGCGGTTTCGGCGGCGGCTTCAACGTTGGCCCCGTCATTGAGCCGGGAACCTACAACGTGAAATTGTCAGTCAACGGCAAGGACTACACGACAAAGGTCGTAATAGAAAACGATCCCGGCATGCAGCCGTAGGGCTTTGCTCAACAACTGGAAGGCCCGCTGACGCCTGGTCGGCGGGCCTCTTTTGTTGATTCTATCTACCGTTGAGCTACTCAACCACCCGCGCGATCACGCACTTCAAATAATGCGTCTCCGGTACGCCCAGCAACACCGGGTGATCGGTTGACTGGCCACGCCTCTCAACAATCTGAACTCGTCGCCGTGCATCCAGAGCAGCCTCGGCAATGATGTCCAGGAATAGCTCTTCGCTCATGTGATATGAACAAGAGCAGGTGACCAGCACGCCGCCCGGGTTCAGTAGCTTCAGTGCCCGCAGGTTAATCTCTTTGTACCCACGCGCGGCCGATTTCACCGTGGCCCGGTTTTTCGCGAACGCGGGAGGATCGAGAATGATCGTATCAAAACGCTCGCCGCCGGACTCCATTTCCCGCAAAGCGTCGAATACATTAGCGGTGCGAAATTCGATATTGCCCGCTCCGTTTAGCTCTGCATTGCGCTGCGCTGCGGCGATTGCCTCACCTGAGATGTCAATCGCCAGCACGCTTTCGCACGACGATGCAATGTGCAGCGCGAAGCCGCCATTAAAGGTGAAGCAATCCAGCGCTCGGCCATGCGCAACGCGCTGCGCGGCCTGATAATTTTCCCGCTGATCCAGAAACGCCCCGGTCTTTTGCCCGCCCAGCGGCGACACCACGAACCGGATGCCTTGTTGATTGATCTCAATTTCGTCCGGCCTATCGCCATAGAGAACCCCGGATTTCAACTCGAGTCCTTCGAACTCACGCACGCGCGCATCGTTGCGCTCAATGACTGCCCGCGGATTGAATTGCTCAATCAGCATTTCAACAAACAAGCTCTTCAACAGTTCAGTTCCCTGTGAAAGCGTCTGGAGAACCAGAACGTTGTCATAGACATCAACGATCAGCGATGGCAGGAGATCGCCTTCGGAATAGACCAAACGATAGGCATTCGTTTGCCGGGCAATTGCCGCGCGCCTTTGAGCGCATTGACGGAAGCGTGTGCTCCACCATTCGTGATCGATTGCCTCTTCACGCGTGGAAAGAAACCGCAGGGCGATCTCAGACCGATCGCTGTAGAAGGCCTGACCGACAAAGTTACCTGCCTCATCGACTACGCGCACAATCGCGCCGCCTTCACAGTCGCCTGTTTCGCGCACATCGCTGCGATAAACCCACAGGTGACCTTTGCGAATCCGCTTCGCACCACGCGTTGAGATCTTCACTTGGGCCATTGCGAGCTTGAAGTTAACACAAAGCGTGGACGGTAATAAGGAAACATAGAGCTGCCAATCCATAACTGATTGCTCGCAGGCTTGCAACTGGCTGGAACACTCTATCGATCAAAGTATTACATAGATTTTAAGATCGTGGTTGAAATCTCTTTAAGTTGGGTTTATGCTACGCGACGGTTGGGGCCCTCCCATCAGACAGTGTGCGCTCGTATTGGCACTTTTATCGAGCGCACACTGATGACGTTCTGCCAGTGAGGTGCTCACCAACAGATTGAGTATTTGTTTGGAATTAAGCAGTTCTAGCTAAAAGAGCGGCAAGAAGTTCAGAAGAACATCTGCCGCGATTTCAGTAAGCGACGTTTCGCTGTTCGCTAACGCTGTTGACGCCCCCGTGGGTGTCTCCATGTCGCCGGGAGCTGCCGCACATGGCGGTGTTTCAATCTGTCCGGGTTGGGGCGCGCACGGTGGTGTCGATGTCTCGCCAGCGAAAGCAGACAAGGCAAGAACGCCCGTTAGGACGACGGTGGCGGCTAGTTTTCTTAGGTTCTTCATGTTTTCTCCTTAACCTGTTGGGTTGGTGATACGCTCTTTCTTGAAACGAACAAGCCAAAGCATGGTTTCAGGGACGGCGGGTGGCTTGTCCATTAGCTCTAAGGCCGTGACCCGCAACTCCAAACGCATACTTTTTATCAAGTATACAGAAAGGTAGACCTCACATGAACTTACAGTCTCAGCTAGCAACGCTCCAAGAGCAAGGTCGTGGGCTCACGACGGCCGAGCGCGCCTCGCTTTGCTGCCGTCTCGCTAAGCAGCTTGAGAAAGCGGGCGAGTATGAAGCTGCCTGCGAAGCGCTCAGCGAGTTTTGGCTTAAGGGTCAGGGCTCACCGAGGTTGGAGGAACTCGACCAAGCAACATCCGCACAGCTGTTATTGCGAGTCGGAGCTCTAGCCGGATGGTTAGGCAGCACTGAGCAAGTTGAGGGCAATCAGGAGACCGCAAAGAATCTCATTACGCGGAGCGTCGAAATGTTTGCGGCACTCGGAGAATCTCAATTCATAGCCGAGGCACGTAGCGATCTTGCCCTCTGTTACTGGCGCGAGGGTTCATACGATGAAGCCCGCGACACGCTCGTGGGAGTCATCGAAGAAGTGCGCGGCTCTGACAACGAAATGCTCGTCAAAGCGTTACTGCGAAAAGCCGTCGTCGAGAAGACGGCTGGTAGATACGTTGCCGCCTTGGAGATCTACCGCGAAGCCGCCACAATGATTGAACAAGAAAACGCTCATGCATACCGGGGAGAACTTCACAACGGCTTAGGCACGCTGCTTAATTGTCTTGGTCACGCCGAAGGTAGAGAAGACTATATTGATCGCTCGTTGATAGAGTTTGCCGCGGCTAGTTTCCATTTTGAGCAAGCTGGCCACACTCGATATCACGCTTCCGTTGAGAACAACCTTGGCTTCCTTTACTTCACCCTAGGCAGGTTTGCCGAGGCACATAAGCATCTTGACCGCGCGCGAAGCTTGTTCCTTGCAATCGAAGACAGTGTTCATCTCGCTCAGGTCAACGACACCCGTGCCCGAACGCTGCTTGCCGAGGGGCGCCTGCGCGAAGCCGAACGATTCGCGCGCTCGGCGGTCAATACTCTCGAGAGAGGCGACGAGCAAGCGCTGCTGGCGGAAGCATTGACCACCCATGGGATTGCTCTGGCGCGCATGGGTAACTATCCGCGTTCCAGGGCGCTACTGCAACGGGCTATCGAAGTTGCAGAGACGGCAGGTGACCTGGAAGGGGCCGGCCGCGCACACCTGAGCATTATTGAAGAGCTGGCAGAGCAAACATCTCCTACGGAACTGACCTCGATCTACCAATCCGCTTCCGATCTGTTGCAGCGTTCTCAAGACCCGTCCATCGGCAAACGCTTGATCGCCTGCGCTCGCAAGGTAATCGAGGCGTTAGGAGACTCCGAGGGCAAGGATCCTGAAGCTTCGGAACATTCATGGGATGGTTTCTCATTCAAAGAAAAGATCCTCGACTGTGAGCGGGCGATAATCGAACGCGCACTAAGAGACGCCAATGGCTCGGTGACTCGGGCCGCGCGTCTGCTTGGTTTCAAACATCATCAGAGCCTTATCTCGCTAATAAACAGCCGTCATAAGGAGCTGCTCAAGACCAGGACCGCTGTACGAAAACGCCGCCGCCATATTTTCTCCCAGCCCAGGAAGATCAAAACCAGGATCGCCGGTCCAGAGCCGGGCTCCACCCAGGTCTCAATCCTGCATGCCGAGGACAACCTGCAACTTGCCGGTCTGATAAATGAAATGTTCTCTGGTGAAGCGTGGCGAGTCGAGCTTTGTGTGGACGGCGACGCCGCGTTAAGAAAACTGACCAGTGATGAGCGTTATGATTTGCTTCTGGTCGATAACGAGCTTCCGGGACTGAGCGGTCTGGAACTGGTGAAGCGAGCCCGGAAGATAACTCATCGTCGCCGCACTCCCATCATCATGCTTTCCGGCACTGATTGCGAGACTGACGCCTGGCGCGCCGGTGTCGATGCATTTCTCAAAAAACCCGAGCAGATCAATGAAGTTCCCTCCACCGTTGCTCGACTGCTCAAGGTCGAAGTAAGGGAGGGCTAGATCTTCAAGGACCTGGGATTGAAAAGAGAGAAGCCTTGCCCCGGAAGATCCTGCCCCGGTCGAAGGCGTTCGAGTCACGTGAGACCGCAAATACCAGCTAGCTCCATGACAGTGAAATCGTAGGAGCGCCCATAGCGGCACACCCCTACGATTTCAAGTCTGTTTCGATTCTTCAGGGCGAAGTGAAGAGAAAAACATCCCAAGCCCACCGCCCGAGTTGAGCTCCGTGCGCGTCTTTGACCTTCGCCCGATACCGGAACCAGTTGCCGAAAATGTCTCGCCGTCTGCTTTCTTTATAGTCCAGGTCCATCTTCGCCAAGCCAAGAGCCGAAAAAGAGTGTAACTCTCCTAACTCCGACACGCCATTGTGATTAATGTCCTGCCACAACCTCAGCGATGGGAAAACCGCATCGTTTCGGTTGATTTGGCCGTCGCCATTACCGCCGTTCTCAGGCTTATCAAACTCTGCCAGCGCCAGAAAGCCGTTCGGTGCGGCCGACTGAGGCTGCAGCGTGAAATTCCCGAATAGCTCCGTGCCATTGTCTATCAGGCCGTTGCCGTTGCGGTCGAGAGCGAGCCATGCATCATCTGACCCCCCAGCCGTCCAGGAAAGGCGTGCGGGAGTGCCGTCGCCGTTGAGATCATAGTTGACGCCGTTTACTGCGTTGGTGAGATTGAAGCCGTTTCCTGCTACGTCGATTACAATTGGCGTACAATCGGTGTCGGTCCCTTCCAGAAGAAAGAACTCACCCTCAGAGCAATGCGTACCACCACCACCTCCACCGCCACTGCATCGGTGTGTCTGATGATTGTCGTTGGTTGGTTGCGAGGAAGTGTGACAGCCAAAGTCGGCGTCAATAGTGGCATTGTAGGTTTTTTGATACCAGGTAGCTGTGTCTGTCGCGGCATCCTCGACAAAGTATGGTTCATCAAAACCTGGCCAACAGGCAGAGCAAGAGATATAACCCATGCGGTAAGAGACGAATTGTCATGCTTTTGGTTGGTCAAACCCTAAAGTCACAAGCGGGAGCGAGCCCACCTTTCTGACCGAATCAAGGCGGCTTTCGCCCTTTATTGCATCACGAACACGTCGTCACCTATTGGTTGGTTGAGCTTCACCTCTTTGACTTTGTATTCGGCAAAGAAGGCGCCCATCGGCATTTCCAGCCGCTGGGTAAAGTTGATCGGAATGAGCACGCCTTCAACTTCCCTGAACTTCGAATTCTCAGTACCGAATGTGTATCCATTGTAAGGAGTCAGGTACTGCATCACCCGAGCAGTGGCCGGGTCGATGAAAAAGTCCGTCGTGTTACCCTCAGCATCGACGATGCGAAAGCCGCGGAGTTTCTTCTTGTCCGGCAATGCTGAGACCGTATAGCCCGGCTGATCATATTTCGTCAGCACGGGCAGGCCGAACTTGCTCGCCGGCGGCATTTGCACACCGGGGATCGAACTGTAGGACTGCTGACCGTCGTAGATCTGCTTAAAGTTGAATACCGGTCGCGCGTCAATATCGATACGCACCTTGTCGCCGACAGTGACTATGACAAACTTGCCAGGAATTGAATTAGTGCTGTTGGGAGCGTAGAGATCAGCCGCGCCTGTAAGCATCATGCTTTTCACATTTTTGAATTTGTCGCCGCCCTGCGCGGCCAGCGCGGCGCGCGCAAGTTCCAGCGGTGTAGTGTTCGCGGTGATTGCCGGCGGCGCCGGAATGGTACTGGTGGTTGGTGTGGCGGGACCAGCGGACTTTGCCCCCTCGGGCCCTTGACCAGGGGCGGCAGAAGCAATCAGGAGTAGAACGGCGAGCGTCGGTGCGTACTTCCTCATGGCGGGCGTCCTTCCGAGAAATAAGATCGAGACCGGGGTCTCTGTCCTATACGCCCCGACGCTGCGAAGGTTCAGAAATTAAGTCGCAGGTTCAAGGAGATCTTACGATTGGCTGCATTCGGACTCCCCCCGCCGCCGCCGAAGCCACCGAAGCCGCCGAGGCTCCGTGGCTGGCCAAACAACGGAGATGACAGGTTACCGTCTGGCGGCCCAAGATTGACGTTATTGAAGATGTTCTGGAAAAAGAGCGACACCGTCAAGATGTATTTCTTTTCACTTGAGGCCGCCCCGCCGCCGCCGCCCATGCCCATCATTTGACCACCGCCGCCACCTGGTCCTCTCCCTTCACCACCGCCACCGCCACCACCAGTGGCGATCATGGGGCCGCGTGAGCCGGGAGTACTGGGGCCGCGCTTGTCACCACCTGTGTTCGCTGTATTTTGTCCGCTCTTCTGGTTAGACGCGCCCGCTCTATGCACATCACCAAAGCCAAAGGTCCGGGAGATCCGGAGGTTCGCGGTGAAAGAACCGGTCGCCTGACCATAGTTTCGTGGAACGATCGCCTCACCGGCCGCCGGCAACAAATTGAAATTGCCAAAGCGCGTGCACTTAATGAACGGAGATGCGCAATTGGCATTCGGGCCGGCAAAACTGGGCCGGTCAGTGAAAGCCCGATCCAGGTTCGAGTCGATGCCAGTAATGATATTGAAAGGAGGAGCTGAGCTCGCCACGATAAAAGGGGAGAAGGTCAGCTTCCACAGTTTTGGGTTGTTGTAAGTTCCAAAAATCGAGAGCCGATGCCGAACGTCGAACCCGCTGCGACCCCACTCGTCGGACACGTCATAGGAGTTTCTGGGCATTGACGCAGATCCCTGACCATCGGCATCGTTCGTGCTCTTGCTCAGAGAGTAACTACCGCTGAGCGAGAACTGCGGATTGAGCCGGCTGTTGAATCCCACGAACATTTGCTGCTGATGAAAGCGGCCACTGGATTCGATCTGATTGACTTCACCGATGGCCGGATTCGGCCGGATACCGCCGGGATTCGCGTTGCTAATCGTTCCCGGTATGGGCGCGTTGATGTCCCGAGTGCGGATCACGTGCAGAATTCGAATGGCATAAGCGCCCACAGTTACGGTGAGGTTATGCGGCAGTTGCCGTTCCACCTGGCCTCCAGCCACATAGACTGTAGGGGCCCGAAGATCAGGCGCAATACGTGTGATGCTCTGTTGCAAAGGCGATGCGCCGACAATCGAAGGCACGATGGTGACGCAATCCGGAGTGAAAGATCCGTCCTGGCATCGGAACGAATTGAGGAGCGCCAGAGTTGCCGGATCAGTGGCCACCAGCGGATTGGCTGACTCAGCAAAGATGAACTGCTGTACCTTGACGCCATTGAAACGATTCGCCTGCAACGTCGAGCCTTCATTGAAGCGGTTGTAAAAGATTCCGGTGCCAAAGCGAATAACCGTTTTCGGCGGGCGCGTGCTGGCGGCAGCCCCAGGCGACCAGGCCACTGCCAACCGCGGCGCAAAGCCAAACTTGCTATCGGCGTTGTTTTGTATTTCATAGCGAAGGCCATAGCTGATAGTTAGATTGGGCCGGTAGCGCCAGTCATCCTGCACGTAGGGTTCGATATCATACTGGCTGACAGATGCGAGCGGATCGCCCGTACTAATACTGAATTGTGCAGCTCCGCCACCGGCCGCGCGAATCTGGGCCGGCGTCATCCCTTGTTGCATCAACTGCAAAGTCCTTTGATAGCGTTGCAGGCTGGTCTGGCCGGTGATGCCACCGGCAAAGGTCCACTGACCGTTGTAATTACCTGGACTAATGTCCTCGATGCTGACACCGCGCACGCGTCCGCCGAATTTGATTGTATGCATACCCTTTTGAATCTGGGTAAAGTTCTGCAACTCCCAGCGCTTCGAAGAGCTACTCGCGTGTCCCACTGATGGGCCGCCACCCGTAAACGCGCCGCTGACGTTCAGCGTTGGTATCGCGGTGTTACCGAGGCTCTCAGAGCGGTTGTGCGAGAACTGAAAGCGAGTTTCATTGATGGTCGTCGGATTGAGCACGGCCGTTTCCGTCACTTGAAATACCTGCGAGCTGGACGATTGGTCAAAGCCTCGCTCGGGCAACGACGAGCCATTTATTCCCAGGTCTTCCAACAAGTTGCGATTGTAGCTGTAACGCGCAACCAGCGTGTTCCGGGAATTGATGGCATAGTCGATCCGCGGACTGAAATTAGTGAATCGCCGCGGTGACAAAACAACCTGCCCAATTTGGACGGGGTTAAAGGACGAATCCAGAATCGTGGCGCGGACGAGCTCGTTGTCATCGGTCTCGTTGCGATTAAACTCCAGGAAAAAGGACGCCTTCCCCTTTTTCAGTGGCCCACTGAAACTTCCGCCCATCTGGCGCACCTGAAATGCCGTGCGTTTGCTCGAATTGATTTGGAAAGGGTTTCGCGAATTCAAACTCTCATCGTTGAAGTTAAAGGACGCGCTGCCGCGAAACTTGTCACTTCCAGGTCTGGTGAAAATGTTAATACCGCCAGTTGGCTGATCGTTTTCCGCTGCAAACGGATTCTGGTTGATACGAATCTCGCGAATCGAATCTTTCGGCGGCATGTTTCCGCCGGAAAATCCGTCAATAAAAATCTGCCCGCCGTTCGGCCCAATGGAAGGACCGGCCAGTGCTTGCAACGCAGCCGCCAGTTCATCAGGATCGTCCGGTAAGGCGTCGAGATCTCTGCCGGAGATTACCGTCTGGTTGGCATTGTTCGTGGAATCGGTGCTCAGCGGAGTCTCAGCATTTACTTTGACCTGCGACTCAATGGCCGCGATTTTCAAACTGATGTTGAAAGGATCCCGACGCGCAGCGGCCACCTCAACCTCAGCGTCTTCAGAAGTCGCGAACCCGGTCGCAATCGCGCGAACCTTGTACTTGCCAGGCGCCAGTCCGGTGAAGGTGTAGGTGCCCTCCGCGTTTGTCGTGGCCGTCTTCTGGGCGCCGGACGCATCGCTCAGGGTTACCGTCGCGCCAACGATTGCCGCGCCGGACTCGTCAGTGATTAGACCGCGCAAACTTGCCCGCCCTTGCGCCGAGACGGCGGTCGAAAAAACAGCGACCAGAAGAACGGACGCCAAACAGGTTAGTAGTCTTCGAATATTCATCATTGAACTCTTCTCATTAGAAAAAGCAACCGCGGGTGACCTGAACGAACTCGGTCGCATTTCGCGGTTGTCTCTGAACTGCAAGATCAGAGGGCTTAGGTTATGGCACGCCGATACCACCGAACATGCCGCCAAAACTGCCATTGAGATCGACACCCTGAGGTCGACCAGCCTGTCCACCGGTCTGTTGTCGCGCTGCCATCATTGTCAAAAGTGGCTCGATGCCGGTCACCAGCGAGATCGCAGTCAATTGGGTTGGGTCTGAACCCTGCAAGCTCGACATAATGATCGTGTCGCCGACTTTCAAATCATTGATCGAGATAATCGGGAGCCGTTCGAGCAAGTCCGCCATATTCCCACCACCGCCCGGTCGCGGTCCTCCGCCCTGTGCCCCGCCGGGTCCCGGCTGCGCACCGCCTTGCGGTCGCGATCCTTGCCCACCGGACGCCTGCGCTCCCGGAGTTCCTCCTGCCGGAGCTGCGCCACCGGCTCCCATGCCTGCCAACATCATTCCCCCACCCTCGGGAAAACGACGAAGCACAGATTCCGGTTTGAGGATAATAGTTAGAGGTTTTTTCGTCTGCAGATCGTTAATCTTGATTTGGTTGGTGGCGGCGTCGATCGCCGTTACGGTTCCGCCGGCAATCTTAAACGTTCCGAACACAACTTCCTCCGCAGTCAGGTGCGTGCCGTCCGGAGTCTTATCACCAAGGGCGCGCAACTGATCGCCCACCTTTACCTCTTCAAACTTACTCGGTTTGGCTTCGCTGTACTTAGGAATTGTATCCGGCGGATAGCGCCGCATCATCACCTTGTCGGTCACCGGAATGATGACAGCCTGAGGGGCGCCCATCAGCGTACGACTGGAGACCGTTATCTCCTGAGTCGAAGCATTGACTGAAGCAACGATGCCACTGACACCGCGACGGCGCCACTCGGCGCGTTCCCTCTCCTGCTTTTTCGCCAGGTCCGCCTTGCTCATGACAATGAGTTGCGGCGTGGGCACCGTCTTTTGATCCGAGCCAACTCTCCAGCGCGCCCACACGCGATCTCCCTGGCCCACCTCTGCCAAAGTTATGCTGGTCGCCGTGTCCAGCGTCTTTGCGCCCAGGGCCATCCGCTTGTATTGCGTCTTGTCACTAAGATTGACCGTTACCAGTACACCGCTGTCAGTTCTGACAATTATTTGGTTAGCGGCTGCGTCAATGTTCTTTACTTCCCCAATCACTCCGGAAATCGCCGGCGCGGGAGACGCGCTCGGAGTTTGCCCAAAGGCGCTAGTGCTCAAACTGAGTACGCCGATAACCGTCAACGTGAATATCGATAGTCTTTTCACAATTTTTCTCTTCATCGCCTGCAAAATATCCATTATTTACGCCTCACCAAGTCGGTTAGTTGCAAAAGTTTTAGGATCTGGGCTCCAAATCCGTGTTGTCAGGAACAATAGATTGGATGCTGAAAGTGACAGGAGCCCGGGGAGCAACGCGCTCAACGCCTGGATTTTTGCTCTTCATCATGCTTCGCGTCCTGCTGGGCTACCATCGCATCAAACTTTTGCTGCTGCTCTGGTGTCAACAAAGCGCGAATACGCGCCCGAGCCTTTTGGCGTGGCTCGTCGAAACGTGGGCGCAACTCAGTGCGCAGCGCATGATACTCGTTGCGCGTTTCGTCGAGGATAGTCCTTACAGCTGTGGTCTGCTGATCAGTCAAACTTAGTTCGCTGCGCATTTTCTCAAAGCGCTCGTTCAGCGCGCGCTCGCGCGCTTCAGGGCGATCGCCGCCGGCCCGCGATCTATACAATCCAGTAAGCGCCACACCGGTAACGCAACCCAGCACGAACACTACTACCAACACCAACCAGATCTTCAGCGTTGTGCGACCCGTGATAGTCATTTAGAACTTCTCCCGCCCGCTGTATCAACGACAATACCCAACACTTCGTCACGCGACAGCGCATTCCGGCTGAGTATTGTCTGTTCAACTCCGGGATCGCGCGTATCAGAAAGCGCTTCTTCTTCGAGCCCGTACAATCCAGCTGGCGCACTGGGTTGCATCGACCACATCATCAACATCGCGGAGAATACGGCAATCAGAGCCATCGCCGGAATCGCTCGACGCGCCACAAAAAACAATGATAGCCAACCGCCCGTTTCCTCCTGGCGACGCTTCTCCTCCGCTATCGCGGCGCGCAATCGAGTGTACAGAAACGGTGAAGATGCCGCGGCCTCAACCGCTTCGTCATTACGGGCCGCGGCGAGCAAAACCAACCGCCCCGCGCGGTCAAGCCGTTCCTCAATTTGTCGATTTGCTCTGAACATTTTGGTGCTCCGAAGGCGTCTGATGTTTCAGCGCCTTCCTCAACAAAGACGACCCCCGGCCCCCGAAAGTTACAAGAATTCTTTCGCGGCCAGCCTATGATACACGCCGGCAAGGCTACAAAAACCGCTGCATTACGCGGCGCAAATGAGCGCGAGCCCGATGCGCGCGCACCTTAACTTTCGAAACCGACCAGTTCGCCATCTCGGCGATTTCGGCGACTGAGAACCCTTCGACATCCAGCAGAGTCAGCACCAGTCGATCGTCTGGACTCAGCCGCGCCAGCAGCTTCTGGGCCAGGTCGCGCGAGACCAGGGCGCTTTCGACGTCGGGTGACTCGGCGCGAAGGCGTCCGGCAAATTCATGCATCTGACTATCAGTAAAATCGCCGGCTGCTTGTTCCGGCCGCCGACGCGTGCGCCGTAGTTGGTCATAACATGAGTTGACGGCGATCTGGGTCAGCCATGCTCTGAAAGACGCTTCGTGTGTGCCGTGATAGGTCTTTAGCGCGAAGTAAGCCTTGGTGAAGCTGTCCTGAATAATCTCTTCGATCTGTTCACGCTGAGAGAAAAAGCGGCCTGCGATGCGCGCTACCTGACGGCGGTGACGTTCGAACAGTTGCTCGAAAGCCGCTTCGTCGCCCGCACCGGCAGCGGCGACCAGTGCGTCATCTGTCCACTCTGCGATTGGAAGCACAAGCCTCTACTGAATCTTTCACCCGACCAGCAAATAAAATGCAAGTCCGCAGTCTATCAAGTGTCAGGCGGTTTCTTCCAACTAATACGGTACCGGGCCGTTAGCGCCAGGCCCATACTGACCACGAACAAACCAGCGATTACTATCGGCCAAACGTAGGGCAGGGATGCCAGTATGGCCCAGAACGTCACGCCCAGCAGGAGCGTGACCGAGTCAGATTGAAGGCGCGGCAGAAAGCGGCGCTGGAGCCATTGCCCGGTCGTCACGAAGATCACTACCCGGCCAAACAGCGTGGCGACAACCATCAGGAGCAGCGCCAGGATCGAAATCACCGCCCCAATGACCGGTGGTAAGATCAGCAAACTAGCGAACCCGCCCAGGATAACGACCACCGATCCCACCAAGCCGATCAGCGCGACCCGCAAGCTCGCAAACTGAAGACGCGCCACTGCCCGGCTGACCGTATTAGGCATTGCCGCGGTAAGCGCCAGGGAAATGATGAACCATACCAAAATCGCCAGCAGGCGCGTGCCAAAGAACACGGCTGACAATTGCGGACGCAACACACTGAAAGGTTCGCGCATGACCCGGCGCAACTGATCTTCATAGCCGGCATACATGATCGTGACGCTTTGAGGATCGCGTCCAGGCGCGGCCTTGCCGTGATGGTAAATGCCTCCGAGCACGATGACGTCGCCACCGATGCGCGAACCCTCGCGCTGGATCACCGAACCTCCAATGGCCGCCACGTCTCCGTCAACTGAGCCTTCGACAATCACGTCGCCGCCAAAAGCTATAGCGCCTTCTTTCACCGAACCCGTAATCCTGATCGACTGTCCGAGGCCGAAAACAGTGGTATTGACCACGCCATCGACTACGCGGGCTTGAGGGTCGCCGGGATGGTCGTCGGACGCCGCTTGCGCCTGGGCCACGACTATCCAGACTAGCATCGCTCCAACCAGGGTGATTGTTTTGCAGAAGGCCTGCGCCGCGCAGGCGCCGATTCTAATCTCTGTTGAGAGCCGGTTCGCAATCATCTGAATAGAATTCCGGTCTCCTATCCAATGATTTGAGCGCGATGATATTTGGCGATCAGGAGAGGCAGCAGGGAAAGTGAAATTATGAATGCTAGTGCCAGGAACAACCATATGCCATACGGACCAAGAACGATAGCACGCCCGACGACGCGAACGATTACCGCCACGCCAGTGCCGGCATCGTAGATCACCTGCCACGCGAGATTGAGAAGGCTTCCAGTGGCCCGGACGAAAGATCGGGCGGGATCAAAAACCAGGGTGCGCGAAGCGGCGCCGAGCAACGCAAACGAAATCAACCCGAGAATTGCACACAATTGAAGCGCCCGCCGCCGCTCGCTCCATTTGCGCATTCCGCTCAGGTCACTCTCGGCTTGCGCCGCGACCACTCGCGTAAAGTCACGCGGTAACTCGAAGGGCCGCGATTCGTTAAAGGCGAAGTCGAGTGTGCAAAGTAGCTGCCGCTGTACTCGTAGTTCCGCGTTGCAATCTGCGCACGATTTCAGATGTTCCTCGAAGGTTTCCTGGGCGGCGCCGCTTAACTCGCCATCGAGATAAGCAGCAATATCTTCGAGTTGACATCCTTTATTGTCGATGGTCGTAACCTCCATAGACGTGACCTTCTCTGCGCTATGCCACAAACTGCAATTTGTCCTTCGTGAGCGTCAGTTTCGGAACCAGCGACAAACTGATAAGTCTGTCGGATATCCTACGGACTGGTGATGCCCCGCTGAAGCAGATGATCGCGCATGGCCTCGCGCGCGCGGAACAGACGGTTCTTGACGGTACCGAGTGGGAGACCTGTGACTTCGGCAATTTCGTCGTAGCTTAAGTCCTGCGAATGTCTCAACACTATCAACTCACGATAAGCAGCCGGGAGCAATTGCACTACGGATTCGATCTCGGACCTTCGTTCCTTTCTTTCGCTCTCCTGCTCAGGCGTGAGCCGGCGGCTCTCGATCAAGACTTCCCGCCGCTCGCCATCAATTCCGCTGGTCAGCGCCTGGTCGCGCACGGCATGACGGCGCAGGTGATCGATCGCGGCATTATGCGCAATCTTGTAGATCCAGGTAGAAAACTTGAACTCTGAACGATAGCGCGTTAACGAGTTATAAACCTTGATAAAGACTTCCTGCGTCAAATCGAGGGCCGCATCATAGTCGCCGACCATCCGATACACGTAGGCCGCAATGGGCCGTTGATACCGGCGCACTAGTTCTTCAAACGACGTTTCGCGGCCGGCGAGCGCACTCTGAACCAGCTCGCCATCGGCCAACACACAAAGTTTTGCTAAAGAAATCGCTGCGCTCATGTTTGCAATAGCTCCAGTTTTACGTAGCTACGGAGGTGAAAGTTTCAAGGTAGCTAACGCCTAAGGTCCGGCTTACCTTTACCATGCCAGGCAGGCCAGGCCGGCGGGCGCGGCGATCACATCGAAGGCCAAATTACCAGCGGGAATAACCAGTCCAACATCCGCCGCGCCCAACGGCCTTAGATTAACCCCCAACGTCTCGTGCGCAATGGCGGCCACCCGCTGTTTGTCCAGGCCGTCGCCGACTATTAGTAATCTGTCAACCGAGGCGCGGTTGCCCTCACCGTTAGCTCCTGAGCGTTCGCGGTAGAACAATAGCACGCGATGAAGTTCGTCGTCACACTCTTCAGGCAAACAAAAAACCGAACGCAAAGTTATGGGCCTATTGTTGCGCATAAGCACTGCCGTGAAGCCCTCATCATGAGCGGTCAGCAACAACCCGTCGCCATGATGACCGTTGCGCAGCCACTGCTCTTCACCAGCGTGACGCGGCAGGATCAAACCCGCTTGCCATCCCAGGGCTGCAAAAACTGATTCATATTCCGCCAGCACCGACAGACGAACCGCCGTGATCAGATAGCGCGTCTGACGCTGGGCATCAGGCGCCAATTGTTCACGCGCCACGCGCAGTTCAGACAAAGGCGCGCCAAAGCCGCGCTCAATTTTCCATTCGAGCACTTCTTCCAGTTCGCGGCGGGAACCGGCCGCGCCCTCCAGTGTCATCACGGCAGCGCGCGTCGAAGCCTCGGGCAACGTCACGGACCATTTGCGCTGGCGCAAGAGGCCGGCGCTGGTGAGCAGCTCAGCCAGGGCCACGGCTAACTCTTCCGGGTCTTCGATGTTGCTTTCGTCAAAGCCGGCACGAACCAACTCGGGCGGAAGGTTGATCGAGGCGGCACGCTTTACGACGAATCCCCCGCGGCCCCGATCGAGCTGGACCACCGCGGCGGCGCCACTGTCAATACCGACGGCGCAGGAAGGGAAACGAGGCTTCAGCAGTTTGTCGATGGGGTTCGCAGGCATCTGGATTGTCAGTTGTCAGTTGTTTGTTGTCAGTTAGATAGTCGTAGTCAGTCGTGCCAACTGACTCAGTCGTGCCAACTGACGACTGACTACTAACGACTGGCGTCTTTACCATTCACTATACGGTGTGCCTTCAGTCGAAACGTCGCCGGATGAACTGCGCACATTGGTGACTCCGCTGCTGCCTTCGGTCGAATAAGGATCTTCGCCGGTTTCGACACTCCAATCCTTGTTATCCGTGATCGGATCTTTGGGAATGTCGCGCAGGTAACCCGCGCTCACCAGATCGTCGAGCGACTGCGGCAGTTTGCCCTTGTCTGCGGCGTATTGATCGAGAAGTGAGCGCATCTTGAAAAGATCATCGCGCAAAACCGTCTCGCGCGCGTGCATGATTGTCTTTTGATATTGCGGCAGCGCGACTGAGGCCAGAATGATGATGATCGAGATCACGATCATCAGCTCGAGCAGGGTGAAGCCGAGCGCAGTGAGCAGCAGTGAGCGGTGGGCCGTGAGCAGTCTGTCCGGGTTAACGCCGGTTCGTCCAATCAAGCTAACCGGCGCGTCAACTAACTGCTTACTGCTTACTGCCTTCTGCTTACTGTTCTTACCAGTCACTGTACTTCTCCCCGTTGAGTGCCTTACCGTCGGACTTCGAACGGACATCGAAGACATTTTCACCGCCCCAGGACGTCGAGTCCACGGAATCGTAACAAGAGCGAAACACCCAATCGGCTTTGCCGGTCATGGGATCGATCGGGATCTGGCGAAGATAAACTTTTGTCTTCGGAATTGTTGACTCTTCGGTGGCCGCCTGAGTCGCGGTGAAGTTCTGATTGCCACGCCTACCCAGGCCCCCGGCAGATATCGGCAGCACGTTGACGCCCTTGATCAGCGTGTCCAGATCAGGCGGATAGCGATCAAGATTCTCAGCGGTAAAAAGTGTCTGGTCGGTGATAAAGACTCGCACTCGCGGGTCGGCGAAGATGTTCCCTGGCTGGGGATTCGCCGGATTAGGCTGCGCCGGCTGCGCCGGCTGGCCCTGCTGTTGATTAACCTGCGCTTGCGCACCCGCCAAAGCCTCACGATGAAACTGATCTATGGCTTCGCGCATTTGGCGCAGGGCTTCGCGAAGTTCCTGCTCCTTCTGCCGCCTGACGGTTACCTGGACGAGGGGAATTACTCCGAGAGTCAAAATGGCGAGCACGGCGACCGTGATCACCAGCTCGATCAGCGAGAAGCCTTGTGAAGATGTGGAGACGCGCAGACCGCGACACACGGTGAGACTTCTTTCCCCGCGTCTTAGTGTCTCCGCATCTCCGGTTCTCTTCTTCACTACTTCACCGTTAATTTAATCGGCTCAACCTGAAGCAGAACGGCACGACCGTCGCTGGCCACCAGATGTATGTTCGCCAGATCGAAAGCCAGCGCGCTGTCGCCCGTGCCGATTGCTTCAACTTCGAAGTTGAGCAAAGCACCTTCCCCATTGACCATCGAGCCCGCGGCCCGCTCCAGCAGCACCAACGTCATGCCCTCCCCGAAGATCGACCGCGTGCTCGCGAAGATGCTTCCCGCCGAAACAGACTTGATCTTGACTACCTTCGGATCGAACTGCACGGTCAGCACTGCCGAGCGCAGCGGCACGTCTGATTTGAGCCGTATGGCTAACTGCTGCTTCTCTCCGACGCGCAGCTCACCTTTCTCGGAAACAAGGCGCAACGCAGTAACGCGTGTCGCCGCGTCATTGCTTTTGAGGAGCGCGTCGGTTTTTTCACTCTTGGGCGCGAGCTGTTCGGCAACCGGCATCACTGTTGAGGCCTCTTTGGCGTTTGATGCCGTGCCGGAGACGGAAGTCGTTGGCGACAAGACGCTCTTCAACGCGCTGGCTACGTCCATGGTCTTCGACACGGACGGCTCAGCTTGAGATGTAAACGCCGCGGCCTTTGGCTGAGGCATTGCTGAATCCGCCGGCGGGCCGGCAACTTCGCGATTCGCGTCTGCTTGTTTCGTCGCCGCGGTCAACGCGACGTTCTGTGTTTGAGGCGATGCTGCATTGCCGCTCTGGGTAGCGGGCACGACCTGGGCCGTGGCGGCGCCACTCGCCTTATTGGCGTTTGCGCTCGACTGATCGGCAGCTACGGCCGCAGGCGCTGGTTCGTAAGTCGTCGGGGCCTCAGCCAGCACTACAACATCCTTCGGAATCTTCCGCGCCGCAGCGATCTGATCTTCGCGGTCGGTTTCACGCAGCATTGCTTCGAGCGAGCCCGTCGTGGGCGCGGTCAGCGTGCCGCTCGGCCTCATCTCTTCATCGCGCGGCGTCACGGCCGGCGCACGCAGTACGCGCGGTGTCACGGCGATGACGATGTCGACCTGGCGATTCTCATGCGTTGGCGAAGAGAATAAGCGGCCGAGCACGGGAATGAGTCCTAATATCGGCAGCCCTTTCCGTCCGTTCGATTGGGTATCGGTAGTGACGCTCGCCAACATCATTGTGCGGTTGTTCTGTATCCGCGCGGTCCCCGTGATCTCTCGCTCAGTGAACGTCGGCGCCAACAATCCGTTCACCGAGCTGGCCCCGAATACATCATTCGACTTAATCTTCATCTTGACCTGCACGTCCAGATTGGGAAAGACCTGCGGCGTAAAGTTCAAAGTCAGACCCGTAGGCTCGTAATTGATTACTGGAAAGCCACCCGTCGGAAGTCCGGTGTTATTGTTCGGTGTTCCGGTTTGAACGCCAAATGGAAAAGCCGAAGCCGTTTGCACGGGCACGCGCTGACCGATGCGGGCCGTGGATTCTTCGTTGTTGAAAGCATGCACTTGAGTTGAAGCAAGCAGCCTGGTGCGAGTCTTGGTCTGCAGCGCCTGGATGCTGGAAGCCGGAAGAATCAGCGCCGCACCGAAAGACGCGGGCAAACCCGCGGCGCCTTGCGAAAGGCCATTGAAAACCGCGGCCGCTGATCTAACGCCACCCAGTTTGATTAAGCTGGTATCGTCCCCCAGCTGGTTACCGAACTGCAGTAGATCGGTGCGCGATACTTCGTAGATATTCACATCCATCACGACTTCGGCGCGGTCCTTATCGATGCTTTGCAACAGATCGCCGATTAACTTGACGTTTTCGGCCGTATCACGAACTGTCAAACTGTTGGTGTCTTTGTCAGAAACCACGATTGATTGCGGCCGTCCGACGGATGCCGGCAGGGCTTGGGTAATTAGCGCCTTCGCCTTATCGGGATCCGAATTTGAGATGTAGAACGTGCGTACTACCAGTTGCTGGTACTGTTGGCGACGATTCTGATCGGCAACCAGGATCGTGCGACGGTCAAGCTTCTGAAAAAACAGGTTCTCTTGCAAGAAGATGTAATCCAGGGCTCTGGCCGTCGTGGTGTCGCGCAGGTTGATGTCAATCTGGCGCGGCTGCGCGAACGACTGACGGTCGAAGATGACATTAAGGTTCAACTGCTCCGCCAGCGATCTGATCACGTTTTTGAGGTCGACGTTGTTGTAAATGACCACGCGAATCTCCGGCTTTTGCGTGGCAACCGGTTCCTGTGGACGCGCATTCGAGGGTGCGGAAGGTGATCCACCTCCGTCAGCCTGGTCTGCTCCCGAGGCCCCGTCACCACCGGCGGTCGGGGGCTTTCTTCCGCCCTCCTTGACTTCCTGAAGGCGCAGCATGCGCTCCATTTCTGAAACGGCGAGCTGGTTTACCGGATCGTAACCGAAGGCCTGGCGAAAGGCGTTGTAGGCGCCTATGTAGTCACGTTGCTCCGCCAGCGAGCGCCCCTGCTGCATAAACATCTGCGAGGCGTTAAAGACCGCGCGCCGATAGTGGAGTTGATAATCCACGTTCGATGGATCGGCGGCGAGTGCCAGGGTGAATTCTTGCGCCGCTTTCTCCCATTGCTGCGCCAGCTCGTACTTCATCCCGTTATCGTAGTGGTCTCTTCCCTTTTTCCCAAAAGCGGTCACCGGCATGGCCAGCAAGCAGGTGACGATGCCGAGCGCGACGATCGAGTGCCAACGGTTTGTGGTTTTCATAATTGAATCCTCTTCGGAACGAACAGCTTTGAAAAGTGGCCCGAAGAATCCGGGTCTCTGCTCCTTACACGCGAACGGCCTGGACGAGTTCCGTAATGCCAATAAGCCTTAGCAGTCTAGCAGAAAAGCAGGACTACCTTAAGGGGGACAGGAAACGACAGTGTCTTGTTCTTTGATGGCGCAAACCGCTGGTTTTGCGGGCAAGCGCGGGTCCGTTGCAGCTGGCGTTGCAAAAAACGACATTAAGACACCATCAGGGGCTGAGACCCGTAAAGCGTTTTCCATTGAGAGAACCCGCCAAGCCTTAGCGCCGTCCGCTCAGATTCACTTCCTCAACAAAAGTGACGCGATTGATTTCATGCAGCGTCGAAACGCCGGAAAAAACCTTCTTCAGGGCGGATTCGCGCAAGCTGGTTAGCCCTTCGGCCTCGGCGGCGCGCCGCACTTCCGAGCCCGGCCGTCGCTCGACGATCATTTCGCGAATGTTGTCGCTCAGATCGAGCAGTTCATGAATCGCGGTGCGGCCGCGATAGCCCGTGTGATTGCACGCGTCGCAACCAATATTCGAATAAAAGAAATTGCCGCGCTGCTCTTCCGGCCGCAGGCCGGATTCGATCAGCTCATCGTCCGAAGGGTGAAAAGCACGACGGCAAACCGGACAAAGCACGCGAATCAGTCGTTGAGCCAGCACGCAATTCAAGGATGAAACAAAGTTGTAGGGCTCGACTCCCATGTTCAGGAAGCGACCGATCACGTCAATGACGTTATTCGCGTGAACGGTCGTGAACACCAGGTGACCGGTCAGGGCAGACTGAATCGCAATCTGCGCTGTTTCCTCGTCGCGAATCTCACCGACCATGATCTTGTCAGGGTCGTGGCGCAGGATCGAGCGCAGCCCGCGCGCGAACGTGAGGCCTTTCTTCTCGTTCACCGGAATCTGCGTAATGCCATGCAACTGATATTCGACCGGGTCTTCGATCGTAATGATCTTATCTTCTTCGTTGCGGATTTCGTTGAGCGCGGCATACAGCGTGGTCGTTTTTCCAGAGCCCGTGGGGCCGGTCACCAGCACCATGCCGTAAGGCTCGGCGATGTAGCGGCGAAACTTTCGCAGATCCTCCGGATCAAAACCAACGACATTCAGGTCCAGATTCTTGAACTCTTCATTAATCTGTTCCTTGTCTAGAATACGAATCACGGCGTCTTCGCCGTGCACGGTCGGCATGATCGAAACGCGGAAATCGACGTTCCGTCCTTTGTAACGGACGCGAAAGCGGCCATCCTGCGGCACGCGACGCTCGGCAATGTCGAGTTCCGACATGACCTTGATGCGCGAGATTAGCGTCTGGTGATAAGCGAGATCGATCGGATCGACTTTGGCATAAAGCGCCCCATCGATGCGGTACTTTACCTGCACTTCGGTGTCCCGGGTTTCGATGTGAATATCAGAGGCCCGCGACTCCATCGCATTGTAGATGATCGTGTCGACCAATTTGATGATCGGCGACATCTCGCTGTCGGTCGCCAGCCGATCAAGGTCCAGCACTTCCTCGCCCGTTTCGGTTTCCCGCACCAGCGAAATCCGAAAACCCGAAGCTGCTTCCGCCAAAACGCGCTGAGTCGCGTCGCCTTTCCTCAGCACGACATCGATCGCACCGGCCGTAGCCACGTACGGCACCAGGCGCATGCGCAGCGCGCCGGCTAAATCATCAAGCCGATCCAGATCAGTGGGATCGGCCATAGCGATGTGCAACTTTCCGTTCTCCCGCCGCAACGGCACAAATTGATGGCGAACCATCAGGTCGACCGGAAGCTCGCTGAGCAGCACATAGTCGATTGGTGATTCCCCGTCCTGCGGCAACAGGTTGACGAATGGCAGCCGATAACGACGGGCTCGTTCTTTAGCTAGTCGCACCTCGGGCGGGTCCGGCGGCTCAGGCAACGGCGCCAAGTCATCGCTTGCGGCCGAAGCTCCGCCCTTGATTGCATCAGCGACCGGAGCATCAACTTGTTCTTCGAATTGCTTCATCTTGTAGCGCAACTTATTACTTGCGTTCCTCTTGTTTGTCCTGACTCACGGTGCCAACTTGCGCCAGACTAATGTCTCATCGTCGGCCCGTTCGAAATGGACTTGATGATGGGCAAATAGATCGCCAGCAGAATTACTACGACTACGCCCCCCATCACCACAAGGATCGCAGGCTCAAGCGTGGTCGTCAACTGCTCCAGTCGCACCTCTGACTCAGCGTCGTAGAAGGTAGCCACCTCGTCCAGCATTTCGCGCAAACTGCCTGATCGTTCGCCGATACCAATCATGTCGATGGCCAGCTCAGGCATCCAATTTGCAGTCTCCAGGCTTTCGGTGAACGACCGACCTTCGCGAATCAATGGCAGTATCGCCGAGCTGCGCCGGCGTAATTCCAGGTTCGTGATCGATTCGGCTGCGATCTCCCAGGACTCGACCAGCGTGATGCCGCCGGCCAGGAGTGTTGCCAGCGAGCGCGCGGCCTGGGCCGTCGACATCTGAATCAAAAGCTTTCCCACAAGCGGCACCCTCAGCAGAAAAGCGTCAATCGTCAGCTGACCTGAGGGCGTCCGCGACCAGATGAAAATAGCGGCGGAGCCAATAACCACCAAGGGCGCAAACCAAAACACGTTGCCGGTTAACCAATTAGAGAGTCCGAGGACGATCTGCGTTACGGTCGGCAGATCGTTGCCAAAGCCGGCGAACAAATCGGACATTCTCGGGACGACGAATGTCGTCAGAAAGATCACCATGCCCAGACAAGCCACGAGCAGAAATGCCGGATACGCAAGGGCGCCGCGAATCTTTCGTCGCAGACCAACTGAGCGCCGCATGTAAGTCACATATCGCGAAAGCACTTCGTCAAGCGCGCCCGAACGCTCACCGGCTAAAATCGAAGCTGTGTAAATCCGCGGAAACGTCGCGCCCTGGGCAGCGAAGGCTTGAGATAGCGCCGCACCGCCACGAATCGCTTCTTCGACTTCTTCCAGCACCGCGCGCAATTTCACGGAAGCAGAGCGCCGGCGCAGCATGGTTATCGCCTGCAAAATGGGAATGCCCGCCCGCAGCAACGCCGCGAGCTGCTGATTGAAGAGCAGGAAGTCGTTCGCTTTGACCCGAGTTCGGGCCGTGCCGGTGGTTCTGGTGAACGAGGTAAGGCCTTCAGCTTTTGGCGGCGTGATCGCAAAAACTTTGAAGCCTTCGCGCTCAAGACGCGTGCGCGCTTCGTTCGCGGCTATCGCCTCGACCGTGCGCGTCACAATCTCGCCCGCCGGCGTTCCTAAACGGCAAATAAACTCAGCCATAATGCGACTCGGAGTATATCACGCAGCGATCAATCGAACGGGATTGTTAGAACCCGCCGCAGCACGCACGGTTGCCAACACGCCGGGCGCTCACTTCGGGTTGCAGAAAGCGCGGCTGGATTGTTGTTTTTTGGTTATTGATCTTTCTTACCGATTGGCATATCGTCCGCGCGTTTCACCTTACGCAGAGAGCTCTTCGACGATAATTTAGAGAGGGACACTCCTATGGATTCGGCTGGACAAGCTCCCCAGGGAGCGAAGCTCCTGGTTCGCGGCCTTGGTCTGATGGACGCGACGATGATCGTCATCGGTTCGATGATCGGCTCAGGCATTTTCATCGTATCCGCCGAGTCGTCGCGATTGGTTGGCTCGCCCGGTTGGTTGCTGATGGCCTGGGCGTTGGGCGGCCTGCTGACGATCACCGGTGCGCTTTCGTGTGCCGAACTGGCCGCGATGATGCCGCGTGCCGGGGGACAATACGTCTTTCTCCGCGAGGCATATGGACGATCAATCGGTTTCCTCTTCGGATGGTCATTGTTCCTGATAATTCAAACCGGCACTATCGCCGCCGTAGCGGTCGCGTTTGCGAACTTCCTGGGCGTGCTGGTTCCGACAATTTCCGGCGATAACTATCTCATCGCGCCGCACGCGCTCGGCGGTTATGCCATTAGCCTTTCCACGCAGCAGCTCGTGGCGGTGCTAATGATCCTGCTGTTGACGTTGACGAATACTCGTGGACTGAAAACCGGCAAGGTCATTCAGAACACTTTCACATTCACGAAAACGGCAGCGCTGTTCGGATTGATCGTGATCGGTCTGACGGTGGGCTGGAAAGTTGGCATGCGAAACGGCGCGGCCGCGTTCACCTCCTTCTGGTGGAATCCCACGCTGAACGGCTGGCACCCGCAAGCGTCCCAATTAGGATTTGAAGCAGTCGGGAGTGGAGCGATTGCTTTGGCGCTGGTGATGTTGGTGGGCCGCGCGATGGTCGGTCCACTCTTTGCTCAGTCAGCCTGGAACAACGTCACGTTCACCGGGGGCGAAGTCGAAAACCCCGGGCGCAATCTTCCGCGCGCTCTCTTGATCGGGTGCGTCGCGGTGGTCGCACTCTACTTGCTCGCAAATCTGGCCTACGTGGTGACCTTGCCTTTGGGCGGGATTCAGAACGCTCCGCAGAATCGCGTGGCCACGGCGACGATGCAGGCGATATTTGGCCCTAAAAGAACAATCGTGATGGCTGTGGCGATCATGATTTCAACGTTCGGCTGCAACAACGGATTGATCCTCGCCGGCGCGCGAGTCTACTACGCGATGGCCCGCGACAATCTTTTTTTCAGGAAAGTCGGCACCGTAAACGCCCGTCATGTGCCGGCAGTCGCACTAGTCACCCAGGGACTTTGGGCCGCGTTCTTAACCCTGCCCCGCACGGTTACGCAGGCTACGGAAGCAACCACCGGGAAGGTTACGGTCACTTACGGCAATGTCTACACGCAGTTGTTGGAATACATCGTCTCTGCCGATCTGATTTTTTATACGTTGATGGTTGGTGCGGTAATTGTAATGAGGCGGAAGGCGCCCGAAATGGAAAGACCCTATCGCACATTCGGCTATCCCTTTGTGCCTTTGATTTATGTCGCGCTGGCGGTCCTGGTGGTGTTGGATCTTGGCTACCTGGTGCCGCGCACTTCGGGGATTGGTTACCTCCTGGTGCTCACCGGAATTCCCGTGTATTTCTTATGGCGAAAGCAGGCCAAAGCTGCTTAGCTCGGGCCTGCCTTCTGTTAGTGACCCAGACTCTGAGTCCGGGGATTCTCTTCACAGACCAAAGTCTGTGCTACTACATAATCGGAGGTTCGGGTGGCGGCATGTCTCCCGGCCGATTCGGTGGTCCGCCAGGTCCGGGACCTCCCGGTCCACCCGGTCTTGGCCCTTGGCCCGGGCCATGTCCCGGCCCACCTGGCCCCGGTCCCCTCATGTCGTGCTTCATCGCCTGGAGCTTCGTCTGTTGTTCCGGCGTCAGCTTGTTCTTGATTCGAATCAACATCTCCATGTGCGCCCGCTTAACCTCGCGCTCACTGTCCAGGACCTTGTCGAGCTGAGACAGTGCCAACTGCTCGTTTACCGAACTTGCTTTCATGGTTTCGTGCAGCGCTTCCATAGCATCCTGCAACTGCCACTGCAATTCATTGGTGCGCGTCGTCGTGCGATTGATCTCACCGCGCATGAACGTCTTTTGTTCATCGGTCAGCGCCAGCTCTCGCGTATGCTGCATTACCATCTCTGGCGGGAACAGCGCATCGGCGAGCGGATCATGGGGCGGCCGTGGTGGCTGCGGCCCCTGTCCCGGCGGTGGAGGCTTTGCCCCCTGCGGTGGTTCCGGCTGTTGGGCCGACACGAGCACCACACTCAAAACGAACGCGGCGGCGAAAATGGCGACTGGTAATCCGGTTCTCTTCTTCATCAACTTCCTCCTTACCTACTTAGGACTGCTGGGTAGAAATGATTTCAATTCATCAACGGTCTGATTTAACTGCGGAAGCGACTTGAGTAATTCATCAATCGGCGAATCCAAAAGCGTGGCCGTCGGTGATTCCCAACTCGCCAGTGTCTTTGCCTCGTGCGTGGCTTTCCTGTTCGCCGCCACAAGTAATGACTGGCGGCGTGCCGCCAACTTCAATGCACGCGATTTTGCGCTCACGCCAACGCCCTTTTGTGCCGGCGTGGGCGTCACTTCGCTAATTCCCATAGGAACCTGTGTCGGCACGACAGTTGGAACTGAAGGGAGATTAACCAACGCATCCGGGTTCCGTTGCCACTGCCTTGACCACAGCGCCAGCGAAACCAAAGCGCACACCAACAGAGCAGTAGCTGCTACGAACGCAAGGTTGAATGCCTTTTGCGGTCGATAGGTCCGCGACTGAGCGCGGTTCCACACTGCCACAAAACTCGGGGAGGTCTGTTCGTCGACAAGCCTTAGCTCGCTAAACAGCGCCTGGATTCTCTTTTCCTCGCCAACCAATTCCATAAGCAATTTCCGTCTGTCCTAAAGATTCGCGTAAGCGCTTCTTGCCACGCTCGTAATGCTGGCGAGCGCTGCCGATCGAAATGCCCATCACGACCGCAGCTTCGCTTAGACTGAGATCCTGGTAAAAGACCAGGTGCAGCGCCTCACGTTGTCGCCGGGGCAGGCTCTTCAAAGCAGTTTGAAAGAGCGCCTGGGTTTCTGATTTCTCGTAGGCCAGCCCGGGTTCGTCTGCTTGAGAAACCTGCGTCCGTGCCTGCTCTGAACCGTCAGACGATCTCAGCTTGCGCAAGAGGTTCTTGCGATGCTCGCCGATGGCCGTCTTTCGAATCACCGCAAACAGCCATGTCTTCAGGCTCGCCTCACCGCGAAAGCACGCCTTACCTTCAAGGATCTTCAAATAGACCGTCTGCAAAACCTCTTCGGCCTCGGCCCGATCGCGGCGGCAACAACTCAATGCCCAGCCGAAACTAGCGCTGTGGAGCGTTTCCAGTTCAGCTTTAAGCTCCGCGATGTCCATTCCGCTTATTTGGTCTATTCTCACGGATCCAATCCGTGTTCGAAGTATTAGTCGTTCGAGCGAGCGAATTATATGACTCAGATGCGGAAAATGTCCTCAGACTACCGGCGTGTCGAGGCTTTTATGAACTTTTGTTCAGTCCCTCAAGCGGCATTAGCGCAACCGTTTAGGGGAGGGGGTCAGTACCGGGAGCGGTAGCGACCGGGTTCCGCCTCGCGAGCTCGGATCAGGTAGGGCGTTGCGACCCGGTCGCTACCGCTCCCGGTACTGACCTCACATACGAACTAATCCGTCTTGCCACACGCGCGCTTCACCGCCCTTAACATCAAGAGACGAATCAGGCCACTGAAAGGCCTTACAAAAAACCAGTACAGTCGAAACTTTCGCCGGCTGGTGCGATCGCCACAGATTACGCGTGTCTCGGTAGACAAGATCGTTCCGCTGGAACTGTCTTCTTTCATCGAGAAATTCCAAACCGCCCGCGCGACGCCAGGCGGAACAGCGCCGGCAAAACTTTGGCGATCGAATGGCAGCAGATTGCCAGTCGGTCGCCAAAACTTTCCCGTGACTCCGAGCACGATCTCTTCCGGCTCGTTGGCCAAAATGCCGAACCCGGAATCAATCACAGTCTGTAAGGTGATCAGCCGATCTCGCCGCAGGCCGCGCGCTCCATGCAAGACCAATTCGGGCAGAGCGCGAAGTACCAGCAACAGCTTGATGATGAGCGAACTACCCAGGTCCGCGGTCCAGAGCGCGCGGTACACCGCGTCGCTGGATGCGTTAATAGCGATGCGGTGCGTTTCGACGGCGTCAGGAATCGGCGCGAATGAGTCGATCAGCATTGTTTCAAGTGGAAAGGACGCTCTGATCGAACCGGAAGCGACAGCTCTTTTAGAATGCTCTGACCTGCCAATACTGCACGAGGTCTTCATTTGCTTGGCGCACGAGCCCAATGTTTATAGCTCCGGCGATTGATTTGTTTTCTGATGCGCTCCGTAGGAGCGCAACAAAGAGGTGTTCCGCTCCTACGGAGCGATACTACAAAGCTCAGCCCGGCACTATAAACGCATTTCGCCTCTACGAGGCGAGGAGTGGACCAGGCAAAGAGTTGACGACTTGATCAGAACTTCATTCAGTCTGTTCGGCTATTTTGCCCATTCGCGAGCGATTTGAAACTCCACTTTCACGGGCACTGTCTGCACATACTCTTCGCCCGCGGAGCACATTGCACGCTCAACTCTCTGCGCGACGTCCTCAGATTCGCTGGCGTCAACTTCGACAACGATCTCATCATGAATGATGTTCACGATCTTTCCGGACGTGGGCCGCAGCTCGTCATTCAAAAGTCGGAGCGCACGCTTCAGGATGTCGGCGCTGGTTCCCTGGATCGGCGCGTTCTTGCCGTTGCGCTGCGTCATCGAAACCTGCTGGCGATCTGAGGCGTCGAAATTGAAGCGCACGAGCCGGCCTGAAGCTGTGCGCGCCTGCTTCTCGCTCACCGCGCGACTGGCGGATTCGCGCAGGTAGGTATCGAGCTTGCGATAAGTCGCAAAGTAACGCCGCAAAACGTCTTCCGCATCCGAAACGCCCAGACCCGTCATAATCGAAAATCGTTGCGCGCCGATGCCGTACACCACGCCAAAGTTCAGACGCTTTGCGAAATCGCGCTGCTCTTTGGTCACCTGATCCTGCTCCACGCCGAACACCTGCGCCGCCGTGACGCGATGCAAATCCGCGCCGGATCTGAAAGCATCGATGAAGGCCTGGTCGCCAGAGAACTCGGCCAGGATGCGCAACTCGATCTGCGAATAATCGGCGATGACTAGGACGCGTCCCGCGGGATGGCCCGTAAAGCAGCGCCGATATTCAGGCGCGTGCGGCACCTGCTGGATGTTTGGATTGGTGCAGGCGAAGCGTCCCGTCGGCGCGCCAATCTGACGAAAGTCAGCGTGCAGTCGACCCGTCTTCGGATTGATGAACTCAATCATGTTCTGGCCATAGCTGGTCAAGGCTTTCTGCATCGTCCGGTATTCGAGCAACTTCGCCACCACCGGATACCGCGCGGCCAGCGGCTGCAACTTCCAATTGCGCGTTGAATCAGGAAGAGGAATGCCCAGCCGATTCAGAGACTCAGTCACCTGCTGCTGAGAATCCAGATTGATGTTCGCGCGGGCCGGCCCGAATAGCGACGCCTGTGCTACACCTTCGCCCAGCATCTCTTGCAACTCGTTGGCGAGTTCGGCGCGCCGCTCTCCCACGATGTTCAGTTGTTCCAGCCAGCGGTGCTTGTCCATGTAGAAGCCGGTGAGTTCGAGATCGACCACCGGCATCACACATTCAAACTCGAGCTGAGCACACTGCACCAAGTCGAGCGATTTGAGCTTTTCAATTAGCCGTTCACGCAACGGAATCAAAACGGCCGCATCGCGGGCTGCGTATTCCAACTGCGCTTCAGAGAGTTCGAATTCCCAGTTGCTCAGTCGCTCGCTCTTATCGACGGTTTCGTTGAGGTAGCGCTCTGTGATCGGGGCCAGACCGTGGCGCTCTTCGATGTCTCCCGCGGAAACCAGTTGACTGGCGAGCAGCGTGTCGAACAATCCGACGACGTCGACACCGAGGTTGTATTTGATGAACTTGGCGTCGAACTTCGCGTTGTGGGCAATCTTGATTGGGCGGGGCGAAGCAAACAGTTGACGCAAAGGCGCGAGCGCTTCGCTCTGCTTCATGTCGCCTTCGAAGCTATTGAGATCGACAATGTAGACACCATCCGGCGTGGCGAGCTGAATTAGACGCAGCCGTCCCAGGTACGGATCAAGCTCGGTCGTTTCCGTATCGAGGCCAACGGCATGTTTATTCGAGAGCTCAACAATGGCCCGGCGTAGGTCCTCTGCGTTAGTGATGATCTGATACTGCGTGTTCATTTCTGGCCTTGATTTAGCCACTTGATTTAGCCACAAAAAGGCACAAAAAGCACAAACAGAGCGCTAAGTGAACGGCCTTGCAATCGCTGGCAGTAATCAGAAGGGGCAAGGCTCCCTCCTCCGTTGTGAGAGTGAGAGCCTCAACGAAACTGCTTTGTGCCTTCTGTGCTTTCTTGCGGCTAATTGCTTTTCTTAGTGCTTCGCGCCGATTAGATAAACCACCGGTTGGTCGCCGGGAACAGTAGCGGAGTGCATCGTGTTGGCCGGAAGAAAATCCCGATCGCCGGGGCCGAGGATGTAGGTTTCATAGCCAACCCGCAGTTCCAACTTGCCACTAAGAATCCAGTGCGATTGATCCTCGCCGTGGGCGTGGGGACCATATTTTGTTCCCGGCGCATCGCTCCACTGAAAAACGCTGTAGCCTTCGTTACCCATATGCGTTTTCAGTTCCTGGGCGTCTGGAGGTGTCTGTTTGCTCCAACGCTCGACTTGAATGCTCATGACTTCACTTTGCCACAAAACGCTAAACGGCGCACGCGACTGATGAGGTCAATACCGGGAGCGGTAGCGACCGGGTAAGGCGAGTCTGCGATACGTTCCGGCGACCCGGTCGCTACCGCTCCCGGTACTGACCTCATGTCGAAGCGGCGGATTACCGTGGTGAAGGGCGGCGATTGGAGTTCGGGCGTTGATTTGATTGGGGTATCGGGCGTTCTGTTCTTGATGAAAATGAGCTAAACCATCCACGCCACCATCCATAGGCTGCGCCGGAAACCAGTAACAGAACCAAAACGCCGATGACCGCGAGCTTCAGAGCCAATCGCACAACGCGACGCGTTACGAAGAGAAAAAGCACAACGACGCCAAAAACGACGAGCCCGGTTGTGACGGCCGTGAGCACTGCTGATCGCCTCCTGCCTACTGCCTACTGTTTATGATAGCTCGCGCTCACCTTGGTCTTGATGTTCCCACGAACATTGAAGTCACCTTCGATCTCGACGCCAAGCGGATCGCAGGCCTTCACAAAGTCTTCGAGAATCATGTTGATTACGTGTTCGTGAAAGACTTTCACGTCGCGAAACGAATTGATGTAAAGCTTCAAACTCTTCAGCTCGACGCAGCGCTCGTTCGGAACATACTCCAGACGAATGGTGGCAAAGTCCGGAAAATCCGAGAAGGGACAAATGCAGGTGAACTCCGGCATCTCGAGCTTGATCTTGATCTCGCGGCCGGGAAATTCGTAAGGAAACGTGTCGAGCGGAAAGAGATTCATCTCCGCGCGCGGCGTTGACTGGATGTCCAGTCCCTGCTGATTCGGTGGTGGCAGTTGAGTAGCCATCTCTTTCTTATGAACAGAACCTTAATAGTCGCGGGGAATGTATTCAGCCCTTCGCCGCCGTCCAATCTCAAAAACCTTGATCAGCGCCAGTCCGGCAACGAATCCTCCGATGTGCGCCCCGTAAGCCACGCCGCCCTGTTGCGAGCCGCTCCCAAGCATGCCAAGCCCGCTGATTAATTGGAATACAAACCAGAGGCCAATCGCAATGAAAGCCGGCACCTGCGTTACAAACCACGATATGAGCACGGTTACACGCCTGGTTGGAAACAGCAGAATGTAAGCACCCAGCACGCCGGAGATGGCGCCCGAAGCCCCCAGACTTGGAACCAACAGACTGGCTTCGTTGTTACCCGCAAAGATAACAGTCGAGAACACGTGCGCCAGCCCCGCCAGCACCCCACAGACAAGATAGAAGATCAGATACCGAATGTGACCCAAACGATCTTCGATGTTGTCGCCAAAGATCCAGAGGAAAAGCATGTTGCCGAAGATGTGCGCCAGACCACCGTGCATGAACATCGAGGTGATCAAGGTGAGGAAAACCGGGATCGGCGTCGGTTGCAGCCCCGGTATCTCGACGCGTTGACCGCTGAACGGCTCAACCAAAATACGATCCCGCGTGACGATGTCGTGGCCGCTAATAATCTCGGCGGGAACTGTGGAGAAGGTATAAGTGAATCTCTCGTTACCTCCCAGTCCCTGCAAAAACACAAAGACCAAAATATTAAGTACAATGATCGCATAGTTCACCCATGGGGTGGTTTGGCGATCATCGTTTTCGTCTGCAATCGGAAAAAGCATCAGTTGTAGCGCAAGTTGTTAACTTGCGTTCTCTCGCTCACGCGCTGCCCGAAACGTTGGCGTTTGCCACTAGTCTCCTTCGGCCGCCGCCTGGGCAAACGCCAGGTCTCCGGCGGCGAGGTCCCTGCGCACTTCTTCGGGTGTACCAAACACGCGCGCTTTTCTGTCGTCAAACTCGCCTTCCCAACGCGCCACGACCACCGTAGCCAGACAATTTCCCAAAACATTCACGGAAGTACGACCCATGTCCATTAATTCGTCGACGCCAAAAATGACGGCCACGCCGATTGGGCCCAGTCCACCGGGCATAAAGCTGTTCAGCGTCGCCAGCAGGATCACCAGGGCCGCGCGGGGCACGCCGGCTACACCTTTCGAAGTAATCATCAGCGTCAGCATCATGACGATCTGGCGGCCAAAGCCCATGTGACCGATCACCGGCTCTGCGGCCTGCGCGACGAACACGGAAGCCATCGCCAAATAGAGCGTGGTGCCGTCCAGATTGAAACTGTAGCCGGTCGGCATGACAAAGCCGACGATACGACCCGGCACGCCCAGACGCTCCATGTTCTCCATGGCCTTTGGCAGAGCCGATTCGCTGCTGGTCGTGGCAAAGGCGATTGTAAAAGGCTCGCGTATTGCCTTGAGAAATTGCCTGACGGGGACTCGAGCAATGATCATGACTGCACCAAAGACGAAAACCACCAGAATGACCAGCGCCAAATACAGTGAACCGATTAGCAGTCCCAGGTTCTTGAGGACCTGAAGCCCGTTCGTCGCAATCGTGTGGGCCATCGCCGCGCCCACGCCTATGGGCGCGAACATCATTACGTAGTTAGTGAACTTGAACATCACCTGCGACAGCGCTTCGCAACCGCGCAGGATGGGAGCGGCGCGTTCACCCATCGCGGACACGGCCATCGCAAACAAAACCGTGAAGGCGACAATCTGCAGGACGTCGCCACGCACCATCGAATCGATTACGCTCGAGGGAAAGATGTGGACCAGCAGATCGCGGAAGCCCTGCGGCTGCGTCTTCACCAGCGAACTGATGTCTCCGCCACCGGTGAGAAGAACTCCGGCGCCGGGCTTGGTCAGATTAACGATGCCCAGGCCGATGAACAGCGCAATGGTCGTGACCATCTCAAAATAAAGCAGCGCCTTTGCCCCCATGCGCCCGACTTGCTTCAGGTCTCCGCCACCGGCAATGCCGACTACCAGTGTCGAGAAAATCAGGGGCGCAATGATCGACTTGATGAGGTTGAGAAAGATATCGCGGAGGAAATAAACGTTGTTGCCCCATTTGGGGCTCACGTATCCGAGCGCTCCACCGATGACCAGTCCGATCAGAATCTGCGTGGTCAGCGATGGCCGATACCATGGGCGCCGGGCAGTTTCGAGTTTCGACTTTGGACTTCCGAGTTTCATATTTGTTTGTTGACCGTCATGGTTTGTGTTGGGACCTTACGAAAACGCCATTTTCGAATTCCATTCGGGCTGGCTAACTCGAAACTCAAAACCCGAAACTCGAAACTTATCCTATCTCCCCCATTTGAGTTTGTCGCGCAACACATCAAAATAGTTTCGGTTCGGCGGCTGCACCAGATTGAAGGTGGTGTTGCTCTTGCGAATCACGACGCGATCGCGGACCTTTAAAGGAAAACCAACCTGGCCATCCAACGTCAACGCTACCTCTTCGTTGTCGGTCATCAGGCGCACTTCGATCAGAGACTCATCCGGCACCACGATAGGCCGGTTCGACAGAGTGAACGGACAGATTGGCGTGATCACCACCGCGTTCATCGACGGATAAATCACCGGACCGCCGGCCGAAAGGTTGTACGCGGTCGAGCCCGTCGGCGTGGCGACGATGAGCCCGTCAGCCCGAAACAGGTTCACGAACTGTTCATCGAGATAAGCTTCGATCTCGATTATTCGGGCCAGGGCTGACTTGTTCACCACGACGTCGTTGAGCACTCGATGCCGCGTGATCAATTCTTTGCCGCGCCACAGCTCGACCGAGAGCATCAGACGCCTTTGGACTTTGTATTGACCCGCGAGAATCGCGTCCAGCGCCGAGAAAAGTTCCTCTATCGGGAACTCCGCGAGATAACCCAGACCGCCGTAATTCACGCCGATGACCGGCACTTCCGTGTCGCCGATCATCCGGGCCGTAGCTATCATCGTGCCGTCGCCACCGAGGACCAGGATCAAATCGACGCCCGAGGCCAGCTCTTCGTCTTTGACCACGACCACGGAACGTCCGGTTTGTTGTGCGACTTTTTCGTATTCGATCTCTGCCGTCCCGACAAGCTGGATTCCTCGTTCGCTCAGCCATTCAGTCAAACGACAGAGCGTCTCAAGCGCATCGGGTTGATGCGGCTTGACGACGACGCCAATGCGTTTGATCGCAGTCATGGTGTTTGGGTGTACTAATTAACCACAAAGACACAAAGACCACAAAGCAAAAATGAAGTAAGCAAGGGCAAGCCGCTCACTCGGAACGGTCTCTACCTCAATTTGTGTCGGTGGATCTTTGGCTTCTATTTGTCTTTGTGACTTTGTGATTTTGTGACTTTGTGGTTGTAGATCCGGTTAGCTCATACAGCGCCAGGAATTCGAGATTCCCGTCCGCCCCGTGAATCGGCGATTTAGTCACCGCACTAACCCGCAACCCTAACTCTTCCGCGGCGTGGTTAACTTCCTCGATGACCCGTTCATGCTTGGCCGGGTCTTTGATGATGCCGCCTTTGCCGACTTCGCCTTTTCCCACTTCGAACTGTGGCTTGATCAGTGTGATGACGCGTCCCTGATCAGTCAGCAAAGGAACGACCGCCGGTAAAATTTTGGTTGCGGAGATGAATGCCACATCGATCGTCGCGAGATCGAACTTGCGATCGAAGTCTGAGGGTTTCAAATAGCGCGCATTGACGCCTTCTCTCAATTCCACGCGCCGATCGTTGCGCAGTCGCCAGTCCAATTGATTGTGGCCCACGTCGACAGCAAACACCTTGCGCGCGCCGTGCTGCAATAAACAATCCGTGAATCCTCCGGTCGACGACCCCACGTCGAGGCACGTCAGTTCATTAACGCTGATATGGAATTCGCGCAGCGCTGCTTCCAGCTTCAGTCCGCCACGGCTAACGTACCGGGACGCCGGATCGCCTTCGCCTTTGAGGCGGATGTTCGCGTCGAATGGAAATGCTTCGGAGGATTTGTCAACGAGCTGTTCATCGACCAGGACTACGCCGGCCATCACCAGCGCCTGCGCCTTCGTGCGGGAATGCGCCAGCCCGCGGTCGACGAGCAGTTTGTCTATGCGCTCGCGCTTCATCGGCGACACTCTACCGCAAAACCGCGAGTCGCCGCAGCGCTGCACAGCAACTTACCGGCGGGCGCTCTGCAGCACCGCGCGGGGAGCGTCGCTGATGTGCAACTCGGCCGCGCATTCGCGGCATAGCCACACCATCACCTTGGGAGCATCGACCCAGAAAAATGGGGTTACCTTGCGGGCCATCTTCATAGCATCGGCGCTCTGCAAACGCTGCAGCGCTTGCACAAAAAACACTCCGTTGTATAAGTCTCCCTCTGCCCGGTCACGATGTATGCACTCTCGTTCAAAAAAGAATTGCTTCTTCATAGAGGCTGGCCCTTCCCTCGCGCCGCACCGCGCGAGCTTCGATTTCAAGATCGATCGAAACAGATCTTTCCGTCGGGGTCTGCTGTCTTGTTGGAGGAATTACAGGGCAGGGCGAATCAAGAAAATTTTCAAACTCTCGGACGCCTCAGGCGCATAATGCCACGGCTCGGACAGGAGGTCAACAATCTTTTGTAACTTTGTAACTTGTTAGGGAAAAGGCAAGTTTAGTGGCACAAGCTTCAGCCTGTGATCCGATGCGTCAAACCCACAGACTAACGTCTGTGCCACAATAGTCGGCGACAGAGCTAAGTTTGTCGGATCTTTATTTCAGATTTGTCCTTCCCGGCTGGTTTAGGCTGGAACTTTTTGAGGCTTTGCGCGCCGATCTTCGAGGACATCCAAGGCTTCCTTTACGCGAGTGTAAATCCCGTCTGCGTCCAAACCGTACTTGGCCAGCAGAAGTTTCGCATCCCCGTGGGTAACGATCCGATCAGGAACACCCATGCGCACCACGCGAACCTTGTCTTGCAGTCCGTTCTCTTCCAACAACTCCAGCACGGCACTGCCGAAACCGCCGGCGAGATAAGCTTCTTCCACAGTCACGATCAGTCGCTTGGTGCGCGCGAGGGCCAGCAATAGTCCGCTGTCGAGGGGCTTCGCGAATCGGGCGTTCACAACGGTCGCTTCGATTCCATCCTTCGCCAGGTTCTCAGCCGCCTGCAAAGATGGATGAACCATGGATCCGTACGCGATAATGGCAATCTCGCCGCCATCGCGCAGCAACTCCGCTTTGCCAATCTCGAGAATCCGCGGGTCGACATCGATGGGCACGCCTAATCCGTTGCCGCGCGGATAACGCATGGCCACCGGTCCGACGTGTTCGATCATTGTCAGCATCATGTCGCGCATCTCGCCTTCGTCTTTCGGCGCCATCAACACGATGTTCGGAACCCCGCGCAGATAAGCGATGTCGAGCAAACCGTGATGCGTCGGCCCGTCACCACCGGCAATGCCCCCTCGATCCAGGCAGAACTTGACGTTCAGGTTCTGAATACAAACGTCGTGAACAAGCTGATCGAACGCCCGCTGCAGAAACGTTGAGTAGATCGCGCAAACGGGTTTTAATCCTTCGCACGACAACCCGGCGGCAAAAGTTACGCAGTGCTGCTCAGCAATCCCTACATCGAAAGAGCGCTCGGGAAACTTTTCCAGCGGCAGACAGACACCGGTGCCATCGGGCATGGCAGCCGTGAGTGCTACCACTTTTTGATCTTTCTCCATCAACTGGCATAACGTCTCGCCAAACACCTGCGTATAAGTAGGCGCCTTCGCGGGTGACTTGATCGGCTTGCCTGTTTTCAAATCAAACGGCCCCGTAGCATGCCATTTGTAATAATCACTCTCCGCGGCCGGATGGCCTTTGCCCTTGGTCGTCAACGCGTGAACGATGACAGGTCCGTCTTTCACTTGCTGAGCTTCACGAAGCGCGGCGACCAGCGCCCTCACGTTGTGACCGTCAACGTAGCCGATGTACTTGAATCCAAGTTCGTTTACCAGCGCACCCGGCAAAACCGCTGCGGCGATCGCGTCCTTCACCGCCTTGGCCGCGTGATGCAGGCGCTCTCCGACGGAAGGAATCGCCAGCAGCGTTTCTTCCACTTCGTCTTTGAAGCGATGATAGCCGTGCGCCTCGCGAATTCGATTGAGATAGCCGGTAAGCGCACCGACGGCCGGCGCGATCGACATTTCATTATCGTTAAGCACGACGATCAGGCGCGTCTTTAGATGTCCCGCCTGATTCACCGCTTCCATCGCCATGCCGCCGGCCAGCGACGCATCGCCTATCAAAGCGACCACGTCATAATCCTCGCCCTTGCGATCGCGCGCGATCGCCATGCCCAGGGCCGCGGAAAGCGATGTCGAAGCGTGTCCAGCGCCAAAGGTGTCGTATTCCGACTCGTCGCGGCGCAGGAAGCCGCTGATGCCACCATACTGTTTGACGGTGGGAAGCAGATCACGCCGCCCGGTCAGAATTTTGTGCGCGTAAGCCTGATGCCCTACGTCCCAGACCAGGCGATCGTGCGGCGTCTCAAAGGCGTAATGAAGCGCCACCGCCAATTCAACCGCGCCGAGCGAAGCGCCGGTGTGCCCGCCAACGCGGGACATTGTTTCCAGGATATATTGTCTGATTTCGTTGGCGACCTCCTGCAACTGATCGAGTCGCAGGAGCCGCAAATCTGCGGGTGAGTCGATACTTTGAAGCAGTGTCATACCAGTGAAATTGTAAACCCTGACGCCGGCTTTTGCCATCTCACAAAAGAATCATTTGTAACGACCTGATGCCAGGCGCATCCCTTCCCTCGACGGTCTCAGGGTCCTGGCTTTGCCAAGCAAAGTGATTTGTACGCCAAAACCCACGTGTTAGTCAAGAGTTTCTTTAAAGACCATTCCGGCTGCTGAGGTGGCTTGAACGCTCACAACATGCGCTTTCAGGGCCGTAACCGCCGGGCTGTTCCCCCGTGCTGTTCGTTTTCTGCTTGCTTTCCATTTGGAACCTCCTTAAACTCATATGCGCTTTAACGAATACGAGCGTACGCCACACCAGCAGCGACATATATGTCACGGCAAATATGATGAGCGAGCCCGTCGTTAACGAAATGCGGCCCGGTGACTGGGAGGCTGTGCGGACTATCTATGCTGAAGGAATCGCGACCCGCCAGGCGACTTTCGAGGTAGAAGCGCCTTCGTGGGCAGCCTGGGACGCTGCGCACCTGCCTTTCGCTCGCCTGGTGGCGCGCAGGCCTGAAGCGGTTGTCGGATGGGCAGCCCTGAGCCCGGTTTCCCGCCGGCAAGCGTACGTTGGAGTCGCCGAAGTAAGTGTCTACGTCGCTCAAGACCAGAGAGGCAAGGGTCTCGGGCGTCAACTACTGGATGCGCTAATAGCCCAGTCGGAACAACACGGAATCTGGAGTCTGCAAGCCGTGATGTTTCCCGAGAATGCCCGCAGCGTCGCCCTGCATCTGCGTTGCGGGTTTCGCGAGGTGGGACGGCGCGAGCGCATTGGAGAGCTCGACGGCGTATGGCGCGACACTACTCTGCTCGAGAGACGCAGTCAGCGAATTGGAATGGATTAGTCATGACAAAGAAGAACTACAACATCGATATTCTCTTTAAGGCGTTGGCCGATCGCACACGGCTGCGGCTGATTAGCCTGTTGGGCGATTCAGAGGTTTGCGTCTGCTTTCTGGTCGCGATTCTGAAGATGAGTCAACCGAAGATATCGCGCCACCTGGCATATCTTCGACGGGCCGGCATAGTCGCGGCACGGCGCGAAGGCAAATGGATGCACTATCGACTCGCCGAGCCGCCGGACGATCACGCGGCGCGCATATTCCGCGAAGTGCGCGCGGCGCTATCTGAGCATCCCGAACTGCAACGAGATCGCGAGAAGCTCTTGAAGGTTTGTTGTGCGTCACAGCTTCCGGTGCAACTGCGTCGGGCGCCGCGGCCTTTGGGTCTGGCGGCGTAGCGCAAGTTGTTAACTTGCGTTTGCTGAGTAGCTAACCAAGGCGGGGACGCAAATTATCAATTTGCGGTACAGTTTGCTTGACAATCGATTCTCGCGGCTTAGAATAACTTTTCGACATCGTCGCGGAGATGTGGCCGAGTGGCTGAAGGCGGCGGTTTGCTAAACCGTTAAGGGTCAAAAGCCCTTCACAGGTTCGAATCCTGTCATCTCCGCCAGAAATTCAGTAGTCAGTAGTCGGTGGTCAGTAGTCAGTGGAACGCTTTGTTGCTGAATTCTGATACTGCCTGCTGACTATTTTTGTGATACCCCTCAAGACTCGGCGGCGGACGACTAACTACTGACCACTAACCACTGACTATGACTGTTCGCGTTCGTTTCGCTCCATCACCTACCGGCTATCTGCACATCGGCGCGGCGCGCTCGGCGCTTTTTAACTGGTTGTTCGCGCGCAAAGTGGGCGGTAAGTTTTTGCTGCGCATTGAAGACACTGACCTGCAGCGCTCGACCGACGAATCAACCCGCTCGATCATCGAGGGCTTGGAATGGCTCGGACTCGATTATGACGAAGACATAGTCTTCCAATCTGATAATGCCGATAAGCATCGCGCGGCTGCCCGGCAACTGGTCGAAGCAGGCAAGGCCTATCGCGACTTTACGCCGAAGGAGCAACGCGAAGACAAATCCGTCAAACAGGGCATCGTCGACCGGGCGCGCGCGCATGCCGCTGAAGGCATTGATCATCGCAGCAATCCCTATCGGGATCTTCCAAAAGAAGAGTCCGATCGCCGCGCCGCGGCCGGAGAGCCGTTTGCGATTCGTTTGAAAGTAGCGCCCGAAGGTTCGTCGCGTTTCACAGATATTGTTTATGGTGAGCAGGAGCGCGCCTTTTCCGAGATTGAGGACCTGGTGCTGTTGCGCTCAGACGGACACCCCCTGTACAACCTGTCCGTTGTGCTCGATGACGTCGAGATGGGCATCACGCACGTCATTCGCGGCCAGGATCATCTGACGAACACTCACAAACAGATCCTGCTCTACCAGGCTTTTGGCGCTGAGATTCCACAATTCGCGCACCTGCCGCTGATTCTGGCTCCGAACAAGGCCAAACTTTCAAAGCGCAAGCACGGCGAAGTTGTTTCGCTTACCACGTACCGCGATCGTGGATTTGTGCCCGCGGCGTTTCGAAACTTTCTGGCGCTGCTCGGTTGGTCGCCGCCTGAGGGCAAAGAACTCTTGTCGCGCGATGAATTGATCGAAGAGTTTTCTCTCGAAGGCATCGGCCGCGCGAACTCGATCTTTAACTTCCAGGAAAACGATCCGCGCCACTGGACCGATGACAAGGCCTTGTGGATGAATGCCGAGTACATTCGCACCATGCCGCCGGCGGAGCTTCTGCCGATGGTGAAAGCGGGGCTGCGATCAGAGAAGCTCTGGCGTGAGGAATACGACGACGATGAACGCGAATGGTTCGACAGGACAGTCAACCTGATTCGCCAGCGCTTTTTCACTCTGAAAGATTTTTCATCGCAGGGCCGCGCGTACTTTTCGGAAGATTTCGATTTCGAGGAAGCGGCCGTACGCAAGAACATTCTAAAAGAGCCAAAGCTAAAAGAACTTTTGCCCGCACTGGCTGATCGTCTGGAGACAAACGAGCCTTTGACTGCCGCCAAAGCGGAAGAAGCCCTGCGCGCCTTCAGCGAGGAAGCGGGTGTGAAAGCTGGACTTTTGATCAATGCTTCGCGCACCATGTTGACGGGTCAAGCCGTCGGACCGTCGATGTTTGAGGTCTTTGAGATAATCGGCCGCGAGCGTTCGGTGATGCGTCTGCGCAGCCAGCGTCCGTGGCACGAATTTGGAGAGTAACGATCTGCCACAGAGACACAGAGGAAACAAGTGGCTGGTTTTGAGGAGCTAACTATGGTGAAAAGATTTATCGTTGTAATTTCAGTTGCGCTTGCGAGCGCTAGCTTCGCGTTCGCTCAGAACACGAATTCATCAACGTCGTCGTCACGTACGCGTACCGTGGCGCCAAAGCCTTCTCCCACGCCGAAGGCGGTGACAAAGTCCACCGATACCGAGGCTTCACCGGCCACCCAAAAGCCTAAGAACACTCAGCCCGCCGGCCAGGTCTCGCCATCGAGCGCCGTTCTGGCAGCTTTCAATAACCTGCTCGACGGCATCCGGCACGCTGATGTGAAAGCGGTGACCGGCGCTTATCAAAACTCGCCGCGTCTGGTTCTCTTTAACAACAACGGCACAGTCACCCGGGGCTGGGAACAAATGAAGGCGAACCGCGAAGCTTCGTATCCGGACGTTAAGGACGTGAAGCTCGACGTCAAAGATTTTCGCGTAACGATGCTCGGCCGCGATGCGGCGCTGATTACCTGCCAGTGGACTCAATCACAGGTTTTCAAAGGCGTCCCCGAAACCGCCACCGGTCGCATGACGATCGTGTTTCGCAAGATTGGTAAGGATTGGAAAGCGATTCACCTGCACACGTCGCCTGATAAGCCCGATGCCACGCGCGTGATGCCGTCAGAGCAGACACCGCCGTCAAACCCATAGTCCTAAGCTACAGGTAAACACGGATTCAAACGGATGAGTTTAGAGCGGGACTTGTCCGCCCCTCGCAGCGCCAGGAGGTCAGTACCGCGAGCGGTAGCGACCGGGTTCTCAACGCTCCAAGTGACCCGTGATCGCGAGGATGAGATCAGGTGGGCTTGCGATCAGTAACGTCAGACAGCGAGGTCTGTGATGAGCCGACCCGGTCGCTATCGCTCCCGGTACTGACCTCATCGCTGATCGCTTTTAGAAAATTTGGGGACCCGCGCAATGGCAATTCCGCCGAGGACGGCGAGAAACGGAAAGAACTCGACCAGGTAGCGCGGCTCGGGATTTTCCAGCGACGAAAATAAGATCAACCGCAAGGCAATCGCCAGCGAAACAAGCAACAGCCATCGGCGCGCGTCGAACGCGCGCGAATCCCAAAGCAACCAACCGCCCACCAAACCCAGCAGCGTGTAAATCGCCGTCAGGCCCGCAAACAAAGGCAACCAGATTTGCTGGTGATGTTCGTAGTCGAGATCTTCGAGGGGCAGCAGCGCGCCTTCGAAGGGCCAGTACTGCGAATGCGTGTCGAACCACATTGTGTGCGCGCGCTTCATCGGCAGCCAGACATAGTAACGAAACGGATGACGCGCGATGCGTTCGCGCGCAATTTGCGCGAAGCCCGCGTCGATCTCAGGTGTCATCTCGACCGGGGCGTGTTCTTCCGGAGCTGACTGATCCGACTCGTCCGTCTTGTTGTCGCCTTCGTCACCCTGATCGCTACTGTTATCGTTTTGATCTCCCTCATCACCGCTGCCTTCCTCGTTACTGTTCGCGTTTGAGTTCGCGTTCGTATTCTTCTGCGGCGTGCTTGGTGGGCTCGGCTTCGCTTTGCCCATTGATGGTTTTGGATTCGCCGGCGCTTCAGTCGGTGAAGCTTGCGGGGTTGAACCTGGTTGCGGCTGAGTAGGATTAGCGGCCTTCGCGTCTGGCTGATGGTTGTACTTGTCCAACAACGCTGCTACGCGAGCTTTTTCGTCCGCCGAATCGAAGGCAGTCGGAGGCACATCGTCGAGATTGATCGGCTGATCGTCGAGCGACCACAAGAATGGTCCGATGTAAGCTTCGTCGTCCAGCCAGGTGCGCAGCCAGGAATTATATCCGCGCGGCACGAACTCGCCCGGCATCTCGCCATGTGAAGGCGCCAGCGGCTGGAAGAGATGAAAGACGCGCGCGTTGCGAATCGTCCAGGGCACGAGCACGAGCACAAAAGCGAGTGCGAAGACCGCGCCGGCTGCGACAGTGCGTGAGAAATACTTTGTTTGGAGTACCGCCTTGAGGCGGCTCGGATGATTAGATGGGACCCGCCTAAAGGCGGAACTCCGAACCAAAGCGCCGATTATCAGCGTCAGCCCGATCGCGGCCGCAAACAATCCACTGTCGGGCCGGAATAGGACGGCGAGTCCGCCAAGCAATCCGGCGACGCTCCACCAGAAAAGCGCGTGCGTGAACCTTTTGTGGTTTGTATGTAATTCCTCTGAGTCCTCTGTGGTAGACGTCTTCCGAAACGCGAGCGTCGCGGCCAGAAACATCCCCATCACCAGGAACGTCGTGGGCACTTCCGTGAGGATTGTCGCCGCATAGATCGTCGTGAACGGGCAGACCGCCGCCAATGCCAGGGCCGCGAACGCTGTCGACCGTTTTCGCTTTTCATCCGGTTGCCAATAGAAAGCGAGCAGAGCCACCAGCGCACAGGTGCCTGTATCAATCAAAGCCTGGACGATGTGAACGGCGCCGTTGCTCGTATGCCCAAAGATTGAATAGATCGCGGCCAGAAAAAGCGGATAACCGGGAAGTCGAATCAGCGAAGGATCGTAAGGCGCTCCAGTTTCGTGAGAGTAGACGTGTTGCTCGAGGACGTTGTGCGCAATCTGCGCGTACGTCCTGCCGTCATCCGGCGTATCGTTGGGGAGCCAGTGCGCGACGGCAATGCGGAAGCCTGCCGCGACCGCCAGCAGCGCCAGAGCAACAACCCACTTCCTTCGCTGCTTAAACATTGAGGTCGAACTTGGTGAACACAGCGCCCTCAATCACAGACTGAAGTCTGTGCCACTTCACGGCTGCGCTTCGACCGTCGCTTTCCGATCCAGTTTGCCCCAACCCACGACGGCGCCGCGCACGGCGGTGGTGACCGACTTGACCATTACGTAGTACATCACTTGCCGATAGCAGAAGCGCTGTAGGAACAACCACCAAAGCAAACTCCAGCGCTCTTTGCGTTCCAGCACGAATGCAAAGCAGGCCGCGCTCCAATCGACGGCCAGAAACAGCGCATAGTAAAAAAGCACTTGACGCAAGTTTGTGAACGAGTATGCCGATGGCTGCTGTAAACGATCGAGCAGCGCCGAAATTAGAGTGTAGATCAAAATTAAATCCATCACCGGCGAGATCAGCGGAAACAGAATTTGGAAGATCCACACGTTCGGCATGGCGACGAAGCCAAGGGCGCCGTAGCGCGGACGGAAGAGCGTGTCGCGATGCTTCCAAAGACATTGCAAAGTGCCATAGGCCCAGCGGAACCGTTGTCGCGCCAGCATCTTCAGGCTGTGCGGCGCTTCGGTCCAGCCGACCGCGCTTTCTTCGTAACCGATCTTGTAGCCCAGTTTGCGTATCCGCAGCGTGAGGTCCTGGTCTTCCGCGAGAGTATCCGAGCTGAATCCTCCACAGCGTTCGATCAGTTCTCTCCGCCACGCGCCGACTGAGCCGGGAACCACCGTGATGCAATTCAAGCTCGCAAACGCGCGCCGATCCATGTTCTGCGAAGTGATGTATTCCAAAGCCTGCCACCGCGTCACGATATTTATCCGGTTGCCTACCTTGGCGTTACCCGCGACAGCGCCGATCTGTGGATCGACAAATCGGCGGGCCAGCGCGCGGATTGTTTCGCCGGGAAACTGCGTGTCGGCATCCAGCGCCACAATCACGTCGCCCTCTACGTAGCGCAGGCCCAGATTCAGGGCCGAGGCCTTGCCCGCGTTCTCTTCCGTGAACAAACGGACCAAAGGCTGGTCGCCAAAATGTTCGCGCACAACCTCACTGGTGCGGTCCTGCGAGCCGTCATCTACCACAATGATTTCAAAGTTTTCGTAGTCCGAATTCAGCAAGCTGCGAATGGTCGCCTCGATGACGCGCTCTTCGTTGTACGCCGGAACAATGACCGAAACGAACGGCTCGTACTGTTCACCGGAGTGATGTCGCTCGCGACGTCGTGAACGCACCCATTGGGCAAAAGCCAGCGCGCCAATCACCCCCAGCCTTCCCAGTCCCAGCACGATGCCGATGATGAACGCCCACTGCAAAAGCCAGCCACCGGTTGACAGGAATAGAAAGGCCAGGGCGTCCGTGCGCGTGTATACGCTCTGGTTTGGTGGCAACGACGGCATTACCTGGTCGCGGGTCCATCCGCCCAGGGTGGAAACCGGCACGAACTTGAATCCACGCGCGCGCAGTTCACGAATCAAGCGTGGCAGGGCTTCGATCGTAGCGGCCCGGTCACCGCCTGAATCGTGCAGCAGCACGACCTGGCCACGGGTCTCCGGATTAGTATCCATGGCCCGGTCGACGGTCCTCTGAACAATCTCGTCAGCCGTGACGCCGGGTTTCCAGTCGCCGGGATCGATTCGCAGACCGATCATGATATAGCCCAAATCTTTCGCGATAATTGCCGGCGCGACTTCTTCGGGCGTGTCGGCTTCGGCGTCTCCGAAATATGGCGGACGAAAGAGCACGGTCGAGCGTCCCGTAATCGATTCGATCAGGCGCTGGGTCGCATTGAGTTCCAGCGTAGTAATCCGGCCGGGAATCTCGCCCAGGTTGGGATGTGTAAAAGTATGATTGCCGACTTCGTGGCCTTCGTTGACGATGCGTCGCAGCAAATCGGGGTGCGCCTGTCCGTTCTTGCCTATCACGAAGAATGTTCCCGGGACGTTTTCCCGCTTGAGTATGTCCAGAATTGCCGGCGTCCAGTCGGGATCAGGTCCGTCGTCAAAGGTCAAGGCGATCATGCCGGGATGATCACCGGTGCGCTCGATCACGTACGACGATGGGATCTTGTTGTTGTCGTACGTTTCTGAACTGATGAATCCCGTCTTCGCGTCGACGTTCACCCCGCGCTCGCCGTCATGTGGACTAGCTTGCACCTTCAACAACTCGCCCGTGCCTTCAAAATCCACTTCGTAACCATAGACGATTTGTTTAAGCGCATCGGCGGAAGGGTTTGGTTGGTTGGTCCCGAAAACAGACCAGATGGATGGGTCTTCAGAACCCAGTCGCCAAAGCGCGAATCCGGCCGGGCCGTAACCGCTCGCCGCCCGCATCTGGTTAAAAGCCGTGACGCCATCGAGGAACCAGACAATGTGATGTGACTCGTCCTCTTCGTCATACTCATAGTGCGGATTGCGCGTCGCCGGGTCGAATTCGATCTGAGCTTCAGAGTCTCTGGCGGATATGACCGCTTCCTGGAAGCTAACTTCCTTTGCAGCAGATCCCTCAGTCCAGTCGTAACCATAATTACCCAGGATGATGATCGTCTTCGCCGGATTCAACTCTCGCATCCGGCTGGCCAGGGCGCGTTCATACCAGTCCTGCGACGCGACTGAACCAAAATCCTTGCCGGCCCAGTGCTCGTCGTAGGCCATTAGCATCAGGTAATCCGTCGCCGCCGAATATTCGCGATAGTTCCATTCGGCATCGTCGAACGGAACCGCCTGCACGACCACCCAGCCCCGCGGCTGAAACGCCGCATGCAGTTCCTGCATGAAATGCAGCAGGTTCGGCTGCGTTTCCTTAGTCGGCTCTTCAAAGTCCACACAGATACCGGCGAATTTGTTCTCCTCGACGAACTGCGCTAACGCTGCGACTAACTTCTGCCTGGAATCTTCGTCGGCTACCGCTCGTGCCAGCACGTCGCTCTCCCACTTCTCATCAGAAAGGTTCTGGACCATTGGAATGATCGAGGTTTGAGGTCTCTGCTGGCGAATCAGGTTCAGGGCTTTCACGCTCAGGTCGCTTTCGAACGGGCTGCCGCCGTTCCTTACATCAACGACGTGCGCCCACTGGGCCACGACCCAGTCGAGGTGGTCCAGATTTCGCTCCAGCGATGCGTAACTGGATTCATCCCAATTGATATAGAAACCGATGGCGAGCTGCTTTGAGTTGAAGCTCAACGGAGCAGGCAGCGGCGTGGTCGACGGTGGCGGGACGATCGGCATCAACTCCGAACGCCTCGACGGCACTACGCGAGTCTGAGCCAGCGCCTTCTGCAATTCCGCTTGCGCTTTGTTGGCCTTTTGTTCACGTGCGTTGAGTGTTAAAGCAGGTGGTTTCGGTTTTGGAAGCGCCGGGACAGGTCGGAGACTAAAGGTCGGCAGTTGAGGCTTGACGATCACACTCGCGATAAAAATGGCGGCGACCGTGGTCACCACAACCGCCAGCGCCAGATAAGTTCGGCGTACATGGCGCCAGCGCCGGCCGCGCGGATCGTAGAAGACAGGGGAATTGGGTAATTTCTCAGACATTCAACCGTTCTTTTCCAGCAACCGGGAGGGACGTGTGAGTTGCGGACGGTGTTAGATGTCTATAACGGGCTGCGGGTTGATAGTCAAGGAGGAAGATTACTTCTCGGTTGTCTGACAGGAGAAAAGCCGCTCGCGACTGTTCGCAAGCGGCTTTCCGGTGAACTGTAGGGATTGACCTGTGCCGGCTGTGACCTTCGGAAAGAAGGTGTCACAGTAAACCTCTCAGGAAGACAATCCGAACAATCGCGATTATCGATTCCTGAGGCTAGGTCTCAGCCACCTCACTGTGATTAGAACTCATATATTTTTCGATCACCTCCTTTCCAGTGTTGAGGCAATAATAAAAGACAACTGCGAACTCGTCAATCGAAATCTTGTGTCAGAAGCCCGACCGTAAGCGAGGGCTGCCTCAGATGTTAGTTGCCCTCCCTTACGGTCGGGCTTCTGACACTACAAGCTCCGTGAAAAAGCGAGTCGTCCGGCACAGTACACTTGACTCGCGTGTTCGATGCCGAAGAAGTAAGCCAGCTCGCGATAGTCTTCGCAATCGTGAATCACAAAATCGGCTCGCTTTCCTCTTTCCAGTGAACCAATCTCATCACCGCGTCCGAGTGAGTAAGCTGCGTTGATTGTCGCTGCCGTGATCGCCTCAGCGGGTGTCATTTTCATCTGCGTACAAGCCAGCGAAAGGACCATCGGGATTGAGGGCGTCGGTGAAGAGCCGGGGTTGAAATCGGTGGCCAGAACCACTGCCAGCCCGGCGTCGATCATCTGGCGCGCCGGCGGATATTGATTCGAACCGAGCGCGTAAACCGAACCGGGCAGGAGCACTGGCTGAACTTTCGCTGTCTTCAACGCCAGGATGCTTGTGAGATCGGTGTGTTCCAGATGGTCCGCCGTGGCTGCGTTGAGCTCTGCCGCGAGTTTCGCGCCACCAGAAAGCGAAAGCTGATCAGCATGCACACGCAAACCCAATCCATGACAACGCGCGGCCGAAAGTATCTGCCATGACTCGTCGGTGGTGAATACATCTTCTTCGCAGAACACGTCACAGTACTCGGCCAACTTTTCTTCTGCTACACGCGGCAACATTTCATTGATCACAAGATTGACATAAGTAGCGCGTCGCGATTTGTATTCCGAAGGAATGTCGTGCGCGCCGAGAAAGGTCGGAACGTAACGCAGCGGCGTTTCATCATTCAGTTGCTTGATCGCGCGCAGGATCTTCAACTCATCTTCAGTCGTCAAACCGTAACCGGACTTTGCTTCGATAGTCGTAGTGCCGCACCGCAGAAACCACTGCGCGTAACGCTTTCCGGCTTTGACCAAATCACTCAATGACGCCGTGCGCGTGGCCCTGACCGTTGATCTTATTCCACCGCCACGGGCGGCAATCTCGCGATAGGTGGCGCCGCTCGCGCGTTGTTCGAATTCGTTCGCGCGGATGCCGGCAAACACGGGATGCGTGTGCGCATCCACAAATCCGGGCATTACGACGCGGCGCCCGGCATCGACGATCTCGCAATCGCCTTTGATGAGGCTCTCGATCTCGCGTCGTCTGCCGACAGCTTCGATTTGATCGCCTCGGACCAGTATTGCGCCGTCTTCGATGATCGCGAGTTGACGCAGGTCACCACCGCCGCGAGGCCGCCTGGCCCCTGCGAGCGTTACCAGTTGCGCACAATTAACGACTGCGAGGGTTTCAGGCACGAGGTTTAAGGCGCGCCGGCGTAACGGCACGAATATGGTTGCCGATTAAAATGACTTCTGACCGATCGCGCTGGCTGCTGCTCTGCGAGAGGCGGGCCGCCATTTCCTAGGCTTCTTTGTACAACCAGGCTCCTACCAGCGCGGCCACGAGGTATTCAACGAGTCCCCACACCAGCACGAGGGCCAGGATGTTGGAGGGAACCAATCCAAACGCAACTCCGAGAATGTTGCCATAACAGTAGACACCAAACCAGGCGAACAGGCCGGCGATAATTGCCGTCTTGGGGCCGGGACCGAACCGAGGTCTGATTGCAGCATAGCCCAGGATCATGACAATGCCGAGGACGATGACCATTACCACAGCGATGGCAATGGCTTTTCCTCCCGGCATCGGGAAATTGTGCTGGGTAAAGTAATCTTTCATCTGACTTCTCAACACCTTATCGTTCAGCACCCACTCACCGACGGCCATTAGTAAACCTGCTACCAATCCACCGAGCAGGACACGACCAAAGTTGATCTTCATCCGAAATCTCCTTCCTAAGGTTAAGCTAATAAGACTCGGGCTTTCCTGGGGGCAGTTCTTATCACAATGTGCAACTGAAAACCAGTTTCCTGAGGTTGACCTAAGTGTTGGAACCCGCGGCACCGGCCGAGCCCGCCGCGCGATCGGCGCGAGATTTGCCGAAAGCAAAGATTGCGACTCCGATCACGTTGGCGATCACCACCACGCTTATGATCTTCACCGCAAACAACAGACGGCTGCCGACACTAATAATAGGTACGATAGTGAAGCCGATATAAAGCAGCGAAACCAACACCCCTGAGGCGCAGGCGATCTTCAGCCACCAGGGTACGCGCACGCCGAAAGCCTTCATGCCAATCAGCGGGATCAGGAACAACACGACGTATGTCGCCGCATAGAAGACCCCGCCCGCATTGTCGAGCAACTGAAATGCCTCCTGTTCATTTACTCCGATCAAACTGGCGAGGCCCAGCGCCAGTGTCACCGCCCCGACAAACAGGATCGAATTCACCGGCGTCTTGTATTGGTCATGCAGGCGCGTAAACCAGGCAGGCAGTAAATGATCCCACCCGGCGACCAGCGGCAGACGCGTATTACCGGCGAAGTAAATGCTCATCAAGGCGATCTGCCGCACCACCACCCCGAGGATTGCCAGCGAGACTATCTTGCCGACCCAACCATAGGAACCAAACCCTATGCTCAACACCTGTGGGATCGGACTGATCAGATCGACATTGTCCGGCGAAACGAAAGCCAGCACCGAGCTGGTGCCGAGAATGAACATCAATGCGATGATTGGCGCTGAGATAATTACGGAGCGTCCGATGTTGCGCGCGGGCGCGCGCGTCTCGCCCGCGAGGATGGCGATGTATTCAAAACCGGTCAGCGCCCCCAGCGCCAGTTTGCTGTACACGTTGACATTCATCAGCGTCAGATGAGGTACCTTCATCGTGAAGGGATGGTATTCGCTGACACTGCCACGCACCAGACCAAAAAGCGGCAAAAGGATCAGCGCCGCGAAAGTGATCATCAGCATGATGCCACCGGCATTATGCACCCATTTGCCGACACCGAGCCCGCGGGTCGCCGCCGCGATCATTCCAAATACGAGCACGCAGCTAACGATGGTAATGAACCATTTTGTGCTTCTCATCCACGCGGCTGCCGGTCCAATTGCGTAAGAGATGTTCGTAGTCACTACCAGACCGATGCCGGCCAGAATCGAGATGGCGAACACCCAGAGGTTCCAGGCCACCATGAAGGCGACAAAATCGTTGAAGGCCGCCTTGGCCCATTGATACAGACCGCCTTCGAGCGGCAATAGGCGGTTGAGAAAAATGACCGCGGCCGCCAGCGGCAGGTAGAAAGTGACGATGGCCAGCAGCCAGAAGACGTTCTGTTCATTACCGAGTTTTGCCGCCCACCCGACCCAGATTGTGCCAACAACAAAGACTACTTGCGTGAGGACGAGATCGAACAGGCCGAGTTCTTTCTTGAAGACAGCGCTGTGCTTTTCAACATCGCGTTCGAGTGCCGCGAGATCGGAAGAAACATTTTGATCTTCTTTTAGGGCCATCGCCTCGCAGTGTGAACCGATCTACCAGCCCGCAAAGGGGCAACCGATACAGAACCGCTCGCGGTAGCGAGCGGGTAACGTAGCTCGAAGACCCGCTTGCTACCGCAAGCGGTTCCGTACCTTCGGAGCTTTCTCTTCACGCCGACGAGCTGTGGTCGTGCACAATCCTCCAGCCCGCTTTCGTCTTCCGGAAAAGCAAGGTGAAAGTTCCGTGCGGCTCGTCCGTCGCGCGTTTCAGATGCCAACGGCCCAGCACCAATGCTGCATCTTTGCTCAGCATGGTGATTTCGACCTCTGAGAAAGTAAGCAGGCCCATTTTCTCGCGCGAGTTGTAGTTCTTCTTATAGCGATCCAGAACCGTCTGCCAGCCGCGAGTGATTGTATCGCCACCAACAAACTCTGTACGCGGAGAGCGATCATAACCGTCCATGTAGCCCTCGAGGTCGCCACGATTCCAGGCGTCACGCTGCGCGTCGAGCACCGCGCGAATGGCGGCTTCGCTTTTGGCGTACCGTGGCGTTGCAGTCTGCGCGATGACCTGCCCCCAGGCCGATCCGACGGTAACGAGCAGGAAATGCAAAATGACAACACGGCCGAGGTTGAGTTTCATGGATTCCCTCAGGCAAATCTCAAGGTTCCGATGGGAGCCGAATGTCTATGGTCGACGCCCAGCCAAAATTATTCGGCAGATAGGCGCCGCAATGTATCATGCCGCGCCTGTCCGCTGTAAAGGTTTTTCGGGCGTTGATCTGTGAATATTCCGTTCCTGACGGAACGGACGAAACTTCAGGCTTCAGAAGTAGCGATAGTGCCCCGTGATCTTCCACGCGAACAGCACGTCTTCCATGCGTGTCCCGCTGCCAATGTTGTGCACTATCAGATAGCGCTGTTCAGGCTTGTACCAGACATTTACCACCATGCCAATGTGTTCGGTGCCTAACCCGAGATCCCAGGTGATAATATCGCCCGGCAGGAACGTTTCGCTGCTACCCCCGGTCGATAGCGACTTCGCTTTGCGCGTGAAGTAGGTCTGCAGGTTCGGCACGCGCCGATGATCGATATTCGCATCGGTCCCCTTCAGCCCCCAGCGCGTTGGATACGAAGAGAAGTTGTCCTTCATGTCCTCGTGAACATCCTTCTGCAAATCGATCCCGCCCTGGCGAAAAGCGCGCACGATAACATCAGAACAAACACCCGTTTCGATCGGGACGTCACCATTCGGATATTCGATCTTCTGATAGGAAGCATCGTAACTGGTCGTCTTTCCGATCTGATCGACGGCGCCGTCGATTACGAGCTTGAGGTTTGGTGAACTGCTCGCGGGCAGGGCTCGTGTTTCCGTCTGTTGCTCCGGCGGCTTTAGGGGTTTGACCGCCCTAACGATCTGTTGCTGGCAGGCTGTCGAAAGGAACGGGGAAAGGAATAAGGCCAGGGTCAGAAGAATTTCGGCTGTCATGTTTCGCTTCATCGGGCCAATCTATTTTAGTTAGACGCGGGATTTGTCTGGTGAGTTCCAACCCGGGACGGTTCTGCCTCTAAACGAGCGCCTTTTGTTCCAACCACGAACGCACATCGTCTCGCATTGGTTGAACGATTTCGTGGCCCGCATCATAACTTCTAAATTCCACGTCGGACGCTCGATCTTGCAGTTGCGCGGAGTAATTGGCGGTCCGCGCCGGCGGATAGAACTCATCGCGCTCACCGCTCAGATGAAAAACTGCGGCGTTGGTTTGCCTGTAGAGTTCGCTGGTCTCCCAGTCGCCGGGCAGTCCGCCGCAGATGCCAATCACGCCGCGCGTCACGTCGGGATGCGTAAACGCGAAGCGATAATTCAGCGCGCACGACTGTGAGAAGCCGAGGAGAAAGACTTGCCTGGGATCAGCGATGCCTTCTTTCGTTAACGAATCGATTAACTCGAGCAATGCACAGTGATGAACGGCCACAGATTCCTCGGGACGAAAGTTGGTTAGCCAGCCAAAGCCAAAACGCAAAGGCCCGCCCGCTTCTCTGGGTTCTTTCATGTGCTGATGCGGTCCTTGCAACGCCGCGATCACGAAACCTTCCGGCGCGATCGCCCGCGCTTCGCGCATCATCTGGCGTTTACTGGCGCCATAACCATGTAAAGCAATCAAGAGTGGCGCGGGAGCGGCCTTTGGAACATGGACGTCGTAATAGAGTTTGATTTCGGCGGAGAGCGAGCGTTCGGTCGCGGTCGTCGGTATCGCGGGTTTGATGTTTGTTGCCATCGAGCAGGCTTATAGCACGCTCCGTGAAAAGAAGCGAAGAGTGGCACAGACTTCAGTCTGTGTTTGACCGCACGAAATCACAGACTGAAGTCTGTGCCACTCATCGTTCCACTTTGCATTCAACTTGAATGACAGTTACGATGCTGGCGTCGCTCAATCTCAAGATCGTCAATAACAACAGCGAGGTTTAGAACCATGAAATTTCCCGGCGGACTCAACATTCAGGGAATGATGAAACAGGCGCAGCAGATGCAGGAAAAGATGGCGCGTGAAATGGAAGAGCTGCGGGTGAACTCGTCGGCCGGCGGCGGCGTGGTGGCGGTCGAGATGAAGGGCAATCACGAAATCATTTCACTCAAAATCGATCCCGAAATCGTCAAAGAGAATGACCTCGAGATGCTTCAGGACATGATCCTCGCGGCCATCAACGAGGCCAACCGCAAGGTTGATGAAGCGATGAAGGGCAAACTGGGAGCGATGCTGCCTCCGGGGTTAGGGAATCTTTTCTAGCGGGGAACGGGAGTCAGGGGCCAGAAAGCTGGAGGGTCTGATGAAGATCTTTAGGGAGACAACTTTACGCTTTGAGAAATGCGTTGTTGAAAACGTCAAGAGGCTAGTGAATGTAAGAGGCCGGCGCTTGCCAGCCTCCCACAAAACCGGCCCCTGACCCCTGATTCCCGACCCCTATTACAAATGCTTGACTACGCCGAACCAGTCACCAAACTCATCGACGAGTTCAAACGTCTGCCCAGCATCGGACAAAAGTCCGCGCAGCGTCTGGCGTTTCACATCTTACGCGCGCCTGAAGCCGAGGTCGAGCGCCTGATCGAAGCCTTACATGAAGTAAAGCAGCGCATCACTGAATGCTCAGTTTGTAATAATCTCACCGACGTTAATCCCTGCCGTTTCTGCTCTCTGCCCTCGCGCGATCGTTCCCTGCTCTGCATTGTTGAGCAGCCTTACGACCTGGTAGCTGTTGAAAAGACACGCAGCTACAAAGGCCTGTATCACGTTTTGCATGGAAGCCTCTCGCCCATCCGCGGCATGCGGCCGAGTGACCTGCGGCTGGACAATCTGCTGCCGCGCCTGAAGCCTGAGAATAACGAAGGCGTTGAGGTGGTGGAGGTAATTCTGGCCACCAATCCCAACACCGAAGGCGAAGCGACCGCAAATTACATCAGCCGCTTGCTGAAGCCTCTGGGTCTGCGCGTTACACGTCTGGCGATGGGCATGCCCGTGGGAAGCGATCTGGAATACGTGGACGAAGTCACGATGGATAAGGCCCTGGCGAATCGCCACGAAATGTAGCCAGCGGCCCAGGACAGACCATGCAAGTCGGATTGGATTGCCAAGGTTCGAAGAATTGCTAGAATACCCCCATGGTTACGCCACTCGCGATCGACAAGATGACTATCGAAGAGAAACTCCAAACCATGGAAGCGTTGTGGGACGATCTTTGCCAACATGAAGACGCCTTGCCAGTCCACGATTGGCAGAAGGAGATCCTCGACGACCGAGAACGTTTGGTTGAGCGTGGCGAGTCTAAGTTCTCAGATTGGGAGGAAGCCAAGAAGCGCATCGCCAAAGAAACCTCATGAGACCTGAGATACTCGATCAGGCTGCGCGTGACTTAATACAAGGCTTTCGGTTTTACGAGGATCAAGGGGAAGAATTGGGTTCGTACTTCCTTACCAATCTCTACGCTGATATCGACTCTCTATATTTTTCTGCCGGAATTCACAGTAAACCTTACAAGCATTATCACCGCCTACTATCCCGGCGTTTCCCGTTTGCGATTTTCTATACGATGAAGGCGGAGGTCGTTTTCATCCATGCGGTTCTTGATTGCCGGCGCAATCCCGCTTGGATCCGGGAACGACTTCGATAGCTCTTACCTCAATCCAGCGTCACGAAATGTGAACGGCCGCCTACTGCCTTTTAGTCGGTCTTCTCTTCAATACCGCAGAGGCCGATACTTCGCGCGTACCCGCATTTGAATACAGGAAGAAGATCTGCCCTTTGCTGAGCCGTTGGATTACTACGCTGCCATTGTCCGCACACTTGTCCTGGCCGTGATCCAGCCTCTCTTTGAATCGCGCCCGGTATGCGTTGAGGTTTATTAGTTGCCAACGACCGCCGCAATTCAGAGACGGATAGTCGATCGAGAACCTGCGGCCACGGGCTGTAAAAAGCATGGTCCATGTGCTCTGATCGTCGATCTGATATCCCGTGCCTTCCCACGTTCCCCTGATCCAGGTGTTCGATTTTGTCTGGGCACAGACGGCTGAACTAAGGCACAGCGACAGGAGCACGGCACTGAACGTCATAATCAGAGGTCGCGACTTCATGGTTTGGGGTCCAAAGATTCAACGAGTTCTTACTGCTCGCTGCCCACTACTCACTCTTTAATACCTGACGTGTTCTTCCGGCGCGCCCGCGATACACTCGACGCAAGCCTCAGCTGAGTCGTAATGCTTCTCGTCAAACTCCGCCAGTGACCTGACTGCCACTCCTTCAATCTGATCAGGAGCCGACTTGAAGCGTAGAATCGCACCGCAACCGATGATTGGCGCACCGAGGCTGCGCACCAGTTCAACCGTTTCTTCGATAGCGTGGCCGCTGCGAATAATGTCGTCGACTATGATGCAGGGATTGATCTCGCCCTGGTTCACGTACTGGCGAAACATGCGCTTACCGCCTTCCTTCTCTGCCCAGTAAATCTGTTCAGCATTAAGTGCGTCGCGCACCCCGAAAGCGACCGGAATTCCGCCGGAGCTCGGACTGATGATAGAGACTCTCGGCAACTGACTGGCGATGTCGCGGTCAACGCGAAACTTGCGGCTCAGGGCGACGGCCAGGACCCGCGCCGTGTCGTAGTAGCGAAACGCCAGCGGCATTTGGAAATAGTGCGCGGTGTGCTTGCCGTTGGGATAGACAAAGTGCCCCTCGCGAAACGCTCCAGTGCGCTTCAGAATTTGCATAATCTCTTCGGGCGATGGAATCAGTTGAACACCTGGTGCTGCTGCCATGGATTCTCCTTAAAAGACAAAGTGATATGTTATGAATGATGAGTTATGCGCATTGAGGCGAGCGTCATCCACTCATCACTCGTGACTCATAACTCATAACCTGGTGTAGCGGCGCGTAGCATAACATCATTGACCAGAGTTTTCACTGGGCGCGAGCGCGCGTCGGATCAGGCGGCGCTGGTCATTTGAAAGTCCGGGCGGTAGATCGTCGATCGAAAACCAACCGGCACTCTTGATTTCAAAGCTGCACGGCTCTGGACGCCCGATCGCTCTGGCGCGAAAATAGATTTCCAACTGCGGCGGTCCGGGAAGCGTTCGCGCAAAGAGCATCTCGACCGATTCGACTTCAATTCCAATCTCCTCTCTCAACTCGCGTCGCAGGGCCGCCTCCGGTTGTTCGCCTTGGCTCAGAAAACCACCAGGAACTCCCCAACCGTGGTCGGGACGAAAGACGTGCTCGAGCAGTAAGATTCGACCCTCGTCGTCGAAGATCATCGCGGCGGCGGTAACCGTGAAACGCCTCTGGCCCAAGCGCACCAGGCGCCGCCGCACGCTGCCCGGCAGGCGCCGCCAAATCGCACCGAGAAATTGAGTGAGCATCAGAGGGCAAGAATAGCATGGTCGAAGGGCACGCATTGTAATTGGCGATCTGCTTTGCGCCTTAGGCTCTGCTTCGCGCCTTTGCGTGAAATGAGCTTCTGCAAGGGCATGAAGTTTACGCAAAGGCGCGGAGGAATACCTGGGCGCAAAGAAATCCAGAACGAGCACTCTGCCGGCGATTGACCGCGTTTGCGTTCGTAGTTAATATTCGGACACTCCGTTGTTCCCGAAACTTGCGGAAGAGACAAATCATCAGGCACGCGAAAGCGAATCATGTCAGCTAACATCGCAGAAGCTAAACCAGCCGCGCCGGAAACAACACCGGCAGCGACGCCTCCGGTGCCAAAGCGCATCACGAACGCTCAGACCGTCTGCAACGAGCGGAACGAAAAGAACAAACTCTGCAACGGTCACTTGAAGCAATTGAATACTGCCGGCGAACTTTCTGAAGTCCACTTACGCGGCGACGATGTGTTGTACAAGTGCCACTTGTGCGGCACGTTCTACATGGGTCCGCCGCTCGGGCACGTGCGCGATCCGGAAAAGCAAAGCCGCTTTGTCGAAGCTGAACTCTCTGCCCTGCTGCAAGCAGCCGGCGGCACGCTGCCGGTAATTCAGAAGAACGAAAAAGGCGTTTACGTGATCGTTGAGCCAGGAGGTGGCGGGCATGGCCACGCCGCACCTGCGCCAGCCGCAAAACCGGCGCCGGCGGCCGCAACTCCCGCTGTGACCCCGGCCAAGCCGGCTCCAGCACCAGCGGCTTCCGTGGCTGAGAAAGCGGTGGCCGCACCTGCCGGCCCGAAACCCGCGGCCGAGCCTAACCGCGAGTTGAATCGTAGATCGACTTACGCCGGCGTCGTCGATACCGGACCCGTTCCGGGCGAAACCAAAGAACAAAAGATCGAGCGTTTACAGAAAGTCGTGGCCGGAGCGAAGCAACGCTCGGACGAAGGTGGAGCGGAACACGCCGCAGTTACCGATTCATCATCCGCTGCGGACACGCGCAGGCCCGCGGCTGAAGCCCAAGCTGAGACGGGAGCCACTTCAGCCCCACCGGTGAGCGCGGCGGCTGTAACCGCGCCGGTAGCCGAAGCCGAAACTCCCGCCAATCTGGCGCCTGACAGAGTTGCGCCGGCCACCACGCCGACGCCCACAGCGTCGCACACATCCAGTGGCGAACCTGATCGGACTCTGTTCAGGAGATCGACTTACGCTGGGGTGGTGGATACAGGACCAATTCCCGGTGAGACTCACGAACAAAAGATCGAGCGGCTGACAAAACTCGCTGCGGCGGCGAAGCAGAAATCGGAAGAGGGTGCTGCCTAAGCGCAACGTACTTGATCTCAACCGCGAAGCGGTTGCAACCTCCAGCCCAACGTTGCCGCAGCAGCTACGTTGGGTTCTTAGCGAACGAGGGGCCCCATCAACCGCAACGCGGTTGCGTCAATCCCAGATGTAGCGCTCATCCCACTCGACCTCATGACGCCGGAGCAAGTTTCGCAGTTCATCCTGGAAGTTCATCCTTCGATGATGGTGTTGCTGGTTGGCTATGTACTTCTTCGCAGTATCAAGATTCGATACGCTGACTTACGCTGACTGAAAAATCTGCATAACCACCCTGCCACTCGAAGTCTCGAATCGAATGCTGCTCCTTCAGCCATAGATTCGACACCCGTTTCAATTCCTTGACCCACTCCGCTTGTGTGCTGGTTCGGCCGAAGCGGGCCAGAAGATGGACATGATCCTCTACTCCACCGGTGAGAATCGGGGCACAGCCGAGTTTCTTGGAGATACCGCCAAGCTGAGAGTGCAATAACCCACGGACTCTTTCATCTCTGAGAAACGGGCGTCGTTCTTTCGTCGAAAAGACGAGGTGGACATAAACAGCGGAGAGCGATTGAGGCACGGGACCATCATCTCCTTTTTTGAAGGTTCAGGTTAGTTTACATCATAGCGCAAGGAGGTTATTTGCAACCGTGGTTGCATCTCTTTGAGGCGCTGACGCAACCCTTACAGGGTTGCGGCGTAGGTTATCATTTCGTCACCCAACGTAGCCGCTGCGGCAACGTTGGGCCGGAGGACACAACCGCTTCGCGGTTCTGAATCTTCCGATTCACGCCTCGCTTACACTCAACCCCTCACGCGAAACTTTCCATTGCAAAACTTCTGCGCCTTCTTCCATTAAAGCGCGTTCGACACTTTCCTTCCTTCCCTCAGCGCAGAGGAACGCGATGCAGCCACCACCACCGGCGCCACAGACTTTGGCTGCTTCAGCGCCGGCAATCAAGGCCCTCTCAACCAGACGATCCATTTGCGGCGTCGTGATCCCCGGCGCGAGACGCTTGCGATTCGGATAGGCGGTCCGCATCGTTTCAGCTACGGCCTTCCAATCGCCCGCCAGCAGCGCGGCGCGCATCGACACGGCGGCGTCGCGGATGCGTTCGAAGATCGTAAACAGCTCTGCGTCTCCGTCGATGTGACGCTTGAAACTGTCCCAGTTATTAATTCCCGAATGGCGCGGCTCTCCGGTGTAGCAAATCACAAAGCGGCGTTCAATTTCGTTTTCGTCGATCACCAGATGTTCACGATCGACGCCATCGGAATCGAGATGTATGCAGGAAGTTGAGCCATAGAACGCCGGATAGTAATCTTGAATGCCGGCAGGGACCTTGATGACCGTGGTCTCAATGTTCACCGCAATCCCAATGAACTGTCGCTCTTCATAACGATTTCCAACTAACTGATTCAACGCGCCAATCAAGGCAATCGCCAGCGCCGACGATCCCGAAATGCCTGCGCCGGCGGGAGCTTCACTGTGCGCAGTGAGATGAAATCCCACTTCGGGCCGGAAAAAGTGGACCATCTTTGACACCAGCTCGAGCTTTTCTTCGCGCGCCAGTTCGTCAAGGCGAGCGAGAGTGGTTTCAAAATGGACGCCGCGATCACGTGATTCCAGGATAATGCGATCGTCGTCACGCGTTTCGATACGCACGCGCGCGCGCAATGACAGCGCAAAGTTAACGGTCATGGCGCCAGGATGAAACAGATAGAGTGGCCAGATATCGATCGTGCCGCCGGCAAGATCGACTCGGGTTGGGGCAGAAGATTCAATGATCACTTTTTCTTATTCCTGATCTTCAGTCTCTGGTGTCACGCTTCGACGAGTGTGAGTTCTTTCGCCGTCGCGGTGATTTCAAATGAATTTTTTCCTGGATCTCTTCCGACAGTTCTTTGATCCCTTCGATCGCGGCGTGTTCGATCTCATGCAGGCGTTCAGGCTGGACTTCCTCGACCTTCTTCGAAATCCAGAAGCGCTTGATTAGATAGAAGCCAAGCACACCCCCGACTACGATTACCAGTAGAATCTTGCCCACGTGGCGAAAGTCGCCAATCAATCCCAGCACGGCGCTGCTAAAGAAGTACCCAATCCCACTGAGAATGAAAACCCACAAAAAACAACTGGCTAGCGAGAGCGGGAGAAAACGCACATAACGCATACCAGCTATGCCATAGAAGGTACACGACGCCCAACGCAAGCCATAGATATATTTCGAAATAAAAATTGACAGTGTGCCGAAGTGATTTGTCAGCCGCTCCATGCGCGCCTGTGCCCGGCGATAGAAGCGAAAGTCGCGAACGGTGTTACTAAAGGCCCGGCCCGCCGCAAAGGCGAGGTTGTCACTCGCGAAACCGCCCAAGGTGCCCCACAACAGCACGCGCGCAAAACTGTAGCTGCCGAAGAAGTCGTTGTGCGCGAGAACACCTGCCAGCAGCAGGGTGATGTCGCCCTCGATCATGGCGAGGAAGAACACGGCATAGAGGCCGTACACTTCGATCAAGTGAGACAAAAACTGAAGGCTGTTCATATCACTGAGCAGTAAGCGGTGAGCAGTAAGCAGTCGCAGTAAAAGGCTGGCAGCGCCGACGCGGGCTTTTCCACTGCCCACTGTTCACTGCTTACTGCTCACTAATCCGACTCCTCTTCCTGTGGTGGAGGTTTTACGACCAGGACGGGGCAACTGGCATGGCGTACCACCGCCTCTGCGGTCGATCCAAAGATAATCCGACCGAGGCCCGTGCGGCCGTGCGACGAAACTACAATCAGATCGACTCCGTGCTCACTGGCCACGCGCACAATCTCGGCGGCAGCATCTCCATGCACGATCACTTCTTCGACATCGAGGCCGTTGAATTCTTCGCACCCGGCAAATTGCGGCAACTCCCGCTCGGCTGAGTCTTCCAATTGCTCGCTGATGTCGGCGATCGGCATTGGCTCAGCTAAACCCGTATATCCAACGGCCGGCACAATCGGCTCGACCACATGTACACAGACAATTGTCGCCCCGGTTGCGCGAGCGATCGCCGCGGCATAGGGGAGCGCATAATTCGCACAGCCGCTGAAATCGGTCGGCAACAAAACCTTGCGAAGCTGCAGTGATATCGCGCCTGTATTTTCAGTTGTGTCCGGCATGGGCTCAGTGCGACGGCATTCTACACGCACAGCGGGTGGTTTGACAGCCCCTCAGCCCTTTAATAAGATGGCCACGAAATCCCTGCCCTGATCGCGAAGCTCGTGTGAAAGGCTTTCGCTCATGCCGGATAACTCTGAAAGTAACTTTGCCGGGATTGAAGTTGCCCGCACGACGATGCGTGGCGTCGTTATTTCGCCTGCCGGGGAAGTGGTCGACCGCCGCGGAACGACCTACAAACCAGAGAATCTGATCGGGGAAATTGCCAATCTGGTGACTGGCCTGCGCGAAGCGGGGCCAATCAAGTCAGTAGGCCTGGGCATTCCCGGACTGGTGAATCGCGAAACAGACCGCGTGCTCATTTCAACCGGACTTCCATCTGCTGCGCGCGACGACATCCATTCTGAGCTGATGAAGGCAACGGGCCTGCGGTTTGAGTTGGAGAATGACGCCAACGCCGCGGCCTACGGCGAATACAAAGCCGGGGCGGGACGCGATGCGCGCGATATTTTTTACATCGGCATCGGCGAGGCAATTGGCGGCGCGATCATCCTGGACGGCAAACTCTGGTTCGGCGCATCGGGTTGCGCCGGAGAAATCGGCCACATCACCATCAACACTGAGGGTGCTGAGTGTGAATGCGGAAATACCGGCTGCCTGGAAACGATAGCTTCAGGCCCGAACGTCGTGCGCCGCGCGCGAGAGAGATTGGACCGTGATTCAACCTCATCGCTTTCAAGCCTGGCGATGGAAGAGAGTTTTACCGCCGGAGATCTGGCGCGCGAAGCGAAAAACGGCGATGACTTTTCGATCATGATGATCGAGCGCACTGGTCGCTTTATCGGTATTGCAGTAGCGAGTATGATCAACCTGCTAAGTATCGAGCGCATTATTCTAGGTGGCGCGATAATGGACGCGGGAGATTTGATCCTCAAGCCGATAATCGAAGAAGCTCGAAAACGCTCGTTCCAACCGTGCTTTGAAGCAACCACAATCGTCGCGGCTGAACTGGGGGCAGATGGCGTGGCAATTGGGGCGGCGTTGCTGGCGCGCGACACTCAGGGGTAGGAACAATAGGGCGTTTTTCAGATAACTGCTTCATCCAATCAACAACACATGAAACGGCTAACCTTATCCGCATTACTCGTATTGGCGCTGTCATCAATCGCCTGGGCTCAGGGCAATAGTGGGGGGTTGCAGAATGCAAAATGCACGTTGACTTTGGCCCAGGCTCCGGAGCTGCGCGGTTTTCGGCTGGGTATGGAGCAGCAACGCGTGCTCGCTCGCTTTCCCGGTCTCTCCGTCGACCGAGCCGACAAGTTCGGTCTGACAAAGTTAAGCCTTACCGTAATGGACCACGATGACTACCCGGGGGGCTCGGTTGGTCGTGATCGAGGGGTCCAGAAGGATATCGCCGTGACTACGGCTGAAGGTCAGTCATTTTCCATCGATAGTTCCAGGTTTCCGGACCTGAAAGGCGTTAAGAGAATTCGTTTGCGCTTCATCGACGGACGCATCTCCTATCTTCAAGTGGGATACGATGATTCAGTTGTGTGGAACGACGTTGATGAATTCGTGCAGGTGATTTCCAAACCGCTAAACCTGGACGGTAATTGGCAAAGGAACTCTGACTCCGATGATTCTAAGCAGAAAGAACTCCCCTGCTCTGGTTTTCTGATTACGGCAGGTTTGGGAGGAGGTACGGGTGATCATCTTATTGGAGTCCTATTATCTCTTGAAGACGTGGTCGCAAGCAGGATGATCGAGAAGCGACAAACTGATCAGAAAGAAAAGGCAAAGCGGGAAGAAGAAGAGCGGCGAAAAACTTTCAAGCCATAATCTTCACGGGATTGGTCTTCTATTTATTCCTCCAGGTTCGTCTCCCGGATTTTCTTTTCCTGTTCAACGCGGAAATCATGCAGCCTCTGCTTCAGCTCGGGGCGACTGTTGGCAAGAATAGCAACCGCGAACAGCGCGGCATTCGTCGCGCCTGCTTTTCCAATCGCCAGTGTCGCGACCGGGATTCCCGCCGGCATCTGCACCGTTGAAAGTAAGGAATCCAATCCGTTAAGCGCGTCGCTTTTTATCGGCACGCCCAGCACCGGCAGCACAGTGTGCGCGGCGATGACTCCGGCCAGATGCGCCGCGCCACCCGCCGCAGCGATGATCACTTCAAGCCCACGTGATTCGGCCGTAGCCGCGAACTCCGAGGCGAGCGCCGGTGTACGATGCGCGGATATGACCCGACATTCGTGCGCCACGCCAAAGCGATCGAGGGTCTCGGACGTCGCGCGCATTGTTTCCCAATCCGACTTGCTGCCCATTATCACGCCGACCAAACCCAGGGATGAAGGATGAAGGATGAAGGATGAAGAAACATCCTTCACTCGGTCTTTAGTCCTGGCCCGCGAGCGCCTCTTATTCGCGACTTTACCTTCTTTCATCCTTCCGCCTTCATCCTTGCTTTTCACTCGCCCTGGTCCAGCGAATACCCGCGCTCGCCGTCAAAGTTGCAAAGGCTTTCAGTCTGAACGAAATCAAAGCCGGCGCCGGCAACGCGGCCGAGCAGATCGACGACTTGTTGATGGGTGATGGTCGCGCCCTTCTCTCGCGCCATGAAGCGACAGCGCCAGTGATCTGAGCAGAACGTTTCGGATTTGCCGGCGGGCCAAACCTTCACGCCGCGGTTACTAATCATCACGAGCTCTAATTCGTCCGGCGTGATGCCGCTGAGGGCGTCACCCAGATTGTCAGGCGAGCCCTTCAACCAGTCGAGATACACATCGATGCCCACCAGCTCTTTCCTGGTATCGGATCGCTCTTTGACGATCGTCTCGCCATAGACTTCAGCTACGTCTTCCTGTTTATAGGCAACAGATCGTAACGTCTTCGGTTTTTTCCCGAGACGGTCGACAACAGCTTGCGCAAATTCTTTGGTCCCCACTTTTTGTTTACTGTTGCCTTCGTCGTAGATGTCGTAGGTGTGAACCCCATCCTCAATCGTCCGCAGCCAGGCGTTATGCACCTTCTCGGCGATGCCCGTCTGGCCGATGTGCACCAGCATCATTACCGCCCCCAGCAGCAACCCGGAAGGATTTGCGAGATTTTGCCTCGCGCGGCGCGGCGCCGATCCGTGGATCGCCTCGAACATGGCTATGTTCTCGCCGATGTTTGCCGAGCCCGCAAGACCAACCGAGCCGGCGATCTGGGCGGCTACGTCCGACAAAATGTCGCCGTAAAGATTAGGCATTACGATCACGTCAAAGGCATTCGGAGTGTCGGCCATCTTCGCCGCGCCGATGTCGACGATCCAATGCTCGTTTTCGATGTCAGAATACTCAGCCGCGATCTCGTTAAAGACTTTATGAAACAGACCGTCGGTAAACTTCATGATGTTGTCTTTGGTGAAGCAGGTGACTTTCTTGCGGTTATGACGGCGGGCGTATTCGAAGGCGTAGCGAACGATTTTTTCCGAACCGGGTCGCGATATCAACTTCAAACACTCCATCACCTGGTCCGTCTGGCGATATTCGATTCCGGCGTAAAGGTCCTCTTCATTCTCACGCACAATCACGACGTCCATATTGGGATGCTTTGTCTCAACGAACGGATGATAGGAAACGCAGGGTCGGACGTTTGCGTACAGGCCGAGTGTCTTACGCACCGTGACGTTAAGGCTCTTGTAGCCACCGCCCTGGGGCGTGGTGATGGGCGCCTTGAGAAAAACTTTGGTGTCGCGCAGAGAGTCCCAGGCGCTCGGGTCAATGCCGGAAGAGTTTCCAGACAGGTAGACTTTTTCTCCAATATCGATCTTTTCGATCTGAAGTTTGGCACCGGCTTCCTTCAGGATGTGAAGCGTAGCCTCCATGATTTCAGGGCCGATGCCGTCGCCGTAGGCGACGGTGATAGGTACGGTTGGCATTCGATTAGACCTTTCTTTATCGTTTTGGAAGTTGACGAATATATTCCAAAAGCCGGGGGTGAGCAAAGCGAGAGCGACCCCGGAGTGTCCTGGTCTGGAATAACGGGTGTTTCGGAGTACTGCCTTCAGCCGGGTTTTTGCAACCGGGGAAAGGCCCCAACCAAAGTTGGCACCCTAAACACCAGCTAGCTTGAGCGTTGGTGATAATATTGACTCACCAATGAACCCTCAGGCTTTCGACACGCTGGAGTTCGACTCGCTGCGCACGCTGTTCCGACGATGGGCACAGACCGATCTCGGGCGGGCGCGTATTGACGCGCTGCGTCCGTTCGATGACTTGCGTCACCTGCAACACGCCCTCAGCGCGGTGGCGGAAAGCATTGAGTTGCGCCAGCGCGGAAGTCGTTTGTCATTCGATGGAATTGCCGATTCCAGTGAATCGATCTCGCGCCTGAAGATCGAGGGCGCGGCGCTCGAACCTTTGGCCATTCTCGATCTGGCGCGGCTGTGCGATGGCGCGATGGAAGCGCGCGCGGCAATCCTCCCGGAACGTGATAAGGCTCCGACGTTGTTCGCGATAGTCGCGGGGTTGCCCGCCGATTTGACGAAGCTGGCGGCGCTCTTGACTCGTAAGATTCTGCCGGGCGGCGAACTGGATGATCGCGCCAGTCCTGAACTGGCCCGGACTCGGCGCGAACTCGCAAGTGCCCGCTCACGAATCAAGCGCTCACTGGAAGCCGTAATGCGGCGCTCAAGCGAAGCTATCCAGGAAGAGTTGGTAACCGTGCGCAATGATCGGTTCGTAATTCCGGTCCGCTCCGATCACCAGGGACGAGTCAAGGGTGTGGCGCACGGATCTTCTTCGTCCGGCGCGACGGTGTTTGTCGAACCCCTGGAAACGATCGACGCAAACAACGAATTTCAGTCGCTCAGGGAAGCCGAGCAACGTGAGATCGCCGAAATTTTGTTCGCGCTCTCGGAAGAGTTGCGACGCGAACTGCCGGCGATTGAACTAGCGGCTAATGCCGTCTCCGAACTCGATTTCATCAATACGAAAGCTGCGTTTGCCGAACGGTTCAACTGCGTCGTGCCTGAAGTGGCACAGACATCAGTCTGTGCCACGGACACGCTCGAATTTATCGAAGCTCGCCATCCTTTGTTGGAAGAGACCCTGCGCGCCACGGCCGCCACAGTCGTGCCGGTTTCGTTCAAGCTGGATGACAAAAACACAACGATGGTTATTTCGGGCGCCAACGCCGGCGGCAAGACCGTAGTGCTCAAAACTGCCGGACTGCTTTCATTGATGGCGCTTTCAGGATTACCCGTGCCCGCGCAGGTCGCCCGCGTTCCTTTCTATCGATCAGTTCTGGCGGACATTGGCGATCACCAATCGCTGGCCGCAAACCTTTCCACGTTTACTTCGCACGTCGCCAACATCGCGTCGATGATCGAGTCCTGCGCCACGCCGGCGCTGGTGCTGCTCGACGAAGTCGGCACCGGAACCGATCCGGAAGAGGGCTCGGCACTCGGCGTCGCTGTAGTCGATCACTTCAAACAGCGCGGTGCGCAGGTTCTCGCCACGACACACTATTCGGGATTGAAGATGTATGCCGGCAACGAAGCCGGTGTGCTCAATGCCTCCGTCGAGTTCGACGAAAAGACTCTGTGTCCGACTTATCGCCTGCTCGTCGGCATCGCCGGCTCGTCATCGGGCCTGGAAATCGCGCAACGCTTCGGAATCCCCGCCGACGTGATTAGCAGAGCAACTGAACAGGTGAAAGGGTCTTCACGCGATTCGATCGATTACCTCCGGCGAATAAAGCGCGAAGCCGAAGAAGCTGAAACCCTGCGCAAAGCGTTGGAAGAGGAGCGCACCGCCGTGGCCGAGAAGTTTGCTCTGCTTGATGAGCAGGCAGCGAAGCACGAAGCAGCACGCCAGGCTGAGTTAGAAAGAGAACTGTCCCGGGCGGTAAAGGAATTTGAAGAACGCAGTCACGAGCTCGCGGCTAAGATTGAAGACCGCGCTTCGCGTTTGAAAGTGGACCGCGAAGCTGCGCGCCGCACGGCGGAGCTGAAACGCGAAGCTCAACGCGTGGCGCAAATCCCGAGCAAGACTGAGGGTGGCTCTCGCGCTTCGTCCTCTCAGGGTTTGTCCCCGCAACTCCGCGGCGTTCGCGTAATTCGTGACGGCCAGGTAGTCAGTGATCTTCCGGCTGGGCCCGACAAAACAAAGGCGATCCGGGATCAAATTGTCAGCGCTGGCCGACAGGATATCCGCGGGCCTCTCCGCGATCTGAAAATCGGGGATCGGGTGCGGTTGCTTTCGTTTGGCTCAGTTGGAATAGTCAATCATATCCGTGAAGACGAAGCCGAAGTGCGCGTGGGCTCGCTACGAATGCGCGAAAAGCTTGAGAACCTGGAGCTTGTTTATGAAGTCAGCACCCGGCGCAACGAGGTCAGTACCGGGAGCGGTAGCGACCGGGTAAGACCCTCACTTGAGAATGCGCGTCGTCGCGCTCAAACAACCGAACTTCACTTACACTCAGGAAGCTCTGATCGCGCTACCAGCGCCGAGCTGAAGTTGATCGGGAAAAAAACCGACGAAGCAGTTGAGCTTACGGATAAGTTTCTGGATGAAGCATTCTTGAACGGTCTGAGCGAAGTGCGCATAATCCACGGCCACGGTACCGGCGCTCTGCGTCGAGCAATCACGGAGTTACTTAAAGATCATCCGCACGTCGCTCGCTTTGCGGCTGCGCCGCAGGATCAGGGCGGCGCTGGGGCGACGGTGGTGGAATTAAGGCAGTAAGGTCGAGGAATGAGATTTCTCTTAATAAGTCTTTTGTGTGGAGTAGCCATTCTCAATTCAGGTTGTTTCTTTCTCAATAGGGGTGGCGAGCGCGGAAGAGTCATGGATAAGTGGGAGGCATCTGGTCAGAAATTCAAGATTCGGGTCACGCAATATGAAGAAAAGAACCCAGTGATGCTTACTCATTTCTTTTACGTGTTCGACTCATCATCAGTTGGTTCAAATGAGTGGCATGGTACCATGAGTCTTGAGCCTTTCGACAAACGCGAAAATCCAACAATTCTCAAGACCAGTGACTTTGGACAGCATTGGAGTTCTTAAGACTCGTAGCGGCTTTCTTTGGCAGTGCGCTTTCCGCGAACCTTCATCGATGACGTTTCACCTTTGTATCGGGTAGAATGGTTTTGAATGACTGATAACGCGTACAGAAGACTTTTGAAGCGAGTGGTGGTGAAATCCGACGTGTGTGGCGGCGAACCCTGTATCCAGGGAACGCGGATCAATGTTGCCGTGATCCTAGATTCGCTAGCAGAAGGACTCTCTCCAAAGGAAATCACTAAACACTTCCCACCGCTAACTGAACAGGACGTTCGCGCAGCAGTCGCGTACGCGGCAGAGTTAGCGCGCAAAGTTCCGGCTGCATGAAAATCAAGTTGGATCAGAACCTCTCGCAATATCTTCGCGATGATTTGGCAGCGCTCAAGCACGACGTTGATACCGTGCTCGACCAGGGCTTGTCCGGGGCAACCGATCCTAACGTGCTGAAGGCTGCGACATCCCACCAACGGATTCTCTTTACCCTCGATACGGATTTTCTTGACCTGAAAGAATACCCACCGGACAGTCATTGCGGCGTCGTAGTCTTTCGTCCTCCTCGTCAGGGTGCCCTCGCCGTCGCGGAGTTCGTGAGAGCTTTCGTTCGCAGTGCAAACTTAGGAAAGTATTATCGTCGGACAACTGTTGTTGAGCGCAGACGCGCTCGAATTCTAAAGCGTCGATGATTTGACGTTGTTCGCTCGCTGGTTCATAAATCTTTCATGCGCTTTCCACAAACCTTCATCGACGACCTTCGCCGCCAGACCGACATTGTGCGCGTCGTGCAGGACTATGTCTCTTTGAAGAAGAAGGGGGCGAACTGGATGGCCTGTTGCCCTTTCCACAAAGAGAAGACGGCGTCATTTTCAGTCAGCCCGGCGAAAGACATCTTCTACTGCTTCGGCTGTCAGAAAGGCGGCTCAGTCTTTAACTTCGTCATGGAGATCGAACGCGTCACCTTTCCCGACGCGATCAAAATCGTGGCCGAGAAAACGGGCGTGCCGTTGCCAAAGATGGTCGACGATAGCCGCTTTGAAGCCCACAAGCGCGAGTCCGATACGGTGATTGAACTGAATCAATGGGCCCTCGTTTGGTGGGAAGACCAACTCAAAAGTAAATCCGGGCGGGCAGCGCGCGAATATCTCAAGGGCCGCGGCATCACCGAAGAAACCATTCAGACTTTTCATCTGGGCTTTGCTCCCGACAGTTGGGACGCGCTTTCGACGCACCTGCGCCAAAAGGGCACGAGCCAGGACCAACTCGAACGCAGCGGGCTGGTTGTCAAGAAGGACGAAGGCGGCTCGTACGATCGCTTTCGCGGGCGGTTGATGTTTCCCGTAATCGACGCTCAGGGACGTGTCATTGCCTTTGGCGGGCGAACGATGGAACCGGAAGGTGAGCCAAAGTATCTAAACTCTCCGGAAACACCGGCATATACCAAAGGCCGCCATCTTTTCGGGCTCAACCTGACCCGTGATGAAATCCGGCGGAACGGCTTCGCCATCCTGGTCGAGGGCTATCTGGATCTGATCGTGCCGTATCAATTCGGCGTTCGTAACATGGTTGCCAGTTTGGGCACGGCGCTGACCCCCGAGCAGGTGAAACTAATCGCCAGATTTGCGCGTAAGGTGGTGGTGAACTATGATGGTGATCGCGCGGGTGTGCAGGCAGCCAAACGGGCGATCGAAACGATTCTGGCAGAAGATCTCGAAGTCAAGGTACTGGTTCTCCCGGACAACGCCGATCCTGACGATTTCATCAGAAAATACGGCGTTACGGAGTACCAGAAGCGCCGAGGCGAGGCACAGCCCCATATACAATTCGTGATCGATCAAGCGGTGCGGGATCGTAACCTTCACAGCCCCAGTGATAAGGCTGCGGCAGTTGAGGAGGCGCTCCCGTTTGTTCGCGCTGTTCGCAGCCGAATTCAGAAGCGCGAATACTTTGACATCACGATGGACGCCTTGCGCGTGCAAGCTGATCAGCGCCGCGAACTCTGGCAGCGAATCAGGAGTGGCGCAAGCACGGACGCGGCCTCCGTTCAGGAAATGGTCAGGCGCAGTCCGACGAGCCGGCCAACCGTGGCAGAAGAAAGGCTTTTGGAGCTTTTGCTGGCGAACGAAGAGCTGCGAAAGATTATCTTGCCGCGCCTGGAGAGTGGGGATTACGAGGACCTGGCAACGGCCCCGATTTTTCGGGCCCTGGTCACTTTAGACAAAGAGGACCAGGAAGTCGGGTTTGACTCGTTAAGCGAAGCAACGGCTGACGATCCGCACGCGGGCGAGTTGCTGGCTCGGTTGATGATGACCGATGCGACGGTTGAGTCTTTCGACGAGTCGCAAACTGCCGCTGACCGTTGCCTGAATGCGTTGCGCTTGATGAAATTGGATCGTCGGATTGACGAACTCAGTTCCGAGATGACTGACGCCGAACGCGCTGGAGACGGTGAACGCCGCGACCGTTTGTATTTAGAGTTTTTGGAGTTATCAAAACAGCGGAGTGACTTTTTGCCACCGGCACAAGCGAGCGGAATCTCACTTTAACCGAAGACGTAACTGCACAGGCAGTACTTTCAGGAAACAAATAATCGTGGCTATTGAAGAAAAAGATAGGGATGACGTGATGGATCGACTGCTGCAATTGGGTGGGGACAAAAAGTTTCTGTCATACGACGACTTGAATCGTGAACTGCCGGAGAACGTAGTTTCGCCCGACGACATTGAAGATGTGCTGCAAAAGCTGGATGCCTCAAACATTCATGTGGCGGATTCCGACGAGCGACTGATCGAACAAGCGGCGGCGATCGCCACCGACGATGAAGACGCGGGCGACGAAGATCTCGAGCTGGATCTTTCAGCCGGGGCGCTGGAGAAGACCAACGACCCGGTGCGGCTGTACCTCAGAGAGATGGGGGTAGTGCCGCTCCTCACGCGCGAAGGTGAAGTGGCGATTGCCAAGCGAATAGAACGCGGCCAGATCAAAACTCAGAAAGCCATTGCCCGCTCGCCGATCGCCGTGGCTGAACTGCTGAAGATTGGCGACGAACTTGCCGCCCACACGATTAACATCCGCGAGGTCGTTAACTTCTCCGAACAAGCTGAGCTGGCCGGCGAAGAAGACAAGGCCGACGAGTACCGCGAGTGGACTATTGAAGGGATCGAGAACATTCGCCGCCTGTTCAAGAACGCGCTAAAGGAGTGGGTCAAGCTACGCACGGAACAGAAAATTACTCGCGGCAAGAAAACAAAAAAACTACTGCGCTTGCGCCGGAAGGTGGCCCGGCTGCGCATAGAAATCGCCGACGAAATCGGACGTTTGAATATGACGGAGCGCTCGCGCCAGCGCCTGATTAACGCGATTCGAAACGTGCAGAAGGAAGTGCGTTCAGCCGAACGCGAGGTCGACACCTACACCGACCGGCTGACCAAGAAACGTCTGAAGGCCGACGACATGAAAGCTTACAAGAAGCACGTGTCAAACGGAAAGAAGCGTCTGCAGGCCGTTGAATTGGAACATCATATTTCGCCGGTCGAGATCAAGCGTTCGCTCCAGGCAATCGTGACCGGCGAACATCAGACCGGCCAGGCAAAGCGCGAACTGGTCGAAGCCAACCTTCGTCTGGTCGTTTCCATCGCGAAGAAATATACCAACCGTGGTCTGCAGTTCCTCGATCTGATCCAGGAAGGCAACATCGGTTTGATGAAGGCCGTGGACAAGTTTGAATGGCGGCGCGGTTATAAATTCTCGACCTATGCAACGTGGTGGATTCGCCAGGCAATCACGAGGGCCATTGCCGATCAGGCACGCACGATTCGTATTCCGGTGCACATGATCGAAACGATCAATAAGCTGATCCGCACTTCGCGCGCGCTGGTCCAGGAACTCGGCCGCGAGCCGACCAGCGAAGAGATTGCCAAGAAAATGGACATTCCGGTTTCGAAGGTGCGCAAGGTGCTGAAGATTGCGCAGGAACCGATCTCGCTCGAGACTCCGATTGGCGAAGAGGAAGATTCGCATCTTGGCGATTTCATCGAAGATCGCCAGGTGGTCTCCCCCGCCGAGGCGGTGATCAATCTGAACCTCAAGGAACAGACCGAGTCGGTGCTGAAGACGCTGACGCCGCGCGAAGAGCGTGTCATCAAGATGCGGTTCGGCGTGGGCGACGGCAGCGAGCACACCCTCGAAGAGGTCGGCCAGAACTTCGCGGTGACCCGCGAGCGTATCCGGCAGATCGAGGCGAAGGCGCTGCGCAAGCTGCGGCATCCGTCTCGCAGCCGCAAGCTGCGCGCGTTCCTGGAGGGAAGAACTTCGTAGTCGTTAGTTATTAGTCGTTGGTCGTCAGCATGGTCGATCGTCGAGAGGCGGGGTAAACTGAGGACCACCGACGATCGACGAGTGACGATTGACGAATACGGGCCTATAGCTCAGCGGTCAGAGCCGCCGGCTCATAACCGGCCTGTCCCAGGTTCGAATCCTGGTGGGCCCACCACTTTATGAATAGTCATAACTTAAAACTAAAAGCGAGAAATTTGAAAGTAAGCGGGAAACATCAAGCCTTACTTTCCCGGTTCCAGTTTTTAGTTTCCAGTTTCTCCGAAGCCCCCATGCGGGGCTTTTTTGTTATTGGCGCAGTGCCCTATGAATCCTGACCTGGAAAAACTGATTCGTCTTCAGCAGCTCGAAACGACCGCCGACGATGATCGGCGGAAGATCGCCGACCACCCGGGCCGCATCCAGGCGCTGGACGCACGCCTTCAGCGGGCGAAGGATCTGGTGGCCGGTGTGAAAGCGCGGCTGGCGTCGGCCCAGGAGAAGCGCCGGGCCGACGAGAAAGACGTGTCGGCGGTGCAGACGCGGCTCGCGAAATACAAGGATCAGCTGCTCGAAGTGAAGACCAATCGCGAGTACACGGCCATGCTTCACGAGATCGAGACGGCCCAGAACGACATCAAGGCCCGCGAAGATCGGATTCTCGAGATCATGATGGAGTCCGACGAGCTCGGCGCTGAGTTGAAGAAAAGCGAAGCCGAGCTCAAGATCGCCGAGAAAGAGATCGCCGCCGAACGGGCCGTGCTCGCCAAAGAAGTCGCGGCGCTGCGGGTCGAGCTCGACACGACGGCCGCCGCGCGCGCGGCGCTGGTGCCGCAGATCGATCGCCATGCGCTGGCGATTTTCGAGACGACGGCGAAGAGCCGCAAGGGCGTCGCGGTTGCCGAAGCCCGCAACGGCCTGTGCACCATCTGCCACGTC
>JBGQGG010000005.1:0-251598 GCA_041497335.1 Pyrinomonadaceae bacterium | reverse complement strand
TAACCTGAGAAAACTCCTGCGAGTTTTCTTTTGGCTCATTTTTGGTTCGCCTGAGCAAGACCTGGAAATCAATCTCGCGCCCGTGGGTGGCGGCTCAATGTCTCCGGAGATCTGAAAATCGCTTTTTTCAGGCTCGACTAGTTAATTTCAGGGTCGCCGAAGGCTTCGGCGTACGAAGTATAGCTCCGTAGATTAGTCCCGTTTCGGGCCGCGATGTAAGCGCTAATCGAAGGAAATGTATATCTGCTAAAGACTGCCGAACGCTCGGTGTGGTTATAGAAGGTGAAACCGCCGCCGAATTTGACGGCGTGCGTCCGAACAATTCGCATCAGATTGTCTTGAATTTGGGTAATCCTTCGTGGCAGAAAAATCGTATCTACGCCTTCCGGCGAACCGAAATTCGCCACATTGTTAATCACTATAGAAGGACCGCTGCCGGAAAATTCGTTTCTTTTCCCAGCCCCACCAGTCCCAGTGCGCTGGGCATATTGAAAGCGAAATTCGTTCAAAGCCTGCCGCGTGTATGAAGCAAGCTGCACTGCAAGCGCGTGGTCAACGTTGGGCGTATCAAGACTTCGCTCCGAAGTATTAAGCATGCCCGGAATGAGACTTTTGCCCACCCCGTCGGAATGATTAAACCGTGCGGTAAGGCGATTCTTATTATTCAACTGCATGTCAGTCCGAAAAATATAGAAAGATCCGGTTTCCGAACCAGGAATCGCAGCAGGAAAAATCGAAGCAGGCAAACCTGCGGCAATCAATTGCGCCTGGTTTGCCGGAGTAATTGTTAAAAGCCGCGTGGCAACCGCTTTGTCGTCGCGGTATTGCCATTCATAACCGAAATAGAAATGCCAGCGGCCTTTGATAATCGGACCGCCGACAGTTGCTCCAAAGACACTAGCCTTATTGTCCGGCAAATCGGCCGCCGGAAAAAAGAACGGGCGCGAATAGAAAGACGGACGACGAATACGATAGCTGACTGAACCGTTGATCTTATTCGTTCCCGAAGGCGTAACGACATTCATAATCAAGCCCGGCGTGTTGCCAAATTCAGCCGCAAAACCATTCGTGACCAATTGAATCTCGCTGACATAAACATCGGAAATTAGCATAAACCGAAGCGTGCCGCGGTCGCCTTGCGTGTTGGGGTTGCCGTCGAGCAGGAAATTGACCCGCCGCAGATAGCCGTTGGCATTGATAGTGGTAAAAGGAAATCCGCGAGCCGGACGACCTGTTACGTTGGCTTGCAGGAAAGCGAAATTATAAGGATTGCGCGAAACCAGCGGGAGATTTTGCACTTCGCGGGTATTCATCACGCGCCCCAAATCGGTTTTGCCCGCCTCGGCAATCGAGGTATCCGACGAAACGGTCACGACTTCCTGAACTTCTCCGGCTGGCAACTGCAAATCAATCGTCGCGGTTTGTCCGGTGGCCAAGGTGACGCCTTCCTGGACGAATGTTTTGAAGTTTGAGGCTGCGGCGGTGATGCGGTAGGTTCCAAGCGGCAAAAGCGGAAAGCGATAAACGCCGCTTTCATCGGTGGTCACGGTTCTGGTTGCGCCGGTTTCGATGTTCGTTACCTTGATGGTCGCGTTTGGTAGAGCCGCTTTGTTTTGGTCTGACACCGTGCCTTCGATCTGTCCGTTCAGGGCTTGCGATTGGGCGAAAGCAGACGGCACTACGACGGCTAACAATATGCCGACAATGATGGTGCAGAGCAAAAAATGTAAAGCTATTTCTTTCATTTGATTTAGCGGCTCTGCCGCCTGATGTGCGGAAAGGCTTTGCCTTTCCGGCACGTTACTTCTAAATCTCTGCGGCTACGCCGCCGTTTTAGGCATAGCCTGAAACATTCTAGTGAAATCGTTTCGGTGAGTCAGAGACTCATCGCACATCAGGCGGCCGAGCCGCAAAAGCGCAGCGCAGACCAGCAGCATCTTAGCCAGTTCACGGCTCAAGGTTCATGCGCCGGAGCAGGTCTGCGTAGCGCGCGTCTGAGCGCAATGGGTCAAACAGCGATCGGCTCTTAAGGTGAAACGAGATGGGTTGTGTGCGCTGCTCAACACATCTTGTCAGCCACTCGAAGGCCCGATCTTTGTTGCCGAGACCCGTGTAGATGATTGCGAAATTATATGGAGAGACGTAGCGCTCCTTCGCCAGTTGCTTCTGATCGGCGAGTATTTTCAGAGCCTCGCCGCGCCGGCCCGCCACGGCGTAGGCGTAGGCCAGCATCGGGTATCTATCCCAGCGCTCTGGGGTTTTATTGAGAGTCACATCGAGGGCCACACCCTTTTCCATCTCCGCGACGCCCTCGGCAAACATGCTTTTCGCCACGTACGCCTCCCCAAGTAAAATGTGCGCATGAGCATTATCCGGCTTTTTCTCCAGGCCCTTCCGGTACAACTCAATTGCCTTGTCATACTGGCGCGCCAGGAAGTAAGCAAAGGCAGGTGCTCCGGGCCTAGGCATTGAATCCAGTTCCTGAGCTCGTATCGCATACGGAAGACCGTCATCCGCTCGGCCAACGCCTGCCAGATAAGAAAAATACGCATCGTTAGCTTGAGAGGAGTTCGGATCCAGCTCGAGCGCCCGTGTGATCTCTTTCTCTGCCCCCACCCAGTCGAAATTATTGAATTTGTGCACGCCCAGATAGACATGAGCTTCGGCCAGCGTGTCATCAAGCTGTAACGCCTTGAGCGCCGCCCACTCGACCTGTGGCTCATAATCGCTCGCTGGTCCGAAGCCGCGCGATCGCATGAATTGATACGTACCCGCTAATCCCGTATAAGCCAGCGCGTAGTTCGGATCTATCTTGATTGCCTGCTTGAAAGATTCGATGCCCTTCTCAAATGCCTCTTTTGTATTCTGACGGAAGTAATAGTTGCCCAAACTGTAATGCAGATAGGCGTCGTTGTTCTGGGTGTGCTGTTTAGCCAGTTGCTTCTTCTCTTCGCCGGTGAGCCGCAGCCGTAGCCCTTCTGTAATCTCCCGCGCGATCTCGTCCTGCACGACGAGGATCTCCGACAGCTTGCGGTTATATTGCCCGCCCCACAGCCGGCGGTTGTCACGAACGTCCACCAACTCAGTGGTGATGGCGAGAGCGTCTCCCCGTTGCGTCATCCTGCTTATCAATACGGCCCGGACCTTCAGCTCGCGGCCCACGACCTGCGAATCTATCTGCTTGCCCTTGTAACCCAAGACCGAGTTAAGCGAGTTGACTTTCAGGTTGGGCAGCCGCGAGAGGCTGTTAATGATGCTGTCGCTCATCCCGTCTGAGAGATACTCCGTGTTCGGGTCACTGTTCACATTTACGAACGGCAAGACGGCAACCGAATCAATCGCCTCACCGCTGTTACCTGGTGCACTGTTCCTGAGGAAGTAAAAATAGCCAACGACTGCGAACGCAATGAGTGTCGCTGCTGCGACGAGTGTCACGCCCCGCTTGTGACGTTTGATTTCGCTGACGAGATATTCAGCGCTTGATGTTGGATGTGCGTTTATCGAAACCGTGTTTGGAGTACCGCCTTCAGGCGGCGAGGTCTTTGCGTCACTCAACCAGTCGCCTGAAGGCGGTACTCCAAACTTCTCCGGCTCGAGAGATCGCTTCATCCGAGCGTCGACTTCCAGTTCCTGCTTCAGGCCCTTCAGATCAAGCTCCAGGTCACTGGCTGTTTGGTATCGCTCTTCTTTGTTTTTGCGTAGCGCCTTGCTGACGATTCGCTCCAGTTCTTCCGGCACTTCCGCGTAAAGAGATAACGAGGGTGGTTCACTCTCTATAATCGAAACGACTACATGACTGGATGTGTCGCCTTGGAACGGCACGCGACCCGTCACCATCTCGTAAAGCACGACACCCAAGGACCAGATGTCCGTGCGAACGTCCACGTGTTTCCCACCTGCCTGTTCAGGCGACATGTACTGAACCGTGCCCATCACCATTCCCGGATTTGTCTTGACCATTGCGCTGGTCGCCGCTTGCGTGTCAACTGCCGTTCCCTGGGGCGCAAGCTTGGCGAGTCCGAAGTCAAGCACCTTCACGATCCGGTCGCGGCGGAGCATGATGTTCTCGGGCTTGATATCGCGGTGCACAATCCCCACCGCATGCGCCGTCGCCAGTGCCGAAGCGATTTGAGTGGCAACTTCCAGCACTTCATTGAGTTTCATCGGGGCGGTGGCCAGGTGTTCGCGCAAGGTCTCGCCATCAATGAACTCCGTGGTGATGAAGTGTAAAGAGTTTGAGTGTCCGATCTCGTGGATGGTGACGATGTTCGGGTGGTTGAGCGCGGAGGCAGCACGTGCCTCTTGCTCGAAGCGACACACTCGCTCCGCGTCAAGGGTGAATTGCGCAGGCAGCCGCTTGAGCGCAACCTGGCGTCCCAGTCTGGTGTCCTGAGCCAGGTAAACTTCTCCCATGCCGCCCTCGCCCAACAGACAAACAATCTGGTATGGACCGACAGAGTGTCCGGCCGCCAACTGGGGCTCTCTTCCTGCAACCAACTCCGCGGCGATATCGGCCGCCGGCGCTTCAATGAAACTATCTGACTTTTCGTGAGACCCGATGAGCGATTCAACTTCCCGGCGCAGAGACTCGTCACCATTACAAGCCTGCGCCAGAAACGCGGCGCGCTCTCCTGACTCGCGCTCCAGGGCGGAGTGAAACAACTTCTCGATTTGTTGCCAGCGTTCAGGAGTCATAGAAACATAACTCGTTAGAGTTGCTCAGCCGCATAGCGGCGCTATGTTTATAGACGCATGGCGATAGAGGAGAAGCCAGCTCCATTAGGAGCGTGATGTTCCGGCTCCTGCCCCATAAATGGGCTACAAAACATCGAAAGGTGCTCGCGACTATAAACGCATTTCGTGCCTGCGGCACTATGGTCGCTTGCTGACGCACTGCCCTTCCCATCTATTAACGCGAGAATTGCTTCCGGAATCTCTAAGAGTATTGCGCTTCGGATCGCTATTATTTACCGTCAGCGGTCATTTCTCTTCGCAGCCAGGCTTTGGCGAGGGTCCAATCGCGCATGACCGTGCTGGGTGAAACTGCCAGGACCTCGGCTGTTTCCTCAATGCTCAGTCCACTAAAGAATCGCAGCTCAACTATCTGGCTCTTCCGCGAGTCGATAGCCGCCAGACTCGTCAGCGCATCGTCAAGCGCTACGACATCCGCAGCACGCTCCTCAGACACAATCGCCACTTCGTCCAGGGATACCTGGCGGGCGTCGCCGCCGCGCTTGGCGTAGCCTCTACTCCGTGCGTAATCAACCAGAATGCGCCGCATCATTTGGGCGGCGATACCAAAGAAGTGCGCCCGGTTCTGCCAATGTACCTGGCTTTGATCAATGAGCCGCAGATAGGCCTCGTTGACTAACCCCGAGGTTTGTAGCGTGTGGCCGATACGTTCCCGGCCCATATACCGGTGTGCCAGCCGGTGCAGTTCTTCATAAACGAGTGGCATCAACTCGTCGCGCGCAGCCGCATCTCCATCGCTCCAGGCGACCAGCAGTTGTGTTACTCCCTTTGGCGAGGCGGTCATTCACGTAACCTATAAGTGGGGCCGGATTAACTTCATCCAGCGAGGATTGCGTTAGACGAGCGCGCGGACTATCTCAGTCGACGCTCATTATTCGTGACCTGACTTGCTGGAAATGCGCTGCATTATACACCCACAGGCCGGCTTTCCCTTCCACCTCATAAGCACCGCTGAATGGAGATTATCCATACCGTTAGAGGTCTCGGGCGCGGTTCTCGCGTTAGTTGATGAGGGCAGCAAAGTGCCGGCCCCGCACAACAGAGGAGGTTAGTATGAGAACATCAAGGAAGATCGCTCGATATATATCCGGCCTGATCCTAACAACGACAGTCGGTTTGCTGAGTGGCGCCGCCCTGATGTTAGGGTCAAATGCGCTAGCGAGCCCGCCGGAGTTTGCTCCGGGTTTTGTCTCTACTGGCGACCTGAACACACAGGCCCTGGTTGCGGGGGGCTGGACCAGCATCGGCACTAACCCCGCAGGCGTTGCAGCCCCCATCACCGCCGATCCGAAAGGAACTGGAATTCTTTTCATCGGCTCGGCAGGCGGCGGCGTTCGCAAGTCCACCGATAACGGTCATACCTGGTCAAGCGTCAACACCGGCCTGACCACCCTCGTCGTTAGCGCACTCGCGATGGACCCTTCCGGACCGCAGATAGTTTATGCCGGGACCGGCGTTGATGGTGTGTTCAAAACTACCGACGGCGGGTCCACGTGGCAGAAGCTGGCAGGGCTTGCCGGGACGATCATCAACTACCTTGCGGTGGATCCAAACCGGCCGGGCGTCGTTTACGCCGGACTCGTCGGCGGCGCGATCAGGAAGACCAGTGATGGGGGAGCCAACTGGGCGCCTGTATTTGCGGGAACAACTCCCATTTCCAATATCACCGTTGATCCGAAGAATTCGGATATCCTCTACGCCACGAGTGTCGGGGGCGGCGCTTTCAAAAGCGTTAGCGCCGGGCAGAACTGGTCGGCCATGTCTGCCCTGACGCCGAAGGCCATATGTTCTCTCGCCCTCGACCCAACTGATAGTCAGGTGCTCTATGCCGGCACGAACGAAGACGGCGTCTGGAAAACCACCGACGCGGGCGCCACATGGCAACGTCAGGGCGCGCCCGGTTCCTCCGTCATCCTCTCGCTCGCGGTCGATCCCTCGCTCAAGCATACTGTTTACGCCGGCACGGCAGGCGGCGGCGTGTGGCAGAGCTTTGACGGCGGTTCAAGCTGGCAGCCGACAGGACTCTCCAGCGGCATAGCCCTCTCGCTCGCCATGGATCCCACGAGGGTTCTATATGCGGGGACGGATTTCGCCGGCGCGCAGGTCTCCTACGACCTCGGCGCGACCTGGACCGGTCTGGATCCCGGTCTCGGCGGCGCCAATGGCTGGGCCTTTTCGCTCTCGATCGACCCGGCCAACCACGAGAAGATCGTCGTCAGCACGAACTGGAGCGGTCTGATCGCGTCGCAGAATGGCGGCGCGACCTGGGCCGTCGCCGGACGGGGCTTCGCGAGCCTTGCAGCTCGGCAGCTGGTCTTTGATCCGTCAAACTCCCTGCGGATCTACGCCGGGTCGTTCTACGGGGGAGGCTTGTTCAAGAGCGAGGACGGTGGCCTCACCTGGTCACGGCGCCGTATGGGGTCGGCCGCTGTGTATGTGTGGTCACCGGCGGTGAGTGGCGCGAGCCCCAACATCGTTTACGCCGGCACCCTTGGCGACGGACTATTCAAGAGCACCGATTACGGCGACACCTGGACGGCGCTCGGTAGCGGACTGCCGAAGCAGGTCCAGGGCCTGACCATCGATCCGTACGACAATAACCGCTTGTTCGCCGCCACGCCGACGGGAGTCTTTCGGTCACAGGATAGTGGGGCAACCTGGACTTCGGTATTGAGCAAGCCGGCCTGGAGCATCACGATCAACTCCAATGTCCCATCAACCGTTTATGCCACCACCAGAACTGAAGGCGTGTCTCGGAGCCTCGACGGCGGAAGCACCTGGCAAGATCTAAGCACGGGCCTGACAACTCCGACCTCTCGCACTATGGGCCGAAGTGCCCCCGTAATCATCGATCCCACGAATCCGCAGACACTCTACGTGGGTGGCGAAGGCGGCGTCTTCGACAGCCGCGACGGCGGCGATCATTGGTCCGCGGTGAACTCTGGCCTCGGCAATCTGTCTGTGTGGGGGCTGGTCATGGATCCGACCAACCCCGCCATCCTCTATGCTTGCGGCCCGAACGGCGTGTACAAGACGCTCACCGGCGGCGATTTGACGGCTAATCGAATAGACAATGTTCAAATCTTTGTGCGCCAACACTACCTCGATTTCCTCAGCCGCGAGCCAGACCCCCAGGGGCTAACCTTCTGGCTCAACGAGATCACCGCTTGCGGTACTGACCAGCAGTGCGCCGAAGCGAAGCGGGTCAACGTCTCGGCGGCCTTCTTCCTCTCGATTGAATTTCAGCAGACGGGTTACTTCGTCTACAGGATTTACAAATCGTCTTACGGCAATTTGCCTGGTATGCCGATCCCAATCAAGCTGAATGAGTTTTTGCCTGACAAGCAGGGACTTAGCCAGGGTGTGATCGTGAATCAGACCGGTTGGGAACAAGTCCTGGAGAACAACAAGCAAGCCTTTACGGCTGACTTTGTACAGCGGTCACGTTTCACTGCGGCTTTTCCCACGTTGATGACGCCTACGGAGTTTGTCGACAAACTTTTCGCGAACGCTGGACTGACGCCTTCAGGAGCGGACTATCTCGCGGCCATCAACGAGTTTGGCTCAGCGACAAACAGCGCCGATGTGACGGCTCGTGCACGTGCTTTACGACGCGCGGCGGAGAACTCAACACTCGCGCAGCAGGAATTCAACCGCGCCTTCGTGCTGATGCAGTACTTCGGTTATCTGCGTCGCAACCCAAATGACGCTCCGGACGCGGACTTTACGGGCTACAACTTCTGGCTGAATAAGCTCAACCAGTTCAACGGCGACTTCGTTGGGGCTGAGATGGTGAAGGCGTTCCTCGTTTCCGGCGAATACCGACAACGATTCGGACCTTGAGAGCCACGTCGAGTAACAAGGCGAGTAAGTAAATGCGCGTCGATCAACGCCGCGGCCCTGGAACTTTCGGCCCATAAGGAGAGCCAGAAAGGCCTTTGCTCTTCACCCCAAGGAGGTTCTTATGAGAAAGCAAAGAAACATCGTACGGTACGTGACTGGATTGATACTCGCGCTGGTCGCATCGGCTGGAGCTGCGTTCAGCCAAGCCCCGAATACCTGGACGGCAATTGGCCCCAGTTCGGGATACGTTAATTCATTCGCAATCGATCCCGCCAACCCAAACGTCATGTATGTAGGAACTTACTACGGTGTATTCAAAACGACTGACGGCGGCGCTAGCTGGAAGAACAGTAGCTTGCCGCCTACGCACGCAATCGCGGTTGATCCGGTCAACCCTAACAATGTCTATGCTGGTACTAATCCAGGTGGCTCGTGTTCGGGCAAGTATCCTCTGTTCAAGAGCATTGACGCAGGCGCAACCTGGAGCAATGCGACCAGCCCACCCGACTGTGATATTAGCGTTATTGTGTTGAACCCTTACGCTCCTACTACGATTTTTGCTCAATCAACCATTTTATGGGAAGTCAATGGAGACCCCGTCGGGTTGTGGAAGAGGGTGCTGGAAAGTAACAAGCAGGCTTTTGCAACCGAGTTTGTGCAGCGCTCACGCTTCGTCTCAGCCTACCCGACGTCGATGTCTTCCGAGCAATTCGTCGACGCGCTTTTCGCAAATGCTGGGGTGACCCCATCAGCGAGTGACCGCACTGCTGTCCTCAACGAGTTTGCCTTTACCGCGACGACAGGTGACGTAGCGGCGCGCTCGCGTGCCTTACGTCGCGTGGCCGAGAACTCGACACTCGCGCAGCAGGAATTCAGCCGCGCGTTTGTGTTGATGCAATACTTCGGCTACCTGCGCCGAAATCCCAACGATCCGCCGGAACTCACACTCGACTTTCAGGGCTACGACTTCTGGCTAACGAAGCTGACCCAGTTCAACGGCGACTACATCGGCGCTGAGATGGTCAAGGCCTTTCTCGTCTCGACTGAGTACCGCCAACGCTTCGGGCCATGAACAACTGAGGTCAGTACCACCTGCGTAAGCAGGTGGATCCATCGGTCAACCCGGTCGTTGAGTGTTTGATCCACCCGCTCACGCGGGTGGTTCTGACAGGCCGCCGGCAGCGGTTCAAGCAGTGAGAATCAACTAAGGAGGTTCAGATATTGAGGCACGCGACGAAGCTACGAATATTGTTGCTCCGTCTGTTACTCGTATTGTGTCTGGCGGCTTGTCTCGTCTGGTTAGTTCTCTGCCTTTTGGCGGCTCCGGGTCTTATGTATTTGAAAAGTTGGCGGCGGCAGGCGGTAAACTGAATTGACCTCAGTCGTTTCCGTACCTGATTTCCATCCGGTGAATGCGGTAGCCGGCGCCAATCAGTACCAAAGCCGTCACGATCAGCAGTCCCGGAACCGAGATCCAGGCCGGGGTCGGCTCAGCCACTACCGCGAACGGACCTTCGGAAAGCGGCACCGGCACCAGGGAATTCAAATAGTGAATCACGCTGATCTTTTTCAGCAGCGGTGGCAGCAGAAAGTTGATCCATTCCCAGCCATAGAGCACCAGCGCCGGAATTATTGGATTGCGAAAGAACAAGCCGACGATCATAAAGAACGCGCCGTACCCAACGCACGCCAGAATGGTGATGAGCACATACGTGAACAGTTGTCCCAGGCCGGCGCCATCCAAAAAGAACCGCACGCTCGAGGAAAAGAAGTGGGGAAAGAAGGTCAAAAGCATCGACAGCACAGTCACCGTAGTGAACAGAATTATCGAGGTAACCAGACCGGAGAAGTATTTCCCGGCAATCAGGACCTCACGACGCACCGCGGAAAGAAAATAGTAGTGCAAACTGCGATCGACGATCTCGCCGCGAAACAGGTTCATGAAGATCCAGGCGCAGCCGAAAAAGACCACCGTGCGCAGGATTAGCGCGTTATAGATCGCCGAGAACAGCTTCGGGTACTGCGCAAAGTCGATCCAGTCGCGGTCCGCGGGTTGCACGATCGCGATCATGGCGAGCAAACCGATCGGCATGAGTGCCAGCAGGTAAATCAGCACCGCGCGCTTGCCCAGGAAATTCTTCTTTACTTCGAGGCGCATGATGGCGCCAATTTGCCGCAGCCAAAGCGCCCATGAAGGATCTCGCTTCAACTCAGTGTCTAGTCTTATTGCTTCAGCGGTTACGTTCATCTCTTCGTCTCAAAGACGGACAGATTTTCCAATTGTCATTTCTCATTTTTCATTTTCTCAATCATCAGTAACGACGAGGTTCAATGACAAATGAAAAATGGAAAATGATGAATGGAAAATATTCTACATCCTCAGTCCGAGCCAATCAGGTACTCATAAACCGCGCTCAGGTCATCGTCTACCGGCGCCACGGACTCGACCTCAATGTCGCCCTGCGCAACGATCTCGTTAAGCAAAAGATAGAATCGATCCGGGTTGCGGGTCTTCACAAACAAGCCATGGCGATCGTCGTGCAGACGTGCTTCCACGACCTCATCGGTTTGGAACATGCGCGCGGCCAGCAGCGACGGCCGATCGCAGCGAATCAGGATCTGCATCGGATGCTCGACATCCATTTCGTCGCGTACGCCATGGATCGCTCCTTCCGCTACCACGTACCCGTTGTTGAGCAGCACCACGCGATCCGACATCATGTCCACTTCGTGCAGAATGTGACTCGAGATGATCAGGTGGAGTCCATCGGCAGCGAATTGCTTGAACAAGGCGATCGTTTCCGCGCGCACCATCGGATCGAGACCATTGAGCGGCTCATCCAGAATCAACACGGAAGGTTGATGAGCTATCGACTGGGCCAGCCGCACGCGCTGGCGCATGCCCTTGCTGTACGCTCCAATCTTCCGATCCGCCGCCGGAAGCAGATCGACACGCTCCAGCGCCCTTTCCGTCCATTCGTCGGCCTGCTTCCTGGGAAAGCCCGACACCATCAGGAAAGAACTGATGAACTCGCGTCCCGTCAGCCCTCGGGGAAAAGAATCGAACTGTGAGCAATAGGCGACTTCGCGAAACAACTGTTCGGGCCGATCCGTGGGAATACCGAGCACTGTCACCTGCCCGCGCGTGGGCCGCAGCAAACCGGTCATCAAGTTCATCAGCGTTGACTTCCCTGCCCCGTTGGGACCGACCAGGCTGGTGATCCCGAGCGGGATCTGGAGGTTGACGCGATTCACCCCCAGTATCTCGCCGTAAAACTTCGAGACGTTGTCGAAGACGATCGTTTGTTCGGGTGAACTCACTTCACTACCTCGTACGCCTTCACCTTTCGCGACAGCAGCCACAGACAGAACGCGCAGATCAGAAACAACATGAACCACGAAGCCCACAACGGCGGCTCGGTCCTGAATGCAACGCCCACGATCTGGCCATTGCGAAATTCCCGGTCCTCTACGGCCTGGCGCACAAAGGTGCCGAACAGTCCAGACCAGACGTTTCCGATCAACGCTTGCAGATCAAAGATATGGCCCCAGCGGGTCTGGAACATTTCATTGATGATGGCCGCGAACGCCGTCGGAATAAAAAACGCGCCGAGCAACGCCGCACGTGCGGCCACGCGCCATTTCACCCACGCTGAGATCGCCTGGGACATCAAAGCCAGCAAAAGAATCCAGACCAGACTGCCGAGGAAGATCGCGCTGGCGATCCAGATATTTTCCGAGAACCACGACCATCCTTCGAGATAACTCTGAAGCAGGAACAGAATCAGCCCGGGCGCCCAGGTAATCGCGGAGAGCAAAATGATGATGATCGACATCTTGCCCACAACGTACTCACTGCGTGTGAACGGACGGCAGAGATACAGCGGCAGCGCATTGTTCGTGAGATCGCGCGACACCTGCTGTGGGCCCACCAGCATCGCCAGGAAGAAACTGATCGTCCCCTGCACGATGACGTAAACCTGAAAGAACCAGGCGTCAATTGGAAGCAGTTCGCGCACGTTGATTTTCATGATCGCGAGTGCTTCGGCGTTGTGGTGCAGGTAGATCAGAATCGCGCATACCAGCGGCCAAATATACGAGAGCGCAAACAAGGCGGTAAACAATTTCGAGCGAAACACATCGCGATAGGCATGCCGCGGGATGATCAGAAAGCGGCTCCACTCCGGAGACAGCGGACCCGGAAATCGTTTGTACGAGCGCTCAAGAACCGCCATTACCGTTCTCCATCGCTTTCAAAAAGATGTCTTCCAGCGAGTCCCGTTTGTAAGTCAGACGACGAATCTGTACTTTGGAATCTGCGGCCAATCGATATAGATCGCGAATCTCAGTACCCTCTTGCAGAATTATCTTCAAGCGATGATCGCTCGTGGTCGCGGATTCGCATCCGATTCCATCTACCGCCTCGACAAATCCCTTTAGCTCGCCGCGAGTTTCCAGCATCAGGAACTTCTTGTTGGCTTTCCGCTCTTCTTCGAGATTGCAGTAAGTAACCAGTTGGCCGTCCTTCAGAATCAGAATCTCTTCGCAACATTCCTCGACGTCCCGCAGCAGGTGCGAAGAGAGGACGATATTCGCCTGGCCGCTGTCGCGAATGTCTCGAATCATCTTAATCATGCGCAGCCGTGCCGGCGGGTCGAGTCCGTTAGTCGGTTCGTCCAGAAAGATCAGCTTCGGACCATGAACGATCGCCTGGGCCAGCTTCGCCAACTGTTTCATGCCGAGCGAATAGGTATCCAGATTTCGATAACGGGCCTCACCCAGTCCCACGAAGAAGAGAGCCTCGTGCGCGCGCTCGAGCGCGGCCGACGGTGGCAGACCCGAAAGCTCAGCCATGAAGCGCACGAAATGAACACACGACATCTTGGCGATGAAGGAATCGCGCTCAGGCATGTAGCCAATCAGCGACTTGATCTGATTTGCTTCTCCGCGTATGTCCCGGCCAAAGATGTGCGCCGTTCCCGAAGTAGGCGGATGAAAACCCAGCAGCGTATGGATCAGTGTGGTCTTGCCCGCGCCGTTCGGGCCCAGCAAACCGATGGCCCGCCCACGCAGCTCACCGCGCAGGTCCTTGAGAATCGGCCTGCCGCCAAAGCTTACTGATAAACCATCGAGGGTAATGACGCCGGAAGTATCGCCGTTAGGTTGAGGATCTGAAACTGCTGCGGCGCTGTATGTCATTCTTTTGTCTGAGTCCTCGGATAAACTGAACGAGATCGGACCAATTCAAAATCAAAAAGGACGTTCCCCAGAATAAGCCAATTGCTGTTCTTACGAAAAGATTGTTCCACGAGTTCAGAAATAAAACCGAAAGCCCCAGGGCCACAAGCGTTAAGCCATTGATGAGAATTCTTCGATCAGCCGGCGAGCCGGGGTGAACCGAACCATTTGTCTGGATGGGTTTCATTGGGACCTTTCTCCTTCGATCTTGTCAGGAGTATGGACGTGCCGAGTCCCCGGAGTGTTAACCACTCCGGGGGGTGCTCATTGTTCGCACTAAGCGCCAGGAGCCAAAAACCGGTGTCTTTAGCTCTTCTTTCCACGCATTCCCTGCTCGAGAATGTGGTGCAACTCAAATGCGTTCGGCATGCCCAGCAGTGTCGCCGGACTTAGTCCGAACGGTCCGCCCTCGGTGTTCGCGGCGAATTCAATCCGATCGCCGAACGCGTAAGCGTAGGCCAGGGTCGGTTGCATGTTTGACGCCAGCGCGGCGATGGCCTTCTGTTGCTCATCATTCTTCGCCGTGTCAGCTATGCGACTGGCGAACGGTTGCACCAACGGCGCCAGATTGTGATAGACAAGCGCTGAGAAGTTCGTGTTGCCGTCGGCCGGCAAACCCGTCACAAACTTTGCTGAGCGAGACAGCGTGACGCCCGAATCGTGATACTTCAGAGCCTGTTCGACCAGTGCGCGGGTAGGACCGGCGATCATGTAGCCGTTGGCGAACACATAATTGACCTCCACACCAAAGTCTTTCGACCGCAGCGTGTAGTAGGTATGGCCGCCGGCATCCGTCTTGTCCCAGCCCAGCCCGCTCTTTCCTTCCTTGGCCATCTCCTTGTTCACTTCCTCAACGACGTGCTCGAACGCCTGTTGCAGATGCACCGGATCGTTGACTTCGAACACGAGCTTCCACGAAGGTGTCGGCAGAATAGGCCCGTCAATCGCAAATGCGTATTCACCACCAAGCGGCGCCGCGAAATCCTTTCGCAGATCCAACCCGTGATCGTTCTGCAACTCCGCCAGCTTCTTATTGAGATCGGGGCTTACGTTATTGAGTACGCCCAGCAGATCATCGACCATGGCCGTCGGATCTTTCACCACAAAGCCGGCGACCAGATTGGCATCCGGCGAAATGTAGTCGAGCGAGCCCATCGGAGCCGGCTGTGCCAGCCATGAGGTGACGCCATGATTGGCCTGGTCGTACGAAAGGACGGCGCGCGTGTGCGTCTTGCCGTCGCTGTCTTTTTGATCCAGGACAAACGATTTCAGATTAAAGACACCCAGCTCGTTCAGCGCCTGTTCGTGCTTGTCACCGACCGCAATTCTGCGCAGCCCTCTTGTGTGAGCGATGATCTTTTCCAGATCCGCCGCGATCACCAGCCCCGCGCCTTCGCGATAGACGCCGGCGATGCGATTACGGAACGCGGACGAATTGACGCTGCTTGCCGCTTGAATGCCTTTCGCGACTGTCTGCAACTGCTCGAGTTTCGGAGAAGCAATCAGCACGTCCCCGGCAATCCAAACATAGATTTGTTTGTTGCCGTTCGCGGTATTGGCTGAAGTGGCCGCCGCCTGGGCGGGATCTTCAACCCACTGCACCTGCGGCGCCTTACCTGCGCCAGCCAATTTCTGTACTTCACTATCGAAGAATGCTCGGAAGCCGGCCGGGTTTTTGAGTTCGGCCAGCACGATTGGCTCGACCGGATCACCGCTATCGCTCATGCCCGCGCCCACGGCGATCTCGTCGCCAAGCTGTTCCCCAAACTCTTTAATCACTGAGATGGCTTGGTTCATACCAGGGCCTCTCGGCTCGCGGCGATTCTCAAACCACTCCTTAAGCGCCGGGTTCTGCTGTATCCGCTCTTCGATGATGCGATTGGATTCAGCGATCGTGGCGCCCAGATTCGGCAACGCCGCATACAGCACGGTGTTCTCCGGCATCATGTCGAGCAGCCGCGTCGAGTAGCGCACGCCCGGCTTGGCCACGGTGTTCAATTCTTTCTGTAACACCGCCAGACTTTCGAGGGTCTGCGCATACTTCGCAGCGTTGCGGCTCCAGGCAATCTCATCCTTGACTGGAATCGTTTCGATGGCGGCATTGGTCGTGGCCTGCTCACCCGCGCGCAGAACGCGCTCGCTACCCGAGCGATCGAGATGGACTTCTCCTTCAATCACGCTAACGCGCGAGCCCTTGGTTCCCGCGTTCACGGCGAACGTAGTGCCCGTAACGGACACCAGAGAGTCGCCGGTGTCCACAAAAAAGTTACCCTTCTGTTTGGCCGCTTCGACAATCACGCTACCTCGATTGAGATGAATCGTGGTGCCCCGCATGGTCTGATTGATCGAGAACTCGGAACGGTCCTTCATCTCAATCAGCGAGCCATCACCGAGGCGGACGACGGCATGCGAATCTTTGGCTGTGCGGATTGTGTCGCCACGCTTTATCTTTTCGCCCGCGTTGAGCACACGCGTTTGGCTATCGGCGACTGCATAGACAGGACCGTCAGCCGCCTGGACCGTTGCGTCAAACGAGCCGAACGGCACGTAACGCTGAATCAACGGCAGCGCGATCAATCCCAGGCCAATAACCAGCGCCGCCGCAATACCCCAACGCAAAACCACGGGCCGCAGACTGTAATTGGAAGTCTTGCGACTCTGTTTGCGCACCGGCGGAGCCAAAGTCGCCCCGCGGGATTCGCGTGCCTGTTTCAAAGCCTTCCGGCAGGGAATGCATTCGTGCGTGTGATCTACCAGCAAGAGCGAGCGCGCTTCGGAAAGCGTGCCGCCCAGATAAGCCGGAATGAGTGTTTGAAAATCCGCGCATCCTTCAATGCGATCCGCGGGCCCCATCTTTGCCGAAATGGGATTTTCAGTTAATAGCTCCGCCCATACGCGCTCCGTCGCGTCCCTTACCACGGCCTCATCGACCCGCTCGGCGCGAATTCCGGCAGTGACTTGATCCAGGATGTTGTCGAGTTCTTTGTTCTTCATAACTTCTCCCTAAGATGATTCCAAATATTTCTCTGCGTTTTCTCTGCGTCCTCGGCGTCTCTGCGGTGAACTTTCTCGGAACAACGCTCACCGCGGAGACGCAGAGAGCGCAGAGTTCACGCAGAGGAATGCCCCTGCAAATAACGTCCAATCTCTTTGCGCAAACGTGCGCGCGCGCGATGCAGCGTAACGCCTACCACCAGCGCCGAAGTGTTCATGATGCCGGCAATTTCACCGTTGCCGTAGCCTTCAAAGTAACGCAGCGCAAACATCTGCGCCGCAGTGGGCCCGAGCCTCGATAAGGCTTCGCTAAGCAGCGCCCTCAACTCGCGGTCCTCTTGATGCTTTGCCGGATCGTGCTTTGAAACAAAGGCCGCCACGCTCGCTCTATTCTCAACGTCGTCGATGGCGATTGCTTTCGAGCGCTTCCGGCTGCGCAGCAGATCCAGCGAAGCGTTGATGGCCGCGCGGGCGAAATACGCTTGTGGATTCTCAGCAGCGCCCACAGACTCTTGTCCCCGGGCGATGCGTAGAAACACGGTCTGCAGGACATCCTCGGCATCTGCCGCGCTGCCTGTAACCCGATGCGCCGTGCGAAAAACGCGGTCGTGGTGTCGCTGAAAGAGACCTTCCAGACTGTCTGAATCCTCCGACGAAAGCTGTCGCACGCCTGTAGGCCTGGGGGCTTCGGACGTTGAATCTACTGTCTTGAGCGTCTTTACGGCGGCTAGCACGGCTTCCTCCTGAGTTTCCCTTCCGCTCATAAAACGCTCCTCGGCAGAGATTATTAACACCGGAAAGAAGAAACTTGAAGCTTTTAGTAGCGCAAGCTGTCAGCTTGCGCCGAGTATGGCGCGGTTCGGACTAAGAATTAGCCACGAAGAGGCTCAAGCGGCACGAAACGAATTCCGTCGTCTCACCTCTTGCGCCTTTTGTGCTTTTGGTTGGCTTACCCGTTTGGTTGTCACGGGCCAAACCGAAGGCGGTACTCAGTCGATGAGATAAAGGCTTTGACCATCTCAGCCTGGCCGAAGTTGCCGTTGAACTGATTCAGCTTAGCCAGCCAGAAATTGTAGCCATCGAAGTTCTGTCCTGCCTCAGGCGGGTCGTTTGGATTTCTTCTCAGATAACCAAAGTACTGCATCAACACAAAAGCGCGATTGAATTCCCGTTGCGTTAGTGTCGAGTTCTCCGCGACTCGTCGCAACGCATGCGAGCGCGCTGCCACGTCGACTGTGTTCGTCGCCGAGCCGAACTCGTTGATGGCTGCCGTGCGGTCATTCGCTGAAGGCGTCACGCCGGCATTACTAAACCGCGCGTCGACAAACACCGCCGGGGTCATCGAAGTTGGGTAGGCAGCAGTAAACCGAGGCCGCGCGACGAAATTTGTAGTGAAGGTCTGCTTGTTGTTTTCTAATTGCTGCTCCCAGCCGGTCTGACCTACGACGACGCCCTGTCCTATCTGTCGAGTATCCGGCAAGAATTCATTGAACCTGATAGGCACGGGTGCGCCGGGCAAATTGCCGTACGACGCTTTGTAGATGCGATAGACGAGATAACCCGTCTGCTGAAATTCAATTGAGAGGAAATAGGCGGCAGAGGTGTCAACCCGCTTAACCTCGCGGCATTGCAAGTTCACGCCGCATGATTCGATGTTGTTCGTCCAGAAGTCCCAGCCGGACGTGTCAGGCTCGCGGCTGAGGAAATCGTTGTACTGCTGCCTGACCAAGAAAGCCGGGTTATCGACTGGATTGTTGGAAGTCCGGCCTGCAAAGATAACGATTGCATCCTTTATTCCACCCACAAAAGTCGCATTGCCTGCATTATTAAACAGACTGACTTTCCAGGCGCTGTCGAAGTAAGAGGGAAACAGAATCGTCTTTGAAGTTTCTCCCGGAGCGAAATTGAGGGAACCGCGCGGGAGCCCGCCCATCACGCCATCGCCCGTTTGGTAATCGCACGAAACAGCCTGGTTCAAATATTGGTAGTCGGCTTGCCGTCAAAGACTATATGGCTTCCGGCGTCGAACACGAACTTCGTTCCACCCGACGACCATTCAAACGATCCTATTTCCGGCGACTCCTTTATTCCGGACAAATCTATTACTACGCGCCTCACATCGCTGCCGCCGGCGTTCATCACATAAATCCCATAATTTCGATTGCTGAGGAAAGCGATCTTAGTACCATCCGGCGACCATTTCGGACCGACATCGTAAGAAGAACTGAAAGACGGCAGCGTAGGGCCGCGCATACTCTCATCCGTCAGTTGCGTCGAATTGCTGCCGTCCGGGTTCATCGTCCAGAGTTTTAGCCCGGGGCCTTTTCGGTTGCTCGTGAAGACTATCTTTCCGTTTATCTTGCCTCTTGTTGGTGCTATTTTCGGGGCTGCTGGAGCGACGGAGTTAAGCGCAGAGGCTTCGACCTTCCGCGTACTGGTCTTCGTTGCTAACACTAACGCAAGGCAGATAAATAAAAGTAAGTATGCTGACTTTGCCCGGCCTAACTGAGTGCTCCGCATTTCTACTTCCCTTCCGGTTAGCACTTGACGGCATTGTCAAGACTTGCAATCGCCGGCAGATTTTCTCACGGCGAAGATCGCCGCCGCAAGTTTACTTGCTTCTAATCTGGCCAAGCCCTCGATGTCGGCGTTTTGGAAGTTGCCGTTAAATTGATTCGGCTTCGTCAGCCAGAAGTCATAGCCGGTGTAGTCCGTACGGTCGGTGAAACAGGAGCGCTGAAGTCTGCTGTTGATACCTGATCCAATCGCCAAATTAGCGGAGGAGTAAACGGGCGATAACCGGAGCTCGAAACCATATCAGCGGATCAGAACCTGTAGCCCTCCCAAACGCTTCCTTGCTTCCGCCGCTTCCGGACTCTTCGGATAGCGTTGCATGATCTCACGCCAGGCGGCGCCGTCATAGTGAAACTGTTTCGTCGCGCGATCGAAGGTGAAGGTCACTCCCTGGCGGTTGTAGCGATCGAGGCCGTTGTAGTTCAGATAGTAACTGAACTCTGGCGCGCCGCCGGCGGGGAGTTCGCGGCGTTCGAAGCGGCGCTCGGCTTCACGTGAAAGCTTTGCGGCCGCCTCTTCGGCAGCATCGCCGTACATAAGCAAAACTCGCGGACGCAAGGATGAACGTGGGAAGGCGTCCAGAAAAATGCGCGCGCGGGCGACGCGATCGAATTCGTCCGCACCGCCAATCAAGCGCAGCAAACGCTGGTCGTCGCCGGGACGCCACGAAGCGATCAGAGCTTCACTTTGCAGCCAACCCGAGGTTCGCCGGGTGACTACGACATGATAGAAGACCAGGCCGTCACGGTTGCGGCTGACGCCACGGATCGAAACCAGGCGACCGCGACTCAGTCGACGCAGCAAACGCGCCTGTGGTTCAGGCACGCTGCGCAACGCGGCAAGTCTCTCATCCGCGACCACAGCCACATGACCGCCGGGCGGTACCTGTCGCTTTTGCGCGGAGGCGTTTGGTGCTGACGCTAAGAGAACGACGAACGCGAGAATTGTGGTCCGGGTGTGGAGAGATTTAGCGAACACCGGCCTTGCCTCCTTTGCAAAGTGAGGTTGCTAAGGCGGCGAACTCGCTCGGCGTGATACTGGAGCGCGCTGTGCGGGCGAGGGCGCCCGCTCCCAGCCTAGCGAATCACGCGTCGCCGAGTGGCGGCCGCAACCGTGGGATTAGGTTTCACGCGAGCTTCAGCGGCCAGCAGGCGCTGCCGAACTCCCGCATGATGAAAGTGACAGATGGCAACCGCCAAAGCGTCCGCCGCGTCGTGTGGTTCAGGAACTGTTCGCAGCGATAGCAGCACTTTCACCATCTCCTGGACCTGACGTTTCTCAGCGTTACCGTAGCCGGCGACTGTCTGCTTCACCAGTCGCGCCGAGTACTCACCGATCTCCAGCGCCGCGCTCTCAGCAACCAGCAGCGCGACGCCGCGGACCTGGCCCAGCTTCAGAGTGACCTTCGGATTGACTGAGTAGAAAACTTCTTCGATGGCGCAGGCGTCGGGTTTCAGCTTGTCGATAACTTCTTCGAGGCCGCGACATATGGTCAAGAGTCGCGAAGAGAAACTTGCCGACGTTGATAACTTCAACGCGCCAAATTCAACCAAACGGTAGCTGTTGCCGTTGCCATCGCCTTCGATGACGCCCCAGCCGGTCGTTTCACTACCAGGATCGATTCCTAAGACGCGCACAATGGTCAAAGTTTACAGCAAGAATCAAGCTGGTTCTATAGCAACTTCATTCTCGTACAAAATGCTGGGCTTAACTCTCTTTGCAAATCTGACTACACGGGTTGATGAGGTCAGTACAACCCGCGTGAGCGGGTGGGTCCATCACTCAACGCCGAGATGTGCATTCCAACCTATTGGTTGGGTGTCTGACCCACCCGCTCACGCAGGTGGTACTGACTACGCTTTGCTGCGTGAATCCTCCGCTCGCGCGGGTACTGAGCATACCTCGCGGTGCGGACGGGACGTCTGATGCGCTCCCAGCGATTACTTGAATAAGAATGAAGTGAAGTTCTCTACGAAACGTAGAAGGAGAATTTATGCCGCGGCCATTTCGGCTTCATCGATGTCGAAGTTGGCGTAGACTTTCTGTACGTCGTCGTGGTCTTCCATGGACTCCATCAGGCGCAGCATCTGTTGGGCACTACTGCCTTCCAGCTTGATGTAGTTTTGCGGGACCATCGAGACTTCGGCTACCTGGGGCTCGATGCCGGCGGATTTGATTGCGGATTGAACGCTTTCGAAGTTCTCAGGCGAAGTGATGATCTCAACGTTATCGCCATCGTCACGGACGTCGTCGGCGCCGCCTTCAATAGCAATGTCGAACAACTCCTCTTCGGATTTGGCAGACTTGTCGACCACGATGTAGCCCTTCTTTTCAAACAGCCAGCCGACCGAACCCGACTCGCCAAGGTTGCCGCCGTTCTTGGAAAAGATATGGCGGATCTCGGCCACGGTGCGATTGCGATTGTCGGTCATCGCTTCAATCAACAACGCGACGCCGCCCGGGCCATAGCCTTCATAAGTGATTTCCTCGTAGGTCACGCCTTCCTCCGCGCCGGTGCCGCGGCGGACCGCACGATCAATGGTGTCGTTGGGCATGTTGCCGGCCTTGGCGTCGAGAATGGCCTTGCGCAGTCGCGCGTTAGCGTCAGGATCGCCGCCGCCGGTGCGCGCCGCGACGGTAATTTCCTTGATGAACTTGGTGAAGAGTTTGCCGCGCTTGGCGTCAGTCGCGCCCTTCTTGTGCTTAATCGAATGCCACTTCGAGTGTCCGGACATTTGAGACTAACGATCCTCTAAAGAGAATTCTTTGATGGAGTTTGAGGGCAGAATATATCACAGGTTGCGGAGTGCGGCGACTCGTGGCCGATAGTTCGCGGTACAAAAGCGATCACCAGCCAACGCGCTCCAGACTCTACTTCAACTTGTCATACGCCGCGCGCGCTTCGACCAGCATGGGAATTGTGGAGTCGGCATCTTTCCAGAGAAGAAAGAAATCCTGATAAGACTTGCGCGCCTTTGCATTGTCACCGTTGAGGGCTGCCGTGCGAGCCAATCCCAGATGGGCCAGTGGATAAAGCGGCGACAGTGGATACCATCCTCGATGATCGATGATGGTTTTGAATTCAGTGGCGGCCTGCGCACCATTTTTTAGTTTCAGATACGCAAGGCCGCGAAGGTATTGCGGCCAGAAATCGCCATACACTTCGTACTTCCGCGCGGGCTCAAGCAACTCTAGAGCCTTCGCCGCATTTCCGCGATTCAATTCGATTTGTGCGCGAACAATGGGAATCGAGTTCGAGTGCAGCAAAGTATCGAATTCGAACTGTTTGGATAGCTCGTCGATCAGAGATTGCGCCTGACCGGTTTGTCCGCAAGCAGCATAGGCATTCGCGGCGTTGACCAGGTTCGCCTGTTCGCGTGACAGATCCAGGGCCTGTTTTATGATCTCGCTGACCGGTCCACAGTTTTCGAATGTCGCGTTTCGCACTGCCTGCTGCAAAAACACCTGGGCAATAATTTCCTTGACGTCGCTCTTTCGTTCCAATTCGATCGCCCGGTCGTTGAACTGATTGGCCTTCGCCAACTGCCCCCCGAATTCAGCACCTTGCGCCTGCCAGTTTTGGGCCAAATACTCGTCCTGCTTACCCATGGCCCAATCTACTTGCTGCTTCACGGCCGCCGCGTCTCCTTGCAGGAACGCAACGTGATAGAGCCTGGTGTGCATAGCACTGGTCTCCAGCTTCTGCGCCAGCGCTTGCTGCAAGACAACTTTCGCTTCGTCGAAACGATTGAGACCGATAAACGCCACCGCCAGGTTTGCATGCGGTCGGGCGTCCTTTGGGTTAAGCCGGACCGCTTCGCGAGCATTCTCAATTGCCTTCTCGAACGGCCCGACGAGGGTGTATTTGTTGGCAAGCAGATTGAAGGGTTCCCCGTCTCGCGGATACGTGCGCTTCCAGATTTCCAACTGCTCAATTTGCTTGTCCCAATCGCCGGTTACGCCGCCGTAATAACCCGCCGAGATTATTAACTTCTCGCGCTCGCTGGCGCGGTCGCGTAATTCGTAGGCCTTCTCGAAGGTCCGCCGCGACAGCTCCTTTTGCTTTGTGCTGTTATAGCAGGTTGCCAATCTGGCGTAGGCAATTGCAAAATATGGATCACGGGTGATCGCATCTTTGTAAAAAGGAATCGCGTCGAGGTATTTGCCGGTTGAATGCTTTTCAAATCCGCGCGAGTAAGCCTGGAGCGCCTCCAACGAAGAAGTGGTGGCCTGCTCAATAGGCGCGTCGAATTTCTGGACCGAGCTGAGCGACTCGCCCAACTTTTCGCGCAGCGCGGTTGCCGCCTGTCCGAGCGCTTTCAAAACCTGTTCCTTGCCGTCAGCTTCTACCTGCTCGCTGGCGATCGAGTCGCCGGTGTGAGCATTAACAGCGTCAAGCGAGATCACATAATGACTGCCCAGAACGGAGATCGACCCCAGCAACATCGCCTTAATACCCTGACGCTCACAAATCTCGCGCGCGACCTCGCGGGTAATGCGCTCTTCCGGTGAGCGCTCCATGAAAACAAGGGTTTCATGCACCCGATCTTCGGAAAAGATATCCAGGTACGGTGATTGTCCCAACTGAACTGCCAGCGCCTGTTTAAGCGTTCCGTCAAAGACAGGATCTCCGGTAGTGTTCACAAAGTCAGCCAGCAGAATCTTGTCCTTATCCGTAAGCTGAACCCGCTTGCGAAAATATGAAAAGTAAACTATGGTCGCCGCCGCCATCACGATCGCCAGCGCGGCGATAACAGCGCCGATTTTGTGGCGTTTGATCTCACCAACGAGGTATTCGGCGCTCGACGCGCGAGTCTGGACAGCGCTGGAGGGTGCTGATGCCGTCGTACTTGTATGTCGAATTCCGGTTTGCGGAGCGCCCGGAACTTCCGTGTCGGCGAAAGCCAGGCCGGAAACGCTCAACGCGCCGGTGAGCCCGTCGGGCGCCATGGACCGCTCCAGCTCTGTTTGAAATTCGAGCCGTTGCTTCAGCTTCTTCAGATCCGATTCCAGTTCCTTGACTGTCTGGTAACGCTCATCGACGTTTTTGCGCAACGCCTTCATCACGATCCATTCGAGCTCCGCGGGCATGTTCGGCGCAAAGCGCGCCAGCGGCATGGGATCGGCCTTAGCGATGGCCACGATGACGTCGGTCTTCGTCTCACCCGTGAAAGGCGCCCGGCCGGAAGCCATTTCATAGAGCACCACGCCCAGGCTCCAGATGTCTGTGCGCGCGTCCACTGATTTGCCGCGCGCCTGCTCAGGCGACATGTATTGGGAGGTTCCGAGGACGACGCCCGCGTCGGTTTGTACCAGGGCGCGCGTCACCGCTTCGGTATCGGTCTCGTCTGAATCAGGTCTTTCGGTGAGCTTCGCGAGGCCGAAATCCAGGACCTTAACGTGGCCATTGCGCCGAATCATTATGTTCTCGGGCTTGATGTCGCGATGGATGATGCGGGCCGCATGCGCTTCTTCCAACGCTCCCGCCACCTGGATGGCGACCTCCAGCACCTCCGACAGATCCATCGGCCCTTTGACCAGTCGCTTCCTCAACGTGATGCCGTCAATGAACTCAGTGGCAATGAAGTGACGTCCACCTTCATCACCCATTTCATAAATGGTGAGAATGTTTGGATGATTCAGGGCAGAGGCCGCATAGGCCTCCTGATCAAAGCGGCTGAGGCGATCGCGATTTTGCGTTAATTCCTCGGCAAGTAATTTGAGAGCGACTTTACGGCCCAGTTTCGTGTCCTCAGCGAGAAACACCTCACCCATGCCGCCCGCGCCGAGCTTTTCGATAATTCGGTAACGAGAAATGGATTTCAGTTCCACCTGGCGTCTCGTCTATTCAAGAAGTCAATTGCTCGAGCTTTGCCGCGTCCGCGCCTCGAATTCTGACGATCTTACTTTTCGAGCCGGCTCCTGAAACTATATCGACCGCATTCTGTGGCAGTTTGAAGGTTCTTGCCAGCAATCGGATCAGCTCCCGGTTGGCGGCTCCTTCCACCGGCGGCGCGGCGATTCTAACTCGCAAGGCGCCATTATACTCACCAGCAATCTCACTACGCGAAGCGCGAGGAACAACCCGCACCGCAAAAGAGAGGCTGCGGTCCTTCTCGGAATACTGAATCACTGACGCGGAATAGTAAATGGTCGATGGTAAATAGTAAATAGAAGCTTTCGCCGGCCACAGCTTCGCTCATACCCTGTCTGGCGTCACGCCTTACGATTCACGATTTGGGCTTTCAAAAGAACTCGACGGGCCAGCCTCGCAAGAGCGTCCCGGCAACCGCAGCCTTGCAAACCCAGAGAATAAGAAATGCTACGATCGGCGAAATATCAAACATGGCCACCGGAGGAACCGTCCGTCGCAAAGGACCAAGCAAAGGTTCGGTTGACTTGAAGACAAAGCGCATTAGCGGATTCGCGTAGCTCATTCCCACCCAGGAAAAAATAATTCGAATGAATATTGCCAGGGTGTACAGACTCAGAAAGCCAAAAAGCAAATAGCCAATAATGGCGACGGTCGCCCCAAGTTGCCGGCTGGATGTAGCATAGATAATTCCGGCAATAATGTTAAGAACGCTCCCTACAACCAGCACCACCAGATAACCGGCCACAATTATCAGGATAACAGCGATGAATGGCGCGACCCTTGGATCGAGCCGGAACCCAATCAGTATAGCTCGCACAGGGGCCAACACCGGCTCAGTCGATCGCCGGAGCGTGACCGCGAGCCAACTGAAGGGATTTACATCCATGTAATTGAGAATAGACCGCAGCACGATCAGCACGATAGCCGAGACGATAATCGCCGTGACGCCCCAGGTGACAAAAAGAAAAAGTGATTTCATTACGAGCATGAAACTTCTCAGTTCCGGGTCTTCGATTCTCTCTCTCCGAAGATTGCGGTGCCGACGCGCACGATGGTCGCGCCTTCTTCAATCGCAACTTTGTAATCGTGAGTCATGCCCATCGAAAGCTCGCCGCCGGCATCACCGAATGCTCCCTGAGCCGAAAGCTCGTCGCGCAATTCCCGCAACCTGCGAAAGAACGGGCGCGCCTGTTCGGGGTCATCAAAGTACGGAGGCATAGTCATCAGCCCCCGTAAACGCACTAACTGCGATTGCTTAATAGCGTTGACGATTTCCGGCAGATCGCTTTCCGCGGCGCCTGATTTTGTCGACTCTTTTCCCAGGTCGATCTGAATCAGGACCGGCAGTTCTTCCCGGTTCACCTCCCCACACACACGATCGAGCCGCTGAGCCAGGGCCACCGAATCGACCGAGTGAATCACATCAAACAACTCGACGGCCCGCCGCGCTTTGTTTGATTGCAGATGTCCAATCAGATGCCAGCGGGCTGATTCTCTGCCCACTTCGGCAATCTTTACGTCCGCTTCCTGCACGCGGTTCTCGCCCAGATCCGTCACGCCGGCCGCGATCGCCGCACGAACAATCTCGGCCGGATGGGTCTTGCTGACGGCTACCAAAGTGATCTCTTCGGGCGACCGCTGACAGCTTGCCGCACACGTGTTGATCTGGCTTCGCACATCTTCGAGGCGCTCACGGAAACCGGCCGGCGCGTCTATCATCTGGGTCATGGTTCTTGATTAGCAGGCTCTTGAACAACCAACTATAACAATGGCACAGGGACAAACGCGAACGCCCGTCGGTTACTTGCTCAACCGGAGATAATTCCATTCAGAGGCCAGTCTTGACACTGCTTGATCCGACTCCGTATATTCGAACGGCGTGGGGATGTGGCGGAACTGGCAGACGCGCAGGTCTCAGAAGCCTGTGATGGTGACATCGTGGAGGTTCAAGTCCTCTCATCCCCACCAAAAGTTTGGGCGAGTCCCGACAAGTCGGGACTCGCCCTTTTGCTAGCGTTTGCAAGTTTGGAGTACCGCCTTTAGGCGGAATCTTAAGGCCGAACCCTTAACGCCGCCTGAAGGCGGTACTCCGAACGATACTCTTGGTGTCGCAGACTTCAGTCTGTGATTCTGTGGTTTATGGATCTTGCGGATGCGGTTTGCCGCAAAGCGAGTGTCGACATGGGTGATCGCGTGAAGCTAATTCTGAAGATCGCTTCAGAAGAATTGCCCGCAGAACTCGCGCAATTGATCGAAAAGGAATTCACAGGCGCGGGCTCGTTAGGAGCGGCTTACGCCTGGTCAAAAGCGGATGTTGCGTGAAGAGATTCTCGGCGCGAAACAACCAGAGACGCGCGAACGCCCAGCTCGTGCGCTCGGCATCTCATGACTTAGGCACGGCGCCTTAATTTCCCGCCAATCACCACACCAACGGCTCCGATAAACGGACCAAGAAACACTACCCATACCGGGTGCCTGGCTTTATTCATCGCCTCCATGTTGGGAACGTTTCCAGTCCGTACTTCATGAGTGTCGGCGGGTCGCATCGTAGTGCTCAAAAGCGCGAGCCCGAAACCCAGCACCAGTACCACAACCGCAAGCGCGAGCGGCGCCTTGCCTCCTTTGGCGATTAACGCGCAAATCAGGCCGCCGATCATCGCAGTGACCAAGACCACCACAAACTGCATCGCAGTCCACCGAGTGGACGCTTGATACGACGCCGGCTTGAATGACCAGTTCGCGCCCATCAACGTATAGATGGTCATGAACGCGGCCACTTGCAGGATAAACATCAGAATGTAAGCGACAATTACCGCGAGCACACTTCTCACCATGCGATCGACTCCTCTCTAGCTAAACTGAAACCGCTTTGGGACTGCTCGTTTATCACGAGGAGGCGGTGCCACGCAAGGCTTTCGCGATTGGCTTTCGCGATTGGCCGCGAAATCCAAACAAAAAGCATCACTGCTTCGCAATCGCCGCTCGCCCCCCACGCAGAGCGTATTTCTGAATCTTACCCGTAGCCGTCTTCGGCAACTCTTCGACAAACGTTACGCCGTGTGGTGCTTTGAAGTGCGCGAGATGTGCGCGGGCGAATTCACGGAGTTCATCTTCAGTCGCAGCGGCGCCACTTCTAAGCACCACGAATGCGTGCGGCGCCTCGCCCCAGCGCGGATGCGGCAAGCCGACAATCGCGACCTCCTGCACCGCCGGATGACGCAATAAAACTCCCTCGACTTCGACTGACGAAATGTTTTCGCCGCCGCTGATGATCACGTCCTTCAGACGATCGCGAATTTCGATGTACCCATCGGGGTGAATCACGGCCGCATCACCCGTATGGAACCAGCCATCACGCATCGCCAGGGCGGTAGCTTCCGGATCGTGGTAATAGCCCTCCATCACCACGTTTCCACGCACAACGATTTCGCCGACTGTCTGGCCATCGTACGGCACTTCCGCTCCCGCTTCGTCGATGACCGTGGTCTGGCCGGAAGTGATCAGTTCCACGCCCTGCCTGGCTTTGATGACAGCTCGTTCTCTGATTGAAAGTTGGTCGTGCTCAGATCGCGGCTCGCACACAGCAATAAAAGGAGTTGTCTCAGTCAGTCCGTAAGCCTGTGTGACGATCCAATCAAGCTCACCTTCCAGACGCTCGATCGTAGAAGCCGCCGGTGGAGCGCCGGCCGTGAGTACGCGCACTCCGCGCCGCGCGCTTCGCTGCAGTTCTGCGTCGGCGTTTGCCAGACTTATCAAGACCGTGGGCGCCGCGCAAAGCATCGTGATGCGTTCCTTCTCAATCAACTCGAACACAATTCGCGGGTCAACCTTTGGCAAACAGATGTGCGTGGCGCCGGCGGCGGTGACGGTCCAGACAAACGTCCAACCATTAGCGTGGAACATCGGCAGCGTCCACAGATAGCGATCCGCGCAGGTCATGTGCTCATGAATCAGCGTGCCCACCGTGTTCATGTAGGCGTTGCGATGCGTGATCATCACTCCTTTGGGCCGCGAAGTGGTGCCACTCGTGTAATTGATCGTGAGCAAATCGCTTTCCAGAATCTCTGGACGAGCAAAGTCACTCGCTCCCTCAGCCAGGAACGACTCGTAATTGAGCCAGCCGGCATGTGAACCCTCTAGCGCCACGAAGTGCTCAACCCCCGGCAGTTGCGAGCGAATACTGTCGATGGCCGCCAGATAGTCTGAATGAGCACAAACCACTCGCGCGCCGCTGTGATTGATCAGGTAAGCGAAATCATCGGGCGTTAGACGGTAATTGACCGGCACCAGGACCGCGCCAATCTGCGGCACTGCATAGAACGACTCGAGTTGCGCGTGGGTGTTCGGTGCGATGTAGGCGACGCGATCTCCCTGGGTGACGCCGAGCTGCAGCAAAATGGCCGACCAGCGGTCACATCGATCAAAGAACTGCGCGTAAGTCAGCCGCAGATCACCGTCCACGACAGCTTCGCGGTCGCTGTAGAGCTTACGCGCGCGCCGCGCGAAGTCCAGGGGAGTTAGCGGAGTTTCCATCTATGCGAGTTACAGAACCGGGAGCGGTAGCGACCGGGTTTCACTCTATCCGTTGAAGAACGTCCTGATCAGAAATGGCTCGCTACCGCGAGCGGTTCTGTACCGAACGCACTTGATCCGTTTGTTCTCGATCGCAACTTGTTTGGAGTCCCGCCTTTAGGCGGAATGCTTCCTTTACCAATCAGCCGCCTGAAGGCGGAACTCCGAACTATGGCTTCGCCGGAGCCGGCTTGCTTTGCTTAGGCTTTGGCGGTGAGGCTTGGCTCTTCAGACATTGTTCGGCGAGAGCCAGCGTCGTAAGAGCGCGCAGTGACTTGTCAGTTAGGTTGCTGGCAAGATACAGAGTCCCGTCGAAATCAACTTTGCCAATTTCACGAAAGGCCACCTCAGGACTAAAGCCCGGTGTCTTCAGTGCCGAGTAAGCGCCGAAAGCTTTGCCCTCAATTCGCTTGTGAACGGTATCGCTGGAGAGATCTATCGACTCAACCCGATTGATAGTCCTAACGGCGTCGCCAAGAACGGCGATCGCGCGACTTGGATCGAAGGTGCTGTAGAGATAAGCTACGGCCAACTGAGCCCGGGCCTTCACTTCCGTATTCGGCGCTTTCGCGACGGCATTGATCACGTCCTCCAGCATTTCGCGTGCCTGGGCATCGTTCTTAGTTTGCTTGATCGACTCTTCAGCAATCTGAGAATAGAGGTACGCACGCTGGTCCAACTCGTCTACCTTTGCGGCCAGCTGCCGTGCTTCGGCATTTTTCTTTTCTTTGAGCGCCCGCTGGGCCCGGTCGAAGTAAGCACGACTCAATAACTGAACCCGCAAAGTAAGATCATCGATCTTATCGGCGGCCGCTTGAATATGATCCAGGTCTTCCGTTACGGAAGCATTAATAATCGCCATCGCCAGCCCGCTTTCACGCCTGGCAGGGTCGGCGAGCCTGTCGGCAGCTTCTACCTGTTCCTCAAACGACTTTTTCGGCGGCGGATCGGCGAGCGTTTCCCCGGCTCGCTGTTGATCTCTTTGCGAGAGCAATGCCGAGGTACTTCCCTTCAGCTCTTGCAGGGCAGCACTCAGGTCAGGCAAGGATGTTGCCACTTCAGGTTCCAGCCGGGTCAAAGCCATGAAGATTTGAGAAGCCTCTGACCAGCGCGTTCCCTGTGCAGGCGCAACGGGGTTCTGAACTAACTCCCGTGCCCGCGTTAACAGCGTTTGCACAAAGAGTCTTTGCAACGAGGGATTTGGTTTCAATCCGGCCGGGACCGTGTAGTAAGTCCAGACAGGCATTTCTCCTATTTCACGTCTGCTCGCGAACGGATAGGAAGACAAATAAAGAAACTGGTCCATCGGCGCATGGGCGTAAGCAATCAGCGCCTCCTGATAGAACTGGTCCGCTGCGCCTTTGTTCATCTCTGAGAGTTTGTAAAGAAAACCCGGCAGTTGAATCGTAGCCGGAAAGCTGAGACTGCTTTTCGCGAACCCGAGCGCGGTCGCCTGATCTGTAAGCAGGAGTGAAACGGCAGCGCCTAAGAGATTCGCTGCGGTTCGCGCATCCCGGCCCGTGTCTTTGGTAGTCTTCTGTTCCGCTTCCTTTGCGTCTTCCTCCGGAATTCGCTTCGAGAGCTTTCGCGCCCAATCCGGATCGCGCTTCGCAATTGTTCTGATAACCAGATAGCGCTGGTCGATGCCCTGAACCGCAAGCCTCCCTTCGTAACTCGGGTTGTCACCCTTTTCTTTGAAATTACGCGTCGCCACGTCAAACGCATCGGCAAACGCTGCGCGCGCCTTTTCCTGCTGATACGGCCAGATCAGGTCCGATGCTCGCAGCAGCACCGCGATCCGGCGAACATCGTCATCAAACGTTTTGGTGAGGTCGATCTGTTGTTGAATGATTTCCAGTGCGTTTTCGCGTGAACAGGACAACGGAGGTGAAGGTGCCTGGGTCTTCTCCTGGGCCCAGCCGCTTACCGCAACTGCGAGCGACAATCCGCACAGTGCCAGAGACGAGCGGGCTTTGGAAGTGAAACGTGTGGCCATAAAGGTCAAGTACGCCTGTAAACCGAAATGATTATTATGACGAGCCGACGGTCTTCTGCAAGCTCTTAGCGATCAGCGGCACGACCTTTCGCGGTACATCGATGGCCGCCTTAATATGCCGGGCATTCGTGAAGTGGCCGGCCACATAAATACCACGCACGTTGGTCTCGAAAGTTTCCGGATTGTAAACCGGGACTTCGGTCATCTTTCCGGGCGCAGTGTCCACTCCCAACTTTTTTAGCAGAGTAAGATCGGCGTCACTGCCAACCAGCACGAATACCACGTCATTCGGGATCGTTCGTTTCTCTCCGGTTTCGGTCGTTAAGGTAACGTCGTCCGCCGTGATCTCATCGACATGTTGGAAGAGAATCACGCGCAGGCGCCCTTCGGCGATCTCGCGTTCGAGCGGCGAGCGCACCCAATGTTTCATCGCGCCGGCTTTGGGATCGCGGTTCTCCCAATCTTCGCGCCAGATGGCCATCGTCGTGCGCGCGCCTTCTTCCGACAAAAACAACGCTGCCTCAGCGGCGCTATTGCCTCCCCCAACCACCAGGGCTTCCCTGCGCACATAGGGATATGGTTCGACAAAACGGTGATGGACCTTCGGCAAGTCTTCGCCCGGAACATTCAGCCTTCGCGGATGCGCCATCGCGCCAATCACGAACAGCAGCCGGCGCGCCTGGTAAGTCGCGCTGGTTGCCTGCCCAATCACGTTGACGCTTTTGGTGTGAACGATGAAGCTGTCGGGTTCCGGATGTTCGATGTCGGTGACTTCTTCGCCGGCGTTGATGCGCAAATCGCGATCAAGCACGAAGTGAACGTAATGCGACAGGAGTTCTTCGCGCGTGGGCTTCTCACGCACCGGATGGAGCGCGCCCTCACGCATCTCCAATTCATTCGGAGTTGAGAAGAGCGTGCGGCCAACGGGATACTGGCGAATCGTTTCGGCGATCGTTCCCTTCTCGATCACCAGATAGTCGAGGCCTTCCTGCTTCGCGGCGTCAGCCGCGGAGAGACCGGCCGGCCCGGCGCCTATGATTAGTAGATCGAGAGAGTCTTGATCCATCTTGAGTGACTTCGAGTCTTGTTATTTTCTCCCTCTCCCTTTGGGAGAGGGTCGGGGAGAGGGAGTTACCAAGCACTCAGCCTTAAAACTCCAAAACTCCACGCGCCACCACCACCGACGTTCCGCCCACGCGAACCTCCTCAACCCTACCCTTCTCGCCTTTGACTTCGAGACCAATCCGGCTGGGTCGATTAATGAAATCGCCTTGCTCGATCACGAACCTGTAAACCCCATCAACCGGATCGACGTTGGCCGCACCGTGATGAACCAGATACCCACCCAGCGGCCCCGCCGCGCTCCCGGTCGCCGGATCTTCGCCGATGTTCTGACCGATAAAGAATCGTGCGTGCGCGCGTGCTTCGCCGATCTCGATCGTCTCGCGGGTGAACGCGTAGCAACCGGTCCCGCCGCCGAACGAATCACCGCGTTCGTAAATCTCACTGAGCATCGGCAGATTCACACGACAATGCCCGAGGTCCGCTAACGACCGCACCGGCACCAGCAGCATCGTGTTTCCGGTTGAGACGGCCTGAATCGGCAAGCTCTCGTCCAGATCCTCGCGCGCCAAACCCAAAGCGCGCGCAATGTCGGCCTGGTCCTGCCAGTCTTCAATCGCGCCGCGAATCTCAAACTTGCCCTGGGTCATCACTACTCGCCCAGGCTTGCCGTCCTTGAACTCGATGTCCACGGGCAGAATGCCGATGCCGACTTCGTGTTTGATGTGGACCCACCCGTTGCCGTTTTCGGGCTGCGGCACGATGCCTTCGAGCGCCAGGCAGTTCCAGGTGCCTACGACCGGATGGCCGGCAAAGGGAAGCTCACTCCCCGGCGTGAAAATTCGCAGATGGCGCAGCACTTCTTCTTTTTCCGAAGGAAGAACGAAAACCGTTTCTGACAGATTCATCTCGCGCGCGATCTGCTGCATCTGCTCATCGGTGAGTCCTTCGGCATCAGAAAAAACCGCCAGCGGATTGCCAGTAAAAGCCCGATCGGTGAATACATCTAGTTGAATAAAACGATGCGTGCTCAATCTAAACTACCCTGCTTTCAAAAAGATTGCCGGAGCATGATTGCGAAGATAAGAGAGGCCGTCAAGCAGGCTCGGCTTGCTGACAACAAATAGACGGCTCCCGCAAGAGCGCAGGCATAAAGCTGGAGAGCGGGAATACCTGGACTTCCCCCAGGAGATGGTATTGAATGGATGAACGTTATTTATGGGGATGATTTCAATCGTCACTGACGCCATGGAATTGAAAGAGCTGTTCACTAGATCGCGGCTTTGAAGGGCCGTTGTCAAGAGCCCCACTTTGCCATCAGAAGGACAAACCATGCGAAATATCAACCGCGTCCTCCCATTTCTCACGTTGCTTGTTTTGTGTCCCGTGTTTTGCGCTGCTCAGACGCCGGCGAGAGACACGTCTGCATCGATTTCAGGTCAAGTCACAATTGGCGGCAAAGGCGTTCCTGGAATAACGGTTGCCGCAACGACGAGCAGTTCGCCATTGGACAAACGGACCGTCGCTAAGACTACAACTGATGACGATGGCAAGTATCAACTGACCGGATTAGCGACCGGGCAGTTTACGATCATGCCCATAGCAAAGGCATACGTGGTAGGCGGCAGCGGGGCCTATAAAGCACCAGGACAATCGATAAGTGTCGCTGAAGGCGAATCGATCACAAAAATAGACTTTGCTCTCGTCCGCGGCGGTGTCGTCACCGGACGCATCACCGACACAGACGGCCGTCCGGTAATTGGTGAACGGGTCAGCGTTGTTGCTAAGGATGCTCCCGATGCCGGCCGCCCGGTGACTATGTTTGATGGGCCAAGGAATCTGACGGACGACCGAGGCATCTATCGCGTCTACGGTCTGGGCCCGGGGAGTTACAAGGTTAGTGTTGGTCAGGCGCCTTCCGGCGGCAGTGTAGCGATTATGGGAATGGGTGGGAGCCAATACTCGAAGACGTTCTATCCCGGCGTCCAGGAAGAAGCGAAGGCGACGATTATTGAAATCAACGAAGGGACTGAAGTCAGCAACATAGACATCATCACCGGCAAATCGGGTCGCGGCTTTTCAGTATCCGGCCGCGTGGTCGATGCGGATTCCGGTCAGCCGGTACCGAATGTCTTCGTCGGGTATTCTTCGCTTAATGAAGGGAATCAGCAACTCGGGGGCATGAACTTCACGGGTAACCAGACCGACGCCACCGGCAAGTTTCGTTTGGAGGGAATACGCCCCGGCCACTACGCCGCGTATACGATTGCGGCAGGACAAGACACTTCTAATTCTTACAGCGACCCGGCGCCGTTCGATGTTGCCGAAGGCGATGTCTCGGGCATCGAGGTCAAAGTTCGTCGTGGTGCGACGATCAGCGGAGTCGCGGTGATCGAGAACAACTTCGACTCGGCAGTGGCCGCCTTGCTGCACACGGTTGTCGTTTATGCATTCAGCAACACGAAGGGCGGCGCTCCCTCGTTCAGCCAGGGAAAGATCAACGCAGACGGGAGTTTTCTTTTCTCAGGGCTCGCTCCAGGGAAAGTGCAAATCAATGTCGCAGGCTTTCCACCTCTGCCTAAAGGTCTAACGCTCATGCGCACCGAGGTGGACGGCCTGGACCAACGGGAGGGGATCGAGGTAACCGCAGGTGCGCAGATTACCGGCGTGCGACTCGTGTTTGCGTACGGCGCCGGGTCAATCCGCGGCGAAGTACAAGTCGAAGGCGGCGTATTACCCGCCGGACTGACATTAGCGTTGAGCATTCGCTCCGGTACCGGCGATACCGCTCGATTTATTCGCGCGGTTGCGGTGGACGCGCGCGGCCATTTCCTCGCGGAAAATATTCCGCCCGGCACTTATGAATTATCAGTTGGCGCGATCGGGCCCGATCGAATGCCAGCTCATGCGTTCGAACCGGTAACGCGAACGGTCAATGTCGAGAGCGGCCAGGTTCAGGTGATCCTTGTCGTAAACCTCGCCGCTAAGAAGGCAGCACCATAGTGAAGACACTTTCCAGGTCATTCGGCGCCCCCGGTGTAATGCGGCGCGTTGATCGTCATCGCTGCGCCGGTGCATTTTTGTTGGTGTTGCTTTTACTAGCGATGTTCGCCATGCCCGGCAACGTCGTTCCCGCGCTGGCCCAGTCGCAAACTACCGCCAAGCCGGCAGCGTCACCGGAAACAGCGCCTGTTCAGAAACCCGGCGTTAACGAGAGCACTCTCGTATCGCCCGCCACCGGAACGATCAAAGGCCGCGTAGTTTCTGACGACGGCCGGCCGGTCACTAACGCGACCCTCATAGCACAAGCCGTCACGGGCGCGCCTGCGGCAAAACCGGGGCGCGTGGATTCCGAAGGACGGTTCGTTTTCGATGATCTGCCGCCGGCCGCCTACGTAGTTATCGCGATCGCTCCTGGCTACATTGATGAATCACTGGCCACGGGCGATCCGAGCCAGTGGCCCCGCCATTTGATCGGCGCACAGTTGAAGATCACGATGATCAAGGGCGGAGTGATTACAGGCACGGTGACGAATTCGAAGGGAGATCCCGTAGTCGGCGTCCCGGTACACGCTTCGCTCGTGAACGGCCTTTCGTCCTCTGTCACAGACTCCCTGGGCGGAGGCAGTCTGGCGGAAAGTGACGACCGGGGCATCTACAGAATCTACGGTCTGCTGCCGGGACAGTACACAGTCAATGCCGGAGGCAGCGGACAGTTTGGTCTGTTCGCCCCGAGCGGCTTTGATCTCGACGTTCCGACTTACTATCCATCTTCTACTCGCGATACTGCCGTTCCAGTCTCCGTGCGCAGCGGTGACGCGACGACCGGCATCGACATTAAGTACCGGGGCGCAGAAGGGCATTCGATCAGCGGCGTTGTCCTGGGCACAGTCGATGCCAGCGCGGCAACTGGCGCCATCGCCATCACGCTGTCGCACGCGGCCACGCAATCGATCCTCTCGTTGACGATTGCGAGCACCGTGGACCAACGCCGCGTGTTCAGCTTCCACGGCGTCGCCGATGGCGAATATGATCTGTTCGCCGGCTTCCAGTCGCCCGGCCAGAACGACGCCGCGTTGGTAGCGACCAAGCGTGTTACCGTGCGCGGCGGTGATGTGACCGGAATCGAGCTGACTCTGGCATCACTTGCATCCATCGCCGGAACAATGACGCTCGATCCGATCAAGCCCGAAGACAAATGCGACCGGCGCGCATCCCAACTAATCGAAGCGCTTGTCAACGCGCCCCGCGACGAGCCGAAGAAAAGCGGCAGTCAAGTGATGACTTCAATGTTTGCCGGGTTTGGTGGAACCATGAATGCCAAAGGCGAGTTCACTATGCGCAATCTCGAAGCCGGGAGATATCGATTCGAAATCAAACTGCCGACCGAAGCATGGTACGTTCGCGCCATCAACCTGGCGGCGACCGCGGCACCGCCGGCGCAACCATCATCCGCCGCAAAGCCGAGCCAAAGTAACGCCTGGCAAGGTGTCGTCACCATCAAGTCCGGTGAACGACTTAGCGGCGTCTCGATCATGGTAGGGCAGGATGCGGCCGGCTTGCGAGGACGTGTTGTCGTGACGCCGGAAGGAACGGCGATTCCAGCGGGCTTGCGTGTGCACCTTGTTCCAGCGAACCGCGAGCAGGCGAACAACATTCTTCGTTACAGTGAGACAACCGTAAACAGCGATGGCAGCTTTAAGTTTACGAACCTCGCTCCCGGTCGTTACTTCATCGTTTCCCGTGTGGAACCGCCAGCCGAGTCGGATGCCGCGCCGCGACCTGCCGCTTGGGATCCCATAACGCGAGCCAAACTACGACGTGAGGCCGAGGCGGCAAAGACGGAAGTCGAGTTGAGACCCTGCCAGGCAATCGGTGATTACCCGTTGAAGCTCGGCGCGGCTCAATGATCCACCCAATGATCAGCGAGGACGTGATCTCCACGACGGGTCCCACGCTCACAGACCCAATTCTGCTCGGATACTCAGGTTCGCTCGGCATCTCGCAACACAGCGACGAGCGGTCTTCATGCAGGCAAACTGCTTGAAGGGACGGCCGTGCTTTAGACTGTGACCGTGCCGGAGTGAAGGATCGAATGGTGAGTCGTTTACTTTTCGTAAAGCCATGCCTCTCCCCCTTGGGGAAGGAGAAAACTCCAAAGCCCAAGCATGTTCGCCTCTACGCCCTCTTCCCCGGCGCTTCAGAGCGTCCCAGAGGGAGAAAGGGGATAACGTCAAAGCCCGCTCGTCCACTCTGCGACCTTGTCCATTATCGTTTCGAGAATCGTCTCCTGCGGCACGCCGAGGCGCTTGGGAACCTTAAAAGAATGATCACCGCCCTCGACCGGGTATAGCGTCGCCTGCAAGCGCAGCTTCTTGATCACCGCGCGGATTTCTTCCTCGGTCCCGAACGCATCGCGCGCGCCCTGTACGAACAGCATCGGCGCGTGAATGTCCTGCAAATGTTCTGCGCGCAGCTTATCAGGCTTACCCGGCGGATGCAGCGGATAGCCAAGGAACACCAGGCCCGCGATGCCCTTGCCATCCGCCGCCGCAACCTGCGACGCGATTCGCCCGCCCATCGATTTGCCGCCAATCACCAGACGATTCTCTTTCAACTTCCGCTGCCGCAGCGCCGCACCGATCACGGCCAGGTAGCAGGATTCAAGACGCGCTTTGGGATCGGGGAGTTTGCGCCCCTGCTCTGTGTAAAGAAAGTTGAAAGTCATCGCGTCGATTCCGCGCGCCGCAAGACCGGCAGCGGCCATGCGCATGAAGGAACTCATCTGGTTCGCGCCGGCGCCGTGGCCCAACACCGCCGTCACACCCGCCCGCTCGCGCTTCGATGCCGGATACAGCAGCGCCGTCACACTCTCGCGGTCGTTGACGCCAATGATCAGCTTTTCAGGTTCCATTGGTCTTGGTGCAACGGTAAAGGCCGGTGGTCATTGCTCAGGTTCTTACGAAACGATCGATGTTTCGAGGCGGGACAATATTGAAGTTGGCATGCGACTGTCAATCCTGCGGACTTATCGGTTGGCGGATTTCAAAACCAACTCACGCTTAAAGAAAGGCGCGCCCATTGGCACCGCAGGGCCCACGCTCTTCTGCGTCTGATTAGCAATTCGCTGTTCGGAGTCCCGCCTTTAGGCGGCTTTTGATCCGGACATTCCGCCTAAAGGCGGCACTCCAAACTAGCGTCTTGGTTTGCGAGTGATGTGAGCTTCCGCCTGTTTTCTAAACTTATCCAGCGGGCCGGTCGCTGTCATCCCGCGTTCCTCACAGATCTTTTCGATCATATGACTTCCAAGCATCCGGTAGCTTTCAAATTGAGATTCGCTAAACCACTGATCTACGATCGTTTCTTCCGGAAATGAAGGATTCGCCTGATGATAGTTGAGCACATCGCGCGGTTCATCGTCGATCAGCGAAGGCTTAATATAAACAAGATAACCATCATAAGCGCTATCCTCTTCAGCATCGGATGGCTTATCCACGCATGAATATCGGATCTTCCCGATCGCGCAATAGTTGTGGTCCGGGTCGGGCGCATTGCCAAAACTCATCTTCTGCATATCGATCGGCACGCCAAAATCTACGCGGATTTGCCGGATTGCCATTGCCAACGATTCGAAAGCGTAAGCAGGATCCGTGCTGGCGTCGCTCACCACGATTAGACGACAGCGCCGCAGCGCCATTTCATACAAGCCGAGGTTTTCGAAGTGCCCACCATCCGAGAGATAAACGTAGGGGCTCCGTGCATTGGTCATTCCTAAAGCCTCGGCAACGATCGGACGTACAGATTGAGTGGGCGAATCGCGCTGGAAAGTTGGCTTGTCCCCGCCACCTTTCAAACCTGGATTGCCGAGCCAAAACCCTAGTCGCACATTGAACAAGGTCATCAGAAAGCGAGCTATGGGCGAGGTCATCATGTAGCCCATGTTGGGACTGGCGGCTGCGCCCGAGATGGCTACAGCTGTGCCGAGGGAAATGCCTGTCTTCGCATCGGGTTTGATATTCCTTTGCGTGCCTCGACCGTAATCTTTCGATCTGCGGTATCCCAGCCAGTAGCTGCCGCAGTGCAGGGGCGAGATAGTGAAAGATTCGCACTTGCGATCTTGCCATTCGAGCTTTTCACCACCCGCGAGATTCAGGGCGATGTTGATAACGTGATACAACTTCTTCACTCCTGAACTTGCTATCTCACTCATCCGGATTGAATCGCTCTCGGCAAACTCTGTGAAGTTGTTGGCGACCCTGGTTTCGTCACGCGAGTCGTCACGGGCGGGGTTAGACGCGCCGAGATAAGCCCGGACAATTCGATTGCGCCAGTAATAATGTAACGAGAAACGATTCGTGTTAATCAAGTATCCGGTAACGGCAGCAAGGACAAACAGCGCGCCGGCGGTCACCACCTGGAGCCATACCGGCAAAAGTCTGAGTGCCTCCAGGAACTTCCCGGCGGGCGGGAGGGGTACCCGCAGGGCCCTGGCTAGTCCAAACAGCAACCAATCCGTAAGCCAGACCAGCAGGATGATAATGAAGAGCGCAAAGATTGCCGCGGCAGCGCTCGTGGCCAGGCCCAGGATCTTCGCCTTGAAATCACTCGACTCTACTTCTTTGTTAGCCGGCGTCTTTGAGCTAAACCCGCCAAATAGAGTTATGGCCCCCGAAACGATGCCCACCACAGTTGCGATGATTGACTTTGTCGTGCCGAAATTTTTACCACTGAACAAGCCACGCAGGTCAACCAAAAACATCGGCCCGAACATCACCAGCGGGCTTACGACCAACCAAACTATGATGATGATCAGCGACCACCCCCCGCAGCGAGCCCACCACTCCTGATCCTCAGCTTTCGAAAACCTGCTGCTGAAGCCCGCCACCAGCGTGCCGCCAATCAGTAGCACGATCATAATGGCTGGCACCGCCAGGCATGCAAACATCTGGTCATACCTAACGCCACACAGCACCGCCAGACGCCTGACGAGTTCCGCGTGAACCCCAACGTAAGTCAGGATGCCGGTCACTGCTCCAGCCGCGATCACCAGCAGCACCGAGACGACCCGCGCGGCGACGCCGGCGTTGCGCTGCTTCAATGAAAGCACCAACAGCGGACCACCCGGTATCAGCGCCCCGATTAGCACAAAACTGGGCCAGCCGGGTCTGTTACCCTGCCACACTGCGCCAATATCTTTCAGGAACGGTTCCCAGAATCTGCTGCTGATCTGTAGATTCGCCAGCGATGGTTCTTGCTTGATACCGAGCCAGTAGATACACAGGAGCATTGCCATCAGGCACAGCGGTACGACGACTACCGCCAGAATCGTTCCTGTTCTCCAGTTCTTGTTTCCTATGCTGGGCAGATTTCGCATAATGCCAACGAGACTAACGCCCCCGGCAACCACGCCCAGAATTCCCACTACCAGATAGAGCGATGGGTGTCGCGCGGTCTCAACGTCACTGACCAGTGCAGCCCAAATTCGGGGCAGCATCAGGGCTGTCATGATCGCCGGCAGGAAGACTAACCAGTTCAAAAGCAAATTGCGGAGATAGACTGCAATCAGAGTCCAGGTATCGGCAGACAGCAAACCTTTCTTGGGCGTTAGATAGTTACTGTAAACGCGCAGATTGTCGACCGGCTTAGGCTCCGGTTGCAGTGGTGTTGGCTCCCCTTTAGCACTCACAGGCCGAGGGCGGCCCAATTCACTGATTGCGTTAGTCCCTGCGCGGTAGATCCAAGCCGTTAACCAACTGCCAATAAAGCCGCCACCAGACACTGTCGAGAGATAATTGAATTCACCCAACTGCCCATTTCGCGCCAACCCTTGCAGCAGGCCGAGGTTGAAGGTCGCGCTGCGAATGCCGCCGCCCGAAAGACACAGCGCCGAACGCGCTTCCGGCAACTTATGAATCAGTTGATAAATCTTCGGGACGAGCCTTGAGCTGAGTTCGGTCCTGCGTTTCCAGATCAAGTCGAATGGATCTACGTTTGAGGCGGCAATTGAATCTGGCGAACCGGTGGCCACCGCCCGGATCTCCTTAATTCCTTCTTCAATTTCCCGCCACTGATTACCGGGAATGGGAGGCATGACTCCATCCGTGGCTTCAAGTTCTTCGAAGAGAACTTCGGCGAGCGTGAGGGGATAGTCTTGTTGGGCGTTTGGCATGGTGAGTTCACTCCTGTTCTGCCTGCGAGCAAGGCGATAACAGCCGTCAAATAAGTCCGCGCTTGTTCAGCCGGTGATGATAAGACTGCAAGCACTTTGGCTGGTCAAGTAGGAGCGCGAGCGGAGGCTCTGAGGACCAGTCTGCTAATTTCCCTTATTGGCGGTTGGGACGATATGCCAGATTCGTCGCTCTCGTCAATGTTTTTGCAACATTGGCGTTGGAATGTTAAGGCTTCAACTAATTAGCGCACCTGCTTGCAAGCTGGGTGATGGTGCCGACCCATTTACCCGGTCTTAGGTTCAAGATAGACGCGCGGCACCCAGGGAAAGCTCGCCAGATGCTTCGGAGTTGTCAACGGTAAATTCTGGGAACGCGACCGCTGATACCGCAGGTGATCTCGTAAGAGATCGTTCCGGCTGTTTCCGCCACCTCTTCAGCCGTAATCGAGCGGTCGCCGTCCCGTCCGATTAGGGTCACCTGATCATCAAGCGACACTCCCGGAACATCCGTAACATCAACCAGGGTCAAGTCCATCGAGACGCGGCCGACTACCGGCGCGAATTCTCCCTGCACGATAACGCGGCCACGATTCGACAGCGCCCGCCGGTAACCATCGTCGTAACCAATTGGAACGGTAGCAATCAACGATGAGCGACTGGTCTCAAAACTGCACCCGTAACCGAGCTTCTCGCCTTTGCCGATATCCTTCAAAAGCATTATGCGCGAGCGCAATGACATCACCGGCCGCAGTGGCGGACTTTCAATTTGCGGCGGCAGCACGTCGCGAGAGAATCCGTAGAGAGTTCCACCGGGGCGCACCATGTTTCCTCTCGCCTGTGGATATGCAAAGGCCGCGGCTGAGTTAGCGGCGTGAATGTAAGACGGCGAAAAACCGCGCTCGCGAAACACTTTGACCGCTGGTTCAAATCGTTCCAACTGGCCTCGCGTGAAATTCTCCCGGGCAGGATCATCGGCAGCCGCCAGGTGCGTCATCAGACCGTCAACACGAATGTGTCGAAAACGCGACAGCGCCTCACAGAACTGCGGAACGTCATCGCTGCGGACTCCCAATCGGCCCATACCCGTATCGATCTTAACGTGAACATCGGCGACAACACCGGCGTCCCGGGCGGCGCGATCGAGCGATTCAATCATGTCGAGCCGGTAGACGACTGGTGTTAGGTTCTGCTGCAAGCAAGCATCTTGCTGACCTTCCCAAAATCCACCAAGACAAAGAATTGGCCGGGTAATTCCGGCGGCTCTCAAGGCGATTCCTTCTTCCGGCAGGGCGACGCCGAACCAGTCGATGCCCTCCGCCTCCAAACGCAGCGCGCAGGGCACTGCCCCGTGACCGTACGCGTCTGCCTTCACGGCGGCCATCACGTTTTGCTCGCGACCGACGTGTTCGCGAATCACGCGCAGGTTGCCTGCGAGCGCATTGAGATCGATCTCAGCCCAGGTTGGACGCCGAGCAGTGCTGTCTTCTCTTGTCGTCATCGTTGAATTTGGTCTAACAGTCAAACACAGATCGGCGCAAACCGAAAAGCTCCGGCAGCTCCTCCCTTTGGGGCTTGGGGAGGTTTGTACGGCGCGCACCAGTCCCTCTCCCTGACCCCACTCCCAATGGGAGAGGGGAAGCACAAATCCAAAGCGCCGCCATCGGCGGCGCACTCCAAATTTCTCGATTGGCAATAGCGTTGACTAGAACTCGTCGCCGCGGGCGATGCGAGGCGAGCCCTTCGAGCGGTCGAACCTGCCCAGATAAGCACCGAGCGCGTCTCTGTCGAGGTCTGCAAATCTGGCGAACTGATTCAGGAACGCCAGATAGACAGTGTCGGTGGGACCGTTGCGTTGTTTGGCGACGATCAATTCGGCGATGTTTCGATTCTCATCGGTCTTGTGGTACTGCTCTTCACGATAGATGAACGCCACCACGTCGGCGTCCTGTTCGATCGCCCCCGACTCGCGCAGGTCAGCCAATTGCGGGCGGTGGTCGGTGCGGTTCTCAGGCGCGCGCGACAACTGTGACAATGCCACCATCGGCACGTTCAGTTCCTTAGCCAGGGCTTTCAGCTCACGCGAGATCTGCGAAACTTCCTGCTGGCGCGACTCGAAACGGCGCGTCGAGCCGGACATCAGTTGCAGGTAATCAACCACGATCATGTCGAGCTGCTTCTGCTCGGTAGCTAAACGGCGCGCCTTGGCCCGCATCTCGAGCACCGAGATTGCCGGAGTGTCATCGATGAAGATGCGCGCCTCTGAGAGCTTGCCGAGCGCTTTGCCAAGCCGCGACCACTCTTCATTTGAAAGAAAACCGCTGCGAAACTTTTGCGCGTCGACGTTGGCCTCGGAACAAAGCATGCGCATCGCCAGCGACTCGGCCGACATTTCCAGCGAGAAGACTCCGACGACCGCCTTACTTTCAATGGCCGCATGCTGGGCCAGCGTCAGCGCCAGGCTGGTTTTGCCCATCGAAGGCCGTCCTGCGATTACCACTAAATCCTGCTTCTGGAAGCCTGAAGTCAGCGAGTCAAGTGCGCGAAATCCCGTAGGCACGCCAGTTACCACCAGGTCGCGATGCTCGACCGCTTCGGCCTTCTCCAGCACGCGCTCAGCCGGATGCTTGATATGCTCGAAGCCCTGACGAATACGCTCATCGGCGAGCGCAAAGATCGATTGCTCGGCGTGATCCAGGATGTGTTGCGGCTCGTCTTCTTCCTCCAGCGCCTCGGCCGTTATTTTGTTGGCGACCTTAACCAGTTGGCGCAGCAGAGACTTTCCGCGGACAACTTTCGCGTATTGAACGAGACTTGTTACCCGAGGAAGGCCAAACGGCAAGTGGCTTAAGAAGAGCATGCCTCCCGCAGTCTCAAGGGAGTTGTCCCGACGCAGTTCTTCGCCGATCAAAACGGGATTAATCTCTGAGCCACGTTCGAACAGAGCTATCATCGCCATAAAAATGCGCCGGTGAGATGGTACATAGAAATTTTCGGGCTTCAATAACTCAATGGCCTGTGCGATCAGCGAATTATCAAGAAGGATTGAACCCAATATCGCGCGCTCAGTGTCAGGGCTACTCGGTAAGGGACGTTCGAGAAGCGGATCGCGAATGGGATTTGGCGTTGCCATATTTCGTAAAGACTATTGACGGTTAGATTAGGAAGAGAAAGGCAAAGGTTACTCACTCGGAAAACTTTAGGCTAGCTTTTTTCGACTTTGGTTGGATTTATTTTTGTGGACACAGAGAAATATTGGAATCAACGGGAACCTTTCTTAGCAGTTTCTCAACAACATCGGCAACGTGCTGCCAGTCGTGACTATGAAACTCGATGTGAGCTTGCTCCGCCAGCGTGATTGAAAAACTTCGCACAACTAATCTTCAACCGACCATCAGCGGCGACAGTCATCAAGTTGGATCGCTGGTTTGAAAAAGTTATGACGTTCAGAGTCCGACTGTCTTACGACCGATCCGTTCCTTTGGATATCTCCTCCGTCACGCGACCTTTGGAATCAAGTCTTATCCAGTCGGAGCTGAGCGGACAAATTCCCTTCGGATGAACGGCGTAGAACTCGGTAACAGGTCGCTTCTCAGTTGCTGTTACGTGCAATAACACGTCGCATCTCCGGCATACGAGATTTGACACTGGTAGTCAGTTTTCTTGATTCATGGGAGGCTCCTCTCCTGTAAATGCTCAATATGTTCACCGCCCGCTCCGCAGGCTCGCTGAGTGATCGCGATTCTAGTTCTCTGCTTCCACAGATGACTCGGTGACTGTGGGCGCTTCCGGGGCCGTACTCTCCACACCGGCTTCTGCTTCCAGCGCCGCGACGTTAACTTCCACGCCACCTTCGCCCAAAACGCTCACGGGCAATTCGACGGTAACGTCGCGATGCAAACGCACGGGCACGGTGTAATTACCGAATCGCTTAATCGGTTCGCGCAAGACTATGCGCCGTCGATCGATTTCGTAGCCCTGATCTTTCAGCGCATGGGCAATGTCCATCGACGTCACGGAACCGTAGAGCACGCTGGCTTCACCGACTTTCCGTTCGAACTTCAACGACAGGTTGCGCAACTGATCAGCCTGCAATTCCGCCGACGAGCGCTCCTTCGCCTCGCGCTTTGCCAGCGCCGCGCGCTCACCCTCGATTTGCCGGACGTTGTTGGCGGTGGCTTCGACCGCAAGGTTCCTGGGCAGCAAATAGTTTCGCGCGTAACCCGCCTTGACGCGCACAATCTCGCCGCGGGCCCCCAGATTATCGATGTCTTCGCGTAATAGAACTTGTTTATGTGCCATTGTATGAACTCCTTTGAATCACTGTGGCCGGAGACTTCAGTCTGTGGCTTAACGACGACGAATCACAGACTGAAGTCTGTGCCACTAGCTTTCAATCAGCTGCATAGGGCAGCAGCGCGATGTTCCGCGCGCGCTTGATTGCTTCCGCCAGCATGCGCTGGTGGGCGGCGCACACGCCTGAAATACGCCGTGGCAGGATCTTGCCGCGTTCAGGAATATAAGATTGCAGGAGCTTCACATCCTTGAAGTCGATCAGATCGACCTTCTCGATGCAGAAGCGGCAAATCTTTCGCCGTTGCATGCGGCGCGCGCCGCCGCGTCCGGGCATCGCTCTTTCGTATTCGCGCTCGAATCCGTAGTCCCTATCGCGGTCTTCGTAGTTTGATGACATGATTTGTTCCCTTCTATCGACATCCCCTTCTTTCCATCGCCCACCCTCGAAGCCCGTCTCCAGGCGGGGCCAAAGGCTAAATTGACGATGTTGTTAGCGACAGCTTTCCTTAAGCTTCGTCACCACCACTCGCGGAATTGGACGCGGAACTGCTCACCTTGTTCTTCGCTCCAGTCCGTCGAGCTGCTTTGCGGGCGCGCCGGTCTTTAAGTTTGTCCGCGCGCCGGCGGTCCTCGTCTACCCGAATCGTCATATAGCGAAGAATCTGATCGTTAACGCGCATGCGGCGTTCAAGCTCGGCGATCTCGCCGCCCGACCCTTCGACTTCCAGAAGCACGTAGGTGCCGTCCTTCTTGTGATTGATTTCGTAGGCGAGCTGCCGCCGCCCCATGACTTCGGTCTTGGTAATGCTGCCGCCCTGTCCGGTGATGATCTTCTGCACCCCTTCGCTGAGCCGCATCACTTCATCGTCGCCCGCTCCCGGGTCAATGATAAAAACCACTTCGTAAGTTCTTTTTTCCGCCAAGTTGCCTCCTCTGAGATTTGAAAGTTCCAATCTCAAACTAAGAGTTCTTTGGTTCTTGTTTGCGTCAAACCGCTCTTCCAAACCAGGAACCTGAACCCGGATTTCAAATCGCAAATTTGAAATCTAAAATCAGTTGTACAGCGACATCGCCTTCGCAATGCCATCTCGCAAAACCGAGCGCACCGCGTCGGCGCTACGCTCCAGAATTTCTTTCAATGCGCGTTTTTCCGCTGACGCAAATTCGTCCAGGACAAACTTCTCTGCATCGCTGACCGGATGCTCCGGCTGAATTCCGATCCGCAGCCGAACGAACTCGTGCGTTCCCAGAAGGGCGATGATCGACTTCAATCCGTTGTGCCCACCGGCGCTGCCGCGCGCGCGCAAACGAATTGTTCCGAACGGCAACGCCAGGTCGTCACTGATTACAATTAACGACCGACCAACTTCATCCAGGTCAGCTTTAGCGATCAGACAGGCGACCGCTTCGCCGCTCAAATTCATAAAGGTCTGTGGTTTTACCAGCCTTACCCGCTCGCCTTCGACGACCGCCGCGCCCAACAGCGAACGACAGTCACGACGCTTTACCGTCACGCCTGCGTCAGCGGCCAACCTGTCAATGAGCATGAAGCCAACATTGTGCCGTGACCACTCGTATTCCCTGCCTGGATTACCGAGTCCTACGATTAGATGCATTTCCGATTTTCAATTGCCGATTGCCCATTGAAACTTGCCCTGCTAATTCTAAGACTGACCTCCAATGACTACTTGCGACCAGGTTGAGAAAAGCAATCGGCAATTGGCATTCGGAAATCGACAATGCTCTTTACTTCTCCTTCTTCTCTTCCTCGGCCGGGCCTTCGCCTTCCTCTTCCTTCTTGCCCTTGCCGATGACTTCGGGCTCGGTTGGCGCCTCGCCTTCCACCGGCACTACGGCCACCGGCTCTTCCTTGATGACGCTTATCGTCGCAATCACCGTATCGGGTGGTTCCAGAATTTCAACGCCTTCGCTTGTGGGAATGTCGGACACGCGCAGGACGTCATGAACTCCGAGGTTCGTCACGTCAACTTCCAGGGCCTCCGGAATATCGCGCGGCTCGCAGCGAATCTCGACGTTGCGAATGATCTGCTCCAGCACGCCCAACTGCTCGCGCACCCCAATCGGTTCTCCGACCAAACGCAGCGGCACGGTCGCTTCAATCTTCTCGCCTTTTACCAGCCGCTTGAAATCGGCATGAATCAAGCGCATGCGCACAGGATCAATCTGGCGATCGGCAAACATCACCTCGGTGGCTTCGACGCCTTCGACTTCGAGCGTGAAGATCGTGTTACGTCCTGTATCGGACCGCAGGATTGCGGCCAGGTCGCGCAACTGCGCCAGCGCCGAGACAGCCTCGCCCTCGCCGCCGTACATCGTCACGGGCACCAGGCCGTCGCGCCGCGCCCGGCGCGCGTCATTTTTCCCCCGACCTTCGCGCCGCACGGCGCGCACCACAATGTCTTTTTTCTCCGCCATGATTGCTCTCCCGGAATGTCCTCTGTGGCACAGACTTTCGGTCTGTGATTATCGCTGCAGCAACGCAGACCGAAGTCTGTGCTACAGCTTGTACTCAAATGTTTTGCTGAAAGCTGAGGGCTGACGGCTACTTAGCTTTCAGTGTTTGCCCTTCGTTTGACTGGGCCATCGGACCCGGTCCTCATACAAAGAGCGAAGAGACGCTGGTCTCTTCATGGATCGACTTGATCGCTTTCGCCAAAAGAGGCGCAATGCTCAAGACTTTGATGTTCTTCAATTCCGCCGCCTTTGAATTCAGCGGAATCGTGTTCGTCACTACAATCTGCTCAATGCCCGAGTTTGCCAGGTGCTGGGCCGCGCGTCCAGACAGAATCGGGTGCGTGAAGCAGGCATCGACCCGGGCCGCCCCGGCTGTCTTCAAAGCTGCCGAAACCTTTGTCAGAGATCCGCCGGTATCGCACATGTCGTCAACTATCAAACAACTTCGGCCTTCGACGTCGCCCACGACATTCATCACCTCGGCAACGTTGGGCTTGTCACGACGCTTGTCGCAAAGTGCCAGTTCGGCATCCAGCCGCTTGGCATAGGCGCGGGCACGTTCCGCACCGCCAGTGTCCGGAGCCACCACGGTAAGATTCTCGAGCGGCCGCTCCTGATAGTAACGAATCATGACCGGCGCTGCGTACAAGTGATCTACCGGAATATCAAAGAACCCCTGAATCTGCGCTGCGTGCAGATCCATTGTCACGATGCGATCGGCGCCGGCGGTCGTCAGTAGATTCGCGACCATCTTCGCCGCAATCGGCACCCGCGGCCGATCTTTCTTATCAGACCGGCCGTAACCGTAGTACGGCAGCACCGCGGTAAGACGTCCGGCTGATGAACGACGAAACGCGTCGAGCATCACCAGCAGCTCCATCAAGTAGGCGTCGGTCGGCGGGCATGTCGGCTGCACGATGAAGACATCGCCACCGCGAACATTTTCTTCAACCTGAAAATTAAACTCGCCGTCCGAAAAGCGCGCTGCCGTCGCCTTTCCCAGATCGCAACAAAGCTCCTGACAAATTTCTTCGGCAAGCGCCCGGTGGGCAGTGCCCGAAAAGATCTTGATGCCGCCGGTGGTGCTCATTCACTCAGTGATGAGTGATGAGTATTGCGTGATGAGAGTCTCTCATGACTCATCACTCATGACTCATCACTGTGAAAAAGTTGGCTGGGGCGGAAGGATTCGAACCTACGAATGCCGGATCCAAAGACCGGTGCCTTACCACTTGGCGACGCCCCAGCATCATTGGCCCCGATTATCGGCCAAAGCATCGCGCGAAGATTTCGCCCGCCACTCCCATCGCGCTTCGATAGTGGTTGTGTCCAACCGTTCTACAAGGAAAGACGCGCCAACCAGCCTCGAGTTCAATCGCCTGAATGGCGCGTTCTTGCGCATCCCCGCTGTCAAAAATCCCAAACACCGCCGAGCCGCTTCCCGCAAGCAACGCCGCCGGCGCGCCGACCTTCATCAGAGCGACTTTCGCCCGTTTGATCTCCGGTTCAAGTTCAAACGCAACCGGCTCGAGATCGTTTTGAAGGGCTTCAGAGTCGAAACTGTAAGAAACTCCGCTCCATTCCGAACTAGAAAGAATAGTTTTGGCTTCCACGGTTGTCAAGGAACGAGCATTGAGCGATCGGTAAGCTTCTGATGTGGAAATGCTCGCGTTAGGCTTCACCACCAGCAAGAACTTGTCTGGGATGTCGTTGAGCGGCGCTAAGTCCTTACCGATGCCAGTGCCCCGTGCGGCGCCACCAAACAGGAAGAAGGGCACGTCCGCGCCCAGACTACCACCAATTTCCAGCAATTCCTCGCCTTTCGCATCCGCCCGCCATAGATATGCCAGTCCCAGTAGCGTCACGGCCCCATCGGAAGAACCGCCGCCCAAGCCGGCCTGCGTGGGAATTCGCTTTTCCAGACGAATACGAACACCTTTGTCCGGTGCAAAGCGGGCCTGAAAAGCTTTCGCCGCGCGACACACGATATTGTCGGCGCACGTCGGCAGCGAGTGATCGTCGCACGACAAGACGACTTCTGGACTGTCCGTGACCGTTAGCGTAATCGTGTCGTGGAGGCTGATTGTTTGAAAGACAGTGCTGAGTTCGTGGTAGCCATCCGAGCGCCTGCCAAGAACGCGCAAGCTCAGATTGATCTTAGCGAAGGCTGGAAGTGTTAGTGTTGGTCCGGACATGTCATAGGCATCTGTTAGCAGCAAACGTTTAGAGGCGGGCTATCGCCCGCCGATCTCATCGAGCAATACCTGGCGGGCAGTAGCCCGCCTCTAAACAGAGATACCCGCGCGTTCGGCCAAGGCTTCCGCTTCGCGATTTGCCTCGTCAATCACGACGGCTTCATTCATTGTCAGCAACTCGCCGTTGCGCATCACGATCTGCCCGTCAATTATGGTCGTCCGCACGTCTGAGGCGAGGGCTGAGTAAACCAGAGCCGAAACAAGATCATCATGCCGGGGACTCGAATGTGGTTGATCGAGATCAACCACAATCACGTCGGCGCGCTTGCCTGTTTCCAAACTACCGATTTCCTTTTCCAGGCCCAGGGCCCGTGCCCCATCGATCGTAGCCATGCGCAAAGCGCGAATGGCAGGCAGAGCTTCCGGCCCGTGAAAAGCCTTCTGTAACAAAGCGGCAGTACGCATCTCTGTAAACATGTCGAGCCGGTTGTTGCAGGCCGCTCCGTCCGCACCCAGGGAAACTGAGATCCCCCTCGACAACATTTCGGTTATGCGCGCGACGCCTGATCCGAGTTTCAAATTCGACGAGGGACAGTGCGCCACGTTGGTCTTTGTCCGCGCGAGCGTTTCCATCTCTTCCTCGTCCAGGTGAACACAGTGTGCGAGCAGGACATGCGCGCCCGATATTCCCAGTGAATCAAGATAGGCAACATTGCGCCGGCCAGTCTCGCTTTCGACCATCACACATTCGTTCTTGTTTTCAGAAGCGTGCGTATGAATCATCACCTGATGCTTCCGCGAAAGTTCGGAGACTTCACTCAACAGTTCACGGGTGCAGCTAATTGCGAAGCGCGGCGCGAAACAACAGCGCACGCGGCCATTAGCGCGGCCGTGCCATTTCTCAATCAGCGCTACAGACTCGCGAATCGATTCGCCTGTCTCTTCGCATAACCCGTCAGGGGCGCCGTCGCCTTTATCCATCATGCACTTGCCGACGTTGGCCCGGAACCCGGTTTCTTCGACCACGCGCAGAACTTCTTCGGTGTGCCGCACGGTTTCCATTGTCAGCGCGCAGGTAGTGCCGCCTTTGATAAGTTCGGCAATGCCCAGTCTGGCCGCAGCGCGAATTGACTCCACCGTATGCGCGGCTTCCATTGGCCACACGCGCTTTTTCAGCCAATCGATCAACGAAAGATCGTCCGCCGCTCCGCGAAACAACGTCTGGCAAAGATGCAAGTGCGTCTGAACGAAACCCGGCAGCACCGCGCAACCGCCGGCCTCGATCACGTCGCTCGCGTCGGCATCAACATGATCACCAATGTCTGCGATCCGCCCGTCGCGAACCAACAGGTCACCGCGCACGATGGAATTATTGGCGTCCATCGTCACAATGCGCCCGCCTTTGATGAGAATCGTTTCGCTCATAAACCGTAAATCAAGCCGCGCGGATTATGCGTGGATATGCGAGGAGCTGTAAAGGCACAAAACAGCGCGATAGGGGGACAAAAAGCGCGATATTGACTCAGCGGCCCTGGGGTTGCGATACTGACCGTGGCCGATCCCCGCCCCTCACGCGCGCGTGTGATGCGCGTCACGCAACCACCCTATCCTCTATTGACATCGAAAGGAGAGCAGGCAATAATGCGCGTCCTACAAAAAGAAAAGAGGCCGACCAAGAACATTATGCTGCCCAAGACCTTAACAGAGGCTCAAGCCGCCGGGGGCATCGTCCAGGTGTGCCATGAGATAACAGCGAGCCATTTGTCAAACTCTCGTTCGGTTCCCTATTCGGAGTTTTATCGGCAACACACAGCGATTATTGAGACTCCAATTGAGAGAATCCAGCGAGCGGGCGAAGACGAGGCGCGGCGTTTAGAGCAGAGAAGATCGTCCCGTCAATAAGTTTGCCAAGTATCACCCTGGCGCTTCAGTTCTGAATTTGACTCAATCAAACCGTCCTGCTCTGCGCGGAATTTCAACCTCAAGGAATCCATCCACGCTATGTGTAATTTTACTTGCTGGCCAGGTTTAAGCACACCGAAGGGTCCAACCATTAGCTTAGCTAGAGCATAGCTCTGCTCGATCGCTCCGATCGCAAGCGGGTGAATCTTGTCGAATAATGCGTTGAAGATTTGGGCCATAGCCTCTGGTGTATAGGCGATGGCTGATTCTTTCGGACCTGCTTCACGAATAAACTGCATCGCGTGGCGCATGTCCTGAACGGAGATTGGTTCCGGTTCCGGTGCGCCTTCCCGTTTTGGCAATAAGGGATGCGTCCGGCTGGGGTCGATCGGCCCCAACACGCTCAATGGGGTCATGACAATTCTATCAGCGCCCATGGCGATCAAAGTTCCCGAACTCAAAGCTCTGTGCGGAAGGAGAACCGAGAACTCTTTGCAAAACTCCCTCATTAGGCTCACGATTCGCCAAGGAGCCTCTGTGTCGCCTCCTTGTGTAAACAAAACGAGATCAATGGCCTGTTGTTTGCCACAGGCTTGAAGCTGATCAAATAGGGGAAGCTCAGCTGCTACTGAGATTTTAGCTAAAGGCGTCGTCCAATATATGAGTGCTGGACGACCTCTCTCTTTTTCAAGTTTGGTCAGGAGATCATCAAGAGCAGCTTTATCATCGGGCGGCAGCGCCTGTTGAGCCACGACCTTTGGATTCGAAGGCCCGACCGCTTGCGGCATATTTCGGTGCTTCCTTCCTTTCTTTGACATTGCTCAACTTTTACTTCTTATCCGCCGCGGCTGCCGCAGCCTTCTTCTGTTCGACGGGCGCTTCCGTCGTCGCCTCTTCGTCACGCACTCGCATACCCAGGGCGCGCCTCACGTCATTTTCAATGCGCTTCAGCACCTCAGGCTGATCTTTCAAAGTCTGCTTGGCGTTCTCGCGACCCTGGCCCAGGCGTTCACCCTTGTAAGAAAACCACGCGCCGCTTTTTTCCACGACGCGATTATTGGAAGCCAGGTCCAGCAGGTCGCCTTCGCGGGAAATGCCTTCGCCATACATGATGTCGAACTCGGCCTCGCGGAATGGCGGCGCGACTTTGTTCTTTGCTACTTTGACCTTGGTGCGATTGCCGACCACGCGATCGCCATCTTTGATGGCCCCGATGCGACGGATGTCGAGCCGCAAAGACGCATAAAACTTCAGTGCCCGTCCGCCAGTGGTCGTTTCCGGATTACCAAACATCACGCCAATCTTTTCGCGAATCTGATTGATGAAGATGAAACAGGTGTTCGACTGGGCCACGATCGCCGTCAGCTTGCGCAGCGCCTGCGACATCAAACGCGCCTGCAAACCCGGCAGCGAGTCACCCATCTCTCCGTCCAGTTCGGCGCGCGGCACGAGTGCCGCTACCGAATCAATCACGATCACATCGACGCCATTCGAACGCACCAGAGCTTCTGCGATTTCCAGCGCCTGCTCGCCTGAGTCAGGCTGTGAAATCAGCAGGTCGTCGATGTTCACGCCCAGCTTCCCGGCATAATCGGCGTCCATCGCGTGCTCAGCGTCGATGTAGGCAGCCACGCCGCCGGCCTTCTGAGCTTCCGCCACGATATGCAGCGCGAGCGTGGTCTTACCGGAACTTTCCGGTCCGTAGATTTCGCAGATGCGACCGCGCGGCACGCCGCCGACACCAACCGCCGCATCCAGCGACAAAGAAGTCGTGGATATCGCCGGGATATCGGAAATCTCACGCTCGCCTAGGCGCATGATCGATCCCTTGCCAAATCTCTTTTCAATGTTGAGCAGCGCGGCTTCGATGGCGCGACTGCGCTCTGCAATGCGATCTTCAGGCATAACGGGCATCTCTTTCTTCTGCTCCTCTTCTGGTGATTAAGTTGTGTTTCGGGGCATCCCACAGCTTGATGGGAGCGAGGATAACACAACTCACGCGAGAATGGAACAGAATTTCACGCATGAAACAGTAGGAATTTCGGGAGGGTCTGATGAACCATCGCGCGCCTCAGCAGCCCTCTCTGCGCTACCCGAAGGTGAGGCGTTGCGGTCTATTCATAGCTCGCAAATGACGCGTAAGAATACTCTAAGAAGCCGACTCCGTCGATAGGGTTTTGTTGGATCTCAAAAGCTCAACCAGTAACGTTACTTAGCTGCTGTTGCAACGATCCCCACGGCCTGCTTTGTCGATCAAGCGCAATAACTACCCCGAAATTAGATGCCGCGCGAACTGTCTCACCCTGGACACCGCATCGGCAGCTGACTTGGCCTGCTCGATCTCTGCAACGATCGCCGAACCAACTACGGCCGCGTCGGCGTAGCGCCAGACATCAGCGACCTGCTCGGGTTTTGAAATGCCGAAACCAACCGCCACCGGCAATTCTGAGAACTTGCGCACACGCCGAATAAGTTTCTCGGCTTCAGCGCTCATTTCCTCGCGCGCGCCGGTGACGCCGGCCCGCGACACTGCGTAGATGAACCCGCTCGCGCGTTCGGCGACCATCTGCAACCGCTCATCCGTAGAAGTCGGCGCGACCAGGAAAATCATATCGAGATCATTTGCTCGTAAGACAGCCGCAAACTCGCTCGCTTCTTCGGGTACGAGATCGGTGACCAGAACACCGTCGACGCCGGCCTGTTTCGCTTCGCGCGCAAGGATCTCAAACTTGAACACTGGGAGCGCGGACGTCCCGTCCGCTCTTTCTTTCACACAGAACTGCAGCAACGGATTGAAGTAACTGAAGAGAATGATCGGAACGTCAGTTAGTTTTCGCGCATCGCTTACGATCTGCAAGATCTCAGCCAGTCCGAAACCGTGACGCAACGCCCGTTCAGAAGCACGTTGAATCACCGGCCCGTCGGCCATGGGATCGGTGAACGGCACACCCAGTTCGATCAAGGTGGCGCCGGCGCGGGCCAGTTCAATGATCAACTCCCGGGTAGTTTCAAGATCTGGATCGCCCGCGGTGATGAATGGAATGAAACCACGGCGATTGTTGCTTTTCAGCTTTCCAAAAGTCTTAGCGATGCGTGACATTCAACGGCTCCGTCGAGCGCGGTAGGACTGCCAGTTACCCGACAGCCCCCGCACAGATCCCGGCGTGCAGTTTTCCCGCACCGGGCTCTTCGTAGACACTCGCTTCCGCAGGCAGACCGAGGGCGACCCGGTACCTCGTATGGCTCTGGGCCTGCTTCGCTAGCCCCAACAGGGAGGTTTGCACTGGTGTCCGTTCCTTCATGTCCGGTCAGTGTTTCCTTTGCTGGCTTCGTATCCACGCCAGCCCCTTCCCCCTGTGAACGGCTCCCCCGTTCGCTGAGTACTATGAGCTGGTCTGACTCCCAGATGACCCTCGGCTCGCCTTCTTTTGGTCGGTTTCACCTACCTGCCCGCGCAGGCACCATCTGGGCCTCCCAAGTTCTTTGGTGTTTCTCTTCACGCATGCCACGCTCTTGCCCGACCCCGGCAGACCCTCGGCAACCTCACCCTTGGCGGTTGCTCTGTTTCGGCTTCTGGAAGGCTCAGACCATCGCCGTCTGCTCTTTTAACATTAACGAGGCTGTATCAAGCTTCAGGAAGTGCGGTCTCCCTTACGGCCTACGTGATTCCCTGTGTACGCTTCAACCGTTACGTTCGGCGTTGACTCCACCTCCTCACGGCTGCAACACTCGGTACGAGTGGTTGGTTAGACCTTGTTCGACTGGGACTTGCACCCAGTTAGAAACACCAAGCTTTGCTTGGCGCACAAGCCAAATGTTTATAGCTCCTGACACAAATAAAGACCCGAGTTCCGTAGGAGCGGCATGTGGATGTTTCGCCCCTAAAGGGGCTTCTTAAGAAACTAGCACCAGCGTTCTATAAACATCTCGCCCCTAGCGGGGCGCCATGCTCTCACGCACGGTGTCTATATCCTTGTCACCGCGCCCCGACAAATTAATAATTACTATCTGATCACTTTTCATCTCGCGTGCAACTTTCAAAGCGTGCGCCACCGCGTGCGCGGATTCCAGAGCGGGAATAATCCCTTCCAACTTCGACAAAGTTTGAAAAGCTTCCAAAGCCTCATCATCAGAAACCGAGGTGTATTCGACTCGTCCCTCGTCATGTAGAAACGCGTGCTCCGGACCAATCGAAGGATAATCGAGACCAGCCGAGATCGAATGCGTCGTGGCAATCTGTCCATATTCGTCCTGCAAAACGTAGCTCATCGTGCCCTGCAGAACTCCCGGACGACCACCACCCGCCGCGTTGAACCGCGCTGCGTGTTGCCCTAACTCGCTGCCCGTGCCGCCGGCTTCGACGCCAATCATGCGCACGGTCTCGTCAGTGAGAAATGGATAGAACAAACCGATGGAATTCGATCCGCCACCCACGCAGGCAATCAGACAGTCAGGCAAGCGACCTTCCTTTTCCAGAACTTGCTCGCGCGTTTCCGAGCCGATAACGCTTTGAAAATCGCGCACCATCACGGGATAAGGATGCGGGCCCAGCGCGCTCCCAAGTAAATAATAAGTGTTGGCAACATTGGTCACCCAATCGCGCAGGGCTTCGTTAATCGCATCTTTCAGCGTGCGCGATCCGGAATCAACTTCGCGCACCTCGGCGCCGATTAGTTGCATGCGAAAGACATTCAGGGCCTGCCGCCGCATGTCCTCTGATCCCATGTAGACGACGCATTCCAAGCCAAACAGCGCGCAGACCGTCGCGGTCGCCACGCCATGCTGACCCGCGCCGGTCTCGGCGATGATTCGTGCTTTGCCCATGCGGCGAGCCAACAGAATCTGGCCCAGCGTGTTGTTGATTTTGTGCGCGCCGGTGTGCAGGAGATCTTCGCGCTTGAGATAGATGCGCGCGCCGCCGGCGTGTTCGGTCAAACGCCGTGCAAGGAAAAGCGGAGTGGGACGCCCGGCAAAATCGCGCAAGAGTAGATCGAGTTCCCGCTGAAAACTCTCGTCAGCACGCGTAGCTTCATACGCTGCCGTCAGCTCTTCGAGCGGCGCCATTAAAGTCTCAGGCACAAAGCGCCCGCCGTACGGGCCCCAGTGGCCAAGAGAGTCAGGACGCGAATCAGGTTGTGTTGCTGGTTTCACGTTTGGAGTTCCGACTTTAGCCGGTTCTTTTCCCAAGAGGCCGACTGAAGTCGGTACTCCGAACCATGCCCGCCGGCTAGCGGGGCGATAGCCCCGCTCTAAACCGATTAAGGATTCTTGTTAACTTTGTGCGTCGAACGCACTCGACCCGGTGATTGTGACCCGCGCGTGTCATCAACAACTACACGGTTCTCGCGCCGGTACAGCGTCAGACGGTTCCCGTCCGTCGTGCCCTGTTCCGCGTCTTCGACATGGGCGGGGTTGCCCTTCAGGACCGCGACCTCGTCAATGTTAGTGTACTGGCACCAATCTCCGGTGCCGCGCTTGCCGGGCTGGATTATGACGACGTTGTTTTGCGCGACTGTGCGCTCGACCTCGTTCGTATCCTTCTGCAAGTAGACATCGGCGATGCCTGATGTCATTCGGTCAGTTCCCTGTTTGATGTCGACATTGTTGTCATAGTGCAAAAGGCGTTCGGGATCGGAATACTTCATGAACTCAGCCGTGGCAAAGACCGGAACGACCGCGGTTGAACTACCTGTCTTTTGTTTGGCCTGATAAAGCGCGCTCTGCACGTGACCGCGTCCCTCCATGCGCTTCTCTTCCCGGAACAAAGTGATCGTGTCAGCACGAACAAAGTTGTCGTCCTGCCACATACGCGCACTGCCGAAGTAAGTCGCCACGCCAGTGTCGTGGTTGAGCTCAGCGCGGTCGCCCAGCAAATAAACCGGGCTCTTAACTTTCCGAAACGGCGCTGCGCCGGCGGTCTGTTCCTGACTGTAATAAGTAGTCTGCACTTTGCCGCGACAGGACGAAATGTGCGTGGCGTTGTTCGAATCGATCTCAACCGCTTTGGTGCGCGCGCGTGAATCCCAAACTGTCGGGTCACCTCCGCGCAGACGCACGGTTTCGTCCGCAGCGCTGTAGGACACAGTGTTCGCAGTTCCGTTCCGATCGTTTTCGTTGAACTTGGCGTCGCCGGCGGCATCGACTCTGTCGACGTCCTGGGTCTCGCGCACAAATACCGCCGCCATTTTCTGCGCGGTCATGGTGCGGATTCCGTGCTTCTCGCTCGGCTGAAAAGGATCGAAGACCGCTTTCGCTCCGTCGGTGCCGGTGCAGTTGCGCGCGATATTCCCGCTCTCGAAAAAGTCGCAATCAAAGCGCGGCGCAGTCAGCGTTTTGCGTTCCGTCTTCGCGCTTTTCTGCACCGGCTCGACGTATAACTCGGCGTTGCCGACAGCCTCAGCCTTATCCAGGTCTTTACCGGTAGCCCGCCAGCTCATCTTGATGGCGTCAGCCGTCAGGCGCTTACTGGCAGCACGCGGATCGTTCGCCCGCGACTTCGGCGCGGAAAGCGTAACGACCGAACGACCATCAGCGCGCATCTCCTTCAGCAGGCTGCGGTCACCCTGCGCCTGGAAAGTTATTTCCAGTCCATTCGCGCCACTGAGTTGCATCTCGGAATCCGCGTTCAGAGTTTGCGCGCGAATATCTCGCGAACCGTACGCGCGTTGCAGGCGCTGGTCGCCGTCGAGAAAGAAATCCATGTCGACCGAATGCGCTTCGGCCGCGTGCCCTGCATCCATGGAACGCAGATAAGAATTGCCGCGCATCTCAATCTTCTGCAGGCGCTTTTTATCGTTCAGGATCGCGGTGAGATTGTCGCCACTCATAATATCCTGGTCCTGCTCAGCGGTGGCGCCGCCCGAGAAAGTCAGGCGCATCGAAGTCTGCTCGAATACCGCCTGGGCCGAATGGATCGTGACCGGCTTTGCGCGCGAACCTGTCAGGGGCTTCCGGTCTTTGGCTTTAGGATCCTTAAAAGCTTCGGGCGCAATTATGACCTCGACTGGGTTACGAAGTTCGAGGCGCTTTTTCTCATTATCAAGCAGCGCGCCGGTTGAGCTTCCGGTCACGTTCTCGCGTTCGAAAGTTATAGGCGATGCGGTTTCGGCAATCTTTGAGTCCTGATGATAGATGAGCGAATCGGTTTTTACTTTCAGGGCCTCATGCGTTTCGATCCGCACGTTACCGGTGAATTGTCCGGATCCACTCTTCTCATCATAGATTGCGCGGTCTGAAATAATTTGGTCCGGCTTGTCACCCTCCGGGGGAAACACCTGGAGGTTAACGCTCTCGAGTTCATGATGGCCATCGGCATAAGAAACGTCGCGCGCGGCGCGCAGCCAAAGATACAGACGATCGTCTTTGGTGATGCGGCGTTCGTAGCCGTTGATGATTCCGGTAATCTCTTTGGACAGCGCGGGCGCTTCAGACTTCAAACGAAAGGGCACGTTGTTGCGCATCTTGTAGTAAGACACGCCCACGAAAATTCCACCGGCAATAAAAAGAAGCAGCGCCAGGCCGCGCGCAATCGCCGGCACGCGCGCCCGCAGGTCAACTGCGCTGATTCGTTTTTTTCGCGTTACTGCCTGCATTTCCTGTTAACCGTGAACCGGAAACCGTGAACAGAAAGGACGGTTCACGGTTTACTGTTTACGGTCCTCATGTCTCTCACATTCAACTGCAACCTGATCTCGCCATTCCAGCGACTTGCTTCCAACTCGTATGCGAGATCGATGCGCTGGTTGACTCGCGGCGTTTGCCCGGCTTCTTCTACTCCGCGCCACCAAATCGCTTCTATCGGGCGATTGTCGTCGCCCGCGACACGCAGCTTTAGATGCTGCTCCTTGATTATCTGCGGCTCGCTGAGTACCCGGAAACCGTGAGTCGCGAAAACCGGACGCGGATTACCGGCGCCAAACGGTTCGAGCGCGCGCAAATCCTGCCAGAGCTGGAACCCCAGCGCTCTCGGCGCCACCTCCGCATCGATGCTGAGCACAGGCTCCAGGTCTTCTTCAGTCAAACACGAGGCCGCATGTTCATTCAAGCGGCGGCGAAATTCCGGAATGTGTTCGCGGCGGATCGCCAGGCCGGCCGCATGCGAGTGGCCGCCAAATTTATCCAGTAAATCGCGGCACACGGTCAGTCCATCGAACAGGTGATAGGCTTCGATGCTGCGCGCTGAACCGTGGCCCACGTCCCCATCCAGGGAGATAACCACACACGGTCGATTCAAGCGTTCGGCAATTTTTGAAGCAGCCAGGCCAATGACGCCTCGATGCCATCCATCTCCGGCGATGACCGCGGCGTGCGTCTGGGCATCGCGTTCGACGCCGCTCTCAAACTCTTCAATGGCCCGGTTGAAGATCTCGCGCTGTGCGTCCTTGCGTTCGCGATTGCGTGTATCCAGGTGCTCAGCCAAACGCCGTGCTTCATCCTTCTCTTTCGCTTCAAACAATTCCACGACCGCCCGCGCGGCATCCATCCGGCCGGCGGCGTTGATCCTGGGCCCGATGCGAAAGCCGAGATCGTAAGCTGTCATCTCGCCATCGTCGCCGCAACCCGCGATATCAATGAGCGCGCGCAGCCCCGGATTCACCGCTCGCGGTAGATCAGAAAGACCGAGGGCCACAATCGATCTATTCTCGCCAACCAGCTTCGCCACGTCGGCAACTGTGCCGATAGCTACCATCTTGAGAAAGCCCGGCACCTGCGCCTCTCGCCCGCGTTCGCGAAACAAAGCGTGAATCAGTTTGAAGGCGACGCCTACTCCAGCGAGATTCTTGTCCGGATAGTTGCAGCCATGTTGATTCGGATTCAGGACCGCCAGGGCCGGCGGCGATCCTTCGTCCTCATCTGGCAGGTGGTGATCGGTGATGATGATGTCCAGCCCGTTCGCCCGCGCCCAGTGGAGAGGTTCGTGTGCTCGTATGCCGCAATCGACACTGACCACCAGCTTGTAGCCGTCGCGGACGGCCTTTTCCAAACCTGCCTGCTGAATGCCATAGCCTTCGGTGAAACGATGCGGCACGTGATAACCGGCGGTGCCTCCCAGCATGCGCAGCGCTCGCAGCAGCGCCGCCGTGCCCGTCGTGCCATCGACATCATAGTCGCCATAAATCAGGACCGGCTCCTTATGATCGATCGCATGAAGCAGACGTTCCACCGCCTCGGACATGCCGAGCATCAGGAATGGATCGTGGAGTTGATCGAGACTGGGATTGAGAAAAGCTTGTGCCGATCTAACGTCCGGATAACCACGTGCGACCAGCAACCCGGCGACGATCGGAGAGACGCCTAAAGCGGCGGCCAACTCAGATGCCGATGCGTGATCGAAATCGCGGACTATCCAACGCTTTGCACTCATATAAGTGGGAGTTTACTTCTTGTGCCGCGGAACAGCCACGACATTTTCCATTTCTCATTTAACTTGTTCGGAGTACCGCCTTCAGGCGGAAGGCCCGAGGCAAAAGAATTATTCCGCCTGAAGGCGGTACTCCGAACAAGAGCGACCAACGGAATTTGGTCTGTCACAACGGGCTAATGCGTCCATTAAGCAGCATGATCAGGATTGCGGCGCCCACGATCAGACGATAACCGATGAAAACTCCGGTGGTGTGCGTGCGCAGATAACGGAGCAGGAACCAGATCGAGGCATAGCCGACGATGCCGGAAACGATGGTGCCAACAGCCAGGGTCGTAAGGCTGTCGTGCGGCAGTCTGTGCAGCGCTTCTCTCAATTCCAACAAACCGCTGGCGGCTATTGCCGGAATAGACAGCAGAAACGAAAAGCGGGCTGCGGTTTCGCGCGTCTCGCCGGCGAACAGGCCAGCCATAATCGTCGAACCGGACCGACTTGATCCGGGAATCAAAGCGAGGCATTGCGCAAAGCCGACCGCCAGGGCGTCTCTCATTCCCAGTTCCTGCATGCGCCGCCGCTTCTTGCTGACGGCTTCAGCGATTGCCAGCAGCAACGCTACGACGATCATCATCGTCGCGATCACCCACAGATCTTTGGTAAACGTCCCTTCGATCTGCTTCTTAAAGGCCAGTCCTACAATTGCGACCGGCAGCGAGCCCACGATCACCAGCCAACCGAGCCACGCTTCATGCGAAAGCCGCGCATGGTCATTAGTCCGATTGAACTGATCGCGCCGTCCGTCTTTCAGCAACACAAAGTGATCGTGAACAAACGCCCGTGTGATGCTCCAGATGTCGCCGATGAAATAGACAATTACCGCGATCAATGTGCCAAGCTGAATCACAGCGATCGACGACGTTAGTTGCTCCGGGGTAAGCGCGAGATTCATAACGCGGCTAACGAGCACCAGGTGCGCTGTCGAGCTGATGGGAATAAACTCAGTTAGACCTTGAACAATGCCGAGCAGGATGGCTTGAAGAAGGGTCATTTTCTAATCCTGAATTTGGAATCTTGAATTTGAAATTTGAAATCTTAGATCGAGCTTACTGCCTGGAGCTTAGTACTATTCCCGATACGAATTCCTTCGCGCAATCCAATCGTACATGAAATTCGGCATCACCATACCCGCGCGCACCATCGTGGCCAACTGCCAGGGAAAGGCGCAGGACTTCTTTCGCTTCTCAATAGCTCGAACAATCTTCTCTATCGCGTCGTCCAGTTCCATCAGGTAAGGCATTTGCGCCTTTCGTCCGGCAGTCAGCGCTGTCTTAATGAAGCCGGGGTGAATGATAGTAACAGCAATTCCCTTTGGCTCAAGATCGAGCCGCAGACTTTCAAAAAAAGCTGACACGGCCGCTTTGCTCGAACAGTACGCCGCTGATTTAGGCAAGCCACGATAAGCCGCCAGGCTCGAGATGGCAACCAAATGCCCTCGACCGCGCTCAGTCATTCCGCCAACAACCGCCGTGACGCTATTGATAACGCCGACGACGTTGACGTTGATTAATCCGGCAATCTGCTCAGCGTTCAGTTCCGTTCCGTGAGTAGTTGAGGCGACTCCGGCATTGGCGATCAGCACGTCTATGGGCCCGGCCGCGGCACTCAGTTGACCGGCAGCATTGCTTACGGCGTCGGCGTCGGTGACATCAAAGGGCAGGGCCAGCGCGCGACCTCCGGCAGCTTCGATCTCTTCGACGACCTTATGCAACAGGCCGGCACGGCGCGCGAGCAGACCGACAGAAGCGCCCCGTCGCGCTAACTCAACTGCCAATCCGCGCCCAATGCCGGACGAGGCGCCGGTGATCAGGACGACTTTGTTAGCCCAATCCATCACTGAAGTTTCAAGTTTAGAGTTTCAAGTTTTCAAGTTCAGTTGTCGCCAGGGTAAACCGCGAAAGAAAGAGGATGATAGAGCCAACAAGCTGTCTCCGTGAAACCTGAAACTTGAAACTAAATCTGTTGAATGACGGGAACGATTACCGGCCGCGCGCCGGTTTCTTTCTGAATGAAACGCTTCAACTCGACCCGCACATGTTCTTTCAACAGTGACAGATCCTCAAGCGTCTGTCTTGACGCGCCGGCGATGGCCGCGGTCACGATGCGTTGCGCATCTTTCACCAGTTGTTTTGAGTCTTCGTAGCTTGAAACTTGCGATTTGTGATTTGAGGTCCGGTTCCCATTATTGGATTCAAATCCGCGCACGCCCTGGGCGACGATTTGCGGGGGCGCTTCGAGTTCTCCCGTCTCGCCGTTAATGGTCATCACCAAAGTGACCATGCCTTCGTAAGCCATCTTCTTGCGTTCGCGCACGGTCTCGAAATCGATTTCGTCGAATCCGGTATCGTCGATGAACGTGCGCTTGATTTCGCGTCGATCGATGACGGCTGCACGCTCGCCGTCCAGTTCGAGCACGTCGCCGTTTTCGATCAGAATGATGTTTGCTTCGGGAAAGCCCATGTGGTTTTTGACAAACTCTTTGTGACGAAACAGCATCCGATATTCGCCATGAATCGGCACCACAAACTTTGGCCGCACAGCCTCAGTCATGATGCGAATGTCTTCCTGCGAGGCGTGGCCGCTCACGTGAATCAGGCGCCGTTTTTCTTCGATGATGTTCGCCCCGCGCTTGTAGATAAAACCAATGAGCCTGGAGATCGCGCGCTCGTTGCCGGGAATGATGCGCGCCGAAAGGACGACGGTGTCTGTTTCTTCTATCGTCAGGCCCTTGTAAACCTGCGTGGCCATCTGGTAAAGCGCCGCCCGCGGCTCGGCCTGCGAACCGGTAACCAGAAAAACGATCTCGTCATCGCGCAACTGCTTCGTATCATTGACTCCAATCAGTAAGCCGTCGTGAATGTCCAGATAGCCGAGTCGTTCCGCAATCTCGACGTTCTTTTGCATCGAGCGACCGAGCACGCACACCTTGCGATTGAACTGCTGGGCTACGTCAAACACGATCTGTATGCGATGAATCGACGAAGCAAAACCGGCCACGATAATGCGGCCGCGCGCTTCGCCAAAGATCTCTTCAAAGGCAGGTATTACGGCCCTTTCGGATGGGGTCCGTCCTGGTACAGTCGCGTTGGTTGAGTCCGAGAGGAGCGCCAGCACGCCTTCCTGTCCGTAGCGCCGGAGCGAACGCAGATCTATTGGCTCTCCAATCACGGGTGTCTCGTCGACTTTGTAGTCGCCCGTGTGAATGATCGTGCCAATGGGTGTCTTGATAGCCAGGTGAAAGCAATCAATCAGCGAATGCGACGCGCGAATGAACTCGATCGTGAACGAACCGATGGTGACCACGTCGCGCGGCTCGACGCGGTGCAGCATCACATCCCCGAGCAGGTCGTGCTCATCGAGTTTGCTTTCCGCCAACCCGAGCGTGAACCGCGAAGCGTAAACCGGAACATTGAATTTCTTCAGAATGTAAGGCAGCGCGCCGAGATGATCTTCGTGACCATGCGTGAGGATGATCGCCGTGATCTCGTCGCGATATTGTTCGAGCACCTCGAAATCAGGAATGCAGATATCGACGCCATAGACGCTCTCTTCGGGAAAGCCCATGCCCGCATCGACAACGATCATCTCGTCGCCAAAGCGCATGAGCGTGCAGTTCATCCCAAACTCGCCGATGCCGCCGAGGGGGATGATTTCTAGAGCATTAGACATATATGTGCAAGAACTACGGGCCTGAAACAAACCAGTAGTATAACAGATCAATGTGTGATGACCCGCGACTGGCGTGTTACCTGAGCTGACTTAGCAAAGAACTTCGGCATAAATCGACACTGGGTCCTATGCTATACTTTCGTAATGGAAAGGCAGGAACTAATCAAGAAGATCAAAGAACTTCCTCCTGATCGATTGGCGGAGGTTGAGAATTTTGTCGAGTCACTGGTGCATCGTAACGACGACCTCGATCGAAAAGGCCTTCATCAAGCTCTCTCGGATTACGTAATTCAACATGCCGGCACTGAGGCCGATCTTGATGAGGCTCTCGAAGCTGCGGCGGTCGAGCACTTACTACAAGAAGCCTCCCAAAAATGAAACGCGGTGAAGTTTACTGGGCTGAGCTCACGCCGCGATCAGGCTCTGAGCAACAAGGCCGCCGCCCCGTCGTCGTTATCTCACACGACGTTTTCAATGAGTCCAACTGAGTTGAGTGAGATCGAGAATGGGCTGAAGGCGGCGATAGACTTGCACTAGATCAAGAAGAGCCGATGAAAAAGACAGTGCCGATACTTGTTTCAGTATTCCTTTGTTCTTCCCTCGTGTCTCTTGCCCAATCTCCCGAATTCAACGAACCCTGGAAGAACCCGAAGATCGCTTTGGCGATCGATCCCTTTGAAGGCAACGACATTGATTGGGACCAACTCGCCACCGACACGCGCGTGGTGGCGATCATCCACCGGGCGACTATTGGAGATCGAAAGGACCGCAAATACGCTGAACGCCGCGATGAAGCGAAGAAGCGCGGCTACAAGTGGGGAGCTTATCATTTCGGCAAACCCGGCGACCCGATCAAACAGGCGGATTTCTTCCTCGATACCGTAAAGCCTGACAAAGACGATCTGATCGCGCTCGATCTGGAAAGTGTGGACGCGACAAAGCACATGAGTTTCGACGAAGCGCGCGTCTTCATCAAACGAATTAGAGAAAAGACCGGACGCTACCCTTTGATCTACGCCAACAACGAAGTGACAAAAGCTATCTCAGACCAATACGGCGTGGATGATGTCTTTGCGAAGACACACCTTTGGTATGCGCGCTTTAAGCGGAACGTAACGGACTTTCCGCCGGGCACGTGGAAAACCTATGCGCTTTGGCAATTCTCCAGTGAGCAGAATTGCACTGCTGCGAATCGTAGTGTCTGCCTGTATACAGTTCCCGGCACCGAATACGACATGGACGTTGACGTGTACAACGGGACGATCGAAGAACTAAGAAGCAGGTGGCCGCTGGATAAGTGAGGTGTTCGGAGTTCCGCCTTTAGGCGGGTTTTGTCTCTTCACTGGCTATTCACTTAGTGCTGAGACGAGTATTGAAATGGGACCGCCATGCAGAGAGTCGCGCCTGAAGCGCCTCTCGCCTCGCGCAAGCTTCTCCGCTAAACTGAATTCGCCATGCCCGACCTGCTTGTCAATCTTCTGAAGCTGCCACAGCTTGAGCCATTGGCCGCGGAACTGACCGCGCGGGGTGTTCATATTCGCCGCGTCCAGCCATTTGAGATTGCCCATGTCCGACAGTTCATCGAGAAGAATTTTTCCATTGCCTGGGCTGATGAGATTTCAGTCGGCTTTGCGCATAAGCCCGCGACGGTCTACATCGCGACTCGCGATGCCAGGGTGATTGGCTTCGCCGGATATGAGTGCACCCGGAGAAGTTTTTTTGGCCCGACCGGTGTAGTTGAAAGTGAGCGCGGCCACGGTATCGGGAAGGCCCTGCTGATCGCGTCGCTGTGGGGACTGCGAGAGTTGGGATACGTTTACGCCATCATCGGCGGCGCCGGACCGGTTGAGTTCTACCAGGAAGCAGTGGGAGCCATTGTGATTCCCGAGAGTGAACCGGGAATCTATACGGATCTGTTGAAGTGAGTTTGGGCGGAGCTCAAACCGAAAAAGGCCCGAAGGGCCGTCAGTTAGTAGCCACGTCCGTGAGGGCGTGGAAACTGTTCGATGATTACTCGAAAAGAGCACCGAAGTGTGGCACATGTATCGGCCCTTCGGGCCTCTCATTTGAGTATGAACTCTAACTTGTCCCCGCCCTCACGGGTAGCACTATTTCACCTCGCCTCTTCGAGGCTCTTTTTTTTGGATCCTGGCGGCCATGAAAAGAAATAGTCCATCACGTCCTCCCGGTCCCAAAGGCTCACCCATCATGGGCGTGATGCGCGAGTTCAATCGCGATCAGCTTAGCTTTATCGAACGCGTTCAGCGCGAGTACGGCGATGTGGTCTGGATGCGCTTCCTTTACGTGCCGGCGATCTTCCTCTATCACCCGGATGATGTTGAGTACGTGCTGGTTACGAATCCGAAGAACTTCATCAAGTCGATGTCGCTGCGCTCAAATTTCTTTCAGCGATTGGTGGGCAACGGTTTACTAACCAGCCACGGCGAGGAATGGAAACGTCAGCGTCGTCTGTCGCAACCGGCTTTTCATCGCGAGCGGGTCGCGTCCTATGGGCGTGTGATGGTTGATTACACGCGACGTCTCGCTGCGAAATGGCAGGAGGGAAAAACGCGCGACATTCACCCTGACATGATGCGGCTGACACTGGAGATTGTCGTGCAGTGTCTGTTCAGCGCGGACGTTTCGCATGACGTAGACGAAGTCGGAGCGACGCTGAAGGAGTTGGTAAAGCCGTTTGCTTCACAGGCGACGTTGAAGTGGATTCTGAATAATCGCCTGCCAACTCCTGCTCACCTTCGCTTTCACGCGCTGGCGAAGAAGATCGACAACGTGGTCTACAGGATAATTGCCGAACGCCGGGCGAGCGGCAAAGATGAGGGCGATCTGCTTTCGATGCTGCTGGCCGCTCGAGACGAAGACGGCAGCCAAATGGACGACCGGCAATTGCGAGACGAGGTGATGACGCTGTTTCTCGCCGGTCATGAGACCACCGCGTTGACGTTGGCCTGGTCGTGGTACCTGCTCGGAACAAATCCGGAGGCGGAAAGAAAGTTTCACGCCGAACTGGATGAAGTGCTCGGTGATCGCGCGCCCACCGCGGCCGACCTGCCGCGTCTGAAATTCACCGAGCAGATCGCAAAGGAGTCGATGCGCCTTTATCCGCCGGCGTATGGCCTGGGCCGCGAAGCGATCGAGGACTGCGAAATTGGCGGCTACCGCGTGCCCGCCGGAACCCAGGTATTCATGTTTCAGTGGGCCATGCAGCGTGACCCGCGCTTTTACGACGAGCCTTTGGCATTTCGTCCTGAACGATGGACTGAAGAATTCATCGAGCAGTTGCCGAAATACGCGTACTTTCCTTTCGGCGGGGGACCGAGAGCTTGTATCGGCGCCTCGTTTGCGATGATGGAGATCATTTTGTGCCTGGCCACGATCGGTCAGAAGGTTCGGCTGGAGCTGGTTCCCGATCATCCGGTGAGTATTTATCCGGCGATGTCACTGAGACCAAAGGATGGGATTAAGGTCGTAGTAAGGAATCGAACTCCTGCGCTGTAGATTTCGTGGCGAGCCTTTGATAGAGTTCATCCATTCAAGTAAGGAGTCGCACTCAATGTCAGCTTCAGCCGAAACTCTGTTACGTCAGGCGCTACAGTTACCCCCCAATGACCGGGCGGCGCTGGTCGAAGGTCTGATCACGAGCCTCGACAAGCCTGACCCCGAACTCGACGCCCTATGGCTTAAGGAAGCCGAGAGTCGCATGGCCGCCTATCGCGCTGGAGAGCTTGGCGCAATTGATTCAGATGAGGTGTTCGCTGAGTTAGGAAAAGAGTCTTGAAGACATCGGCGGAAACATCGTGCGCGATATGCGCTCTGTCACTGCAAGGATTGAAGAATGTCACCATCATTTAGCTTCGGGATCTCGTGTCTGGCGCTGTTGGTATCAGGAATCACAGCGTGGCTTACTTTTTTTCGCAAGGGTAAGCTCGTAATGACACAGCCCACCGTTGTGTTTTTTGGACCAGATGGATCTAGCTAGTTGTCTTCGCCAAACTGGTTGGCGAGGGAACACCGAAGGAACTGATGTCCATAGCTCTTGCTATCAGTGAATCTCAAGCCTCACAGTTATCTGAGCCCAATACGGGAATTTACTATGACTGGGGACCGGACCAGCAAGCCTACCATTCGCATGTTGATAAGAAACCGGAACGAGAGCCAAACATAGAGGAGCTTCTGGAGCTTGTGGTCAGCAATAAGATCTAGACAGAGATAAAAGTGAGTTGGTATTTACTCCAGTTGTCAACGGTTGATGGATCCGGTAAAGATACTGGCACATGGCATCGGAAATCGACTTGGATTTTGATTGGGACGAAGACAAAGCCGCCGCCAACCTCAAGAAGCACGGAATCAGTTTTGAGGAAGCCAGGACGGTATTTGGCGACCCTTTCTCAGTGACGATTGATGACCCTGCCCATTCAGCAAGTGAATATCGATTCGTTGACATCGGCACATCTGCTTCGGGTATGATTTTGGCAGTGGCATATGCCGAACGCGGGCAGAAGATTCGCCTCATAAGTTGTCGTAAAGCGACCAAGGCGGAACGGAAAATATATGAAGAAAGAAAAAACATCTAAAGCACGCCAGCGAGCGAATGATGAGATGCGCCCCGAATATGATTTTCGGGGTGGAGTGCGTGGCAAACACCATCAAGCCTATCGGCGGGGGCATAGGGTCACGATTCACAAGACCGATGGCTCGACAGTGGTGCAGCACTTCACCCTCGAAGATGGTGCGGTCATGTTAGAGCCAGACGTGCGAGCCTATTTCCCCGATTCGGAGGCAGTGAACAGCGCCTTACGTTGCTTGATTCCGTTGCTGCCACAGAAACCCAAAGCCAAAGCGAGAGTCTGACTTGCCGGCAAGAGTCTCGCTGTTACGACTGAGGGCAGAACTGCTACTCAAGCTGGTTGCAAATGCTCGCCCACTCTTCCAGCGTAAACGTCTCAGCCCGCCGCAAAGGTGGAATACACGCATCGCACAAAACTATGCTGGCGCCGCCTCGCTTCTTTAATAACTCCTGAATGTTCGGCGGCGCGTCGCGCAAGTTATTGAGGATCGTCTTGCGACGTTGCGCAAAGCCTGCGCTGACGATTTGCCACAACAGCGCTTCGTCTTTCACTTCCACGGCAATCTTTGGACGGACGCGCAAACTCACGACCGTGCTCCAAACTTTCGGTACAGGTCGAAACGCTTGCGGCGCTACGTCGAAGAGTTGTTCCGCTTCGCAATAGGCCTCGACCAAAACTGATAGATAACCGCGCTCCGTCGAGCCGGGTTCCGCGGTGATCCGATCGACGACCTCGCGCTGAAGCATCAGCGTCAGTTCGCTGAGACAGCGCCTTTGCTCGATCAGTCTTTGGAGCACTGCGGTGGCGATGTTGTAAGGAAGATTCGCGACTACGCGCGCGCGTTTTGCGGGCTCAATCGCCGCGCAGAAATCGGTGGTCAGGGCATCGGCTTCCAGCAGGACCAGATTTGATGCGCCGGAAAACTTTTCGCGAAGGGATGGAACCAGATCGCGGTCGAACTCGATGGCCACTAAGCGTCCGGTTTTTTCCAGGAGGCGAGCAGTCAGGGCGCCACGCCCGGCGCCGATCTCTATGATCGTCTCATCCGCCCGCGGAGAGACGGCAGCGATGGTTCGATCGACGACGTTGTGATCGACGAGAAAGTTCTGACCAAAACGGCGCTTGGCGTCACTCATAAGTTTCCAACCAAGCCTTCCCTTACGGTCGGGCTACTGCCACAGGATAGCCGGTGATTTCGACGTCGCGCCCGCGCTGTACCACCTGGACATTTTCAAGTTGAAAAGCGTCCGCGATCTTTTCTGCGCCCTTGCCGCCAACTGCGATTGTTGCCTCACGACCACCGATAATCATGGGCGCGATAAAGAAAGTAACTTTGTTAACCAGCCCGGCGTCCAGGAACGCGCCAGCCACTGTTCCACCACCTTCGAGAAGTATCGTTTGCAGCTCACGCTTTCCTAATTCATCAAGCACAGCGGTCAGATCGCGGGTACCGGCGCTGCTATTGACTATCTTCACGCCGAGTTTCCCCAACTGTTGAGCAGACTCAGCTCCGCTGGAGGTGAACAGTAACACTGGTGCTTCGCGCGCCGTTTGCGCTAACTGGGAACACGTCGGCAAACGCAGTCGGTCGTCGAGTACGACTCGCACCAGCGGCCTGCGTCGCGGCTTGCCCGACCGGTCAGTCAGTAAGGGATTGTCGGTTACGGCCGTTCCCGAGCCCACGAGGATCGAGTCGTATTGATGGCGCCATTCGTGAGAGCGGGCGCGCGATTCCGGGCCCGCGATCCAACGCGAATCGCCGGTGCGCGTGGCCACCTTGCCGTCGAGCGAAACTGCTAACTTGAGATGAACGAACGGCCGGCCGGTGCGCATGAAATGAATGTAAGCTTCATTCAATCGGGCAGCTTCTTCGGCCAGCAAGCCGGTGCATACTTCTACGCCGGCTTTGCGCAGATGCGCAAAGCCACGACCGGAAACTCTGGGATTGGGATCTTCGATGGGCGCGACGACGCGCTTGATTCCTGCTTTGATGAGCGCATCGGTGCAGGGTTGAGTGCGGCCGTGGTGCGCATGTGGTTCCAGCGAAACGTAGGCGGCACCGCCGCGCGCGCGATCGCCGGCCTGTTCCAGCGCGATCGTTTCGGCATGCTTTACTTGATCGAAAACGTAAAAGCCTTCGCCCACAATCTCTCCGCCGGCATCTACGATGACGGTGCCGACGAGTGGACCGGGACTGACCTGGCCCAGGCCTCGCGCCGCCAATTCGATGGCGCGGGTCATCAATCGCCGATCTGTTTCAGTCAACTGTTCCAAATTGTTTGCTCAGCCGCATTGCGGCGAATTGTTCATAGTTCGACGGGCGTAATGAAGTCAGTACCACCTGCGTCAGCGGGTGGGTTCAAGGGCCAACCCGCGCATTGAGTCTTTAGCCCACCCGCTGACGCAGGTGGTACTGACCTCATACTCACGGTCCGATTAACTAATTAAAAAGGCTGTTCACGTACGTTTCTGGATCGAAGACGACCAGATCGTCGACTTTCTCTCCGATGCCGGCATAGCGAATCGGCAAACCCAACTCTTTTGCAATCGCCACGGCGATGCCGCCTTTGGCCGTGCCGTCGAGTTTCGTCAAAACAATACCTGTCACCCCGGCAATCTTCAAAAACTGCCGTGCCTGTTCCAGTCCGTTCTGACCTGTTACCGCATCGACCACCAACAATGTCTCGTGCGGTGCGCCTTCAACTTCGCGGCCGGCGACTCGCTTCATCTTCTCCAGTTCAGCCATCAAATTCGATTTGTTGTGCAGCCGGCCCGCCGTGTCCACGATCAGCACGTCGGAACCGCGGGCCTTCGCGGCTTTCATCGAGTCGAATAAGACCGCTGCAGGATCGGTGCCCTGCTTTTGCTGAATCAAAGGCACACCGGTCCGCTCTGCCCAGATCGCCAGTTGTTCGCTCGCAGCCGCGCGAAACGTATCGGCGGCGCAAATCAAAACATCGTTTCCTTCCGCTTTAATCCGCTGGGCCAGCTTGCCAATCGTCGTGGTCTTCCCGACACCATTCACGCCGACAATCATCATCACGTAGGGAGCGATATTGTCAGGCACGCTGCTCTCAGATGCGACGCCTCCCTGCTCTGAGGCGTGGAGAATCGAGAGCAACTCAGACTTGATTGCCTGCTTCAACTTCTCGATGTCATCAATCTCTTTGCGACTGATCCCGCGGCGCACCGTCTCCAGCACGTGCATGGTTGTCGGCACGCCGATGTCAGCGGCGATCAAAGCTTCCTCAAGCTCGTCGAGAAGCGCCGCATCGATCTGCTTGGCGCCGGCAAAAACCGTGTCGATCCTTTCAGAAAGCGATTCGCGAGTCGCCGCGACCGCCCGGCGAAAGCGTGCTGAGAATTCCTGTTCGAGCGCTGCTTCCTGTGCCTGCAGTTCTTCAATCGAGAGATCGAGGCCCAGAACCGAAGTCTGCCAGGGAGTGCGCGCCGGGTCCTCCGGCGAGACCTCAACACGCCTGGCCGGCGCTTGCGGTGCATGTTGAGTTTCAGTTCTGGTTTCAGTTTCCGCCGGGCCTCCGGGCCCGCGCTCATCGGCCGCGCGGCTCAAACCCAGCGAGACGAATTCGTCCTTTTTCCTGCGCCAGAAGGCCATCGACACTCCGCTCTATCGAATGAATCCAAAGATTTGACCTCGATTATAAGCAGAAGCGGCGCATCGCCACAAAAGCGACGCGCCGCCACCATTACCAAACAAGTGAAACTAAGTAACGCTTTAGCTGACCGCAAGAACTGAATCAGGAGTCGGAGAGCTGGGCATGGGCCGCAAAGAATCACCCCGTCGGTCACTCTGTTGTCGAATAACTCGTGTTACGCCCGGCCGGATCCTGCCGGCTTCGCAGGCAGCTATGAAGGCCGCCACTACGCGGGCATCATACCGCGTGCCGACAAAACTCTTCAGCCGGGTCATGGCTGCTTCCAGGTCCATCGCGCGCTGATAAGGCCGCTCAGTGGTCATCGCGTCAAACGTGTCGGCGACTGAGACAATGCGCGCCTGCATCGGAATCTCGTCGCCCTTCAATCCCTGTGGGTAACCCTCTCCATTGATCATCTCGTGATGCATGTACATGCCGGGAAGAAAGTCGCGCATCGCCGGAATCTGCGACATGATCTTGTAGCCTTTCTGCGGGTGCGTTTTCATTATTTCAAACTCATCATCAGTAAGCGCTGCCGGCTTTTTCAAGACGCGATCGTCGATGCTGATCTTGCCCACGTCATGAAGCAACGCACTGATCCTAATCTGCTCGATCTCGTCGCCCGGCAAGCACAGACCCTGAGCAACTGCGACCGAAAAACGCGAGACGCGTTCAGAATGGCCACGCGTGTAGGGGTCTTTGCCGTCGATGGCCGCCGCCAGCGCTTTGACCGTGCCCAGAAAGAGTTCGTGGTTTTCGTTGGCCGATCGCTGCAGATCGCCTACAAAGCTTTCGATCTGATCGGTCATCTGATTAAACGACGAACCCAGTTCGCCCAGCTCAGTGCGGCCCAACACTTTCACGCGCTGGGAAAAATCTCCGGCCGCAATGCGTTGCGCGCCAGCGGCCAATTCTCGCACCGGTCGCGTCAGCTTCTGCGCAAAATAAAATCCGATAAGCAGCGCGAGCATCGCAGCCAGCAGGCTGATGAACAAGGTTTGATTTCGCATGTCGTTCACCGAAGCCAGTGCCGCCGCTTCATCCTGGATCGCAATCACGCCGAGCAGAGTGTTCTGATCAAGTTCCACGGTGGCGTAGGAGCCCAACATAGTCGTTACGCGGCCATCGCGATCAAGCGTGAACGGCGCCAGCGCGGATTGTACCTGGGCGCCGCTCTCCAGCCAGTCCTGCACCACCTTCAGGTCAGTCATTGGCCGTTCGGAAAAGGCTATGGAGGCGTCGGGATGGGCGACCGCTTTCCCGTTCTGATCGACGACGAAGACCACCGGCAGGCCGGCGTCCAGTAACTCGCGCCCGCTTTGCGATGACGATTGCTGAACGGCCTTGAAGACCTCCTGAAAAGACACTACGGCGACGACTGCCGCGACAATTTCATCACCATTCATTACCGGGGCGGCGATGGTCAACGCCATCTCCTGGCCGGAGCGAATGATTTGCGGCCGGCTAATGATGACTCCGCGTCCGTTCATCCGCGCCAGCACGTCGCCGACCCGCCGGTCAACTTCTTCTCGTCTGATTAGGTCCGGCTGAAACGCGCGGTGAACCTCGCCCTTAACCGGACAGATCGCCAGCGCAATCAAGTTCGGATCATCCTGGAGGGTTCTCTGTAAGCGGGTGTCGTAACCAGCGTCGGTGAGCACACGCGGAGCGCCCGCGATCTCAAAAGCGCGTGCAACTCCGCTCACCACGTCGCGGTAGCGCTGACCGTACAGCTCAATCTGTCTGGCCTTGTCTCGCACCAACTGCGCTTGATAGCGTCCTTCGATCGCCCGTAATTCCTGGGCGCTGCGCCGAGATAGCAGCGTTCCGGCGAGGCCAAGCGGCAAGAGTCCCACCAGCAGCAGCACTGCCAGGACGACGTAAAGAATGCGAATTCGATTGAGGGCTTCTAACACTGAACGTTTTGGCACTGAACGTGTTGGAAAAGCGAAGAGCAAGACGAGGCGAGCCACATTGTCTTTGCGAGCGCGGACGGCACAAAGGCCGCAGCCTAGGCTAGAGTAGTTGTTTGGCTCGCTTGTGTCAACAGGTTTGGCTCGTCTTTAACTGCTGAAATACTTAAGTTAAGCAGCCAGAGCCGGGCCGAGCTGATTGTGCTGCCCAGGACTCCAACGCCAGGACCAGCCAGAATCGACTCTTCTTATGTGGGCCTGAAGTTTTCGTGCGATACTTTTGCCGACTTGGGACATGGTGACAGCGTCTAAAGGATTGACCGCGCGGGTTATTGCGCGCGACATTTGGATACGGCCTCGCGGCCGGACGCGAGCACGAACCAGATGGAAATGACCACCAGCGATGAGCAGATGGTAGAACGCGCCTTATCCGGCGACCCGGAGGCGTTCGGCGAGATTGTACGTCGCTGGGAACGGCGCATCTTCGCGCTTGCCTTTGGCATGCTTGGCCGGGAGGAAGATGCTCGCGATGCGACCCAGGAAACCTTTCTCGCCGCCTTTCGAAATCTGCGCGGCTTTCGCGGCGAGGCCAAGGTCTCGTCATGGCTGCATCGGATCGCGGTCAATCAGTGCATTACGCGGCAACGTCGCGCGAAGGTCCGCAGCGAGACGGCGCTGGAGGACGAGGCCGAGAAGAATGCCGCCGTTTTCGCTCTGCCGTTGGATGTCTCGCCCGCTTGCACGGCCGAGAAGGTTGAACGAAGCGTAGCCGTGAGACGAGCGGTCGGCGGGCTGCCGGCTGACTTGCGACAGGTGGTGGTAATGAAAGAATTCGAGGAGCTGACGTTTCAGGAAATATCAGACGCCCTCGAGCTGCCGTTGAGTACGGTTAAGAGCCGCCTGTACACGGCGCTCAGACAATTGCAGATGCGTCTACAGGAGTTTGGCGAGTAGGTTGCGGATAAGAGGTTGAAATGCGAAACATGAACGAAAGGCCAGTTTGTCATCGGGCTGAGGACCTGGTCACTTATCTCTATGGCGAAGCAGGTGAAGTTGACTCCCGTGACTTCGCGGATCACCTGCAACAGTGTGACGCGTGCCGGGTTGAGTTTGGAGTTTTCCAGCAGGTGCACGACTCGATCTTGGTCTGGCGCAATGAGGCGCTCGGCTCAGCTTTCAGCCCGGCGGCTCTTACTCATGCTGCCGTTGATTCACCTCAGTTCGCGCAACACAAGAGGAAACTTTCGGCGATTGAGGCCCTGCGCGAATTCTTCAGCGTCTCGCCGCTTTGGCTGCGCGGCGCGACGGCCTTTGCGGCGCTGCTTCTGTGTGTGCTTGCCGTGCTGGCAATTTCGCGTTCATGGAACAAGCCCGCGCGGCTTGCGAATAATGACAGGGAGCCTGTGTATAGCCAGCAGCAGTTTGAGCAGGCAGTACAGCAGCGAGTTGATGAAAAGCTCGCTCAGCTCAATATCCCCCAGACTCCGCCGAAGGATGAGGTTCCAACTCCTGGTAAGTCCGGGGACGGTGGAACTCGAGTTGCCGTCGATCGTGTCCTGTTTAAAACTCAACGACCAAGAGGTTTGAGCAGACAAGAGCGCGAGCAGTTGGCGGCGGATCTGCGCCTTATTCCCAGCCGGGATGATGACGAGCTACCCTTTGTGTTTTCAGATGAACCTAATCAGTAATGCTTCCAGAGGAAACCACTCGGAAGCCAGGACGGTGGAATTATGAAAAACGAAACTAAGTTAGGAAGCAGCGGAATGATATTGACCATTGCGTTGCTTTTGGTTGGCGCTTTCATGCAAGCAAGAGCACAAAGCCCCACAACGCAGAATCCGGTTGGATCCGCTGAGAACCAGGTGAACCAGGCCAATCAGATTCCAAGCCTCAGGCCACTGAATCTGACGTCCGAGCAGGTTCAGAAGATTCGTGATATCAACGCCGACATGAGAGAACAGCGACAAGCGGCGAATTCAAAAGTGCGTCAGGCGAACCGCGCGCTGACCGAAGCCGTCGAGTCTCCGACTCCGAACCAGGCCTTGATCGAGCAGCGCTCGCGCGAGCTTGCCGACGCCCAGGTTGGAATCATTCGGCTGCGGTCGTTGATCGAAGCCAGAGTTCTGCAAGAGGTACTGACGCCCGAACAACGCATCAGATTAAGAGAGATGCGCCGAAATCAGGCGATGCGACGCCAGGGCAATCAACAACTTCCAGGCAACGTCCTGCGTCAGCGCCAGCAGGGACTGCAGCGCAACGTCAATGCTCAGCCCGGACTGGGTCCCAACCAACAAAAACCAATGCGCCGACAACAGAGACCCTAAAGCGCAAGCCTGATCAGAACCCCCAAAGCCGGCTCCAAGACAATTGGGCCGGCTTTTCTTGGCCATCGAAACAGGCTCAGTGGTGATTAAACCTTGACGTAAACGCTTGGTTTTGCGCATCATAGGCCGCTCTATTGAAATTGGCTCGCACCGCGGTGACGCTCTTGAAGCGTCTTTGAAGCCACCCTGCGCCCTGCCTGCTCGGCGATTTGACCACGCTGCAAGCAGCGGCGGCCGCGGTAAACGAGCAGCCTTCTTATCGTCACTGGTTTTCGGATGAACATCGTCACGAGTTTTCTGCTCGAACTGCAAGAGATGTCCTTGCTCTCGGCGCGAGCTGCGCGTGGGCTATTCAAGAAACCCCGTTACATTCCCGAAACTATCGCGCAGATGGACAGTATCGGCGTCGGTTCGTTGACGATTATTATTCTTACCGGCTTTTTCACGGGCGGCGTGCTGACGCTGCAGACCTATCAGACGCTCGAGTCGTACGGCGCGGTTGACCAACTTGGATACCTGGTTTCAATCTCGCTGGTTCGCGAACTCGGTCCGGTGCTGACAGCTTTGATGGTGACGGGACGCGTGGTGTCCGCGATCTCGGCTGAGTTGGGCTCGATGGTAGTTTCCGAGCAGATTGACGCGATGCGCGCCCTGGGCACCGATCCCATTCGCAAACTTGTGGCGCCGCGTTTGATCGCGCTGGTAATCACTTTGCCGCTTCTGACTCTAATCGCCGACGTGATGGGCATCGCCGGCGGCTGGGCAGTATCGACCTTCCTCTACGGCTTGCCATCCGCAATGTTCACTAATTCGGTGCGCGACGGCATCACGACCGACGATATTATTGGTGGCGTCATTAAGCCTTTGTTCTTCGCTTTCCTGATGGGTACAATCGCCTGTCGGAAAGGTCTAAAGACCGAAGGCGGTACGGTCGGCGTAGGCCGTTCCACGACTTCCGCGGTGGTAATGGCTTCGATTATAGTGATTATCGCTGACTTTATTCTTGCCAGAGCGCTGCAGCTTGTTCTGGGCACCAAGTTATGATGTCTCAAGCTTCAATTGATAGGCCGGACGGGCAAGCACCGGACAATCGTGTCAGCGATCGCGCCGCTGAATCGACTTTTCGTGAGGTGGATGATTCCGACCGCGCGATTCCGGCGATCGAATTTCGCAACGTCACCATGATCTTCGACGGCCGGCACGTGCTGGACGATCTCAGCTTCAAAGTAATGAAAGGCGAGACGAAGATGATTCTCGGCGGCTCAGGCTGTGGCAAGTCGACGACGATCAAGTTAGTGCTGGGCCTGCTCAAACCTGATAGCGGACAGATCCTGGTTGACGGCGAAGACATCACCCAATACTCGGAAATCCAAATGATGCGCGTGCGCAAAAAGATAGGCATGATTTTCCAGGAAGGCGCGTTGTTTGATTCGCTTTCCGTTTACGAAAACGTTGCCTTTAAGCTTCATGAACAGGGCGTGCCGGAAGAGGATGTCGAAAACGAAGTACGGCGCATGCTGCGCTTCGTTAACCTCGAGGAGGCGATAGACAAGATGCCGTCAGAGCTTTCCGGCGGCATGCGCCGCCGCGTAGGCATCGCCCGCGCGCTGGTGGGCGATCCGAAGATCGTAATGTTCGACGAGCCGACGGCCGGGCTGGATCCACCGACCGCGCGCACAATCTGCGAGCTGGCGATGAAGCTGCGCGATCTGGAAGATGTCTCGTCGATCTTCGTTACGCATGAGATGAACAACCTGGATTATCTCTGCTCGGAATACGCGGTAGTTAATGAAGCCGGTGAAGTGGTCTTTGAAAAAGAAGGCGAGAAGCTGTGCCTGATAAACAGCAAAGTCCTGATGATGCGCGATGGACAGGTTATTTTCAGCGGTACCGACGAAACCCTGCGCAAAGCCGACGATAGGTACATTCAGAAGTTTCTGCGCGGACACTGAGCGAAAGGAAAAAGGAGAAAAGAAAAAGGAAAAGGAAGATTCCAGCGGCTTGCTGCACGCCGGTTTTGCCTTTTACCTTTTTACTTTTGCCTTCTTGAAGTCATGCCAAAGTCAACCAGGAATATCGGTTTAAGCGAGCTACGCGTTGGCTTGCTCGTTCTTATCGCAATAGGCGTGCTGATTGTTCTCATCCTGAACGCGTCGGGCACACTGAATCCTTTCGCCAGTCATCTGCACCTGCGCTCGCGCTTCGTTGACGCCAACGGCTTGCGCGAAGGATCGGACGTACGCCTCGCCGGAGTGCGCATCGGCAGAGTCGATCGGATTAGACTTATGAACCCCTCCGAAGTCGGCACGGGACCAAATCCGCAAAAAGTTGAAGCGTTTATGAGCATCGACACCAAAATCGACGGCGTGCCGGCCAACGATCGTATTCGCTCAGATTCGTCCGCCCAGCAGATGGCGCCGAGCATTCTGGGCAGTGAAATGATCGTCAATATCACGCCCGGAACTTCGCTCGGCACGCCCATCAAAGAAAACGATTTGCTGCCATCGACTTCCGGCAGCACCATAAGCGACCTCGCCACCTCCGGAACCGAACTTGCTCAAAAGCTCAGCAAGCTGTCCGACCAGCTCAACATAGTCGTCAAGGATGTGCGTGATGGCAAAGGCACCGTTGGCCGCCTGTTCAATGATGAAGCTCTCTACAACAACTTGAACGCCACGATTCGCGACGCCGAAGAACTGGCGCAACAGATTAAGAGCGGGAAGGGATCGGCCGGCAAATTTATTTACGACGAGGCGCTCTACAACAACGCCAACGACGTCGCCGCCAACCTGAAAAAGCTTTCCGCTGATCTGGCTGCCGGTCGCGGTACCGCCGGAAAGCTGTTGGAAAGCGACGAGATGTACAACAAGATCAGTCGCATCGCCGATCGCGTGAATCATTCGATGGATCAGATTGATTCGATCGTGGCGGGAGTCAATGCCGGCCAGGGCACGCTCGGCAAGCTGGTTAAGGACGAGGCGATTTACAACGACGCCCGCACTGCTATTGCCCGCTTCAATACGACCGCCGCCCGAATCGATAATGTGGTGGCCGGGGCCCAACGCGGCGAAGGAACGCTCGGAAAACTAATCACCGACGATCAGCTCTACTCGAACGTCAATAACCTCTCGTCTGAGGGCGTAAAGCTGCTCTATGATTTCCGCCAGAACCCGAAGAAGTATCTGACGATCAAGTTTCAGTTGTTCTAGCTGACTGCTAAGGGCGTCCGACAAAGCGAAACCGCCGCGCCGGGTCACAAAAAACCCCGGATAGCTCTTGACTTCCGCGCGGTCTGTGTTGAGACTTAGGCCGCATTAGCTAACCCGCCCTTTGAAACAAACCGATTTGGAGTGACTTATGAAACCCTACGGCAGAGTTTCGCGACGATGCACGTCCGCGATTTGTCTCATTGCTTTGTTGGCAACTTCTCTGGCCCACGCTTATGGCCAGGAGACGTCGTCAAAGCGAGCATTAACCCATCAGGATTACGATTCATGGCACTCGATCCAGGCGCCGCAGATCTCGCGCGACGGGAAGTTCGTCGCCTATGCGTTCATGGCGCAGGACGGCGACAGCGAGATTGTCGTGCGCAACCTTGCGAGCGGCGCGGAATGGCGAGCGCCGCGCGGTTATCGCCCGCCCGTCCCACCACCCGATGATCCGGGTGCGAACGTCGCGGAGTTTATCGCCGCCCAGGGGCGTCTGGTACGTCCCGCCATCACTGCCGACAGTCGTTTCGTGGTCTTCAGTATTGAACCGGCAAAGGCCGAGCTTAACAAAGCGAAGAAAGAGAAAAAGAAACCGGAGGACATGCCAAAGAACGCCCTGGGCATCATGGACACCTCCACCGGCCAGGTGACGCGCATTGAGAAGGTGAAAAACTTTCAGGTGCCCGAGGACGGTTCGGGGTTCATCGCGTACCTGCTGGAAGCGAAACCAGAAGTTAAGAAACCCGACGACAAAGCTGCCGCTCCAACTGCGAGCGAGGGCGCGGGCGCCGTCCCTGCTGCGAGCCCACGGGCCAGTAGCCCGACTCCGGGGTCTCCTGCCGGGCAGCCCGCAGGCAGGGGTGGGACGGTAAGGGAGGGCACACAGGGCTCACCTTCGTCACCACGACCTAAGAAAAAAGACTACGGCAGCAACCTCGTCCTGCGAAATCTTTCCAGTGGAGCAGAGCGCACTTTCAATGACGTGCTCGATTACACTCTGAGCAAAGATGCGAAGACGCTCGTCTACGCTGTCGCCTCAAAGAAGGAAGAAACAAATGGCATTTATTCCGTGACGCCGCAGACCGAAGGCACGCCGGCAGGCCTGCTCACCGGCAAGGGCAAATACCTGAAACCAACATGGGACGAAGACCAGACCGAACTGGCTTTCATCAGCGATCGTGACGATGCGGAAGCCAGGCAACCGAAATTCAAAGTCTATCTTTGGAATCGCAACGGAACCGCTACCGTCGTCGACGGCGCGGATCGCAACCACGCCGGCGCCGCCGTGAATAACGCGACTGAGATCGTTTCAACTTCGTCGGCCGGTTTTCGCAAAGACTTTGTGATCAGCGAGAAGGCAACGCTCGGGTTTTCGCTGGACGGCAGCCATTTGTTTTTGGGCGCCGCGCCGCCACCCGAACCGGAAAAGAACCCGGACGAAGAAATTCCCGCCGATGAAAAAGTTCTGGTCGATCTATGGCATTGGAAGGACGACTACGTTCAGCCCATCCAGAAGATTCGCGCCGAACAGGAACGCAACCGGTCCTATCGCGCCGTCTATCTGGTCAAGGACAAGAAATTCGTTCAACTGGCCGACGAGGCCATGGAATCCGTCTCGCCTTCAAACGACGGTCGCTATGCGGTCGGCGCCGACAACCGCGCGTATCGAATCATGAGCGACTATGATCCGGGACTGACTGACTACTATCTGGTGAACACTACCGACGGCGCCCGAAAACTTCTGGGACAGAAGACTCGGTTCGGGGCTTCACTTTCGCCGGGCGGGAAGTACGCGATTTTCTTCGACGGCAGGGATTGGAGTTCGTATTCGATCTCTGATGGCCGCACCGTGAATCTGACGAAGAATCTCAGCGTTCATTTCTTCGATGAAGAGAACGACACACCCAGCACACCCGGCTCATATGGCTTTGCCGGTTGGACCAAAGACGATCGCGAGGTTCTGCTCTACGATCACTACGACGTCTGGCAAGTCTCGCCTGATGGCAGCAATGCCAGGAACCTGACTGATGGTATTGGACGTCGAGACAAGATCGTGTTTCGTTATGTGCGCCTCGATCCGAAAGAACGATCGATCGATCCGGCGAAGCCTTTGTTGTTGCACGCGGAAAATGACGTGACGCGCGACTCAGGCTTCTATCGCGACAAGGTCAACGGCGGCTTGCCGGAAAAACTCGTAATGGGCGCGAAGGACTTTAACAATCCCACCAAAGCGAAAGACGCAGACGTGCTGATGCTCACCGCTTCGCGCTTCGATGAGTTTCCCGATATCTGGGTAACAGGTTCTGGCTTCAAAGACCTTAAGAAGGTTAGCAACGGCGATGCGCAACGGGCGCAATACAACTGGGGCAGCTCAGAATTGGTGAGTTTCAAAAACACTGACGGCGTGCCGCTGCAGGGACTGCTACTGAAGCCCGACAACTTCGATCCAAAAAAGAAGTACCCGATGATCGTGTACATCTATGAAAAGCTGACGCAGGGCCTGCATGCTTTTCGCAATCCCGGTCCGGGCACTTCGATCAATCCGACCTACTATGTCAGCAACGGCTATTTGATCTACATGCCGGACATTGTCTACACGACCGGCTATCCCGGTCAAAGCGCTTTGAAGTGCGTTTTGCCGGGAATCCAGGCCGTGGTCGACAGGGGCTTTGTGAACGAGGACGCGATCGGGATCCAGGGACATAGTTGGGGCGGTTATCAAATTGCTTACATGGTGACGCAGACCAACCGGTTCAAAGCTGCGGCGCCGGGCGCCGCAGTCTCAAACATGACCAGCGCATACAGCGGCATTCGCTGGGGCTCGGGCCTGCCGCGTCAATTCCAATACGAGCACTCCCAGTCACGCATCGGCGGCAGTCTGTGGGAATATCCGATGCGCTATCTGGAAAACTCGCCCGTGTTCCGTGCTGATCGCGTGCAGACGCCGCTCTTGATGATTAATAACGACGAAGACGATGCGGTGCCGTGGTATCAGGGCATCGAGTTCTTCCTCGCGCTGCGACGCTTGAACAAAGAGGTCTACATGTTCAGCTACAACGGCGAGAAGCACGGCTTGCGCAAACGCATTAATCAGAAGGACTACACGCGGCGCTTGCAGGAGTTCTTCGATCACTTTCTGAAAGGCGCACCGGCGCCCGAGTGGATGGAGAAAGGCATTCCCTATTTGCAGCGCGAGAAGGAGAAAGAAAAGTATCGCGTGGCGGATGAGGAGCCGGGACGTTAGTCCAGATCACAGCAAGCCGGTACGCGAGCGGATCCTTTCATCACTTGTTTCGCTGGCTCGGCTTGGCGGGTTTGGTTTCCAGCACGGCCCGCGCGACGGAAATTGTTACCAGCGCGCGGGGTGCGTCGCCGCTGAAAGTCTTGCCGGCATCGACGGCCTGATAGAAATTGTCTTCGGCAAGGCTGACGAAGGTGTCGCGCAAATCCGTGGTGGACGCTAGTTCCGTACCCATCCGGATACTGAACTTCCCGGCGAGAATCTGCTGGCTGTTTCCGTTTTCTCCGGTAAAATCAGCAACCGTGTTGGCCGCCTTAACTGTTTCGCTTATCAACTCCCAGGCGCGAGCTTTGTCTAATTTCGAAAACTGCGCCAACAACGCCACCAGACAATACGCGCGATCTGGAGTACTCGCATCAATTCGCCGCGTTTCCGCAAGCGCTTCGTCGAGCAATTCAATGGCCCGCCCGTGATCGGTCGACGGTAATAACGCCGCTGCCTGAGTGATGAAATGGGCGCGCAGCGTATGAGGCAGGTCCGCCTTCCGAATGCGCATTAACGCCTCGTCAGCGCGCTTCTTCGTGAGGAGGGTGCCGATGAACCTATATTCAACGAAGGTACGAAGCCCTGTCCGCGTATCGAGGTCTTCAATCTTATCGACAAAATCGCGCGCGCGAGGATCGCCCTCTTCCGCCGCTCGCATGGCCGCGAAGGCATAAGCGCGATCGCGCGCATCCGATCCCTGAGCGCGATCCAAAAGATCTTTCAACTCGTCATCTATTTCACTTCGCCGGCCATCATTGTTCATCCAGCGATTGATTGAGGAGTCGCCGGCTTGCGCGGTCGCACGGCCCGCTTCCGGTCCGAGCGCCGCCAGTTGTGCGCTAATCGCCGGCGCTAAATCCGCGGCGAACTGCTGAAACAGCGGGAACAGGCGCGTGGCGATGAAATAGGTGCCCGCTCGGCCCGCCGAGGATTGGTCCAGTTGGGCGAATGGCCGCAACAGAATGTTTGCGGCTGTCTGAAAGAAGCTTTGACGCAGAGCTGAAGGTAGATCTGGCGCCGCCGCACGGGGCACAGAAGTGTTGCCGGAGGGAATGCCGTTCGACGAAACGAGCAGGTAACTCGAAGGCGTGAAAGCATAGGACGTCAGCAGCGAAACTGTATTTGCGTCTGACTTTGGGTCGGCTGCGGCAATTGAGAGTAGCGCCGCGAAGCGTTGATCGGCAGCGGCGGGATTCTTGTCTCGCAGCATCGTCAGGAACCCGATCGAACCCATAGTGGCGCGAGTTAGCGCCGGATCTGCAAACTGCAAGGCTCGCTCGATATTGTCTGACGCAAGGAAACCAGAGGCCAGCCTGATCCTTTCGGCCGCCTCAGCCGCCGACAACTCCTGACGATTGATTGTTGAGTCGCTGGTCCGCTGGGCCTCGTCTTTCGCTGTCATTTTCGCCAGGAATTCTTCACCCAGCGTGTGGTCACGGCGCGCCGCCAACTGCAGGATTTCTCTGCGCAGGTTTGTCCGTGGTCGAGCAGGTTGGCCCTGAGCCAATCTCCCGGGAGCGGAATTGCCGGGGCTGGGAGCGTCAGTTTCGACCACTTCAGCGACTTCCCATGCTCTGCGAAACAGGCTGCGAGCAGTCTCTTTGTCCTGGTCCCAGAGTGCGTCAGCAACCCTCGCTTGCACCCGAGCGCGCAGAGGTTCATCGCGATAACTGCGCGCCTCGATCGCCAGGGATTGAAGCAGCGACATCGCGATGGAACGGCGCTGCAGGATTTCCGGATCGATTTCCTTTGGTGCGGGCGCTTTAGTTGTTTTTCCAGGAGAAGTAGCAGGTGGGGTTTGCTGAGCGCAAACGGACGTAGACAGGATCACAACACAAGGCGCAATAAAACGAAAATGATTCATGCGGTAGTCCTCTGCCGGTGCGGAGTTGTACGGGGAGCTCGGTTTTCGCCCCATACTTTAGCATGCAGGCATCAGTGGTGAACACGCCGAACACAATCAAGAAGGCGGCCGATGCCGGCCGCCTTCTCGTCTTAGGGAGCCCTCCCTAACCGCCCCGCCTACGCGAACGGGGACACCGGAGTGGGACTACTGCCCCGATCCTCACTGCGCCACAAAGTTGTAGACAAGAGTTCCTGTCACTGAACAGTCACCGCGCCAGAGGCATGGGCTTGTCTGGCAATCGCTGGATAGGCGGGTAGGGGCAGACTGCTTGCCTTACCGTTCAGCACTCCGCCGTGGATCGGCGCCCTTTGTCCGGGCTCTATCGCGGATTCTTCCTCCTTGCGCTCTTCCTTTTCAGTCTTGAGGATTTGGCCGTCAGTCGCGCTGACCCAGACATATGTGGTAGTGCTCTTGTCGCCGTCGCCGCCGATGATCACAACGTGGTAAAAGATTTTGTCGCCATCGCGCCCGAGATTGCAGGCGAGAACTTTGCCGGGGACCTGGCTGGTGGCGATCTGGATCGCCCGGTCCATCGAAAGGGTTGCGCCGCGCGCTAGCTCGGCCTGCCACGCCCGTTCCTGGCGTCCTTGTCCCTCCACGTCCTTTCTCCGCTTCATTTCATACATCTCCGCAAAGCCCAGGCGCTCTTCTACCTTGCGCCGTTCCTTCAGTTCCTTCTCTTCAATTTTGGCTCGCTGTTCCAGCTCACGCTCCTCAGTCTTCGCGCGTTCTTCCAACTCACGGTCTTTCCACTTCAGCTTTTCTTCCTTTTGCTTCTCGCCCTGAATTCGTGCTTGCTGTTCCTCCGCTTCTCGCTCCGCGCGACGCGTTTCCTCAAGTAGTTGCCCGTAACGCCTCGCCTCCGCGTATTCTTTTTCGAGCTGGGCCAGTTGCTGCTGCGCCTCTCGCACCGCGGCTTCATTCACCGGCCGCTTCTTTTCCAATTCCACCAGGGCTGCCTGCGCCTTTAGCAGCTTTTCTTCATCTACCGATCTGAGCTCCGCGTACCCCCGCAAAAGTTTTTCATGTTCTTCCAGGGCACGTTGCACTTCGCGCAGCCGCCCTTCGATTTCGCCCCGCTTTGATTCCGGTGCAACCCGTATCTGATCCTTCAGCTCCTGCTCCGCGCGCTTCAGTTCTTCACGTTCTCGTGCCTGGGCCTGCCGCTCGCGCTTCACCGATTGCTGCTGGCGTAATGGGTCCGGTTCCCGTCGATCGATATCAAAGCTGAGCGCGAACGAAGTTGCGGCAATGCACGGAGTAGCCAGTAATAACGCAGCCGCGACTAACAACAATCTTCTGCTGCGCGCAGTCAGCTTTGACGTTTTCAGCAATGACATGATTCGCACCTCCAGAATGTCCGATTCGTTGATCCCGATGGTTGTGTTCGCGCCCAGGCGGCGCGCGATCGGCGCCGAGCCGACTAATCGCACGAGCGAACGGGCATAGATGTCCGGTCTCAAAAGTTTCGTCGCGACCCACTCATCACAACAAAGTTCTCGCGTCTGCTTGATGCGTCGCCGGACGAGCGCCGCGGCCGGATGAAACGATAGCGGCAGATAGATGAATTCGTAGATCAAGTTCACGAGGTAGTCGCGCCGGGCGACGTGTACCAGCTCATGACCGATAGCCGACGTCAGCACTTCTTCGTCGCCTTCGTGCAACAAAGGCTCTGGCAGAATGATCAGGTGCTTCACGATCCCGACAGTGATTGGCACGGGTACCGAGGTGGAGCACAAAAAGCGAACCCGAGTAGCGCCGATAGTCGTCTGACACTTTTGGATTATGGCTTTTACTGACTCGAGATCTTTTTCGTTTCTTTCTGGCGGCAAACCACGCGCGTGCGACGCGCCGAAACTCAAACTCTCAACATTAAGACGGTCAGACCTCCCTGCGGATTACCGGCGGTGTCCGACTGAGTTAGATGGAAGATGCACGCTTCACCCGGCTGGGTTCCTTTGGGAGCAGCCAGAAAGGTGAGTTGCGTTACATGCCGTGAATTTAGCGTAATCACCGCTTCAAAGCTGGGATTGGCTTGAGGAGGAAAAGTGTGCAGACCTGGCCGTGAATGATCTATGACATGAGAAGCCTGAAGGCCCGTCAGATCAAATTTGAATCCGTTCGGCAATGGTGATGTTCTGAACTGCTGAAAACCGGACTGCAGTTGAAGTCTTCTTAACGCGGTACGCCGAACGAATTCAGTAGGCTCAAGATCCAGGACGGCACGCAGCTTAACCTCTGAGTTCTGGAGCGAATTCGGCGGCTGTTTTGGATTCGGTCTTGGATCCAGCGTGTTGACCCTAAAAGTAAAAGGCTGGTTCGGGGTCGGAACGGTGCAGATGTTGTGCTGGGCCACATGCTGATCGCCGGGCGCGAAGAAACTGATATTGCTCGCACTCAAACTATCCGGATAGCTCCTGGCAACCAAACACTTGTGACCTGGCGCTTCTGGATTCCCAGGCGGAAGCGCCGACGGAGTAAAATCGATCTGCTGAATTCCACTGCCACCCTCAGCCGGCAGGGGCGAACCAATGAATCCAACCCGCGCGGCGCTGCTCGCGCGAGGCGCCATCACCAGGGAAGGATTGGCAACCCACAATTCCACGGTGATACTTTCGTCGCCCGGAAAGTGGCAACCACTGGCGGCCAACTTTCGGCGAAACTTAACTCTTATGGGGTTGCTGTGGCCGGTGTCAGCGTTGTCGAGGCCGGTAACCGGACCGCTAAGCGTAATGTCGGGACTGAGCCACCAGACTGCGTTTCCGTTGTGCGTTCCGCCATCACCTGAAATCGCTTCCATGAAGATACAAGTGTCGTTGGCAAGACCAGGATCGTTGGGCATGACTGGAAAAACTCCTTTCAGGGGTAAGAGCGTTTCGAGAGTCTGTGGTGCGGAGAGTATGCCTTCGGTCGTGGAAAGAGTCCAGAGTTTCAGGGCGGCTAAGGACACTTCTCCTGCACCAGGACCTGAAACGAAGCGGCCAATCCATGCGGCATGATCAATTCGCGCGCTCCAGTGCTCAGGCGTAAAGCCTCGACCTGGTCCTGAGTGTGAGTGACCATCTCGGAAAGAAGTCCCAGGAGTCCTTCACTTACCAGAAAGTGATCCAGTCGTTCCAATCTAATCGCCCGCAGGCCGGCGCGCCGGCCCACTTCCTTGATCTGCGTCCAGTCAACGGTCGTAGTCAGGTCTTGCTCTCCGGGTCTGGCGAGCACATTGTCGACCAGATGGTGATGATGGAAACCCCGCAGTGTTCCTTTAAAACGGTCCGCCGAGTCCAGCAATTCGTTTCGCTCGGCGCCATAATCCACTGTGACCAGGAAGCCGCGAGCAAACAATCCGGCGGCCCGTGAGATAAACTCTTCAGCCCCGAGATTGATCTCTGCGATCTGACCCTCCGAAAGTCGCAGGTCGATGCGCCGGCAGTATTCGGCGACGCGCTGGTCGGGATCACGTTCGAGCCAGACGAAATCGGTCTGGTCCAGCCCGACACAAAGCTCGCTCAGTCTTCCGTTGTGCATGATCACTCGATGAACCGGGAACGCATCGATGAGTTCGTTAGAAAAACAGACACCCGCGTTTGCCGCGTTGTCGATTTCGACAAGACGCCGAAAGGTCAGACGCTCGGCAAATTCAGAGAGTCGCTCGGCCGCTCGGCGGCGCGAAGCGGGACTGACTTCGTCGATTACGTAACTCGTCGCCGAGAAGACATCGGGATATTTTGCTCTGAGATTGTTGAGGATCCCGTACGCAAACTCGCCTCCGGCGGCGCCGCCTTCGAAGATGGTCCAGGTCGGTGGGGAGCCCAGTTCAAAAAACAGGTCCGCAAACAATTTCGAAAAATACCAGGCAAAGGTAGCGGCAAACAGCGGACTGGTTTCCGGTGCTGTGCGGTAATCGCCGGCTCTGCCCTGTCGAACCAGGCCCGGCCGGCAATAATACCCCTCGCGTTCGTCATAAAGCGCGGCCTGCATCCAATCGCGAAAACTGATCGGCCCCTCCTGCTTGATGCGGGCGCGTAAACGTTCAACTAAGCCAGGCGTTTGTTCGTTGCTGGAAGCGGGCATTGCCGTTGATTGTGCCGCGAGGTTACGGTTTCAGGCAAAGGCGATCAGATCCTACTCGGCTTCAGGTTCTGACTTGTCCAGTAAGCGTGTGGTGTGATCGGTGACGCTGGGTGGTTGCAGAATCTCAGCGGTCTGTGGACGCTGGCTCCAGGAGGCGGCCGGATTAACCACCGCCGGGGGCAAAGCGGACACACGCGCCGGCTGTGGAATCGCCGGTTGTGTGTAGAAAGGTGGCGCAATAAACTGACGGGTCTGAGCGCCCTCTTCAAAAATTGCGGCAAAGAGCATTCGTAATGGTCCCCCGACGAAGCATAGGATGGCCGCGGCAGCAGCAAAGAATTCAAAGGGTGTTCCGATGCGGCCCGGCGCAAAGCTCGCCAATACTCCCAGCAACGGCACGAGCACGGCGCCAATTAGGATCAACAAGACCCCCTGCTTCACACCTTTACGGCGCGGAGAGATCGTTTTCTCTCCCGAGGGCGGCTGATACTGCGGAAGTGATCCACCATGGGCCAGCAAAACCATCGTCCCTTCCATTGGAAACCCGCAGCGCGAACAGAAGCGCATTGAGTCACTAGCCTGTTGTTGACCGCATCGTGGGCAATACATGGATTCAACTCTTAGTTTCTGGTTTTGGTTTCCCCTGCTCGCAGAATCTCGAATGTCGCCCTAGCTCGGCCCTGATGATGCGCTGCTCGCGCCAATGTGTCCAGCAATAGCGGCAACAGTTGCGTGTAGCCTGACGGCGCCATGATCTCTTTCAAAAGGTCCGCGTCGCTTTTGAAAAGTTCGAAGCCACGCTTTCTGGTCATTTCGACTTCGTCAAGATAGCCCGCGACTTTTTCCGGCGTCGGCAGACTTTCAGGCAGTGTCCACTCGAACGGATCGTCCCAAAGATTAGTCGTGATGCCGCCGAACGCCTGTTCGACAATCGCTGCGCTGCGCAGAACGTGCTCGCCGCATGAATGAAGCGGCGGCGATTTCGATGGCCCGGGCTGACGGTAAAGCAGCTCTGGCGAGATCGTTTCGATCAATCTGTACGAACCGGTATGAAGTTGATAAAACTGCCGATCAAGACACTCGATGAATTTGTCCATTGACTCATTGACTTATTGGCTCATCGATCTGGGCCCGGCAATTCTATCAATGAGCGAATCTGAAAGCGAACCAATTAACGAGCCACAGATGAACACGGATTTCTTAAAGTAAAAACCATTCAAGATCAATGCCCCTGAATGCAAAGAAACATCACCCAGAGAAACGAAATCAAAGCCAGGAACGACGGCAGCCGAGGGAAGCTGAGTATCCCGACAACCAATGTTGAGAGAAGCAGCAACAGCCACGCCTGATTCACAATTCGCGGAGTGGAATCAATGTACGCACTATTAACAAAGTCAACGTAATGACTGCGAGCCCACCAATCACTGGCAAACAAGACGAGCGCCAGCCCGAGTGCCAGCCATTGCAACCTGTCTCGGAGTACCTTAAAGGTCATCTCAAGAAAGCTTGTCTCGATTGAAATAGTTGAAGAGACGTTCGCGACCGGCGCATAGCATTTATGATCGGCGTGTATCAGTGTTCATCTGTGGCTTTTCCCCAATCATCGCATTTTGAAGTTTCAGACTTCCGCTTTCTGGTCGAACGGCGAGTCCTTGTCTTTCCTGGCATCAAACGCGCGGTCACGCGCGGCGACGTAGAGCCGCAGGGCCAGTGTTAATATTCCAAACGCGATTACGATCCAGATAATTGTCCAGATGACTGCCGGAATGCCGGTCGCAGTGGCCATGTTCGCAGCATCCGTGCGAACCGACGGCGCGAACGGTGACGAAAGAAAGAAAACTGTTTTCAAATCCAGCAAGGCGTTCAGAACGCATTGGACGGCGAGCATGCTCAAGACAAAAGTCGCAACGCGCAAACTGGCAAATCTGGCCACCAGGAATAGGCCGACCGCCAGGGCGATTCCCGCGAAGAAGGTGAATGGAATTCCGCTCAGCGAACCCCATGATCCGGCCACGATTGGTTTGAAGAGTCCAAAGACTAGCGTCAAAGCGAGTATCAATAGCGACGAGCCGAAAAGCACGATACGCGCCGCCACGGCGCGGCGAATCAATACCAGCAAGAGCGCGCCAAACGTCATCGAGCCCAGATAGCCTGCGCTCGACACCAGCATCTGCGAAAACATTCCGCCCTGGGTCGTGTAGGTTTCTCCGCTGGCATTCATGGCCACGCTCAGACTCTGCACCGAGTTACCGGTGACGAGCGCCGCCACGGCGTGTCCGCCTTCGTGAATGAAAGTAACAAAGATGCGGAAGGGATAACCTAGAACCTCGGCAAAGGGAATAAACCACAATGCTATTGAAAGTGCTGCGGCGAGGAGCAGCGTCATTGCCTGTGGCCGGGCATCCTGAGAAAGTCGCATTTTCATTTCGTAAGTCCTCCTCGAAGTAGCACAGACTTCACAGCTTCGTAACTCCCTCTCCCTTTGGGAGAGGGTTGGGGAGAGGGCCTTAAGCCTCCTCAGCTACACCCCTCTTCCCCGGCCCTTCTCCCCGAGGGAGAAGGGAGATAAATAAGAACATTCGCCCACTGACCAATTCAGAGATTCCTAAAGTCTGTGCCACATGCTGATGAACGCAGAACGCCCTCAACTTGTTCCCGGCCGATTTGCTTCGCGCCGATAGTCGCCTGATTTCCCGCCAGTCTTAAGCTCAAGTCGAATGTCGGTGATTGTCATCGCCTTATCCAAAGCTTTACACATGTCATAGATCGTGAGGGCGGCCACCGAGACTGCCGTCAGCGCTTCCATCTCAACTCCGGTCTGGGCCCGCGTGGTGACTTCCGCTTCCAGATGGACGCTCTCGTCAGAAAGCTCAGCGCGCACATCGACGTGCGTCAGTGGCAGCGGGTGACACAGTGGGATGAGTTCTGCCGTCCGTTTGGCAGCGACAATCCCGGCGAGGCGGGCCGTCTCGAGCGGATCGCCCTTTGGCGTGGTGTGATCGCGAATCGCGGCTACGGTCGCCGCGGACATCAGTACGCGCGCCGAGGCAATGGCCCGCCGCGTCGTGATGGGCTTCTCGCTGGTATCAACCATTTTCGCGTGGCCGTGTTCGTCGATGTGGGTTAGTTCCTTCATGGCTGAGCAGGTGCTAACTTAGATTAACCGCAGAGGAAGCAGAGGTTTTCGCAGAGGACGCAGAGTCGTCGTATTTGTTGACTACCCGCCTTATTCCTTCGCGCAAATGTAGTACGTTGAAGTTCATTAACAAAGCCAAGCGACAATTTGCCAGTCTAAGATAAGTTAGAACCTGCGCAAGGTGTATGTCGTTTAACGCTTCTACAGACTTGATTTCGAGAATCAGCCGCCTCTCAACCATGATATCTACCCGGTATCCGCAGTCCAGCTTAACCTCGGAGTAGACCAAAGGCATGGGCTTCTGTTTCTCTACGAACAAACCTGCACTGAGCAACTCGTAACACAGACATTCCTGATAGGCTGATTCAAGCAGTCCCGGCCCAAGTGCGCTGTGAACCTTCATCGCGCAACCAATGACCTTCTGTGTCAGCTCGTAATCCGTCAAGACTCTGCGTCCTCTGCGAAATCCTCTGCTCCCTCTGCGGTTAAGTACTTAAACGATGGCTCAGGATTGCACGAACGATTAAAGTGTTACCTCCCAGCAAAACTTCATCCGAAGCCAGCTCCTCAGTCCACCTTTCCTTCCGCTTCTGCTCCGAAGTCAGTCGTCCGATCAGTCGAATCAGCCAAACGATCGGCCAGTAGAGCCACGCGTGCGCCTTCGGCTTGTCGCGATGAAGACCTGAGATTTGAAAGCCATTCTTTTCCAGAATGTAACGCAACTCGGAATAGCCGATCGGATTAACGTGCGCCGCTATCTCTTCGCGATTGTCGTATTCCGCGCGCAGGCGCTCGACGTTCGCGCGCGTGATGGGCTTGAAGTGCGAGGTGTAGCCATAGACGAGCCACTTCAAACGTTCCTCGATATTCAAAATGTTGGGGACGCTTACTATCACAATGCCGCCCGGCCGCAACACCCGCGCAAACTCGCGCACGGCCTGCTGTGGATTTTCAATGTGCTCCAGCCCTTCGAGGCAGGTGACATAGTCGAAGGATTGTTCATCGAAAGGCAGAATGCCGTTTAGATCACCCCGAGTGATGCTAACGCCATTCACGCGAAAGATCTCGGGATAGAGATCGCAGCACCTGACTTCAAATCCTGCCGCAATCAAGCGCTCCGCCAGCGCCCCTTCTCCGGCGGGCACATCCAGCAGCGCGCCGCGTGGCCCTTTTTCGAGAATTCCCACGACGGTGTCATGGATGGCCTCATGAGCCAGAGGCGCCGCTCCGGAAGTTCCGGGTTTTGCGGGGCTTTCTTTAATCGTTGCGCTAACCATTGAAGAGGTCGCAGTAGACGGCATTAAGTTAAGGAATCACTTCCAATTCGCTGCCGCTGAAAGCTTCTTGGAAAACAGGCTTTCCTATCAAATCAGCAAAAATCTGCTTGCTTTTCGGCGAGCATAACAGAATAATCCCCGGTCGAAAATCCGTTTTCTACGACCGGCCGTAAACTTAAGCTTTTTTTCAATTCACGCAAGCTCTTCCCTGGAGGCTTATCGTGTTCGAAACTGACAAGGACGTACTTGACTGGTACGAGAGACAGCCGCGCGCGCTGACCAAGGACTTTGTTGACAGCATCCCCTGGCGCGAAGTTTCAAACTACGCGTTGAATGCGGCGTTCGTTCCCGTGCTGATTTACATGCGGGACGTTGAATACTTCACAGATATTTATTATCGAGAGCTGATGAGAACACCTACCGGCAAGGATCCTGTCATCAGGAAGTTTATGGATCGCTGGAGCGTCGAAGAGAATCAGCATGGTGAGTTGCTCAATCGCTTTCTGTGCGAAGCCGGAATACCTACCAGCGAGAAATGGCAGGCGGAAGCCAGATCGAACATACCCTGGCGTTACACGATTGGAAGCTTCATAGCCGATCACTCTTCCAGGGCCTTCGGTAGATATTTTCATGGTGCGCACATGGTTTGGGGCGCCATCAATGAAATCACAACCCTGCAAGGCTACCGGCGATTGTCTGATCTTGCGCGTCACCCGGTGCTCAAGATTCTTTTGAGCGCGATCATTCAGGAAGAGGCGATCCATTCCAGCTTCTATTGGAACGTGGCGCGAGTGAAATTGAGCCAGGCGGAGTTCTCGCGCAACCTGGCGAGATTTGTCGTCGGCCGTTTCTGGACGCCGGTTGGCCAGGGTGCGAAGCCCGCCCGGGAAACAAATTATGTCATCTCGACTTTGTTTAACGGACCGAGCGGATTGGAGTTTTTCCAGCGGACAGTCTCAAACAGGATTGAGCGCCTACCCGGCTTCGCTGGGTTCACAGCTCTAACAGAGCGGCTGGGGCCGATTGTTCAGTCGTGACCGTGAAATTAGCAAATTCAGAAAGGCCCAATCATGTCTGATTAACCCGGCAGTCTAACAACCGTCACCGCCTTACCCGCCTCGATTGTTTTCACCCCAGTCGGCACGTTAACGAGAGCTGTCGCGCACGCGAATGCTACGAAGTCTGACGAGCCACCCCACTTCAAAGGCTCGGCCAGCAAAGTTCCCTTCTCGTCCGTTCGCAGGACCGCCGGAAGGTAACTTTCTCGTTCGATTGAACCCTTCACATCACGCGCCAGCACCGCTAACTCCTCAATCAGGGTCGGTTGATGCGCGCCTTGCATAGCACGCAACGCTGTGCGCGCAAACAAATTGAATGTGACAGCAACCGAGACGGGATTACCTGGAAGCCCGAAAATCAAGGTATTACCCAGCCGGGCAAAGACCGTCGGTTTGCCCGGACGCAAGGACACTCGCTCGAAATAGATTTCCGCGCCGAGTTCTTTCAGGGCCGCCTTGGTGAAGTCATAAACACCCATCGAAACCCCACCGGAAGTTACGAGCACATCGGACTGTGCGGCGGCCCGAGCGATCTGCTTTTTCAATTCTTCCGTGTCGTCAACGACCAGCGGCAGGCGCTCGACCGTCGCTCCGGCCAACGTAGCGTACGCAGCAATCGTGTAGTTGTTTGAATCGCGAATCTGATCTGTGCCTGGCTCTTGATGCACATCGACGAGTTCACTTCCGGTAGCCATGACGGCAACGCGAGGTCTGCGGCCAACCTTCACCTCGGCATAGCCGAACGACGCCAGGGTGGCGATCATCGCGGCATTGATGTCCTCGCCTGCGCGCAAGACCGTTTCGCCGGCCTTGATTTCACTCGCACGTCTGACAATCGATCGCCCGCTTGCTACCGGCTCAAGAATCTCGACGAACTTAGCGCCGCCGGCTTCGCGTGTCAGCTCGACCTGCTGCACCGCGTCAGCACCCACCGGCACCGGCGCGCCGGTCATGATGCGCACCGCTTCACCGGCTTTCATTTCATAGTGCCAGCCAGTTCCCGCGGCTGATTCACCGACAATACGCAGACGCGCCGGAGTTTTCGAGACATCAGCCGCGCGTACGGCGTATCCATCCATCTGTGCACGATCGAATGGCGGCAGGTCAGTATCGGCAATGATGTCTTCAGCCAGAATTCGCCCTAACGAGTCGCTCAGGGCAACTGATTCAACTTCCAGTTTGGGTGTCTCGTCGAGAACTATTCTGATTGCGTCGCTGATAGGAATCATGTTGGAGAGTCTAAAAGCAAAGCGGTTGCTCTTCAAATCTCAAAAGCAACCGCTTCAAACTGGTGGAGCCGACGCGGCTCGGGTCCTTACTTTACCTGCTCACCCCGCTGTTGCGCCCAGGGCTTTTTCTTTGGGCTCTGGTTGCTCATCCGAAATCGATTGCTGCTCCGGTTCCGGTTCGGCTGCCAACCATGAGTAAGCAACTCCTGCCAAAGCGGCCCCGATAATCGGCGCCACCCAGAATAACCAGAGTTGTGACAGTGCCAATCCACCTGCGAAAATCGCCGGCCCGGTGCTACGCGCCGGATTCACCGAAGTATTGGTAACCGGGATGCTGATGAGATGGATAAGCGTCAATCCCAAACCAATCGCGATCGGCGCCAGCCCAGCGGGAGCCCGCTTATCGGTGGAGCCTAAAATGATCATCAGAAACATGAAAGTCATCACGACTTCACACACCAACGCTGCCACCAGCGTATAACCACCAGGCGAGTGCACGCCGTAACCATTCGACGCAAATCCGGCCGTGACATCGAATCCGGTCTTGCCGCTGGCAATGACGTAGAGGACTCCTGCGCCGGCAATCGCTCCCAACACCTGCACCACAATGTAAGGAAGTAATTCTTTAGCGGGAAACCGTTTGCCGGCAAACAGACCTATCGAGACTGCCGGATTAAGATGACAACCAGAGATGTGCCCGATTGCAAAGGCCATGGTGAGCACGGTCAGACCGAAGGCCAAAGCCACTCCGAGGTGACCAATGCCTACGTCAAGGAATCTCGCCGCCAGCACCGCGCTGCCGCAACCCCCAAGTACCAGCCAGAACGTACCTAGAAACTCTGCTGCTGCCCTCTTAGTTAGTGACATTTCCGACTCCTTTCTGTTTTGTTGATACCGGTCCCGAATTAAGCCGGGGCATTTGGAAAAAAAGAGAAAGTGTGCTTGAGAGCTTGGTCTCCTCTCAAGTATGAAAACGGTGATGCTTCACCGTCTCAGTTCTATCAGATTGGATCGCGAAGCATTATGGTGAAGTCGCATTGATTCTGCAAACAAAAGTTGAGGAAATCCCACTCACAAGAATAGCGGAGCCGACGGGATTCGATTACGTTCCTTCATGGGCAAATCAGTCTGCAGTCCAAGGCAACCGGCTTTCCGAGTCTTTTGTAGATTTTTTCAACAACTGCTGTTGAGTTTCTCAACCTACCTCTTTCATCGCATTTTCGACAATTCCATCAAACTCTTCTGAAACGACTGTTGAGAATATCAACTCGCCGGTCCCTCGCTGCCCTCACTCGTACTAGGCGCTCGCCCGGCTAAGTCATAACAGTTCAGAAACTTAGTGCGCCGGAACATTGCCAGAGACATAGCGGAACGCGTGTTGCACAAGCGAGAGGTAGAAGTCCAGCGAGGGACGACATGAACAATACGAACCAACACGAGAGTCTCAGCCAGACAGCCAACGCTATTTTGAAAGAGTGTTGGTGGATGGAGGCTGGCGTTGTTGATTACAAGCTATGCGATCGCGATTACGACTGCGAGCATTGCCCGTTCGATGAAGCCCTCCATGGCCGGGTGACTACGCCGGTCCTTGATTCTTCTGATTTCAGTGCGGCTGGATCAATCGAGCGAGACTGGGAAGGACGCGTCAGGAAGAGCAGGAAGGAAGCTACAGGCATCCAGGGTTGTGAAGTTTCGGGCGCACTTTTTTATCATCCCGCGCACACCTGGGCGCGCATTGAGGATGGCGGCTGCGTTCGCACGGGCCTCGACGATTTCGCCCAGCGAATTCTCGGCCGGCCTTACTTGATCGAACTGCCTGAGCCCGGCGTCACTTTACGTTATGGCGAGGGTTGTTGGTATTTCACACATCAAGCCGGCGTCAGCGTTCTTGTCGCTCCAGTTTCGGGCAGAGTCAAGGAGATCAATCCCGCACTGGCGCAACAGCCGGCTCTGCTCAATCGCGATCCTTATGGAGAGGGGTGGGTGCTTCTGATTGAGCCAACGGATTTGAAGGGCTGTTTGAAGCGACTTCTCTATGGCCCAAAGGTAACGCAGTGGTATGAGCGGGAGTTCGAAAAGCTATATGAAAAGGTCAGCGAGCTGAGTAATCGATCGGATTTAGCAGGCCCGACGATGAACGACGGCGGATGGTTGAATGAGGATTTCACGAACGCATTGACCGCCGATCAGCTTCGGCAGGTCATCGATTATTTCTTCCCGCTTTCTCCGGCCGAGAAGGCGGAAACAAGTAAAGCAATCATGTTTAAGGACAGGAGGTGATCTATATGGTCGCGCTATTTGTAATGTTAACGATTCTCGCCTGCGTGGGAATTGACGGAATCGTGCAATGGAGAAAAGCAAAAAGGGAATCTGCCACGCGCGTGCTGGCCGATCAGTTGGTGCCCGTCGCAGCATTGGCGAAGTTGTCGGCTCCGCCAAATGTATTCCTCGATGAAGGGCATACCTGGGTGAGAGTTACCCCGTTGGGCGCGGCGCACGTCGGTATTGACAGCTTCGCTCAAGGGTTGATTGGCAGGATTGACGACGTTCTCTTGCCGGAGGTTGGCAGCGACGTTCGCCGGGGGGACATGCTTTTTGCCGTGCGGCAGGGCAAGCATCGGGCGGCCTTCGCTTCGCCCGTCGACGGTGTTGTCGATGTGGTCGACAAAGAACTGCACTGGCATCCGGAGATGATCCAGACTGACCCGTACAAAGATGGGTGGGTTTGTTCGTTGAAACCAAAGAACCTGGCGCACAACCTGAAGCTGCTTCGCATCGCCGATGACGCAAAGAGTTGGCTGAAGGAAGAGGCCCAGGAATTTAGAGAGTTCTTCGCGGCCCGGCCACTTGAAGATCGTCAATTGGGCCAGGTGTTACAGGATGGTGGTCAACTGGCGGGCGGCGTGCTCGAATTCGCGGACGACGAAACATGGAAGCAGTTCAACGAAATCTTCCTTCGTCCGGGCCAGATCAAAGAGAGTTGAACCTTCTGGAACCAGACCCCGAGCTTGGCGTCGCTGGGGAAAAATGAGGCAGCGACCGTGGGCAAGTGCGAACTTTCACCAGCCAGGCTCGGGTCGAGTTCTTTGGCAACCGCCGATTTCTTGCCTTTTGGCCAATAAACTCAATGTTGATTGGTTTTCACTCCCGCAGGAATGGCAGTTGCATTTTTCAACAGCCGGAGAGAGATCTCGTAGGTGAAATTATGAGCACTCAGAATCTCAAACAGAAGGCACTCCTCTTCGACAGCACACGGTGCATTGGGTGCGGCGCTTGCTACAACGCCTGCAAAGAAAAGAATAAGCTGCCCCAGACCGCGGTTAATTTCCTGCGTGATGATCTATCAGCCGACACGTACACCGTCGTCAACCGCCGGAACAATCGTTACGTGCGCCGGATGTGCATGAATTGCGAAGAGCCGACTTGCGTCTCGGTTTGTCCGGTGGGAGCGTTGGCCAAATCGCCGGAGGGACCCGTCTCGTACGATGCGAGCAAGTGCATGGGCTGCCGCTACTGTATGCAGGCGTGCCCATTCAATATTCCGCAATACGAGTGGGACAACCCCATTACCCCGCGAGTCAGAAAGTGCGACATGTGCCGGGACCGAGTCGCGGCCGGGCAGCAAACGGCCTGCGCCACGGTCTGTCCGACGGGCGCTACGAAATTTGGCGATCGCGAAGAGTTGATCGCCGAAGCCCGGGCACGCATCCGCAACAATCCCGGCCGCTATGTCGATCATGTTTATGGCGTCACCGAAGTTGGAGGCACGTCGGTACTGTTGCTTTCGGATGTACCGTTCGACACGCTGGGCTACCGCACTGATCTCCTGCTGGAACCGCTCCCGCAATTGACCTGGAGCGTGTTGCACAAGCTGCCGAAGATCGTAGGCGTGGGCGGAGTTCTGATGAGCGGCATCTGGTGGATCACAAAGCGCCGCGATGAGGTGCAGCGCGCCGAGCGCGAAGAGAAGTTGCGTAAGACACAAAGATAACAGCAGGCTTAAGTGGCGCCTGAGCGCGCCGGGCGGAGTGTCATGTCCAAGATCAAATTTCGTTGGCCCAAGGTAACATTTTGGCGAATCGTTCTGTTCGCGATTCTCGCGGCAGGCTTTTACGCGACAATCCTGCGTTTCACAAAAGGTCTGGGTGCCACCACCAATTTGAGCGCCCGTTTTCCGTGGGGCATTTGGATTGGCTTTGACGTGTTGTGCGGAGTTGCGCTCGCGGCTGGCGGCTTCACGGTCAGCGCCGTCGTCTACATTTTTCACATCGAAAAGTATCGCCCGATCATTCGACCGGCGATCCTGACGGCGTTTCTTGGTTACCTGCTGGTATGCGTTGGACTGGTCTTCGATTTAGGGCGGCCTTACAACATCTGGCATCCGCTAATCATGTGGAATCCGCACTCAGTGATGTTCGAAGTCGGCTGGTGTGTCACGCTTTACACGACAGTGCTCGCCCTGGAGTTCAGCCCGCTGGTTCTGGAAAAGCTGCCCTGGCAGCGGCCACTCAAGATCGTCAAAGGGTTGACTGTGCCGCTGGTGATTGTGGGCGTACTCCTGTCGACCTTGCACCAGTCATCGCTCGGCACGCTGTACTTGATCGTACCGCACAAGCTGCATGCGCTGTGGTACTCGCCGCTGCTGCCGGCCTTTTTCTTCATTTCCGCGATCGCGCTGGGTTGCGCGATGACGATCTTCGAGTCGTACCTAAGCCTGCGCGCCTTCCGCAAAGGGATCGAGTTTGAGTTGCTGAACAAACTCGGTCTAGTCGCCGCCGTGGCGTTGCTTGTCTACCTCGTATTAAAGGTCTTCGACATGCAGGGGCGAGGCGTGCTCGCGCTGGCCTTTCAACCCACCTACGAGGGGCGAATGTTTCTTGCCGAGATGTTGTTGGGTGTGATCGCCCCGATCGTCATGTTCTTGATTCCGCGGGTGCGGAATAATCAGTTCGGCTTGTTCGTGGCGTCGCTGATGGTTGTGCTCGGTTTCGTCATGAACCGAATCAATGTCGCGATTACCGGGATGGATCGTTCTTCGGGCGTCAACTATTTTCCGAGCTGGACGGAACTCGCCGTCACAGCCTCGATAGTCGGCGCGGGCTTTTTGTTGTTTGGCCTGGCCGTGAAGTATCTCGACGTTTTTCCGCGCGAGGAGATGGACGAAATCGCGCGTGGCAAGCGGTCGGAGCTTCCCGTGCTGGCCGCCTTTCGCCAACCGTTGTGGAGCGCGACCACGTTGGCTCTTGTCGGTGGACTGGTCTTCATGGGAGCTACTGTAGCGCTCAGCTATGACGGCATCAGACGGCGAGTGCCGGCGCCAAGCGAACTGGCCACCGAGAAGGGTTACGTCAATATTAGCGCCGCGCTTGGCGACCTGAGAGTCCCCGGCGACGTTGCGATCAAAATGGGAAAGACGAGTCCGGGGCTGGTGATCTTCAGCCACGCGCGCCACGTCGAGGCAGCGAGTCCCATCTGCACCGGGTGCCACACGAGTCAATTCAAAATGCTTTCGACCAGCGCCGACATCTCACCCGGCAAGAAGATGCAGAGGTGCGGCCAGTGCCACGACGGCGTCAAGGCCGTCAGTACTACAGATAAGGAGCGGTGCGATTCCTGTCACGCGCGGCACTAAAAACGTTCGGCTACCGTCGATCAATCTGAGTTTCAAACTCACCTTCTGCCTAATCGGCGGGATGGTGCTCATCTTTTCTGCCCTCGGCTACCAGATCATCAGACTGCACCGCGAGAACCTCGAAGAGGCTACCTACGCCGCCGGCGATCGGATTACCGACACGATCAAACGCAGCACGCGTTATGGCATGCTTCACAATCGCAGCGACGAAACTCATCAGATCGTTGCGTCGATAGGCACCCAGCCGGGCATCGAGAAGATCAGCATCTTCAACAAAGCCGGCGCGATCAAGTTCTCAACTGACGAGGGCGAGATTTCCACGCGCGTCGACCAAAACGCCGAAGCCTGCCGCGCGTGCCACGTACGCGAAGGCCAGGCCTTTCAATCCAGCGCCGCGATTCCGCACCAGCTCAGCCGCGCGGAACGCACCCGAATCTTCGTCGCCGCGGACGGACGCCGTACTTTGAGCGTTATTGACCCGATCGAAAACGAGCCGAGTTGTTCAAGTTCCGCCTGCCATGCGCATTCACCTGAGACAAAAGTGCTGGGGATGATCAATGTGCGCATGTCGCTCGAGCCCGTGGATCAGGCCATCAGCGCCAGCCGCCGCCAGATGGTCTTCAGCCTGTTCGTGGCGATTGCGCTCCTGTCGGTGGTCTTCGCGGCGCTAATCTGGACCATGGTTTACAGGCCGGTTCATCGGCTTACAGTCGGGACGGATCGCGTAGCGGCAGGGGATCTGGACTACAAAATCAGCATCGAATCAAACGACGAACTCGGTAACCTGGCCCGCTCGTTCAATCGCATGACGGCGGAGTTGCAGCGGGCCAATGCGGAGATAAACGACTGGACGAAGACTCTCGAAGACAGAGTTGATAAGAAGACGGCTGAGTTGCGGCAAGCGCACGAGCATGTCCTGCGAGTCGAGAAGCTGGCCTCCATCGGCAAACTCGCGGCCATAGTCGCCCATGAGATCAACAATCCGCTCGCCGGTATTCTGGTTTATGCCAAATTGCTCCTCAAGCGTTTGAGCCGGGACGGCGACCCGGCGAAAGACACCACGGAGTCAAGGAAACACCTCGAAACTATTGCCGCCGAGTCCGCGCGTTGCGGCGAGATCGTCAAGGGATTGTTGCAGTTTGCGCGACAGAGCAAACCCAACGCCGAGCCTAACGACATCAATGAGATCATTCAGCAGTCGGTTCGCCTGGTGCGGCATAAGCTCGAACTGACAAACATCCGCACCGAGATCAAGCTCGACGCCAATCTGCATCGAGTGGTTTGCGATGCCCAGCAGATCAAGCAGGCACTCGTCGCCCTGCTAATCAACGCCTGCGAGGCGGTCGATCAACATGACGGAGTGATCGCGATCGAATCGCGCGGTTTGCCCGAGCTGAGCGCGACCGAGATCCGAATCAGCGACAACGGGATTGGCATGGATGAAGAGACAAAGCAACTGGTCTTCGAGCCGTTCTTTACGACCAAGGAACAGGGCAAAGGCGTGGGGCTCGGGCTCGCGGTGGTCTACGGAATTGTCACCGCCCATGGCGGCGAGATCGAAGTTGAATCTGCGCCCGGCAGCGGCACGACGTTCGTGATCCGCCTGCCCAATGGGACCAGCGGGGCCAACCGGATCGCGGACCAATCGCGTGAGATCGAGCCGGCAGCGACCGGGGTGAACGTCGATCCGATTAGTGCAGCGCTGCCCCGGCAGCCTGGAGCAGCATCGTCAGGAGGTTAGATCATGGAAACGGAGAATGCTCGCATTCTGATTGTCGATGACGAGGAAGCGGTGCGGGAATCGCTCGGCAGTTGGTTCCGCGATGAGGGCTATCGGGTAGACGTGGCTGAGTCGGCGAAAGAGGCGCTCGCAAAGCTCGCGCATGACAACTGGGATGTTTTCCTGCTCGACATTCGCATGCCCGGCATGGACGGTCTCGAGCTACAGCGCAAACTCAAAGAGGCGCAGCCCGATGCGACTGTGATCATCATGACGGCTTACGCGTCGGTGGAAACCGCGGTCGAGGGAATGAAGCAGGGCGCCTACGATTACATCATCAAGCCGTTCGATCCGGATGACCTGGAGCACACGATTCGCAACGCTGTCGAGCGCAAGAAGCTGGTCTCAGAGAATCAACAACTCCGGACGAAGATCGATGAGTTGAATCTGCTTCACGAGATCGTCGGCACCAGCGCTGCTACCCGCCGGCTGCTGGAACAGGTGGCAATGGTTTCCGCGTCCGATACTACAGTGCTGATTCGCGGTGAATCCGGAACTGGGAAGGAACTTATCGCGCGCGCGATTCACGCGAACAGCGATCGCCGCTATATGCCCATCGTGGTCGTGAATTGTGGCGCCCTTTCGGAAGGCATTCTCGAATCAGAGCTCTTCGGCCACGAGAAAGGCGCGTTCACCGGCGCGCAATATCGTCGCAAAGGAAAGTTCGAAATGGCCGACGGCGGCACGCTGTTTCTCGACGAGATTGGCGACATTGGACTGAAGACGCAAGTTGATCTGCTGCGCGTGCTGGAAGAGAAAAAGATCTGCCGGGTTGGGGGCAACCTGGAAATACCCGTGAATTTCCGGCTCATCACCGCTACCAATAAGAACCTCGAATCAATGAGCGGGGAGGAAAAGTTTCGCGAAGATCTCTACTATCGTATCAACGTCTTCTCCCTGACTATTCCGCCACTCCGCGAGCGGCGCGAAGACATCCCGTTGCTTGCCGACCACTTTCTGAAGAAATTCGCCCGTAGCATGAACCGCTCGGTAGCAGGCATCTCCGCCGCCGCCGGACAGATGCTGATCGACTATGACTGGCCGGGCAACGTGCGCGAATTGCAGAACGCCATCGAGCGCGCCGTGCTCGTCTGCAAAACTCCTAAAATTGAACCAGGCGATCTGCCACTCCATGTCAATGACGCGAACGCCGGGCGGGTTGGCAAGTCACTTGCCGAGATCGAACGACAGCACATCAGGCAAACGTTGCAGGAATCCGGGTGGAATGTCTATCGAGCCGCGCGCCTGCTGGAGATAGACCGCGTCACTCTTTACAACAAAATCAAGAAGTACGGATTCAAGCGCGAGGCCGAAGTGAATTAGCGGGTAGTGATGTCCTGATTTGATTAGCGGTGTTCGGAGTACCGACTTTAGTCGGGGTTTTGTATAAGCGAGAAAAGACCCAACTGAAGTTGGTACTCTAAACGCCGTCAAATCAGGACACGACCAATTAGCGACGGAGAGCAAGAAACTCGACTCAGCCCGACCCGGTCAAGGCCGAAGGTAGATCGTCGATGCTAGTCCCCGAGATCAAAATAGTGCCGGTTGGGACTGTGGACCAGAACGTTCTAGACTACCTGGCTTTGACGTTGCCCGGCAGCTTCAACGCTCGCTGCAACAGCACCAGCGTTACCGTAGATACTCAGGAGGCCTACCATCCAACGCGGCGGCAGTACAACTCGACCCAACTCCTGGCCAAGCTTTTGGAGTTGAACCTTGCCGAAGGGAACAAGATGCTCGGGGTCACCGAGGTTGATCTCTTCATTCCCATTCTCACGTTTGTCTTCGGTGAGGCGCAGCTTGGAGGTCGCGTGGCCTTGATTTCGGCGCACCGTCTACACCCGCAGTTTTACGGTCTGCCTGAAGACAGGAAGCTGTTCTATTCGCGATGTGAGAAGGAAGCCAAGCACGAACTCGGGCATACCAGCGGCCTCACACATTGCCGGAGTTACGATTGCGTGATGCACGTCTCCAACTCGGTTGAGCAAGTGGATCTCAAGCGCAGCAGTTTCTGCGCTGCTTGCGAGGCCTTAATGCGGCAAGCTAACGGTGGTTAGCCGGGAAGAGGGTAGTGTCTTAGTTTGGTTTCGTGTTTTTTCGGGAACGTCCAACCGGAGTTTCAGTTGTTGCTATATGCCAAGCAGTGAAGGCAAGAATTACCACCGATGTGGGCATCACAGTTTCTGATACGTCACTATGGCGAAGACGCCCTAGGCAAGATGAAAAGAGAAGCAAGAATAAGGAACTCAATAAGGATGGCAAGAATCAAGAGCCAAGAAACCACGGTCATCCCGGCGATATGCTCGCTAAATACGCCTTGAGTGACACGGATACCAATCCCAAAGCCGTAAGCCTTTGCCACGATCAAGACGGCCACCACCAAACCCACCAGGACTGCCAAAATTTTCAATACAACATTTAGATACGGCATTCCCCCCAACCCAACGCTTGATGCGATTTCTCTCACTAACACCTCTCCCCTATGCTCAAGAAACAAACTGTTGAAATGATAGCGGGTGAACTGGAAGGTTTTAGTGACTCTGCTACTGACACACCCAGAAAATCCAGACGTGCCAGTAGCTCTAAGTCATTGATAAGTGGCGGAGCCGACGGGATTCGAACCCGCGACCTCCGACGTGACAGGCCGGCGTTCTAACCAACTGAACTACGACTCCGCAAACAAACCCTACATTTCAAATTTCAAATTTCAAATTTGAGATTTGAAATTTCAGATCTCAAACTGGTGGGCGCGGAGGGACTCGAACCCCCAACCTCTTCCTTGTAAGGGAAGCCGTCTACCATTGACATACGTGCCCGGTTTCAAAAATCAATACAACTGTTGCCCGGCGGCAGGGTGTGATCGTAAGGAAAGCATTGATGGGTGTCAAGAAGAAGCGATTTGGGTATCTCAATTTCACGGTGTTTAGAGTACCAACTTCAGTTGGGTTCTTTGTCGCTTAATAAAAGCCCGACTGAAGTCGGTACTCCGAAACACCGCTTAATCAAGTAGGACGCTGAAATCGGTACTCCGGAATCAGGGTTAGGCTTCAAAATCGCTTTGGTATTAGTGGAGAATTGCGACTATAGTTAGTCAACCCAGACCCGTTCAGGCCACAAATTATGCACGGACGTTCGCTAAAAACCAGACTGGTTGGTTGTCTCATTTGCGCGCTGTTTTCACTCGCCGCATTAGTTGCCGCAAGCAGCGCCTCGCGCCAGGATCCACAGGAAAAAGGCTTGCAGCAAGCCAACCAACAAGAGCGACCGCGCAAGGTCGGATCAATGCCAACGCCAACCGGCACCCCAGTAACCAATCAGCAGCAGACAAATTCATCCGGGGAAGAAGTCGGCGAGGGCGACGTGGTCCGCGTCGAAACCCAACTTGTGTCAGTGCCGGCTGTGGTCACTGATCAGAACGGCCGGCCAGTGGCAGGTCTGCGGGCAGAGAACTTTATTGTTTTCGAAGACGGAAAGACGCAGCGCGTGGCGAATTTTGCGACGACCGAGGCGCCGTTTGAGATCGCGCTGTTGCTGGACACGTCCGGTTCGACCCGGGAAGAATTGGGTCTGATTCGTAACGCTGCCAACGCCTTCATCAACGCGCTGCGCCCTGGAGACCGCGTCGGGATTCTGGCCTTCAACAATAAGCCTCGAAATGGATCGCCGGTGGCGACTGTCGAGATTCTGTCCGGGCTCAACAGCGACCGCAAAGCCCTGCGCGCCGCGATCGAGAACCTGGGGACCAGCAACGGCACGCCTTTCTATGACGGACTGGGACTCGCGGCCGATCAGGTATTTCGCGAACCGCCCCGAGACGAAATACGCGGCCGGCGCGCGGTCGTGGCCCTGACAGACGGCGTCGATTCCAGCAGTGACTCGGGTTACGAAGAAGCGCGGGCCAGACTTTCGCGCGCCGGCGTGGCTTCCTATTTCATTCAGATCAGCACCGAAGACTATGTCGAAGATCGTCTCTTGAAAGATTGTCAGGATGACGGGCGACTAACGCTCTCAGCAAAGCAGTTGGAAAGATTTCGCCGGCTCTTTGTGCCCCAGGCGCAGAAGGAGGACTATCAGGACTTCTGTCGCATGGGACAATTCGAGCGCATGGACATCAGCCGCCAGCTTTACGATCTGGCGCGGCGCGAAATGGGCGAGATGGCGCGTACCTCGGGAGGAAGAGCTTTCGCGGCCGGTAATCTACAAGACGCGCGGGCAGCATTTGCGCAGGTGGCCAACGAGATTGGAACGCAGTACAGCCTGGGCTACTATCCGTCGAACAAGACTCGCGATGGTCGCTTTCGCCAGATCAAAGTTGAGTTGCGCGGCGTGAAAGACAGTAGCGTGCGCGCGCGCGAAGGATACTATGCGCCGAAGCAGTGAACCGCGGGCGGCCGCTTTCAGTCGCTAACTGCTTGAACTCCGACGATGTGAGGGTTAGACTTTCGCTATGCGGCAAGAGGAAATCATTCACTCTAATCCAGAAGTTCTCGGTGGTACACCTGTGTTTACCGGAACGCGCGTGCCGGTGCGGAGTCTCTTTGACCATCTTGAGGCCGGAGATTCAATAGATGATTTTCTCGAGGGCTTTCCAAGCGTGCGCCGGGATCAGGTGATAGCTTTATTGGAAATCTCTCAAGAGCGCGTTCTCGAGCCTGCCTGATTTGAGAATTCTTCTCGACGAAAACCTAGATTGGCGCCTTGGGCGAGATCTTCCAGGTCATCAGGTCGACTCCGTTCCGCGACTCGGTTGGGCTGGAGTCACAAATGGAGAACTAATCGCGCGTGCCGAAGGGAGTTTCGATATCCTGGTAACAATGGACACCGGTTTGGCTTATCAACAGAGTGTCGCCAATCACAGCATCGCAATCGTCATTCTTCGCGCGCGTTCCAATCGCCTTGCTGACACTCGCCCATTGATGCCGAAGCTGCAGTCCGCGCTGGAAACTATTGCGCCCGGCACGATAACAACAATCTAACGATGGTTGGGAACAAAACTTCATTCAAGCGGGTCGTTATTATCGTCCTCGACGGCGCCGGCATCGGCGCCATGCCCGACGCGCCTGAGTGGGGTGACGCCGGTTCGGACACCTTCGGCCACATCTGTGAATCGCGCGAGGTGCGACTGCCCAATCTGCAGGGCCTCGGCCTCGGCAACATTCGACGGTTGGCCGGCGTCGAGGCGATTGAGAACCCGCGCGGTAGTTACGGCAAGTGCGCGCTGCGTTCAAATGGGAAGGACACTACGACCGGTCACTGGGAAATGGCCGGCATCATTCTGGAACGCGCCTTTCCGACTTATCCAAACGGCTTCCCCCAATCGATCCTCGATCAATTCATCAAGAGGACCCACGTGCCGGGAATTCTGGGCAACATCCCGGCATCGGGAACAGAGGTCATCAAGGACCTGGGCGCAGAACACGTTAAGACCGGCAAGCCGATCGTTTACACTTCGGCCGACTCAGTCTTTCAGATCGCGGCCCATGAAGAAATAATTCCACTCGATCGGCTCTATGAAATCTGCGAGACGGCCCGCGATCTTCTGCGCGGCGAGCATGAAGTTGGCCGGGTAATCGCGCGGCCTTTCCTTGGCGCCCCGGGCTCGTTCTACCGCACTGAAAACCGCCACGACTATGCGGTGCCCCCGCCACGCGAAAACCTTTTGCCGCTGTTACAGGAAAACGGGCTCGATGTCGTCTGCATTGGAAAGATCGCTTCCATCTACGATTCAACCGGGGTGACCCAGGACCTCACCGCCAAGAACAACGAACAGTCGATCGATCAGACCATTCGCGCTTTGCGTGACCATACGCGCGGCCTGATCTTTTCGAACCTCGTGGACTTTGACATGCTCTACGGCCACCGGCGGGATACGGAAGGCTATGCGCGCGCCCTCGAGCATTTCGATTCGCGCTGGCCGGAGATCGAGGCCGCGATGGGTGATGGCGATCTGGTAATCCTTACCGCAGACCACGGCAACGATCCTACTTATCCGGGCACCGATCACACGCGCGAATATGCGCCGCTGGTTGTCTTTGGCAAACGCGCAAAGCCGGGAGTTGATTTGGGTACGCGTAGTTCGCTAGCGGATATCGGTAAAACGATCGCGGAGAATTTCGGCTTGAACTTGCATGCAGGCGAGAGTTTCCTGGATGAGATCCTGCCCGGGGTTCTCGCCTGAATCCACGACCTCAGGTCGCCGATCTTATGCTGGAGTAGCGCAGGTGCTTTCATCTCCTGGTCGTTGCCCATAACGATCCAGTGAAGATCACAAACTCAAAATGATCCGGGTGTCTCAAAAAGGCAAGTCATGCGTAAGTATCGGGTCAGTACTCGTTTGCGCCTTGCTTGCGTTGACGATTCACACGACCGCGCAAACTGGAAGGCAAGGCCGGGTGACGACGGGCGTAGATGACATTGTCTTCGCCATTTCCTTTTCGCCAGACGGCAGCACGTTAGCGATTGCCAGAGGGGCCAGCGACCCCGCGCAACGATACGGACGGATTGAACTCTGGGACACGAAGACCGGGACCTTGCGTCATGTCATTAAGGGTTTTGATGGCCCCATAAAATCAATATCTTTTTCGCCGGACGGGCGAACGCTGGTAAGCGCAAGCCGCGAACTCCGCGTGCAACAGATCCAGGAGAAGGCGGGACGGCGACGCCCGGGTTTCGTTGAACTGAAATGGTGGGATGCTCAAACCGGCGAGTTCCAACATAGCTTCATCTTGCCACGGGAAGAGACCTTCTCGGCTGACGCAACCTATTCTCCAGACGGCAAACACTTAGCAGTCGTCGAGTCCTATTTCAGGTTCTTCTCCTTCTTTCCGGTTTTTAATCCGCTGGGCGACAGAAACGGGCCCACCGCTGTTGGGCCTTTTCGCCCTATGCCGCTGAGCTTCGAGGCGGATTTGAATTTGCTTGATGCGCAATCGGGAGAAGCCGTACTCAAATTGAATACGGGCCGTCCCGGACGCGCAGTGTTTTCTCCGGACGGCCTCCTGCTGGCAAGAGAGAACGGCAAGGACATAAGGGTGTGGAACCTGGAAACGGGGCGCGAAGAGCGGCGCCTCAAAAACTTCAAGGGAGAGCCAAACACAATTGCCTTTTCTCCCGACGGTCAGTCTCTGGCGGTGGCGGTTACCAGGTATTATCACGAATCCGAAGGTAACTTGATCAGCGTGATTGGCAGCAGCGAGGTCCAGGTCTTTAAGGTGCGAACCTGGAAAAAGGTGCTTCAGTTACCGAACGTTGGGATGGTTAATTCTCTGGCTTTCGAGCCGGATGGAAAACGTCTGATAATTGGTGGCTTAATCCACGAACCAGCCGGCGCCCTCCCCGGGGTAAAGCTTTGGGACTTACAGAATCAAAAGACTGCCATCTTTCACACAGGTGGTGAAGATTTTGCCAGGGCCGTGGACTCACTCGCCATTTCTGGAAACGTAGGTTTGCTGGCCTTGAGATCCGGACCCGACATCGTGCAGGTGATCGACACGCAGACCTGGAAAGTCAAGTACACCTTCGATGCGAATAGCAATCCGGATAATCAACGACCAACCAGCCGCTTCCTGCTCTCATTGAATCGCGTGATCGCAGTCGCATTCTCGCGGGACGGGACGACTCTGACTGGCGAGGTCGAAGGAAGCGGAATCAAACTGTGGGACAGCAGGACCGGAGAAGTTAAGAAACGACTGGTTAGCCCGGAAGGCGCGGCCTCAATTGCCGCCATCTCATCCAACGGAGAATCGATAGCGGAGGCAAGTGACGACTCGACTCTGCGATTGTGGAACGCGGCCAGTGAAAGCAAGGCATTTATCCTCGGACCCGGCAGCGAATCGATTTCTGCTCTGGCGCTGTCACCTGATGGCCGGTTGCTGGCAATCGGCAGCGGTAAAGAGCTAATTCTGGCAAACGCCGGAACCGGCGAAACCCTAAGAACGTTCCCCGATCAGGAGACCACCATCGAACGTCTTGCTTTCTCTAACAATAATCAGATTCTGGCCAGCGCTGACGGAAGCGGGATCAAGGTTAGAGATTTGGCCAGCGGCCGGATCCGGAACGCCTTCAGCCCCGCCGGTAAGGTCACTGCTCTGCGCTTCGCTCCCGCCGACAGAATACTTGTAAGCGCTAGCGAGGATGGAAGTGTCAGCCTTTGGGATCTGCAAACGAGCGTGTTAAGTTCGCACCTTAAAAAGCACACCGCCGCCGTGAATGCGATCGCCTTCTCACCCGCAGGAGATCTAATGGCCTCCGGTGGCGACGATCGCAGCGTGATCATCTGGGAGACCGCCACGGGCAAGGCGCGGCGCACGCTGAAGGGTCATGACCTGACGGTGACTTCCCTGGCCTTTTCGCCCGACGCGAGTTTGCTCGCCAGCGGCTCTGGCAATGCTTCGGTAGTTTTGTGGGACGTGCAGACCGGAAAACTCAATCGTGTGCTGAGATAGATTTGTCTGAAGTGGTACGCAAGATGCACTACCCACGTTCACCGTAGCCTTGCCATGGTTGGGCGACAGGCTGTAAAGTTTCCGGACACTTGCCTAAGAATAAGGGGGACTATCCAATGCGCCCGCGCAGCTCAGCTCTGGTTTTCCTGGCTTCGCTTTTCGTCTTTTGCTTGTCTCCTCACCAGCAGGTCGTCGCCCAATCAACCATGGTGAATACTCCGTCGACCGACGTGGTGGACGCAAAGCGCGTCTATCTGGAAATGGACTTTCTTACCAACTACGCGTGGCAAAGGGAAGGCTCGTTTCAAAACTACATCCCGCGGGCGGTTGTCGGCGTCGGCCGCAACGTCGAAGCAGGCGTCAACGTCTCCTACACGCATATCTCGGACGGCGAGAGTCAACCAATAGAAGCGCAGCCGAACATCAAGTGGCAGGTCTATAGCAACGAAGGTAACGGTGCGGCCATAGCAGTCGGATGCATTCTTTATGCCCCGGTAACGCATCGAACGGGCACGAACACGTTCGGCCAGTGTTATTCAGTTGCCAGCATCCAACTGCCCGGACGTTTTGGGCCTCGCTTCACCGGAGGGCCTTACGCTCTGCTGCACGCAAGTGAGGACGAACGGACGAAAGTCGGAGCCATCGTCGGATATGAACAGCCACTCTCTAAGAAGATCAGTTTCCTGGTGGACTGGTCCAGCGGCGACAACCGTTTCGGGTATTTAAGTCCCGGGCTTTCTTTCACGACCTCCAAGAATAGCGCGCTCACCACTGGTTACACCATCGCCAATCACGGTCGCGGAAAGAACGCACTGTTCGCCTATTACGGCATTCAGTTTTGATGATTGTCTGAACTTTACTTCGGCATAGGTAAGACCGGCAGTTGGGTCACAAACGGCAGACGTTTGATTGCTTCAACGCACGATGTGTCAAGTCCTTTTGCCGTTCCCATCTCAATGAAATCCCGCGCCAACTTCTCCCCGCACTCGTACGTGTAATGAGTGGAGTTGTGCATGAGGACCTGGCGTCCGTTTGGCATCCAGCGCAACAGCGGAGTAGCCAGGTCCGGTGGCGTTACCGGATCCAACTCGCCCGAAAGCATCAGCACCGCCAGATCCGACTTAATCGGTTCACGAAACTTCGCAGGCATGTCGCCGCGCGGCCATTGCTCACAGGCCTTGAGGTAGGCACGCGCGCGATTGCCACCGTAGAAAGTTCCACCCATAGCCGGCTCGATCTCTGACTCCTTAAGGAATGGCACGTCTTCGGCGCACAGGACGGATAGCTGCATGCCCCGTGCGATTCCCGCGTCAATCCCGTGTTGCACCTGATAGGAATAGAAAGCGAAATGAGAATAGTCGCCCTGACTCATCTCGTGAATCACGGCCGGCATGAGACTCATCACCGTGGGATTGTAAAGTACGAGCCGCACCAGCTCGGCAAAGCCATCGCGCGTCATCGTGATTTGTTGCTTTTGCCGCGTGTAGGGATTAAGCGCGTCAAAGTTAACCGGCCCTTTGCCAACATTCGCTGCCACCGTCGCCCAGTCTTTGCGCAGATCCGGAAAGGCCGTTTTGCACTTCTCGTCCGCGGCACAGTCATCGAACAAACGATTGAGCGCGTGCTCGACCCCTTTGGCGAATGACAATGGCAAGGCATTGTCCGGAGGAGCCACACCCGAAATTGTAACGGTACGAACATGCTGTGGATAGAAGTTTAGATAGCTGAGGGCGGTGGTCGCTCCGTACGAGCCGCCATAGACATTGATCTTGTCGTAGCCCAAAACCGTGCGCACATCGTCCAGGTCCGCCATGGCGATGGTAGTTGTGTAAAGCCTCAGGTCGGCATTCTTTTCCAACTCTGTACGGCAGGTACGCGCAGCTTCAGGCGTGAGTGCATCGACGAAATAGCCGCGCATATCATTTGGGTCGCCGCGAAAGTTGCACTGGAGTGGATTCGACTTGCCCGTGCCACGCTGATCGACCAACACCACGTCGCGCGTGCGATGCAGGCGGCCCATAAAAGATGCGCCGGCAACCGAGGTAGCCGCGCCTCCCGGTCCTCCCTGAAGATAAAACACCGGATCTGGAGCGGGCTTATCCACCAGCGCGGGCAGGACCATCACGTTCAACTTGATCTTGCGTCCGCTCTTCTTCGCTCGATCTTCATAAACTTCGTACTGCCCGCACAACGCATCCTTCGTCACGCCGGCCACACCGCAGGGTTGCAGTTCAAGCTTGCGGCCCGGACTCGCAAGCAGGGCCGGCTTAGGTGCACTTGTGTCCGGCTTGGCGTTGGTGTGGGCCAGGTTGAGTGGGACGAGGTTGCTGCCTTGCGTCAGGTACCCGGCAACTTCGGTGGCGTCGCGACTGACCACGCCTTCGTAGTACGACGGCGCACCGATGTTTACGTCGAAACTCAGAATTCGATCGGCGTAGGTTACATGCTCGACCGGCAAACCTTGCGCGCCATTATCGGGAAGGTCCAGGGTAGCGCTGAGTTTCCCTGACGATTCCTGCGTGATATTCAGCGCTACTCGAAGCTTCCCGCCGGAAGTGAGAGTCCCCTCCCAATTGCCCCCAAGACCATGGTTTGACGACGTCTGTGCGTTGCATGGCTGTAAGATGATAGTGAGCGTGGTGCAAAAAATTGCCACAAGAATGAAACCCTTTAAGATGTTCATTGAGTCTCTCGACTACTGAAGTAATTGACTTACAAAGCGGGCCGTTAAGGCCGCTTTGGGCGTGATACGTTTATGAGGACTGAAAGGTTTATTCGGGGGTTGAGGTTGGGATTTCTTCCGACTGCCCACAAGAAATTAGCGAGGCGATCTCTCAGGCTACTGACCCCGTTGCACACTTTTGATCCCTAAGCGATCGATGTTTTCATTGGCAGTCCCAATTGTGCCTCTTCCGGATTTTTCAACACCGCGATAAAAGGCAGGTTGCGATAACGCTCCGCGAAGTCCAGTCCATAACCGACAACGAACTTGTCCGGGATCTTGAAGCCCAGATAATCGATCGGGACCTCTTTTTCCCGGCGCTCGTATTTGTCCAGCAACGCCGCCAACTTCACGCTGGCCGCGCCGCGCGATTTCAAGTTGGAGAGCAAGTAAGAGAGGGTCAGGCCGGTGTCCACGATATCTTCGACAACCAGAATGTGTCGTCCTTCGATGGCCACGTCCAGGTCTTTCAAGATCCGCACTTCGCCGGACGTTCGCATCTCCATGCCATAGCTGGAAATCGCGATGAACTCGACGTTCAACGGGATGTCCGTCGCCCGCATCAGGTCGCTCAGGAATGTGCAAGCACCTTTGAGGACGCAGACCATCAGTGGATTGCGGCCGGCGTAATCTCGCGCGATTTCAGCGCCGAGCTCTCGGATTCTGCCTTCGATCTTTTCCGTTGGAATCAGGACGTCGAGATTTGGATTGGTGAATTCTGACTCGAGTTTTGCGGATGTAGCTGCCAAGATGCCCTCCTCAACCTTCAATCATCTATTCTAGTGCAGATCGCGGCCGAACGCTGAGTGTCGACAGTAATCGCGAATTTGCGCCCGCGCCGTTGCTGCGAGATACTATTGAAGCTCCCTCCGTCAGGTCAATTCGCAAGTGGGTATTGACCTGTTATATTTTCACCGGACTCCATCGAGAATATCGAACATGAAGAATTCTGCTCGAAAGATGCTCGGCCGCCCTTCATCGCAGTTGTTCCTGCTCCTGTTGCTGCTGCTGACAAGCGCGCCGCGGGCCTTGGCGCAACAACCGGCGCCAAAAACCTCGGCGCCAACAAGTCAATCGCCGGCCGGGGAGACTCACGCTCGAGTTACTGAAACGCAAATTGATTCATCGATTCCCGACGACCAGGCGGTGGATAAGATGCTCGCGGTTTACAGCCCGAAAGTGCGCGAGCTCGAAGTCATCCTCGGAAAACTGAAAGGCGAGTTGAAAAAAAGCGGCGCCGGCGCGGGTTCGTTGGGCAACTTTGTTTCCGATGGGATGCGTGCGCAGGCCGGCGTCGGGCTCGGCAAGCGAGTCGATCTGGCAATCATGAACGGCGGCGGATTGCGCCGTAATACAATTGCCGAAGGCGAGTTGCGTGCGCGTGACATCTTCGAATTGCTGCCGTTTGAAAACGCGCTGGTCACACTCGAGCTTACCGGCGACCAGGTTCTAAAGTTGTTGGGTGTCGTTGTTTCGAGCCGTGAAGCACAATCGGGAGCGCGAATAACATACCGCACCAAAGCGGACAAGAGTTCCGAACTCGAATCCGCCAGGCTTATCGGTGAAAACGGCCATGAGAAAGAGATCGATCCGAAAGCGACTTATACGGTCGTGACAATTGATTACCTGGTCAACGTCGGCGGCGACAGATACGCGGTCTTGCGTGAAGGAAAGAATACGAAAGCGTTGGGAATCACGCTGCGCGAAGCGGTCATGAACTACGTGAAGTCCGAAACCGCGGCAGGTCGGGACATCAAGCCAAACATGGACGGCCGGTTTGTTTTCGACAAAGCCGGATCGGCTGAAGAGGTGAAGCCCTAATGACTTCGAGAAGAAACTTCCTCGGCGCTTCGATCGCCGCCGGTTTGTCGCTTTCTTTCCCGAGTTCTCTGCGATCGCTCTCTTCGTTTCCGAATCGTGCGGCGATCTGGGCGCCTCTGCTGCAACCCGACAAAGGCGAAACGCTGATCACCGTCCTGCACACCAACGACACGCATTCGCAGATCGATCCGATTCTTGACAACGACAGCGCCTACCCCGCAAAGGGCGGTGTGGCGCGGCGCGCAACGCTGGTCAAACGGGTACGCAAAGAAAATCCGAACACGCTCTTGATCGATGCCGGCGACGTCCTGCAGGGCACGCCGTATTTCAATTTTTACAAAGGCGAAGTTGAGTACAAGGCGATGTCGCTGATTGGCTATGACGTCGGCACCATCGGCAATCACGAGTTCGACAACGGTGTGGCGTCGCTGGCCAGGGCATTACAGTTTGCGAACTTCGATATTGTCTCGACTAACTATGACGTGCGCGGCAGCGCCTTGGAGAGTCGCGTCAAAACTCACGTGGTGAAGGACGTCGGCGGTGTGCGCGTCGGTCTCTTCGGTTTGGGAATCAGCCCGACCGGCTTGATTACTCCTGATAACTTCAAACCGTTGCAGTATCTGGATCCGGTGAGCACGACCCGCGGCGTGGTGAAGCTGTTGCGCGAGCAGGAGCGCTGCACTTTGGTGCTGGGCATGTCGCATCTCGGTTACTATCCGGAGGCGAGGAACGGCGCGGTTGGCGACACGCAAGTTGCCGCGCAGGTTGACGGCGTCGACTTTATCGCCAGCGGTCACACACACACTTTCATGGAAAAGCCGGTGCTGCAAAAGAACCCTGCGGGCAAAGACACGATCATCTTCCAGGTTGGTCGCAGCGGTATCTATGTCGGTCGGGTGGATTTCACCTTGCGCGATGGCGAAGTCACGGCATACAAAGGTCGGCTATTGGATTTGCGAGACGAGTCGCTGGCGTAGTTCTAGTGGCACATAACAATGGCGGATGATGCAACCAGAGATCGAGTTCGCGCGCTGGTGCGCGATGTCTTGAGTAAGGCAGTGCCGGCGGAATCAGGCTCGCCGGCTCCCACGACACCGGCGAAAACATCCTCGTTCCCTCCTCCAGCTTCACCAGTTGGTCTTCGGGTCACCCGCGATGAATCAGCGAAAGTCGTAATCACAGAAGACGACGTGCGCGGGCTCGAGCGGGGTGCGGTCTTGCGCATCGCGGAAGGCGCGCGACTGACGCCATTGGCCGCGGACATCGTCAACGATCGCGGCATCGAACTGGTTCGCCGCGTTCCCCGCACTGGTTCGAAACAGCATAAGACCGTGGCTCTGGGCGCCGATCACGGCGGTTATCCGATGAAGGAAGAACTGAAGGGTTTTCTTACGGAACTCGGCCATCGGGTTCACGATTTTGGCACCAACTCGGAAAGCGCGGTCGACTATCCTGACTTTGCTCACGCAGTCGCGCGGGCCGTCGCCGATGGTTCGGTTGATGTCGGCATCGTCATTGATGGCGCGGGCGTCGGGTCGGCGATTACTGCAAACAAAGTCCCGGGCGTGCGCGCCGCTGCGTGTTACTCCGTCGAGGTCGCGCGCAACTCTCGCGAACATAACGACGCCAACGTACTCACGCTGGGCAGTAAGACGATTTCGAGCGCTGAGATGCGCGAGATTGTCCGGATCTGGCTGGGAACTGAAATCACCGAAGACCGTCATCGCAAGCGCGTCGGGAAGATTGAAGCGATTGAGCGACAGTACTCTCATTAAGCCGTAGTTCTACGAGCCAACTCGGATAGCTGTCATGATCGTAATTGGCCGAACTCTGCGCGTTGGCGTAAAATAGCTTTCGCCGGTACCGCATCAGTGCCGTCAGGACCAAAACAAATGGCGCAAGAACTCAAAACACAAACTCCCACGCCGCCCGTCACACCGGCACCGCCGCTCAGGATGACCTTCGAAGAGTTTCTCGAATGGACTGACGAGCACACGTTTGCGGAGTGGGTCGACGGGGAGGTAATAGTGATGAGTCCGGTATCCCTGACACATCAGGACGTGGCGGATTTCCTGGCGGCTTTGCTTCGGTTTTTCGCCGAGGCGAAAAGACTGGGAAGAGTTCTTACTGCTCCCTTCCTGATGAAATTGGATGTTCGACCTTCCGGTCGTGAACCGGATATTGTTTTCATTGCCAGCGAGCGCACCGATCGGCTGAAGACAGTCTTTCTGGATGGCCCGGCGGATCTTGCCGTGGAGGTGATTAGCCCTGACAGTCAAACGCGCGACCGTGTCGACAAATTCCACGAGTACGAACAAGCGGGCGTACGTGAATACTGGCTGATTGATCCAGCGCGCAAACAAGCTGAGTTCTACCGGCTCGGCAGCAACGGAATTTATTCTGCGGTAATGATTAGCGACGACGGCATCTTTCACAGCGACGTGATTGAGGGCCTGTGGCTCAAAGTTGATTGGCTGTGGCAGGACCCACTGCCGACCCTGATGTCGGTTTTGAAAGAGTGGGGACTAGTAGAATAAACATGCCTTATTCACACAACGGCGATTTCGAACAACTGGTTGAGCAGATCACTGATGTGATCTATTCACGTCTGAACGGCGAAGGTCTCGACCAGGCAAAGATGTGCGGCTGCACTTCGGAGTGTTTTCATCGCTGCCCCGAACGCATGCATCGCGTCGTCGATGCCGGTGCTTCCCGCATTGGACTTGTTCTGGGCCAGACGGCGTCGGCGCGCGACTGGGCCAGTTTGATCGACCACACCCTTTTGAAACCAGACGCCTCGGAAACTGAAATCCGAAAGCTCTGCGACGAAGCCGCGCAATATCACTTCGCATCCGTGTGTGTAAATCCGACCTGGGTGCGCGTGTCCGCATGCAATCTGCAAGGCACGGGTGTTCCGGTGTGCACGGTGATTGGATTCCCGCTGGGCGCGACGTTGCCGGATGTGAAAGCTTACGAAGCGCGCCGCGCGATCATGGATGGCGCGCGCGAAGTTGACATGGTCATCAACGTCGGCGCGTTGAAGAGCGGTGACGACTGTTTGGTGGAACATGACATTCGCTCAGTCGTCCAGGTGGCACATGAGTACGACGTGACCTGCAAAGTGATCATCGAAACTGCTTTGTTGACCGACGACGAAAAGGTTCGCGCCTGCCAGGCGGCGAAGAACGCCGGCGCGGACTTTGTGAAGACCTCGACTGGGTTTTCAAAGGGCGGGGCCACGGTTGCGGACATCGCTCTGATGCGGCGTGTGGTCGGTTCCGAACTCGGAGTCAAAGCTTCAGGCGGCGTGAAGAATATCGATGATGCGCGCGCCATGGTCGAAGCCGGCGCCACCCGCATCGGCGCCAGTGTCGGGGTGAAGATCGCGCAAGAGGCCGCGGGCGTCAAAAGCAACGGCCGCGCGCCGGCAGGATTCTAAGTCGCCGTGCAGTTCAGAGCATGCCACCTTCGTTTGGCCGGAAGAGTCCGCGGGTTTCCCTTTCGTTCTTTCCGATTCATTCCTGTAGTAATTTCGCTGGCCCTCTGCGTGCTTTGGGCATGCGCGAGCTTCTCAACAGCCCAAACGCCGCCGAGCCAGGACGTCGACGTCATTCGCACCGAAACTGATCTAACCAATCTGCTCTTCACGGCCACCGATAAAAACAATCGCTACATCACGACGATACAACAGGGCGACCTTCGCGTGCTTGAGGACGGCGTGCCTCAGACGCTCTTCACTTTTCAGCGTGAGACTGATCGTCCTTTGGCCATTGCTTTCCTGATTGATGTGAGCATTTCGGAAGAGCGCACGCTCCCTGATGAAAAAGCCGCGGCGCGCACGTTCATCGAAAACGTCATCCGCTCAGGTAAGGACGAGGCGGCGATTATTCCCTTCGAAGGCTACGCGCACCTCGAACAACCACTGACGCGCGACGTAATCGGCATCTACCGCACTTTGGAAAGCGTAGAGGTGGCGTTCCCGGCATATCTCGGTTCGGCTCCGCCAATCGGCGGCATTACATCGGGGCCGGGCACGATTGCACCGCCGCGCGAAGGCACGACGGCAATTTGGGACTCGGTAGCAGTGACCTGCCGCTACGTTCTGGCGCGAAGTCCTGGGCAACGTCGCCGCGCCATTATTCTGCTTACTGATGGACAAGACACCAGCAGTCGTCTGCTGCGCAGCGGCGCCATCGACCAGGCGATTGCCTCAGAGACCGTCATCTACGCCATCGGCATCGGCGATAAGAGATATGAGGGAGTTGATAAGGGCGCGCTCAACAATATCGCGGAGCGCACCGGTGGGCGGGCCTTTTTTCCCAAGAAGCAAGACGACCTGAGGGCAGCCTTCGCAGAGATCGAGCAGGAACTACGTTCGCAGTACCTGGTTGCTTATTCATCGACTAATAAGAAGCGAGATGGCGCGTTTCGGAAGATGTCGATCGAGATCACTAATCCCGAACTCGGCAAACAGCAATTGAAACTGCGCTACCGTCCGGGCTATTTCGCGAAGCGAGCGCAATAGCGATCCCAAATGTTTTCCTACATATCCTCAGGCTCGTAGAGTTTGAAGCTTAATGCAGTCCTTGTCTTAATCTTTCTTTTTTGTGCGCATTCGCCGCAAAAAGTCCGTTTGGACGCGTCAAGTAAGTGGGCAAGAAAAAGTTGCGCCAGGCGCCAATCGCTGGTAGGATTGCGCGCGCTCCAGTCGCTTTTTGGGTGTTTCATGACTACGCAACAGGGGTCGCCCCCTCGAGCGAGAGCATTCGTGCTTCGCAGCATCAACTCGTTAGTCGCGCTGGAGGATTCTTCAATCATCTGGTTAATTCTGAAAGGAGAAAGTCCATGGCTCTAGTCACGTCAATCCCTCAACAGGAAAACAAAGTAGAACTCTATGACATTCCCGATGCCGACCTTCAGAAGTATAAGGTCTCTGGAGCGCAAGCATCGCAGATGTTTCCCGAAAAGGAAAAGCCGACGGGAGTAGTATCGAACGAAGGCGCAATGAGTGTAACTGCCATAGACAACGCAGAGGGTTTGTCTTCTGACGATGTGCAGGCCTACCATCGGATCTGCATCTGCCGACAACTCTATTGCAACGCCTACACCTGCTGGTGGCACTACTATTACTGCTGGTGCTAAAGACCTCCAGAGAGGCGCGTGACGCGGGTGACGGTCGCAAGGTGGCTCCAGGGCTGACCCACCCGCGTCGGTGTCAGGGGTCAGCAAAAGTCACGGTCTGAGCAGCGAGTGAATGCAGCAGACACTTTTTCCGTGTCCGCGGTTAAGTGTGGGCGCTGACTTCGGGATCGGCCTCCGCGCGGTATCCGATAGATTCCCCTCACTCCTGAAATCTCTTTTCTCTTGAAACCTTCAGCCCTTTCCCTATATCCTCGCCACAGTTCTTATGGCTTCAAAATACAAGTTACTAGCGGTAATTCTCGGTGGCGGCGCGGGGAAGCGGCTGTTTCCGCTCACGCGGGATCGATCAAAGCCAGCCGTGCCGCTGGGTGGAAAGTACCGTCTGGTCGACGTGCCCATCTCGAACTGCATCAACTCTGATGTCATTCGCATGTTCGTGCTGACGCAGTACAACTCGGCGTCGCTCAACAAACACATCGCTACGACCTATCGCTTCTCGCCGTTCGCCGACGGGTTTGTAGAGATTCTCGCCGCCGAACAAACGCCGGAAAGCGGCCAATGGTTTCAGGGCACCGCCGACGCCGTGCGCCAGGTGTTGCCGCACATTCGCGACTGGCGCATCGACACGCTGCTGATTCTATCCGGCGATCATCTGTATCGGATGGACTATCGCAAGTTCCTCGCGCGGCATTACGAGACAGCCGCGGACATCACAATTTCAGTGATTCCCATCGTGCCTGACTCAGCCAGCGAATTTGGCTTGCTCAAGACTGACCCCGCCGGCCGCATAATCGAGTTTCGCGAGAAGCCGAAGGGTGAGGCGCTGGAAGCAATGCGCGTCGACACGACCTCGCTTGGTTTGAGTCCGGAAGAAGCGCGAGCGCGGCCATATCTCGCCTCGATGGGCATTTATGTTTTCAAGTACGATCGTTTGGAAGAAGTTTTGAAAGAAGACACGTCGCGGCTGGATTTCGGCAAGGAAGTGATTCCAGGAAGCATAAACAAGTACAACGTGCAGGCTTATCTCTTTGACGGGTACTGGGAAGACATCGGAACAATCGCGGCGTTCTACAAAGCGAATCTCGACATGACGACGGCTATTCCGCCGTTCAATCTGTTTGACGCCGAGGCGCCGATGTTGACGCGCTCTCGCTACTTGCCACCGTCAAAGATCGACAACTGCGAGATTCGCGATTCGATCGTCAGCGACGGTTGCATCATCAATGGCGCGAAGCTTAGTAACTCGGTGATCGGGCTGCGTAGCCGGGTCGGTGGAGGGGCGCAACTGGAAGCGTCTTACATGATGGGCGCGGATTACTATCAAACGTTGGAAGATATGCAGGCGGATCGCGTCAGCGCCAGGCCCTGGATTGGCGTCGGCGAAGGCACGATCATCCGCCGCGCGATTATCGATAAGAACGCCCGCATTGGCGCCCAGGTGCGTCTGCTGAATGAAGCGGGAGTCGTCGAGGCAGACGGACCAAACGGAAGTTACTACATACGCGATCGGATCATCATCGTGCCCAAGAATGGGACGATTGCGGATGGAACCGTGGTGTGAATTGGTACAGAACCGGGAGCAGTAGCGACCGGGTTGTTCGGCATGACTAACCGTTTGCGAGCCGTTTCGCTCTTTGGTTAACAAAATATCAAACTAATCACCCGGTCGCTACCGCTCCCGGTACTGACCTTCTCCGGAAAAATCCTTCTTCAAAACCGGCGGCTTCGCCTGGTTGTTGACATCCTGCGCCGAGGCGTTCGCCCCCGGTCTGAAAACGTAACTGTCACGGGTGCGTACTACCAGCTCTGGTCTTTCGACTCGCACCTTGATGCTGCGGCGCTCGCCGGGTTGCGGAGTGTTCTTCGGGTAGTAACCGAGGCTGTACTGGCGTCGCAGCTCTTCCGCGACAGCGCGAAAGGCGTAGTCCAGATTCTGCTGCTCAGCGTTGTAAAGCCGCGCACCGCTGACGCGAGCGAGGTCGTGAAGATATTGATCGGCGCGTTCATATTCATCGCGGCTGGTTCCTGCACCGCCGCCGGGCCAACCGCCGCCACGACGACCGCGGCGCCCGCCGCCTCCGCCACCACCAGGGTAATTTCCTCCACTGTTTCCGCCGCCAAGAATCGCGCCCAGTATGTCAGCTAGGATGTTACCGCCCGACTGTCCGCCGCCCGGTCCCCAAACCCCCATGTCTGAGTAGGTGTCGTATTCGACTGGATAGATCAGCGCATCGAGCTCCTCGGCATCGCGAATCGTGGTTTCATAAGTGGCATTCTTGCTGGTGGTATCAACGCCATCCGTAAACAGCACGATGGCCTTTCGCCCTTCGATGCGATTGAACTGCTGATTGATTACCTGATCGACTGCGTCATAGAGACGAGTGCCGGAACCTGGTTCAGTCTGACGAATCGCATTGCGCAGCGCGTAACGATCGCTGGTGGGCCGAGGAGTCAGCATTCGGATCCTATCGCTGAACGAAACAATCATTACCCGATCGTCCGCGCGCAGTTGCTCGACAAAAGAGATCGCCGCATTCTGAATCTCGTCGAGCTTGAAGCGGGTCGAGCCGCTCGTGTCAATCAGCAACGCCACGGTGAAAGGTTTCTCAGTCGAGGCGAAATACGCTACCCGTTGCTCGACCCCATCTTCCCAAACGTGAAAGTCTTCCTTGCGCAGATCTGGAATGTACTTGCCGTCGCGATCCATCACGCTGACGGGAATGCTGACCAGCGTTGTGTCCACCCGCACGATATCGCCTTCACTGACCTCTTCCGGACCGGCGTCTTTCGATGAAGTGCCGATCGGCTTCTGCTCGTTAGGATCGCGGTTAGCTCCGCCCAGTACCGGCGGTCGCCCAGGCCGCGAAGCTTCATCCGTCTGTGGCTGAGTTTGCGACTGTTGTTCCTGCTGCTGCGGTGGAGGTGGCGTCTGTCCGACCCGGCGAGGTCGTGACTGGGCACCAGCAGTCTGCGCTAACGCTAACGCAAAAGAACAAAGCACGATAAGGGTGGTAAATCTTTTCATGACTTGAAAACTCCTGTCGGGAACGTGACCGGTGGCTTCCCGGGCGCTTGGAATCGGGGGGAGATTACGCGCCGCGCCTGATTTCAATACATCGCTTCTTTTGATGCCTCTACGGCAAAAGAGATGCACAGAAAAATTGCGCATTTAGACCCGCCGACGGTCCGCCTAATATTTGGAGAGAGAAATGGGGAGAGATTCCAAACTGACGATGCGAAGATAGCACCGGGCTGTCGCTTAAGCAAGAGAGAGCGATGGTCGGAATTCAACGATGAATGAACCAGTCAATCTATTGCTGGGAGCGCTGGCGCCGTGTCCGTACTGAGCGCGGAGCGCGAAAAATGATGTTTGGTCATGAGTTCTCTATTTGAGAAACCATTCGCGCCTGCGGCGCGGTGCGGGCGGGGGCGCCCGCGCTCCCAGAAGTGAGTAGCCTGACAAGTCGAACTGGCTATTTCTGAGCCAGATTGATCGCGTTCCAGATGAATGGAAACGTGCCCCAGGTCTGACCGCGGTGCTGGGGGCGAAAAGCAAAGAGCACGATGCGGCCTTTTCCCATACCAATTTCGGCCAACGCAATGCGATCTTTGATCTTGTCCTCGCCCTGCAACCAACCCGAACGGAGTATATCGTCCTTCGCGTAACGCGCGACGATGTGAACGCGATCTTTGTCACTCGCTTCAAATGCCGAGCTGTTGATGAAGTAAGCGTTAACGTCTCTCGCCATCGTTCGCGCGATCGGATTTGAAGCATCCACGTTGATGCCCAGGATCGAGCCGGGGCAATAAAAATCCGTCGAGCGCAAGCCCTCCAAAACGTTCCGCAAGGGCAACTTCCACTGCCTAATCGGTGACCCACACGAACCATCAAAACAAATAAGCGTTCCGCCGTCTTCAACAAAACGCGCGAGGTTTACATAGCCCTTGTCGCCAATCCCTCTTCCGCCTTCGGTTGGTGTGTCGCCATCCGCGGGCGCGCGCGTCTGCTCAGAGGGCAAGACAATCGCATCGTAGCGCGCGCGCAAGTTCCCTTCACTCAGTCCGGCATCGCGCAACGATTCGTACGGCACGTTGAAGGCATCAAAAACGTAACGCGTCCAACCCTCGTCCATATTGCCGCGCGCGCCCTGATAGATTCCCACGCGAATTCCGCGTTTGATGGGATTGGCGATGGGTGATTTGTCAGTCGTCCACAGTGCCAACCCGAGATCGCGGCGCATTTCGTTCTCGCTCTTGATCAGCGTCAGCTTTCTTTCGCTCGCCGTTTCGCGGATCGACATTACCGCCGGACTGTCCACTCCCATCTGCATCGGCAGGGTCCATCCGGCGACGTCGTACGGTCGCTCGGCGTCGCCGGTAGCAGTGGTGCGATCGGGATACATCTGCGGTTCAAAAAGAGCAAGCACGTTTTGGCGATAGGGTTGATTGAGAAAAACGATGTAACTGCCGGCGGGAGCCTCTCGCAGGTTCTGTTCGGGAATCAAGCCGACACCGAGCGCTGAAGTTGTTCGACCAGTTGTCGTGGAACTGAGTTGCCTTAAGACTTGTTCGGCGTGTTTCGCGTGCAACTCGCGATCGAGTCGGTAGACCTCCACGCCCTGATCGACAAGCGCGCCGATCATCTTCGCGACGTTCTCATCGCGGCCCTGACCAGCCGGAATCAGGTACGCAATGGGTTGGTCCTCGGGAATGGATGACATCCCCGCTTTCCCGAGTTCATAAAAGTTGCGCAGGTAATCAGCTCGATAGTTCGCGGCCAGCGACAGAACTGAATGGCAAGCGATCAATTCCATCTGCATGATGTCACGCGGATGCCACGCACCGCCGGGCCACGGATCGGGAAAGTTCGTCACGGCTTCCGTAGCGCTGCGCATCCCGCGCGTATTTGATCGAGTGAGCTGTTCTCGAGTGACGGTACTCGGCGACATGATGCGCGCGCTGGAGGCTTCAGTAAGAATGCCGATCGAGTTGTGAAAGTATGGCGCCGTGCGAAAGCCGCCATGCCACCACGTATCGTAGAGCGCGTTTGTCAGGACTCCGCGAAAGCCCGCCGCCGTCACATCAGCGGCCATCTTATGACCAATCAATCCAACCTGTCTCAGCAGCAGCGGCGAGATGTGCGGATTCGGCGGATCGTAAAAAGGCGGCACGAAGAAACGCGAACCGTTCGAGCCTTGCTGATGAATGTCATAAACGATTTCCGGAAACCACTCTTTCCAGAGCAAGTGCGTGACGGCCTTCGTTTCCTTCAAATTGAGCATGAACCAGTCGCGATTATCATCGTGGCCGGCATAGTGATGGTAAAGCTCAGGCGGTGCACTGCCTTCCGAAGAAGTGCCAAGCGTCTTCCGATACCAGTTGGCGACAATGTCGACGCCGTCCGGATTCGGCGACGGGATCAGAATCAGAATCGTATTGTGCAGGATCGATAACGTGTCTTCATCGTTCGCGCTCGCCAGGTTGTAAGCGAGCTGTGTCGACATCTGTGACGCAACAATCTCAGTCGAGTGAATCGAGCACGAAATGACCACGACAGTTTTGCCATTGCGGATCAATTGATCACGCTCAACATCACCAGCCACTCTGCGTGGATCGGCCAGACGCGATTGAATTGCTTTATACTTTTCCAGATTCCGTATATTCTCGGGCGCGCTGATGAAGGCGGCGATTAGCGTCCGGCCCAGTGTCGACTGACCGATAGTTTGCACCGAAACGCGGTCGCTCGCTCTATCCAACCGGTTGAAGTAGTCGGTAATCTGCTTCCAATCGGCAATGGTGCGATCGTCACCGGGATTGAAAGCGAGCACCGAGCTCGGCGAGGGGACCGCATCAGTGACCCGAGCAGGACGTTGGCGCTGCGCGTGGGCGGTCAGCGCAAGGGCGACGAACAAAATGCTGATGTGACATATTCGACCCATAGGACCTATGCGACCTATCGAAGTTCTATTCAGGTTCACAGGATGCATACCGAAGTTCCTTCTCCAGAGTTGATTAAACAGACCGTGACGAACCTAAGCGCGGCGAAGTCTAGCACAAGACGGAGGCCGCGAATCATTGGCAAGCTGCGGTTCTGGTGGTCATGGTTTGTCGCGGGCGCGCTGGTCTTGGTCTTAGCGCCGCCAATCCTACTGGTTGCACGTCTGGCAAACCGCCGGGATTGGGTTTATCCGTGGGCGCTGTTTGGCGCGCGCACCTGGCTGCGTTTGAGCGGCGTGAACGTGGACGTCAAGGGACTGGAGTTGCTCGACCCGAACCAACCATACGTTTTCATCGCGAATCACTGGTCTTATCTTGATGCTGCGCCATTGTTCGCTTACACCGGCCGCCGCATGGGCCTGGTGGGCAAGAAGGAACTCCTCAAAGCTCCAATTCTCGGCTATGGGATGGGCTTCGTAAATGTGATCGCCATTGACAGATCGAATCGCGAGCGCGCCGTCGAATCCATACGGATAGCAACTAAGCGCCTGCGCTCGGGAATATCGTTCGGGGTGTGCGCCGAAGGTACGCGCGCGCTTCCGGGGGAAATGCTGCCGTTTAAAAAGGGCGCGTTTCATATGGCCGTCGAAGCCGGCGTGCCAATTGTTCCGATGGCCTTAAAGAACAGTGACCAGTTGATGGGTAGAGGGACCGGCGAAGCCTGGCCGGGAACGATCGAAATGGTGATGTTCCCGCCGGTCGAGACCTCCTGGGTCTCAAGCGATGAAGATCTACAGAAACTTGTCGATCAAGTCCAGGCAGTGATCATGAAAGAGTTGGGGGTGGAAGAGCTATCCAAACGTCGATCAAAGGTCACTGCGGCTTAAAGTCGTAAGTAAGTATCCCAGAAACTTTCACCGCTACGCCCTCTACAACAGTTGGTGGAAACTTCGCTAGTTTGGCAGCGTCCACGGCCGCCTGTCGCAATGGCTCGGGACCGAACAGAGCTTCGGCCGAAATCACTTTCCCGGTCTCGTCGACCAGGACCTTGACCTGAACCTCACCAAGGGCTTGAGTTTTTCTCGCCGCCTCCGGATATTTTGGCGCCGGCAACTCGAGGGCCTTGCTGTTGAGTATCCCTCCCTCAGCCGGCTTGGCCGTTTCGGACTCACTGCCGGTTACGGGTTGCGTTGCGGGAGATGTTGGCGAAGGCGTCGGCCTGGATCCAGGCTTTGACGAATCCGGCTTTGCCGAGTCCGGTTTTATCGACCCCGGCTTTGCTTCTTCGATTTCGGTAATTGTAACCTTGCCCCGCCCAACTACGAAATCTGTATACTTCACGCGCAGACGAATGCGCATGTCTGTGCCGTTCTCATAAATCAAATCATCGTCGGCATACGAATAAGTTGGGAACCAGTATCTGCCGTCAATCTGCTCGCGATAAGTTTCGACGGTGGGAAATTTGTTTTCTTTGGTTTCGGGGATGCCTTTGCCCTTTGACTTGACGATCTGCAGATCGTGATCGTCGACCCAGATACGGCCCTGAAAGAATCTGGGAAAAGTCTTTTTCGGTGCAATCTTTGGAGCGACGTCAAACACATAAAGATCCAGTTCATCGATGCGCTCTTTACCCACGTACTTGAAGCTGTATTGGTTGATGTTGGCGGCTTCCAAAGCAAATGGATTCACGCCGCCGAGGTCTTCCAAATCTTCGTTCGTGACGCCGCCAAACGTAGGCATGGGAAAGAAATTGATCTTCTCGTAACGCTGTCCATGGTCATCGAAAGTAAAGTCCGATACGCGATGGTATTCGCCGGTGACCTGTCCGCCCATGCCGAGTATTTGCACGAGTGCGTCGCGTTTGAAGGCGTATGAGTTAAGCGCTTGCCGAAACTCGGTTTCTTTCGCCGTGAACTTGCGAATGATGTCGTCGATTTGTGCCTGGCTCAGATTATTCGAGCCCGTAACTGACGGCGCCGGCCCTCTGGCATCCGCGCTGGTTTGCTGCGCCAGCACCACCCGTCCTGCCGTAGCCAGGATCAGGGCTCCGAAAAGAGCGAGTCTTAGACAAGTGTTAACGAAGGGGCTCATCATGTTTTCCCTATCCAACTGGTTATTGAAGGTCTGAAAAAGAGTAGACCGACCCGTGAATTATAGCAATGGAACTGAGTCGGGTCATACCGGCACTCAGATGAGCGAAATCACACTGTTTGTTGCCAAGGGATTTCTGGTCATTAGCGGCTGATGTTTAGAGTACTTTAGTTGGGGTTTTTATCCCGGTTAACAAACACCCGACTGAAGTCGGTTCTCTGAACGCCCGTTATTTCGCTCCATCTCCCTGCTTCGCTTTGCTGAGACTTTCGAGTTAAGATACGTGGTTTGCGACGGTAGCCGGATTCTCCACTGTGCACTGTCGCTACCAAACCAGCAATGACCCAGGAAGCTATCGAAGTTCGGGGCGCTCGCGTCAATAATCTCAAGAACATCTCGTTCTCGATCCCGATTAACCTGATGACCGTCGTCACCGGCGTCAGCGGGTCGGGCAAATCTTCGCTGGCCTTCGACACTGTCTATGCCGAGGGCCAGCGCCGCTATGTCGAATCGCTGTCCGCCTACGCGCGGCAGTTTCTCGAGCGCATGGACAAACCGGACGTGGATGAGGTGCGTGGCATTGCGCCGGCGATCGCGATTCGACAAAAGAACTCGACGCGCAATCCGCGCTCGACCGTGGCTACGCAGACCGAGATTTACGACTATCTGCGATTGCTGTACGCGCGCGTGGGCATTACCATCTGCCGCGTCTGCAGTCGAGAGGTCCAACGCGATTCACCGGAATCAGCGGCGGATGAGACTCTCAAACAACTGGCAGAAGGCGCGCGCTTTTTTGTTCTGTTCCCCGCTCAAGCCGGGCTTCAGGTTGAACTCAATGGGGCCAACGGAAGTCACCCGCCTGCCAATGGAACTCACCCGAATAGTCCGAAGCCTCCCGTACGAAAAGGTAGACAGAAAGAGCCGAACGGCGAACGAAAGCTCAGCCGGCAGTTAGTCACGGCCCATTTGATGAGCCTGATGCACCGCGGCTTCACGCGTCTGCTGCACGAAGGGCAACAGATCGATCTGGCTTCTCCTGACGATTACCAGCGAGATGATTTTGATAACGTTTACGTCTTGGTCGATCGCCTGACGGCCCGTGAAGACATTCGGCAGCGGCTGGTAGATTCTCTGGAAATCTGTTTCAGGGAAGGCCACGGCCAAGCCGTGATTGAAACCGCCGAACCCGAGCCGGTACGCCTGCGTTTCTCTGAAAGCTTCGAATGTAAATATGACGGCACGGTTTACGCACGGCCAGAACCGCGTTTGTTCAGCTTCAACAATCCTTACGGTGCGTGTCCAACTTGCCAGGGTTTCGGCAACACCATCGGTCTCGATCTCGATCTGGTAATTCCCAATCCGGGCCTGACGCTCAGCGAGGGTGCGATCGAACCGTGGACCAAGCCCCAGTACGACTGGGCCAAATCGGAATTGCGCCGCTTCTGCAAAACGGAGTGCATTCCGATGAACCTTGCATTTAATCAACTGACCCGGAGTCAACAGCGGGCGATTATCAACGGCAAGGGCGAATGGAGCGGCGTGCGCGGGTTCTTTGATTGGCTCGACACGAAAAAATATAAGCTGCACGTTCGGGTATTCATGTCGAAGTATCGCGGGTACACGCTGTGTCCCGACTGTGAAGGCGGGCGCTTGCGACAGGAAGCGCGTGACGTGCGCGTCGGCGAGCGGACCCTGCCCCAGGTGTCGGCGCTGTCGATTAAGGACGCAGCGCAGTTTTTTGACGCGCTGGAACTGTCAACCGAGCAGTCGGCAATCGCCGACCGCGTGTTGTTCGAAGTTCGCCGGCGACTACGCTTCCTGGTTGACGTCGGTTTGGATTACCTTACTTTGAATCGCCTGGCTTCGACGTTGTCGGGAGGAGAGGCGCAGCGGATTCAGTTGGCGACCAATCTCGGTTCGTCGCTGGTAGGAGCGCTCTATGTCCTGGACGAGCCGTCGATAGGGTTGCATCCGCGCGACAACGATCGTTTGATTAACCTGCTCCACAATCTGCGCGACATCGGCAACACGGTGCTGGTGGTCGAACACGACGCGGACATGATGCGCGCCGCCGATCACATTCTCGACATCGGGCCGGCGGCAGGCGAACTCGGCGGACGCTTGATGTATGAAGGCAGCTTTTCGGGACTGGTCAGGGATTCGCAATCGCTGACCGGGCGTTACCTGCGGGGAGAGTCCGAGATCAGAGAGCCGAAGCATCGCCGGCCTTTGCAGCTCAAGCGTCTCCACGTCCGTGGCGCCAGCGAGCACAATCTGAAAAGCATTAACGTCGACATCCCGCTCGACATGCTGGTTTGCATAACAGGCGTCAGCGGGTCAGGCAAATCGACGCTGATTCATGACTGCGTCTACGCCGGTTTGAAGAAACAGGGCGGAGATTGGCAGGGCCACGTTGGCGCCTATCAAAGGCTCGACGGTGGACCGCACATCGACGAAGTGATTCTGGTAGATCAATCGCCAATCGGCCGCACACCGCGGTCGAATCCGGTGACATACATCAAGGTTTACGATGCGATTCGCGAGACCTTCTCTAACACGCGTGAGGCCCAGGCCCACGGATTCGACCCATCGCATTTTTCCTTCAACGTGCCCGGCGGCCGTTGCGAAGTGTGCCAGGGCGACGGCACCGTCACGGTCGAGATGCAGTTTCTCGCTGACGTTGAACTGATTTGCGAAGAGTGCAAAGGCACGCGCTTCAAGCAACAGATTCTGGATGTGCGTTATCGCGGCAAAAACATCAATGACGTGCTGAACATGACCATCCGTGAAGCCATCTCGTTCTTTCGAGACATCACGAAAATTGTTAACAAGCTACGCGTGCTGGACGAAGTTGGGCTGGGTTATCTTCGCCTGGGGCAATCGGCGACGACGCTATCAGGAGGAGAGGCGCAAAGAGTCAAACTGGCGGCGCATCTGGCAAAACGCGCCGGCGCCCGCACGCTCTACATCTTCGACGAACCGACGACAGGTTTGCACTTTGACGATATCAACAAACTACTAGCCGCGTTTCGAGCGTTGATTGACGCCGGCGGATCGCTTTTGGTGATTGAACACAACCTCGATGTGATCAAGACGGCGGACTACATAATTGATCTGGGACCGGAAGGCGGCGATGCGGGCGGGTATGTAGTTGCGACAGGCACGCCCGAAGAGATCATGAGCGCTGCGAACTCGCACACTGGACGCTATCTGCGCGAATATCTGTCGCGATCGAATGGTAAGGCTAAACTGTTGGCTTCGTAAGAAGGCCGCCTGTCGTTTTCCCAGCCCGGCGGCTCCGCCGCTCTCCAGTGCGGTAGGGCTTGCCTTACCGATTACCACTCACCTTTGACCTGCGGCTTTGCCGCCTGATATAGGTGCCATAAACATTACGCCCCTAACGGGGCGAGGAACCCATGAGACCCTCCACACATCAGGCGGCGAAGCCGCGAAAACTCTTTCGCGCGCAATCAATAATAGGCGAATGGGTCAAATGGGAAAACAAGGGTGGCGCGGGAAACCAGGACCTGAACTACCACAGCTCGTGACAACGGCGCTGCATCTTAGCGAAGTTTGTCGAGATGCGCTAGAGTGTCTTTTCGAAGTGTCTTTTCGAAAACCCCGGCTAAGCGAGAAGGATGATGAGTCTAAAAGATCAAATCATTGCCGACATGACCGCCGCCATGAAAGCCAGGGATGCAGCGCGCACTTCGACTCTGCGTATGTTGAAGGCCGCCATTGTTAATCGTCAGATCGAAAAGGGTGGCGAGCTGGATGAAGAAGAATTGTCAAAGCTCCTGCGCTCACAGGTAAAACAGCGGCGCGACTCGGTAGACCAATATCAGAAGGCCGGCCGTCAGGAACTGGTGGAAAAAGAGACAGCCGAGATCGCGGTCATCGAAAGCTACCTGCCCCAGGCCGCATCGCCGGAAGAAATCCAACAAGCCGTTACGGCCGCGATCGCGGAAACCGGAGCCACGTCGATGAAGGAAATGGGCGCCGTAATGAAGGCCACGATGTCCCTCCTTGCGGGCAAGAATCCGGATGGTCGTGTCGTCAGCGAAACCGTGAAGAAGAAGTTGGCGAGCTAGTCCTAATTGAGATTATCTCAGGGCCCTCCCTGACACTCGGACTACTGACCTTCTCACTTTTCTGTCAACTCCGTAGAACCACCCTTCCAAAGTGGGCACTTCTGTGGTAGAAGTGTGGGCCATCCTGGAGGCGTTAGCCTTCGGAGCCATTGCCAACAGCAGCCCGGCTCCGGATCGCCGACGCATCCGACTCAACGAAACGCGAACTTGGCCTGAGAATCTCTTGTGTCAGTCACTCGTAAGACTTCGATTCCGGATCAGTTCTTTGACGACGCCCGACCATCGTAGTCGTGCAGATTGGGACCCCCCTTCGTGTTCTGGTGATCTTTCGTTTTCTCTAATAAGGAGGCTCGGATGAAAAGACAGCTTTGCAGTTTGGTGCTTGTGGCCCTCACCCTCTGCTGGGTAGTAACTCCATCCTTCGGAAAGAACTCCTCAGAAGTCATTAGGCAGTACGAGCGCAACACCATATCTTTGGAGCTGGAGTTTACCAAGAAGAATCCGAACGCTTTGCAACGCGTAATATCTTTTCTGAACTGGGGCCCCAATGGATACGCCACCGGCTTTCTGGTAGGCAGCCATCTGGTGATGACGGCGTACCACGTCGTGTCCGGAGACCTGGACGAATCCAAGAAGCTGGCGCTTGGGTTTGCACGTAGTGATGCACTCGAAGCTCGGGTCTACACCAATGGCTGTCAAGCGAAAGTCTTAAAGGTCGATGTGGATGCCGACCTGGCGCTACTGGAGGTTTGTGGTCTCTCGAAACAAACAGCTGCTCCTTCATTTCAGTTAAGCCTCAACAAAGATGAGAAACTGATGCTGATTGCCCGGCCGCATGGCGACAAGATTGTCAGCCACGGCACCTTCTATGGTGCTTACAGCCTGAAAGGTATCGACTACTGGTCGGTCAAAATCAGTGCTCGTGATGGGTTTTCCGGTAGCCCCGTCTACAACGAAAAAGGAGAGATCGTGGGCGTTTTCAGCGGCTATGATTGGGCCCAAAGGCTGGCCGTCGTCAGCCCAGGGCTCAGAGCACAAAAGCTCCTTCAAGAGTATGCACCAGTTACCAAGCCGTAAGCCTGACCTGAGTCCGCAATCTCATCAGTACCCCACTTTCGGCGAGGTGAAGAACGGCTAATGCTCGAGAGATAAAACCATTTCAATGGTTTGTCCAAGCTGTTGAAACAACTCAGCAATCATTCGCTCCGGCCGCGGCGCCTCGCCGCAGCGAGTTGTTAATCAAAAGCTTCTTCAAAAGCTCTTTATTGACCTGCGACCCTGTACGGACCCTCGCTTGCTTCCGCCCGATCCTTCTCGTATAATCCACAGCTTGCTCGGATCTTCGGATACGTTGTCCGGTGGGTTTTGGCCCACTTTTTCTTTTGGGCAAGAGGCTACGCAAGTTTGGCAACTTCCGAGAGAGTCATGGAGTCACGGTCGGTTGCAGAGCGGGTGGGCAAGATAGCCGAACAGGCCGCTATCGACCACGGAGTGGAACTGGTCCACGCCGAAGTAGCCGGTCCCGAAGGCCGTCCCATAGTGCGGGTGTTCATTGATAAGCCGGGAGGCGTGACCCACAAAGATTGCTCAGCGGTGAGCATTCAACTGGACACTGTCCTTGACGTCGAAGACTTCATTCATTCGCCGTACACGTTGGAGGTTTCGTCCCCCGGACTTGAGCGCGGGCTTTACAAACGTGCCGACTACGAGCGTTTTACCGGTAGTCAGGCGAAAATCAAAGCGCGCACGCCGGTGAAGGGCCAGCGGAACTTTCGCGGCTGTATTGTCGGAGTCGAAGACGACGACGTGATTCTGGAAGACCGGACCAGTGGTCGCGTGAAACTTCCGATAGGCGAAATCGCCAGGGCCAACCTGGAAGTTGATGTGGAAAGCGAGTTTCGGTTGGCGCGTGAGCGCAAAAGACTCGACCAGGAGTTAATTGAGAACAGCGCCCGTTGAAGGACATTTGGATAGACGTTTCATAACGAGTTGAAAGAAAGTCAATGAGTACGAGTATTGCGCAAAATATCGAAGCCCTCTGCCAGGAGCAAGGCATTGATCGCGAACTGGTAATCGAAGCGATCAAGGAAGCCGTGCGTGCCGCTGCCAAGAAACAATTCAAGGGCGGCGAAGACATCCAGGTGGATTGGAGCCCCGAAAGCGGCCTCGAGCTCTCGGCCTCGAAAGTCGTGGTTGACGATGTCGCGGATCCTTCGACTGAGTTATCGATCGAGGAAGCGCGCGAATTGGGCGGCGACGAAGTAGAGGTCGGAGACGCCCTGCTGCTACCCATGCCGATGGAAGAACTGGGCCGCATCGCCGCCCAAACCGCCAAACAGATTCTCTTTCAGAAGGTCCGCGATGCGGTGCGGTCGAACGTCTACGAGCAATACATCGACCGCGTCGGCGAACTGGTCAATGGCTTCGTGAAGCGCTTTGAGCGCGGCAACATGATTGTAGACCTGGGAAATCTGGAGGCGATCCTGCCCCGATCCCAGCAGTCGCGCGGCGAGCAGTGGAACCAGGGCGAGCGTATTCGCGTCGTGATCACAAACGTTTCCAAGGAATCGAAAGGGCCGCAAATCGAAGTTTCGCGTACGTCCCCTGAACTCCTCGAGCGCTTGTTCGAGATGGAAGTGCCGGAGATTTATGACGGTACTGTAGTCATCAAGTCATGCGTACGCGAGCCGGGGGAACGAGCCAAAATCGCTGTCGTGTCGAACGAACGTGACGTTGATCCCGTCGGCGCTTGCGTGGGAATGAAGGGTTCACGCGTGCAGGCAATCATTCGGGAATTGCGTGGCGAAAAAATAGACATTATCGAGTGGTCGGAAGAGCCTTCGGTCTTTGCGGCCAACTCTCTGTCGCCGGCCAAAGTCAATCAGGTTCGAATCACGGACATCGAGAATCGGCAGATGGAAGTGATCGTTAATGAAGATCAGCTCAGTCTGGCGATCGGTAAGCGCGGACAGAATGTGCGGCTGGCGACCAAGCTGGTGGGCTGGAACATCGACATCCGCAGCGAAGAAGAGTTGAAGAAGGAAGTCGCCGAGCAAATGGGCGCCATGATTGCCTCCGGCGCGCCGGTGCCGCTGTCGGCAATCCAGGTTGTCACCGCGCAGCAGGCAGACACGCTCGGCGAACATGGAGTTACGGATATTGACGGGCTGGCTAATACGACTGTCGATGATTTGGTCGAGTTTCTCGACGTCAGTCTGGACGAAGCCGAGAAGATTCTTAGCGCAGCGCGTTCCGTGATCGAAATTCGCGATCGAAGTGTACAGCCGGCGGAAGAAGGATCTGAAAGTGCGTCGCCGGATGCTGAAGACGAGGCAGTTGCCACCTCCGCCGAACCCGCGCAAGAAGCCGCCGCCACCGATGATGAACCGGCGAAGGACGAAACTGCGGCCGGCTATGACGAGGCAGTCGAGCGTGGCATTCCGTACTCAGCCGAAGAGAATATTCGCGCCGAATTCTCCGCTGATCCGGTCGCTCTTACCGAAGCCGATCCCATGACAGTGGACGAGTTAGGGTTGCAGGAAGCGGGACGCGATCTGCGCCCTGATGTGATTACACCTGCCCCTGACGCGGCTTCGCTGTTAGTGGCTGATCTCAACGCTGCCGAGTTTGAAGAAGAAGTTGCAGCGTCCGCCGAGAGTGCCGCGCGGATTACCGAACCGGCGTCAATCGAAACACAAACAAGTTCAGCTCTCGAATCGTCATCCGACGAGCAGGCCGCCACGGACGAGAGCTTGAAGGACGAGAAGCAATGAGATGCTTCCGATGATGCGGCCAAACAATCGTAGCGTGCGCGCATGGGCGCGTATGCCTCGCCTCAGACACCTGCTGTAGCAGGGCGCTCTTAAAGCGCCTCAGAAGGTGGACGAAGGCGCCACTTTTTGAAGCAGCAAGGAGCGCATGTCAGCAGTCACTTCAAAAGTTCGCATCTACGATCTCGCTAAAGATCTAAAGATCGACACCAAACGCCTGATTGAAGAGGTGCGGCGCGAGGGTGTGGATGTCAGTGTGCCTTCGAACTCGATCTCGAAAGAGCTTGCCGAAAAAATTCGCGACAAGTATTTTCCCAAAAAAGACGCCGTCGCCAAGCGCGCGGTAAAGATCGTTAAGAAGGCGGCCCGTCCCGTCGTGGAAGAAACGCCTCCCGCGGAAAGCCAAGAAGTCGCGGCTCCGGTTGCGGCCGCTGAACCCGAAACGGTCGAGGCCCAAGAGGCTGCAACCACCGTTCAACCGCCGACGACGACCCGCGTCCTCCGCAAACTTCCCCCGGCAGTCCGCGCCGAAAAACCCGCCACGCCCAGTACCGCCGTCGAGCCGGAAATATCAGAGCCTGAAGCTGCTCCGCCTCCGGCAACCGCCGAAGCAGTTGCTCCTGCACCCAGGCGGGTTGAAGCCGTGCCGGCGCCTTCGCGCCAGGTCCGCGTATTGCGCCCGACTGCCGCTGCGCTGAATGCCGGAATTCGGCCGGGCGCGCGCGCGCCCGCGCCTGCGCCACCGCCCAGCTCGCCAACAGCCGTGCGTGAGCGCACCCGCGAGCGAGCACCCCGCGGACGAGTCGAATACGCCGGCACGCCGGGCGAGACGGCCACGCCGCAAACAACTTACATTCCACCGCCGGACGCCGGCCGCAGACGCTCACGAAGAGGATCGTCGCGCAGCGGTAAACGACCCGGTGAAGGTAAAGCCGGCAGGTTCGATCGGGATTTCATTCCACCACCGCAGACGCTCACGCTCGAGCAGCGCATCGCCGGACGCATGGACATTGCGAGCGTTCCAGGGGAATTGAAACCCGCGCGTTTGGTTGAGGGCTCGACGGTTAAGGAATTCGCCGAAAAGCTCGGCATCAAACCAAAAGACGTGGTGGCCCTGCTGCTTCAGCGCGGAGTGTTCGCCACCATCAATCAGGCACTGAACGATGAAGTGGCAGCCGAGCTCGGACAGCGATTTGGTTACGAAGTCAGTTTCGTGCCCTTCGAAGAGATGGTTGCCGAAGAAGAATTTGAAGAGCTAATCGCAGCCGATGCTGATGATGTAGAGGTACCGCGTGCTCCGGTGGTCACGGTGATGGGCCACGTCGATCATGGTAAAACTTCCTTGCTCGATGCGATTCGCGTCACAAATGTGGCCGGTGGCGAAGCCGGCGGCATCACCCAGCACATCGGCGCGTATAGCGTCGAAGTGCCCAGCCCCGACAACCAGGACGAAACGAGACGCGTGGTATTTCTGGACACGCCCGGCCACGAAGCTTTTACGCTGATGCGCGCCCGCGGCGCGAAAGCCACCGACGTGGTGGTGCTGGTCGTCGCCGCCGACGACGGCGTCATGCCGCAGACAATTGAAGCGATCGAGCACTCGCGCGCAGCCGGAGTTCCGATCGTCGTGGCCATCAACAAGGTCGATAAGCCCGACGCTAATCCGGATCGAGTCAGACAGGAACTCGCTCAGCAAGGCCTCAATCCGGTCGAGTGGGGCGGCGAGACTGAGATGGTCCAGGTCTCTGCCAAAAAGCGCGAGAACATCGAGACGCTGCTCGAAACTATTCTGCTGACGTCCGACATTTTGAATCTGCGCGCGAGCACGACGCGTCTGGCATCCGGAGTGGTGCTGGAAGCGAAGCTCGACCGTGGCCGTGGCGCGGTCGCCACCGCTTTGGTCCAGCAAGGCACCCTGCGGGTCGGTGATCCATTTATCGTCGGTCAGATATTCGGCAAGGTACGCGCGATGTTCAATGATCGCGGCGAGCCGGTTGCCGAAGCCGGTCCGGCAACCCCGGTCGAGGTGCTGGGACTGCAAGGTGTTCCGCAGGCCGGAGAAAGTTTCCAGGTGGTTGCGGACGTTACTCGGGCCCAGCAAATCTCGGGTCACCGGCAGGCGGCTGAGCGCCAGCGCACGCTGATCAAGACAACCAAGCGCGGCATCGAGGCCCTCGGCGAAACAGAAGTCAAGGAACTGCTCGTGGTTCTCAAGGCCGACGTGCAGGGCTCGGTAGAAGTGCTTAAATCGACTCTGCAAAAGATGTCCAGTGAGCGCGTGAAAGTGAAAGTTGTGCGCTCAGGTGTCGGCGCGATCACTGAGTCGGACGTCCTGCTCGCTTCCGCCACGCAGGCCGGCGCGTCGTCAACCGCGGTCGTCATTATCGGTTTTAATGTGCGTCCTGAATCGCGCGCCGGAGATCTGGCGAAACAGGAAAGCGTGGACATCCGGCTGCACTCAATCATCTACAAGGTCGAAGAAGAAATTAAGGCCGCGATGATCGGCATGCTCGAGAAGATCGAACGGGAGAAGATCCTGGGCAAGGCCGCCATTCGCGAAGTCTTCCGCGTGCCGAAGGTTGGGGCTGTGGCCGGGTGCATGGTCATCGATGGAATCATGAAGCGCAACGCGCGCGCCCGTTTGATTCGCGATGGAGTGGTTTCCTGGGAAGGCAACATCTCTTCCCTGCGCCGCTTCAAGGATGACGCGTCCGAAGTCCGCGAAGGTTTTGAATGCGGCATCGGTCTCGAGAACTTCAACGACATCAAAGTCGGCGATCAGATCGAGGCTTACGTGATCGAGAAGGTGGCGGCCACGGAACTTTAGAAAAGTTCCGAGTTTTGAGTTTCGGGTTTCGAGTTAATCCGGACTCGGAACTTGAAACTCGAAACTCGAAACTGACTTTGTCATGCATCGCCCAGAGCGAATCGCCGAGACGCTGCGCGAAGAGATTGCGCAGATCGTGGGTTATGAATTGGAAGACCCGCGATTGACGTTGGTCACCGTGACAGAAGTCCACGTCGCAGACGATCTCCGTGACGCCAGCGTTTACGTGACAGTGCAGGGAGACGAAAAGGAACACCAGGTAGCTTTGCGCGCGCTGCAACACGCCGCGCCCTATGTCCGCAAGCAACTGGGCTTTGCGCTCAATTTGCGCCATACTCCGGCGCTTCACTTCGTGCGCGACACGGTGGAAGAGAAAGCTGAACGCGTCAGCTCTCTCCTCGAAGAGATGGAACATCCGAAGTAGCACAGACTTCAGTCTGTGTTTATACGGGGAAAGAAAAAGTCACAGACTAAAGTCTGTGCCACCAGAATGCTTAGTCAAGTAGTTGAACTCATTGAAAACAAGGATCGCTTTGCGATTACTTCTCACGTTCGCCCCGACGGCGACAGCCTCGGTTCCTCGCTGGGTCTCTTCTGGCTGTTGCGCGCACTCGACAAAGACGTCGAGGTCATCATGCGCGATTCGGCGCCGCATTCGTATCAGAAACTTCCCGGCGCTGAGGCCATCCGGGTAACCCCGGCAGTTGATCGAACATACGACGGCGTGTTCGTCATCGAATGCTCAGACATTGACCGGCCCGGCTTGATCGATCTGGAAAAGCAATTCGTCGTCAACATCGATCACCATTCAACCACCGAGCTCTTCGGCACCGTCAACTGGATTGACTCGACTGCTTCCGCGGTAGGCGAGATGATTTACAACCTCTGCAAGGCCACCGGCGTCCGCGTGACGAAAGAGATCGCCGAGTGCGTCTACACCGCGCTGCTCACCGATACGGGATCATTCCACTATTCAAACACCACCGAGCGCACGTTCAAGATTGCCTCTGAGTTGGTGCGCACCGGCGTCAAACCGGCCAAGACCGCGGAGGCAATCTTTGGCAGTTACCAGTGGCCCAAGATCGAATTGCTCAGCCAGGTCCTGGCCACCGCCCGGCGTGATGAGAGCGGGCATGTCGCGTGGATGCGCCAGACCATGGAGATGCAGGAACAAACCCAGGCTTCCGATGAAGACGCTGACGGTTTCGTCAACTATCCCCTGGCCGTGGGCGAAATCGAAGCCACCGCGCTCTTCAAAGAATGTTCGCCAGGCGTCTATCGCACCAGCCTGCGTTCGAAAGGCGACGTCAACGTCGCGAAGATCGCCGAGTTGTTTGGCGGCGGCGGCCATCGCAACGCCGCGGGCTGCACGCTCAGGGGCGACTGGGACGAGATCGAGCAGAAGGTCGTGCCGCTCCTGCGTGACGCCGTCGAGCGCGCGAATGGATCGAAGGACGTGACTGAAGATGCGTTGAAGTAGTCAGTTGTTCTTGACTGAACTTAGAGCTTAGAACTTAGGGCTTGGAACTAGAGCTTTGATCTTGCATTCGAAGGAGCGTCTAGTTCTAAGCTCTAAGCTCAAAGTTCTAAGCTCTAGTTTCTAAGTACCACCGATCCCGCCGATGTCTTCCAAAGAGAAAAAGTACAAGTGGCGCCGCGAGGATTATCAGGAGCAAACTCGCGGCCTCCTCATCGTCCACACCGGCAACGGCAAAGGCAAAACCACGTGCGCGCTTGGCTTGATGATGCGCGCCGCGGGCCAGGGCCTGCACTGCTGCATGATTCAATTCATGAAGTCCCGCAACGATCGCTATGGCGAGCATCTCTCTGCAGAAAAGCTGGGCATTGAAGTCCACACCATGGGCGACGGCTTTACCTGGGACACCAGGAACCCCGAACAGGATCGCCAGACCGCGAGAGAGACCTGGAACCTCTGCGTCGAGAAACTTCGCAGCCCTGACTACGACCTGCTTGTTTTCGACGAGCTGGTTTACGTTTTGAGCTACGGCATGTTGCCGGTTAAAGAAGTGCTCGAAGAAATCCGAGCCGCTCGTGAGCGCCAACCTTCTCTTCACATCGTCGTGACCGGCCGCGACGCGCCAAAAGAATTAATCGAAGCCGCCGACCTAGTTACCGAAATGACGGAGGTCAAACATCCTTTTCAGGCGGGGATAAGAGCGCAAAAGGGGATCGAATTTTGAGTGGTGTTCTAAAATCGAAGCGGTGTATAGAGTACCAACTTTAGTTGGGCTTTTCTGTTGATAAAAAGAACCCAACTGAAGTTGGTACTCTAAACACCGTGAAATTAGGACAACCTGAGTTCTAAAGCCTCTGTTTCCCTTCACTGTTTTGTAGTAGCATACCGTGGTCATGTCGGACTATATCGAAACCACTCCGGGCACTCGCGGCAGCAAGCCGAGAATCGCAGGAACGCGAATCACAGTTGCCGACATCGTCCTCATGCACCGGCGACTAGGCCGGGCGCTGGAAGAGATCGCCGGCACGTACGATTTATCGCTGGCATCGGTATACGCCGCAATGGCTTATTACTACGATCATAAGGATGAAATTGATCAGAGCCTTGACGAAGAAGAATCCTTAGCCGAAGCCTTCAAGAAGAACAACCCTTCACGCCTGCGAGAAAAACTGCAGGCTCTCTCCCATGGCTGACCGCATTCGCTTTCATCTTGACGAACACATCGATCCTGCCATAGCCGCCGCCTTACATCGCGCGGGAATCGATGTAACAACCACTTTCGAAGCAGGGCTGCGAACCCAGGATGATGAGGCCCATCTCCGCTTCGCGCGCGATGAAGGCCGAGTCATCGTCACGCGCGACCAGGATTTTCTTCGTCTTGCCAGCGGCGCGTTGGATCATTCTGGGGTCGTTTTCTACACCGCGAATCAATCGATCAGAGAAGTCATCGAAGGACTTATTCTTATTTACGAAGTTATGTTGCCAGGCGAGATGGCAGGGCGTGTCGAGTATTTGGGATAACCGCACGGGAGAAGTATATGACCAGCCGCGACGCACCAGCGGAGTTAATCGAAGGCGCCGACCTCAGCGTTACTAATCAAGAGTCGCTGAGAACTATGCCAATCTATAAATACGTCACGCCGGCAAGAATCGACGTCTTAAGGAACGGGCGCGTACGCTTTACCCAAGCCGCTGCCTTGAATGATCCTTTCGAAACCCATCTTTGCTTTACTGAATTCAGGAAGTCTCATGAGGATCGAGCGCGGCGGTTGGTCAAGAGTCTCGAGGCTAAATTTGATGCTCATAGCATTGTGGCTGGTTCAATCATGATTCCCAAGACGGTCCGAGACGGGGTCGCCCAGTTCCAGCGCGATCTTGCCGAAGAATATCCTATGCTCAGTCTCACCAGGAAAAGAAATAACTTACTTATGTGGTCTCATTATGCCGACTCTCATCGCGGATTCGTCATTGGCTTTGATTCCGATAATCCTTTCTTTCATAGAGAAAGACCTCGCACTATGTCTCCTCTCGATGAGGTGAGATATTCAAACAAAAGACCGGTGATGCCACCATTTGAGGATCTCACTCCGGAGAACGCGCATGAGCTAGTCTTCCTTACCAAGAGCGAACATTGGGCTTATGAGGAGGAACTCCGAATGTTTGCTCAGCCCAGCGCGGCAAATGCCGTTGAAACGGACAGCCGCGGATTGAACATCTACTTATTCGATCTGCCACCGGAGGTTTTTGTGGAGATTATTTTCGGGTCTCTCATGTCACCAAACGTCAAGCATGAAATCGCAGCGATTGTTGAGGATAGATATCCTCATATTGAACTGTATGAAACAAAGCTGAGTGAAACCGACTTTGATCTAGACGTTGTGCCTTACCGAAACCGCTAGCGAAATTACTTGCAAGACAATCCATTCACTCTCCGCCTTCATCCCTCGCACTGTTTGTGCTAACCTTCGACTTAACCATGACGCACGTTGCTATCGAACTACCGGAAGACATTGCTAGCCGCTTCGGCAGGCAGGATGAACTCTCGCGCGTTGCCTTAGAGGCGTTAGGGGCGGAGGGTTATCGCAGCGGCAAGTTGACCCACGCTGAGGTTCAGCGAATGCTCGGCTTCGCTTCGCGTTGGGAGACAGACGCCTTCCTCAAGCAAGCCGGCGCTTATCTTGACTACACCGAAGCCGACCTTGAGCACGACCTTGAAACCTCCCGACAGCTCTCGCGAACGTAATGGTCGTCTCGAACACTTCGCCTCTGAATTATCTAATCCTAATTGAAGAGATTGATCTGCTGCCGCGATTTTACGAGCGAGTAGTCATCCCTCAATCAGTGTGCGAGGAACTGCAAGCCGCGGAAACGCCTGAAGCCGTGCGCACGTGGATTCTAAATCCTCCCGACTGGCTTGAGATTTCATCCGAGACCGGATCGCTGGATTCAGACCTGGCGAGTCTTCATGCAGGAGAACGCGATGCGATCTCGTTGGCTCTGCACCTTCAGGCTGACGCAGTGCTCATCGACGAGCGCCGTGGACGCGGTGAAGCGGAAGAGCGTGAACTGAAAGTAATCGGCACGATTGGCGTGCTCGCTTTCGCCCATGAGTCCGGCCTGTTGAATCTCAGCAACGCGATCGGTCGACTCCAGCAGACTACCTTCCACCTGTCGCCGAAACTGGTCGCGTCAGTGCTTCAAAAGTACAAAAACACTCCCGAATAGCTGCGGATTCAGGCGAATGATGGAGGTCCCCATTGGCCTTCCTCGTGTCGTGTGCTACCCTTTTTCCTCAGCTCTAAATTGTGAGTTCTTAAGAATGAGTTAGGTGCTGACCTCTGACTTCTGACCTCTGTTTTTGATATGCCCTGGTTTCGGAAAAAAAAAGGCAAGATCGAGCCGGTACGCGACGAAGAACGAGTCGTCCGCACTGAGAATGTCTTCGTGCGCTGCGAAGAGTGCGGGGCGCACCTGTACAAAAAGGAACTGGAAGAGGCGCTCCAGGTTTGCGTGCACTGCAATTATCATTTTCGCCTGGGCGCCTACGATCGTCTGGAGAAGCTCTTTGACGATGGGTACTGTGAAGAACTCGACGCCGAAGTAGTTTCTACCGATCCGCTGGAGTTTGTTGACAGCAAGCCCTACGTCAACCGCATCGCGCAGGCACAGAGCGCGACGGGTTTGCCTGAGGCCGTAATCACCGCGCGCGGAAAGGTCGGCGGGCACCGGGTCTTTGGCGGCGCGATGGACATGAATTTCATCGGCGGCTCGATGGGTTCGGCTGTCGGCGAGAAACTCACGCGTCTGATCGAGCACGCGATCGAAGAACGCGGCGCCGTGGTTATTTTTGCCGCCTCAGGCGGCGCGCGCATGCAGGAAGGGACGCTGTCGCTGATGCAGATGGCGAAGATCTCGGCGGCGCTCGCGGCCCTGGAAGAGCGTCATCTTCCTTTCATTTCCGTGCTCACCGATCCCACGACCGGCGGCGTCACGGCCAGCTTTGCGATGCTGGGCGACTTGATCATCGCCGAGCCGAAAGCGCTGGTGGGTTTTGCCGGCCCACGCGTGATCGAACAAACAATCCGTCAGAAGCTGCCGAAGGACTTTCAACGATCGGAGTTCCTTTTGAGTCACGGCATGATCGACGCCATCGTCGATCGCCGCGAGATGCGCCCTTACATCATTAAAGCGCTCGAGTTCATGATGAATCCCGACATCACACGTGAGAGCACGGCCCAGCTCTCGGGGCTGAAGTTTCAAGTCTCAACGTAAAGTTTCTAGTTTCTAGTTTCTAGTTTCTAGTTCGGGAAACGCGGCGTCCGCAGTTTTTTCCCGCGGCCCGAACTTGAAACTAGAAACTAGAAAGTCTATCAATGTCTTTCGATGAAGCGCTTTCCTACCTTCTCAGTCTCGGTCACGAGACGCTGACCATCAAGCTGGGGCTCGCGAACACTGAGACACTTCTCGGTGCGCTCGCAGATCCCCACAAAGCGTTTCCCGCCGTCCAGATTGCCGGCACCAATGGCAAGGGTTCGACAGCCGTCACGCTGGACTCGATTTGCCGCGCTGCGAGGATTCGCACCGGGCTATTCACTTCACCACACCTTATTTCAATCACTGAGCGGATCAAGATCAATGGCGAGCAAATTTCCGAGACAGACTTTGCGAGACTAACTGCCCAGGTCAAAGCGACCGCCGAAGAGTTGGTAAAGGAAGGTCGCCTGGAAACGCTGCCGACTTTTTTCGAACATGTGACCGCAATTGCTTTGCTCGCCTTTCGCGAAGCGAAAGTTGAACTAGCCATTCTGGAGACGGGGCTTGGAGGGCGGCTTGATTCAACTACCGCCGCGGGCGCTGAAATTGTCGCGATCACGCCGATTGCGAAGGACCATGAAGAATATCTGGGACACAGCCTGGCTGAGATCGCCGCAGAGAAAGCTGCGATCATTCGGCCCGGCGTCACGGCGATCGTCGCTTCACAAAAGGAGGATGCTCTCGAAGTCATTCTTGGCCGGTGTGAAGCAGTCGGCGTCGCGCCGAGATTCATTGAACCGAGCCGCTACGAAAACATCTCGATAGGATTGCGCGGCCGGCATCAGCTCATAAACGTCTCGACGGCAATTGCTCTGGCCGAAGCTCTGCGCGAGAAAGGCTTTGCGATCTCGCGGGCAGCCATCATTCATGGAGTCGAAACGGCTACGCATCCGGGTCGCCTGGAACTATGGGAAGCTTTGGACGGCTCACCCCAAATCCTTTTTGACGGCGCGCACAATCCGGCGGCCGCACTTGCCCTGCGCTATTACCTGGATGAGTTCATCAAACAACCAATGACCTTGATCTTTGGAGCGATGCGCGACAAAGCACTACCCGGGATGGCGTCGACGCTGTTTCCCAAAGCTGACGAACTGATTCTTACTAAGCTCGATAACCCTCGCGCTGCCACTATCGAAATGTTGATGGCCGTCGTGCCGAAGGATTTCGATAAGGGCAGGATCCATCATGCTTCTTCTGTCGCTGAGGCGCTGCAACTTGCGCATGAGGTGACACCGGCGAATGGTTTGGTTTGCGTTACCGGTTCGCTCTATCTGGTTGGCGCGGTCCAGCAAACCCTGAAAGAATCTCCAGGCGTTGCTCATGCGTGTGACTGACACTAGACTATTGAGCTTTAGCGTATCCGGCAAAAGAACATGGCAGAAACTCCTGATCTTCTTGATTCCAAACGGGTCTTCTCGGGGCGCGTATTCGATGTCACCGTAGACACCGTGCGCGAGGGCGACAAAACTTACGTACGTGAAGTCGTCCATCATCCCGGCAGCGCGGTAATTCTGCCCGCGTTCGACGATGGCACGATCGCTCTGGTGCGTCAGTATCGCCATCCGGCGGTGCGTTATCTGCTTGAACTCCCCGCCGGCACATTGAATGACAATGAGCGCCCGGAAGAAGGCGCCGCGCGTGAACTGGAAGAAGAGCTGGGGCTGGTCGCGGGCAGAATGGAAAAGCTTTCTGAGTTTTTTGTCTCGCCAGGCTTCTGCGAAGAAAAGATGTGGTTGTATCTGGCGACCGAGTTGACCAAAACCGCGCAGCGTCTGGAAGAAGACGAATTGATCGAAGTGGTGCGGGTTTCCATCGACCGCGCTTTGCAAATGATCACTGACGGCGAGATTCAAGATGCGAAAACAATTATTGGATTGATGCTCGCCGCCCCGCGCATTGGACTTTCGGCATTCGCACCTGATTATCCGGCGGTGTGAAGGCCGGAACGGAGGTTGCGCAGAGAGAAGTCCCATCAGGACATCATTGCCAAAGTTCACTCTTGTCGAACCTGAACGACTGGAGTATCGTGCTAGCCCAACTAAAAGAACGCGGGCAGGATGCCCGCCAACCGCCGACAAGATGTCGGCGCTCCAATTATGAAAAAACTGACTCTGCTTGCTTTTCTCTTGAGCATCTTTGTCGCCACGCCGGCGCCTGCCCAGCAATCACTCGACAGTCTGCTCGATCGCGAAATCGCTTCGCTTGTCAGCACCTACAAGATGCTGCATGCAGCACCGGAGCTTTCACACCATGAGGAGAAAACTTCTGCATTCTTTGCCGCGCAGCTCCGCTCGCTCGGATACACAGTAACTGAACACATTGGCAAGTATGATCGGCCTAACTTTTCCGGTTACGGCGTGGTTGCAATCATGAAGAACGGCGACGGTCCGACAGTTCTGGTACGAACGGATCTCGATGCGCTTCCGGTTGAGGAGAAGACAGGTCTGCCGTACGCCAGCACGGTGAAGACCAAGAACGACGCCGGCCAGGATGTTAGTGTGATGCACGCGTGCGGTCACGACATTCACATCACCAACATGATCGGGACGGCAAAGATGTTGGCCGTGCTGAAAGACCAGTGGCGCGGCACGCTCGTTCTGATTGGCCAACCCGCGGAGGAAACAGTCGATGGTGCGAAAGCGATGCTCGCTGATGGCCTGTATTCGCGGTTCCCAAAGCCGGACTTCGCGATTGCGCTGCATGACAGCGCCGATGTGGAAGTTGGCAAGGTGGTCTATTGTCCCGGCTACGCGATGGCCAGTTCGACTTCCGTGGATCTGGTAATCCGAGGGCTCGGCGGCCACGGTTCCAAGCCGGAAGCAACCAAGGATCCTGTCGTCATCGCCGCGCAAGTGATCCTGGCATTACAAACCATTGTCAGCCGCGAGAATTCGCCTCTCGATCCCGCGGTCGTTACCATTGGATCGATTCATGGCGGAACGAAACGCAACATAATTCCCGACGAAGTAGTACTGCAATTCACCATTCGTACATACAAAGAAGAAGTGCGACAGCACATTCTGGCTTCCATTGAACGCATCGCGAAAGGCGTTGCCATGGCAGCGGGTGTTCCGGAAGATCGCGCGCCAATAATGAAGGTGATCGAAAGCGAGAATGCGCCATCACTTTACAACGACCCGCAACTAACCGAGCGGATTACCGGCGCAGTCGGAAGAGCGATCGGACAGGACAATGTAATTAGGGTGCCACCCTTGATGGCCAGCGAAGATTTTGGCCAACTCAGCCTCGATCACCAGATCCCGTCGTGCATGTTGTGGCTCGGGGCGATCGAGCCGTCGAGGGTTGAGGCCAGCCGAAAATCGGGAAAGCCTCTGCCTTCGCTCCACTCGAGTTTGTTTGAGCCGTTGCCGGAACCTACTCTGCGCACCGGCATCAAAGCAATGACCGCGGCGGTGCTGGAATTGATGAAGAAGTGAAGCATCTCCCTTCTCCCTTTGGGAGAAGGGCCGGGGAAGAGGGGCGTAGCTGGAGGCGGCCCGACACTAAGCCCTCTCCCCAGCCCTCTCCCAAAGGGAGAGGGAGCTTTTGTCGCCGCACGGGCAATTCGCACCAGAGGATCAGTGAGGGCTTTCCCCCAAATTAGTTCTTGAACTCTTAACTCAGTCATAAGGAGCGACCGTTTATGGGCAAAGGTGATCAGCGTTCGCGACGCGGCAAGATTCATCGTGGAACCTTCGGGCGGCGGCGGCCTAAACAAAACAAGAGGGCCATCAAGCCCGCCGTGGCGGCAGCAGAGAATCCTCCGAAGAAAGCCAGTCGCAAGGAACCCGTTGCTGCTGAATGAACCAGGGTATCTGACGGCCGTTTTTATTGACGATGAACAACTCCCGCGATGCGATTTACATTCTGGAAGAGAGCTAACGAACAAGGCTCAGCGGACGTCAAAGTAATCGCTGCTGAGCAAACCACCGCCTCGCACTTCGAGCTGGGCCGGCTTGGCGAAGAGCTGGCGATCGAACATCTCGCACGGACGGGTTATCGTATTGTGGCAGCAAACTTCCGTCTGCCGATTGGTCGCAACACTCGCGACGCCATGGTCAATGCTGAAATTGATATCGTGGCTTATGATGGTCCGACACTCTGCTTTGTCGAAGTAAAGACGCGCGCCTCGGATGAATTTGCCGAGCCGCAGGTCAATGTCGACTTGCGCAAGCGACGACAGATTGCGCGCGCAGCGCGCGGCTATCGCAGGATGCTCGGGCTGACCGGGGTAGCTTATCGTTACGACGTGGTAACCGTGGTGCTGTCTGCTCCGGGAAAACAAATCACCGCGGAACCGCGTATTGAGCTGCTGAAGAACTTTTGGACTGATGGAAAGCTGCGTAAACGAAACCGGCAGGACCCGCGTTGGGATTAGTTGGATATGAATAGCCTCGAACGTTACGTCGGTCAGACCCTTGACGAGAAGTACCGCCTTGAGCGCCTGCTCGGGCAAGGTGGCATGGGTGCAGTCTATCTGGCCACCCACCTGGGCACCGAGCGTTACGTCGCACTCAAGCTGATCACTCCGCAGTTCATGCGCAACGAGGAGTTTGTCGAGCGCTTTAAGCGCGAAGCGCGCGCGGCCGGCCGCCTGCGACATCCGAATGTGGTTGACGTGACCGACTTTGGCTTTGCCAGCACGGGTAAAGAGCGCGTCGCCTATCTCGTAATGGAATATCTCGACGGCTGCACGCTTAGTGATGTGCTGGCCGAAGAGACCCGCCTGCCCCTCTACTGGGTTGTGGATATTCTCGAACAGGTTTGTTCGGCCGTGCACGAAGCGCATCAGCAGGGCATCGTCCACCGGGATCTAAAACCCGACAACATCTGGCTGGAACCAAACGGCCTGGGTGGTTATCGCGTAAAGGTGCTCGATTTTGGTATTGCGAAACTTGCTGAAGTAGCCGTGCCCGTGCCGGAAAGAGCGCCTGATGGGCAGAGCGCTGATAACGCACCCACACGACAACCCTGGCAGGCGCCGCTAACGGCATTGGCGGCGGCAGATGTTTCGGAGATGGAGACTCGGATCGCAGTCTCACCGATGCATAACCTGGAATCTGAAACGCTGATTCGGCCCCCCGCCGCGAATGTCGAAGACGTGCAAGCAAAGCGAGTCGCAGACGATGTGCGCTCGACGCAAGCAGTCGACGACGGCGACCAGACGCGCCTGCTCGACCGCGTGGCGGAGCGGACGGCCGGCGCAGGCCGTCCAACTACCGATGCTCTATCGACGGCGGCGACGACGGGCCTGACGCGCGTCGGAGCGATTCTGGGAACACCGTTGTACATGTCTCCTGAACAGTGCCGCGGCGAAAGCCTGGACGCGCGCTCAGATATTTATAGCCTGGGGATCATTGCTTACCAGATGCTCTCGGGAACGCCGCCATTCACGGGTGAGACGGCCTCAGTCATTCGCGCGCACACCAACAGTCAGCCGACTTCCTTACGAGACCACAACGGCAAGTTACCTAAGCGAGTGTCGCGTCTAATCATGTCGGCGCTGGAAAAAGACCCGGCGGCACGGCCGCAAACGGCGGCGGCTTTTGCCAACGCGCTGCGCGCGAATGCTGACGGATTAGGAGCGCTCTATCGCCGCGCTTTCTCTCTTTACAGCGAATACTTCCCACAGTTTTTTAAGCTGTCGCTGCTGGCGCACATTCCGATAATTGCCGTTACATTGATGACGATCGCGCTGCGATTAGCGGAACCACGAATTAGCACAGTGACGACGATCATCCTGGCGGTTCCCATCGGCTTATTGCAAATGGTGGCCAGCATCGTAACTCCAACGATCATTTCCTGCGTCACCGCGATCATCGTCACTCAACTGGCTGTGGCGCCGCTCAAACCGGTGGAACTGCGCCCAGCCTTCGCCGTTTTACGACGCCGATGGCGACCGTTCGTAAATACCGGCATCCGCTTCATGCTACGGATATTCCTCGGCTTCATATTGTTTGTGATTCCGGGACTCGTAATGATTGTGCGCTATTCCCTGTGGGGGCCGGTGGTCCTGATGGAGGGATTGGAAAAGAAGGCGGCACTGAAACGGGCGCGCGCGCTGGCCTCGCGTTCCTGGCGCACCATCATCCTCGCTATGCTCTTTCAGTTTTTAGTGCCTGCAATAGTCGGAGCGATTGTCGGAGCCCTGATCGGCACAGCCAGCAAAGGGAAAGGCGTCCATGTCAAAGTATTTTCGCCGTTGTCGTCGCTGGTGAACATCTTCGTGCTGCCGCTAATGGCCATCGTACCGGCGCTCCTCTATCTGAAGATGAGGCAGTTTGGCGGCGAGACGCTGAATGACGTGATGGCCCAGCTCGAAGAATCAGAAGGCGCGCGCAGCCAATGGCAACAACGCATGCGCACGCGCCTAACGATGAATACTCCGCTGAATACCCCAACGAACCGCACGTAGAACGGCTGGAGTTCCCCTCTCCCGCTGGGAGAGGGGCCAGGGAAGAGGGCGCGAAGCGTGAGCACGGGTTAATCGGAAGAAGGTCTAACGTCGCTCCTCAAGCCCTCTCCCAACCCTCTCCCAAAGGGAGAGGGAATCGCCTCACTTCGCCGATGTCTCCTGTCTCGTTCGCGGCGGCGCGTTCTTCACGTACTTGTCGAACCAGTTGATCCGTTCCGCGAGGATGTGCAGCAGCGTTTCGCGACCAGCGTAGCCGTGTGCTTCGAACGGCAGTGTCACGTAGCGCACCGTCGCGCCCTGACCTTTGAGCGCCATGTAAAAGCGTTCTGACTGAATCGGAAAGGTCCCCGAGTTGTCGTCCGCTTCGCCGTGCATCAGCAGGATCGGATCCTTGACCTCTTGTGCGTACCAAAACGGTGACATCTTCGCGTAAAGATCGGGCACTTCCCAGAAAGTGCGGCGTTCGCTCTGAAAACCGAAGGGCGTCAGCGAGCGATTGTAAGCCCCACTCTCTGCAAAGCCGGCCCGGAAAAGACGCGAATGCGCCAGCAGATTCCCCGTCATGAAGGCGCCGTAACTGTGGCCACCCACACCAATCCGATCGCGATCGCCTACGCCCATGTCAACGACCTTGTCGATCGCGGCTTCGGCGCTTGCCACCAGTTGCTCGACGTAATGATCGTTGGCCGTTTCGCCCGCCCCGACTATGGGCATCGTCGGATTATCGAAAATCGCATAGCCAGACAACAGCAGGAAGAGATGCGAGTAACCGCTGACGATCGTGAAGCGATTCGCCGAGCCTGTGATCTGACTGGCTGAATCAGGATCGCCGAATTCACGCGGGTAAGCCCACATGATTACCGGCAGCCGATCGCCTTGTTTGTAGCCCGGCGGAAGATATAACGTCGCCGATAACTTCACGCCGTCCTTGCGTTGATAAGTCACGAACTGATGTTGGACGCCGCGAAGCTGTGGCTGCGGATCTTTGAATGCAGTCACTGCGCGCCGCTCTTTGCTGTTGAGACCCCGGACATAATAGTTCGGCGGATCGACGGGTGTCTCGTAGCGCGTCAGAATCGTGTTTGCGTCGTCGTCAAGCGGAGCAACTACGGTTTCGTATGACTTCGCGTCACTGCGGAACAGCCGCTCAGTCGCGAGGGTCTTGAGGTTCAGGCGATCGATGAAGGGGCGGTCGCCTTCCGGCGACGCTCCCTGACCGGTGAGATAAATGAAGTCTCCGGTCTGCATGATCGCGCCGGCGCCACCTCCGCCGCCGAAGCCACCGCCGCCGCCAAAACCGCCACCACCGCTGTCGCGGCGCACGACCGGACTGCCTGGATTCTCGTATGCCGCGTCCTGTCGCCGATCCCACAATTTGCGGGGTGCAGCGCCGGATTCAAGAATCCAAGTTCGGGTGCGGCGCGACGCACGGTCGGACTCGCTCAACAGCGCGATGCCCTTTTCCGTAAACGACAGGTTGGCGAAACGCCATTCCGTTTTGGCGATCTCCGTTGGCGCGTCCTTGAACGGAGCAGCGAGCGACACGACCTTGTCCCGGAACGGAACTTTGTTTTTCATATCGCCGCCGTCGAGCGCTTCGGTCCACAGCACCGTCGCCGGTTGATCCTGCCGCCAACGATATCCACGCGGGCCGGTCTGCACTCCGGTTAAGGGCACGCCTTCGCGCGTGGGCACGTCGGCGATCTTGCGGGCGAGTTCACCGCGGCGGGTCCAGACCTCGACGTCTTCAGGAAATCCACCCATGGGAATCAAGTGCGAGAACGGACGCTTGACCTTTGATACAAGGAAGTACTCGCCGCCGGGCGAGGGCGACACACTGTCGAAGATCGCCGGACGTCCGATCAGTGTCTTGCTCCCAGTCGCTGAATTGATCGCGGCGAGTTGGCTGGTGAAGTAGTATTCAAACAGCGCTTCATCGTGGGCCGTCTTGATCATGTCTTCATAGGTTGCTGCGGGCGCAGCCTTTCCGCTGGTCTCTTGAATATTCGGCCCCGTCGGCACGGTCGGCTCCGGCGGCGCCGGGCCGCGGCCGGCCGGCACCAACTCGCAAATTAACGTCGCGTTGTCGCGCAGCCAGTCGCAGGGATCGCCGGTCGTGGCGTTAAGGCGATCCATTCCGCTTATCATCTTCGCCCGGCCGGTTGCCGTCTCTGCCACCCACAACTCGATGCCGTTGTCCTTTGTATTCAGAAACGAAAGATGCAAACCGTCCGGCGAAAAGTGCACGTTTGAGAGATTCGCTTGCGCCGGTACGGTAACTTTCACTTCACTCCCATCCGCGATCTTCTTCAGGGTGATCGCGAAAATATTGGCCGTACGCTGAGGGCCATTGGTCTTTGGGTTGGCGCGCGCTCCGGCCAGCCGCAGGATTGGCTGTGAGAGTTCGGCGATCGTTGGATAGACTCTGCGCCAGGTGAGCGCAATTAACTGCTTCGTCGGGCTCAGCATCGCTGCCGGCAGCGGCTGGACGTCAAACGCCTCGACAATCTCTTTTGGCGGCATCAGGTAGCGCGGCGCCTCAGTCGTCTGTCCAAACTGTACCACTGACGCTGTAATGATCAGCGCGACCGCAAATGCAAAGTTTATCTTTCGCACGTTGAAACCTCCCGAAAACTTAGGCTAGTCTTTTGAGTGGGCGGATTCTATCAGAACGGAAGAGAAGGTGGAAGAAGGACTGTAGCGCAAACTGTTAGTTTGGGCGCGCAAGCGAGCAGCTTGCCAGCCATTTGTATAGGAACGATCCGGCGTGCTCCTTCTCCCTCTGGGAGAAGGAGTTTGGCTACCCACGCACAAACTCATACGTGATGTGCAAAGTGAGCGCTGATGGAGTTATTTCCGGACGAATTTCTTTAGCGCGTAATTGCAACGCGCCTTTCGCCGGCTGGATATTAACGCGCGTCGAGAGTTGCTCCAACGTGAATAGATCTACCGGATTGTAGCGGCTATCGATCGTTGCTTGCACCATGCTCAGCAAAGGCCCGTTCGCGATTGCCGGCACGTTGTTCAGATGGATTTCGCGCAAATAAAAGCGAGCTACCAGAGCGCCACGTGCGCTGTTGAATTCGAGATTGACCTCTGAGTCGGCCCAGCCGGAAAACTCGAAGCACCCCAACAATGAAGAACTATACGCACCCGCAAAGGCCAGCGGGCCAACGATGCGACCGTTCTGGAAATGAACTGCGGTGCGCACGCCTCCCACTTCGCGCTTCAACCTGATCTCGCTGGCGCACGGGCCGCCTGGCGCCTGAGTAGACGCCCCGCCAATCGTCAGCGGCATCGAAGGCTCTTGCAAGTTGTCGAAGATGGCCGTGAGAAACGAGTTTAGAAACTGTTCGTTGACGGTCACCGTCGCCTCTGCTGCCGGCACAGTGCCGACTCGCCGGCCACGAGTACCAGTTGATTCCTGCGCAGAAACATCGGTGCAAAGTCCGGCAAGGAGAAAGACCATTAGGATGAAAGCAGGAACCGCTGAATTGCACAGTCCGGAAGGGGGCTTGCCCTCGCCGGTCTTAACTTCGATGAACATTGGATAGCATCCTCTTAGACAAGAAGTCGAGGCATAGCCTCGATCAAAATAGGATTAATCTCATAACGGAGAGGCGGAGCATTTCCGCACTGTTGCGGCGGCACAGCCGCATAGACATTCACAATCCGCTGCGCACGATGTCATGCAAACGAATCAGGCCTACGCACAATCCGCCGTCATCTACAACCGATAGCACGCTGATCTGGGATGGACGATCTTCCATCAAACGCAACGCATCAAAGGCCAGCATCTCAGGATTAGCGACGATCGGATTACGCGTCATCAAATCGTCGCAGGTGATGTTTGCGAAGGCGAGCTCGGCAGAGTTGATTCGTTGTAGCGAACGCCGCAGGTCACCGTCGGTGATGATACCTGCCAGGCGGCCGTCGTTGTCGACAACATTGACGGCGCCCAAACCGAAATGGCTAATCGCTGAAACGATATCCATCCAGGAAGAGTCCGTCGGTATCGTCGGGTTTTGCGCCCCGCCATGCATCAGATCCGCGACGCGCAGAGTCAGGCGCTTCCCGAGCTGGCCGGCCGGGTGGTTGTAGGCAAAGTCGTCCTCAGTCAATCCTTTCGCTCGCATTAGGGTCATCGCCAGCGCGTCGCCGAGCGCCAGAGCAACCGTAGTACTGGTGGTTGGCGCCAGGTTAAGCGGACAAGCTTCCTGATCCACTGAAGCATCGACCACGGCATCCGCGCGCTGCGCGATTGTCGACTTCAGTTTGCCGACGATCGCGACCAGGGGAACATTACGACGCTTGAGATAGGGCAGGAGTTCCAACAGCTCGTCCGTCTCGCCGCTGTTACTCAGCATCAGCACCACGTCGTCCGAAGTCACAATGCCAAGGCCGCCGTGCCGGGCGTCAGATGGGTGCAGGTTAACCGCGGCCGTGCCGCTGCTGATCATCGTGGCCGCAATTTTTTGCGCGATGATCCCCGACTTGCCCACCCCAAGCAAAATGATCTTTCCTTTGCATTTCGCCAGAATGTCTATGACGTGCTCGATTTCCTCCGCTTGCAAACGCAAAGCGGCTTTCGCAATCGCTTCCGATTCCGCGCGAAGCAAGTCAACCACCTGTGAGTAATCGGATCTTTCGCCCATGCCGCCACCTTTGATATACGAGTAGCGAAGCAATTTGCAAGTAGCGGACGTGTTTTTCTCATTATCCTCTCCCTTTGGGAGAGGGCAAGGGAGAGGGCCTGCGAGCAAAGTACCAGTACGTCAATAATGTGGTGCTGCCTCGGTTCCACACTCAAGCCCTCTCCCCCAAACCCTCTCCCAAAGGGAGAGGGAGATTCAGCGAGAGCTATCTTCAATTTCTTGGCACAACACGTTCCGGGCATGAAACGGGCATGAAACGTAGACATCTACCCCGTCCATCCGCTAAACTTTACGCTCTTCGATCGCGTCCCGATTTTCGAGAATCCCAGCGGCAATTCGCAGGAGTTTGTAATGTTCGCAAAGCTGCTACCGCGTGAAGAACAGTATTTTTCGCTCTTCGCCCGGATGACTTCGTACATCAACGATGCCGCCCGAACTCTCGTCGAGATGCTTTCGCTTCAAGACGGTGACTATACGGAATACGTGCAGCGCATCAAGGGCATCGAGCATGCCTGCGACGATCTGACGCACACCGTCTCGACACGCCTGAATCAATCTTTCATCACGCCTTTCGACCGCGAAGATATTTACATGATGTCCAAAGCGCTCGACGACATAGTGGACCTGATCGACGGCGCCGCCCGGGCGGTGGTCATGTACGACATTCACGAAAGTACCGAACCCGCAAAGCAAATGGCCGGCATCATTCAGCGCATGGCCCTGCAACTGCATGAAGTGGTTAAGATCCTGCAAAAGCCAAAAGGCGTGACGGAACGTTTGGTTGAACTCCACCGGCTCGAGCATGAAGGCGACGACATCTATCAACGCGCGGTCGGAGGACTCTTTCACGAAACACGCGATCCGCTGACAGTGATCAAGTGGAAAGACGTCTATGAGAAGCTGGAAGCAGCGATCGATCGTTGCGAGAACGTCGCGAATATTATTGAAGGAGTGATCATCAAGCACTCCTGAGAAAGTTTGGAGTACCGACTTCAGTCGGCCTTTTGATCGAAGAACCCAACTAAAGTTGGTACTCTAAACATCGCTGGCCCCGGTTCCTGTCGCTATGCTATCGTTTCAATAGCCAGTGCCCGCGTAGCTCAGTGGATTAGAGCGTTCGCCTCCGGAGCGAAAGGTCGCAGGTTCGACCCCTGCCGCGGGTACCACGTCTGGTCCTTCCCCCAGTTGTTGCCGATGGAATACCAAACTGTCCAGGACTATGGTGCAGAGGCTCTACGAACTATCCTGCTCGTGGAAGACTTTGACGACACGCGCCTGATGATGAAACTCTGGCTGGTAAAGAACGGCTACCGCGTGCTGGAAGCCGAAACCGGTGAAGAGGCCATCAGCGTCGCCCAGCGCGAGTTACCCGACCTGATCATCATGGACGTGATGATGCCCGGCATGAACGGCCTTGACGCTACGCAACGAATACGCGAGTATCAACCTCTCCGCCGGACACCGATCGTTGCCGTTTCTGCTTATGGCGCAGATGAGTACCGGTCGATTGCGATTGAGGCCGGCTGCAATGAATACGTCTCGACACCATTCGAGCCGAGCGCCCTGGCCGAGTTGATTAAGGCCTTGCTGGCAAAAAGAGAGTCTTCGGGTCTCAATGTTCTTCCAGCCGATCGCGAACATTAATAAGACACTCTGGCTACTCATTGTCGCCTTATTGATCGCGACCGCCGCTTCAGCTCAACAACCAGCCTGCTCCCTCAAAATCGATCAATTGCCCGATTCGGCGGAGCTGCGCGGTTTTCGCCTCGGAATGACATACGATCAAGTGAAGGCGCGCGTACCACAGGTTAAATTTGGCCGCGCGGACCAATTTGGCGTTACGAAAACCAGCATCAATCCCTATTTTGATCCGCGCATTGACAAGGCCGGTTTCGCAGACGTCCGTACGATCTCCCTCGATTTTCTGGACGGTAGGCTGGTCACTTTGTGGATCGGATTCGAGAGCACTTTCAAGTGGCAGACTCTTGATGAATTCGTCGCGGGGATGGGTAAATCTCTAAACCTCTCCGCCGCCTGGTTACCCAAAAGAGGCGGTCGCCAATTGAGTTGCGAAGGGTTTTCAGTCTATGCATCACTAATCGCGGGAGGGCCGGGCATTCGACTAACGGACGACACCGCGCAAGAGACTATCGCTACTCGTCGCGAAGAAGCGGCAGAGGCTGCGGAGGCCCTGGTCGTTGGCGACCAACGCACGAAGCTTTATTATCCTTCGGGTTGTGCGGGGCTGGAGAATATCCCAGAACCCAACCGGATCAGATTCAAGGACAAGGACGAAGCTGAAAAGGCCGGATTCAAACTCGCTAAGGATTGTCAGTGAGAGTGGCATCGGCCTTCGGCCTGTGATATCGCGACCCGAAACACAGACTGAAGCTAGAGGTTGCACACGAATCATCGACAAACTAAAGTTTGTCGGACACGGAAGGAGACCACATGTTCAAGGAATTCAGAGAATTCATTGCCCGCGCTAACGTCATCGACCTGGCAGTTGGGGTAATCATCGGCCTGGCCTTTGGCAAGATCGTTACCTCACTGGTGGAAGGAATTATCATGCCGCCCATCGGTTTGTTGCTGGGCAAGGTTGATTTTGCCAATCTGTTCGTGGCTCTCGACCACGCAAAAGGCGATCCCATTTCGCTTGCCGACGCGAAAGCAAAAGGGATTCCGGTCATCGCCTACGGCGCGTTCATCAACGACATCATCAATTTTCTGATTATCGCGTTCGTGATCTTCATGCTGGTGAAGATTGTGAACCGGATCAGACGAAAAGATACGTCCACGAAGGACTGTCCCTATTGCCTGAGCGCCATTCCGGTAAAGGCTACGCGATGTTCCGGATGCTGTGCAGAGCTGAAAGCGGCATAGGGCCCGGAATCCGCTTCTTAGAATGAACCTTTAGCCCCAAATCAACGTAGAGAGTTTTATCACAGCTAAGGAGTATTATCTGATGAGCACACCCTTTCAATCGCAAACAGATGGTTCGGAAACAAAAGACGAGTTGATCACGCACGAGGGCGAGCCTGAGGAGACGGACGACCGTTCCAGTGTTAGTTCCTCGATGCGCGAAATGGCCGCGCGCATTCCGGAACAGCTTTCGGCGTTAGGCCGCGACATTAGCCGCACTATTGAACGAGCGATTTCGGCTAAGGATGACTACATGATCGCCGTGAAAGTCTCGCAGGACGCGCAGAAAAAGTTGGGTCAACTGGTACAGGCCGGCGTATTCGGCACCCGCGCCGAGGCGGCGGCGTTCTTGATCGATGAAGGCATCAAGACCCAGGGGCCTTTGTTCGAACGCGTCGAACAAAAACTGGCTGAGATCGAACGTCTCCGCGCTGAATTACGCGGCCTGGTCGAGGAGAAGAAAGACTAAGGTCGGGCGAGCAAAGCCCTTCCCTCCGATCGGCTTGCGAAAAGTTCGCTCCACTCTGCATCCAGAGAATCGCAGAGTGGAGCGTCTTTGTTAATAAAGGGCATTACGCGGTAAAATCCAACTCGCAAGCTCTTACAAATCATCTTCGAGCCAACCGCGACGCGCGGTTCAGATCGAGCTGTCACGTGCAGAAAACTTTCCAGGTTCCACACACCCCCATCGAACAATTTAGTCTCAGTAACGGCCTGCGGGTGGTTTTGAATGAAGACCACTCAGTGCCCGTAGTTTCGGTGGCGGTCTATTATGACGTCGGCTCGCGCAACGAGCGTGAAGGCCGCACGGGTTTTGCGCATCTTTTCGAGCACATGATGTTTCAGGGTTCAGAGAACGTGCCCAAGGCCGCGCACTTTCAATACATCTCGAACGCCGGCGGCACGATGAACGGGACCACTTCCAGTGAGCGGACCAATTATTTCGAGACTCTGCCGGCCAACCAGTTACCGCTGGCGCTGTGGCTGGAAAGCGATCGCATGCGTTCGCTTAATGTAACGCAGGAGAATCTCGACAATCAGCGTTCGGCGGTGCAGGAAGAAAAGCGCCTGCGCTACGACAACCAACCGTACGTTAACGGGTTTCTGCGTTTGTTCGAAATGTGTTTCTGCAATCACGCGAATGCGCACTCGACAATTGGGTCGATGGCCGACCTGGACGCTGCGACCGTTGAAGACGTACGCGAGTTCTTTCGCATCTATTACGCCCCCAACAACGCCGTGCTTTCGATTGCCGGGGACTTTGACAGGACGGAAACGCGAGCGCTGATCGAGAAATACTTCGCCACCATCCCCAGCCAGCCTGAGCCACCCCCGGTCGACGTAAACGAACCCTCCGAAGTCGCCACCCATCGAGACACTTTTCTCGACCAACTGGCGCCGGTGCCGGCCTTCGCCCTGGGATGGAAAATTCCAGAGCGCAGAAGCCCGGAGTTTTATGCGCTCTCTCTGGCCAGCCATTTGTTGTTTGAAGGCGAAAGCGCGCGGCTGTATCAGAAACTGGTCAAGGGCGAAGAATCGGTGGTCCAGATTCAGGGTGGAATCGACGAGCGTCGAGGGCCGTCAGGTTTATTCATCGTCGTGATTCCAAAACCCGATCGCGAGTGCGGGCAGATTCGCGACGCGATCCTGGCGGAAATCAGGCACCTCGCCACCGAAGGGCCCAGCGACGAAGAGATGGAAAAGTTGCGCAACAACCTCTTTAACAGCTCCGTGCGCAGTCGACAGTCGTCGTTGTATCGCGCGCAGCAACTTGCCGAATTCGCGCTGTATGACAGTGACCCGGAACTGTTCAATACCGACCTGCACAACTATTTGAAAATTACCGCTGCCCAGATTCGCGATTCGGTAGCACGGTATCTGGACACTGACAATCGCGTGCTGTTGGAGATTGTACCGGCGCCACAGGAGCCAGCCGCTCCCGCCGCGCCGCTGGCGACAGGCGAGCCCAACCAGCCGACTGCAGCTCCGCCGCAAGTGCCTGCTGCCCCTGATGAGCCTGCGCCCGGCGCGCCAATCCCAACGCAGCAACAGGCCGAACCCGCGATCGAATCAACTTGATCGCTAACCAATCTTAGTAAGCTGACAGGACAGGCTCTTATATGACTGAGACCGAAGTTTTTCGCCGCCAAATGCCGCCGCCGCTCGCGCTCCGGCCACTGAATCTTCCTGAGCAATTCGCTACCACGCTCTCGAATGGTCTGGGCCTGGTGGTCGTCGAAGACAAGCGCCTGCCGCTGATCAGTTTTCGCCTGGCCTTTCGCTCCGGTGATGCGAATGATCCCGAATCGCTCCCGGGGTTGAGCGATATGATGGCGCACCTGCTGACCGAAGGCACGGCGGCGCGCACCAGCCGGCAGATCGCCGAAGAGGTCGAGCGTTTCGGCGCGATGCTGGCGGTAGGATCAAGTTCGGACTTTACCACCGTGGCGGCTTCGTCACTTTCTGTCTACGCCGACGAGATCCTGGCCTTGCTTGCCGATGTCACTTTGAACGCAACGTTTCCGCAAACCGAGATCGACCTGGCTCGTGAGAACACAAAGCAACTCCTCATCCAACAACGCGCTCAGCCCAACTTCCTGGCCTCAGAGCGATTGTCGCAGGTTGTGTTTGGCAAACATCCTTATGCTCGGGTTTCGCCCACGCCGGAAATGCTCGACGCCATGACCCGTGACGATCTCGCCAGGTTTCGCGAGTCCACATATATTCCCAATAACGCTGTATTGATGGTGGTCGGCGATGTCGAACGCGAAACGATCATGGCGCGCATTGAACAGCTGTTCGGCGATTGGAAGCCCGGGGCTCTGCCTGATGTGAATTTTCCCGTGCCGCCAGAGCGGTTCGCGCGCGCAATTTATGTGGTCGATCGGCCCGGCTCAGCCCAGTCGAACATCGTGATTGCCAATCAGGGGATAACGCGCACCAACGCCGATTATTTCCCGATGCTCTTGATGCACACGATTCTGGGCGCCAACGCGTCGTCGCGCCTGTTCATGAACCTGCGCGAGGAAAAGGGCTACACCTATGGCGCGTATTCAAATCTGGACGCACGGCGCCTGGCCGGTACTTTCCGGGCCACCGCCGAAGTGCGGACTCCGGTAACCGGCGCTTCGATGCACGAATTCTTTTATGAACTCAATCGGATTCGGAACGAGGCGGTTTCTGTAGAGGAACTTAAGAACGCCAAGGCTTATCTGAGCGGCGTCTTTCCCATTCGCATTGAAACCCAGGACGGATTGATTGACCAACTGGTCAGCATCAGGATGTACGATCTGCCGTCCGACTATCTCAAGACCTATCGCGATCGGATCAATGCGGTTAGCACTGAGGATATTTTGCGCGTAGCACAGAAATATGTGACGCCCGATCGCGCGGCCGTGGTGATCGTCGGTGACGCCGTCGGGATCAGCGCGCAGGTGAAGCCTTATTCAGACTCGATCGAGGTTTACGATACTGAGGGAAAACGGAAAGCAGAAGGCAGTGGGCAGTAGGCAGTGGGTAGTGGGCCTATTGTTTAATAGGTCATTAGGACTTATCGGACCCATTGTCTTCTTGGCCCACGTGTCACTTCTTTCTGCTTTTTCACGCCGCACCCTGCAAGCGTTCGACGTCCAGCACGCCGGATACGCTCTTGATCGAACTCATCACTTTGTCCAGATGCTTCACATCAAAGACTTCTACCGTAACTTCGATGCGACCTTTCTGATCCGGCCCAATTGAAGCCCGCGCGTCGCGAATACCGGTCTTCATGTCAGAGATCGCCCCGGTTATGCCGGCTATCATTCCGGTGCGGTTTTCCGTAACCGCCAGCAGCTTCACTGCATAGGCAGTCTTCTCAGGCTTCGAAGCCCATTCGACCGCCACGATTCGTTCTGGATTGATCATCAACTGTTTCACGTTCTTGCAGCGCGACGTGTGCACCGCGACGCCCTTGCCGCGGGTGATATAGCCGATGATCTGTTCGCCATGCAGAGGATTGCAGCAGCGGGCGCGATTCACCATCAAGTCTTCCACGCCACGAACTACGATGGCGTCATCACCTGTAATCAGGCGCTTCACCGCGCGCACACCGGTCCGCAGGCGTGATTCCTTCTGTTTGTCGAGCGCTTCGAACTTCTCCGGACCCAGATACTTCGCGATAATGTTGCGCGGCACTATCTTTCCGTAACCCATAGCCGCCAGCAGATCGTCGGTGCGACCATATCCATATTCGCCGGCAATGCGCTTCAGATCGCCGTTGCCGTCGCCCAGCATCTTTTTGACCGAAAGCTGAAAACGGCCGGCTTCTTTCTCGAAAAGTTTGCGTCCGATCTCGATCGATTCGGCGCGTTGCTGGTCGGCGACCCAGTGGCGTACTCGATTGCGCGCGCGCGACGTGGCCACAAAATTAAGCCAGTCGCGGGATGGATGCGCATTGGAAGTCCTGATGATCTCGACTACATCTCCGTTTTGAATCAACGTTCGCAGCGGCACCATGCGACCATTGACTCGCGCGCCGGTGCACGTGTTGCCTACTTCCGAGTGAATCATGTAGGCGAAGTCCACCGTAGTCGCCCCGCGCGGCAATTGAATCACCTTGCCCATCGGCGTAAAGGCGTAAACATCTTTCGGGTAGAGATCGAGTTTCAGCGCATCGATGAATTCTCGCGAATCCTTAACTTCCTGCGTCCATTCAACCAGCGAACGGAGGACCTTGAGCGCCTCGTCGTCGTCGCGCGGACCGCGCTTCCCTTCTTTATACTTCCAGTGCGCAGCCACGCCCTCTTCGGCGATCACATGCATTTGCTCGGTGCGAATCTGTACTTCGAAGGGTTGACCCTTCGACCCGATGACCGACGTATGCAGTGACTGATAGAGATTGTCACGCGGGGTCGCGATCCAGTCCTTGAAGCGGCCAGGCACCGGTTTCCAGGTATTATGTATTACTCCCAGCGCCCCGTAGCAGTGGCGAATTTCGTCAGGCGTGATCACCCGCGCGGCCACGAGATCATAAACCTGATCCAGATCGATCTCCTGCCGTCCCAGCTTTTTCCAGATAGAGTAGAGACGTTTGACACGTCCTTCGATGCGCTCGAACGGCACCTCTGCTTCTTCCATCTTCTGCTTAATGGTGGCCGTGACATCATTGAGGAATGCTTCATTGGCGGCCCGGCGCTTTTCCATTTGCGCGGTGAGTTCGCGGTAATCTTCCGGATGAAGATTTTTGAAAGCCAGGTCTTCCAGCTCGCCACGCAGTTTGCCCATTCCCAGGCGGTGAGCGATGGGCGCGTAGATGTCCATCGTTTCCTGCGCGATCCGGCGGCGCTTTTCGGGACTGAGGTATTCCAGCGTGCGCATGTTGTGCAAACGGTCGGCGAGTTTCACCAGCACGACACGCACGTCGTCAACCATCGCCAGCAACATCTTGCGAACGTTTTCCGCCTGCTGGTCTTCCCGCGAGACGTTGCTGATGTGTGCAATCTTTGTGAGGCCCTCAACCAGATGGGCCACCTCGTCGCCGAAATACTCGCGAATGGTGGCCGTATCCGCGAGCGTGTCTTCCACCACGTCATGGAGCAGGCCGGTTGAGACGGAGACAGCGTCCAGACGCATGTCGGCCAGAATGTTTGCGACTTCCAATGGATGCACCAGGTAGGATTCACCCGAGGCGCGTTTTTGGCCCTTGTGTTCGCGCGCAGAGAAGAGGTAAGCCCGCCGCAGCAGATTGAGGTCCGCCTGCGGGTGGTTGCGCCGGACTTTTTCGCAAATTTCTTCGATTCGGACCATAGATTAAGCTGTCAGTAGTCAGTGGTTAGTTGTCAGTCGCAATTGATTCTTGCTGACGAACTGTCAACTAACAACTAACCGGGTGCAATTATAACAAAATAGGTGACGCGCGACCCGAAAGCCCGCGTCACCTATTTGATGTGTGCAGTTTGCGTGTGCGCCAGAGCGCTTCCCTTACTCTCGTCAGGGAGTCGGTGAAGCCGCTTGCTCAGCCGCCTCCTCTTTCTTGCGTCTCTCCTCAGCCAGGGCCGTGGCTCGCTTGCCTGCTATCTCAGCCTGTTTCTGATACTGGGCCTTCAAGTCGGCTTTGCCTTCCATCATGGCAAGTTTGGCTGCCTCAAGCAAAAGGTTCGTCTTGTACGACCACGCCGATTCACTGTTGGGGTCGTGCTTGATTGCGGTTTCGGCTTCTTCCAGGCCGCGCGTCACGCATTTCTGTGAGGTGTCAAAGTCCTTCTGGTCTTTGGGCTTCTGGTACGTAACGCCGGGCTTGCCGTCTACGTTCGTGGTGACCTTCACATCCGGAAGCTCGGTAATCTTGAAAGAACAATCCCAGTCTTTACCGGCCAGAATTGCGTACGCTTCGGCGCGCTTCTCGCTGGGCATATTGGAATCATTGGCTCGCGCCTGGATCCATTCCCGCAGTTTCGTGTCATCCTTAATCGCGGCATAGAGTACCGAGATGGCTTTGAAAGCCTCTTCGTTGTTGGGATCCTTTTCCAGGATATGTCTGTAGGCTTCAATTGCCTCGCGAGCTTTCGCCACGTTATCGGGAGCGTCAACGCCGGGTTTGTACTGCTGGTGAATGACCCGCGCGATAAAGATGGCAGCGGTCTTATTGTCAGGATCGAGGTACAAGGCGCGCTTGGCGTGCTGTTCCGCTTCCTCGAAATGTCCGTCCCTGTAGGCGCGCGCCGTTTCGTTCAGCTCGTTCTTGGCCCGGATCTTGTTGACGAGCGTGCAGCCGGCACTGGCGGCGACAAACAAAGCCAGGATCGCTATCGCGCCGATCCTGGACCGAGAGAATCTCATTTCGGTTAGCTCCGTTTTAGATGAAAGATGCCGCCGCGCTTTCCGGCAAGCAGGAAAGCCTTCCTGGCGGAAGAAGTACCGGCGAATACCGTCACAGTTTTTACTACGGCAGATCGTCAACCTGCAAGCCGACCGGACTGGCGCCGGCTCCTTTAATTGCGTCGATCACCTTCACGACATCGCCGTAGTGCAGGGCGCGGGGCGCCTTTACGAACACAGTCTTTTCAATGCGCTGATCTTCCGGAATATTGGTAGCCGTTTCCATGCCGACCTTATAGGCGTGCTGCTCGCGTCGCTGTGAGAACGTCTGTTGCAGCTTTGCCGCCAGCGCGCTGGGATCGTTAACTGAGCCCATCGGATCCTGGTTAAGCTTTATTTGCAGGTCCTGCGTGATCGAGACCACCAGGGTGAGCGGGTTCGGCTTAAGCTTGCTCACGTCTTCGGTGGGATCTCTCTGCGTCGGGATGTCGGCCTTGAAACGGCTGGGCTTGAGCGGCGTAACCACCATAAAGATGATCAGCAACACGAGCAATACGTCAATTAGCGGGGTGACATTGATGTATGGAACCGCACGATTACTACTCCCGGAAGTCATTGCCATAAACTTACCCTCAATTCGAACTAGGAGCACCATGAATGTAAGCGTGCTCCGAATCTGTTTTCAGCTTTAAGTTGCCGGAGCCGGAGCGGTGGCCCCCTTCTTCTTCCGGTCGGCAACCAGTCCTATCTTATCAACGCCTTTTTCGCGCACGGCGTTAATGACTTTTACGACCTCGCCGTAGCTGACCTCGACGCCGCTCTTGATGTAAACGATCTTGTCTTCTTCCTTCTTGTTAGCGAGCGCCTTTTCAACGGCCGATTTGAGGTCATCAAGATTGACCTTCTTCTTGCCGAAGTAATAGTCGCCATCCTTCGGGACCGAGATAATTACCGAAGATTCCTTGTTGATCGCCTGATCTTCGTCGGGGTTTTTTAGCTCGCGCGGAATCGCCACCGTGATGCCCTGCTGCAGGAACGGCGTGACCACCATGAAGATGATCAGCAGCACCAGCATGATATCAACCATCGGCGTGACGTTAATCTCCGACTGAAATCCTCCGCTACCGCCGCCAGCCTGCATTCCCATAGGTTAAACTCCTTTCGTAGTCCGAGTATGACGAGTAAGAGAGGTCGCGGAAACCGCAAGCTCTCTTGCCCCAAACTCACCCGTCAGCTCGAGCGCTACGGATTCAACTGCTTCGTGCTGTTCTTAATGAAATAGTCAACCAGCTCGGAAGCCGAATTGTCCATTTCCACGATGAAGCCATCAACCTTGCTGGTAAAGTAGTTGAAGAGCCACACCGCCGGGACCGCGACTACCAGGCCAAGTGCCGTCGTGAACAGCGCTTCCGAAATACCGCCCGCAACGGCAGCGATTCCGGCCGTCTCGGCGTTCTTCATTCCCCGGAACGCGTTGATGATACCGAACACGGTACCAAACAGACCCACGAACGGGGCCGTAGAGCCGATAGTCGCGAGACCGGAAAGACCTCGGCGGAACTCGGCTGTCTTAATCGCGATAGCCCTCTGCAGCGCGCGTTTGGACGCTTCGATTTCGTTGCCCGAAATATCACTTGATTGTTCGTGCGCGCGAAACTCCTGCAACCCGCTGTTAACAACCATCGCGAGGTGTGATTTGCGATGCTTGTCGCTGATATTAATGGCCTCTTCGATACGGTTGTTCTTCAGCGCCTGGGCCACACGCGGGGCAAACTCGCGGGATTGTTTCTTAGCCGCCGTATAGGTCAGGTAACGTTCGACCATGATGGCGATCGAATACACGGACATGATCAGCAGGATGATCACAACTGTGATCGCCACGCCGCCCATGCTCTTGATCATCTCGGTCAAGCTGAATGCGCCACCGGCGTCAGCCGGACTGGCAGTAGGGGTGGCTTGCCAGAGAACGAAGAGCAAGCCAAACGCTTTCGTTCCGAGGATACTTGTTAGAATAGTCACGGTAACTCCTCCAAAAGGTTTTAATTACATTGATTCCTTACCGGCAGTTAAGACCGAGCGCTGGTAGCTCTCGGCTTCTCTGGAGCGAACCAGCGCGCCGGAATTATTTCACTGTGCCACAAAATTGTAGATGATTACGCCGTTGACCTTGACCGGCTGCCCGGAAAGCTTCGTCGGCGTGAACTTCGATGCACGCGCCGCGTTGACAGCCGCCGCCGTCAGCAGCGGATGGCCCGAGGTTGCATGCGCTGCAACAACGTTGCCATTCTCGTCAATCAACACCTGCACGACCACCTGGCCCGCAGCATGCGCACTCCGAGCAATCGGAGGATACGGCGGTTGGACGAGACGGACAGCCTTGCCGTTGAGCACACCGCCGGAGATTGGCGCGTGCGGCGTCGGTTTCGGCGGCGGCGGCGGCGGTTCGTCCTTGATCTCCACCTTGGTTGGAGCCGAAATGATTTGGCCCGTGCCCGCCCCTGGGGCCATCGGCTGGGCCGCGTTTGTGTCGCTGGTGCCGACCATCGTCACGACGCCCTTGCGCACAGGCGGCACGTCGCTGGCTTTAGCCGAGATCGTCTTTGGTACCAAATCAGCACGGTCAACGGTAGCAATCAATTCCCGGCGCACGTCAACATTCTTTTCGATGACAACCTTCTCAGGCTTCGGCGCTTCCTTCTGTTGCTGTGGAACCGGAACTGGGGCGATCAACGCGGTCAGCTCGAGGGTCTGCTGGTCAATATTGGCCGTGGCCAACATGATTCCGGCAATCCCGCCGGCGACGATGAGCACAAGGTAAACGGCCAGCGTAATAAGAATGAATGAGCCCTTTCGCGTTACATCTTGTTTATGCGAACCAGACTCAACGAGATTGTCGAACATCGTTCTGTCCTCCCAAATCGGTGCCGGATGGGTCAGGGGCTAGAGTGATTAATCAAAAATCAAAATTGCGATTGTAAGCCCATTGCTCGAAACCCGCTTGATGAAAGGAATGCAGCGGAAAGGCCTGCGTATCTATCACGCCGCCACTTTGGGCCCAGCCACTATGCGGGACACAAAGAAACTGGCCATCTCAACGTACATACCACCGTGCATCTACCCTCTGAAGCCAGGGCACGATAACGAGCGTATTTAATTGGCCAGCAACGTTTGCAGTCTATGCCGCAATCACTTGCAAAGTCAAGGACAAATCCAGTCGACAAAATAGCATCTTTGCACGTCTTAACCGCCTACATTGCCGCAAATCAAACACACCGGATTAGACCCCAAGCGACGATGATAAGTTCCCGATCACGCGGCTTGCGACGGCTTTCCAATGCCGTTGCGCGTACGCTCGCCGGATGCCGGACCACGACCTGACTTAATGCCGGTTTCGCGGGCATTCGTCGCCGTCAGTTTATTTGCCGCCGCGATTCTCTTTTCCCACCAGACCATGATCGGGCCGGCGACCGCAATGGTGTCGTAGGTGCCAAATATAATGCCCATCAACAAAGCCAGCGAGAAAGGCCTCAGCGTTTCGCCACCGAGGAGCACCAGCGCTACCACGGAAAGAAAAACCAGACCCGACGTGATCACTGTGCGCGAGAGCGTCTGATTGATCGACAAGTTCGTTACGTCGTAGAGACTCATCCGCCGATACAGTTTTCGATTCTCGCGAATTCGATCAAATATGACGATCGAATCGTTCACATCGAAACCGACCAGTGTCAGCAGCGCCGCTATCACAGTTAAGTTGATCTCGATCTGAAATATGGAAAAAAGTCCCAGCGTAACGAGGACCGTATGAAACACGGCAATGACCGCGGCGGCGCCGTAAGTCCACTCGAATCGAAAGGCGATGAAGAGCAGCATGCCGACGAGGGCCGCGATCGTTACAGCGATCGCCTGGTTGCGGAGTTGTTTGCTCGCGACCTGGCCGACTGCGTCGGTGCCTTCGATCTTGTACGCAGCTTTGGGATCCTCTTCGAGACTCCTGGTGGCTTCCGCTTCAGGCCCGAACGAATTCAGTGCTTTCTTTACCTTGGCGCGCGCCGCATCAACACCGGCCTGGTTCTCCTGTGTATCCGCTGCCTCGAATCCCTGGTGCGGCACTTTGATGAGAAACTCGCCCGGCTTATCAAGAACCGGTTGAATCGTCGCGTCGCTGAGACCCGCGCTACGAATAGCTGCGCGAATGGTCTCAGCCGAAGGGGCTTGCCTGAACCTGGCCGTAACGACTGTTCCACCTTTGAAATCCACGCCCAGGTTGAAAGCTTCCGTGCCGTTCGGATGGAACTTGTGCCGGTAAAGAGCGGTGCCCATGCCGGCCAACATCAGGAATATCGAGAGGCCGATAAAGAAACGACGCTTACCCAGCCAGTCAACTCTTACGTCTTTGAATACTTGAAACATGAACTCGTTAATCGTGAACCATAATTAGTGAATCGCCTCACGCGGCGGATTCTCTAATACGATTCAAGGTCCCTAAATACTGAGTGACTCAACCCGCCTTCCTTTGCGGCTAAGGAGCCACATGAAGATTGTCCGCGAAACATAAACAGCCGAGAATAAATTGACCAGCAATCCCAGTACCAGCGTTACCGCAAAACCGCGAATCGGTCCGGCGCCAAAAGCGTACAGGAACAGTGATGAAACAATCGTGGTGACGTGCGTGTCGATAATCGTCACGAACGCCCGCGCGAAACCCTGTTCGATGGCCGAAGGTATGGTTTTGCCCGAGCGGAGCTCTTCACGGATGCGCTCGAAAATCAGCACATTTGAGTCCACGGCCATGCCGATCGTCAGGATCATGCCGGCGATGCCAGGTAACGTCAGCGTGGCGCCAAAAATGATCAGGCCCGCCATCATCAGTACCATGTTTAGCAATAAGGCGACGACCGCGTTGACGCCCGACCCGCGATAGTAGATCAGCATGAAGAACACGACCAGCGCCAGGCCCAACACCGAAGCCCGCACCCCGGAACGAATCGAGTCCGCACCCAAACTTGGTCCGACTGTTCGCTCTTCCTGATACTCAATCGGCGCCGGCAGCGCTCCGGAGCGAAGGGTGAGCGCAAGATCGTCGGCAGACTGTTTCGAGAATCTTCCGGTGATCTGCCCCTGGTCGAAAATCTGGCCTTTTATGTACGCGATCGATTTCACTTCATCGTTGAGCGACACGCCCATGTACTCGTTAATATTCGCGCCGGTCCAGGCGCCAAACTTATCCGCGCCCACTTTTTTGAGAGCAAAATCGATTTCGTATTCGTCAGCACCTGCGCGCGATTGATTAGCGGTAGCGCTACGCAGCTCTGCTCCGTCGATGATCGCCGGGGACTCAACCACTACCCATTTCTTTGGCGTCTGCGCATTCGCATTCGCGTCCTGACCGGTCAACTCAGCACGCTCCGTGTAGGGCAGAACGCGGCGATTCGCGGGAATATTCCCGCCACTGTTCAGCGAAGCGATTGCTTCTTCTTTGCTTGAATAAGTCTGGTGCGGAGCGGGACTAGGAGGACTGACTACGTGGACGAGTTCCAGATGTGACTGTTCCCCAAGCAACTTCTTGACGTGTTCAGGATCCTGCATGCCGGGCATCTGCAACAAGATCTCATGAGAGTTCTGACCGCCATGACGTGCCAGGGTCGGCTCGGTAACTCCGACCGCGTTGATGCGAGTATCGATGATCTTCATCGCCTGGTCCGTTGCAGATTCCGCCAGTGTGCGCTGCGCCGCTCCGGTCAACGTCCAGACAAGAGTGTTTCCTGAGGATGAAAAGGACCAACCCACTCGATCGCTAAGATCGGCTTTCTTTTCAACAGCGTCCCGAATCTCCTGGGACTTGGACGAATCACCCACCTGCAGGACGACTCGATAGTTCCCTCCAGTAGTTTCAGCGTGCGCTTCCTTAGCGTCGAAGCCTGCGTCTTTGGCTGCGTTTTGAGCGGCGATCGCATTTTCTTCGGTGAGCTTCTTAAAAAAATCCTCAACCTTCACCCGCATGACGAGGTGCGAGCCGCCTTTCAGATCGAGTCCGAGATGAATGTTCTGCGCGAGATTTGCTTTGATGCCTGCAGGAGTAAAGTCTCTGGGATGCGGCCGGCGCCCGTGAGGCCCGATCACTATGTAGAAACCGGTAAGCGTAACGATCCCGATAATTATCAATCGCTGGAGTAAATTCTTTTTCTTCATTAACCCTAGTGGCACAGGCTTGCGGCCTGTGGTCTTTCCGATTCTAGTATCGTCACAGACTAAAGTCTGTGCCACTACTTCTTCTCTTCTTCTTCCGAGTCAACTCCAGCCACGGCTGAGCGCGCGATCTCGAGGATCGTCTTGTCGGCGCTCCTGATCAGGAAACTCGTGTCCCGCACGGTGGTGATCACCCCGATGACTCCACCGGTGGTAATCACTTTGTCGCCGGATTTCAATTGGGCGATCGTCGCCTGCAACGCTCTCTGCTTCTTCTGTTGCGGCCTGATCAATAGCAGATAAAAGACGCCGAAGATTAGCAGCATCGGGAAAATAGCGCCGCCCAACCCGCCGCCCAACCCCTGAAAAAGAAATAAGGACATAAAGGGAATAATCTAGTCAGTGCTGCCGGCGTAACGGGCGAGTAGCGTGCTCGATTCGCGGCTACGCGCTCATCCCAACCCGGAGCTTAGTTGCTCAGTGTATTCTCGCCGAAATTTCGCGAATTGGCCAGAACGGATAGCTTGCCTGACACGTCGCATAGTGTCAAGGAAGAACGCCAGATTGTGGTGCGTTAAGAGGATGCCCGCGAGCATTTCTTCCGATTGATACAGATGCCTGAGAAACGCGCGTGAATGGCGACGGCAGACTGAACACTCGCACGCCTCGTCCAACGGCCCCTGGTCAACCGCATAGCGCGCGTTCTTTATATTCAGCTTGCCGCGAGCGGTGAAGGCCTGCCCGTTGCGGCCGTTGCGCGTCGGCAGCACACAATCGAACATGTCTATGCCCCGGGCAACCGCTGCGAGCAGATCTTCCGGCGTGCCGACCCCCATCAGGTAACGCGGCTTGTCGGGGGGCATGCGCGGCGCGATATCTTCGATCACTTCCAGCATCACCGGCTTTTCTTCACCGACACTGAGTCCGCCGAGTGCGTACCCTTGAAATCCGATCTCCACGGTGCGTTCCAGGCTTTCGTGCCGTAACTCGAGATGTGACGCGCCTTGCACGATTCCGAAGAGCGCTTGTCTGTAGCGCAAGTTGTTAACTTGCGCAGTTGCTTCCGGCGAACCGGAACGCAAGTTATCAACTTGCGCTACACGCTCAAACGCCTCGCGCGACCGTTTGGCCCATCGCAAGGTCAGTTCCATGCTGCTTCGCGCTTCATCAAGAGTCGCTTCGCCCGGCGCGCATTCATCAAAAGCCATGGCGATCTCCGCGCCGAGCACGGCTTGAACTTCCATCGAGATCTCCGGCGACAGAAAGCAAAGCGAGCCGTCGACGTGCGAACGAAACTCAGTTCCTTCCTCGGAAATTTTTCGCAGCGCGCCCAGACTCCAAACCTGAAAGCCGCCGGAATCAGTCAACATTGGGCGCTGCCATCCGATAAATTTATGAAGCCCACCACACGCCCTGATCGTTTCGATCCCGGGTCGCAACCAGAGATGATATGTATTCCCCAAAATGATCTGCGCATCCAGGTCGGGTGATTCAAGCTCTTCAAAACGAATTCCCTTCACCGTGCCGGCCGTACCGACCGGCATGAACACCGGCGTTTCGATGACACCGCGCCGGGTCGTCAGGATTGCAGCGCGGGCCTCGCCTTCACGAGCCTGAACTTCGAAATCGATGGCTTGAACGGTCATTGATCGGTCGGACAAGGTCAGCCGCACCATGTATAGATAGCTTCAATTGAAGACGTGAAGTTCCGGAACAGGCTCACAACTATTTCACCGCTTGCGTTTCGACTTATGCCGCTCAACGATTCTGATGGGCGTGGCAAAGAAACCGAATTCCTCGCGCATCCGGTTCTCCAGATGACGCAGGAAAGAGAAGTGCAGACCCGCCTTGCCTCCCGAGGTGAAAACGACGAACGTCGGCGGACGAATACCGATCTGCGTGATGTACTGCACATGCAGGCGAGAACCGCCATACGTCTTTGACGGTGTGATGCCCGACTTCCGGGTGATCTCTCTCTCGAAGAATTCGTTCAAACGGGAAGTTGAAATGCGCACGTTGCGATCTTTGTTCGCCTGGGCCGCGAGCGGCAAGAGCTTTGGCACCCGCTGTCCAGTTAAGGCCGAAATAGTAACCACCGACGCCCAACTCAGAAACTTCATCTGGTCGCGGATCCTGCGTTCAAAGGCCGAACCCGATCCCGTGGTCTTATTCTCGAGCGTGTCCCATTTGTTCAGCACCAGAATAATCGAGCAACCCGCCTCAACTGCATAACCGGCGATCGCTGCGTCAAGCGCGGCGATCCCCTGCTCGGCATCGAGTACGACAATCGCGACATCGGCGCGCTCCAGACTCTTGCGCGCCATTACCACCGAAAGCTTTTCCGCCATCGCCTGCGTCTTGCCTTTGCGGCGAATGCCGGCCGTGTCAATAATCCGAAAAGTCTGATCTTTAGTTTCCAGCAAGGTATCAACCGTGTCGCGCGTCGTTCCGGCCAGCGGCGAAACGATCGCACGCTCTTCACCAAGCAGACGATTGAGCAGAGATGATTTGCCGACATTGGGGCGGCCGACGATCGCCAGGCGCAGCTCGTGTGGCGTTTGCCCGTGCGCGCGATTCCGCTGGTCCGCGCCCTTGTCGACCTCGGGGCTTCCGGGACCAAATCCCTCCACGAGAGTGTCCAGCAAATCTCCCAAACCATTTCCGTGTTCGGCGGAAATAGGAAAGACCTCTGAGAAACCAAAGCTATGAAATTCTCCCGCATCGCTTTCCAGATTAACGGCATCTGCCTTGTTCGCCGCCACCAGCACGCGCTTTCCGGTCGAGCGCAGCAGGCGCGCCAGTTCCTGATCCAGGGGCGTGATTCCTTTGCGTGCATCGACGACCCAGATGAGAACTTCCGCTTGATCTATCGCGAAGCCGGCTTGCTTCAGGATGTTTGCCGGAATCACCGCGTCATCATCGGGCACGATGCCGCCCGTGTCGACGATGGCAAATCGCTTTGTGCGCCAGTCAGCTTCCCCGTAGATACGGTCGCGGGTTATGCCCGGCTCGTCACCAACAATTGAGCGCCGCTCGCCGATCAGACGATTGAACAGCGTCGACTTGCCGACGTTGGGCCGGCCAATGATGGCGATCAGGGGCGGTGCTTGTGTGATTGAATTAGACAACTCGCTTCGATCCTGTATGTTGATGCTCGCGAAAGCGTGACTACGCGTAATGAATCTTGATAATACTCTGGGGAAGCGTATTATGCGGAATGAAGAGTCGTAACAATAGTCGGGTGCCTGATCGGAGAACGGAAGAGTCATGAGCAGCGATGTGACCACGGCTGATGATGCGCAATACCAATACAAGGGCGTTCCTCTTACGCCAGCAATCGCGCAATTCCTGATTCGAAAACTGTTTGCTGGCAAGCTGGTGGAGCGTCAGATCATCGTCGACGAAGTGCTCAGTGCCCACCTTGCAGGTGGTGGCCTGAAGGCCTCCGCACAGAACCTGACGGGAACGATCAAGAAGGCCTTAGGGGACATGAAGGAAACCGGCGCAGCGGAGAATGTGTCGGTGGGCTATTGGCGGATACATGAGGGTCCTTGCGTGGAAGGTATTGAGTCTGCTGCGTCCGAGGTATCACTTCCCGCAACTGAAGCACTGAAAGTCGAGCCCGTCGCTTCCCCGAACCAGCTGCAGACGTGGAGCTTGGCTCTGGCCGAGGAGCAATTTACGTCTACTATCTGCCGACCTATCGGTTGCGGGCTCAAGAACAAGGCGAGAAAGCTTGGCCATGCAAAATTGGACGGACTGACGGTGACCCACTTTCACGTGTGCTGGCCCAAGCTGCCACAGCGCTGCCGGAGCGGCCACGGATTGCCATCATCATTCGCACTTCCCGCCCCAGCGCTTGGGAAGAGGCCCTTCACGGCGTGCTGACACTTCGTGGGCTCCAAATTGAGAATAGTCCAGGAGTTGAATGGTTCCTCACGTCCCCCGAAGAAATTCTTGAACTCGCAACTTTCTTTGACCCAACTATTTCCAACAGGGTTGGACCGGAGCGCGGTTAGCGCGTTCTTTAAGTTCCTCTTTGTTTTTCATGTTGCTGATAATCGCCGCTGATCACATCTCACGTTCGACAGCGATGCGAGTTCGACTCAACCTCGCGCAGGACTTCCAACCAGTTCTGGTTTATTATCTTCCTTGTTCAATTCGAAACTTAGAGAAGGCATAATCTGATGGAAGAAGAAAACTTAAACCTAAGCTGGGAAATCCGTGTCTCAGAGGGTCGCGCGGGCACTGATCCCGAAGCGCCCGATTGGGAAGTGGCGGAATTGGAAAACGGTGTGGTGAAGAATAGCGCGGACATCTATGACAATTTGACTTACGCTGAAGCCCAGGAGATCTGCGGCATGTGGACCAAGAAAAAGGACGAAGCCGAAGGCGCAGTCGAATCCGAGCTCGTTTCGTGACCCTCGATGAGTGACAAGTTATCTGACCTTAACAGAGGTGGCGCCGACCGCGACCCACTGAAGCAATTCCAAACCTGGTACGACGAAGTGCTGGCTGCCGGAGTGTCGGAACAGGACGCGATCTCGATGACCCTGGCCACTGCAACCAAAGATGGAAGGCCGTTGGCGCGAATCGTTTTGTTGAAGAGCGTCGACAACGGCGGCTTTGTCTTCTACACCAACTATCAAAGCCTCAAAGGAAGAGACCTCGCTGAAAATCCGCAGGCCTGTCTGCTCTTCTACTGGTCGAAGGTTTGGCGGCAGGTACGAATTGAGGGCACGGTCGAGAAAGTTTCCGCCGAAGAGTCTGAAGAGTATTTCCAGAGCCGGCCGCTCGGGAGCAAGCTCGGTGCGTGGGCTTCAAATCAAAGCGAAGTCGTCGACAGCCGTGAAACTCTGGAAGGGCGATTTGCCGAACTCGAAAAGCGTTATGGCGAAGACGTTCCCAGACCACCGCACTGGGGCGGCTATCGGTTGAAACCAAACACGATCGAGTTCTGGCAGGGCCGCGATAATCGCCTGCACGATCGGCTGCGCTATCGTTTACAGGACGGCGGCACCTGGTTGATCGAACGGCTGGGTCCTTGAGGCAGGAACATAGGACCGATACGTCCCATAGGTCCTATCCCGGAAATCAATCCAAGGTCGGATGTTCCGCCACGAAATCCACTAATGCTCCCACGTAATCCGGAAACTTCGGACAATGAATGCCGTGACGTTCCAGCAATTCACGCGCGCGTGTCGTGTCATAGGTTTGCTCGAGAAAGAAATATGGCACGGCTGAATGAGGCAGCCCCGTGATCTTCGGCGCCAGCGGCAGCATCAGCACCGGATAGACAATGCCCGCCGGCACCGTAGCAAACGAATCGCGTCCGCCAATCGCTTTCGAAATCTCGTCAAACAATTGATGCGTCGTCAGCGGCGCAGGATCGGCAAGTTGCACTGTCGCGCCAATAGCGCGATCGTCTTTGGCGAGCGCGACCATTGCGTCGATCAGGAAATCTATCGGTACCAGGTTCAGGCATACTTCGCGGTTACCGATGTTCAGCCGCGTCAATCCGCCGGGCCACCTGCGCAGGTAGTGAATCAAATAGTAGATGCCGTCATACTTTGCCGTCTCGCCGGTGTGCGAATCGCCGCAAACTACCGCCGGTCGATGAATCGTTACTGGTAGTTCCGGCTTCAGTGCTTCCACTGTCGTTTCCGCGAAGTACTTTGTTTCTTCATAATGATTGCGAAAACCTGCGTCGTGGGCCAGCTCGGCTTCCATGATCAGGCCTTCTCGCTTCCCTGCCACGTAACAGGTCGACACATAGTGATAACGCTTCAGGTGTTCAACTGACTTCGCAAAGTTGTTGATATTGCGCGTGCCGGCGACATTCACGCGCGTAGCGATGTCCTCGGCCACCGCCAGGTCATAAATGGCGGCGAGATGAAATACGGTGGTTGTTTCGCGGCGCGCGTTTTCGAGCTCTGCTACAGAAAGTCCGAGATCGGGTTGGGTGATATCACCTTCGACGATGCGAAATTTCCCTGGATCGAGCCCTGTTTCCGTGGCGATTTCGCCCACTTCTGCCCGCGCCGTCGGGAGAAATGCGGGCTGGGTCAACAAAATAAACTGCGCGCCTTCGGCAGCCAGACGCTTCACCAGACGCGTGGCGATGAATCCCGGAAACCCGGTGATGAAGACTGTTTCGTTGAAGGCCATATTCGAGTTTTGAGGCCCCTTTAGCAGCCAGCCGCAAAAACTCCCTCTCCCTTTGGGAGAGGGCTTAGAAGCGGCAGTCAGTGCAGTTGATGTACTCTTTGTTCCACAATCAAACCCTCTCCCTAACCCTCCCAAAGGGAGAGGGAACATCCATAGGTAACGCTTGAACGTTGTCGACCTCGCTCGTCCATGAGCCAGACAATTGTCGCGACTAACTTCGTCTCAAGTATAATCCAATCGTTTTGATCTAACACGTTCCGGTCCTATCACAACGCTAATATCTGAAAGGCGTCGATCATGATCCCTAATCGCGTGTCCCCGTGGCGAAATGCGCTCGCCTCTGTCGCAATACTTGCGGCAATTCTTTTTGCTGGCTTGGTCACGTTCGAACTCAGTCCGATCAGGCCGGCGTCCGCCCAGCAAGATCGCGATTGTCCAGTTCGCGTGACGCTCTTACAGGTCAACGACGTCTATCAGTTCGCCCCGGTTGATGGCGGCACTCGCGGCGGATTGGCTCGGGTCCTGACTCTGCGCAAACAGATCATGAGCGAATCGCCGCACACGCTTTTTCTGCTGGCCGGCGACACCATCTCGCCTTCGATCGAGTCAAACACTTATAAAGGCAAGCAAATGATCGAGGCATGGGATGCGAGCGGATTGGACTATGCGACCTTTGGCAATCACGAGTTCGATTTTGGTCCGGACGTGCTGCGCGAGCGAATTCGCGAATCGCATTTCAAGTGGCTGGCCGCAAACGTGATCGACAAAAAGACCGGGAAATTATTTGCCGATACTCCGGAGTTCGTCGTGCGCGAATTCGACGGAGTGAAGATTGGGATCTTCGGAATACTTCTGCAGGAAACTTTACAAACATCGCGGCCAGGCCAGGACGTCGACATTCTCGATCCCTGTGCTACGGCCGTGCGCGTGATTCCGAAAATTCATGCAGCCGGCGCACAGGTTGTCGTGGCGCTGACGCATCTATCGATAGCTGAAGACAAACAGCTCGCGCGTTGTTCCGGCGTCGATGTGATCATCGGTGGCCACGAACACACTCTGCTGGAATCGATGGCCGGGCATGCGCCCATCTTCAAGATGACTTCGGACGGGCGTGAACTGGGCCGCATAGATCTGAACATCTCGAAATCGACCGGGAAGCTTGAGAGTATCGACTGGCAAGTCATTCCCGTGACCGACAAAATCAAGGAAGATGTCGCCTTCGCTTCGCTTAATGAAAAGTATGGGCCGCTCATGAAGAGCCTGGAACAAGTTGTCGGACACACCGAGGTTGAGCTGAACATCAAGAGTGTTGATGTGCGCACTCAGGAGACCAACATGGGCGATTTTATTGCCGACGTTTTTCGGCAAGCCACGGGCTCGGACGTCGCGCTGGTCAACGGTGGTTCGATTCGCGCCGACACGATTATTGACCCGGGTGTCCTGACAAAACGCGACGTATTCTCAATCCTGCCCTACAACAATCGCGTGGTGAAGTTGCAGCTCACCGGCGCCGTAATTCGCGCCGCGCTGGAGCATGGAGTGGCGAGCATCGGAGCAGAGGCGCAACCCGGTCGCTTTCCGCAGGTCTCGGGCCTCCGCTATGAATACGACGCCAAACGGAAACCCGGCGTGCGAATCACGAGCATCACGATCAATGGCCAACCGCTCGACGACCGGCGCACGTATACACTGGCGACGACGAGTTATGTAGCTTTGGACGCGGGTGATGGCTACGGCATGTTTCGCAAGGCGCCTCTCGTGATTCCCCTCGAACAATCGCCGTCAGAGACTGACATTTTGCTGAAGGCAATTGCCTCGGTGGCGGCAATCAATCCAAAGACGGATGGAAGGATCAAGCGCATCGATGCTGGGAAGGATCAGGGTTCCTGTAAGTGAAGAAGTACGTAACCTCAAGCGCAAATCTCTCCGCAGATTACACGGATTCGTTTTTATCATTGTGCAGTCTGCGAAATCTGTGGATGGCTTTTGAATTTAGTAGAGTAAAGGTGCACCTAAAATGAAAAAGTTTGCCATCGTGCTGTGCTTGCTATTAGCAATAGGACCAATGCAGGTTCGCGCGCAAGTAGCTGTCGATCGCGATCTGCTCGCGGAGATTTCCAAAATCAAAGCCATCGACAATCACGCGCATCCGCTGAAGTACGTCGCCCCTGGCGAGAAGCCTGACGATGAATTCGATGCGCTGCCGCTGGACGCCATCGAAGCGTTTCCGCTGCCGCTCCGTTTGAGCCCGACCAATCCGGAATTCATCGGCGCGTGGCGCGAGTTGTTCGGCTATTCCTCCAGCGATATGAGCGAGGCGCACGTCGCGGAATTGTTGAAACTGAAAGCACGTCTGATCCACGAACAAGGCGCGTCGTTTCCCTCATGGATTCTGGATCGGCTCAACATCGAAACCATGTTCGCGAACCGTGTAGCAATGGGCAGCGGACTGACGGCGCCGCGATTTCGTTGGGTAGCGTTTGACGACGCGCTGATCTTTCCGCTCAACAACGAAGCCGCCAGGCGATCGAATCCTGACTATCGCGGTTTCTATCCCGGCGAAGAGCGCTTGCTCAAACGTTACCTCGCGGACTTGAAGGTGAGCACCCTACCGCCGACGCTCGATGCGTATCTAAGAAGCGTCGTGACGCCCACACTCGAACGACAGAAGAGAAACGGCGCGGTGGCCATCAAGTTTGAAGCTGCGTATTTGCGGAAGCTCGACTTCGAAGATGCGGACGAAACGCGCGCGCGCGCGACTTACGCCAGATTCGTTAGAGGAGGCGAGCCCCCGGTTAACGGCTACAAAGCGCTCCAGGATTTTCTTTTCTATTACATTGCGCGCGAGGCGGGCCGCCTGGGCATGGCGGTACACATTCACTGCATCTCTGGCGCCGGCGGTTTCTATCGGCAGAGCGGCAGCAACCCTTTGCTGCTGGAACCGGTTTTCAACGACCCGGCTTTGCGAAAGACGAACTTCGTTGTCGTGCATGGCGGTTTTCCCTTCACCAAAGAGATGGGTTCGTTAATGAGTAAGCCGAACGTCTACGCAGATTTTTCCGCGCAGACTTTCTTTACCTACCCGCGCGAATTGAGCGACATTCTGCGCAACTGGCTCGAGTCCTATCCTGACAAAATCCTATTCGGCACCGATGCCTTCTCTTTTGGCCCCGAGGTCGATTGGGGCGAAGTCGCCTGGCTTTCAAATACAACCGGACGCCAGGCCCTGGCTTTGGCATTAACCGGAATGATGAACGATGGCGAGATATCACGCGAGCGGGCAGTGGAGATGGCGCGGATGGTCCTGCATGATAATGCGGTGAGGCTTTATGGTTTCAAGTAGACGCCTTGCGGGGTGATGAGGTCAGTACCGGGAGCGGTAGCAACCGGGTTACGTCCTCGCGATCTCCCGCGTCGCGTGGATTGAGACCCGGTCGCTACCGCTCCCGGTACTGACTCTGTCATTGTCGTTGACAGAATCCTCACCGCAGCTCAACTTCCACCGGCGACGCGTCGTGCGAGACGTAACCTTCGGGCCAGTTCGAAATATTCACGCCATAGAGCCAATCCGATTCCGGGGTGACCGCGAAGCGAATGCTAAGCGGCAAACCGCGCGCGGCGCGCAGACGCGCTGACCAGGAATCGATCTTCCATTCCTGAATCAAAGGGGACCTGGGATCTTCGGCCGGAACCAAACGCGAGCCACAATCCTTTCCATTCACGAACAACGTTACCCGTGTGCGAATCCAGTCACGCTTCGCGTCCACCGGCAGCACCGGCTGGATATGTGCGCGTACCAGGATTTGCCCCACCCGGCGGCGATCCTTGCGGCCAGGCACAATGTACTCGAAGTAACCTACTCCAGATCCCCAGACATAACCGTCACCACCGCCGAGCTTCTCGAATCTTCCGCTTACAGTCATATTCGGCCCGAAGCGATACAGAACTGTTCTATCCTGTTGATAGACAACCTGGGGTTCCGCGCCCGGATCGTTTTCGGCGCGCGCGAAAGCAAATTGTCGCGGCACTAAATGCTGGCCGGCGTCGAGCAAGGCCGGCGGCGGCGAAGCATTCGCGAGCGATGCAAACAGATGCGAGGCGCCGCTGACCTCCGCGAGAACGGAGGCATCACGCGGCGATGACCAGGTGACGCCATAGCCTCGCTGAGGATCGGGCGTAAGTATCCAGAACATCACGCCACTGGCGCCTGCGCGGGCCGCGTGCTCAAAATATGCGCGGTACCAATCGATCTGCGTAAAGCCTTTGTAGCCATCGCTGGACATACCAAACTCGCCCAAAACCAAAGGCTTCCTGATCGAGTAAGCCGCAGCCACACGATTGTCGATAAACTCGCTGAGCGCTGTCGGCGAATCGACAAAGCTGTCGGTGTCGTCTCGTGGATAGTTATGCACGTCGCAATAGTCGATGTTCGGCAAGGCGTGATCGATCAACCATTCGCGGCGCTCGGCAGCGGAGCGATAGCCCCATTCACCCGGTGCGACCAGATGATCCGGGTCCAGCGATTTCAAATAGCCACTCATCTCAGCCAGCCACGCCCTTCGTTCGGCCCAACGGCCGGTCAGACACTGTGCTTCGTTCATCAACTCGTAACCGAAGATCGTTGGATCGTCGCGGTACATCACCCCATTTAGGCTGTTGCGTCGCGTGACGATTTTTTCGACGTGCTCGCGATAAAGCCGTCGCGCGGTCTCGTTCGAATAGAACAGCATCGCCTTTTCATTGTTGATGCCGAACGGATACTTGTCGTCGTCGGCTCCATTAACGCCGGCCCAGCGCAAATATTGTGTAACGCCGCCCGTATCTCGCCACCAATTGGCGAGGCACAACTGCACACGCAGTCCCTTGCGCGCCGCTTCAACCAGAACGCGATCGAGGAAGACCAATTCTGCTTCGTTCCATTTGTCAGGTGTGGGACGAAGGGAATGTGTGCGCGGCCAGTCGTTGAAATCGGCGATTGGCTTGACGTCGTTCGGCCCACCTTCGCCCGAAGCCCACACCCGCACCACTTTGATTCCCGTTCGCGCGGCCTGCCCCAAAGTCTCCGGCATGCGCGCGCGATCGTCGTCGCGATACATCAGGGCCACGTTCGCGCCCACAAAGCGAAACGGCTTTCCGTCGATCACCATGCGCGGGCCGTTGGCCTGAACGAACGCAGGTCGACCGCGGCGCCCGCGACCTCGCCAATTAGAAATTCCTAACAAAACAGCCGCCCCCGCAATCAACGCGAGCGCGGCGAGCAGCAGTTGTTTCCTGGACATGAAAACCGAATGGGAAGTGTCTGATCCCGCAAACTTAGCGCGGGTTCGTCAGCCGCACAAATCCCATGATAGCGCAAATAGCGCCGACGACTACGAAGACATTCAAAAACGCGCCAAACGCCAGCACCGCATCGAAGTCGTTTTGTTGAGCGCCCAGGATGGCCACGAAGCCGAGCAATACGAACTGGATGTGATAAATGAGCAGACAGACGGCGGCCATGCTAAACCATCGCGCCGAGCTACCAAAGGCCTTGGCGCGGGCAAATCCGAGCACTGCGGCAATAAGCCAGCCAATGCCGCCTGCCACGAGCGATCCTACCAGGACCACGGCAAAGTAACCGGGTTGCTTCGCGCTCATTTCGGTTTGCAAGAACAGTAGCGCTAAGGTTGCCAACATTTCTTAGTTACTCCTCGACAAGGCAGGTTAAGACAAACCGCGGTAAACAAATCCACAAAAGCTGGGCTAATCCTGAAAACAAAACCGCCGTTTGCGCGGGCGATTGCCGCAGACGCAAACGGCGTCGCTTGGTGGTACGTGCGTCGTCGGTGCCGAGCCCGAAGCTCATGCCCACGATCATTGGTGTTGGTTTCCAGAGGTCTGTCGCAAGCAATCATCCGGTGTTGCAGAGAAGTACTTGCAGCCTTCTACTGGGTAATGTGAATCTCCTCTTCCTTATTCACGTGGCGCAGGAACAACATCAACGCGCAGACGCAGAAAACAACGGCCAGGCCGAGCGCTATCCAGCCGTTCACGTGCCCGCCCCCAGGGTTGGGGTCGGTGACGAACCTGTAGAATTCAAAAATCGCGCCACCCAGAGCGGCCAGACCTACAATTGACAGGAGAAAGTCAACCATAATTAACCTCCGGCATTCCCTAAGCTCCTCGAATGAAGGGTACCGATAAAGCCACCGGTCTGATCCCGGCTATATGAATGCACTTTATTGACGGCTGCATGTTAACGCCTGCCCTACGGATAAGGCAAGCCCCTTCTCAGGGAAAGCTGCGGCTCGGAAAAAGCGACCAGGCGCAATCGCCGCGAACTTCCCGGAGATCTTCGTTATTCGAGCTCCACGCTCTTGACGAATATTTCAGGGTCGATGGTCAGCGCGCCGGGAAGATAGGCCAGTTCGCCGCTGCTCGATTGCAGGCGAATGCTGTATTCGCCGGGCGGCGTGTTGGGCGCCACGGTGACTTCGAAACTGATCACCGGATAGGGGGTGTCGAACTCTTCTTCCATCAGCGTGGCAGGATTCACGCTGATAAACGGTGAACTGATGGAAATCCCATTCGCAAGGATCCGATCCACGCCTTCGCCGCCAACATAAATCGTGAAGGTCTTGCCTGCTTCCAGTGGTAGAGCGGTAGTCGACAGCTCGCCATTCATCCCGACCACTTGCGGTTTGAGCGTCGGCGGCGGATTCGAACTTGCAAAGAAGCCCAGCGAGGTGGCGACATTGGCAGTGATGGTCGTCAACTCGGATGAAGATTGGCCCGCGATGATGAAACTGCGGAACGAAGGCGTTGTTTCCGCCAGGCTCGCATATGAGCTGCCCGCGATGTCGGTCAGGCCGATCGCGCCGTCGAGGCTCTGGCCAATCAAACGATAGTTGCCGGGCGCCAGCGCGTCCAGACGATATTCCCCGGAAGACAAAGTAACGCTGCCCGCCATCACTCTTCCGGTCAACGCATCTTCAGCAAACACCTGTCCGCCAAAGATCGGTTGCGACTGCCCCGCCAGGGCATTGGAGATTAGCCTTCCGGAAACCGAGCCGGTGCCGCCGCGGGACCCGTAAAGACTACGCGCGCCGGCGATGTCATCTTCGGACAACGTCCGTTGGGTAAATGCCGGCAGGCCATAGACACCGTTTTGTGCCTGGCGCGGCTGCATGGTCGCCCCGATTACGGCCGAGTGTTCGAGCCCGAGAAGATGTCCGATCTCATGCGTGAATGTCGATTCGAGATCGAATGTGCCGGGCGTGCCGTCGCTCGAGAAAAACTCATTCGGATTCAGGGCGATGTCGGCTTCTACGATCGCGCCGCCTGAATCTGAAAAGACCCGCGTGCGGCCGGGATTTTCGGAGGCGCCGAAGACGGCCATATTGTCGGCGGAGACGGTGATCAGATTAATACGGTCCCCGGCGTTCTGCGGACTGATCGCCTGCGCGCTGGATCTGGTTTCGAGAAATTGAATATCGGCAACAGCGGCCCAGCGTGCCAACGCGCGCTGCGCCGCGCCAATCACATCACTGCCGGCTTTGATATTCGCGGACGGCGAACTAAGCGAACTTGAGAAGGCGACGATGATGGGCCTGGCGAGCCAGCGCCTCGCTGTTATGCCGGAGCCGTCGCGGTAATGGAGCGTGTAGGCGCGGACCGGCGCCTGCCCGCAAATGAGCGCGAGCAAAGCAACGACGGCGCTCAGTCCTTTTCGACTCATCTGTCTTCCGGGTGCCGGTTCATGGTTGTGGCATCTGCGCGTAATTCACGGGCGGGACGCCCGCGCTACTTTCTGATTCACGGGCGGGTCGCCCGTGCCACAGTTAAGAACGACTTTCAAATCCTGCTGATCGTGAGGCGGGGGACGGGCGCCTCGCGGTCAATCTTATCACGCCTCTCATCAAGCTGCGGAACGTTATTTGTTGCTTTTTAGGAGCCCCCCGCTCGAGACGGGCTTCAGGCTATGCCCCGAGGCCCCACTGTAATCTCAACGCGGCCTGATGTATATTACCCAATGTAGATTAATAGCCGCACAACCGGCTCCGGATGTCCGGGAATTACTTATCGACCAGCTATTACTTATTCGGCAACCTCGACACGCGCAAGAGATTATCAGCAAGTGATTACCCCTCGCATGCAATCAGGTTTATTCCCGTCGAAGCTTGCTTCCAGGCCGCTTGTTTTCGCTTCTATCGTCCTGCTGGCTAGCGCGATCTGGTTTGCCCCGAGATCAGGAGCAACCCGCGAAGAGCCTGGTTCGACCAATCCTGAGAATCAGGCTGCGGCGAGCGAAAAGCGCCGGCGTCCGGAATTTGTCCCTGGAGAGGCGCTGGTACGGTTCAAGAAGAACCGGGCGTTCGAGGGTGCGACACAGGTAGTGGTACCAAATGAAGATGCCTCAGTTCAGGCGTACCAAACATCCGGCCCGCAAGGATTGGCCGCATCGTCGGAACAGATTTCTGTGAACCTGGAACGCTTTGCCGGATCGGATCTGGTCGACGGTTTGCGGATCGCTCGCATGGCGCCGAACTACACGAGCAAGGCAGTGGCCGCGCTCCAGGCCCGCGACGATGTGCTTTATGCTGAACCGAATTACATCCTTCACGCTGAACTAACTCCAAACGATCCGCGATTTATATCCAACGAGTTGTACGGACTAACCAATATTGGCGCGCCACAGGCCTGGGACCTCACCACCGGAAACACAAGCGTCGTGGTTGGAGTGATCGACGAAGGCATTGACATTAACCATCCTGATCTTCTGGCTAACATTTGGACCAATCCCAGCCCGGGATCAATCTCAGGGATCAGCGGCGATCTTCACGGCTATGACTTTCGCGATAACACGGGAACCATCATCGCAGAGAATCACGCCACACACGTCGCCGGCACGATTGGCGCCGTCGGCAACAACAGCGTGGGCGTGGTCGGCGTCAACTGGCAGGTTAGCCTGATGTCCCTGAGGTTTATCTCGCAGGCAACTAATTCGGGTACGGACGCCGATGCCATCAAGGCCTATAACTACGCGAAGCAGATGCGCGACCTTTGGGTGAGCACGAGCGGAACAAAGGGCGCTAACATTCGGGCCCTGAATGCGAGCTACGGCGGTGGCGGGTATTCGCAGGCGGCGGCAGATGCCCTCAACGCCGTAGGTCAATCGGGGATCCTTTTCGTGGCCGCCGCGGGCAACGAAGGCACGGACAATGATATTGCCCCTCACTATCCGTCGGGTTACTTGCTGCCAAATGTGATTTCGGTTACCGCCACGAATTCAAGTGATCAGCAAGTTTTCAACTTTGGAGCGCATTCAGTGCTGTTGGGAGCTCCGGGTGTCGGCATATTGAGTACGCTTCCGAGCAACAACTACGGCTTCTTGAGCGGGACCTCGATGGCCACACCCCACGTAACGGGCGCCGCGGCCCTGCTATGCGCGGCCAATCCAAACTTGTCCGTCAATCAACTGCGGGCGTTGCTGTCGTTCAATGGCGACCTGGTTCCCGCGCTTCAGGGCAAAACGCTAAGCGGGCGCAGGCTAAATGTTTTCAAGTCGCTGCAAGCTATCAATGAGGGCGACACAACCGCGCCCGGAACGGTCGGCGGCTTCCAGATCGCTCAGCAAAACGGCCGTAGTGTCAATCTATCGTGGACAGCGTCGGGGGATGACGGCGCTGCGGGCCTGGCCTCTCTCTACGACATCAGTTTCGTCGATCAAGCAACCAATGCGGTTGTGCCTCTTACAAGTCTGGCGCCGGCGATTTCAGGTACCGCGCAAAGCATCAGCGTCAACCTTCCCTATCGCCACTTGTCCGGAACGATCCGGCTGCGCGAATTCGACAACGTTGGTAATGAAGGCACACCCGCAACTGTTTCAATCACTGTCCCGCTCGACGTTGCCGATCCCTATACGACCGCGCTAAACCCCGCGGCGCCGCTTTCAACCGGCGGTACCGGTCTGGGCCTAAACTTCGACGATCGCTACCAGGAAAACTATTCGCTACCCTTCGCTTTCTCGTATTTCGGACAGCTTTACAACACGGTCACTATCTCAACAAACGGTAACTTGTATTTTTCGACCCCACCGAAGCGATCGAATGGCGACGCCGATGACGTGCCGGGCTCGATCTCGGATCTATCGAAATCCAAAATGATCGCCGGGATGTGGGACGATCTGGATTTGCGGACCAGCAGAAGGGCCGACGCCGACGTTTACGTAGTTCAGCCCGGCGCGGGGCGGATCATTTTCCGTTGGCAAGGTGTCCAGTTTGGCGACGGCACTAACGGTGATCCGATCAACTTTGAAATTGAGTTGCGGGACGATGGCACAGTCATTACGCGGTACGGGGCCGGCAACATCAACCTGTTGCCGGTCGTAGGCATATCCGCGGGTGAGCCCGACGCCTATGTCATCGATGCCCTTACTTCCGAACTCAGCCCCAAAACTTTGACCAATGCGCAGAGCGCGGTTTTCACTCCGCGTACGCCGCCGCCAACGCCAACGCCTACACCGACGCCAACTCCGACGCCGACACCAACTCCGACTCCAACGCCGACACCAACTCCGACGCCAACGCCGACGCCAACTCCGACTCCAACGCCAACGCCGACGCCAACTCCCACGCCAACTCCGACGCCAACTCCGACGCCAACTCCGACGCCAACTCCGACGCCAACTCCGACGCCGACGTCTACACCTACACCAACTCCAACGCCAACTCCCACGCCGACACCGACGCCTACGCCTACGCCCACGCCGACGCCAACGCCGAATGTAGTTCAATTCAGCTCTTCGAACTACAGCGTGGTCGAAGACTGCACCACCGTCACGCTTACGGTTAACCGCTTCGGCGATACTTCCAACGCAGCGACCGTGAACTACTCGACCTCGGACGTCACGGCCAGCGAGCGCCGTGATTACATCACTGCGACAGGCCGTCTAAGCTTCGCTCCCGGCGAGACCTCGAAGAGTTTTGCCGTGCTCATCAATGAAGACTCGTACGTCGAAGGGCCTGAGACTTTCGACGTGAGCTTGAGCAATCCATCAGGCGTGAGTCTCGGCGCGCCGGCGATCGCCATCGTGACCATCACCGACGATGCGACTGAGCCGGCCACAAACGTGATTGACGACCCGCAGAACTTCGTCTGCCAGCACTATCATGACTTCCTCAATCGCCAACCCGACGCTCCTGGCCTGGCCTTCTGGACCAACGAAATAACTTCCTGCGGCGGGGATGCGGCCTGCATTGAGATAAAGCGCATCAACGTCTCGGCAGCCTTCTATCTCTCGATTGAGTTTCAGGAGACCGGATATCTTGTAGAACGCATTTACAAAGCTTCCTACGGAGATGCCAGTGGCACCTCTACTTTCAATGGCGCGCATCTACTCCCGGTGCCGATCGTTCGCTTTGCCGAATTCCTGGCTGACACGCAGCAGATTGGACAAGGCGTAGTCGTCGGAGAGGCGGGTTGGGAACAGGTCCTGGAGAACAACATGCAAGCCTTCACTTCAGAGTTTGTGCAACGCTCGCGCTTCACCACGGCTTTACCAACCACGATGACGCCGGCCCAGTTTGTGGACCAGCTCTTCCAGAAAACGGGGGTGACGCCTGGGGCGCCGGACCTCACCAAGGCCATTGATGAATTCCAGGGTTCGCCGGACACGAGCAACGTGGCGGCGCGGGGACGAGCGTTGCGCGACGTGGCCGAGAACGCGACCTTTAATCAGCAGGAATCCAACCGCGCCTTCGTGCTGATGCAGTATCTTGGTTACCTGCGACGCAATCCCAACGACCCACAGGACACGGACTACACCGGCTACGACTTCTGGTTGACCAAGCTGAACCAATTCAACGGCAACTTCATCAATGCTGAAATGGTCAAGGCTTTCCTGGTTTCCGGCGAATATCGTCAGCGATTCGGGCCGTGAGCCGATCTGAGTCGCGAGGCGAAGCCGGCCGCCAATTTGGTATTCGCGGTAGTGAGGACGCAGGTCATTTTGATTTGGTTTGAACACTTATGCCTGGTCCGGCACGGTCGATTTAGCAAGCGGATTTAGTTATTGACAGCCTCCTTTCTGGCAGCTACACTTCCGAATGCCTCTCAGGTGTGAACAAAGCACCTTCGGAACCAGACGCTGCCCCTATTTCTGGTAAGTTTTCCGCAATCAAGGACCAGGAGCACAAATGATGAGAATCGCCGTTACACTTCTCGTAATCGCGCTTGCCGGCGTGAGCGTCTTTGGACAAAGTCCCACATTGAGAATAGTCACTGACGACCCCAACCTGCCGTCCGAGCTTTTCTATGGAAATGTGAAGGTCAAGCCGTTGCGTGTGAGGCCGGGAACTAATCCGCCTCAGCTTATTACGATAGACGACTCGGATTTTTACGTGCAGCAACATTATGTCGACTTTCTTAACCGCATGCCCGACCCGAGCGGTTTCGCCTTTTGGACCAACGAGATCAATTTGTGCGGCACTAACGCGGCGTGCATCGACAATAAGCGGGTCAACGTCTCGGGAGCCTACTTTCTTTCGATTGAATTCCAGCAGACGGGCTATCTCGTAGAGCGCCTCTACAAAGCTGCCTACGGTGACAGCACGGGCACGTCGACCCTTGGCGGTGCGCATCCGCTCACGGTGCCGATCATCCGTTATAGTGAATTTCTGCCCGACACCCGAACGATTGGTACGGGCGTCATAGTCGGACAGACGGGCTGGGAGAACGCGCTGGAAACAAACAAGCAGAACTTCATAGCGGCATTTGTGCAGCGTTCTCGGTTTACTGACCCGGCCAACTATCCGACTTCGATGTCCCCTGCTCAATTTGTCGACAAGCTCGACGCAAACGCGGGACGTGTCCTGTCGCCGACCGAAACCGCGACGGCCATCAATTTGTTTAGCGGAGCAGCGGACACCAGCAACACGACGGCGCGCTCGCAAGCGTTGCGGCAAATAGCGGAAGATTCGGATTTGTATAACGCCGAATTCAATCGCGCCTTCGTCTTGATGCAGTACATGGGTTATCTGCGACGCGACCCGAACAGCGGTCAGGACACGGACCATACCGGCTATGACTTCTGGCTGACCAAGCTGAACCAGGCGCCCGGCAATCATGACCAGGCCTTCGTCAACGCCGACATGGTCAAGTCGTTTATTGTCTCGGGTGAGTACCGAGGGCGATTTTAGTTCTCATCAACTTTCGCCGGCCGCGTTGCGCGCGACGGCGATCTGACAATTAGGAATCTTAAAGGTCGACTCTTCCAGTCGGCCTTTTTGTTTTGCGCGGGCTTGCGCTTTATAGCTAAGTATGGGCCCGACGTTTGGCTGGCCTCTCAAGCAACTTCTGGTAAACGTCCAACGTCAGGCGCGCCGTCCGTTCCCAGGAAAACTTTGCCGCCTGTTGCTGTCCCGCGGACGCGAGTCTGTTCCGCTGGTTCTCGTCCTGAAGCAAGCCGGCAATGCTCTTGGCGAGCGCCTCAACGTTCATAGGCTCCACCAGGTGCGCGGCGCTGCCGAGTGTTTCCTGCAGCGCTGGTATGCGACCGGCGATAACCGGGGCGCCGCAAGCCATTGCTTCCAGGGGCGGCAGACCAAATCCTTCATAGATTGACGGGTATATGAATACTTTGCACGAAGAATACAAAGCACACAGCTCATCGTCCTTCAGGTAACCGGTCAGGCACAACCGATCACCGATGCTCGCCTTCTTGATAAAAGTGGATAACTCGTCCATCAACCACCCTTCGCCGCCGGCGATAACCAGTTGAGGGCGGAGGGAACTATCGCCGATGATCTGTTCAAGGGCTTTCAGGAGCGTCAGCAGGTTCTTGCGCGGTTCAAGCGTCCCAACAAAGAGTAGAAAATCGTCTTCGACGCCCAGCCGTTTTCGTGTCTGGACGGTCTGCGCCAACGGCATCGGTCGAAAGCCACCGCGCACGGCCAAAGGGATCGCCTCAACTTTGTTCGCTTTGACGCGCAGATGGCGACAGACCTCAAGCTTAATGCTTTCGGTTGGCGTGATGATTATGTCCGCGATGCGAACCACCAGCGGCAGGCGGAGACGAGCGCGGCGAACCATTCGGGAGCGATGCTTGTCCGTGTGCAGTAGCGCCGACAAATCGTGAATCGTGACCACACTGCGGCGCTTTTTCCAAAATGGCACGTCAAAATTAGTGCCATGGAACAGGTCGAACGCAGCCTTCCGCGCGTAGAGCGGCAAGCCCATGGACCACCAGTGGCCGCGAACTGACGAGGTTTTCAGACTTGTAGTGAGAAGATTGGGAAGGTTCGCGCGGTCGATTTCACCCTGGGCGTCCGGATCAAAAGGAGCCGGTGATACTAACTCGAATTGGTCCGACGGCGAGATACGCGCCAGGGCACGCGCAAGCTCAAGAGTGTAATGGCCAACGCCCGTCCTGGGTTCAGAGAGCGGATACCCGTCGAGTCCTACGCGCATTCACCGGTACTGTCGCGCAAATTGTAATTTGCGTGCGCAACTTCCGTAACTCGGCGTCACTGGTTCACTGTCCAAATCGCTGCCTGTACTCGCCGGAAACAAGGAAGGCCTTGACCATCTCGGCGTTGACGAAGTTGCCGTTGAATTGGTTAAGCTTGGTCAGCCAGAAGTTGTAACCCTGGAAGTCGAGCGTCGGTTCCGGCGGGTCGTTCGGGTTGCGCTGCAAATAGCCGAAGTACTCCATCAACACAAACGCCTTATTGAATTCCTGCGGCGCCAGCATTGGATCCTCGGCCACCAGGCGCAGGGCCCGCGCCCGGGCTGCGGCGTCCGCGGGAGTCGTTGAATTGAACTCACTAATTGCCGCGGTGCGATTTGCCCCTGAAGCGGGCGCCAGACCTGCGTTGGTGTAAAGTCGGTCAACAAACTGTTGCGCAGTCAGCAACGCCGAATAAGCCGTGGTAAAGCGAGAGCGTTGCACAAAATCACTAAAGAAGTTTTGTTTGTTAGTTTCCAAGACCTGCTCCCACCCGCTTTGGTTGACTATTACTCCCTGCCCGATCTGCCGCGTGTCGGGCTGAAACTCGGCAAGTTTGAGCGGGACCGGCTTGCCAGGCATATCACCATAGGCCGCTTTGTAAGTTCGATAGACCAAATAACCGGTCTGTTGGAACTCGATCGAAAGAAAGAACGCGGCCGAAACGTTGACGCGCTTTACTTCGATGCACTTAAAATCGCCGCCGCAGGAATTGATTTCGTTCGTCCAGAAGGCAAAGCCGCCGGGATCCGGTTCGCGGTTAAGGAAATCGAGGTATTGCTGTCTGACGAAAAAGTCCGTGTTGATAATTGGATTCGCGTTAGGCGAAGCACCCGCGTTAATCGTTATGTGGGCCGCAGTGTCCGTGGGTCGGCTGGATGCACCAGCCGTCACGACTATTGGCAAGTCGCCCGTATCAACCGTCGATGGCAAAGTAAAGTCGACCCGGTCGGTGCCCGGCAGATCTGTTGCGACGTTCTGACTGGGAGCGATTACAGTCGTACCGACAGTCACGGTAAAGGTAATTGAAGAAGCCAGGGTGCCCCGCGCTCCCGTCAAAGATACTCGCAACACTGTGGGCAACTGGGTCCCGGTCCCGTCATTCGTCGTCACAAAGAATGGTTCGGGTGAGCAAACCACCGGGTTAGTAATATTACAGACTGAAGCGCGACCTAACGGACCGTTCGTCGTCGTAAAGATATCGGGTTGGGAAGAGACAATTGCAATCACTCCCCGAACAACGGTGCCGTTGTTGTTTATGACGATCGAATAACTGCCGGCAGCCAGGCCAATCGGCACCACGAACTTGATTTCCGACGTACCAACTGCATAAAGACCGCAGGCCGCGCCGCTAATCGCAACCGAAACACCGTTCAGTTCAATTGGCAGCGATGGCGAGCGCTTGGATTCAGACGCGTCGGCATTGCTGACGGTCGCACCTGCGGGCGCCAGGCTGACACTCGACTGGAGGACACCGATTTCGCCGGCCGCCAACCCGAGCGCAGTGAAGGGCGTCGGACTACCTGTTGGCGTCGGCGATGGACTGGGTGTCGGGCTGACGCTGGGACTCGCGGTCGGGCTGGCCACCGGCACTGTAATCAGACTCGCACCGGTAAACGCCGTAAGCGTTCCGGGCGACTCCGTCACGATAGTTGGCGAAAGCTGATAGAACACTTCACTCGAGAGATCCGAATTTCCGCCGCCAAGTTCGGTCGCGGACAGGGAGAATGACATCCGGTTGCGAGAGTTACTTGGAAACGCCCGCACTCCGGGGAAAACACCGGTTCCACTGGGAAAGTTCGTCAGGCGCGTGAAGGGGCCCGTCGATAGCACCGGCAGCGGCGCGAGAAAGACCTGCGCAGCCCGCCGGGGGTTCAGCCCGGTGGCGTCCTCAGCCTCGGTCGGAAAGGTGCCGTCGGTTTTGAAGTTCAAAGCCGAGGCGAACACCACGGATCCCGGGCTCAAAGCGCCGTTATAGTCCGTGAATATAGGAAAGTGCGGCACGTCATTTCCTGTGGCGGCGCGGGGCCCAACCTGAGCAAAAGTATTCGCCGCGACGTTGTAAACAAAGCTGACGTAGGCCACCGTGTTGGTTCCGTTAGCGCTCGGATCACTCGCCAGGGATTCAAAGGCGATCAACTTTCCATCGCGACTGACCCTTCTGCCAAAGCTAAAGATGGTAGCGGTGGCTCCGGTAGTAGCGTCGTTCTTGGTCTTGGTGACCTGGCGTAAGCCGCCGGAATCGCGGATATAGATCTCCGCGTTCGAAAGACCTCCCCCGTCATCATTGTTGCCAGTCAGATTCGCGTTGGAAGCAAACGCGAGCACTGAGCCATCGCTGGAAAGACACGGATTCCCGCTGAAGATCGGATTGTTCGCTGACGTCGTCGTAGTATTTGTGATCTGAGTGAAGGCAGACGTGCCCCGATTGAAGAGAAACACTTCCGGGTTGAAGTCTGCGTTTGTGCCGACCAGGTTTCGTGTCGAGCTAAACGCAATGATCTGTCCATTATCGCTGATGGCAGCATCGCGGTTATCATCCGCGATAAACGGAGATGTCGAAATGGTCCCGGGTGAAGGGGCCCGACTGGCCGGAGTATCTGTAATTCTTGCAAACGTGCCCGTCGTCAGATCGACAGGGCCAACATTCGCTCCGCTCGAAAGATCTAAATTGTCCGTAACGGTGAATTGATAGGTCCAGATCTCCTGATTCATGTCGGTGGCAACAGTGCCGCCAGGATTGGTCCCGTCAAAACTTGCCGGAGTAACGGGCGCGTTCGAACTGAATACGATCGTGTACGTCCGTTGCCCGGCAACCAGCAGCGGCTCCAGACTGATCATCGGCCGATTATTGCTGATTTCAATTGCGACGTTGGCCCCATCTAACGGCGTCGGCGAAGCCAGGGGCGTTGGCGATGGGCTGACCGACGGACTGGGACTCGGGCTGGGCGATGGCGATGGCGAAGGGCTTCCCGCCGGGTTCGCCACACTTTTGGTATTGGTAATCTGGAATATCCGCCGCTGCGCGTAGTCATACAAGAAGATTTCGCGATTGCCGTCCTCGTTGTTGCGGGCATTCGGATTCGGGTTGCCGCTGGCATCAAACGTCGGAATCTTCTCAGTAGAAATATCGCCGTTCGATTCGATGACGACAAAGCGTCCATTGGCCGACATGTCACCGGCGAAAGAATCGCGCGTCGAACGTGTTACCTGGGTGACAAAAGGATCCGGCGTTAAGGTGGCCGGCGACTGCGCCGAAGAAAGCGCGCCGGCAATGAGCATACACGCCGCTGCCGCGCACAAAAAAGCAAGAACCAGTCTTTTCATTAAGAATATGAACGAACGATCAAATTGCTCACTGGGGATTTGAGCCAAACCAGCAAGAACGACTACTTCAATTGTATTCAGCAGTCAGGCCCGACATTGTAAGCGTTGGCCCGCCGTAACCGCAAGCCGTCACTCCGCTTAGTTTCCAGTGACCTGCCCCTGGTTGCTCGGAAAATCCAGCAAAGTACCGAACCGTGGGCGGTAGCCAGTTTTGCCCGACCCCAACGGTTAACCCAAGTGGGTCTGTACTGGAGTTCACGGGGTCCCGAACCGCTGCCGGTATTCGCCCGCCACCAGGAACGACTTAACCATTTCAGCGTTGATAAAGTTCCCGTTGAATTGGTTCAGCTTGCCCAGCCAGAATTCGTACCCTGCATAGTCAGAATCCTGAGGGTCGTTCGGGTTCCGCCGCAGGTAGCCAAAGTACTGCATCAGCACAAAGGCGCGGTTCTTCTCCGCGTCAACCAGAGTCTGATCCTCGGCCACGGCCCGTAAGACCTGCGCCCGCGTCTTAATGCCCGCAGTGAGGTCGCTTACCAGTTGATCGCGTTCCGCCGGTGACAGGGCCACGCCGGCCTTTGTATTCAAGCCATTAACAAAATCCGTGGGCGTCATGGTAAGTGGATAAGCTGCAAGGAAGCGCGAGCGCTGTACAAACTCTTCCGTGAAGGCTTGCTTGTTGTCCTCTATCTGCTGCTGCCAGTTCCCCACGTTTACCACGACACCCTGACCAATCCTTTGCGTATCAGGGAGGAATTCACTCAGTCGAATGATAGGTACTGGGAGCGAATGGGACCCACCCGTTGTGGAAGTGCCGGGGGCGTCGCCGTACGCCGCCTTATAAAGCCGATAAACGAGATAGCCCGTCTCCTGAAACTCAATCGAGAGGAAAAACGCTGCCGATACGTTAATCCGCTTCACCTCGATGCACGCCTGGTCGGAACCGCAGGAAGTAATTTGATTAGTCCAGAAGTTCAGGCCGCTCGCATCAGGTTCCCGATTCAGAAAATCGATGTAGTGCTCGCGCACAAAGAAACTTGCGGTGTCGATCTGGTTCGGTCCGATAACAGGGTCGTTAGCGTTGATTGTGATCGTGATCGCGGCCGGCGACCCGAGCGTGACGTTGTTGCCTCCGGCAGCGCTGAGAGTCATCGTAAAACTCTCGTTGCCTTCCGTGTAAGCGTCATCCACGATCGGAACCAGGATGGTCTTTGAGGTTTCATTGGCCGCGAAATTTAGCGTTCCACTCGTCGCGATATAGTCGCAACGCGACGAACCCGAACCGCTATTAACGTTGCAATTGTTCGCGCCTGAACTGTCGCTGGTGGCGTAGTTCACACTCGCCGGGAACGAGGTGTCTCCGGAGCGCGTCACGGTCACGGTAGTACTGACCTGGCTTTCGTTGACTGAGCTCGAGCCGGTGTTGAATTGCACCGTACTGGCCGCCGGATTGATCAGTGGAGTCTCCCAAACGCCACGGCCGTGCGTACCGGCGCGCAAGATTCGATTGCTCGGCTGGATCGCCAGCTCAAACACGGCAGAGCGCGGCAAGCCGGTCCCGAAAGGACTCCAATTCGCGCCACCGTCGGTAGAAACATAAACGCCAATATCGGTGCCCGCATAGATATTGTTCGAGTTGATCGGATCGATGACCAACGAGTTGATAGGTATGCTGGGAATTCCGTTCCCCGCTGCTGTCCATACCGGCGTCACAGGCGAAGCACCACTCGCGGCGACCAGATTCGTAATCTTCCAAACTCCCTGGCCCGCAGGAGCGAAGAATGAGAAGGAGATGTAGGCCACGTTCTTGTTATTGGGATCGATCACGGCCCGGCCGACAAACATATTTGTCGTGCTGCCATTCGGATTCGTCGGAAAAGATCCGCTGGTAATGTTAACCAGAGTCGAAGAGCCCGTAGAAGTCGCCCACACCTGGCCGTTTTGCAATCCAACCATACGTACGTTGTCACCCTGTGGCCAGATTGCGATCGTGCTGATCGGTGAAGTTCCGGCGATCGGGGCCTGGCTGACTACGGTCATACTGTCGCCCCTGTCACTGGATCGATAGAGCCGGTTAGTCCCGAAATAGACAGTATTCGGCGAGCCTGGTCCGAGGGCCATCGGCGCGTAGAAGAGAACGTTGTCGGTGAGACGAAGTCCGTTGTGTAGGTAGTCGGCTGTTCCGTCGCACGAGAGAGACAATTGTTCCAAATCAAGTGGGGGGACGAACCCGACGCCCCGCGTTGGCCAGAAATTCTTATTAGGCAGGCAAGTTGTGTTGACGGCTCGATCGAAACCGATTTGAGTTCCCGTTTGATTAAAGAACGTGTGATACATCGTGACGTTAGTTGTATTCGTCGCGCTCTGATCGATCAGGCAATACCCGCCGTCGCCAGTCTCCGCCTGGCTCCAATTGCCGGGTGAGGTTTGCTGGTACTCAGTACCGTTGTCCTGCGTACCACCAATCATCAAATTTCGGTCGAGCGGGTGCACCGCTATGCCTTCGAATTGCAGCGTGTTGAGCGGCGCGGTGTTGAGATTTGTCCATACCGATCCGACTGCTGCCGCGCCTGCTGAGCGCTTCCAGACGCCACCGTCATTTCCGGCAAAGACTGTTGTCGGCGTCGTGAGCGGATCCATGAAGAGCGCGTGCGAATCAGCGTGAAGGCCGCTGGAGTCGGTTCTAAACGTAACGCCATCGAAGCTGGACGTCGTGTTATTGAACGAGCTCTTTATCAATCCCGAGCAGGTGCTGTTGACGTTTCCACCGATATAAATCGCGTTCGCATTTTTCGGATCGATCGCGACCGTCACGTTATAGAAACACTGTCCGCCGCAGAAACCTCCGGCACCCGTGAGAATTCCGCCCGTCGTTGCCGTGGCATCGGTGCTCGGCCAAGTAACGCCGCCATCAACTGATTGCCTCAAGACTCCCTGTTGCGACGAGGCCACGGAACAACTCGCAGTGCTGGGAGTTTCCGATGTGGCTGCCAAAACCTTGACCACACCGGTGTTGGTGTCCTTGTTAATCGCAAATTGGATCCGGTCCGTAGAAATCTGCTGGACCTGACTAAACGTCGGGTTCGCCGCCAGCGCCGCGTTGGTAGAGCGGTAAATGCCGTTGGCTGAGGGAACGGTCCCAAACACCCCAACGATCAGATTGTTGTCATTGCCCGGCTCCATGATCATGTCAGTGATGCGACTGTTTCCGGTTGAGGGCACCTGAGGACTGGTGGTGTCGCCGGTCGCCACGGCAAGTTTCTGGAACGTAATCGATCCGGGCGCCGAAGTAGCATTGGTTGAGCGATAGACCCCTAGCAGAGCGATTGGCGGGATCCGGTTGCTCAGAGAATTCGCGCCGCTGCCGCCAATTCCCGTCGAGGTCCCGACAAAGATGGTGGCCGGATCGGTCGGACTAACTACGATCGAGCTGATCGCGCGCCCCGTAAAAGTGTTGGTGTTGACCGTGCCGCTGCTGCTGGAAAAAGAAAAGAGCGGATCAATTGGGCCCACCAGAGTAAAAGCACCGGCAACGTCATCGATACGATAAAGTCCGGCGCCAAAAAAACAGCTGCCGCAACGATTGGATTCGCCTGTGCCTACATAAAGAATCGTCGGGTTCGAAGGAGCCAGCGCCAGGGCGCCGATAGCCAACGACTGTGCATTATCAAATATCGATTCCCACGTAGTGCCGCCATTAAGCGAACGCCACACGCCTCCCTGCGCGGTGCCCAAATAGACTTTGTTTGGGTTAGTAGGATCTACAACGATGGCGGTTACTCGCCCCGAGGCGGGATTGGTCCCGACTCCGTTCGGTAATGGCGCGGGCCCGAGCGAGGTCCACGCCGCATCGACGCCGATTGGAGGTGTCAGGCTACCGTTGATCAGCGATTCGATCTTGCGGTTCTTTTCCTGGCGCTCCATCTGCTCGATGGCCCGACCGCGCAGGCTCGGATCGAAAGGAAGGCCCGGCTCAATGCCACGTCTGCGCGCGATGTATTCATCACGCAAACGGAGATATGTCTCGCGATCTATTCCTGATCGCGAGCCCCACTTGCCCAGATCGGCGTCGACGAACTCGTCTTCGTCTTCGCCCTGCGTGACAGCGCTTGATTCGCTTGATTCGTTAGCCCGGTTAGAACCTTTTTCCGCTGGTTGCTTACTCTCGTTAGCCGCCGACGAGCCAAAACTCCAAACCATAAAGAACAGGAGCAGTCCTGTCACCAAAACTATAGTTATTGTTCTGTGTTTCATATAAAGCCACCTCTTTTCTGAGGCAATCGTATGGAAAATTTCGAAAGGACATCTTCGCCCTCAAGTAATGTGGGTCATGGCAGCCGGGCCTCCTGCTTAGGTCTTAGGTTTGCCGGCCAGAAGAAAAGATATGGAGCATCATCTCGTGGACGACCTGGTGGAAATTAACATCCGTCGCAGTGTTAGATGGTCCCTGCTCATCACCAATCAGGAACACCAACAACTTTATTATCCGGCATCGGGGTTGTCAACGAACATGGCGCAACGAGACGATTCATTCTCCGTCTCCCTTTGGGAGAGGGTTGGGGAGAGGATTACGGCTTCCTCGCCTGTCATCAGCTACGCCCCTCTTCCCCAGCCCTTCTCCCAAAGGGAGAAGGAAGAAGAAACAAATGACCGAATGAAAAATGAAAGATGACAAATGGAAAATGATCAGGATCGCGGAACACTACCACCCTACTTATTCCACTGACCGATCTTCTCTGTCCCGAATGTGCCAATGCCGTTTAGTCGAAACGCGAAGACGAATCGATTCTCGTTACGCAGGCCAACATTAAAAGTGAAGTCCTGCGCCGTGATCGAGCAGCACTTCCACGTGTAGCCGATGGTGGCCGTTGAGCTGATGAGCGAACGATTGCTGCCGGCAAACGGGTGATTCTGAAAATCGAAAAAGAGCGAAAGACCGCCGAACAATCCCTTTTCGCGATTGCCGACAAAAAACGCCGGGCTCCACTGCGAGCCGCGCAGCGTGCCCGGTTCCAGTCCCCGCCCATCGGCGAACTGCTGCAAGCCGGGAACCAGATCGACTGCCCTCGTGTAATAAAACGTCGAGAACGCCTGGACCAATGCACGGTTGAGACCGAAGGTTGCAGACATCGCGCGCAGCCCGCCGACGCGCGTATCGAGGTCCGTGCGAAAGTCGGCAAACAGATGCTCTGACGGGCGATAGCGCACGTCCACGTTCACCGGCGAAAACCTGCGCGGCACCGCTCCGTAACTAAAACCCGAGAACGTATCGATCGGATAGAACTGGTTGCGCCGGCCCGAAATAAGCGCGCCGCCAAAGAGAGGATCAAAGAAGTACTTGCCCCGGATAGTCACAGTCAACGCTTCGTAAGGCTGGGTCGCGAGCGACTTCTTATCGCGGGCCATGCGCTCGGCCTTCTTGCCCACGGTCTCGGTGGATCGCTTGGTGTAGAAACGATTCGAGATGCCGAATTCGATTTCGTTCGTGTCGGCAATGGCGTCGACATAATCAAAACGGATGATGCGATCAAAGTTGTCGATGCCGGCGATGCGCCGGTAGATCACATAAGGCTCGATCACGTGCCGGAACCAAACCGAGCCGTCACCGCGCCGGAAGTTTCGCGCCAGGGCCGGCGGGCGCAAATCCAGCTCAAACTCGCCATAGCCTCGCACCACGTCGCGCGGCAGCACCAGCCGGGTCGCCGGGTCGAGTGAGTTCGAGTAATAAGTTGCGCGGGCGCCGGCCGTGGCGGTCAGCGACCACCCGGAGAAGTTCAGCGGCAGCGACACACTCGGATGAAAGTCGAAGCGCTGGACGATCGAAGGCGTGATAATCGGTTCACCGCCGACCGCTATGCGAAAAGCCACGGGGTCACCGGGCGTCTCTTTACGGCTGACTCCCTCTACCGCGCTTTCAAACGAGTAATAGATCGGGACTTTTTTGAACCAGGGCAGAGGCGAGGGCCGCCGGTCCAGCGATACGCCCGGCAGCTCACGAATGCGAATCTGCGAGTTCTGCAAAGACGTCGCCTGCGTATTCAGACGGAAGTTGAAACTATATGCGTGATAGTTCTTGTTGACAAAAACCTGCGAGCGTTCTTCCGGCGAAATCGCCTGCTGAATCGAGTCTGAGAAAATCTGGCGAAACGAGAGGTTGGAGGTAACGTTCACGTCGGCCGCGGCCAGAAATCCGTTGGGAAAATAATGGACCGCGTCGATGTAGAAGCTCGAGCCGCCCTGATCTGGATGTTGCGCGTCCTCTTTGGGCCCGAAGATGCGATCCTTGACCACATAGAAGCCCATATTGAAGAACGAGCGAGAGTTTGCGCGGGTCCGCAGATCTCCGCCGATGCCGAGGCCCCGCTTCGAAAACACATCGCCGCGGAGGGTGAAGTCCGCGGAGCGGCCCAGCGTTAGGTAGTAGGCCTCGGAAACACGAGAACCCTTTTCGCCGGAAAGGCTGAAGGTCGGGGTCAGAAAACCCGATTGCCGATCGTTATGCTTAAGCGCCAACGAAGCATAAGGCAGGTAGAATATCGGCACGCGCTTGATGCGAAGTGTGGGCGAGGAGATTTTCACGCGATCGCCGGTTTTGATCCTAGCCCTCTTGGAGTGAAAGCTCCACTTGGGTACTTCCTCATCGCAGGCGGTGATTTCGCCATTGATGACGACGATCGTATCCAGGCTGATCTTCTCAACTCGATCAGCGATGAAGTACATCCGGGTGCCGTCCTGGGTCTGATTCGTGTAGCCGGTCGAGTTGATGAAGAATCCGGTCTTGGTCTTGTAATTCCATTCTGCGCGGCTGCCGGTGATACGTTGCTGATCGCCCTGATCAAAGACTACGTTGCCTTCGGCGATGACTTTGTTGGTCGCGTCATAGATCGTTACTTTGTCGGCCTGTAGACGGTACGTGCCAATGCGCGCGTCGACATTGCCTTCGCAAACAGAGACCTTTGCTTCCTTCGGGCCGGAGAAAGTCTCGGTCTGGCAAGTAACTATCAGGGTGTCGCCCGGTTGTATTGGCGGCGGCTTGGTCGTCGGCGGCCGGACCGGCTGATCCTGTTGCAGTGGGTTAACGTTCGGCGTGTCGGTGATCGGGTTTTCGACCTTGCGGTCGACGGGATTGGTCCCCTGCGCGCAAATGGGCGCCGTGAACAAGCATGCGAGCGCAACGCACGCCAGCAGTGGCAGTACGCACGTCATTCGCAACCTGATTTTCGACGCAATGCAGCGCAAGCTTGAAAGCTGCCGACCTCCGCGCCAGGGTTATAATCAATCGCGCCTTCTGCGAAGGAGAGAGAACCCGCAGCAGGCGCGCCGTTTTCACTAACGGAATGCGGCGATGCTAACATGCGCGCGCGACAGGTCACAAGGTAACGTTTTGCGGACCATCGTACTGGAGAGTACTCGCCAAGCCACAGGTGTTCAGAGTACCGACTTTAGTCGGGCTCTTGCTCGCGGAATACCCAACTGAAGTTGGTACTCCGCAACGCCGTTTGCGAACGAATGAACTTCATCACAACTAACCCTCTCCGATTGATGATTGTCGCCGGTGAAGCATCCGGTGACGCGCACGCGGCGTCGCTGGTGCGCGCGCTGCGCGAAGCGGCGCCCACAACTCAATTCGAATTCTTTGGCTCGACCGGTGTGCAGATGCGCGCGGCCGGCGTCGAGTCGATCGTGCAAGCGGATGAGTTGGCCATACTCGGCTTGTGGGAAGTCGGTCGTGCTCTACCGAAATTCTGGCGTGCCTTTGGTGAGCTCAAAAGCGCCGCCACCGAGAGAAAACCAGCCGCTGCAATTCTGGTTGATTGGCCTGACTTTAACTTGCGGCTCGCGACGTGGCTACATCGTCGCGGCGTGCCGGTCATTTACTACATCAGTCCGCAACTGTGGGCCTGGCGTTCGTACCGCGCCCGCAGCGTGCAGCGCGACGTGGACTTACTGCTTTCGATTCTGCCGTTCGAAAAGGATTGGTACGCCGCGCGCGGCATGACACAGGTTGAGTATGTCGGTCACCCACTCTCCGGCGAGGTTTACCCGCGTTATGATCGTGAAGAGCTCTGTCGCCGAAACAGCCTGGATTCGTCGCGACCGATAGTCACTTTGCTGCCCGGAAGTCGTCACAAAGAATTTATTCGCATTTTGCCGCCCATGCTCGATGCGGCTTCTTTGATGTTAAAGCAGCGCCCGGACGTTCAGTTTGTAGTCGTAGTGGCGCCGAATCGCGACCCTGACGCGGCGCGAGCCATAATCGGGAGGGGCGAGTACGCTTCGTCGTTCAAAGATTCTTTGCGTGTCGTTCATCATGAAACGCGCGAAGCCCTGGCCGCGGCCGACGCCGCAGCCGTTGCCAGCGGCACGGCAACGCTCGAAGCGGCGTTGTTGGGTACACCACTGGTGATTGTCTACAAAGAGTCCGCGCTCAACTGGCACACTTTGGGCAGCTTAATCACGGCCGAACACTATGGGCTGGCTAATTTGATCGCCGGTCGACGGATAGTAACTGAGCTGATTCAGGATGATTTGACCGGCGAGTCGCTTGCTCGCGAGCTACTCGGCCTGCTCGACGCCGATAGCAACGCCGCGATGCGTGCAGAATTAAGAGGCGTGGCGGAAAGGATTGGCGAGCCCGGTGCTTCAACTCGCGCGGCACGCGCGATCCTGGGCTTTATTTCTTGAACCCACCTTCCTGCCGACCAAACCAGGAATGTATGGATAGCGAGCGTGGTGGACGACTGTGCCGGGAGAGCAACAGGGTCTAAAATCGCGAGCAGACGATGACAGTAATCGAACATAGTAGAATTCTGGCAATAGGCTTTGGGGTATTCGCGGCAATATTCACCTTCACGATATTGCTTCTAATGGTGGTAAGTCTTGGAGTGTTCGCCGCTCTAGGGATCACATTTGCCAATGAAACAGGAAACAGTCAGCAAGCGGGAATCGGAATCATCGGAGGAGTTGTTGCTGTCATTTTCTACGGATTGTTGGCGGCAATCTTTGTTCTGCCCATGGCTTTGGCGAGCTGGAAGATGTTGAAGGGCAGACGAAACGCGCGCCGTTGGGGAATCGCCGCCGCAATTCTAGTCGCCACGATCTTTCCGTTGGGAACGATGTTAGGCGTTTACGGTTTGTGGTTTTTCTTCAGCGCGGAAGCCCGACGATTCTATTTGAATGAGTCGAAAGCTATTCAAGCGTTGCCAAGTCATTGAGTCTCGTGTCCCCGTAGGGTAGAACTGCCGAGCGGATCCCGTCTTAGTCTGATGTACGACAAGCTGTACGAGCACTTCACCGGGCCTGCCCGGCGTTGCGCGCAAACTAGCAGTTTGCGTTACAAAAACCTTCGCTCATGCTTCTCGAGAATGCGGCCTTCGAAACTTTCCTCAGTGACCAGGCAGTTGACATCTTTCCCCGACCATCATAAGAATCGATCTCGTTTTGGTTCGTCACTGCTAGTGCCAGTTCTTAACACTCTTCGAAAGTCATCGGGAGAAACTTAAACAAATGCCCCGCAGTAGCTGGAAGAAGTTTGTAGGCATCACAATACTCGTAATCATAACGGCGTTAGTTTTGGGAATCACATTCACGATTGGCTGGCGTCCCTTCATCGGCGCAAAGAAGCGTGCGCTCACCGATCGAAAGTTTGAAGCGACGCCACAAAGGCTCGCTCGCGGCAAGTACCTGGTCGATGGCGTCATGGGATGTTTTGGTTGTCACACGGACGCGGATTGGTCGAAGCCGGGCGCGCCGCCTGTGGCCGGGAAGGAAGGGTCGGGACACGTCTGGGCCGATCAGGACATGCCCTGGCTAATCGCCCCGAATATTACACCGGACAAAGAAACCGGTGCCGGCAACTGGAGTGATGACACGCTGGCGCGCGCTATTCGCGAAGGCATTGGGCAGGACGGACGGGCACTCTTTCCCACCATGCCTTATCCAAGTTATCGCCAGATGTCGGATGAGGATTTGGCCTCGGTGATCGTCTATGTCCGTTCGGTTCCCGCAGTGCGGAACCAGTTGCCGACAACCAGGATGCCGTTCCCGCTTAATTTTTTCATTCAGAATGTTCCCGAGCCTTTGATTGCCGCCGTTCCCGCGCCCGATCAGTCGACGCCAGTGGCACGCGGAGCATATTTAGTTCGGATGTGCGCTTGCTCTAGTTGCCACACGCCGCAGGAGAAAGGCCAACCGCTGCCGGGAATGGAATTCGCCGGCGGCTTCCTGCTGAGGGAGCCGAAGGGTGATGTAGTTTCCAACAACATCACACCCGCGGCGTCGGGAATTGGTTACTACAACGACACTTCGTTTGTACAGGTGATGCGCACGGGCAAGGTCGGCGCGCGACCGCTGCATGCGTCAATGCCCTGGTACTTTTTTGGCAAGATGACTGACGACGATCTGAAATACATCTTTGCGTTCCTTCAAACCATAAAGCCGGTCAAGCATCAGATCGACAACACCGAGCCTCCGACCTACTGCCGTCTGTGCAAACAGAAGCACGGGTTTGGGCATACGAATTGAAGGGGATAGAAATCAGCCACAGATGAACTCAGATAAGACAGATCAAGCAAGAAAACAAATCAGAGGACGGGCCACAGGTACTCGCAGATGCCGGCGTTAGACTGCGAAATCGTTTATTGGCTCTGGCTTGATCTGCGTTATCCGTGTTTATCTGTGGCTAATCCACCATCATTTTGGAAAGCACCCGCGATACTCCCCCAGAGTTCAGGAATGCTTTCCTCATGTCGGCATTCTGATAGGGGTTTAACTATAGAAGAGTGCCCAATAGCTTATCCAGCTTATCGGTATCGAGGGGCTTAGCCAGACACTCAACACAACCGGCCTTCAAAGCATCTGCATGCAGCTCCGCATCGTAAGCCGTGACAGCCACAATAGGTATGTCACACAAATCCGGATCTTTGCGTATCTCATAAGTGGCAGAGAGCCCACTGCGCTCGGGCATCCCTATGTCCATTAGGATAAGGTCGGGATGCTCGAGACGCGCGACATTAATCGCCTCCTCGCCGTCCCCGGCTTCCACCACTTTATGGCCGCGTTGCTCCAGCCAGAGCCTCAAGCTGGAGCGCAACTCTTCAAAGTCATCTACTACCAGAATCGTAGAACGGTTGCTGTTCTTCTCCTGCATAATTAACCGCGAAACGTTGCTCGGCATTTACTTCGTAAAGCATATTCAACCCAAGCTCAAAGTTCAATTGCCGAGAAGGCAACCAATCAGGGCAAAGAACTTAGCGATGGACGTAAATTTTCTAGTCATGTGTACCTTTGTGTTTTCGAAATTAGGAACGAGCACGCGACCCTACTGGCTCAGATTTGAGTGGATTAAAGACTGCAGAGAACCTAATCAAAGAGAAACCTGCGGGAAGTATGATGAATGTCGGATATTAATTCAGTGGTAATGCCTAAGGCAAGAATGTGTCGAAGAAAAAACATGGGTTACGCAAGTTCTTCAATTGGGTTTTCGCTTATCCAGGTGGCAACAGCAAAAGAAAAACCAGCAAAAGGAAGCTTATCTGGATTCCACTTTAGCTTGGCACAAATCAAAGGCAGTCCTTTTTGAAAATCCAAGTACCTCTGATGGATCTTCTCGCCGTCAGGTATGATCACAACTCTCGGGTCTAGCTCGTTTCTTAACCAGTCGCGCACGACTTCAATTACCTTCTGGACACTGCCTTCATGGGCGAATATGTCCTGACCCTTAATGTCTGATATGAACGTCTCATATCGATGTGCTTCTAGATCCAAAGGGAGTCTGTCAAAACTGCTAGCAGCCGTCCGTGGGTATCAATGTTTCCGGTCACCGGGAGGACTCGGATCGCGCGCGAAGCTATCCCGATCTCTGATCCTGCCATCGGGCCGATAGACGAAAACATCTGCTCCTCGTTTTCTAGCAATCTCTTTTGCGGTCTGTATTGCTTCCGATTGAGTGTGATGAGTGCTTCGGGCACGCCTATTACCTTGACCTCGTATTGCCCAACTTCCGTTATGCGGGACAACGTGCAAGGCTTCTGCGGACGATCTTCCAGACTCACTTATGACTTCTTTTACAGCTTTCCGTATCCGGCTTTTGCCCGTTACGCTTCGTGTCGCCGGGAAAAGGACCTTTCGGAATGATCTGGGTGGAAGCGGATCGTTGCTATAACTGTCCCTTTCTCTAATGCGACCATCCGTTCGGTGGATTATCAAGTCAGACCGCAGCTTAGTCGCAATCTCTCTGGCTGCCTTAATCGCCTTGCCCTGCGTATTGTGAATGCTGGTAGGCCGATCGTTCCCCTCGCCCCTTACCGCCCACTTATCCCCGTAGGGAATCACATGTTGATTCTTGGTTTTCGCCTTAGCCATGCTTTGATCCCTCGACAAGAAAGAAATGCGTTTCGAGTATACACCTGCTCGGTAGGGGTTTAGTATCTGGTAGTGTTCCGTTAGGATTGTGTTGCTGCCGGATGCGGGCTTCCCGCGTTGTCGTCAGGGTCCTCCGTGACTGACTTTCACTTGTGATCCAATCCTATCAGGCCGATCAAGTAAAGAATCTTATCAAGTCAGGGGATCTGGTGTTAGGTATCTCTCAATAATTCGTCAGAATCGCTTCCGGCGCAAAGCCCATCTGCTCCAAACGATCGCGCGTCTGCGCGATCATTTCGCGCGAGCCGCAAACCAAAGCAACCGGCGAGTTCAAATCAGGCAGTACATGATCCAGGAGCGTCTGCACATAGCCGGTCGGACCCGACCAGTCGTGGCCATCGGGTTTTGATATCACCTGACGAAGTTCAACGCCTGCATCTTCCCAACTTTGCGTTTCATCGCGATAGCAGAAATCGTCAGGCGTGCGGGCGCCGTAAAGCACGACCAGTTGTCCAAAGGCTTCTTTACGATTCAGCACATGCCGCAGGGCGGAACGCAGCGGGGCGACACCCGTTCCCATAGCGACAAAGACCAGGTCGCGTGCTTTCTGCCGATCCAGATCAAAGCCGTGACCAACGACGCCGATCAGATCTACTCGCTCGCCTTCCTTCATATCAAACAGCGCCACGCTAGCGCCTATAGTTCGCTTAACCAGGATTTCCAGATCGCTATCTGATGGAGCACTGGCGAAGGCAAAGTACGCAGGCTCTGCCTGGCCCACGCGCAGCATTGCCACCTGACCGGGAATGAACCGGACGCCGTGAGCGTCGCTCGCACCGGTGGGTTTCAGGTCGAACGAGCGAATGTTGGGCCCCTGTTGCCGCACGCGGGTGATAATTAGGGGACGTGAAACTTGTTCTGCCATTGAGTTCTGCCTGATGGCGTGACGCAGAAGTCTAATTTAATCGACTGTGCAAAGAAAAAGCTACTAACGGTTTGCCAGTTCAGCGCATCAAAGGTTGGCAACGCTAAAGATCCGGGAGCACATCCCGATAACTCTAAGACGAACCCATGACACCCGTTGCATGCAAGCTCATCAGTCCAATGCTAGAATGCCGGAGCACAATATGAACACGCTTTATCATCGGCGGGTCCTTGTCGTTGCCGCGCTCATCTTTGCGTGTGCTTCGGTCACCTACTCCCAGTCAGGTCGCCGCTCGAGCAGTGGATCGACAACGACGACCACCGCGCCCTCGGTTTCCGGGCCCAAGACAATTGAGAAGAAACCTGAAAAGCCTCCCAGGCTTCAGTTGCTGGTAGGCATCGACAATCGTGACCCGTCCACGAACGTTCCCTACTACGTTTCCGATACCGTGATTGATAATGTTCTGCGGCGCCTGGGTGATGCGGCGGATGTTATCGCCACGGCGGCCGGACGTCCCATGAATCGCGCCGATGCTGTCCGGACGGCCAAGGAAGAGACGACTCGGTATGTAGTGTGGCTACGAATTGGAAGCGAGCTGGCTGACTCTGGCCGGCAACAATCAAAGAACGCCGTGGATGAGTTGTACGTCAGCTATGTGATCTTTGAACCAGGAACTGCAAAGCAAAGGCAGTCCGGCCGATCTCACCACCAGATCTACCAGACGGGCCGGGGCGGAGTTTCCGCGCCGAATAAGAACAGCCCAATGTATTCCGAATACGCTTTGAAGCAGGCAGCGCAAGAAACCGCAGAGCGCGTATTGGAAGCATTTGAGATCAAGCTGCGTGACCCGCGCTGAGCATAGCGACCGCCGGCTGTCCGACAAACTAAAGTTTGTCGGACACTTCAGAATAGATTTGATCAATCACATCACGATACTTCTCATCGACCACGCGCCGTTTAACCTTCAGCGTCGGGGTCAACTCGCCGCCTTCGACCGTCAATTCCTGATCAAGCAGCGCGATGCGTTTGATCTTCTCGAACTGCGCCAGATTCTGTGTGCGCGCGGCAATCTGACGCTCAAACAAGTCGATGATCCGCGGATGCCGGCAGAATACTTCCCGAGCGCTCAAATTCAGACCTTTTAGTCTGGCGTAGGCCTCGAGCTGGTCCCAGTCAGGCACGATCAAGGCCGCGGCGAACTTGCGGTCGTTGCCAATCACTACAACCTGATTGACGAAGCGCGAGCTTTTGATCAATTGCTCTATGGGCTGGGGCGCGATGTATTTGCCGCCGGAAGTTTTCAGCAGTTCTTTCTTTCGATCGGTAATCGTCAAGTATCCATCCGAATCAAGGCTGCCGATGTCCCCGGTTTTGAACCAGCCATCAACGGTGAAGACTGCGCGCGTTTCCTCGGGTTTGTTCCAGTAACCGCGCATTACATGGGGCCCGCGCGTTTCGATCTCGCCGTCGGCCGCGATACGCACTTCGACATTTCGTATCGGTTTGCCGGCCGTGCCGACGCGATTGTCCTGAAGCTGACCCGCCGTTATCACCGGCGACGTTTCCGTCAACCCGTAACCCTGCAGGATCGGCAAACCAGAGCCCAGGAAGGCCAGCGCGACATCGTTTGACAGTGCCGCTCCTCCCGAGACAAAGATGCGAATGCGGCCACCCATCGCTTTGCGCCATTTCGCATAGACCGGCAGGTCGGCGAACTTGTGCCTAAGCGTCAGCCAAAGCGGTATTGGCTGACGCCTGGCGACGAGCTGTGCCCGTTGCCTTCCAATTTCGATTGCCCAGTTACACAGGGCGCCGTTCAGCTTTCCTTTGGCCGCGGCCCGCTCCTGGACCTTCGCGAGAATCTTTTCATAGATGCGCGGCACGCCAACGAAAACCGTCGGATGCACTTCGCGTAAATTGTCACCAATTTTTTCCAGAGCTTCGCCGAAATAAACGCTCATGCCGTGATGCAGGTACATGTTCATAGCCTGTCGCTCAAAGATGTGCGACAGCGGCAGCACCGAAAGCGCTGAATCATGCTCGCCGAACTCGAGATGGTTCGATGAATCGATCAGATTCGAAACCATGTTCGAATGTGTCAGCATCACGCCTTTGGGCTCGCCGGTCGTCCCTGAAGTGTAAATAATCGTAGCGAGGTCTTCGGAACTGGATGCGTGAGCCAGCTCAGCGGCCAACTTTGGCTGCTCACTTCCCAGCCCGCGTCCACGATCTTCAAGTTCGACCAGGCTCAAAGAATTCGCGCTCGTGAACCCATCCGGGTCAAAAAGTACTACCTGTTCCATAGCCGTGCATTCGCGCACGACCGTTTCGATCTCTTCAATTTTCGCTCGCGTAGAGACCAGCAGTACTCGCGCACCGCAATCATTGAGAATGTATCTAACTTGCGCCGGAGTCAGTGTCGGATAAACGGGAACAGTAACGGCCCCCGCAAAGATACATCCCTGATCGGCGAGTACCCATTCCACGCGACTTTCAGAGAGCAGGGCCACGCGGTCACCTTTGCGCACACCCAGTGAATACAGACCCAGCGCGATACAACGTACACGCTCGAGCATCACGTCCGCTGAAATCGAGCGCCAGGCGCCATTTTGTTTGTAGTTCAGCGTATCGGGCTTGGGATGAACGCGGGCCACGCGCTCGTAGACTTCAACCAGGGTCAGGGGTTCGGCATCACTGAGCGGAACGCGACGCGGCGGCGAAAGAATTGGAGCTTGAGTCATAGCGCTCATTCGGAGCTGACTCCGTTCAGGAAAACATCCATGACGACTCCAGCCATCGGCTCGAGCTTGTAACTGCGCTTTGAGATGATCCAGTTCGTGGCCATTTCATCGAGGGCGCCGAAAAGAATTTTCGAAACCAGCTTGGCGTTCAAGGCCTTACGAAAGACGCCCGAACGTTGTCCTTCTTCAAACGTCTTGCGCAACAGGCCGAGGTATTCGGCAAAGCCGGCCGCCGAAAACTCCTGCATGAATTTTGTCGAACCGCGCAGCTCGACCTGGAAAACAATTGCCAGGTCGCGATCGGCGCCCAGGCGTTCGAGATGAAGCATGGCAATGCGGCGGAGCTTCTCTTTCGGATCGCTTATCTTTTCGATCAGTTTGCGACCGGAGGCGATGGCCTCAGCCATGTTCTGGTCGAAGATCGAATGCAGGATTTCCTCTTTGCTCTTGAAATAGAGATAGACCGTGCCGTCGGCGACATCCGCAGCGCGCGCGATGTCCGCGACCTTGGAATTGAAATAGCCGTTGCGCGCGAAGACGCGCGTGGCGGCGCGCAGAATCGATTCGCGTTTTCCTGAAGCACCGTTTCGTGAACTTTTTCGGGGCATGCGATTGACTGAATGAATCATCACTCAGTGACCCCTAGCCTAGCTTGTACGCGATTTCATCGCAAGTCTGGAATGCATAACAATAGGGTCCCATAGGGCCTATCTGACCTATACTCACGACCCTTGCCCTGTCTTTGCAACAGGTATAGGATTTTGCCGCAACACTAGTTACAGGTAACTGAAAATGCAATCACACGTGTTATTTCGCTTAGCCGGGTTGGCGCTCGCGGTCCTGTTGCTGCCGGCATCCGGTTATGCGAAGAAGCTGAAGTTCTTGAAGTGCGGCAAGCCTCTTCCGCTGCAGCTCAAACCCTTCACCAACAAGCCGCAGCGAATAGACTTTCTTTGCGGCAACACCGGCTGTCACAAGGGGCCGGCCAACGACAAGCAGAATGCAATGAAGAACAATTTCTGCGCCCCGGTAACGAAGATTACTCACGTCACGTTGAAGACGTTTGGCGATCTTGGCGACGCCAGTACTAACGAGCCCAGCCTTCCCAAAGGCGAGCCACCACCAAGCCGCGCCAAACTCGCAAACATCATTACGCTTCCCAACGGCACAAAGCTCGGCGAAGGCAAAACCGTCACGTTTGTCGGTTTCGTGCTTGATGCTCGACATTCGAATGTCGATAAGGACAATCCGCTCACGAAAGGCAACGGCGAAAGCGTCCAGTGCAATTTGCTCGGCTGTGCGTACAACGACATTCACATCACTCTGGCTGAAGACCCAAACGAGACCGCCCTTTGTCGTACCGTCGTGGCCGAAATCATTCCGCACTACCGGCCGCCAGCCTGGAATCTCTTTGACTCGCCTGACTACGCCGGCTTTCTCAAAACGCATCCGGTCAAAATCACTGGTCAGTTGTTCTTTGACGGCAGCCACGTGCCTTGCACGAAAGATGGACAGGCCGGATTCAATCCGGCGCGGGACAATGCGAAGGATTTCGAACGGTTAGCGTTGTGGGAGATTCATCCGGTTTACGCCGTCGACTTCTGCAAGCACACTGATAGGTCGCAGTGCCGCGTTTCCGACAAAACCGCGTGGTTTCCTTTTTCTGAGCTCAAGTCCCGGCTCGGGCTCGCTTCCGTAACTCCCACGGAAAAATGCAAAGCGAATACTGACGATCCCAAGAGCGCGTGTCCGGGATTTGGGGCCTCGGCTAAAAAGCCGTAGGCTATCTCTCCTCAAGAAGTCTGCATCATAGGTCCGACAACCCTCGCGCGGTCTCCCCCGCCTGGCCTAAGTAATACGAGACCAGAAGTCGGTCTCGATCCGAAACCAAAAGTGCGGATGAATTCGCTGCGGCGACTCTCAATGTGGTCGTGTATCTGAAAGTGTGCCTGGCCTCGAAACGAACGAGTTGCAAGCCACCGAAACGACCCGCGTTCCAAGGGTCAAAGCGCAAATCTTCCCAGGAGGGACACGATGAAACTACTCAGCACATTCGCTTCATGGCTGCGGAGATCGAATTCACCAGCGCCCTTGTCGATGCGTGCGGCAAGCGCGATAGCTCCCGCAAGCTCGAGGGTCACGGGTGTAGCAATCAGGGCTCTCTGCCTGACACTCTCTGTTGTTTCCGCGGCCGCTGCGGGCTCGGCACAAAACGCAGTCTCTTCTGGAGATGGCTGGGTGGTGCTTCCGGTGGATGAATATCGCGCTTTGCGGCGCGCGGCCTTCCCGCTCGATGCCGAGCCCGTGGCACCGCCGATTGAAGCGACACTGAGCCGCATCGATTACGATCTTAAGGTCGACGGTGATCTCGCATCCGGCGAAGTTCGGCTCACCGTCGATGTCATCAAAGACGGCTGGGTGCGACTGGCGATGCCCGAAGGTTTGATGGTCCGCGAGGCGCATCTCGACGGCCGACAAGTCACGCTTGTCACTCGTCCGACTGAGAAAGGGCGGGGCGCCGGCGAACTGCTGCTATCGCGAACCGGACGATCGGTACTGACTTTGAATATTGTCGCGCCGGTTTCAACCGTCGCGGGAACGGATATCCTCAAGCTTCCTGTCAGTAATTCGGCGGTCTCGCGCGCAACGGTTGAGTTGGCGCGCCAGGGTGTCGATGTGCATATCACCGGCGGCCTGTTGTTGGAGCACTCTGAATCGGCGACGGGCAGTCGTTGGATTGCGAATGGACGCGGCAGCGAGCCTCTTACTTTCGCCTGGCGCAGGCGAGTGGATGACCAGCGAGCGACTCAACCTCTCAGACTGCGCGGCGCAGTCACCGAGTTAGTGGGACTTGGGGAAGACGCGACGCAAGTCAACGCCGAGATCCAGGTCGAGGTATTGCAGGGTCTGGCCCAGGAAATCCGCGTGCAATTGCCGGAGCAGTTCACGGTCAACCAAGTTTCGGGAGCGATGGTCGCCGATTGGGACGCCGGCTCCCGTGAACTAACGGTCACCTTCATTGAACCAGTGCAGAACATGACCCGGTTTACTGTCAGTGGAGAACTGCGACTGCCGCGTTCGGGCAAACTCGAGGTTCCACTGATTCGACTTCCCGCGGCCGAGCGCGAAACGGGGGGCGTAGCTGTCGAGGTGCTTGGCGCCGGCGAGATCAAAGAGCGGCAAGTAAGCGGAATGGAAGAAGCTGAAGCCGGCGAGTTGGGCCAGTTGATATCGAGCCGGCAAGCGCCATCGCTGATCGCATTTCGATTTCAACCGGCAGAGGGAAAATCCGTAAGAGCGCTTTCGCTCAGCGTGGCGCGCTACACGCCGCAGGCCGTGCTCACGGCGAATGTCGAAGAGGCCGACTACAGCGCGCTGATCACCGCGGACGGAAAGATGTTGGTCCAGTCGCGATTCGCTGTGCGCAACAATCAGCGAAATTTCCTGAAGCTCAGTCTGCCTTCGACCGCAGTCTTATGGAGCGCTTCGGTAGCTGGTCGTCCGATCCGACCCGGCCGCGCGCCAGATGGTTCGCTGTTGTTGCCGCTGGAAAAGACAAAATCAGGGGATGAGGCCTCGGCTTTCGTAGTCGAGGTTTCATATCTCGATCGCACCGGGGCGTGGAATGACAAAGGCCATATGCGACTCTCGTTGTTGGCGGTAGACTTGCCGATTTCGAAATCGCACTTGTTGCTGCATCACCCTCCACTCTTTCGATTGACGCCGCCGCCAGGGATCTCAGGGAGCTTCCGCGTTGCGACTTACGAAGCTCCGGAGTCTCCGGCCCTGCGACCGGGCGCTAATCACCCGCCAGTAAGTGATAAGCCGGTGACCGAAGCCCCTGTGCCACAGGATGCGAGCGGCGAAGCGACCAAGCAACTTGTCTCGCGCTTGCGGGATGCCAAACGCACGTCGACGCCGGCCCGCAATCTTCCCCTACGCGTCGCCTTTCCACATTTCGGTCCTTCAATCTTTTTGATATCGGAGCTGACCAGTGAGAACCAGACGCCGGTGGTGGAACTTGATTTCCAACGTGACAAGAAACGAGGTGTGCGATGAAACGAACAATATTTATGCTGCTACTCTTAACGACCGCGGCTTACGGCCAACAGAGGACGCGGTCAGAGATGACAATCCCGGCGCCGGGCTCCGCGGGTACCGTGACGCTCTCGCTCGCGGAGTATGACCGTCTCAGCGAACTCGCTGCGCGCAAACCAAAGACGACAGACGCGCCGCCACTTCCATTCGTCGTGTCGCGTGCCGCCTTCAAGCTGCGGGTTGAAGACCAGTCGCTGACCGGCGTCGTCGATATCGATGGCGCATTGTTGGCGAAAGGCGCGGTGAAGGTCCCCCTGACGAACGGGCTCACGATTCTTGAAGCAAGCCAGTCGGGCAGTCCGCTACCGTTAATGCAGGAAGGACAAACGCTCGCGGCGATTCTGAGTGGTCCAGGTCCATTTTCGGTTTCTCTGAACGTGGCATCCGCGCTCACCGTCGAGGCAGGGCGCGCGTCTTTCATCGTTCCCGTTCCCGCGGCAAGCAGCGGATTGCTCAGCCTTGATCTTCCGGGCAGCCACGCGAACGTTCGCGTCGAGCCGGGCTTGATTACGAGTCGCACGACAGAAAACGGCCACACCATCATCGAGGCGACACTTGAACCCGGCAAGCCAGCGCGCGTGTGGTGGACCACCAGAGAGGTTGCCGCTCCTCTCGCTCAACGCGAAGTGCGCTTCCTTTCCGACATCAAATCAGTGGTTTCGGTGGGCGATTCGCAAATGCGCATCGCCGGTCTCTGCGACGTCACAGTGATTCAAGGCGAGGCCGCCGAGTTCAGAATGCCCTTGCCGTCAGGCTTCGAGCTGACTGAAGCAACCGGCGCCTCGCTTGACTCAAGCGAGATTCAGGCGGGGGTGTTGATTCTGAGAGTTCGCGAACCTGCCAGACGCAACCACCAGTTTCTTATCGCCCTCGAGCGCGCCAACCGAGAGAACAAAGTGGACGCGCCTCTGCTTCAATTGAACGGGGCGCAGCATGAAACCGGCGAGCTGCTGGTCGAAGGTATCGGCTCGATGGAATTGACGCCGACAGAGAGTGGTGGGTTGCGGCGCATGGATGTTCGCGAGGCGGGCGCCATCGCTCGCTCACTTGCGCGCTTTCCCTTGCAGGCCGCGTTTCGTTACAACCGCCGGCCGGGCGACACGCCAAAACTTCAACTCGAATGGATCCAGTTCCCCGATAGCTCCGTGCTTTCAGCCGTAGCCGAGCGCGCCACCATCACCACCCTGATGAATGTGGAAGGGAAGTCTCTGACAGAAGTGACGCTGCGAGTGCGCAACCACGCGCAACCGTTTGTCAAAGTCGAGTTGCCGCCAGGGGCGCAACTCTTATCTGCCGAGGTCGAAGGCGAAAGGGTGAAGCCGGTGTCGGGCACGGACGGCAGTCGCGTTCCACTGCTGCGCGCCGGATTCAACCCTTCGGGCGCGTACACGGTGTCGTTTGTGTACTTGAACTCGGGAGCAAGATTCGCCAGGAGCGGCGCCTATGAGATGGGACTTCCGAAGCTCGATGTTCCGGTTAGCCTGTTGACCTGGGAGATCTCTCTGCCGGACCAGCTCGTGGTGAAACAATTCGGCGGCAACGCATTCGCGGCTGAGCTCTTTCCCGCTGGGGCGCAGAACGTGATTGCTGACGGAACGGACAACTTCGATGAGAAGGACTCGATCAGCTGGTCCGAGAGTAGTGTTCCCCTTGATAGTCTCGGGGCGGGGCAAATAGGCGGCATCATTGTTGACCCTAACGGTGCGGTAGTTGCCGGAGCTAACGTTACGGTTGTTAACAAGCAAACGGGCGCGAGTCAGACTACTCAGTCCGATGGAGAGGGTCATTGGGTGATCTCAGGCGTGCAGCCCGGGCCAGCAACGGTGCGAATCGATGCGTCCGGCTTTAAGTCTGCCCAGCAGGAGCTTGCGGTTAATGGCTCACACGCAGCCCGATTAGGTACCACCCTCGAAATCGGTAGTGTGAGTGCTTTGGTGACGGTAACCGGCGGCGCCGAGAGTTTAGAACGCGAGAGCCGCCGGCTCGACGACCAGGCTCGGAAACAACAACTCGCGCTACTCAATGCGCCGTCGCAGAATGTCTTAAATCTGCAGCGCCGAGTAGCGGGGATTCTGCCCGTGAAAGTTGATGTTCCGCGCGCCGGCAAGTCTTACCGATTCGTTCGGCCACTGGTGTTGGAAGAGGAGACCAGGGTCACGTTTCAGTACAAATCGAAGTAGGTTGGCCGCAAACTAATAATTTGCGAATCGGCTTAGCGAAGGAGTCGATTGTAGTGCTCGGCGAGATGATTCAAGTTAGCAAATCAGGGAGACACTCCGGTTTAGGGCGAAGCCGTGAAACCCGTGAGCGGGTTACCATAAAACGCTTCGGTCTTCCACGCCGCTCGGTCCCACTGGCCGTGTTTCCATCAGCGCGCCATCTAAGCGCCAACTTTTCCTGAGCGTAGTCGGGTCGCGTTCGAGTTCTCCGAGAACTCATCTTCTCATCGTTTTGCGACGATTAGTGGCCGTCCTTCTGATTCGCGTCGGTAAAAGACTCGCGGCGTCTGTACGGCGCGCCGCTCCGAGTCTGGAACGCGTTTTTCGCCTTCGACGAAGGAAAGATTGAGGCCCACGCCACGTGCCTGCTTCATTTTCTCGAGTTGCATGTTGGGCACGCGCGTGCTCGCGTAGTCGAACCATTCACGCACCCATACTTGGCCGTCTTTGGGATCATTATCTGCCGCGGCCTGCTTCAATCCTTCCTCGACAAGCGCATAGGTCAAAAATCCGTGCCCCAGTTGTGATGCCTCCTGTGCCGCCTGATAACTCTGCGCCGCGGTCAGGATGTAAATGCCCTTCTCGTAAGCCAGTTGTGCCAAACCCTTTGAGTTCATCGGACCGCGCCGTTGCTCCTCGGCTTCCAGAGCCTGCCCGGAATTACAGGCATCGATGACCATCAGAAATTTGTCCGCATCGATTCCTTCAACTGCCCGCTCCAACTCTTCATCCGAGATGCCATGTTCCAGGATCATTTGCAAACCCGCGGCGTCAAGCCCGGTTCGCTCTCCGGCGTAGCCCAGGTCGTGCGGCAATAAATAAAACCGTTGCACCTGAGCGGTTCCGTGTCCCGCGAAGTAGATGAAGACCGCATCTTCCGGCTGGGTCGCCTTCAACTTTTCGAGCGCCGCAGGTGCATCCGCGGGCGAGGCTTGCTCGGTTCCGGCGAGCCGTTTTAGTGCCCTTAAAATGTTTACTTTCGTGGCCTGTTCGTCCAGCAGAGGTGCGACTTCAACATGCTCGTAGTTCGCAAGCTGCTGCTGTGCGCGTCGTACCTCTTCGCCAAACGACGTTGCGTCCGCGACGGCGTACTTGAGATTGTATTGGGTGTTGGAATAGGAGTTGACACCGATGGCCAGAATGTATGCGGTACCGGGCCGCTTGAGGCTATCAGCGCCTGTGAGATTCAGCTCAGCATCCTTGCTCTTGACGTTATCACGATTGAACGCGTAGGCCGCCAGACGGTTCTCTCCCGCGACGATTGTTATGTTGGTTTCCAGGGTTGTCGCCGTTTGACCCTTCAGCACATCGCCGCGCCAGACTTTTACCAGCGAACCGTTACGGAATAGCCGCACATCGCGCGCCCCGCTCCCGGCTTCGTGATCTTTGTCGGCTGGCTTTTCAGTTACTTCAATCTTTACCGTCAGGTTGCGTTCTGACGTACTTCCGGCACCGGCTTGTCCGCCCTGAGTCATAAATCTCAATTCGGGTTGGCGGCGGTCAAGTTGCGATATGTTTTTCGGAGCGCGAGGCTTTTTCCCGGCCATCACATCAGCGAGCAGCCCGGGATAGTAGAACTCGTTGAAGAAGGTTTCGGCAGGCATGACATCAAATGTGTCGCCTCCAAACCGCCAAAGGATTTGCTTCCATGTAGCGGGTGAGCCGTCGAATAAGCCGTCGGGAGTGACAACTAACCAATCGCTGCCGCGGCTGTTCAGTGCGCCGCCGAGATTTACGAGGGTGGCGAGTTTTTCGCCCGACGCAGCGTCCCAAACATACTTGTCGTTGTTTTCACCGAGGGCTACGAGAAAATGCCCGTCAGGGCTGAAGCTGAGAGAAACTATCCGTCCAGCGTGTGGCAAGGTGCGTATTGTTTTGCCTGAGGCAACTTCAAATATGTCGATTTTAGTAGCGTATCCTGCGGCCAGAAGATGCGCGTCCGCGCTTAGGCAAAGAGTTGTCACCGCCCCGCTTTGGTCGTCATCATTGATCTGAAAACTGTTGACCTTACGCCCGTTTTCCGTCTCGTAAATGAGTACGGAACGCTCTTTCTTTTCGAAGCCGGTCATCGCGATGAGCTTGCCGTCGAAACTAAAACCCGCTGCTGGAACGATGCCGATCTCGGGGGCTTTACCTCCGTCCAACTCCCGCAAACGTTTGTCGGAGTTGCCGTCGTAGAGATCTATTCTCTGTTTGTAGACATCTTTATAGACATCGCTAAACGGATTTAGAGAGCCGGCGGAGGTAGTATAGAAGTCCTTCATCGGGAAGAATGGGGCTGCCCTGAAGCGTCCGTCCGGACTAAAGAAGGGCTTGCCACGGTCCCGAAGCGATGCGTCGTCGTTACCACGCACGAGCGTTCCCGCAGCGGTATCCCACACTTCCGTCGCCAGATTTTTCAAAAGCACGTGACTCGAAATCAGGAAGTGACCGTCGGGGCTGAAACTTACGGCGCCACCAGCCTGAAGCTTTTCGCTGGAAATAGTTCCCATCGCTTCGACGGCCTCAATGATTTGTTCGGGCGTCGTAATATCCCGCTTCTGAAGGATGGCCATCGTTTTAGGATCGATGGCCTTAATGAACGCCGCTTGCTCGGCTCGCCCCATTTCGTCCGTCGCTCCCGTTTGCAGAGTGCGGGATTCGTGCCCCGTTGCGGACTCAATGATTCTGATTGCCTTAGCTCCCGCCGCGACCGCCGCAATCAGGCTGCCATCGCGATTGAAGCTAATCACTCGGGCGCCCATCAGAGCATCTCCACTCGTTTTTAGCTCGCGTATCAGTTGACCCGTCGTAGCGTCCCACAACTTCATCGCGGCACCCGCGCTGTTATCGGTGGCCGTAACGAGGAATCGTCCGTCGTCGCTGAATTGCACACGCTGGGGCGTTTTGCTGAATCCTGTATTGATGCTGTAGAGCTCGCGGCCCGTGGCCGCTTCCTGTACGCTGACCGTCTCGCTCGTTTTGGCGAAGGCGACGAGGCGCGCATCCGCGCTAAATGCGAGGCTTGAGTTTTCCGCTTCAGGGATCGCTTTGAATGGCAGCTCGCGCACCTCGCGCCCGCTTTGTGCGTCATAAATCTTGACTGCTTTATCAGGTTGCCTGACCGCTGCGAATTGCCCGTTCGAACTAACGGCTATTTTCGACGCCGACAGTTTGAAATTCTTTAAGCGTTGGTCCTCTTGTTTCCGTTGCTTGTCTCCGCCACCGAAAAGCGAAAATGAGGGCATTGAGTTGAGCTTCTCCATGCCGCTTTTTGCATATTGTGTTTTTTGCGAACGCAACTCGGTGCCCGCCGAAACGTCCCAGACTTTGACCGCATCCCCGCCCACACTCGTTAGCGAGTGGCCGTCGCTACTGAAAGCGACGGCGCCGACGGGCAGTTCGTGCCCGCGTAGAACCTGCAACTGTCGTCCCGTCTGAACGCTCCAGATCCTTACTGTATTATCTCCCGCCCCGCCGACCACACCTCCCTGAGTGAAGGTCCCTAAATCTCGCTTGTCGTTAATGTCCCCGCTCCCCGAGGCTAACAATTTCCCGTCGGGGCTGACGGCGAGTGCGTTAACGTTGCTCGTATGACCGTACAACGTTCGTAATACGTTTCCCGTCGCCAGGTCCCAAATTTTTATGACGTTGTCTTTGCCGCCCGAGGCCAGCCAGCGATTGTCGGGGCTAAAGGCTACTGCGTTCGCGGATCTTGTGTGTCCCGTTTGCAGAATCAACTCCGGTTTATCGCTCGGAGTGGCAGGTGTCACGGACCCGGGTGTTTGCGTGGGACCGGAAGGGATCCCAAGCCCTCGTTTCTCCTGCTCTTTCGATTGCGCAATGCCGCGGACGGACGCGCAGATCACCGATAGCAAAAGTATCACCGATGATATTTGTCGCCGCAGACGCAGTGATAAAAGTGACTCGTTTAAGGCCACATGTTTATCAGCAGCGTCGTTGCTTGTTGACCGACTAGTGCGAACCATTAGATTCTCCTGGAGACGAAGGTGGGATACCCTCATGATTTATATCCTGCCAACCTTAGATCAGGACAAGATGGCTCAGAGATTAGGCAGTCTAAGCAGACAGCGGGGGATTTTTGCGAATCTAGCCTGTTGAGGATAGAAACCTACGGCAACCGACGCCCTATGTCAACGACGCGACGCATTGTCGCTTAACTTACAGCCCCGCGGGTCACCCGCACTTCTGTCATATTGATCTTTCGCCGGCCTAAGACTGGCGCACGTCCAAGTTTGCTGGGTCCTCAAAGATCACAAGGTAGCCCTTCATCGTGTTCGGGAATACCGTTATCGGCAAAAACGGCGGGTGGTGGCCCGCCGTCGTTTGATGGCAGCAAACTAACAGTTTGCTTTACGAAGCCGATAGAAGTGAGCCCATCACGGTCGTAGGCAATTATTCGCCGTGGATGCGCAGGCTGGCGTAGTCGACGGTGATGACACCATAGGATAGGGAGAGTCCCTCGACTTCTGGCCGGGCAAAACGGTAAGTCTGCTCGTGAAAGAGAGGAAGAAGCAGTCTGTCGCGGGCAATGATTTCTTCGATCTGTCGATATATTGCGTGCCGTGCCGCCGGAGATGTTTCTGATCGTCCTCGGGCTATCAGACGGTCCACCTCTGTTGAACCGCATAGCTGTCCCAACAGCCCCTCCTTGGTGGCCAGGATGTTGGCGAAGGTGTCCGCATCGGGATAATCAGCGGCCCAGCGCCCTATCACTAAGTCGACAGAACCCTGGAGCACCGCCTCCCGCCATTCGTCCATGGTCTTATTCACGGGACGAATGGTTATCTGGCGCTCGCGAAAAGAGCGTGAGACCTCGCGCGCCAGGGCCGCATATTCTCCAAAGAACACCGGGTTGAGAACAGCGGTTAATTCCATTTCCACGCCTGGTTGTTCGGGCGCTGACGCTGATGCCAGAGGCACCCTTGGGGTGTACGCAGAATCATGACCAAGCAGTCCAGGCGGAATGAGTCCGCGCGCCGGGACGGCGAGCCGTCCCAGGGTTTGACGAACCATGCTCGCAATATCGACAGACTGCGCCAGGGCTTGCCGTAGGCGTTTGTCCTTCAGCGGTCCGCGTCGACAGTTGAATGCAGCGAAGTAGGTTATCAGACTGGGAACCTCGTGATAGCCGGAAGCGAACTCAGGCTCGCGTCGCAGGGCCTCTGCGTCTGCGGGTAACAGATCCGACGCCAGCGAAAATCGACCGGCGCGGAATTGAGAAAGGATGTCGGCCGGCGCAACACCGAAGTTGAAGGTGAGTCCTTCGACCTTAGGATAGCCACCGCGCCAATAGGTCCTGTTTCGTTCGAGTTCGAGACGAATTCCCGGCTCAAACTTTACTACGCGAAAAGCGCCAGTTCCCACGCAGCCTTCTTGCCAGCTTCCTTCAAACTCGTCAGTACCTTCCGGGACGATGGCTGCGGCGTGATAAGAAATGAGTGCCGGGAAGAACGAGACTGGCTCATCGAGCTCGATCGTAAACTCGTCTGCCGAGTGAATTCGGAAGCCTGCCAGGTCAGACTGCTCCCCATTAAGGAGCGCCTTTGCGCCGCGAATCGGGGAATAGAAGAAGCGGCCCGTGCTGTCGGTGTTCAATAGGAGTCTCTCGAACGAATAGCGAACATCGCGCGCTGTCAGTTTGCGTCCATCATGGAAGCGGACATCATCGCGGAGGCGAAAGCGATATCTTTTACCCCCCTGTTCAGCCGTGAAATCAGTAGCCAGCCAGGGAACGATCCGCGCGCCGCCGACGTCGCGGGTTAGCGTTTCGAAGATGCTCGGCAGCACCTCTGCATCTTCTACGGTGCTCGCCAGTGAAGGATCGAGGCGGTGCAGCAATCCGGTTATCGGGACTTCAATAGCTCCACCGCCCGCCCTTGGCGTGTCGGGCGCTTTGGCCACCGATTCTAATTTGCCTATCTCGGCATAGTTCACATATGGAGCGCTACCACGAAGGGTAAGGCCGAGAACTTTCGAGTTGGCAAGCCGATAATCGACGTCGTGAAACAGCGGTAACACCATTCCCGATTCCTGCAAAAAACCTTCGTACTTCCGATAAAGCGATGCTCTGACAGCGGGACGGCTTTCCGTGCGCGCCTCTTCCAGGATCTGATCTCCCTCGGTCGAGGAGATGTATGCGCGGTATATCCCCACTCGTGAATGAAAGAGCCCATAGGTAAAGTCGTCGGGATCGTCATAGTCAGCATTCCACCTGCCGATGAACAGATCTATTCCGGTACTATTTTGGAAGGATTCCAGGTATGAGGCCATCGTGGGAGTTGCTATCTCCACTTTCACGCCGAGTTCCGACCAGATAGAGAGCAGCCTCGTCAGCAAAGACTTATATCGATCCAGGAACAGCGGATGGGTGGCCGCTCTGAGGCTGATTGGCTCATTGAAACCGGCTGAACCCAGTATGGCCAGGGCCTCGTCGCGAGTGATCGTTTGGCGTCGTCTGCCCGGATCATAGCCGAGCAGGCCGGGTGGAACCAGGCAGACGGCCGGTTGCGCAAAGCGTCCCAATGTTTGCCAAACGAGATCGTGCGTGCGCACGATCCCTGAGAGCGCCCGACGAAAGTCTGCGTTCTGGAGGACGGAGCCGCTCGTGGAATTGAATATAAGAAAGTAAGTATTCTTGCGCGGAGACTCAACCAACCCACCACGAAAGCGCGGGTCGCGGAGAAACTCTTCAAGATCCTGGGGCGATAGATCACGTGCGAGATCAATCGAGCCTGATCGCAACCCTGAAGCTATCTCTGAGGCGCTTAGCCCCGCGCGAAATTCGACCTCATCAAGAAACGCTGAAGATCCCTTCCAGTATCTTTCATTGCGCTCAAGCACGATGCGGTCAGAACTATACGAGACCATTCGAAACGGACCCGTTCCAATCCGAATAGAATCGGTCTTTCCGTCATCAACGTCGCTCAGGGTGATGCCGGTCTTGTAATCTGTTAGCAAGGCGGGATAGATGGAAAGCCGTTCCGGCAACTGTATTTCCAATTTGTAGTCTGAGTGGACCAGGATTCCGGCCAGCTCCTGGTCATCGCTTTTAGCGAATTCGGCCGCGCCGCGGATCGCCGCGAGACCTGGAGGTAGCTCACGAGCCACCCGGATGCTCCGCTCGAGGGAACGCTTGACAGCCTGAGCGGTCAGGGCCTGGCCATTCTGGAAGCAGACGTTTTCTCGCAGCGTAAAGAAGACTGAAGTGCCGTCGTCGGACACTTCCCACTTCTCACACAGAGCCGGAATCAAATTGCCTTCCAGGTCTGTACCTAAAAGAGTCTCAAAAACATTCGCTATGATCTCCTGCTCTTCGACCAGTTCCATATTCACGGGATCAATATCGCCGAGCGGAGTGGCCAATGCCACGACCAGTCTGCCCCCTCTGGGTATCTCTTCCTGGAGTTCGGTTTCCTTTGGCGCCGGCGCCAGCGAAACAGCCTCTTCGAGGTAGGCGTTGGCTTTCTCATACTCTCCACGCAGGTTCGCGAGCGTGGCAGCCAAAGACAGCACATGCCTGAGGCTGTCCTCGTCTCCCGCAGTGCGCGCAGCGTCCATAACTTGCTGGACCAATCGAGTTGTCTCCTCAACCTTTCTGGCCTGCCAGGCAGTCTCTGCGGCGAGCAGGAGTGCAAATACGGCCCGTGGCTTATGGTTCTCACGTTCGAGGATTCGTCCCGCTGCTTCCGCCTCTTTTAATGCGGCATCTACGTCTCCAGCCATTCGGTGTGCCTGGGCCAACAGCATTCGCGCTTCGCCCTCCAGCGCCGGGTCACCTTCCCATTCTTCGTCGAGAAACTCGAGTACCGTCCGCGCGGCGCGGGCTGCTTCTTCGGGACTGAAAGCATCGAGCGCGGCCTTGGCCATGCGCAGGCCATACTCGACTGTCTTGTCGGAAACGTCGCCCTGGGAGAAGTGGTGGACCAGTTGTGGGTAGACTCGCTCAAGCCTTCCGCTATGACGCTTCTCTACTTCCTCAGCATACTTGCGATGCAACGACCTTCGCTTGCGGCGCGAAATAGCGCCGTAAAGCACATCACGAACGACCCCACTCGAGAACGCCAGGCGGTCGCCACGTGACTCGCGCTCTTCCTCGAGGAGTCCCTCATCTACCAGACGATCAATCGCCTCCTCAACATCCTTTGCCCCGGCCAGAGCCTCCAGGTCGCGAAAGTCAAACGCTTTGCCGATGACCGAAGCAATCGAAAGAATCTCACGCAGTTCCTCAGGCAGGCGCTCGATACGTTTTTCAACCGCCTGTTGAATTGTCGCCGGCAAATCACCGGTTGAGAGGTCAGTGGCCGCACCCAGACTCCAGGCCCCTGTTTGGTCCTTGGAGATGCCGCCGGAATCGAGCAGTGAACGGACCAGCTCTTTCGTGAAGAATGGGTTGCCTTCTGTTCCCTCAAAGAGTTTCTCCACGAGGCTGTCGGCTAGTTTAGGTCCGCCAATCAGCGTTTCAAGAAACAGACGATGCTCTGCCGGCGAGAACGGTCCCAGCGCAATTGCGGAAAAACGGCGGTCTCCTCGGAAACTATCCAGCATGCGGATTAACGGATGGGTGCGGCTGCTTACTTCGCTTGAGCGGTAGGTACCCACAATCATTGTGGGTGTCGGTCCTAATCGTCGAACGATGTACTGCAATGCCTCGATGGAAATCTCTGCTGCGTGAAGATCTTCAAGAAAAAGAATCAGCGGCTTTCCCGCAGCCAGGCGCGTGAGTGTTCGCGCCAGCAGTTCGAAAACCTGAGTTCTGGTTTCGGGTCCCTGCGAGCCGCCAAGCGATCCGCCGGTCTGGGCCAACTTTGAATCGCCGGTCGCGGCGGCGCGAATCTCACTGATCTCTGTAAGCATGGGAAACAGCGACACGAGATCAGGGGCAACATCTGAAAGCTCGATCATGTTGTCAGGAGAGCTGGCGGTATCCCTTATTCGGAAATATTCCTGAATAGCCTCGCAGAATCCCTGGTACGGAAAGGCGCCATCCTGTTCAATTGATCGCCCATGAAGCACCAGCAGTTTGCGGGCTTTCGCCAGGTTCTCGATCTCGTCAAGCAGTCGTGTCTTGCCGACGCCGGGTTCACCTGAAACCACGACAAATTGGCATTCACCGCTGATGGCGCCATTGAGTCGCTTCTGCAACTCAGCTTGTTCTTTCTCGCGGCCGATGAACGGAGACAGCGCCACGCGCGGCAGCATCAGTGTCTTTGTCAATACCACCGATTTGCCCAGATCGCTCTGGTGCAGTCGGGTTTGGCAACGCCGTAGAGAATCAGCGACCTCGCTCGCGCGCTGCGGTCTTTTGCCCGGATCCTTGGCGATACAGGCAAGTATGACTGCCTCGAGGTCCTCATTAATGTCCGCACCCAATGAGCGCGGCGGCTGTGGGATCTCATGCACTATGCGATAGAGAATGGACTGGAGCTCACCTGAGAATGGCGGTTCGCCGGTAAGACACTCGTACAGCACAGTACCCAGAGAGTAGATGTCCGAACGATGGTCCACACCACTAGCCGCAACTTGCTCGGGACTCATGTAGGACAGCGTGCCGGCAATAGTGCCGGTCTTGGTGATGCGACTTTCGGTAGCCCCTCGGGCGAGACCAAAATCCATAATCCGAACTCTGACGCGGGCGCCATCCTCACGCGCCACCATGATGTTCTCCGGTTTGATATCACGGTGAACTACGCCGCGTGAGTGGCTGTATTCCAGTGCTTCGGCAACCTGAACCCCGATGTCGATAACCTCGCCCAGCGTGAGCTCGCCTTCACGCTGGAACCAGCGCAGATTTGTTCCCTGGACGACGGGCATGACAAAGAACAATGATCCTTCGTGCTTGCCAAAGTCGAAGATCGGCACCACCGCGGGATGGTCCATCTGGGCCACCAACTGCGCTTCGCGCTGGAAGCGTTGTTCCGTGTCGGGGCTCAGCAGTGTTGGAGGAATAAGCTTGACGGCTACTTCGCGGTTCAATAGGGGATCATGCGCCCGATAGACGACGCCCATTCCGCCGCGACCCAACTCCGCCCTGATGTCGTATCGGTTAGAAAGCCTTTGCCCGATCATCTACCCTCCATGAAGAAACAAGCCAAACAGTTGTAAAAGTAAGTCACGAGTGTTTTGCGGGCATGAGGAAAGGAAGCCCTCTTAAAGCACTCTGTACCACTGATCTAAGCGCGTACGAAAGTTGTGATGATAGGCCATGCCTTAATGGAATGTATAGTGGCGCGCACGATCGAACGGGAGGGAATGCCGGCTCTCGAGGAGCCTTGGATGGGAGCTGTGGCGATCAAAATGGATGAAATAATCCATCTGATGCCGGCAACCAATGGGGCTGGCAAACTTGCAGGTGCAAATATTTGAAAACGGCGAGATGCGAGCCTATGACTCGCGGTAAGTCGTTGAAAAGAAATGGCGGAGGGGACAGGACTCGAACCTGCATATCCTTTCGGACGGCGGTTTTCAAGACCGCTGCACTACCATTATGCGACCCCTCCGCAGCAAAGCCTGCTTGAGACTATATCGCAGGCAGTTGGCGGCCTCAACCTCAAGGAGCATTTCAAGCTCCTCTCATCTGGATACGATCGGTTGGTGCTTTTCGCTGCGGCACATCGGGGTGTTGGCTTTGCCGCCGCACAGTGCGGAAAGCCTACGGCTTTCCGTGCTTCCGCGTTTTGCTTTTACGAGGCTACGCCTCGGTGCGGTCGAGGCTGAGCCTCGACCTTTACCCAAAACAGTGACGCCGGTAAGGCAGAGCCTTACCGCACCGGGCTGTGGCAAAGCCACAAGGGAACCTTCAGAGAACGCCAAGCCACTGCGCAAATCTGAATTGCGACCGAGCCGGTTATCCGGAGAGCCGGTTATCCGGAGAATTGACAACGCAGTTACCGTGTAGTAGCGTCCGAGACGCACTTATGCGAAAGAGCATTCCGCAAGCTCACACCCTCAATCCAGCTACTGCTTACCCAGGAGATATTTTCATCAGTTGAAGCAAATCGAGCTTCCACCACGGGGACTGGAAACGCTTTTCGGCGTTCACGACCAGAACATTAAGTATCTCGAGTCGCTGCTCGATGTTCAGATTAACGGGCGCGGTCACACCCTCGCGGTTGACGGCGACCCGAAAGACGTTGAAACGGTCGAGCGAATTCTGGGGGACTTCTCAGAACTGTTTGCCGAAGGACGGCAGTTTACCGACAAGGAACTGCGCGAGGCGTTCGCGCAGATCGCCGAAGACCGCGCCTACAGCCTGCGCGACTATTTCACGCGATCGCGTTTCAGTCCGGCCGGTAAGAAACAGGTCGCGCCGAAATCGGCGATGCAGCGGCGTTATATCGAGACGATTCAACAAAAAGACATCGTGTTCGGAATCGGCCCCGCAGGCACCGGCAAGACTTATCTCGGCGTAGCGATGGCCGTGCAGGCGCTGATGCAAAAGCAAGTGAATCGCATCGTGCTGGCCCGCCCGGCAGTCGAAGCCGGCGAGAAGCTCGGTTTCCTGCCCGGAGATTTGCAGGAGAAAGTCGATCCGTACCTGCGACCGCTTTACGATGCGCTGTTCGACCTGGTTGATTACGAGCGCGTGACTCGCCTGCTGGAAAAGCGCGTCATCGAAATAGCGCCGCTGGCGTTTATGCGCGGGCGCACGCTGTCAGACGCTTTCGTAATCCTCGACGAAGCGCAGAACACCACCAGCGAACAGATGAAGATGTTTCTGACGCGAATCGGATTTGGCTCGAAAGCGGTTATTACCGGTGACGTGACGCAAATCGATTTGCCCACCGGCAAACGCAGCGGCCTGATCGAAGCTGAGCGCGTGCTGGCCGGGATCGATGGCATCGACTTCATCTACTTCACCGATAAGGATGTCGTCCGGCACAAGCTGGTGCAAATGATCATCAAGGCCTACGAGACACATACGAAGAAGAGCGAGATTTGAGGCGTTGCCGATTTCCAATTGCCGATTGCCAATTCGAAATCCAACGAGCGCCCTCAAATCGCTCTCTTAGTTAACTGAAATCGGCAACGGGCAATCGGAAGTTGGCAATGATCGAAGTCGTAAATCGTCAACGGCGCCGCAAGATTAACGCGAAGCAGTGGCGTGAATTTGGCGAGGAAACTCTGCAAGCAATTGGCGCCAGCCAACGGAACGCGACGATTGTGTTTGTCGGCGATGAAACCATCAAGAAATTAAATCGTCAATTTCTGGGCAAGAATTACGCTACGGATGTGCTTTCGTTTCCCAGCGAAGCCGAGCCATTCGAGGTCGAGAACGGATCGCAGCTTGGCGAGGTCGTCCTTTCGGTGCCGCGGGCGATGGCCCAGGCGAAGGAGCATGGCTTGAGCTTTACGCACGAGGTCAAGCAACTGATTCTGCACGGGCTGCTGCATCTATGCGGCTACGATCATGAAACCGATCACGGCGAAATGAACCGGCTGGAAATGAGACTTCGAAAGCGTCTTGGAATTAACGCGTGAACCGAGAACCGGTAACCGTGAACAGATAATTCCCTGTTTTGCGGTTTACCGTTCCCGGTTTACCGTTCCCGGTTTACTGTTCCCGGTTTACAGTTCACGGTTGACAGTTTACGATTGACTCGCCCTATGGAAATTGAATTAGGCATCAGCCTTTTCCTGCTTTTGGCCCTGACATTTCTGGCCAGCGTGGACATGGCGTTCGGCCAGTTGAGCGACGTCGGACTAAGACGTCTGGCCGCCGAAGCAGAAGAGCATCCGACCGCGCGATACACTCCTTTCCTCAAAGAGATTCTGGAGAACCGGTCCCGCTTCAGCTTTACCCTCTCGGCCGCGATCCAGATTCTGCTGGTGGTTTTCTCGGTACTCATCACCTTCATCTCTCTGCGATGGTTTTCGGCGAACAGCCTGGCCCTCTTTATCTCGCTGGCTTCGGGTCTGGTGCTGGCGGGAATCTTTCGCCAGTTCATTCCGCGGATGATCTCTCTGCGTAATCCGGAGGGAAAGCTGCTGCGGCTGTTGCCGGTGCTGCGACCGTTTTATCGCGTGCTCGCCTTTGCGGCAGAGCCCTGGCACCGCTCGTTCGATCGTCTGCGGCAGCAGGAAGAACTGGAAGAATTGACCGACGAAGAAGAAGACGAGGACAACGACGACGATATCCAGGCCTTGATCGAGGTAGGCGAAGCCGAAGGGATCATCGAAGAGGAAGAACGCGAACTGATCCATTCGGTTTTTGAGTTCGGAGACAAGTCAGTGGGCGAAGTCATGACGCCGCGCACAGCGATCGTCGCTTTGCCCAACACCGCGACAGCCCGCGAGGCTTGCGACGTGATGCTCGAGACGAAACATTCACGGCTGCCCGTCTTTCGCGATCAAATCGACAACGTTGAAGGTCTTATTTATGTGCGCGACCTTTTGCATTGCTGGACCAACAACCAGGCTGATTCTCCGATAGCGCCCTTCGTACGGCCCGTTTATTTCATTCCGGAAACAAAACCGCTGGCCCGCCTGCTGGAAGAAATGCAAAAGGCGCACGCCTATCTGGCAATCGTGATCGACGAATACGGCGGGATTGCCGGTCTGGTAACGGTCGAGGACATCCTGGAAGAGATCGTAGGTGAGATCGAAGACGAAGACATCAGCGGCGAGGAGCCGGAAGAGATCGTGGCGGCAGACGACGGCGCTTATGAAGTGCTGGGCGGCACTGAGATTGGAAAAATCGAGCGGCTGTTCCACATGGAAATCGAAGCCGACGATTTCACGACGATTGCCGGCCTCGCAATCGCACAAAAAGGAAGCGTGCCACGTCAGGGCGAGCGCATGACTTTTCGCGGTCTCGAAGTTGAAGTTCTGGAAGCGGACGAAAAACGCATCGGGCGATTGAGGCTTAGGCGAGCCAGGGGCGGCGAGGCGGCCGCGAACCGTTGAAGATGAAACTGACTAAGCTCCTGGGGTTCTTCTCAACTCGACACCGGGAACCGGCGGTTTGCGAAGCCTGCGGCGGGCCCTTCACGTGTGGTGCGAAACTTAGCGGCTGCTGGTGTTCAGAGATCAGTTTGAGTGACGAAACGCGCGCTGAACTGAAGAGTCGCTATCGTAATTGTCTCTGTCGCGAGTGTCTCCAGAAAGTTGCCGTTACGGAATCCGGACAAGGGGCGCCGGTCCGCTCTCAATTCCTATCTCCCTCTCCCTCTGGGAGAGGGACGGGGAGAGGGCCTTAGGCATCGCCAAAACCCTACCCCTCAATCCCCTCCCCAGCGGGGAGGGGAAGAAAAACGTAATGACATACTCGCGACTTCCGCGGTTGACAACACACGCTGACTCGCCGACTATTCCCTTTCGCGTTCAGTAAATCAAAAATCTAATTCACAAGAGTCTTGGCGAAAAAGCAAAGCAAATTTCTGCGCGGCCGGCGCATCGATCCAAAGCCGATTACCGGCGACACCAAACTCGCCGATTTGGTCGACGATGCATTCCTCGCTTACAACGCGGCGCGCCTGCGCGAAGCCTGCTGGCTGTTTACTCAGAAAATGCTCGAGCCCGACGTCACCGTTGGCGTGACGTTGACCGGAGCGTTGACTCCCGCGGGCCTCGGCATGTCGGCGTTGATTCCGCTGATCAAGGCCGGCTTTATCGATTGGATCATTTCGACGGGCGCCAATTTTTACCACGACACGCATTTCGGCATCGGCCTGGCGATGCACGAAGGCAATGCGCAAACCTCCGACATCGTCCTCCGGGAAGCAGAGGTCGTGCGCATTTACGACATCTTTTTCGATTATTCAGTGCTGTTGGATACCGACGCGTTCTTTCGCCAAGTGATTGAAGCGCCCGAGTTCCAGCGACCGATGTCGACTGCTGAATTTCATTACCTGGCGGGACGATACGTCTGGGAACGCGAGCGCAAACTGGGATTGAAGAGCCGGTCTATGCTGGCTGCGGCCCACGAATATGCGGTGCCGCTTTACACTTCCTCTCCGGGCGATTCATCAATCGGCATGAACGTCGCGGCCAAGGCTTTGCAGGGAAACAAGCTGGCTTTCGATCCTTCGCTGGACGTGAACGAGACAGCAGCGATCGTGCTGGCAGCCAAACGTGGATTGATTCACGATAGTTACAGGACCGGGAGCGGGAGTAGCGACCAGGTCAAGGGTAGCCGCCGAAAGAAGGCTGGAAAGTCGGCGATTTTCATTCTCGGTGGCGGTTCGCCAAAGAACTTCGCGCTGCAAACTGAGCCCCAGATTCAGGAGGTCCTGGGCATTGACGAACGCGGCCACGATTACTTTCTGCAGGTCACCGATGCGCGTGCTGACACCGGTGGACTTTCCGGCGCTACGCCGGGCGAGGCGGTGTCGTGGGGCAAAGTCGATCCTGAGCGTTTGCCCGACGCGGTCGTGTGCTACCTCGATTCAACGGTGGCGCTGCCCATCATCACAGGGTATGCTTTAGCCAGACACAAACCTCGACAGCCTCGGCGACTTTACGAACGTCGTGAAGAGTTCATGAAGCTGTTGCTAACTGAATATCAGAAATCCAGCAGACGATAGCGAGCGAACCAGGGATGGCAACGACGGAAACCGAGCGAAGCTACTACGACTGTACGAAATGTCCGGCATACTGCTGCTCGATATACGAGCGAGTGCAGGTTACAGAGCGCGACATCAAACGTTTGGCGGTTCACTTTGGAGTCGACGTTGAAACGGCCCGGCGACGGTTCACAACTACCTGGCAAGGCGAGCAAATACTGCGGCGCAAGGCCGATCCGATTTTCGGCAAGGCGTGCAAATTCCTCGACCCCGCCACGCGCCAGTGCACCGTCTATGACGCGCGGCCGCTGGTCTGCCAGAACTTTCCTGATCGGGTCCGTTGCGCTTATTACGACCTGCTCCAATTCGAGCGCATCCAGCAGGGCGACGATACGGTGGTACCGCTGGTGCAGATCACGTTTCGAAACGGCGACAAGTAACTAACGCAAATGGAAGAATTTCTGAAAACGCTTACCGGCCGAAGGATCGATGTCTTCTGTGGCGCCACTTCCAGCATGCGTGGCGAAGTAATTAAGGTTGAAGGCGGCGTGCTGCATTTGAAAGATGACGATGGCGAGACCTGCTACATCGCTATTGAAAAGATCATCGCCGTCTGGGAAAAGCGCGACAAAGAGCGACAGTCGGGGTTTGTGTACAAGAGCTAACCCTCAACGATCGTTTTAGATAGATGGATCTTATTGGCGACGCGAGCAAGGCAAGAATTCTGGCCTTCATTATCGACAACCTAATCGCCTGTCTGGCTAGTACTCCATTTCCACGCAATCAAAAAAGACCGCAACGGGATCATCCGCTGCGGCCTTCTTACTTTCCGTTAACACATTTGCCTAAGGCTCGTTGTCTTCAACGATCTCAGCGCTGGTTGCAGGCTTAGCAGTGCGCGGCTTCGCATTTGCGGCCGGCAGTGGCATCGACTCGAACGGCATGCGGCGAAAACCGTCGATGCGCGACAGCCAGTATTCATCAAATGGAGAATAGACAACCCCATGATGCCGCGAGGCGTGATAGAAGCCTTTCTCGTCTGCCACGATGCCGACATGGCTCAGGCCGCTGAAGAAAACCAGCGTACCGAATTTGAATTGCTCTTCCTTCGCCGGGGCGGCAAAAGCTGCCCAGTACGATCGCGCGGGTCCACGGCTGAAATCAAAGCCGGCTTCCTGGAAAGTGCGCCACACAAAACCTGAACAATCGAAAGCATCCGGACCGGTTCCCGTATAGTGATAAGGCGAACCGAGGTGCGATTCAATGGCCGTCAACAAAAGTCGATCAAACCGCCCAGTTGCCAGCGGTACGGACGGGGCCGAGGGCACCGATCCAACCATTCGAGACCTGCGCTCTTCCACCAGTGGCGGCACTGACATGTCTGTCTCCAGTCGCGTCGCGCCATTGGATTCAAGGGTGGTGCGTGTTTGTCGAGAATCAGTTTCGCTGCTCTGTGCAGCCACGCTCCCGGTCACGCACAAAGTCACACACAAAACTAAACAGGCTGTAAGCAAGCCGAGAAACAGTCTACGAACAGTCAAGGGTGTTACCTAATCTCCTTATTCAGTCCATTTGTGTTGCTAATCCAACGCGTGAGGGCGGGAGCAAAGTGATTCTACCTACCGAGGGCAGGTCGAACAACAAGCAATGTGACTGTCGTGATAACGCATCAACGCTAGCTTCAAAGTGACCCGAATGAGTCCATCAGATCAAAAGATCGACGCGAGAAGATAGGTGACAAAAGACAGAACGTCTGATCCGGGAACACTGCCGGTCAGATTGACGCCGGAGAGCGGGGGCGCCTAATGCGTTCCCAGCAATAAGTTGAGCCCAACTTCCCAAAGCCCAGATTGCATAGAAAAACCGGCGAGGCTTCTACCCCGCCGGTAAGTGAATGTGGTTGCTTTTGAGAACAGAAACCCGCGCTATTCGTCCTCAACCCCTGCAACCTGGAGCTCGTCTTCTTCTTCAGCCTCGGATTCCCCGATAGTGGCCGGCACTGCCGCATGCGGCTCAGGCATCGGCAACTCCGTGCCACCGAGAATCTCGGGCAGGTCTTCCAGCTCTTCGCGCTGAGATTCGCCAATGGTCTCGTCCCGCTCAATATCAACGTTGCGGTAATACTCCATGCCGGTACCGGCGGGAATCAGACGGCCCATGATCACGTTCTCTTTCAGGCCGCGCAGATAATCTATGCGACCCGAAATGGCTGCCTCCGTGAGCACGCGCGTTGTTTCCTGGAACGACGCCGCCGAGATGAAGGAATCAGTCGAGAGCGAAGCCTTGGTGATGCCCAGCAGCAAAGGTTCAGCCTGAGAGACCTCACCCTTCTCGCCGCGCACGCGTTCGTTCTCGTCCTGAAAGCGGAAGCGATCGACCTGCTCTTCGAGCAGGAACTCAGTGTCGCCAACTTCCTTGATCTTCACCCAGCGCAACATCTGACGCACGATTACTTCGATGTGCTTGTCGTTGATGTTGACGCCCTGCAGGCGATAGACCTCCTGGATTTCGTTGGTCAGGTATTCCTGCAAGCGGTTCATCCCCAGCACGCGCAGAATGTCGTGCGGGTTCAGCGGTCCGTCCTGCAGCGCCTCGCCGGCGCGAACGCGATCGCCTTCCTGCACGTTGATGTGCGTGCCGCGCGGGATGTCGTACTCGCGCTCTTCCCCATCGTCGCCGACGATGATCAATTTGCGCTTGCCTTTTGAGATAGGACCGAGTTTGACCGTGCCGTCGATTTCCGACATGACCGCGGCTTCCGCGGGCCGGCGAGCTTCAAACAGCTCCACGACGCGCGGCAAACCTCCGGTGATGTCTTTTGTCTTTGTCGTTTCGCGCGGAATCTTGGCGATGACATCGCCCGGCTCGACTTCCTCGCCGTCGTTGACCATCAGGTTCGCGCGCACCGGCATCTGGTAAGTCTTCAGCACCTTGTTGCTGGTGTTGCGAACATCCAGTCGCGGCTGTTTCTTCTCGTCCGGCGAGTCCTTGACCACCATGTGCGACAGACCAGTGACCTGATCGGTTTCTTCTTCAAACGTAACGCCTTCTTTCAGGTCCTGGAACTTCACGCGTCCGGCCACTTCGGTCAGGATCGCGAAGGTGAACGGGTCCCAGGTCGCCAGCAACTGATCCTGGGCGACCAGGTTGCCGTCCTCAACCAGAATGTGGGCGCCATAAACAATTTGATAACGCGCGACTTCGCGGCCGCGCTCGTCCATGATCGTCAACGCCCCGTTGCGATTCATCGCGACCCGCTCTCCCTTGCGGCTCTTGACGGTTTGCAGTTCGACGTACTTGACCGTGCCTTCGACGCGGGCTTCGTGCTTGGAAGATTCTTCCAGGCGCGCCGTTCCGCCGATGTGGAATGTACGCATCGTAAGCTGGGTGCCGGGCTCGCCGATGGACTGCGCGGCGATTACGCCGACAGCCTCGCCGATATCCACCGGACGCCCGGTCGCCAGGTTGCGTCCGTAGCACTTGATGCAGCAACCGCGCCGCGATTCACAGGTCAGAACCGAACGGATGCGGACTCGTTGTACGCCCGAGCGTTGAATCTCCGCGGCCAGGTCTTCGTCGATCTCCTGATTGGATTCAACGATTACCGTTCCTTCGACCGGATCGATTACATCTTCGAGGGCCGTGCGACCCACGATGCGATCACGCAAGCTCTCGATTTCTTCGCCGCCTTCGACGATGGCCGCCGACGAAATACCTTTTAAGGTCCCGCAGTCCTGTTCCGAGATAATCACGTCCTGGGCCACGTCAACCAGCCGGCGGGTCAGGTAACCCGAGTCGGCCGTCTTCAGCGCCGTATCGGCCAGACCCTTGCGTGCGCCGTGCGTAGAGATGAAGTACTGCAACACGTTCAGGCCTTCGCGGAAGTTTGACTGGATCGGCGTCTCGATAATTTCACCCGACGGCCGGGCCATCAGTCCGCGCATGCCCGCCAACTGGCGAATCTGTTGCGCCGAACCGCGAGCTCCGGAATCCGACATGATTAGGATCGGATTCATTTCCTTGGTCGCTTTTTCGCGATCGTCCATCGCCTTGAACATTTCTTTCGCGACTTTGTCCGTGGCTTCCGACCAGATCGCGATGACCTTGTTATAGCGCTCGCCGTTGGTGATTACGCCGTCGCGATACTGCTGCTCGACGGTGATCACGTCTTTCTCGGCCTTGGCGACAATTTCCTTCTTCGAGGGAGGCGTCACCAGGTCGTCAATGCCGATCGAGATCCCGGCCTTGGTCGCGTACAGGAAACCGAGGTTCTTCAGATCGTCGAGCATCTTCACGGTCATCTCGTGACCGAGCCGGATGTGCGAATAGTTGACCAGCGACTGCAAGCCCTTCTTGCGCAGCGTGCCGTTGAAGTACGGCAATCCCGCCGGAATTGAGTCGTTGAAGATCACTCGGCCGACGGTCGTGTTGATGACCCGCCGGATCTGCTCCTGGGCCGTCGCGCGCAGAATGTCCTGCGTATCGTGCTCTTGCGTCAGATCGATCAAGTCACCGGTGATGCGAAGTTTGATCGGCGTCTGCGTCGTCACTTCTTTGGCATCCAGCGCGAGCAGAACCTCTTCGCCCGAGGCGAACACCCGGCCTTCGCCTTTCGCGCCTTCCTTGTCACGCGTCAGGTAGTAAATGCCGAGCACGATGTCCTGCGAAGGCACGGCTATAGGCTGACCGCTCGCCGGACTGAGAATGTTGTTTGAAGAAAGCATCAGCACAGCCGCTTCGATCTGCGCTTCCGGAGAAAGCGGAATGTGCACGGCCATCTGGTCGCCGTCAAAGTCGGCGTTGAATGCCGTGCAGACGAGCGGATGGATCTTGATCGCCTTGCCTTCAACCAGTACCGGCTCGAACGCCTGGATACCGAGGCGGTGCAGCGTCGGCGCGCGATTCAAAAGCACCGGGTGCTCGCGAATGACTTCCTCGAGGATGTCCCACACCACGGGCTCCTGCCGCTCAACCATCTCGCGCGCTTGTTTGATCGTGGCCGCATGCCCCTGTTTTTCGAGTTGGTTGTAGATGAATGGCTTGAACAACTCCAAAGCCATCTTCTTCGGCAAACCGCACTGGTGCAGCTTCAGCTCCGGCCCGACTACAATTACTGATCGCCCTGAGTAATCGACGCGTTTACCCAACAGGTTCTGACGAAAACGTCCCTGCTTGCCTTTCAACGTCCCGGAAAGCGACTTGAGCGGACGATTGTTCACTCCGCGTAACACGCGCCCGCGCCGACCATTGTCGAACAGCGCGTCGACAGCTTCCTGAAGCATGCGCTTTTCGTTGCGCACGATTACTTCCGGCGCCCGCAACTCCATCAATTTTTTCAGACGGTTGTTGCGATTGATAACGCGCCGGTAGAGATCGTTGAGATCGGAAGTCGCGAAGCGCCCACCATCGAGCGGCACCAGCGGGCGCAGCTCGGGCGGAATCACCGGAATCACATCCAGGATCATCCAGTCGGGATGATTGCCGGATTTCAGAAACGAAGTCGCAACCTTCAGTCGTTTGGAATACTTGAGCTTCTTCTGCTGCGAAGTCTCTTCGCGCATTCTGCGCCGCAACTCAACGGCTAATTCCTCGATGTTGACCATCGAAAGCAGCTCTTTGATCGCCTCGGCGCCCATCTTGGCCACGAACTGGGCCGGATAATCACGGGCGAGTTCGCGATAGCGCTCGTCAGAGAGCAGCTCTCGCTCTTTCAGTTCCTTCACGTCGCCGGGATCGATGACGATATAGGATTCGAAGTAGAGCACCTTTTCCAGCTCGCGCAGAGGAATGTCGAGCAGATGGCCAATGCGCGAAGGCAGTCCCTTGAAGAACCAGACATGCGAACAGGGGCTCGCCAGATCGATGTGGCCCAGACGCTCGCGACGCACCTTTGCCTGCGTGACTTCGACACCACACTTGTCGCAGATCACGCCGCGGTGCTTCATGCGTTTGTACTTGCCGCAGAGACACTCCCAATCGGCTACCGGGCCGAAGATGCGCGCGCAAAACAGACCATCGCGCTCCGGCTTGAACGTCCGGTAATTGATCGTCTCTGGCTTGGTGACTTCGCCGTGCGACCACTGACGGATCTTTTCCGGCGAAGCGAGCGAGATGCGAATAGCCTCAAAATCGGGCGCCAGTTGCGTTTTCTCTTGATGGAATCGAAACACTTTAGTTCTCCGGTTTTCTTCCAATAGATCCTATGGGACTTATTGGACCAATAGGACCTATATCCCAGAAGTGATCAGCGGCTCGGCGATCGGCTCTTCGGCACCGCCGTCCTTTTGCACCAGCTCAACGTCGAGGCAAAGCGACTGCAATTCGCGCACGAGCACGTTGAACGATTCCGGCAAGCCCGGATCGAAATCAGCTTCGCCTTTGACGATCGCCTCATAGATCTTCGATCGCCCTGCCACGTCGTCTGACTTGGCCGTCAACAGCTCCTGCAGAATATGTGCGGCGCCATAAGCTTCCAGGGCCCACACTTCCATTTCGCCGAAGCGCTGTCCACCAAACTGCGCCTTGCCGCCCAATGGCTGCTGGGTGATCAACGAATACGGTCCAATCGAGCGCGCGTGAATCTTGTCGTCAACCAGATGCGAAAGCTTCAACATATAGATGTAGCCGACCGTCACCTTCTGCTCGAAGGCGTCTCCGCTCAGCCCGTCGTAGAGGACGGCCTTGCCCGACTCGTTAACGATCTCAGGAAGTCCGAGTTCGCGAGCGCGAGCTCCGGATTCTTCCAGTTTCTGCTTAATCTCTTTTTCGGTGGCGCCGTCAAAAACCGGCGTGGCGAAATAGAGACCCAGGACGCGCGCGGCCCAACCAAGGTGCGTCTCGAGAATCTGTCCGACGTTCATGCGCGAAGGCACGCCCAGCGGGTTCAAAACGATCTCGACCGGCGTGCCATCCGGAAGATAAGGCATGTCCTCTTCCGGCAGGATGCGCGCAATCACGCCTTTGTTACCGTGGCGCCCGGCCATCTTGTCGCCGACTGAAAGTTTGCGCTTCATGGCGATGAAAACTTTCACCATCTTGATGACGCCCGGTGAAAGCTCGTCGCCCTGTCGCAGCTTGGCGATCTTCTCTTCGTAGATGTCCGAAAGGATTTTGATCTGTCGCTCTGTGCGATCCTCGTATTCCTTCACTTCGGCTGCCGCGTCGACACGCGAAGAAGCAACCTGAGCTTTGCGCAAAGCCTTTGGTTCGACGGCCTTCAGCATCTCGCGAGTGATTGGAACCCCCTTCGGGATGACTACCTCGCGATTGCTGGTCAGGTCGTGCGAGAGCTTGCGACCTTCGAACAGTTCGTAGATGCGCTCGTCACGCTGCTCGTGCAGGATACGAATCTCATCTTCCAGGTCGCGTCGCAGACGCTCTTCTTCACCCTGCTCGATCGACAGCGAGCGTTGATCCTTCTCCTGACCTTTGCGGGTAAAGACCTGCACATCGACTACCGTGCCGTCGATACCCGGAGGTGAAACCAGCGAGGCGTCTTTGACGTCGGCGGCCTTCTCGCCAAAGATTGCGCGCAGCAGTTTCTCTTCGGCGGTCAACTGCGTCTCGCCCTTGGGCGTGACCTTACCGACCAGAATAGAACCGGGCTTGACCTGAGCGCCGATCCGGATGATGCCGCTCTCGTCCAGATCACGCAGCATGTTCTCGCCGACGTTCGGGATGTCGCGGGTAATTTCTTCCGGACCGAGCTTGGTATCGCGCGCTTCGATCTCGAGTTCTTCGATGTGAATCGAGGTGTAGTAATCCTCTTTCACCAGCCGCTCGGAGACCAGAATCGCGTCCTCGAAGTTGTAACCGCGCCACGGCATGAAGGCCACCAGCACGTTACGGCCGAGGGCCAACTCGCCCCTGTCAGTACAAGGACCGTCGGCGATCACTTGTCCCTTCGCCACCCGCTCGCCCACATGCACGATCGGGCGCTGATTGATGCAAGTGTTCTGGTTCGAACGCTTGAACTTGATCAGCGTGTAAATGTCGGCCGTCACTTCGCGAGAGATCGTGCCGTCCACGTTGTGATCCGCTTTGACGATAATGCGTTCCGAATCGGTGTAATCGACCACGCCATCGCGCTTGGCGATCACCACAGCGCCCGAGTCGCGAGCGGTTACGTCTTCCATTCCCGTGCCGATGTATGGGGCTTCGGCGCGCAGCAACGGCACCGACTGTCGCTGCATGTTCGAACCCATCAGCGCGCGGTTCGCGTCGTCGTTTTCCAGGAAGGGAATCAGCGACGCGGCCACCGAAACCAGTTGCTTCGGCGAAACGTCGACGAACTCGATCTCGTCACGCTGGGCCAGGATGAACTCTCCGGCCCTACGGGCTGCGTTGCGCTCGTTGACGATGTAACTGTTTTCATCCAGCTCGATGTTGGCCTGACCGACGACGTGTTTGTCCTCTTCCCAGGCCGTCAAATAAAACGGGTGCGGTTCGTAGCTCGCCTTGTCGCCGTCGGCGCCGACGCGCTTGTTCGCTTTATCCACGTCGTCCTGTGGTACATGGTCGTTGGGCTTGAACTTCGTATCACCACCATTGATAACACGCACGAACTCGACCACATTGCCGTCGACAACCTTGCGATAAGGTGATTCAATAAAACCGAATTCATTGATCCGCGCATAGCACGACAGCGACGAAATCAAACCGATGTTCGGGCCTTCAGGGGTTTCAATCGGGCAAATACGGCCATAGTGAGTCGGGTGCACGTCGCGCACTTCGAATCCGGCGCGTTCGCGGCTCAGACCGCCCGGTCCGAGCGCCGACAAGCGGCGTTTGTGCGTAATCTCTGAAAGCGGATTGGTCTGATCCATGAACTGGGACAACTGTGACGAACCAAAGAACTCACGCACCGCAGCCGTGACCGGCTTGGCATTAATGAGATCCCGCGGCATCGTCGTTTGCATCTCCTGATGGATCGACATCTTCTCTTTGATCGCGCGTTCCATGCGCTCGAGTCCGATGCGAAACTGATTTTCCAACAACTCGCCGACGGCCCGGACGCGGCGATTACCCAGATGATCGATGTCGTCAGCCTGATAGATCGGCTTCTTCTGGTCATCAACCGGGTTGCGGCGCATCTTCAAGACGTAAGTTACAACTTCGAAGAAATCACTTGCCGCCAGCAGCGGATCTTCGATCCGGAGCATCTCGGGCTTGCCCATCTTGATGTTGAATTTCAAACGGCCCACCCGCGAGAAATCGAATTTGCGCGGGTCGAAGAACATGCCCTCGAGGAGTCGATAGGCAGTCTGCACGGTCGGCGGATCGCCGGGACGCATCTTGCGGTAAATCTCCAGCAAGGCATCGACCGGCTTGCTGATCGTGTCTTTCTTCAAGGTTTGCGAGATCACTACACCGACGTCGTCGCGCTCGGGGAGGAATATTGAGAAGCTGGTGACGCCATTTTCAACAATCTCCTGAAGCTTCGCCGGCGTGATTTCATTATTGGCCTCGAGAATCACTTCACCGGTTTCGGTATTGACGATGTCGGCCACCGCGTAGGCGCCTTCGAATTGCGGGGGATCGATTTCAACTTCACCGATGTTCGCTTTACGTAAAGCCTCGAGCGAGGTCCTGGTGATTTCTTTGCCCTTGCGCACAATCGGATCGGGGCCACGGCCCTTGATCTCGAAATCTACCTTCATGCCGACGAGGTGCGTCGGTCCCGATTCGGGAATCTGCACCATCAAGCCGCCATCGTCGACGCGCACCTCATCGACCACATAAAAAGCTCGCAGCAGATCTTCATCTCTGAACGAGGCGTTCTTGACGGCTTCTTCCAACTGACCGTCGCTGCCGAATGACTTGCTGTTGAAATCTGAATTCAACCACACGCCCAGGGCGCGCAGAAAGATCGACGCCAGGAACTTGCGCTTGCCCACGCGCACATAGAGCAGGTTCTTCTGGTCGTACTCAAACTCGACCCAGGAGCCGCGGTACGGAATGATCTTGGCGACGAAAATCTGTCCCCGTTTAAAGAAGACACCCGGAGAGCGATGCAGCTGAGAAACAATGACGCGCTCAGTTCCGTTGATGATGAAAGTGCCGTTATCGGTCATCAACGGAATCTCGCCAAAGAAGACTTCCTCTTCCTTGATGTCGCGAATGGACTTTACGTTCGTATCAGGGTCCTTGTCGTAGACAGTCAGCCGGATTTTCACCTTCAGGGGAACGCTATAGCTCATGCCGCGTTCCTGACACTCCTGCTGATCGTGTTTGTGCTTGAGACCGACGGGCTCGCCGCAGTTCGGACAGAGCTCGGGACGAACTGAGTTAAAGGTGCCACAAACGTGACATAGCGTTTCGCCCGGTCGCAACGGATCCACCTTGATACTGGTGCCGCAGCTTTTGCACGCCGAGCGGAGATATTTCAACCCTTCGAGGTTGCCGCATTTACATTGCCAGTTGCCGATCTGGTACTCGACAAAGTCAAGCGTAGCCGTTTCGCGAAAATCTGAGATCGGAAACACCGACTTGAAGACCGACTGCAGACCGGTGCCCTTGCGCTCTTCGGGCAGTAGATCCATCTGCAGAAAACGGTTGTAGGACTCGCGTTGAATCTCGATCAGATTAGGAATTGGCACCGCGGTCTTGATCTTGGAAAAATCGTGGCGTACCGGCGCCTGACTTGTGCGCCGACCTAATCCCGTATTGACAGTTTCAAGTAAGTTTGCAGACATGATGTTCCTGTTCTTTCAATTTACACTCGCGGGCGAGGTTTGCCGCTTGCCCCCTTTTAGAGAGCTACACAGACGAGTGCAGCAGCCAGAGCGCACCTTGCCCCGACCGCTTCACAAAAGCGATTGCATTCTTCCAGATTTTTCCGGGAGTAACGCCAGCGCCTCAATACTCCCCTAAGTTAACCACTCAGGTACGAAAGGTCAAGCCACCAGAACCGGCGACCAGAATGTCAGACTCTGAGAGCCGGCAGAACCATGCCGGCGCTCGAGAATCCTACTTAACTTCGACGGTAGCCCCTGCGTCCGCCAGTTTCTGCCTGACGGTTTCAGCCTCTTCCTTGGAAACACCCTCTTTAACCGCTTTTGGAGCAGCCTCAACGAGGTCCTTGGCTTCTTTGAGCCCCAGCGCAGTCACTTCACGGACGACCTTAATGACGTTTATCTTTTGGGCGCCCGCGGCCTGAAGAATGACGTCAAACTCGGTCTTCTCTTCAGCCGGCGCGGCCGCTTCGCCACCGCCCGCAGCACCAGCCGCAGGCATGGCCACCGCGGCGGCGGCTGCCGAGACTCCAAAAGTCTCTTCCATGAGCTTTACCAACTGGGACGCTTCAAGCAGCGTGAGCTCTTTTATCTGATCGACGATTCCTTGCAATTTATCCGACATGATGAATCACGTTCTCCTGCATTCGTTCGCGCAAGCCCGATTCATCGGGCTTGCTTTTTCGTTTGGCCCACGTTGACGGCTACATCGCCGCTACTCGCCAGCCATTTGCCATAGCCGCCCCACCGACAGGAGCATGACGGCCGCCATTGAATTTCGAAATTCGAATTTCGAATTTTCGAATTTGTTACACGCCTTGCGCTTCTTTCTGCGCGCGCACTTGTTCCGTGACCACCGCGAGGTTACGCGGCACGGCTTGCAGCACCGTGACCAGGCGTTGTGCCTGGCAATTAATCAGGAACAAGACTTTCGAGATCAAATCATCGCGCGAGGGCAGACTGGCGATTGATTCTACTTCCTTGAGTTCTACGACCTTCCCTTCGACGAGTCCAACCTTAAAGCTGAAAATGTCCGGGTTAGCTTTCGTGAACCTGGCGATCGCTTTTGACAGCCCCACCGGATCGCTCGCACTGAGCGCTACCGCGGTCACGCCCTTGAACTGATCGGCCATCGGCTCCAGCGGAGTCCCGGCCGAAGCCCTGCGCGCCAGAGTGTTCTTCACCACTGAGTAGGTGACGCCGGCTTCGCGCAATTGCCGCCGCAGCTCCTGATCTTTCGCGACCGTCATTTTCTTGAAACTGACGAGCATCGCCGCATTTGCGTTCTTAAACTGTTCAGCGAGGGCGTCTAGGTCCTTCTGTTTCTGTGCTCTGTTCTTCATTCCTAACTCCTCACTTATTTGGCAAATGCCGCCTCGTCCAGGAGCAAGCCCGGGCTCATCGTCGCTGCGATATTTACCTTCTTCATATACTTGCCCTTGGCGGTCGATGGTCTTGCTTTCACCACGGCTTCGATCAGCGCGCGCGTGTTGTCAGCGATCTTATCTTCATCGAACGAAACCTTGCCGACCGCGGTGTGAATCACTCCCGTCTTATCCACGCGATACTCGACCTTGCCCGCCTTTGTTTCTCTCACCGCGGTCTTGACGTCAAAGGTAACCGTGCCGGTTTTTGGATTGGGCATCAGACCGCGGGGCCCCAGCACCTTACCCAATGCGCCGACGAGGCGCATCATATCGGGAGTCGCGACCACCGCGTCAAAATCCAGCCAGCCACCCTTGATCCTGGTCACCATGTCTTCGCCGCCGACAAAATCGGCGCCGGCTTCTTCGGCTTCCTTGATCTTGTCGCCCTGCGCGATGACCAGAACTTTTTTGGATTTTCCGAGGCCGTGCGGCAGGACAATCGTACCGCGCACCAGTTGATCCGCTTTGCGCGGATCGACACCCAGCCACATCGTCAACTCGACCGTCTCATCAAACTTTGCGAAGGCAATCTCTTTGAGTTTCTTGACTGCATCATTGAGACTGTACTTGCGCCCGGGTTCTATCTTTTCCAACGCGGTGCGATATTTCTTTCCGTGCTTTTTCATTTTACAACTCCGAGGTTCCAGCGAGCGGTTAGCTCTCCCTCTTCTTAATCAAAAAGGACGATGGGAACTTCGCCCGGCGTTTCTTACCCTTCGATCGTCAGGCCCATCTGTCTGGCAGTGCCTTCGATCGTGCGAATAGCGCTCTGCAAATCCGTAGTATTCAGGTCAGGCATTTTGGTTTTGGCAACCTCTTCCAGTTTGGCGCGAGAGAGCTTGCCAACTTTTTCCTTCTTTGGATTGCCCGAGCCTTTTTCGACCCCCGCGGCTTTTTTCAGCAGGTCAGCGGCCGGCGGCGTCTTAGTTTCAAACGTGAACGAGCGATCGGCATAGACCGTGATTACTACCGGAATCTTCATGTCCGGATCCGCCTGCGCGGTCTTGGCGTTAAAGGCCTTGCAGAACTCCATGATATTGACGCCGTGCTGACCGAGCGCCGGACCAATTGGCGGCGCCGGATTGGCCTTGCCCGCCGGAACCTGAAGCTTTATGTATCCTGTAATTTTCTTTGCCATAGCTATTACTGCCGCCTGAAGGCTTAAACTTCAGGTCTTAACTGTCGTCTTGAGTAAAACCCAGCTTTTCGACCTCGGCGAATCCTAATTCGATGGGCTCATAGCGCCCGAAGATTGAAACCAGAACTCTTAGCGTCGACCTGCCAGTGTCAACCTCTTTAACTCTTCCGGTGAACGCCTGAAACGGTCCGGACTTGATCCGCACTGTCTCGCCTACATCAAACGAGAGATTCGGCTTCATTCTTCTTCCGTAAACGTTACCTTCTCGACATCCAGGAAATTCAACTCAACCGGCGTCGAGCGCCCAAAGATTGTTACCGTGACCTTGAGCGTGGATTTATCCTCGTTAACCTCTTCCACTTTGCCGGTGAAACTCTGGAACGGACCGGATTTGATGCGAACAGTCTCTCCGGCCGCGTATGAAAACTTCGGTTTGGGTTTTTCTGCTGCCTCGGCAACATGATGCACGATCTGATCGACTTCCTGTGGTGTCAGCGGCGTCGGACTTTGCCCGCCAACAAAACCTGTCACCTTGGGTGTGGACCGAATCGCGTGAAAGACGTTGTCGGGAATATGCCCGCGGTCGTCGCATTCAATTTGTACCAGCACGTAACCGGGATAAAACATGCGCGACGACTCAACGCGCTTATTACCGCGCATTTCGACCACTGTCTCAGTGGGAACCAACACCTCGGTAATCGCATCCTGCAGATCCGTACCTGCCACCCGAGCTTTCAGGCTTTCACAAACCTTCTTCTCGTGACCAGAGTACGTATGAAGTATGAACCACTGATTCATTGAAAAGTCTTTCGCTGCGTCAGCCTCCGAGCCAGGTGCGCAGATGTTCGATCAGAAACGACCAAATTCGATCAACGCCAAATAGATAGATGGCAAAGAAAATAACCGCAATCAAAGTAATGATCGTGGTGTTCTTAACTTCGTTGGCCGTCGGCCACGAAACTCGCCGCATTTCCGAGCGAGTGTCCCGCATGAACTGCGAAGTACGCTGGAGGAATCCCGTCCGCGGCCCGGCCAGCCCCCGTTCACGTCTGGACCCTCTACCTTCCGCTCCCTCACCAAATCTGGCCGCGCGTGGAGACGGAAATCCAATGGGTTTTTCCACGGAAGTGTCGCGCGCCGGTGCCGGTTCAGGCAGAGCGCCACTGTTTTCGTCTTCGTTTTCTTCTTTCGACACTTCTTCTCTCGATCCGCGAACTTCTCTATACGATCTTGGCAGGGGTACCAGGATTCGAACCCGGACTTTCGGTTTTGGAGACCGACGTGCTAACCGTTGACACTATACCCCTTTGTGAAGGAGTGTCCGGTCAGGCGCCGGCCGATTTGCTTGAACCGACACCCGGCGCCCGTAACCCGGCACCTCTACTTCGTCTCCTTGTGACCCGTGTGCTTACGGCAGCGCCGGCAGAACTTCTTAAACTCGAGACGTTCCGTGGTAGTCTTCTTGTTCTTGGTAGTGACGTAGTTGCGACTTTTGCAATCCGTGCACTGTAACGTGATATTGTCCCGCGGCATAAATTCAAATCTCCACTCTCAGATCTCAAATTTCAGATCTCAAATCTGAGATCCCGAAAACCTACTCCACTACTTCACTCACCGTTCCCGCCCCGACCGTTCTTCCGCCTTCACGAATAGCGAACCGCAGGCCTTTCTCCATCGCGATTGGCGCAATCAGCTCGATGTTCATCTCCACGTTGTCGCCCGGCATCACCATCTCCACTCCCTCCGGCAGGTGCGCTATTCCCGTCACGTCCGTCGTC